>CAHJWL010000003.1 GCA_903642235.1 Acidobacteriaceae bacterium | reverse complement strand
TGCCGACCCTGATGGCTGGTGGTTTACCTACACGTGTGGGGCAAGTGGAAGTTACTTTCCGTGCGGTTTGGGGGTACCGGGGTGCAGACCTTTGCGGGCGGGTGGTGGGTCCTTTCCGGCTTGCGGGGCTAAGTGGTTGTAAATGCTGCGTATGGAGGCGAGGAAAGGGATTCTTCTCCGGTGTGCAAAGTTTGGCATAGAGCTTGCTCTACTCCCTGGCATAGGAGATTTACTCACATGAAACTCATTGCTTCGCTTCTCGCCTCGGTTGTTCTCTCTGCTGCCTCCACGGTTGCCGCCCACGCCACCACCATCACCCCGGGCCTTGATCTGAACCTGGTCTCCGGCCTCACCAACTATGCCTTTCTGCAGACCACGCCGGGCACCTTTGTGGCCACCGACGGCTTGAACTCGGTGACTGCGGTGTACCTGCATACGCCCCTGAGCGACACCTTTGCTGTCACCGAAGTTTGCCTCAACGTGGGCCCCCTGGTGCCGTGCAAGGGCTATACCTTCTCGATTGCGGACACGAACGCGACCGCGGTGTCGGTGGGCCTGGGCCTGAGCGCGGCGGCGATGGCCGATACGACCCTCAGCACCAACCTCGCGACCCTGAAGGTGGACGGCAGCCTGGGCGCGGCGGTTGAGACCATCACCTTTGCGCTGCCGGCCGGCACGGTGAGCCCGAGCGCGGTGCCGGAGCCGGGAACGCTCGGCCTGATGGCGACCGGGTTGATCGGGGCGGCGGGCGCGGTGCGCCGGCGCTTCAAGGTCTAGCCCAACCCCCCCTCTCTCTCTTCACCCTGGAGACAGGGCGCCGGTGTCCCGTGAGACGCCGCCCCGCGCCCCCTCCTTCACCCTGCAGCACCGAGACGGTCAGGTGGTCCATGACAGATGGACCCCCGCTCCGTCGACCACCGCCTGACCGCACACCCGCCGAGATCGGCCGCCCCCCCGTCGGGGCGGCCGGATTTGTGGGCAGGAGGCAGGATGGGGAAGTTGTGCAGGGATGGTCATGGCGGGCGAGGAGTGTCCGCGAATCCGATACACTCCCGGTATGCGGGTGTTTGGGATCGATTGCGGCACGGAGTACACGGGGTATGGCGTCGTCGAGATGGACTGCGACGCTCGGAATCCGAAGCTGCAGCATCTGCTGGCCGGCACCATACGGCTTCTGAAGAAGGACCGCACGGCGCAGCGGCTGGCACAGATCTACGCGGAGCTGACGGGACTGATCGGGCTTTATGCACCCGATGTGGTGGCGATTGAAGAGGTGTTTTTTTCAGCAAATGCGAAGTCCGCGTTGAAGCTGGGTCAGGTACGCGGCGTAGCGATGCTGGCGGCGGCGAACTGCGGGGTCGGGGTTGTGGAATATGCCCCGCTTTCGATCAAGAGCGCAGTGGTTGGGTACGGGTTGGCGCAGAAGGAGCAGGTCCAATTCATGGTGACGAGGCTGCTCGAGCTTGAGACGGAGCCGGATAGTCCGGATGCCGCGGATGCTCTGGCGATTGCGATCTGCCACCTGCACACATCACAGACGCTTGATCGACAGAGGCCGCATGGTGCGATCTAGTTGTGCACGAGTTAGCACTCTGATGCACGTGTGTGCGGCCTTGCTGGTGACGATCTGCTGCGGAAAGGCGCTGGCGCAGATACCCCTGGTGACGGGCGATGAGATTGCATTCGAACGGGACTGGCCGGCGCAGGCGACGCCCTTCTACCGGGTCGTTGTGCGGGGCGATGGCAAGGGGAGTGTCTCGACGGCACGAGAGGCTGCGGGCGATGCTGGCACGGCGACAGAGATCCACGTCTCGACGGCGACGCGTGACAAGCTGTTTGCTGCGGGACCGGTCCTGACAGGGCCGAAAGGGTGCGAGACGGGGAACAAAAGGCTGGCGCAGACGGGTAAGAAGACCCTGACGGTGCGACAGGATGGAAAGACCATGACCTGTACGTTCAACTACTCTGACGACAAGCGGATGCAGGAGGCGGTGAACACCTTCGGTGCGATCGAGGCGACTGTCGACGAAGGACCGAAGCTGGCGCATCTGCGGCGGTTTGATCGGCTCGGTCTGGATGCGGAGATTGGAAGCTTTACGGATGCGGTCAAATCTGGACGAGCGATCGAGTTGGGCAACATCTCCGAGATCCTGCGGGTACTGGCGAGCGATGGAGAGCTGATGGAACGGGTACGGAACCGGGCGTCAGACCTGCTGGCGATGGCAGATGCAGGCAAGTGACTGCCCTCAATGGCGAACTCAGACTCGCGAAGCTCAGCTTGGGCGCGCGGACAACACGTATGACTTTTCGTAAGCCATTTTCTATCTAAAGTGGAATCTTCCAATCGCGCATGAGGCTGCGCTTTTGGAGGAGGTGTGGTTTGAAGATCCGGCCTCAGAACTCATGCGAGTGATTACAGCGGCTGACTGTTGGATTTGACACTCTTGGCAAGTTTGACGATGGCGTCGGTGGTGGAGGTGACTTTGGCCGGGGCGATGTTGGCGCCGGCGGTGTCAAGCTGCTGTTTGAGTTCGGTTGCGAGAGCGAGGAGTTTAGCGGCGTCGGCTTTGGCCTGGTCCTGCCGTTTCTGGCCGAGCTTGGCGAACTGCGCGCGGCGCATCGCATCCGCGGGATCTTCAACGGGTTGACTGTTATGGACGGTGGGAGTAGGGCTGGCTCCTGGTTGCTGGGTATGCCAGGAGGGCGGAACGGGGGCGACGCCAATCTGGGCGGGAAGAGCTACGGCGAGCGAGAGGAGGATGGTGGCGGCGAGCTTCATAAGGCGGCCTCTTCGTCTGAAAAGCTGAGCAAATCTTGGAGATCTTATACGCCCTGGCCGCTGGGCAGGCGAAGGCGTTGTGACCGATACACAGCTCCTTTGATGCGCAGCCAACGAGAGGCAGCGGATCTCGATTCTCCGTCGCTTGAGCAACCCTGTCTGTTTACCTCGCTCGCTCGCCGAGGAGTGTGGCCGCCGACTCTGACAGAGCACGATGGAGGGCGGCGAGGTCATCGAGCGCCGTGGCTTCGGCGCGGATCTGCGGGTCGAGATCTGGTAGCCAGGCGCGGTTCAGTTGATCGGGACTAAAGCCGGCGTTGCGGAGATTCTTGGCGAGGGTCTTGCGCTTCTGGGCGAAGGCGTGGTGGAGAAAACCGTCGAACGGGGCGGGATCGACGCCGAGCTCGGCAAAGCGTGACTGAAAACGAAGACGGAGGACGGTGGAGCCGACCTCAGGCGGTGGAGAGAAGGATTCGGGGCCGAGGGTGAAGAGGATCCCGGGCACGGCGTGCATCTGGGTGGTGGCGGAGAGGAGGCCGAAGTCGCGGCGGCCGGGCGGGGAGGCGACTCGGTCGGCAACCTCGCGCTGCATCATGAGGACGGCGGAGGTGAGGAGGCCGGGAGCGGCGAGGGAGGCGCGGAAGAGGTGGAGAAGGATGTCGGAGGTGATGTAGTAGGGCAGGTTGCCGATGATGTGGGTGGGGGTGGATGGCAGAGCGGCTTCGGCCGGCTTGGCTTCGCCTCTGCTTTGCAGGGTGGGGAGGGTGCGGCTTTGCTGCGTGACTGGGGACAGGTGAGAGAGCTGCTCCTCTTCGGGAGGCTGGGCGGCGACAAGAGGACTTGAAGGCGACGCAGGTGCGGAGGAGGAGGAGGTGGTCAGGAGTGCTGGAAGATCGACGGTGAGGATGTCGGCTTCGAGGATTTCGACGCTCGGTTGGTTGCGGAAGCGGAAGCGGAGTTCGGCGGCGAGGGCGCGGTCGAGCTCGATCGCGATCAGGCGTCGGGCGCGGGTAGCGAGAATCTCCGTGATGGCGCCGTGGCCCGGGCCGATCTCAAGGACGGTGGCTGCGGAGATGTCGCCGAGGGCGTCTGCAATACGCTGGCGGGCGGTGAGGTCAGAGAGGAAGTTCTGGCCGAGCCTAGGTTTCTGTTTGCGGGACATGCTGAGGTTAGGGTACGGGAGAGCTCAGCATGTCCACGCGGCAGGCCGGTCGCTATTTTTTGGGGACGGTGTGTTTGGCGATGCGGGTCACAGAGCCATCGGGCATAACGATGTACTTGTCGCCGGTGACGTCTTCTATGTAGGAGTTCTTGCTGCCGGTGAGGAGGGTGACCTCGCGGGCGTCAGTCTGACCGGGAGCGATCAGGATAAAGTGCTTGCCGTCGCCGGTGTCCTGCACGGGAGACTTGGCGGTAGGAAAGGGAGCCGGCGGGGCCGTTGCAGCGGCAGCGGCGGCGGCGGGTGAGGCCGGGCCGCTGGGGGCGGAGCCGGTAAAGGCGACGATCTGGCCGGTTTGCCGGAAGTGGACGTATTCGGGACCCTTGATGCCGGCGACGCACTGCGAGTAGGCGTCAAGGCCGACCTGCTGGCTGGTGCCGGTGGTGCTGGCGACCGCCTCGCTGTTCCGTTCAGTGCGCTGGGTCGCTCCGGTGGCGGCGGCAGTCTGAGCGCCGTTGTTGTTTTGATTTCCCCACCAGCCCCAACCGTTGTTCCTGCGGGAGACGGCGCTGGTGGCGAGGCCGGTGGCGCCGGTTACCGCGCCCTGTTTCATCTTGTCGTTGTCCTGGCCATGCTCGCGTTTGTGCAGGGTGTCCTGCTCGGTCGCGAGCTGGCTGCTGGCCTGATCGCGGCATTGTTTAATCTGGTCCGGGGTGATCGGCATCATCTCCATGGTGATGCCGTCAGCAGGCGCGGACTGCGCGGGGGCCTGGGCGGGAAGAGGGGTGACAACGAGAACAGCGGCCATACTGGTCGCGAGCAGGAAGGGTGTACGCAGCATCCGAGAATCTCCTTTGCAGAAAACCTGGGGCCCGCTCCTCTGCGACCAGGTGAGGAGATCTTCAATTAACAGCCTCATGCTACTGCGGGGGGTTGGGTGGCGCAAGACCCATTCGAACATTTCTGCATGGGAACGCAGGTGGCCTGATCATCGCCGGTAGGTACATTCCTCTATTCTTCGAGCGCTTCAGGAAGGCGGTGTGGCGATGTTTGATCGAGGTGGTGCTGAAACGATGAGTCCTCGCTGAGTGAGCTGGCGAGTAGGCCGGAGCGAGCCCTAGCCATCGAGAGGCGGAGAGCGGCGGAGATTGTGGCGACGGAGCAGAAGATGGGCGGGGATGCCGAGGAGAATAACTGCGGAGCCGACGAGGGAGTTGCGGGGCTGGTCGCGGAACGAGAAGACAAGCAGGAGGGTGGCGGCGGCAATAAAGAGGAGGGGGACGACGGGATAGCCGGGGGTGCGAAATGGTGCTGTGGTTGGAGTGCGGCTTTGCTCTGTGGCTGCGGCGCGGCGGCGGAAGACGAATACGGTGCTGGCGGTGAGGGCGTAGAAGAGCCATTCGGCGAAGATGGCGAGCGAGAAGAGGCTTTGGAACTGGCCGATGACGAGTAGAAGGAGGGTGCAGAGCGCGGCCTGCAGGATGAGGGCGGTGGATGGGGTGTGGAAGCGGGGGTGGACGTGGGCGAGCTGACGGAAGAAGAGGCCGTCGCGGGCGGCGGCGAAGGGAACACGGGCGCCGGAGAGAGACGAGCCGACGAAGGTGCTGGCGATCGAGACGGCCATACCGATCGAGACCAGGGCGGAGCCCCACGGGCCGGCGACGAGGCGCATGGCATCAGCGGCGGGGCGGTCTGAGGATGCAATTACGGTTGCGGGCAGGACATATTGGATGGCGGCATTGGTGAGCATGTAGAGCAGCGCGACGGCGGAGACGCCGCCGATGAGGGCGATGGGGAAGGCGCGGCGCGGGTGCTTGACTTCACCGGCGAGCTGGGTGACGTCGGACCAGCCGTCGTAGGCCCAGAGGGCGGCGGTGAGGGCGATCATGAAGCCGGCGACTGGGGTGTTGTGGGTGGTGACGGTGGTGTGGAAGTTGGCGAGGGCGCCGTGGTGACCGGCGGCAAAGAAGCAGAAGCCGGCGATGACGAGGATAAGGAGCGCTTTGAGCCAGGTGAGGGCGAGCTGGATGTTGGCGGACTCGAGGGTGGAGACGATGTTGAGGGCGGTCATGGCCCAGGTGACGGCGATGGCGATGATCTGGGCCCAGGAGATGGGGCCGAGGGCGGGCGCGGCGAAGAAGCCGAAGACGGCGAAGGTGCCGAGGACGCGGACGAAGCCGAAGGCGACGGTGGCGAGAGAGGCGGGCTTGGTGATGAGGACCCAGGTCCACATGTAGAGGAAGGCGGTGGTGTCGCCGAAGGCGTCGCGGAGGAAGGCGTATTCGCCGCCGTAGTGGGGGCGGGCGGAGGCGATCTCGGCGTAGGTCATGGCGCCAAAGAGGGAGAGCAGGCCGCCGGTGATCCAGACGGCGTAGACCATGCTGGAGGAGCCGACGGCGGCCATCATCTCGCGCGGGACGAGAAAGATGCCGGAGCCGATGATGATGCCGATGACGACGGAGGCGGCGTGCCGGGTGGAGAGGACGCGGGGGAGCTCGGCTTTCTCGCCTGGGGGTTCTGAGGGCATGTGGATGGGTGAGGGTAGCATGCCTTCTTCCAGATCAACCGGACTCATCAGATAGGAACGGCTCACAGACGCCTCATACAGGCGACACTCGCGGGCAGGTCGCGGGATTATCTCTGGTCGATCTTCCAGATTGTAAGCGCACGAAACTCGTTATCTATTCCGACTTTTGTAGAGAAGATGTGCGGATTGTTCTTGATGCGGAGATTCCACCATTCATCTCCCGAAGAGCTGAGGAGCAGGTAGAAGCTGGAATGTCCATCGAAGATCTGCTCGACATCAGGCTGATGCCCAGCATAGATGCCGGCTGCGTTCCAACGCTCTGCCAAGTTCACGCCCATTGTGTTAGGACCAGTCACAATGTGATCGACCGGGAAGACCAATCGCTGGTGGAAGCGGGCGCCGTAATAGAGTGCGACTGGGTAAACGCTCAAATCATAGGGAACAACAACTATAGATCCAACCGGAATTTGAGATAGTAAGCGACCTTCGTATCCCTTGGCTGGATAGATGACCGCCAGAGGAACAGTCTGCCGTGCGAGAGAAAACATGCCAACTGCGATGAGCGCTATGCAGAAAAGTTCGACTGGCCAGCGTCGAAGCATATGGAAGAAACGGTAGTTGAGGATGCGAGTCAGGAGATCAGCGAACAGCAGAACAGCGGCTAGCGCGATAGGAAGAATGTAGCGATCCGCGGCAAGTGAAATGCCGAAACAGGATTTTAGAAATACGAGAAAAGCCGCTGCATAGAGACAGACGACAAGCAGCATCGTAGATTGCGAAGTTAACTTAGGCACATCTTCATGCTTGCTGATGTGAGGGCCGAAGATGACCCATAGAGCGGCGAGTAAAAGCACGCTGGTGAAGAGGGCCTGATCGACGATCGTGCTATAGAGCGTGACCATGGCACGAAACATCTCCCAGGTAGGTGGCACTGTCCAGAAGAACTGCTTTCCAACCTTTGCGCTGTTCAAAATTGCGGGCAAAGAGAGAGGGACGATGAGCCATCCGGCGGCACATGAAATATAGAGGCTCCAACGTCGCCGGGCTTCTCGGCGGTCGCAGAGATAGAGAGCCAGGATAACGGCAAAGCTGTAGAGCGCGCCGAGGATGTGCGTTCCACTAAGCAGCAGATGTGCCGCAAAGCTTAGCAGCAGGAGTGTTCTACCGGGCCGCTCGCGCTGTTCGATGGCTAGCACAAACATGACCAAGGTTAAAGAAAAAGCGAGGAGGAACAAACCATAGAAACGGCCATTCGCAAAATGCCAGCTTACGGCATCGCTACCGAGATACACCACGAAGCTTCCGACAGCTACAGGTAAAGGACGGTAATAGCGCCGACTTACCCACCAAAGAACGGAGAAGGAAGCACAAAGAGGAAGCGCGGAGAGCAGCCGCAATGACAAATCTGATCCGCCGACCACTCGTTCCCAGATCCAGCCCGATACATAGAAGAAAATTCCTCCGCCATCTGCTCCTTGCCACCAACCCCAAAGCATTTTTGTGAAGCTCTCGCGCAGCAAGACCGCAGACAAGATCTCGTCGCTCCAGAGAAGGCGATCGGCTGATCGATCTACCGTCAGGTAAAGGAACATGGCCCATGCCAATGCGTTACTAAGCCAATCTGCAATCCACAACTGATCTGCAACTCTGCGTGTCGGAGAGTTATTCAACATTAGATTGATCCTACTTAATGTGTGAGTTCAGGAGGTCTTGTTACGCCATCGAGATGAAGGCGGCCGCTCAGGCACGCAAGGCAAGTCGTCCGTTAGATGTAACTTTTCAAAGCAAGCCAGAATGTAGCCATATCCTGATGTGGACCGCGCAGCAGGTAGATTTGTTTTTGCCGTTCAAAGGGCATCATGTACGCGTTGTGATCGAGATTTCCGACCAGGCTTACATCGCTATAGAAACGATGCAGCTCTTCAGGAGTTTTTGCCGTGATCGCGAGCAAAACCTGGCCATTTGTGTGTCCGAAACCCCAAAGATAATACGTATTTTGACCACTTAGAACCGGCGGAAGATTCGGAGTGTAGAACTGCAGTGCACCGGCTTCACCGTAGTTGTCGCAGAGGATAGCGACGTTAGCGCGATCAGCAGGGGAAAGGGTTGCCGCGACGCGGGTGAGCTCAAGTGCTTCTTCCTGCCAGCCGAATCGTTCTGCAAAGAAGACCGGCAACGCGCTCGCCTTCGAAAGGTCAGTCGGTGGATAGTAGAGCCTAGTGGCGGCAGTGTACTTGAGCCAAGATTGCGGTGTGAGGATAGGGATAAGCGTGGGAAGGCTGATGAACGACATCGTTGCGAGAGAGAGGCAGCTCACGGAGACGGCAACGATGCGGATACGGCGCCAAGACCGAAAGACTCTCTCCCAAGCGACTCCTCCGGCGGCAAAGAGCAATGGATAGATTGGAAACGTGTAGTAGTCCTTTGCTGTGACTGCCATCATGATAGCGAGGAAAAGCAGGTACGTCAGGCCGAGATACCGGGTCTGAGTTCGACGCAGGAGGTATACGAGGCCGGCGAGCCAGATGGCAAACGTAGCGGGAATAAAGGCTGCAATTGGGGCGTTAAGAAAGGCGATGGGATCGAAGACACCGTTTTTTCCCTGCTCTCTGACCCTGCGGAGGAACTCAAGGGTTGGCCAGTCGTTGTGGATTTGCCAAGCGAGATTCGGCAAGGCCAGAAGGACCATGAGCGCGATCCCGAGCAGTGCCTCACGACGGAAAACGAAGATTCGGCCAATGCGTGTTGTGAGCAGAGCCAAGCCGAGCGCGGCGAGGAAAAAGGTCATGGAAGGTTTATTGAGGAGCCCAACGCCGGCGCAGACGCCAAATGCCGCCCAGGGTGCCAGAAGAGAGGCTGAGCTTAGCGGTTGGTCGAGGTAGCCCGCAGAGTGAGAGAGCCTTCCGCGAAGGAAGAAGGATGGTTCAACCCCGCCGAGGTCATTTCGTGGACGGGAAAATCTTCCGTGGAGGGAAAAAAAGCCGGTATTGCTCGCATCTGTAGACCGTCTGGGCGCAAGGCCGAGACGCGATTGTGCTTCGAGGAGTGCGAGTATGCAGCCCATCCAAAAGACGGATTCGAAGGGGCCCATATTCAGGACGCTGTCTCCGCCAAGGTAGGCGGGGGAGACGAGGATGCCCGTCATAGCTAGGATCTGCGCGGGACGGCCGCCCCCGAGACGGAAGGTAATGAGTCCGGTCAGGAGGACACGAACTGCACCGGCGAGAGCCACAAAAAGTCGAATGCTGGCCAGAGACCGGCCGAAGAGGTGAGTTGAGAGCCAGGCTTGAAGGGCAACGATGGGACCGTGGTCGACGTAGCCCCAGGCGAGATGCTGACCGCAGGCAAGATAGTAGAACTCATCGCGCCACAAGCCCCAGCCCAGATGTGCCTGCCAGAGGTTGCCTCCAAGGTGAATGCAGAACTTGATCAGAGCGAACAGGAAGGCGAGCTGAAACGCGGCGGCGAGGTTTCCGTCGCGAGGACGGACGATCGTTGAAGAAGTCAAAAGACGAGCCCTGATTGGTGTGTCTGAAGAATACACGGGGGTGTTGTACGCGACACGGAGCGCGGGCCCGCGGCGACGGTGCGCAGAAGACGAAGGTTACCCGTCTAGTAGAAGTAGCGCTCGTCCTGCCAGCGGAAGGGGGTGGCGGGGCGGCGGTGGCGGAGGAGATAGACGTTGCGGTGTTCGTGAGGCATGGCGAAGGGATGGCTCATGTGGCCGACGATCGTGACGGAGTCGTACCTGGTGGCGAGCGCTTCGGGGGTGTCGCGGACGATGGCGATGACGAGGTCGGGGTCGCGGCCGTGCGTTCCCCAGAGCCAGTAGTTGTTCTGTCCACTGGCTGCGGGCGGGAGGTTGCGGTGCTCGTAGCTGCCGAGGATATCGAGGGCGCCGGCTTCGCCGTAGTCGTTGGTGAAGAGGAGGACGCGGGCGCGGTCTTCGGGGGAGAGCGCGATGTAGGCGCCCGTGACGATGTCGAGGTACTCCTGCCAGCCGAAGCGGTCGGCGAAGAACTGTGGGAAGGGACCGGTGCGGGCGGTTTCGGCGTTGCTGACGATGTTGCGGAGATGGAGGGCGGAGGCGTAGCGGAGCCAGACCTGCGGGGAGAGGACGGGGATGGCCATGGGAAGGAGGAGGATGCCGGTGACAAGGAGGGTTGCCTGATAGAGGGGAAAGGCGAGGAGGCGGTCGGCGCGGGCTTCCGGCGCGGCGGCGGAGAGCCTGCCGAAGGGGCGCCAGCGGCGCTGCTCCCAGACGATGCCGCCGGCGGCGAAGAGGACGGGGTAGACGGGGGTGACGTAGTAGTCCTTGGCGTGCAGAGCGAACATGCTGACGAAGAAGAGAAGGAAGGTGAGGCCGATCCAGCGCCAGGCGGGGCGGCGCAGGAGCCAGACGAGGCCGGGAAGCCAGAGGAAGATGGTGACCGGGCTGAGGGTCTGGATCTGGGCGGTGAGGAAGGCGACCGGGCCAAGGATGGCGTTCTTGCCACGGACGCGGCCGGTGTGGAGGAACTCGAGGGTGGGCCAGTGGTGGTGGATCTGCCAGAGCAGGTTAGGCAGGGCGATGAGGATGAGGAGGGCAACGCCGGCGAGGGCCTCGCGGCGGAGGAGGAGGGTGCGGCCGGAACGGGTGAGGAGCAGGGCGATGCCGAGCGCGACGAGGAAGAAGGTCATCGAGGGCTTGTTGAGCAGGCCGAGACCGGCGGAGAGGCCGAAGAGGAGCCAGAGGGTGAGAGGCGTGCGCCGGTCGGGGCGATGCTTCGTGCTCTTTAGGCTGCTTACGTACCAATGATGGCGGAAGAGCTGCAGCGGATGAGGCACTCCGGTTGGTGTGAGGGGATTGGCGAAATGCGGGGGTCTCTCCGCTTCGGCTGCGCTCCGCTCCGCCTTTGGTCGAGAGGACGGCGGCTGGGAGAGAGGACGTGAGTCTCCAAGGCGGTGTTGCAGGGTGATGAGGGCGAGAAGGCAGGACATCCAGAAGAGGGATTCGAACGAGTTCATGGAGAGGAAGCTGTCGATGGCGAGGTAGGCCGGAGCGATGAGGACGCCGAGCATGGCGAGGGACTGCGCGGCGCGGCGTCCGCCGAGGGCGAAGGCGAGCAGACCGGTGAGTGCGATGCGGGCGGCGCCGGCGAGGGCGGCGGGGAGGCGAAGGCCGGCGAGGGAGTGGCCGAAGAGGGTCTCGGCAAGGCGAGCCTGCAGGGCGACGAGCGGGCCGTGATCGACGTAGCCCCAGGCGAGGTGGCGGCCGCAGGCGAGGTAGTAGAACTCGTCGCGAAAGTAGCCCCAGCCGAGGTGGGCCTGCCAGAGATTGGCGGCAACCTGGAGAGCGAGCTTCGCGAGGGCGAAGGAGAGTGCGAGACGGAGAGCGCTGGTGAGGACCGGCGAGCGCTGGACAGACGGAACGGTAAGGGTGGACATAGGTGCCGGCGCGGCCTTAAAGAGATGAGAGCGGTACGGGGATGGGAGTGGAATGGTTCCGTCCGGCGGAGGGACGTGGTGAGACGCCGTGAGGAACTGGCTGCCATCATGCCATACTTTCCTTTGGGAACAAGGATGGCGCTGGACGCCGTTCGGGGGACGGAACGATGGATTGGACGCCTGGTGGGATGAGCAGTGATGTGGAGGATCGGCGTGGGGATTCGGGCGGCGGTGGCGGGTTCGGATTTGGCGGCGGGGGTGGAGGCGGACTGGGGATTGTGGGTGTGGTGGTGCTGGTGGTAATCAGCCTGCTGACCGGGCGGAACTATATCGGGTCGTACCTGAGCGGCGGTGGAGGCGGGCAGCAGCCGCCGTCGCGGCAGTCGAGCGATCGGAGTGTGCAATACGGGCCGCAACAGGGAGGAGCGACGAGCGGGGCGAACCCGAATGCGGACCGGGATGCGCAGCTGGTGTCATTCACGCTCGACGATGTGCAGAAGACTTGGACGAAGATCTTTGCCGATAAGGGACAGACGTACGAGCGGGCGAAGCTGGTGCTGTTTCGCGGGCGGACGTACTCCGGGTGCGGGACGGCACAGGCGGCGACGGGACCGTTCTACTGCCCGGCGGATGGCAAGGTGTACATCGACCTGGGATTCTGGGATGAGCTGAAGCAGCTGGGCGGGGACACGGGGGATTTTGCGCAGTCGTATGTGCTGGCGCATGAGCTCGGGCACCATGTGCAGGATCTGCTAGGGACGGAGGCGAAGGTGCGGCGGCTGCAGCAGCAGGACCCGGACCAGGCAAAGAAGCTGTCGGTGGATCTGGAGCTGCAGGCGGACTGCTACGCGGGGGTATGGGGGCACTCAACCGAACAGCGGGGGATTGTGCATGAGGACGATGTGGACGGCGCGCTGAAGGCGGCGGCTGCGGTCGGAGATGACCACATCCAGAAGATGAGTGGGCGGGCGGTGAGCCCGGAGAGCTGGACGCACGGGTCGAGCGCGGCGCGGGAGGAGTGGTTCAAGCGAGGTCTGAGCACGGGGAACCCGGGGGCTTGTAATACGTTTGCGAGCGGAAACTAGGAGCAGGTACCAGCCATATGGCGTATTATCGGTAGTCAGGTGGCGTGTTATGACGGTCTCAAGCATAGCGGCGGTCTTGGGTGGCGATAAGGTGCTTCGGCGGCGGGTGATCAGCGCGAAAGAGCTGGTGGCGTTGACGCGGGAGGGTTTGCCGGCGGAGACGCTCGATCTGCTTTCAGCGGAGATGGGTCTCAGTCGATCGGTTGTGGCGATGTCACTGGGCATCTCGCCGCGGACCCTGACTCGACGGTCCCATGCGCGGGCGCGGCTTACGGCTGCGGAGTCAGATCGTGCCGTACGGATGGCACGAATCCTCGCGCAGGCACGAGAGGTGTTCGAGACGTCGGACAAGGCAGCGCGGTGGATGATGACGGCGAATCGAGCGATGGAGGGTGATACTCCGTTCGAGCGGCTGGATACAGATGCCGGCGCGCAGACTGTGGAGACGATCCTGGGCAGGATTGCATACGGGATCTATAGTTAAGGGCTCGGTTCAAAGACTTTGCAGATAGCTCCGTAGAGTACGTCATGAACGCTTCAGGAGCACCCCGTCAGCTGTTTCGGTTATGCAAAGAGCGCTTCAGTGCGAGCGCGCTTACGGGTGAGGGAGCCCGACGGTACCCTGGACGCTGGAATGAGGCGGGAGTGCCGGTGGTGTATTGTGCGTCGTCGCTGGCGCTTGCGGCGATGGAGTTTTTCGTGCACCTGGATCCGAGCGTAGCGCCGGATGATCTCGTCATGGTGCAGCTCGAAATGCCCACGGATGTGGAAGTGGAGCGAATAGCGCGCGAGAGCCTGCCCACGAACTGGCGAATGCCTGACTCGGCATGTGCCGAGATTGGTTCGGAGTGGGCACGGTCCGGGCGATCGGTTGGTCTAGAGGTGCCCTCCATCGTGGTTGAGGGGGACTGGAACACGCTCCTCAACCCGCTCCATCCGGACTTCGCCAAGGTGAAGATCGTTGCGCAACAGCCGTGGCACTACGACGCACGAATGTTTCAGTAGATCTACTGCAGGATGGGAAGCGGTGATGCAGCCTCGGGGCCGGACAGGATAGAGTCTTCGCTAAAAAAGGCGCGGATTTTCCCGGCGGTGGCGGCGTTGACGACGGCCGTGAGGGCGTCGGGGGTGGCCTGCTTGATGCCGCGGACGGAGCCGAAGTGCTGGAGGAGGCGTTGGCGGGTGCGGGGGCCGACGCCGGGGATGTTGTCGAGTTCGGAGTCGCGGTCGCGCATCTGGCGGCGCTTGCGATGGTAGGTGATGGCGAAGCGATGGCTCTCGTCGCGGATCTTCTGGATGAGATGGAGGACGGGGGAGCGGCGCTCGAGGACGACGGGCGCGTCTTCCTGGCCGTGGACGTAGACGATCTCTTCCTTCTTGGCGATGGAGGCGAGGGGCTGGGTGTGGACGCCGATTTCGGCGAGAGCGTCGGCGGCGGAGCTTAGCTGGCCGAGGCCGCCGTCGATCAGGATCAGTGAGGGAAAAGGCTTGTTTTCGGCGAGCAGGCGGGCGTAGCGGCGCTGGACGATCTCGCGCATGGAGGCGAAGTCGTCGACGCCGGTGACGGTTTTGACCTGGAACTTGCGATAGTCCGCCTTCTTCATGGCGCCGTCTTCCCAGACGACCATGGAGGCGACCGTTTCGGCGCCCTGGATGTGCGAAATGTCGAAGCACTCGATGCGGGTGGGGAGCTCGGGGAGCATGAGGGCGTCCTGAAGGGCGCGGGCGATGGCGTTCTGGGTGGGGATGAGGACGCGGAAGCGCTGATCGAAGGATTGCTTGGCGTTTTGGCACACTAGGTCGACGAGCGAGCGCTTGTCGCCGCGCTGCGGGGCGGCGAGCTCGATGCGGTGCTTCATTCTTTCGCTGAGCAGATCGGCGAGGAGGGCGCGGTCGGGAAAGTCCACCGGGACGTAGATGGAGCGGGGGACGTAGGGCTGGTCGAGGTAGAGCTGCTTGAGCAGGGCGGAGAAGAAGGAGGCGGGGGAGAAGTGCTCGCCGATGTCGGCGATGGCGGTGCGCTGGATGGGGGCGCGGCCGAGGGTTTCTTCGGACTGGTCGTACTCGGGCGCGGACTGGGAGGGGTTGGGCTCAAGGGAGGAGATGTCTTCGGGCTCGGTGATGTCGGAGGAGCCGAGGAGGCCGGGGGTGGTTTCGGCGGAAGCAGAATGCGGGGGTCTCTCCACTGCGTCTTCGCTACGCTGCGACTCCGGTCGAGAGGACGGCAGGGAGGGGGCAGGGGAGACGGTGGCGCTGGAGTCGTTGATGTCGTCGTCAGTCGCGAGTTCGTTGAGGTTTTCACCGAAGGAGGACTGGAGGTCGGGGAGGTCTTCCCAGAAGAAGTCGCGACGATCGACGATCTTGCCGCCGCGCATGTGGAAGAGGTTGACGGCGAGCATTTCATTTTCGAAGTGGAAACCGAAGACGTCGGCCTCGCTGTCGTCGGCGGTAACGATACGCTGCTTGTCCTGAGCCTGGTGGACGGTGACGATCTGATCGCGGAGGCGGGCTGCGAGCTCGAACTGCATGTTCTCGGCGGCTGCTTCCATGCGGGCGGTGAGGAGCTTTTCAAGCTCGTTGGGGCGGCCGTCGAGGAAGAGCTGGACGTCACGAATGGTCTGCTTGTAGATCTCGGGCGTGGTGTGCTCCTCCACGCAGGGGCCAAGGCAGCGCTTGATGTAGAACTGCAGGCAGGCGCGCGGGTGATAGCGGGAGAGATCAACCTTGCAGGAGGGGATGAGGAAGGAGCGATGGATGAGATCGACGAGGCGATGGGCGAGGTTGCCGGGGAAGTAGGGGCCGAAGTACTGGCCGCCATCTTTGCGGAGCTTGCGGGTGACGAAGACCTTGGGGAAGCGGTCACCCATGGTGAGCTTGATGTAGGGGTAGGTCTTGTCATCGCGCAGCAGGATGTTGAAGCGGGGTTTGCGCTGCTTGATGAGGTTGTTTTCGAGCGCGAGGGCTTCGCGTTCGTTGTCGACGACGATGTAGTCGACGTCGACGGCTTCGCGCATGAGGGAGCCGGTCTTGCGATTGGCCTGTGAGGCCTCGAGGAAATAGGAGCGGACGCGGGAGCGGAGGTTCTTCGCCTTGCCGACGTAAATAACCGTGCCCTCAGCGTTCTTGTAGAGGTAGCAGCCGGGCTTTGGCGGGATTGTGCGAATTTTAGCGTGGAGATCCATACATGCGGGACCGGTGCGAGGCCTGAGCTTTCAGTTTAGACGGTACGAGCTCTGCGGCTGCGCCCTGCAGATGGCCTGTATTGATGAGGCGGGACGCGAAGATATGACTTAGGTATTGTGAAAAAACATCGCTGGAAGAGAGATGAAGCGGACGCTTTGCGGGTTCGGGAAGCAGGGGCAACTGACTGAGATCAGAATGGTTGCAGCTGTAGAGACGGCTGGCCCCCCGATTGCATCTCTCTTCTTGGACACTAGATGTAGGTCCAAAGGAGACTACACACATGCGAACGGCTCTTCTATTGCGGAACTCCTCTTCTTTTGCCTGTGTGAACCGATCTGTGGTGGTGGGGAGCGTGGCTCTCTGTGCCCTCTTAACGGCAGCAACGGGATGCTCCAGTAAGAAGTATGTTCGGGCGCAGACAGCGCCGATTGTGCAGCAGACGAATACGCTGGACGCGAACACGGCTCAGGATCACCGGACGATTGCCGACACCGACGAGCGAGCGACCAAGGGTATCGCCGGAGCGCAAAGTGCGGCCGATGCAGCGGGACAGCATGCGGACGCAGCCGGGCAGTCAGCGAACTCCGCCGCGAAGAATGCGAAAGAGGCCTATAACCGCGTTGACACACTTAGCGGCGTGGTCGCCAATCTGGACAACTACAAGCCGCTCTCCGATGTCAGCTTGACCTTTGCCCTGAACAAATACGCGCTGACCAAGGACGACAAGGCGCAGCTTGATCAGTTTGCGGCGGGAACGACGTCAGCCAGAGGGTACATTCTCGAGGTAACGGGAGGAACGGATACGAGCGGACCGGCTGATTACAACTATCAGCTCAGCCAGAAGCGAGCGGATGCCGTTGCCAATTACCTGCAGGAAAAGTTCAATATTCCGCCGCATCGGTTCTATCTGGTTGGTATCGGCAAGGACCAGCAGATAGCCACGGACAAGACAGCAGAGGGCCGACAAAAGAACCGTCGAGTCCAGATTCGGCTGCTTTCGAACATGAGCGGTGACCAGACGACCCCGGCGGCTACGAGCCCGACGGGAAACTAGGCTCGGATTGGACGTTAAACGGCGGTCGCCAAAGCGATCGCCGTCTTCTACGTGTGCGGCTCCTGCAGGATAACGACGGCGTGAGAGTGAGAGCTCCTTTGTAGAGGCACGGATCTTCGACTAGTTTGCCTTGATCTGGAACGCGTTTAGAGTGGGGCCATGGAAAGAGCCGTGGATACAAAGGAAGTGCTGCCAGCCGCAGCGGAGGAGATAGCGGCAGTGTCTCCGGCGAAGACCGGTCAATTAAGAGAGCGGATCCTGGCTGGAGATGCGCAGATGCCGGAGATGGATCGGGCCATTCTGATCATGCGGCTTCTTCGATCGGCTGAAGGCTGCCCGTGGGATCGGGAGCAAAGCTTCGATTCGATCAAGCGGCACACGCTCGAGGAGGTGTATGAGGTCTTCGACGCGATTGAGCGTCGGTCCTGGGGTGAACTCCGGGATGAACTGGGCGATCTGCTGCTGCAGGTTCTGTTCTACGCACAGATGGCGGAAGAGGCTGGCTCTTTCACGATTGAGGATGTGGCTGCAGCACTCAATCGAAAGCTGATCCGGCGACACCCGCATGTTTTCGGTGACGGCGCGGTGACGGGTGTGGACGAGGTGCTGCGGAACTGGGAGCTGATCAAGCGGGAGGAGAAGCGGGCGACGGGCACTGGTGCTTCGAATGGTTTGCTCGATGACATTCCGCGATCGATGCCAGCAGTGATGGAGGCGGAGAAGCTGGGCAGCCGCGCGGCAAAGGTCGGATTTGACTGGCCCGATGCGAGCGGATTGAGAGAAAAGATCTCTGAGGAGATGGATGAGGTCAGTCAAGAACTGGCGACGATTCCTGTTAATCGTGCGCGATTGGAAGAGGAGCTAGGAGATGTGCTGTTTACGGCGGTGAATCTGGCCAGGCACCTGAAGGTGGACGCCGAGGGTGCTCTGCGTGGCGCGAATGCGAAGTTCCGCAGACGATTTGCAGCCATGGAGTCGAAGGCGGGTGGCCGGGACCAGATAGAGGGGCTCACCGCAGAGGCGTGGGATACGCTGTGGCGCTCCGCAAAGGCGGGCGAAGGAGAGGCTCGATGATCGCCGATGCGGGCGGTCTGGAAACAACGGAAGCTGAGATCCGGCCGGTGACCCGAATGGAGGACTTTGAACGATGTGTTGCGCTCCAGATCGCGGTGTGGGGGTACAGCGATGGTGACGTCATTCCGCGGCGAGTGTTTGTCGTAGCGGAACGGATTGGAGGGCAGGTGCTTGGAGCCTATGCCAAGGGAGTCATGGTCGGGTTTGCGATGGGACTGCCCGGGTACCGCGATGGGGTAGCGTACCTGCACTCGCACATGCTGGCCGTGCTGCCGGAGTCTCGGAATGCGGGGCTTGGACGCAGACTGAAGCTGGCACAACGGGAGGATGCGCTCGCGCGTGGGTTTGAGCTAATGGAGTGGACGTTTGACCCCTTAGAGATCAAGAATGCGTACCTCAATTTGCATCATCTTGGAGCAATCTGTCGACGATATCAGGAGGATTTCTACGGGCCATCCAGCTCTCCGCTGCAGGGTGGTCTGCCGACGGACCGGCTGTATGCGGAGTGGTGGCTGCGATCGCCGCATGTCGAGCAGGCGTTACGCGGAGAGCCGGAGACAGTCACAGCGGCTGAGCACGTGCGGGTGCCCGCGGAGATCTATACATGGAAGAGGGAGATTGCGGACCGAGAGCGGGCGCGGGAGACACAGACACGCGTTCGGGAGCAGCTGCTGACAGGGTTCTCACGGAGATTAGCAGCGGTCGGGTTCGAGCGAGATGCGCAAGGGGGCGGACGTTACTTGCTGGCACCGTGGTCAATAACAAGTTAGCTCCTGAGGGAGCCTTGCTAGACTTGCCATACCGCCTAAGGAAGTAGGGAGTTTATGTTCACCATCGATGCGATCCATCTGCGCGAGATCAATCTGCCGCTTGCGCACCCCTTTGAGACCAGTTTTGGCGTGACGACGGGCCGCCGAATCCTCTTGGTCGAACTGGAGGGCGACGGGCTGACGACCTGGGGCGAATGTGTTGCAGGCGAGCACCCCTATTTTTCAGACGAGATGATTGATACGGCCTGGATTGTGACCGAAGGCGAGTTGGCTCCCCGCCTGTTGGAGGCGACGCTTGAGGGCGGCGGATCCGTGCCGGATCTTTTCAAGCAGGTGCGCGGCCACCGGATGGCAAAGGCGGCGCTCGAAAATGCAGTGTGGGAGATGACAGCACAGCGCAAACAGACCTCCCTCGCGAAGCTGCTGGGCGGAACACAGAGTGTCGTTCCGTGCGGAGTCTCGATCGGGATCCAGAAGTCCGTCGAGCACCTGCTGGATGTGATTGCAAGAGAGCTTGACTGCGGCTACCAGCGGATTAAGCTGAAGTGCAAGCCGGGATGGGATGATCAGGTTTTCGATGCCGTGCGCGCTCGCTGGCCGGAGATCCTGCTCAGCTGCGATGCCAATTCAGCGTACCGGATGCGAGACTTCGACCAGATCGCAGGGTGGGATCGCTACAAGCTGCTGATGATTGAACAGCCGTTGTGGTTTGATGATTTCTACTTTCACTCGATGCTGCAGAAGCGAATCGAAACCTCTCTCTGCCTTGACGAGTCGATCCGTAACCGGAGAGATGCGCTGGCGGCAATCGACATGGAGTCCTGCCGGATCATCAACGTCAAGGTGGGTCGCGTTGGCGGATTTTCCGAGGCGATTGCTGTACACAATGCGGCTGCGGAGCGCGGTGTTCCGGTCTGGTGCGGTGGCATGCTCGAGACGGGGATCGGGCGCGCGCACAATATTGCTCTTTCCTCCCTGCCCAACTTTACGCTGCCGGGCGATGTGTCAGCGTCGGCGCGGTATTGGTCGCAGGACATCATCGAGCCCGAGGTGACGGTAAGCGCGGCCGGAGAGATTGTGGTGCCCGACGGGATCGGCAGCGGGTTTTCCGTGGATAGAGAGCGGATTGACGCGCTCACGGTGCGGCGAAGCAGCCTGAAACGGAAGGCGCAGGAGAAGGCCTAAGCTACTTCGTCTCTTTCAGCAGAAGAGCGATCGCCTGCTGAACGGTGAGCGGCCCAGGCAATGTCTGGAAGTCTGACGCTGTGATCTCGGTCGAGACATCAAGGGTTTTCAGCATCAGAGCGCGAACACGAGCCTGATCGACAAAGTGCGAGTAGATCCATCGATTGTTGCCGACGTTGATCTGTTCGAAGGAGAGTCTGCCACCGGGGTAGACGTGAGCGAGCATGCCCCAGCCGATGTTGACGCTGCGGAAGATCTCTCCGTCTACCCGTGTGACAAAGCCGCTGGAGGCATCGATCCAGACACGACCGCGAAAGCCGGTGAGGGCCTCGGAGGGAGTTGTAGGCGGGTTCCATTTTGGGTTCGGCTGAAAATCGAGAACCACAAGGGGAGTACCCGAGGGCGAGTGGGCGTCAGCCTGGCCGGGAGCGAGGGTGTACGTCATGGCCTCGGGCATCAGGCTAATGAGGTCGGCGGCGAGCTTTCGGCCGGAAAGATCTTCCTTGATGTGTTTGGCGAGGGCGTCGGGAGAGGATGCGAGGTCCTGAAGGCGTGCGCGCTCGGCATCGTTGGCCTCTGGTGTGAGCGGCTTTCCACCGTCCATAAGGGTGCGAGCAACGCTCCCGTCCTTCGACTCGATCACATCGCGAACACGGTCGCCCTTCTGACTGACCGCATGGGTGCGGTAGCGGAGGTATGAACCCTGGTGCGTCAGGATCAGGAGCTGATTTTTTGTTGCGAGTGCAGCCCACTGCTGCGCTGAGCGCTGCGGAGAGGACGAGCTTGACGGGGAGGATTGAGTGTTGCCGTACAGTGCTGCTGCTCCGGCCGGATCCGTCGTGAGAAAGAGGAGATGTGCCAACAAGACAGCGGTATATGCCGGAAGCGCGATCTTTAAGCGGGGAAAGAACACGGATCTCCAATCGCGCGAGTCTGCGAGCTTTTTCGATTTTAGATTGCCAGAGGTCTTCTCACGAAAGCTGGTGTGTTTGCCTGCGGGAACGGTGTCCCGTATAGTTCGGCAAAGCGCACCCCTCTCAGGGTGAAGGTGTGGAGTTTGCGCGCGCTCAGGCACTAGAGAAGCGTCTGGAAGAGCCAGAAACAACTTAGCGGCAGGGAACATAGAGTTGAGCAAGGGAGACGAGAGAATCTATGCGTAACTTTTTCGGTGGCGGATCGAAGTCGGGTCACGCCCGCGATAAGGGCAGCGATCATTCGGTGCGGCACTCCAGTGGGTGGAAGGAGATGCTGAAGAACCTGCAGCGCCGTGAATCACTGCGAGTTTTGGATATCGGTCCTACCTCTTCGACGAACATCAACTTTATTACGGGTATGGGCCACAGTATTTACATGTCGAATCTGGTAGAAGAAGCGGCCCGTCCGGAGTGGATGAAGCGGGATGAAGAGGGCGAGCCGGCATTTGATGTTTCGGCTTTCCTCGAAGCTAATCTAAAGTTTTCGGGGCGGATGTTTGATGTTGTTCTGCTCTGGGATGCGTCAGACTACCTGCCAGAAAGACTGCTGCCGCAGCTTATGCACCGGATGCACGAAGTTATGGCTCCTGAAGGGCAGATGCTGGCGTTCTACCATGCAAAACCGACGGCCGGATCAAGCGCGCCGCGTATTGACAATGGTTTCTTTCGCTACAGTCTCAAGGAAGATGACACGGTGGATCTGCAAAGAGTCGGGCAGTTCCCAATTTTATCCATGTATACCAACCGGCAAATAGAAACGCTGCTGAAGGACTTCAGCAATTTTCGCTTCTTTCTCGCAAAGGATAATCTACGCGAGGTTATTGCGACGCGATGAGGGCGTTCCCCGCGCGAGCGGCGGATGTGTACGCCGAACTCCTTAGGGTGAAGAGAGCTACCTCAAATCACACGTGAGTGACTTGTAAGAGAAAGGGCGCAACCGGTGCACCCCGGATGCGCCCTTATGCGTCTCTTCTTATTTGGTCGCGGCTGCCGCTTTTGCCGGAGTTTTCTTTTTCTCAGCCCAGCGTCGCTTCATGGCATCGGCGATCCGCTTGCGACCCTCTGGCGAGAGCTTGCGCCCTGCAATCTTCTTCATAACGGCGGGCACAACCGCGGCCGCGTTCTTGCTTCCCTTCGGACGGCCTGGACGACGTGCGCTTGACTCAGTCTCTACTCCGGAGAGTAAGGTGCGGGCCTGCTGCAGCTTCGCTATTTGAGCGTCGATCTCTGCGATGATAGTACGTACTTCCAAGTGTCACCTCCATGCAGAGTTACACGCCCTTGACAATCGAAACGCTCTCTGCTGCAGGTAAAGAGTACTCAAAGATAGAGGCTGAAGCAAGAAACCAGGTCAATTTCTTGTCTGAATTAGGCACGTGGAAGCGATCCGTTGTAGGACTCTGGAGTATCTTCACGCGCAGCGTTGGAGACGGGAATTGTTACTTTATCGAAATCGTCCTCCGGTAAAAGGTGCTGTGTGGTCCCAAGCCCTCGTCGATTTGCTTCCTGTGCGCGATGTTTCAGGTCATCTATCAATGCATGTTTATCCAGCATGTAGTCAGAGGCGATGCGCCCTATGGCATAGCTGAGAACGTCGCTGTGGTGCAGGTCCTGCATGCCGGGAGAGCGACGGAGGCGAAGCCATAGGCGATGGACTAACTGAACCTCGTCGGCATGGATAGTTGGTGCATGCGGGCCGATGTGGAAGCTAAGTGCTTCTCCATCGGGCTTAATAACGTAGAAGGTGAACTGCCGTTTTGGCTCCGGAAGAACCTCCCAGGCTTGACCCATGTGGTATGCCTGCTCCTCGGCGGTGAGCTTTGTCGATAGACCGGAGACGACCGCTGCCGCATCGAGAGAGTTAGCTGTCTGCACGAGTGCGGCGAAGATATCGCCCGCCGGAACTACCAGGAGCGAGATATGTTTTCCGAAGCTCTCAGCAACAGAGACAGCTTTCGTAAAGAGCATTTGCTCGTGTTCGCTGAAGAGCTGCTCAGAGGCATCAACATATTCCGAGCCGCCGGCGCCCATCATACGGGCGGCGAGAACGACGAGGTCCTGTTCGTCTGTGTTGGTGTGGGTGAGCGCCCATTTAAGGGAAAAGGGAACGGCGGCATCACGCATGGTGACGACGACGGCGCCTGGCCGAATTTCGAGTGCCTCGCGGCCGACGGTGTCCTGGTGCTCGAGTTGGAAGTGCTCGCGCATCTGCCGCTTGGTCAATTTATGGCGGCGTTTATTGTCCCGCTCAGAGATTGAGAAGATTACGAAGAACGCAGCGGCAAAGATGACGCCACTTACGGTGGCGACGGACTTGGTGAAGAGATTGACGATTGCTGTTGTAAGCAGGACCAGAAAGACTGACAGCAGGCCGAAGGGAATCTCGGTCTGACCAATCTTGATATTGAGCGGAACCTTCCAGCCCCGTTCTCCGTGGTACTTCCAGCGAAGGACGAGCATCGCCAGCGAGTTGAAGGTGAAACTCCAGATCACGCCAAAGGCATAGGCCTCGCCGAGCATAATGACGTCGCCGCGCGTGACGAGGATGGTGAACATCTGAAGGCCCGCGACCAGATTGACGATGCGATAGCTGGTGCCGAACTTGCGCTGGGGCTTGCGGAACCAGTCTGCCAAGACACCATCTTCGGCGACGCGCATGAGGACACCGGTAGAGCCGACAATGGCGGTGTTAACCGCCCCACCGAGAATAAGAAAGCCGACAATAACAACGAAGACGCGGAAGGCAACACGGATAGCCAGGGGGCCGGTCATGTACATAGCCATGCCGGCAATGAGGTTGTCACGGTAGACAGGAACGCGAACGGAGTCCGGAATGAGCATCACGGCGAGTAACGAACCGATGCCGGTGAAGATGAAGCTGTAGATAGCGATGACGATGGCGGCACGCTTTAGATTTTTGAGCTTGGGATGCTCGATCTCGCGATTGACCTGGGCCAGAGATTCTTCGCCGCTCATGGCAAGGACGGAGTGGCCGAAGGCCATCAGCACGCCGAAGAAGCCGAGGTTTCGGAGGAAGCTGGTGTTCTTAAGAAAGCCTACGGAGTCTTTGCTGAAATGAAGGTTCGCCGGGGTTGGCCATGGTGGGAGATGAGCACCGTTATGCACTGCGGAGAAGATGCCCCAGCCGAGCAGCAGCACGACCATAACGGTGGTGATCTGCATGACCTTGAGTGCCTTGTCGCTGGATTCTTCGATCCCCTTGATGTTCTGCCACCAGAAATAGACGGTGACGATGGCGGCGATGAAGGCGGAGGTGCCGTTTGCAGGGAGATGTCGTACGGTGCCGTCTACATGCTGCACGAGACCGAGAAAGAGATTGTGGCGCTGCAGGAGCTGCAGAAGTTCATTTAGGAGCCCGACGACGTACTGCCCGGCGGAGACACCGGAGATGGGACCGGTCAGGATGTAATCAAACATCAGCGCGGAGACAGAGAGCTTGGCGAAGGTTCCGCCAAGGGCCTCTTTGACGATGCGATAGACGCCGCCGCGGGTGAACATGCTGCAGCTCTCGACGTAGACGGCGCGGACAGCAAAGGAGAACAGCATGACGCCGAGGATGAACCACGGTGCGGACTTGCCGACAGCCTCTTCCGCGATGCCGCCCGCGTAGAAAGCGGAGGAGCCGAGATCATTGAGAACGATGGCTGCCGCGCGCCAGAAGGAGATAAAGGTCAGCATCACCGAGGATGCAATAACGAGACGAACGCGCTGCGTCTGAGCTTCGGGACGGCGTGGTTTAGCAAAGGACATGTTAGCGATCAGATTCCGGAAGAGCGAAACAGGCGGGAGACGGCGCGGGAGCGCTGAGAGGAGAGGTCCGGCAGAGAGAGATTTGGCAGCCGAGACGGCAGCTCAAATCGGCGTCGTCGCGGCTCATGCCTCACTCTTCATCCTCAAACAGCTCTTTGAGATCTTCAACAAAGCTGACGGCGATGACAACCACCGACCCAGCCATTCCGAAGAAGAAGAGAGGCACGACAACATGTGCCACGAGACGAATGACAAGATCCATCGTGCTTTGATTGTAACGCTAAACGGAAGGTTTTCCGGACCGGGCTGCCGGTGGGCCGATGGTAGACTCCGAGTGCGATGCGACGGCTGCCCTTAGGGCTGTGGAGTTTGGCGGTACTTTCGGGTGTTCTGCAGGTGCTGCCGTTCCCGATAGCCGGGCCGGTGCCGCTGTGGCGGACGCATGTGTGCTGGGTAGCTCTGGTGCCCCTGCTATGGGCACTCGTTGGCGAGACGGCGGAGGGTCGGCCGGCAACCCGTGTGCAGGGAGCAGCCCTGGGGTATGCTTCGGGATTTATCTGGTACATGGGGAGCTGCTACTGGATCTACCAGACGATGCATGTTTATGGAGGTCTGGCAAAGCCGATCGCGGCTGTGATCGTGGCGCTCTTCAGCCTTTACGTAGGCCTCTACCATGCCTTGTTTGGCGCTCTGGTAGCGACGCTGAGGACGTCTCGGCTGGGTCGGCAGGGTGCGCTGCTGCTGGTGCCTGTTGTCTGGGTGGCGGTGGAGCTGGCACGGTCCCGCATAACCGGCTTTCCGTGGGATCTGCTGGGAGTAACGCAGGTTGATAACCCGCTGCTACGGCAGCTGGCACCGTGGACAGGTGTGTGCGGCATGTCGTTTGCGGTGGCGGCGGTCAACGCGCTGTGGTTGCTGCGGATCCAGGTACGGGAGCGGCGATGGACGCGGCCGGCGCTGGCCGCCGCGGGAGTCCTTCTGATCGCGGGCTACAGCGTTGCGCTCCTGCACCCGAGAGCCCACGTGCCGGAGGCGGAGGTCGGCACCGCGACACTGCTGCAGGAAAATCTGGACGTGGGTGCTGTGGAGGTTCAGCCGACGGAGAGTGAAGGGCAGATGCTGGAGCAGTTTGCCGCACTGAGCCGACTGCCGGCTACGACCTTGTTGCGAGGTATGCCCGAAGCTCCAGGGACGCGACGGATTGATCGACCACGCAGACTGCTGCAGGCCGTGTCACCACCCCTGCATGGACAGGAGGCAGGCCTGGGACCGCCGTCCGGCAGCGTTTACGAGCGAAGTGATGTGGTGGTGTGGCCGGAGTCGCCGGCACCCTTTCGGGAAGCAGATCCGGCGTTTCGGGAGGCGATGGCGAGGTTGGCACGGCAGATGAACGCACCAATTATCGTGGGCAACATCGGCATCGATCAGGCGCAGGGGAGGGCGAAGCTGCGTGGGGCTACTGCCTATAACTCCGCATCGTTTATTCGCCCGGACGGAAGTTTTGCAGGCCGATACGACAAGATGCATCTGGTTCCATTTGGCGAGTACGTCCCGTACAAGGAATTGTTTTTCTTTGCGGGAAGTCTGCTGGCAGAGGTAGGGACCTTCGAGCCGGGAGTCAAGCGCGATGTGTTTTCGAGCGGTGGCCACACCTACGGAACTTTTATCTGCTACGAGTCGATCTTTGGCGACGAGATCCGGGACTTCGCGAAGATGGGAGCGGAGGTGTTGGTCAACATCTCGAACGACGGGTGGTACGGCGACACAAGCGCGCCATGGCAGCATCTGAACATGGTTCGGATGCGAGCGATTGAGAGCCATCGCTGGATCGTGCGCGCAACAAACACCGGCGTCACATCCGCTATCGATCCAGACGGCAAGGTGATCGCGGCGGCCCCGCGGCACACTCGCACTGCGATCCGGGTGCCGTTCGGCTATGAGCATGACGTGACGTTCTACGCACGGCACGGAGACTGGCTGCCATGGAGCTGTGCGGCAGTGACGGTCTGCGCGGTGGCGTTTGCGGAGTGGTCCCGGCGAGGCCCGGCTGCGCGGGTGCGATGAGCCACACGTTTCTGTGCGGCTTGCTCACACTTCCAGTTGGGATGTAAGGCCAGGGGGTTAATCTTTGCTTACGGCGAGCGCGATTCAGACCACCGTTTCAGAGTATCTACAGACCAGCTATCGACAGACCAGCTGCCGACCAGACTGCGAGTATGTCGATGGCGCAATCAGGGAGCGGAAGGTGGGAAGCGGGGAACCCGCGAGAGTTCAAGCTTTGCCGGCGGCTGGTTTATCGCTCATAAGACGCTTTGGTCTGTGATCAGCTGACTGAGGCGTGGATGTGGGTCGCCCCTAACCGCGTCCGTATTCCCGGATGTGGCGCTCACATCGCTCACGCCGCAGGGTGAGGTGCTTACAGAACCACCCATCCTGGTTATAGAGATACTCTCGCCAGAGGACAGCTACAGCGATACTGAGCAGAGGGCGGCCGACTATTTCTCAATGGGTGTGCACGCAGTGTGGATGATCGATCCGCATACCCGAACGGGGCGGAAGTGCACGGGGCAGTCATGGACGCTGACGAAGAGGCTGGAGGTCAGCGGGACGCCGATCTTCGTTGAGCTGGATGAGATCTTTCGATACATCGAGACTGCAACGCCTCAGCAGAGAAGCTTGTAAGCCGACCGGCAGAGTATGCCGAATGCACTAGAATCAGCCTATGTTGACTGATCTGGAGTACACCTACTCCCCGGTTCGCGAGCGAGTGCGCGAACTGCGGGAGTATCTTTGACTCGGCCCGGCTGAAACGCGAACTGGGCGTGATCGAAGAGAAGATTGCGGATCCGAGCGTATGGGCGGATGCAGCGCGATCGCAGCCGCTGATGCGTGAGCGCAAACGATTAGAGACGCTGCTTGCAGACGATCTGGAGCTGCAGCGCCGCTCAGACGATATTGAGGCTTACTTCGAACTGGCACGAGAGGGCGAGCCGGTCGATGCGGATCTCGAACGCGAGATCCCGGGGCTCGTCGCGACCACTGAAAAGCTTGAGACGAAGACGATGCTGTCCGGCGAGACGGATACGCTCAATGCCATCGTCGTCGTTCATCCAGGGGCCGGGGGAACGGAGAGCCAGGACTGGGCCGAGATGCTGATGCGCATGTACCTGCGGTGGGCGGAGCGTGAAGGCTTCAAGACGGAGCTGAACGAGATTCAGGATGGCGACGAGGCAGGCATCAAATCGGCGACGTTTACTATCTCGGGCGAGTTCGCGTTCGGCCTGCTGACGGGTGAAACGGGGGTGCACCGTCTGGTGCGTATCTCTCCCTTTGATTCAGCAAAGCGACGACATACGAGTTTTGCAAGTGTGTTCGTCAGTCCGGAGATTGATGACACGATTGTGATCGACATCAAGCCGGAGGATCTGAGGATCGATACGTACCGCTCAGGTGGCAAGGGCGGGCAGCATGTGAACACAACTGACTCCGCGGTGCGGATCACGCATCTTCCAACCGGCTTGGTCGCCGGGTGCCAGAATGAGCGCTCGCAGCACAAGAACAAGGAGCGCGCGATGAAGATGTTGCGCTCCCGGCTGTACGAGTATGAGTTGGACAAAAAGAAAGCGATCACCAAGAAGCTTGAGGATTCCAAGCTGGATATCGGCTTCGGCTCGCAGATTCGTTCCTACGTTTTGCAGCCGTACAGGATGGCAAAGGACCTGCGAACCCGTGTGGAGGTGGGCGATGTGGATCGCGTGCTGGACGGGGATCTGGAGCTGTTTATCCGTGGCTATCTGCGCATGCGGCGCGAAGGGGGAGTACCCGTGGCAGGAGTGGAGGAGGAGATCTGATCGGGCTCAGCTGTCATAAAGCAGACATGCACGGACGGCTATACTTCGAAGATGTTGGAACCGATGGGTGGGCTGGCTCGGGTGATGGTGGCTGTGGTGTTGCTGCCGGTGCTGACGGTGGAGCAGGGATGGGCTTGGGGCGAGACGGGACACCGGCTGATTAATCGTCTGGCTTCGCAGACGTTGCCGCAGGAGGTGCCGGAGTTTTTACGGGACGCGGCGGCGCAGGATGCGATGGACTATCTCGGGCCGGAGCCAGACCGCTGGAAGAATCCGGCAGAGCCGGAGCTGAGTGCGGCGGGGTCGCCGGAGCACTACCTCGATATGGAGTATGTTGATTTGCTGCCGGTGCTGCCGCGGCGGCGCTATGACTATGTGCGGGCTCTAGCGGTGCTGCAGAAGGATCATCCGGAGCTTCCGCTGAGTGTGGACAAGGTGGGGCTGCAACCCTATGTGACCACGGAGGTCTGGGAGCGGCTGAAGGCGGGTCTGCGAGCGTACCGGGCGATTTCGGCAGCCAAGGGCGATACGAAGCCGGTGGAACTGGCGATCGTGTTCTACGCAGGATGGCTCGGGCACTACGTGGCCGATGGATCCATGCCGCTGCATACGTCGGTGAACTATAACGGATGGACGACGGGGCCGAATCCGAAAGGGTACACGACGCTGCATACCGTTCATGCGGCTTTTGAGAGCGTGTACGTGACGGCGAACGTGAAGCCGGGCGATATCGAGCCTCTGGTAGCGGCGACGAAGCCGAAGGTGATCGACGACGTGTGGACGGGGTACATGGACTATCTGCGGCACACGCACGCGCTGGTCGAGCCACTCTATGCACTCGACAAGACGGGCGCATTCACGGGCGCCGGGACGCCGGAGGGCAAGGCCATGGTGGACGAGCGGCTTGCGGCGGGAGCAATTGAGCTGCGGGACCTGATCTACACGGCATGGGTGAAGAGTGCTGATCCGGTCCAGGAGTCCAAAGGCTAGTGCTTCGAAAGCAATGGGGGCTGCGGAGCTTCAGTCGGCTGGTCTGGCGGGGAAGTATAGTTGTTGCGCTGATCGGCTATGGTGTCGCCGAGCTGGTGGTGACGCAGCCTACATCGCGCAAGGACCGGGCGCGGTGGAACCAGCGCTTCTGCCGCCGGATCGTTCGAGCGTTGGGAATCCTGGTGACTGTCGAAGGTGCATTCCCGGAGAGCGGCGTTCTCATTACGAATCACCAGACGTACATGGACATCACGGTTCTCGCGTCGCTGCTGCCGTGCGTGTTTGTGTCAAAGGCAGAGATTGCGCAGTGGCCGATCGTCGGCTGGATGACAAAGATGGCGGGAACGGTCTTTGTGGAGCGCGGCCGGGGAGGAAGTGCGGCGGCTGCCAGCGTGGGGATGATGGCGGCGACCGGGGCGGGTGTGCCGGTGATCTTCTTTCCAGAGGGAACGACCTCTGATGGCAGCAGCCTGCTGCCCTTTCGCGGGGGACTGCTGGCAGAGGCGCGGATCGCCGGCCTGCCGGTGACGATCGGGGTGCTGCACTACACGGTGGCCGGGCCTGCTGGAGCAAGCGTGACTGACGATGTCGCGTACTGGGGAGACCGCGGGCTGATGGAGCATGTTGCGCGATTTCTGACGTTAGAGGGACTGCAGGTGGCTGTGCGCTTTGCAGAGAGTCCGCTGCCGTTCCAGAGTGGAGAGCGGAAGGCAGCGGCCGCGGAGGCGCGCGAGGCCATGCTACGGTTGGGTGGCGGTTGGCTGCGGGAGTAGACCCGGCCTGGGTGGAGGGGCGCAACGCGGGTGCCGACGGCGCTAGGAGGAAACAGCGGAGAAATGGTTGGCGATCTGAGGGATGAGTGCGGTAAGCAGGGCGGTAAAGCGGGCTTCAGCGCGGCGACCGATCTCGAGGACGTCATGGTGATCGATGACGGCGGCGGTGACACCGGCGGCGGGGTTGGTGACGAGGGAGAGGCCGAGGACATCGAGGCCCATATGACGGGCCACGATCACCTCATGCACGGTGGACATGCCGACGAGGGTGGCACCGAGGGAGCGGAAGGCACGGATCTCCGCGGGGGTCTCAAACGAGGGACCGAGGACGGCGAGGTAGATGCCTTCGGGGAGATCGAGGCCCTGCCTGCGGGCTTCCGCGATGGCAAGGGCGCGAAGCGCGGGCGAGTAGGCGGAGGACATGTCAAAGAAGCGTTCTGCGGTGCCGGGGCGGGTGGCGAAGCGGCGCTCGTTGGGACCCACGGCGGCGTTCGCGCCGGTGAGGTTGATGTGATCGGCGATGAGGACGAGGGAGCCTGGGGCGTAGCCGGGATCGATGCCGCCGGCGGCGTTGGTGACGAGGAGCGACCGGCAGCCGAGCAGAGCGAGAACGCGGGTGGGGAAGACGACGTCTGAGAGGGGGTAGCCCTCGTAGGCGTGGACACGGCCTTGCAGGACGGCGACAGGAACGCCGGCGATGGTTCCGAGGATGAGCTGTCCGGCGTGGCCGACGACTGTGGATTGAGGGAAGTGCGGGATGTCGGCATAGGGTATGGCGACGGCGTCGTGCACCTCCGTGGCGAAGGTACCGAGGCCCGAGCCGAGGATGATGCCGACGAGAGGTTCGATGGGGGAACGACCGCAAATGTGGATCGCGGCGGCCTGCGCCCTGCTGAAGATATCCAACGCATCGGTGCGTGCCTGCACTGCGCCCCCCCCCCCCCTACTTTCTGGCGTAAAGTCTTCGAAAGAGGCCGGTTTGGTCTGGACCAGACTGCGGCACGCCCCTCGCATCGACCCACGATCGCGGCTGTCGGCAGCCACGGAGTACGTCGTGGATCCAGTGTACCGAGGAGAGCGAAGAGCTTGCGCCAGCGCTCGTGGATTTCGCTTTGAGCGAACCGTGCTCTCCCTGAGTAGGTGACGGGTATCGAGCGAGGCGCGTCTTAGGACGGAGACGGTGAGGAGCGACGATGAAGCTGAGTGGACGAACGATTTTCATTACGGGCGGCGGTTCGGGTATCGGGCGCGGACTCGCCGAGGCGCTGTACGGGCTGGGAAACATGGTGATTGTCTCCGGGCGGCGCAAAGAGGCGCTCGAGGAGACGACGATGGCGCACCCGGGCATGGCGTTCATGGAGCTTGATATCGAGGACCCTGCCAGCATCGAGGCTGCGGCGACGAGGCTGATCGAGGAGTACCCGGAGCTTGATGTACTGATCAACAACGCAGGCATTATGAAGGCGGATGAGATCGACGGCCCGGCGGACGATGCGATTGTTGCATCGACGATTGCGACGAATCTGCTGGGGCCGATCCGGTTGACGTCTGCTTTGCTCGAGCACTTCAAGTCGCGGCCGGCGGCGACGATTGTGACAGTGACGTCAGGGCTGGCATTCACGCCCCGTGCGACGCACGCGACCTATTCGGCGACCAAGGCGGCGATCCACTCATATTCACTCTCGCTGCGGTACATGCTGAAGGACACGGCGGTGGGTGTTGTGGAATTGGTACCGCCCTATGTGCAGACGGAGCTGACAGGGGCTCACCAGGCGACGGACCCGCGCGCGATGCCGCTCCAGGAGTTCATCGACGAGGCGATGCGGCTGCTTGGAACGGATGTGGATGAGGTGCTGGTGGATCGGGTGAAGGCGCAGAGAAACAACGCGGGCCCGGAGGAGCGGGCCTTCTTTACGAAGCAGAATGACCTGCTGAGTGGCAGGTGATTCGGGTGTTCGACGGGAGGATTTTGGACGTGTCTATTTGTGTTGACGGGTCTGTGCGGCAGGCTTTGTGGTGAGTCGGGGAAAAGCAGATCCCTACGGGATGACAATCTAAGGGCGAAGGGCAAAGGCAAAAGCAGATCCCTACGGGATGACAATCTAAGAGACAAAGGGCAAAGGACAAGGGCAGAGGGCAGAGGGCAGAGGCAGGGGCAAGAGCAAGGGCAAAGGGTAAAGGCTGAGGTGAACGGCTCCTTGCGGAATCGATTTTGGGTCTTCAGGTTGTCAGCGGTGGAGCGTTGCGGCGGCGTTCAGGGCGTCGAGCGCTGAGGTTTGCGAGCCCGCGTTGATGGGGCCGGACTGCCCGGACCAGACTGTGTTGAAGCGGTTCTCTGGAGTGCGGGCCGTGGACCAGAGGGAGTCTGCATTGGTGAGGAGGAAGCGCGCGACCGCTGGAGCGGGTGCCGCGGTCTGTAACTGAGCGAGGTTGCGAGTGAAGATGCCCTTGAACTGGACACCATCTTCGCCACAGTTCGGCTCGCAGGAGTCATGAAGGATGCCTTGCGGATCAGTGAGGTGGGTGATGGCGGCGGAGGCGATGCGGCTGGCGGGTTCGAGCAGCGCGGGGGTCTTCGAGACTTTGCTGAGGGAGGCGAGACCGCCGAGAACGACGCCCTGGTTATAGGTCCAGGTGGTGCGGCCGTTGTTGTGGCAGGAGGCGTCGAGGCCGTCGTTGACGAGGTTGTCAGAGTTGATCATGCCGGAGGCGGAGAACCAGGCCCACTCGCGGTTGGCCCAGTCGAGGTATGTGGCGCGCTGCTTGCGATGGGTGTGCAGGGCGAGTTTGGCGGCGACGTCGAGAAAGAGCTCGTTGGCGATGGCGTTCTTGTAGTGGCGATCGCGCTTCCACCAGATGCCGCCGCCGCAGGTGGTGTCCCAACTGGCGGCCATATCGGCAAAGATGGTTTCGGAGGCACGGAGATAGCGCTTGTCATGCGTGAGTTCGAAGGTGTCGATCCAGGCGAGGGCCCACCAGCCTTCGTCGTCGTAGAACTCGTTGAGGAAGTTGGGATGCTTCTGATTGGCCTGCGTGAAGGTGTTACTGAGGGTGGCACGAACAGACTTGTCGCGGGTGAGGCGAGACTCATCGGCGAGGGCGGTGATGGCGTTGGCGGAGTTCCACCAGCCGGTGGTGTTGAAGAGGCCGGTGTCGTGGTTATAGAGGGTTAGGAGGGCGGCGGCGGCGGTGTGGGCGCGGGTGAGAGCGTCGGTGGCGGGCTGGGTGGCTTGCGCCAAAGCAAGGCATGAATTGCTGACGAGTAATGCGACGAGATGCAGAAGAAGAAAGCGACGGTGAAGGCCCTTCGTTGGGGACTTCGGCGACTTTTCATGAGGACTATGGGGACTCATTACCCTCCAGCTTACCCTCGCCGAGGCGTTCTGCAAGAATGGCGGTCAGGTTCAGAGCGCCGTGCAGGATCGCGACTATAGTAAGCGGCTTAGAGGACGGATCATAGACGACAAGGTAGTCCCCTTCAGCCCAGAAGCGAAGAAAGTCAGGGGCGTACTCCGGACGGATGCGACCAGAGTGGGACCAGTCTGCCAAACGACTGAAAGCGGCCAACATTCGGTCTTCCCATGCGAGTGCGGCGAGGGGGCTGTACTCGGCGAGGAAGTCGGAAGCGGCGAAGTAATCGATCCGAGCTTCAGCAGAGAGCTTATAGGAGTTCACGCGCGCTTACGCCTACGCTCCTTGATCTCTGCCAAGAACTGCTCGCTAGAGATGGTCCGGTCGGCAGCGATATCATCCATACCTTTAGCGATCTTGGCTTTCGCATACATCTTCCAGCGCTCTTCCTCTTCCATCTGGCGGAGGCTGGCTCGGACGACCTCGGATGCTGAACTGTAGCGACCAGTGGAGACTGTATCGCTAACGAACTTTTCGAGTTCTGGAGTGAGAGAGACGTTCACGGAGAGTTCCTCCAGGGGAAGAGTAACAAAGATTGTCAAAAATTGATGTCCAAAGGGCGCTTCTGAACATTTGCAAGAGGTACGTTATCTGCGGCCGCGGAGAAACAAGAAGAGGAGCAGAAGCACGAGGAGGAAGCCGAAGCTGCCGGGCCAGATAAACCAGCCACCTCGAGAGCTGTAGCCACCGACCATCAGGCAGCCGGCGAGCGGCAGGGTCGCGATAAGGGCGAGGGTTGCGGCGAGCATGGTTACGAGAGAGGGGCGAGGTGTCATGGCGGGCTCCGTACCAATTGGATGCTAGTGAAGCAGGAGGCTGACGATGGAGGCGCTCATGAGGTTGGCCATGGTGCCGGCGAGCATGGCGCGGAAGCCTAGGCGGGCGAGGTCGTTGCGGCGTGCGGGAATGAGGGCGCTGATGCCGCCGATCTGGATGCCGATGGAGCTGAGATTGGCAAAGCCGCAGAGGGCGAAGGTGGCGATCGAAAAGGTTCGCGGGGCGAGGATGGACTTCTGCGCGCCGAGCTCCGTAAAGGCGATGAACTCGTTGAGGACGGCGCGGGTGCCGAGCAGGTTACCGATCGTGTGGGCGTCGTGCCAGGGGATGCCGATGAGCCAGGCGACGGGGGCTCCGATGACGCCGAGGATGGAGTTGAGGCTTGAAGGGAAGGAGACCTCGTGCGAGCCGAGATGGTGGACGCCGAGGCCGTTATGGACGCCGAGCATGATGGCGTTGGCGAGGCCGACGAGGGCAAGGAAGCTGATGAGCATGATCGCGACATTGAAGGCGAGCCTGCCGCCGTCGATGGTGCCGCGGGCGATGGCGCCGAGGAGGTTCTCGTCGCTGTGCTGCTCGTCAGGAGGCATGTTGACGGTGCCGGCGGTCGCGGGGGAGCCGGTTTCGGGGACGAGCATCTTGGCCACGAGGATGGTGCCGGGCGCGGTCATGATGACGGCGGAGAGGAGGTCCTGGGCATTGATGCCGAAGGAGATGTAGGCGGCCATGATGCCGCCCGAGACATGGGCCATGCCGGAGGTCATGATGGTCATCAGTTCGCTGCGCGTCGCACCTGCCAGGAACGGCCGGATGGTGAGCGGGGCTTCCGTCTGGCCCATGAAGATGCTGGCGGCGACGTTGGTGGACTCGGCCCCGGAGGTGCCCATGGTGCGGAACATGATCCAGGCGACGACGCGAATGACGACCTGCATGAAGCCGATATGGTAGAGAACGGCAAAGAAGGCGCTGACGAAGATGATCGTCGGGAGGACGGCGAAGGCGAGGACGGCAACGGGCGAGCCGGGTGTGCCGAGCGGGCCGAAGACGAGCGAGGAGCCGTCAACCGAGTGGGCGAGCAGAGAGGTGATGGCCGCTCCAGCGGAGTGCACAAGGCGCTGACCGAAGGACCACTTGATAACCAGGAAGGCGAAGAGGACCTGCAGCGAGAGGCCCCAGGCAACGGTTCGCCAGCGGATGGCGCGGCGATCGGTTGAGAAGGCGTAGGCGAGAGCGAGGAAGACGGCGAGGCCGAGAAGGCCGGTAAATCGAGCCAAGAGATCGCTCCAGGACGGAGAGGGTGAAAGATGGTGTGATCTGCAGTGTAGCGGAGAGGCGGCGCGCGTATCTGCCTGGATGAGAGGTGTGGAGCAGCCTCTCCCAACGCTCGCTGTGCGAATTGTGTTAAAGGAGCGGTGTTCCCAGGTGACGGATGTCTCAGGTCAGATCCGCCGACCTTTCACTTCAGGTTGCATTAGTGCGTGTCTGGCTCTTTTGCTGTCATGACGGCACAGGGTGTGGGGTTCTGCTGGCAGACGTCTGACTGGTTCTGCGCGCTTGCGGACTGGGCGAGGCTGAGAGTTCCGCCGGGCAGGATTCCAAGGACGAGGGTGGCCAGGGCTGCGAGGCCAAGGCCGATGGCAGCCGGGACTGGTACCCCGGGAACGGCAACGAAGCTACCAGACACGAGCGGGCGTCCGGAGGAAGCGGTGACACTGGGTGTAGGGGTTTCAGCAATGCGTTGCTGGGCGGGGCGGGCGTACATGGCGGCGAGCAGGCGCAGGTAGTAGAAGCAGGCGATGCCGGAGTTCAGGAGACCTATGACGGCGAGCCAGACGTTGCCGGCGTGAAGGGCGGCGGTGAAGACGTAAAACTTGCCGAAGAAGCCGCCGGTGAACGGGATGCCGATCAGTGAGAGCAGGAAGAAGGCCAGCAGGGCGGTGAGGACCGGGCGCTTTGCGGCCATGCCGGTGAAGTCTTCGAGGGTGCGTGCGGTCTCGTCGTAGCCGGTGAGCTGGGTGATGACGGCAAAAGCACCGACGTTCATGGCGGCGTAAGCAGCGGTGTAGAAGCAGGCAGCGGCGATGCCGTCAGCAGGGAAAGCGGTGAAGGCGACGAGCAGGTAGCCGGCGTGGGCGATGGAGGAGTAGGCGAGCATGCGCTTGACATCGCGCTGCAGAAGGGCGCCGAGGTTCCCGATGCACATGGAGAGAACGGCGATGATCCAGATGAGGGCGGCCCAGCGGTGCTCCATGACGGGGAAGCCGCCGAAGAGGATGCGGAGGAGGACGGCGAAGGTGGCGGCCTTGGGGGCGGTGGACATCATGCCGACGACGGGCGAGGGTGCGCCCTGGTAGACGTCGGGCGTCCAGACATGAAAAGGGGCGGCGGAGACCTTGAAGCCGAGGCCGACGAGGATCATGGCAACGGCGAGGAAAGCGAGAGTGGGGGTGTGGGTAACGGCGACGCCGTGGGCGATGGCGAGGAGGTTGGTCGAGCCGGTGGCACCGAAGACGAGGGCAATGCCGTAGAGGAAGAAGGCGGTGGCGAAGCTGCCGAGCAGGAAGTACTTGATGGAGCTCTCGGATGCGGTGGCCTGGCCCTTGCGGAAGCCGGCCATGATGTAGGTGCTGATCGACGAGATCTCGAGGCCGATAAAGACCATGAGGAGCTCAACCGAGCTGGTCATGAGCATCATGCCGACGGCGCCGAAGAGGGTGAGGGCGTAGTACTCGCCGGAGAAGGTGCCGTGGCCGTCGAAGTAGTCCAGCGAGCCGAGCAGGGTGACGAGGACGACGGCGGCGATGAGCAGATGGAAGAATACGGAGAAGCTGTCGGCCTGAATGGTGTTGTAGAAGCCGTGCAGGATGCCGAACTGGAGCTGGTACCAGCTGCCGGCGGCGGCAAGTATGGTGCCGGCGATGGCGAGCCAGCCGAGCGGCTTGCGTGAGCTGGCGGCGGGGAGGATGGGCTCGGCGAGCATGATGAGGACGCCGACGGCGGTGAGGACGATCTCTGGAAGGAGGACGAGGATGTTGGGCGAGAGCACTAGCGTTGGCCTCCGTCTGTGGTGCTGGGGACCGTTGCCGGCGAGGTGAGGGCGGCGGTGCTCTCTGCGCCGGAGACGGCGGGCTGCGGCTGGGGCAGGGAGCGGGCGAGATGAACGCCGACGGGGTCGATGGAGCGCATGAGTCCGGGAGAGGCCAAGCCGAGGAGGAGGAAGGTGGCGGCGAGGGGCCATAGGGCGAGGTGCTCGCGGACGACGAGGTCGGGTGCATCGACCTCTGCCGGACGAAAGCCGAGATCGCCGTAAAAGACGCGCTGGATCATGGAGAGCATGTACCCGGCCGACAGGATGACGCCGGTGGTGGCGACAACCGTCCAGAAGAGGTGGTGGGCGAAGACGGACTTCATGGCTCCGGAGAGGATGAGGAACTCGCCGACGAAGTTGTTGAGCATGGGCAGACCGACGACGGAGAGGCCCATGAGGACGAAGAAGGTGACCATCCAGGGGAGGCGGGCGGCAAGACCGCCGAAGTCGCGCATGTCATAGCTGCCGTAACGCTCGTAGAGGAAGCCGAGCAGAAGGAAGAGGGCGGCGCCGGAGAGGCTTTCGCTGACGATGTGGAAGATGGCGCCATCGAGGCCGGAGATGGTAAAGGAGAAGGCGCCGAGGGTGATGAAGGAGAGCGCGCCGAGGGTGGCAAAGGCGGCGAAGCGCTTGAGATCGTTCTGGACGAGGGCGAGGAGGGCGCCGTAGACGATGCCGATGGCGCCGAGGGCGATCATCAGCGGGGCGATGTGGCGGGACTGCTCCGGGAAGATGCCAAAGGAGAAGCGAAGGATGGAGTAGAGGCCGAGCTTGCCGGTGAGGACCATGACGGCAGCGGTGGGGGCCTCGGTGATGGCGTCAGCGAGCCAGCCGTGGAGCGGGAAGATGGGGACCTTGACGGCGAAGGCGAGAAGGAAGGCGAGCGAGGCGAGCCAAAGGGCGGAGGAGTTGTTGGAGATGCTGTGCTGCTCGGCGAGGCGGGCGAGGATGGGCATATCGAAGGTGCCGGTGCGGACGTAGAGCCAGAGCACGCCGACGAGCAGGATGGCGGAGGGGATGAAGGTGTAGAGGAAGTATTTGATGGCGGCGCGACGACGGTTGTGGGTGCGGCCGAAGGTGGCGATCAGGAGCGTCATGGGAACGAGGGAGAGCTCCCAGAAGCCGTAGTAGAGGAAGAGATCGAGGGCGGTAAAGACGCCGAGCATGGCGATCTGCTGGAGCAGGAAGAGGACGTAGAAGGTCTTGCGGCGGTCGACGATCGTGTTCCAGCTGGCGAGGACGCCGAGCGGGGCGAGCAGGCCGGAGAGGACGACGAGACCCATGGACAGGCCGTCGGCGCCGAGGTGGAAGCGGATGGCGGGAGAGGCGATCCAGGCGATGTTGGTTTCAAACTGGAAGGCGGGGTGCGTCGTCGAGAAGTCAAAGCGCGCGGGGAGGTGCAGGGTGAAGAGGAAGGTGAGGAGCGTGACGGCGAGGGCGCCCCACTGCTGGGTGCGGCCGCGGTCTGGCAGGACGGCGAGGACGAGCGCGCCGACGAGCGGGGTGAAGAGGATGAGCGGCAGGATGGCGTGGTCTAGATTCATTTTGGGTTCAGGGCGTCCAGGGTGCTAGTGGAGCAGCAGAAGAGATCGGCCAAAGAGCATGACGGCGATAACGGCGGCGGCGCCGAGGGCGAGCCAGCCGGCGTAGGAGCGAATGTTTCCGGACTGGATGCGACGGGTGAGATCGCTGAGGCCGCGAGTGCCGGCTCCCGCGCCAGCGCCGAAGCCGCCGACCAGGCCCTTGTCGAAGAAGAGGCCGAGGAAGAGGCGGGAGAAGGCGAGCAGCGGGGTGACGATGGCGAAGCTGTAGAGCTCGTCGATATAGAACTTGTTTTCGATGACACGGTAGAAGGCGGGGGCGCGGCGGGCGAGAGCGGCGGCGGTGCCGGGCTTGCGGTAGTAGAAGAGGTAGGCAGTACCGAATCCGGCGAGAGCAACGAGGGTGGAGATGGCGGCGAGGCCGAGCTCGGTGGCGTGGGAGGCGTTGTCGGCGTTGAGAGCGCTGCCGGCGACGGCGGTGGAGGCGAAGACGGGGTCGAGAAAGTGCTCGATCTCATTGTGGCCGCCCAGGGCTGCGGGGATGCCGACCCAGCCGCCAATGACGGAGAGGAGGCCGAGGAGGACCAGGGGGCCGAGCATGCCCCAGGGGGACTCGTGCACGCCGTGGTGTGACGCAACCTGAGCTTCGTCGTGCTCGTCGGCGCCGGGGTGAGCGTCGGCGTGGGGCTGGCCGAGGGTGTGCTCGTCGAAACGAGCTTCAAACCTTTCCGGGCCGAAGAAGGTTTTGAACCAGAGCCGGAACATGTAGAAGGAGGTCATGCCGGCGGTGACGAGGCCGACCAGCCAGAGCAGTTTGCCGAGCGGGTTGGGGCTCGAGAAGGTCTGGTAGAGGATCTCGTCTTTGGAGAAGAAGCCGGCGAAGGGCGGGATGCCGGCGATGGCGACGACACCGGCGGTCATGGTCCAGAAGGTGATGGGAATGCGCGTGCGCAACCCGCCCATGAGGCGCATGTCCTGCTCGCCTGAGAGGGCATGGATGACGGAGCCGGCGGCGAGAAAGAGCAGGGCCTTGAAGAAGGCGTGGGTGAGCAGATGGAAGACGGCGGCGGAGTAGGCGGCGACACCGCAGGCGAGGAACATGTAGCCGAGCTGCGAGACGGTGGAGTAGGCGAGGACGCGCTTGATGTCGTGCTGGACGAGGCCGATGGAGGCGGCGAAGAGGGCGGTGGCGGCGCCGATGATGGCGACGACGGCGAGGGCGAAGGGGCTGCGATCGAAGAGGACGTGCGCGCGGGCAACCATGTAGATGCCGGCGGTGACCATGGTGGCCGCGTGGATGAGGGCGGAGACCGGGGTGGGACCTTCCATGGCGTCCGGCAGCCAGACGTAGAGCGGGATCTGGGCGGACTTGCCGGCGGCGCCGACGACGAGCAGAAGCGCGATGGCGGTGAGGAAGCCGCCGTGCTGGGAGCTTCGGGCGATGGCGGGGAAGACGGTGGCGAAATCGAGTGAGCCGAAGTGGGCGATCAGAAGGAACATGGCGAGAAGAAAGCCGAAGTCGCCGATACGGTTGACGACGAAGGCTTTCTTGCCGGAGTTGGCGGCCGCGTCCTTCTTGAAGTAAAAGCCGATGAGCAGGTAGGAGGCGAGACCGACACCCTCCCAGCCGACGAAGAGCAGAAGGAAGCTCGACGAGAGGACAAGGACGAGCATGGAGAACATGAAGAGGTTGAGGTAGGCGAAGAAGCGCCAGTAGCCGTCCTCATGCGCCATGTAACCGGCGGAGTAGAGATGGATGAGGAAGCCGACGCCGGTGATGACGCCGAGCAGGATGAGGGTGAGGTGATCGACGGCGAAGGCGAAGTTGACCTGAAAGCCGGTGATGCCGATCCAGGGACGGCTGACAGCGGTGAGAACAAGGGGCGCGTCGGCGGAGAGCATGGTGGACCAGAGCCAGGCGACGAGAACGGCCGGGATGGCGGTGAAGAGCAGAGCGATGCCGGTGACGGCGTTGCGGGGCAGCCGGCGGCCGACCGTTCCGTTGAGGAGGAAGCCGGTGAAGGGAAGAAGCGGAATCCACCAGAGAGTTGAGGCAGGCATCAGTTAGGGTCTCGCAGCTCCTGGTTAGAGCTTCATCAGGTTGATTTGGTCGACGTTGAGGGTCTTGCGGGCGCGGAAGATGGCGATGATGATGGCGAGACCGACGGCGGCTTCTGCGGCGGCGACGACCATGACGAAGAAGACGAAGATCTGTCCCTGCACGCGGTTCCACATATGCGCGAAGGCGACGAAAGTGAGGTTCACGGCGTTGAGCATGAGCTCGATCGACATGAAGATCGAGATGATGTTGCGCTTAATGAGGAAGGCGCCGACGCCGATCGAGAAGAGAAGGGCAGCGAGGACCAGATAGCCGGCGATAGGAACAGCTGGGATCATCGGCTACTGCTCCTTCCGGGCGAGAACGACAGCGCCGAGGATGGCGACGAGGATCAGGATGCTGGTGACTTCAAAGGGAAGCAGCAGATCGCGGAAGAGAACGGTGCTGATCTCGGAGATGTTGCTGACGGCGGCATTAAGATGGCCGCCGAGATGGGCGAAGCCGAGATTGCCGCGCTCCGACAGGAAGACGAAGCTGAGCAGGCAGAAGATGGCGGCGGCACCGGGGAAGCCGGCGATGTAGGCGGCCTTGCTGCCGGTGGTGCGCTCTTCTTCACCGGCATTGAGCAGCATGATGACGAAGACGAAGAGCACCATGATGGCGCCCGAGTAGACGATAACCTGGGCGGCGGCGAGGAACTCCGCGCCGAGCGAAAAGTAGAGGACGGCGAGCGACATCATGACAACGACCAGCGAGAGGGCGCTGTTGATGGGATGGCGCTGCAAAAGGAGGTTAATCGCTCCAGCGACAGCGAGCACGCCGAAGATGAGGAAGAGTGCGAGTTGCATGAGCTGCCAGGCTCTCCAGAGGGACGCAGAGTGCGTATGTTCGTTTGCTCAAGCGATTGTAAAGCAGGATGAGCCACGGCAGGAGCGAGTGCATACTATTACGCAGGAGACAGCCATGGCGACCGCAAATGTTCAATCTCCCCTGATCTCGATAGAGGAGTACCTCTCATCCAGTTACGAGCCGGATCTTGAATTTGTCGATGGGGTGCTTGAGGAGAAGAACATGGGGGAATGGGAACACAGCTTTTTGCAAGCGATGATTAGCCACTGGTTCCTGTTGCATCGGGCGGAGTGGGGGATTGATGTGCTCGCGGAGTACCGGACGCGAACATCGGTGAGCCGGGTGCGGCTGCCGGATATCTGTCTGGTGCGACGAGGGGAGCCGGTAGAGCGGGTGCGGGTGACGGCGCCGCTCTTGTGCTTAGAGATCCTCTCGCCGGAGGACCGGCCGGGACGAGTGATGAAGCGGCTGGACGACTTTGTGGCGATGGGCGCGGAGAACCTTTGGATTCTTGATCCGAGTGATCGATCGGCCTCGACCTATACACGTTTTGGCATGAAGCCAGCCGCCGGGAATCGGCTGCAGTTGCCGGACTCGCCGATCTACCTGGATGTTGCGGAGACCTTTGCCACGCTCGATGAGCCGCGATAGGGCTCTCCCGATGGAGCTGATTCGGAGATCAGGTCAGACCTTGCTGGTCAGAGAGTAGGCAAGGGCTGTGACGAGGATGTTGGCCATCGCGACCGGCAGAAGGAACTTCCAGCCAAAGCCCATGAGCTGGTCGTAGCGGAAGCGCGGGACGGTGGCGCGGACCCAGATGAATAGGAGCAGGAAGAACAGGATCTTCGCGACGAACCAGACGATGGGCAGGACGGCGTTAAAGAAGGCGTTGTTCAGGAAGCCGTCGAAGGTATGGCCAAAGGCGCTGGTTGCGCCACCGAAGAAGAGCAGCGTCGCCACGCAGGACACGGTGATCATGTTGGCGTACTCGGCCATGAAGAACATGGCGAACTTCATGGAGGAGTACTCGGTGTGGTAGCCGGCGACGAGTTCGGACTCGGCTTCGGGGAGGTCGAACGGGGCGCGGTTGGTCTCGGCGTAGGCGGCGAGCAGGTAAATGACGAAGGCGATGGTCTGGAAGCCGCCGAAGACGTTCCAGGAGAGCAGGCCGTGCGCGGACTGCGAGCCGACGATGTCACGCAGGCGCAGTGAACCGGCACGAAGGACGACGCCGACGAGCGAGAGACCGAGGGCTAGTTCGTAGGAGATCATCTGCGAGGTGGCGCGCAGGCTGCCGAGCAGAGCGAATTTATTGTTCGAGCTCCAGCCGGAGAGCGCGATGCCGTAGACGCCGATCGACGTGATGCCGAGAATGACGAGCAGACCGATGTTGATGTCGGAGATGTCGAACATGTCGACGCCGGCGATGCGATAGGGGGCGCCGAAGGGGACGACCGAGATCGAGACGAGGGCGCAGACCAGCGCAATCATGGGAGCGGCGATAAAGAGCGGTCTTTCAGCAGCGATCGGCAGCAGATCTTCCTTGAGGAAGAGCTTTATGCCGTCGGCGAGCGGCTGCAGCAGGCCGAAGGGTCCGACGCGCGAGGGACCCCAACGGTTCTGCATGCGGCCGAGGACCTTGCGCTCGAGGAGGACGGTGTAGGCGACGGCGGTCAGTGTGAGCACGAAGACGACGAGGATCTTCAGAATGCTAAGCAGGAGGAAGGTGAGAAAGGGGCTGAGGTGGGGCATTCGGGGTGTTAAGCTCCTCTATGTCGCGTGTCGGCTTGGGTTCTGACGGCCTGGCTAGGATAACTGAGTCGGTCCATGAGAGGAGCACGATGCGCCTCGGAACGCGCCAGGGACTGAGAAGAAAGCGAGGTACTACGATCGAAGCGGGTTATGGCCCGAATGCGATGGACCGCGACTGGAGGAACTCCGCGGGTTCTTCCGCTTCCTTCGGAACGATCCCTCCGATAGCTGAAGTTGAGCTGATGAACCTCTCTGACCTGTGGCTTAGTCGGCGGCGGTCTGGTTGAGTTGCTCGGAGCGGCGGCTTTCGAAAGCTTGCAGATCGTTGAGCATGGGCGAGTAGCGGCCAAGGGTTCCGGAAGTGAAGAGGGTGTCGTTGGCCGGAAGGACGAGGTCGCGACGAGGTGCGGCGGTCTGGATCTGGACGAGGTCGGCCGGTGGCGAGAGGTGCTGGTCGTTGCCGCTGATCAACTGTAACCGAAGCAGATCATAGCCGGGGACGAGGCGCTGGATCTCGTCGAGGATGGCGGAGGGATCGAAGGGGCTGACGCGCGGCTCGAGGTTGTTGGCGGTGAGCCAGACGGCGTGGCGATCGGCCTCGCCGGACTGCGCACCGCGGGTCTGGCCCATATCGGCGCGGAGGCCCTTGCCGAAGGGGATGAGGGACGGGATGTGGGCACCCATCTTATCGGCGATGCGGACGATCATCTCGAAATCCGAGCGGACGCCGGCGCGGTCTCCGGCCTTGTTGACCTGCTGCAGGTCGCCGTAGCTGTTCGTGACGGAGCCGGACTTCTCGTAGAGATTGGACGCGGGAAGGATAACGTCGGCGAGGGCGGCGGTTTCGGTAAGAAACATCTCCTGCACGACGACAAAGGTGTTCTTGAGCGATGCCGGATCGACGCCGTAGCGTGCCACGGGGTTGGCGCCGACGACGAAGAGGGCAGAGAGTTCACCGCGTGCGGCGGCGTCGAAGGTCTCGAGCAGATCGAAGCCGGGAGCTTTGAGATCAGCTCCGGCGGAGGGTGCGTTGTATTCGGAGAAGGTACCGGGTGCGGAGACGGGGACATAACCGGGAAGCATGTCAGGGAGCAGGCCCATGTCGGCGGCGCCGCGGCTATTGACGTAGTCCGAGAGCAGGGCAAATTTTGTATTGGGCAGAGTGAGGCCGAACTCAATCAGGGTCTCAAGTGCGCGGCCGCGCAGTTCGGAGCCGATCAGGATCACGAGCGACTGCTCGGCACGGAGCGCGTCGCGGAAGCTGGTGAGCTTAGTTGCGTCGCCACCTTCAAGAGCGCCGGTTGCAGCAGCGTCGTCACCGGCGAGATAGCTGGCGAAGGCATCGTAGCCGAAGGGCGCGAGCTGCACGAAGGCCTTGGCCTGCCGACGGAGCTTGATCTCGCCGGAGTTGGCGACGTAGAGCCGGGCGCGGTTGATGCGGACGTCCGTGCGCAGATTCCAGGCGGTAAGGGGGTTCTGGTTTGAGGGATCGCCGCCGATCAGAAGGATGGCAGGAGCTGTCTGGTTATCGCGCTGCGAGGCTGCACGGGCGCCCTTGCCGGCAAGCGCGCGGGCGAAGGTGACGTAATCGGCGGTGCGGTGGTGATCGATGTTGTTGGTGCCGAGGACGGTGCGGGCGAACTTCTGCAGCAGGTAGGCCTCTTCGTTGGTGAGGCGATTGCCGCCGATGACGCCGATGGACCTGCCGCCGCGGGTGTCGCGCAGCTCGCGGAGTTTCTTGCCGACGTGGTCGAGTGCGACCTCCCAGCTGACGGGCTTGAGGACGCCGTCGGGCTGGCGGACGAGCGGCTTGGTGAGGCGGTCTTCGCTGTTGGCGAAGTCGAAAGCATAACGGCCTTTGTTACAGAGGAAGTCGCCGTTGATGCCGCTCTTGTCGCGGTTGTCGCCGCGCATGATCTCGGTCCCGTCGGTGGTGGCGCGGACGCCGAGGGTGGTCTTGCAGCCGTCGCCGCAGTGCGTGCAGACGGTGGCCACGTGGTTCATCTCCCACGGTCTGGTCTTATAGCGGTAGGTGCCGGAGGTGAGGGCGCCGACGGGGCAGGCATCGATGCACATGCCGCACTGCTCGCAGTCGACATGGGCGAGCGCGTCGGGCGACTCGGATGCGGGAATGTTGGGTGCGATGATGGAGGACGCGCCGCGGTTCTGGATGCCGAGCGCGAAGACGTCCATGCCTTCGCCGCACATGCGGATGCAGCGGTAGCAAAGGATGCAGCGGGGACGATCGAAGTAGACGACCGGGGACCACTTCTGCTCTTCACGATGGTTCTTAGGCTCGGCGTAGAAGCTCTCGGCGGCGCCGTACTTAAAGGTCATGTCCTGCAGCTCGCACTGGCCTCCGGCGTCGCAGACGGGGCAGTCGAGCGGATGGTTGCCGAGCAGGAGCTGCAGGGTGGCTTTGCGCGCCTGCGCGATCTCGGGCGTCTCGGTCTGGATGACCATGCCTTCAGCGACCGGAGTGGTGCAGGCGGTCTGGAGCTTGGGCAGTTTCTCGATGCGGACGACGCACATGCGGCAGGCGGCCTGGAGCGAGAGGCCGGGATAGTAGCAGAAGGCCGGGATCTCGATGCCGGAGGCTTTGCAGGCGTCGATGAGGAGGGTGCCGGCAGGGGCGGTGAGCTGCTTGCCGTCTACGATGAAGTTAACGTCTGGCATGGGGTTCCTTACGCGGCGTGCTGGGCAGAGTGACGGGTGTCAGAAGCGGGTTGTGGGACTTCAACCAGAAGCCACTCTATCTCGTAATGACTCTCTGACGGGTTCGGATCAAATTCGGAGAAGTCGACACTTGTTGCTGTTGCTGGCGGAGCTTCAATGCCGCGCTCCGCCAGATCGTTGAGCTGGATTGTGATGCCTTCGCGCAGGCTGCTGCGAGCCAGGTCGAGACTGTCCCCGGCACCCACAGCGCCGCCGATATCGGGTGCCCACCCGCCCCAATTGTCCGGGGCTACTCGTTCATACACAACCATGTAGCGACGGTTCATCGCAGACCAGCCTGTTTGAGGATAGTGTAAGCGAGCTTTCCGAGATCTTTACCGGAGTGGAAGGGAACCAGCACCAGACCCATCTTTGTGGCGTGCCTGAAGTGGATATGACTTCCGGCACGCTTTGTTTCAAACCAGCCATCGTCGACCAGCATGCGAATGATCTCCTGCGGCCTCAATGCGCTCCGATGAGCTCCTGCTCGGTGATGAGGGGGGTGCCGGCGCGGCGGCCCTCGATGTAGTCTTCGAACTCTTTGCGGAACTTCTTGACGAAGGCGATGGTGGGCATGGCGGCGGCGTCGCCCAGTGGACAGAACGTCCGGCCCATCATGTTTTCGGCGAGGTACTGGACGTTGTCGACATCCTTGCGCGAGCCTCCGCCGTCGTAGACGCGCTGCAGGGTCTTCTTGATCCAGTCCGTGCCTTCGCGGCAGGGGACACACCAACCGCAGCTCTCGTGCTGGTAGAACTTGATGGTGCGGAGGGCGAACTCGACGATGGAGACAGTCTCGTCAAGCACGACGATGCCGCCTGAGCCGAGCATGGTGCCGGCCTTGCCCATCTGATCGAAGTCGAGACCGACGTCGATCTCGTCCGCGGTAAGGACAGGGCAGGAGGAGCCTCCGGGGACGACGGCCTTAAGGGTTTTGCCGCCCTTGATGCCACCGGCGACCTCGTAGATTGCCTTGCGGAGCGAGTAGCCCATCGGGAGTTCGTAGATGCCTGGGCGCTCGACATGGCCGGAGATGCCGAAGAGGCGGGTGCCGCCGTTGCGTTCCGAGCCGAGCTTGGCATAGGCCTCGCCGCCCATGAGAAGGATGTGCGGCGCGGCCGCGATGGTTTCGGCGTTGTTGATGACGGTGGGGCCGCCGTACAGGCCGACGACGGCGGGAAAGGGCGGTTTGATACGCGGGATGCCGCGCTTGCCTTCGAGCGACTCCATGAGGGCGGACTCTTCGCCGACCTCGTAGGCACCGGCACCGGTCTGGGTGACGATGTCGAAGTCGACGCCTTCATGGCCGAAGATGTTCTTGCCGAGATAGCCCTTGGCGTAGGCGTCGGCGACTGCCTTTTCGACGATCTTGAGCAGGTAGCGGTATTCGCCGCGCAGGTAGATGAAGCCGACCTTTGAGCCGATCGCGAGGCCGGCGATCATGGTGCCCTCGATGACGGCATGCGGGTCGTGCAGGAAGATGACGTGATCCTTGCAAGTGCCGGGCTCGGACTCATCACCGTTGACGAGGACGTACTTCGGTTTTTCAGATTGCTTGGGGACGAAGGACCACTTCATGCCGGTAGGGAAGCCGGCGCCACCGCGACCGCGCAGGCCGGAGGCTTTCATGGTGTTGATGATCCATTCGGGACCCTGTGCGATGGCCTGCTGGACGGCCTTGTAGCCGTCGAGTTCGACGTAGCGGTCGATCTCGGCTGCGCCCTGGCCGAAGCGGCGGGAGATGACCTTAACCTCTTCGGGATGCGAGACAAGTGTTGGCATTTACTTCACGTCCTTTCCCTGTCCGCGGCGGTACTCGTCGAGGATCTGGTCGACTTTGACGGGGGTGAGATCGTCGTGGAAGTCGTAGTTGACCTGCATGGCGGGCGCCCAACAGCAGGCACCGATGCATTCGACCTCTTCGAGCGAGAAAAGGCCATCGCGTGTGACACCCTTGTGGCTGATGCCGAGGGTGGCCTTGCAGTGGTCGAGGATCTCGTAGCCGCCGCGCAGCATGCAGGAGATGTTGGTGCAAACCTGCACATTGTATTTACCGGCCGGGGCGGTGCGCAGCATGGAGTAATAGCTGAGCACGTTGCGAACGTCGAGGTCGAAGAGGTCGAGGCGCGCGGCGAGTTCGTGGACGACAGCGTCCGAGACGTAGCCGATCTCATCCTGCGCGTAGAGCAGCATGGGGATGAGAGCGGAGCGCTTCAGTGGATAGATGGTGACGAGGTGGTCGAAGCGGGCGGCCAGCTCGGGAGAAAAAATTGTTGTTGCGACAGTGCTCATTCGTGCGTTTCCTTGTGGCTTCCGGCTTTGGTGCGACTTGCCTACATCAGCTATGCGGCTCGAGCTTCGCCATACGCTCGTGCAAGGGAACCATGTAGCCCATCAAGACCATGTTGTCCTTGTGATGATCGTTGCGGATCGCAGTCATTTCGGATCGCAGGCTTTCGGACAAACGATCCACCTTGTCATTCAATCTGTTGATGTCGGATCGATTTGAGAGCCACGCCAGGATTACCGTGAGAGTGGGTACACCGATGCTGAGATAGAGCTGCGTATTGTTCATTCTTCTTGCCCCCCTTTCCTAGGACTCCTAGGACGCCATCATCTCCCGCGCGATTTGTTCGGCGGCCATGTCCATCTCGTCTCGTATGCCGTCCAGTTTAGCTGTTCCATCCTCTTCCAGTGAAAAGGTTTTCATGTGCCCATCAGAATCCGTGACGGCATTGTGCGTGAAGCGCAACCAGCGGGTGTCGACGCGGAGGAGGATCTCGTCGGGGCCGACTTCAACGACGGCGTGATGCGGGCTGGAGAGTCCGTGGGCACCCGTGTAGGCGCGGAGTAGGGAGGCCCAGGAGGTCCAGAGCTCGATGTGGAGCTTGGAATCCATGGGCTTCCTTGAAGGGTCCCCTACGGTCATGCTAGCGATCGATCTCTCCGAGAACGATGTCGATCGAGCCGATGACGGCGACGACATCGGCGAGCTGGCGGCCTTTGCACATGGTCTCGAGGGCCTGGAGGGTGGCGAAGGAGGGGTTACGCATGTGGACGCGGTAGGGCTTGGCGGTGCCGTCCGAGACGACGTAGTAGCCCATCTCGCCGCGCGGGCTTTCAATCGCCTGGAAGACTTCACCGGCGGGAACGGCGAAACCTTCGGTGACGATCTTGAAGTGATGGATCATCGACTCCATCTGGGTCTTCATCTGTTCGCGGTCAGGGAGGACGATCTTGGGGGCGTCGGCGACGACGCGACCGGCGGGCATGCCGTCGAGCGCCTGCTGGCAGATCTTAACGGACTCGCGCAGCTCCTGCATGCGGACGACATAGCGAGCCCAGACGTCGCCGACGTCCGAGACGGGGACCTTGAAGTCGAACTTTTCGTAGCCGGAGTAGGGCATGTCCCGGCGCAGATCCCAGTCGACGCCGGAGGCGCGAAGCGGGGGGCCGGTGACACCGAGGGCGATGGCGTCGGCGGCGGAGAGGTGGCCGACGCCCTTGAGGCGGCCCATCCAGATGGGGTTGCCGGTGAGCAGGTTTTCGTACTGATCGATGCGCCCGGGCATGATGTCGAGGAAGTCCTGGACCTGCTTGTAGAAGTCGAGCGGGGGCTCGACCGAGAGGCCGCCGATGCGGAAGTAGGAGCTCATCATGCGCTGGCCGGAGACGTTCTCGTAGATACGGGAGACGCCTTCGCGCTCGCGCCAGCAGTAGAGAAAGATGGTCAGCGCGCCGATATCCATCGCGTGCGTGCCGAGCCAGACCAGGTGGGACGAGATGCGGGTGAGTTCGTTGAGCAGAACGCGGAGGTACTGGGCGCGCTCAGGGATCTCGAGGCCGAGGAGCTTCTCGACGGCCAGGCAGTAGCAGAGGTTGTTCGACATCGGCGAGAGATAGTCGATGCGATCGGTCAGCGGAACGACCTGCTGGTAGAACTTGGCCTCGCAGGTCTTCTCGATACCGGTATGCAGGTAGCCGATGTCGGGCGCAAGCGAGACGACAACCTCACCATCGACCTCGAGCACGACGCGTAGAACGCCGTGTGTGGAGGGATGCTGCGGGCCCATGTTGATGATCATGGTCTGGTCGGAGACGGCGTCCTGACCTTCGTGGCCGCGGCCGGCGCTCTCGATGACGTCTTCAACGCCGGGGGTGATCATGTCTTCTGCAGCGATAGGGGCCATGAGGCGTTTCTCCTGATGCTGTGCGTTGTTCGATTGCAGTGGAGACCATTGTCCTTGAAAGACGATGACTTCGACGAATGTGGCCCGGGGTACGCCTTCAGGAGAGATGCATTAGCGATACCCCTCCACGGGGTAATCCTTGCGGAGCGGATGCCCCTCCCAGTCGGTGGGCATCATGATGCGGGTGAGGCGGGGATGGCCGTTGAAGTGAACGCCGAAGAGATCGAAGACCTCGCGTTCATAGAAGTTGGCGGACGGCCAGACGGGTGTGATGGAGTCGACCGAGGCATGGTCGCCATCAAGCCGGACCGCGAGGCGAACCCGCTGCTTGAGCGAGTGCGACAGGATGTGGTAGGTGATCTGAAAACGCGGCTCGGAGGGGTACCAGTCGACGGCGGTGACGTCTTCGAGAAAGTTGTAGCCGGCCTGCTTGACAGCCTCGCCAGCCTCGCGCAGACGTTCCCGCGGAACGGTGAGTGTGAGCTCGTTCCGATCAAACTTCGCGTCCCCTGCCAGGGAGGCGAGCGCCTGCAGGGCGCGATGGTCGGGCTGCGCTTCGAGAACAGCCTGCACTCCGGCAACGGCTGAGGTGGGATCGTACATGGCTAGAGGTCTCCCTTGTCGTTGGCCCAATCGAGAACGCCCTTCTTCCAAACATAAAAGAGGCCAACGGCGACGAAACCGAGGTAGACGAACATCTCCCAGAAGCCAAACATGCGCGAGCCGGTGATTGCGGGAAGCTGGCGAAAGATGACGGCCCAGGGAAGCATGAAAACGGCTTCCACGTCGAAGAGGATGAAGAGCATGGCCACCATGTAGAAGCGGACCGAGAAGCGTCCGCGCGCGTCACCGATGGCGTCCATGCCGCACTCGTAGACGCCTGACTTGGTGCGCGAGTTCTTATGTTTGCCGATGAAGAACGAGCCGCCGACCATGCCGACAGCCATGCCAAGGGCTACCAAGATCTGCAGCACCAGCGGGAGATAGTTCCAGATGTAGGGGTAGCTTTGCATCGCTATGTTGAGATTAGGTTTGGCTTTGGCGGGTGTCAAGAAAAGGAGGGACCAGGCTTGCATTCGGCGGGATTCAGAGTGCGGAATTACAGCAGTCGTCGGTACCACTCCAGGATCTCCTGGCCATAGAGGGCTGCCAGCAGACCGCCGGCGGCAAGAAAACTGCCGAGCGGGATGCGGCTGTGGCCGTCTGCGCGATGGCTCGCCAGCAATACCACAGCGTAGACAGCACCTGCGACTACCCCGACAAAGAGGGCCAGCAGCGCCGGCGAAAAACCAAGGAAAGCGGCGATGAGTGCGAGCAGCTTCGCATCGCCCAGACCCATGCCCTGCCGGCCACGAACCAGCTTGTACAGAGATCGAACTCCTACAAGGAGCAGAAAGGCAGCCGTTGCGGCGACGAGTCTGCCACCGATCAGAGCTTCCGGCCCGGTGAGAAAGAGATTGCCATGTTCGACGACGTTGCCCGGGCTCGACAGATGAATGTGATGGTTGCTGAGGCGGATCTGCTCGTCGGTCGGACCCAGCAGAATCGCCTGGCAGCAGATCAGGAAGAAGGCAGCCGCTATGCCGCCGAAGGTGAAGCTATCCGGAAGCTGCTGTGTCTGCCAGTCCATGACGAGCAGGCCGAGGAGCAGAAAGCCCAAGACGGCGAAGGCGACGCTTCGCACCGCAGCGGCGAGGATCGTGTCAACCGGTAAGGGGACGGAGCCCGATGCGTGGAGAAGCGGAGCCAGGCGATGCGCGGTGAGAACGAACCAGAGTGCAAACCCCAGTTCAGTGAGGGGGTATTGCAGGGAGATGCGGGTTCGGCAGTCACGGCAGCGCCCACGCAGGAGCAGCCAGCTCAGGACGGGAATGTTGTCGTACCAGCGGAGCGGATGCCGGCAGACCGGGCAGCGCGAGCGAGGCGTGACGACGCTCTCGTGCTGCGGCAGGCGCGCGATGCAGACGTTCAGAAAACTGCCGAAGAGGAGGCCCAGGACGAAGGCGGCGAGATCGAAGAGCGGCATCGGTCTTCCTTGAGTATAGGGGCGGGGGTCCTGCGCGAAAGATGATCGTTACGGCCTGTAGCCTCTCGCTTCGGTCGGGACATCAGGCGATTCGCTCTTCTGAAGGCTGCACAGGCCGGCTTTCTTTACGCGAGTGCGGTCGACGACGGAAGACAGCTTAGAAGTCGACGTGCATGCGAACGCCCTCGACCAGCACAGGGCCGCGATCCTGGTTATAGCCGGGATGCTCGACGAATTGAGCATCGAGGGCATAGTAGATCCCGTGCCAGGCGTGGAGCGTGTAGTAGGCCTCGAGGATGTCTTCGCGGGTGTAGTTCAGGCGCCCATCGCCGAGCAGGAAGCCGTGACCGCCAAGACGGAGATAGTTCTGGTGATCGCGCTTGATCGCGTTTGAGACAAAGGCGAGGCCGAGCTTGTCGTAGGGCCGTGACCAGTGTGTGCCACCGAGGTCGGCGCCAAGCTCGTAGGTTTGATCGACCTCGGTGTATGCCCATGACTCGTGCTGGCCCTCGTTCCAGCCGAAGCGACCGAAGATGCGGGAGTCGGCGAGGTACTCCTGCTCGAAGTTGGCAGCCAGACCGTATTTGACGGAGCTGAAGCGCTCATGATCGAGGATGTTCGGGACTGTTCCGGGACTGGCCAGTGCGGCATTGACCGCATCGCGATAGAGGCCCATGTGGGCATGGTTCGCGTAGCCAAGAAGGCGTAGTTTTCCGCTGCGTTCTGCTGGAAGCAGCGAGCCGAGAAGGCCGTGGTGCAGTTCCACCTCGGCATTCTGGCCGTTTGCGCGGCGGAGCGCCCAGTCCAGGTCGGGTCCATTGGCCACCTTTGGCATGAGGGCAAGGGCATAGCGCGCGGAGAAGAGCCGATCATCGTATTCGGCGACCGCAGCATAGGTGTAGCCGCGGGTGTCAGCGGCGTAGTCCCATGCGCCGTTGTTGTCGACGGTCCAGTTCATGAATTGCAGATGGCTGTCCGAGCCGCTGAAGTTCTGGTCCAGGTAGTCCGGCAGACTCATACGGCCGATGTGGAACTCCAGCCGGCGCTCCGGGGCCTGCGTCGCAAGCGAGAACTGTGTCCGGTCGACCTCCACCGTTCGGCTGGAGAGGCCGAGTGTCTGGTGGAGCTGAATGCGGGCAATGTAGGGTTTGGAGCCGAGGTTTGGGTTGCGAACCACGTCGAGGTTGGTAAAGCCGGCGAGGCCAAGAGCCTGACTGATGCCGCGGCCGCCCGATGATTCGACGTCCAGGATGACGTCGGTTGCGGAGGCGGGCGATCGCCGAAGCTGGTAGCCGAGATACAGCGTTCCGAGCAGAGAGGTCTTGTACTCCCCGCGGCCCTGAAGAGAGTTGAGGCCGTCGTATGGCGAGTGGAAGGGGGCATGAGCCTGGAAGATGATGTTGGCCTGGCCGGAGACGAGATACCGCGCGGTGTCCGAGTGAGGAAACAGGGTGGGAGCAGTGGAGGTGACAGCTGGAGCGTCTTTGACTGGCGACAGGTTCGTCTTATCCGCCTGCGCCAGGGCGCACGGAGACAGCAGTGCGGTGACCAGAAAAGTGATGCCGAAGCGCATCAGGAAAGTTTACGCGGCGAAGCTGTTTGGAAAGGGTTAAATTCAGCCCGGCGCGCGGTGTCCCTAGGAGAGGAGTTGGCCCTTGATTTTGTCAGATCAAAAGAGCACCAGGAGTCCACTTGCACTCGGGCCACCCCAGGCTTTATGTTGTTCTTACACGGGAAAGGAGGATGATCCAGCCTATGAAATCAGACTGTAATAGTTGCATCAACGTACGTGAGGTGACTGAGGCTTAGGGCACTTCGCTCTAGACCTGGTGGTTTTCATCAGCAGTTGTTTCTCCACCGAGGCCCATCCGAAGACGGGTGCCCTCAGGTCAATCTCAACAGTTCACCGCCAGACGGCTCGCAGCTCATTTATGAGTGCGGGCCGTTTGCGTTCCGGCATGAATGCCGATGGGACACGTATGACTCCTTTGGTGATTGCAGGCCGCGCCTTCCAGTCAAGACTTATTGTAGGCACGGGAAAGTACAAGGATGGCGCAGAGACTCAGGCCGCTATCGAAGCTTCTGGTGCAGAGATTGTGACGGTTGCGGTCCGCCGGGTGAATCTGGATCGATCGAGTGAATCTCTCCTTGACTTCATTGATCCCCGACGTTACTTCCTGCTTCCAAATACAGCCGGGTGCTACACAGCTGAAGAGGCGATTCGGGCAGCGCGTCTCGGCCGCGAGGTAGGACTCTCCGATTGGGTAAAGGTTGAGGTCATTGGCGATCAGGCAACGCTTTACCCTGATGTGCAAGCGACGCTTGAAGCCACAGAGACTCTGGTTAAGGAAGGGTTTACGGTTCTGCCGTATACCTCTGACGATATTGTGTTTGCGCGGCGACTTATCGACGTGGGGGCGGCGGCTGTGATGCCTCTCGGCGCGCCGATTGGAACGGGTGTGGGCGTAGCGAATGGGCATACGCTCCGCATGCTCCGGGAACTGATTACGGAGGTGCCGCTGATCGTTGATGCCGGTCTGGGAACTGCGTCGGACGCGGCGTTGGCGATGGAGATGGGCTTTGACGCGGTGCTGCTGAACACTGCAATTGCGGGAGCTACCGATCCGATCCTGATGGCAGAGGCGATGCAGCATGGTGTGCTCGCGGGCCGACAGGCTTTCCTGGCAGGCCGCATGCCGCGACGGCTCTATGCTTCTGCAAGTTCGCCGCTTGAAGGTGTGTCGCGCTAGGGTTGCCCCTGGCTCGGTCTGACTATGGATGCTCAGGCCAGGCGACTTGGGCGTGCAGGCATTGTGGTGAGCCTGCTTGTCTGGAGTGTCTCGGTTCCGGTCCTGGCCCTGGCGATGCGAGCCAATGAGGCTGCCTTCGTTCAGCTTCGCTGGCCCAGTTTAGGACGGGAACAGGACAGCGTGCGAGAGCTCCACACCCATGCTGTGCTTTGGGGTCTGGTGTTTGTCGCTCTTCAGCTGACGGCACCGTTGCTCCTTGCATTCACTCTGCGTGCGGCCTACCGGCTGCGATCTGCTGTCTGCTTCACTCTTGGCGCAGGCGCTGCCATGGTGCTCGATGCTCTGGGACTATTTGGGTTGCTGGTGTGGTTGGGGTGGACGCTCGGTGCCGGGTAGTTGCTGTTTGCCACGACGCAGCGCGCGGGCGGTCATCGTTTACGGATCAGGCAGTCGCGAGGGACTCGGCGAGGGACTGGAACAGGCGTAGACCGTCGCTGGAGCCAAGCAGCGATTCACTGGAGCGGTCAGGGTGAGGCATCAAGCCGAGGACATTACGGCCTTCAGAGAGTATGCCGGCGATGTTCTCGAGAGAGCCATTCGGGTTGGCGGCGGGGGTGACGTCGCCGGCGGCGGTTGAATAGCGAAAGGCGATGCGGTCCTGATGGTGCAGTGCTATGAGGGTGGCGTCATCACAGAAGTAGTTGCCTTCCATGTGGCCGATGGGCATCTGGAGGACGGTTCCGCGCGGCGTGGTGTGGGTGAAGGGCGAATCGGCGCATTCGGTGCGGAGGTGGACCTGCTTGCAGATATAGCGCTGTCCACGATTGCGCATGAGAGCACCGGGAAGGAGGCCGGACTCACAGAGGATCTGGAAGCCGTTGCAGATACCCAGGACGAGTCCGCCTGAGGCGGCGAACTTTGCAACGGACTGCATGATGGGGGCGAAGCGCGCGATGGCGCCGGTACGAAGGTAGTCACCATAGGCAAAGCCGCCGGGCACAAGGATGGCATCGCAGCCTTCGAGGTCGTTGGATGCGTGCCAGAGATAGGTGACGGGAGCGCTGAGCTCGCGAGCGAGGACGTTGTGGGTGTCATGGTCGCAGTTGGAGCCGGGAAAGACGAGGACGCCGAACTTCATAGGAGAAGGGTAGCAGGGAGTGAGGCTCAGGATAGGGAAGAGGCGAGGGGAGGAATGTGGCGGGTCTGGGAGCGATGTAGAGTTGGCGAGGAGTTGCGGAGGAGAGCGATGGCGGAGCGGGACGGGAAGATCGAGCGCCAACGGGCGGGCGTAGAGCCGGAAGGCAGGCCGTCGGTGCTCTCAACTACGGGCGGGGCACTGCTGGGGTGGTGGCGCGCGACCACGCTTGATGCGCTGCTGGTGGGGGTGCTATGGCTGGTCGGCCTGGAGTTGCTGCATGTGCCGCTGGCGCCGCTATGGGCGCTGCTGGGAGCGTTATGCCAGTTTATTCCGAGTTTTGGGGGGATGATTGCGCTTATCGGGCCGGTCCTGAGCGTAGCGGTGACGAACTCGGGGGGTGAGGACTGGTACCGGCTGGGGTATGTGCTGGGGCTGTACGCAATCATTGTGGTGCTGGAGGGTCTGGTGATCGGGCCCTATGTACTGCATCGGTCGACACTGGTGCCGTGGTGGGCAGCGCTGCTGGGACCGATCGTGCTGGGGGTGCTGATTCCGCCATGGGGCGTACTGATTGCGCCGCCGCTGCTGGCGGCGGTGTTTGCATTTGCGGGGCGGAAGGGTGGTGAGCGGATCTAGGTGGAGTGCTGCTTGAGATGTTGCTTTTGTGGGAGAGGAGTAAGGGACGTCGGGGCGGGTACTTGATCTGCCACCTTTCGAGCGTCAGCGCACGGGTACCTGCGGTGTGATGAAGACGTTTTCGCCCTAGCGCGAAAACATATCGCCCCGGGGTTAGAGGCCGCGGGGCGTGTTTCACAACGAAAGGAGGTGGTTGCTTTGAAGCGATTTGGATCGGTTAAGGCTCAGAGCACTGTGACGGTACCCGGAGCTGTACTTCTGGTGCTAGTTGCAATGGCGCTGATCGCCGTGATTCTTCCGATGAAGCTCTAACAACCCGCCTCGGAATAGTTGACGCTATTCCGAGGCGCTTTTGCGTCTGGTGCCATTTCATTCTGTGGGGGAAGAGTGTCAAGCGGAATGTGGAGGGGATTTGGATGAGGAACCCTAGGGTAATCGACTTGCGGCCGCTTGAGTTCGGCAGATGAGGGTTTCTCCAGTTCGATGAGCTCCGGTCGGGATGACGGCTCCAAAACGGGTCTTAGAGGAGGCAGGGGTGTTCCGCTAGAGACGGTAGCGGGTTTCGGCGAGGCGGAAGAGGGGGCGCCAGACCAGGCGATTGATGGTGACGACCATCAGGGCCATGACGATGGTGGCGAGGAGCAGGATCTGGAACTCGCCGGCGGCGGTGGCGACGGAGATCTGGTTGCCGAGGCCGGTGGTTTGGAGGATCTGGTTCTTGAGCGGGAAGTACTCGGCGATGATGGAGGCGTTCCAGGCGCCACCGGAGGCGGTGACGAGGCCGGTGATCAGAAACGGAAAGATGCCCGGGAGGATGACGGTGCGCCAGCGCTGCCAGCGGGTGAAGTGGAAGAGGGTGGCGACTTCTTTCAGGTCGTTGGGGATGGCCATCGCGCCGGCGATGACGTTGAAGAGGATGTACCACTGGGTGCCGAGGAGCATGAGGGCGATGGAACCAATGCCCATGCCGCCGCCATAACGAATGAGGGCCAGCAAGAGGACGGGGAAGAGCGCTGTAGCAGGGACGGAGGCGGCGATCTGCGCGAGGGGCTGGGCGATACGGGCGAGCCTGGGCTGGAAGCCGATCGCGACGCCCACGGGGATGGTCCAGGCAGAGGCGAGAAGAAGAGCGACGTTGACGCGGAGGAAGGTAGCGGCGGCGCCCTTGAGGATGTTGAGTAGCTGGTCAGGGCGAACGTGGCGCAGCAGGGTGAGGGCGTGGCCGGCGAGAGTGAGAACGCCGATGAGCAGAAGCAGACCAAGCGAGATGCGCAGGATGAAGGACGCCGGATGGCTGGTGCTAGTGCGAACGATGCCGGCACCGCTCAATCTGGTTTCACGGCGGAGCGCGACAGCGTGGTAATGACGCTCTTCAAGCCGAGCGGCAACACCGCCGCCGAGATGCTTCATCATGCGGGAGTTCTGCACCAAGTGGAGAAGCGGCGAGCGAACGCGGGCTTTGCCCTCGACCTGTTCGAACTTGAAACGATCGCTCCAGGCGATGACAGGACGCCAGATGAGCTGATCGGTGAGGACGATGATCATGACCATCGTGGTCAGGGCCCAGAGGATGGCATGGCCGTTGCCGACGGAGGCGGCGGTCTGCAGGTAAGAGCCGAGACCAGGAAGACGGAAGTCACGCGGACCGAGGACGAACATCTCGCAGGCCATCAGGAAGAACCAGGCGCCGGCGACGGACATGATGGAGTTCCAGATCAAGCCGATGGCGGCGTAGGGAAGCTCGAGCTGGAGCAGCCGCTGCACGCGGGAGAAGCTGTAGATCTCGGTGGCTTCGCGGAGCTCTTTGGGGATGCTGCGAAGCGAGGAGTAGAAGGAGAACGCCATGTTCCAGACGGCGCCTGTGAAGATGAGCAGGATGGCGCCGAGTTCAACACCGATCTGGCGCGTCGGGAAGAGTGCCACCATGGCCAGCATGACGCCGGGGAGGAAGCTGAGCACCGGAATGGATTGCAGGATGTCGAGTGCGGCCAGCATAAGCGCTTCCAGGCGCTTGTTGTAGGCGGCAAGGTAGCCGTAGCCGATGGCGAACGCCAGAGACAGGAAGTAGGCGAGCGAGATGCGGACGACGGAGTAGAAGGCGTAGAGCGGGAGCGCGCGCGGGCTGAGCGAGATCTCAATCGCCGGGACGGGATGGCCGAACCAGTAATGCCCGATACGAACGATGCCGTAGAAGAAGGCCAAGCCGATCACGGCAACGACGAGATCGAGCACAAACGGCCACGTGCGCCGAAGCGCCTGCGAGCGGGCGAGGGTTTCGCCGGGGCGCATGGTGGCGAAGCTGTTACGGAGGTCAATCATCGGAAGCAGTGGCTCGCATATGAGCTGTGGCTCTCAGCCGGGACACGGAGCACAGAGGCAGAAGGTGAGCCGGACCTCTGAACGAAGGGTGCTCGGCTGGTCCACGGGGTCGAACAGCAGATCTCTACGGGATGACAACAAAGAGGACGCAGACCGCGACGGTCCATACGTTGCGCTTCGGTCGGGATGACGGGGGAGACTCCGGTCATGCGTCGATCTCGGCGGAGTTCTCCAGCTCGGGCGGGATCTCTTCGGACTGGAAGAAGCGGCGGCGCGAAGCGTCGAAGTCAAAGAGCTCGGCGTAGCGACCCCAGTTGATGGCTGTCTCGAGCTGGCGAAGAGTTTCCTCTTCGGAGAACTGCTCATCGAGCATGTCATGGAAGAACTCCTCCGAGACGGTGCGGTCGCTTTTAGCCTCAATGGCGCGGACGATCTGGCGGAGCAGAAGAACATGTTCGACAGCGGCGTTGCGAAAGAGCTCCTTTTGACGAAGAATCTCGGAGTTTGCGAACTCGGCACCAGTTGGCGTGATGCTGGCATCGCCTTCGGTGACGGTGAGAAAGCCAAGAAGCTGGGCGGCGTCTACGATCGGTAAAAGGTCATCGACCTCGAAGGCAAGGTCATCCGCGAGCTTGTAGATATCGTCCTTGCCATTGTGGTCGAGCAGAAGTTCAAGCAGACCGGCGATACCGCCTGGACGCGCGTGCGGAAGCATCTGGTAGTGCATCAGGCGCTGATCGCGAACGCGTTTCCCGGTGGAACTCTGGGGCAGAGCCGGCGGCTGGGCGTCAGGCTGAGTGAGCACCTTGTAGATGTAGTCGACCAGCTGGGTGAAGGCGGCGGCCTTGCGATCGCGCGGATGAGCGATGGAAACCTTGAAGTCTGTGCGGACGTGGCCCGGGTTGCGGCCAAGAACGATGATGCGATCCGCGAGAAGGACGGCTTCCTCGATGTTGTGGGTTACCAGAAAGATGGCCTGAGTGGGAATGGTCTTCTTCTGCCAGAGCTCGAGGAGTTCGGAGCGAAGGTTCTCGGCGGTGAGCACATCGAGGGCGGAGAAGGGCTCGTCCATGAAGAGGACTTCGGGCTCGACGACGAGGGCCCGCGCGAAGCCGACGCGCTGGCGCATGCCGCCCGAGAGCTCTTTAGGGTAGGCAAGTTCGAAGCCGTCGAGACCGACGGTGTCGAGGATGTGGAGCGAGCGCTTGCGGCGCTCCGCGGCGTTCATGCCACGGGCCTGCAAGGGCGCCTCGACGTTTTCAAGCACGGTAAGCCAGGGAAAGAGGGCAAAGCTCTGAAAGACGATCGAGACGTTCACGTTGGCGGAGGCGATCGGCTTTTCATGCCAGAAGACCTCGCCGGCCGAGGGCTTGGAGAGGCCGGTGAGCATCCGCATGAGGGTCGATTTACCGGAGCCGGAGGGACCGAGCAGCGCAATGATCTCACCGGCGGGAATCGACAGATCGGTCGGTGAGATGACCTGGATGCGATTCTCGCTCGGCTGAGCGTAGTACTTCTCCACACGTTGTGCACGGATGATGGATGGCTGCATAGGCGAGACGGATTTCGGGTTTCCGGGCGGCTGAATCGGCCAGGGAGTTTTTCAGAAGGCCATGACTTCGAAGGCCTGCGCTCAGCGTATCATTAGCTAGTTTGCAGATCTTCAACGGACCGGCAGGAAGCCGGCCGGTCTAGTGCACCAGAGCTACCACCGGGGACATTGAAACGTATGTCAGAGTCAACATCGAATCACTCAAAGCCTCGCGTGCTGGTGGCAGACGACGAGCAGGTGATCGCGAACACACTGGCGATTATCCTGAACCAAGCCGGGTTTGAAGCACGCGCCGTCTTCAGTGGGGAGAAGGCCATCGAGGCTCTTGATACCTTTCAGCCGAATATGCTGATCAGCGACGTTATCATGACCGGCATGACGGGAATCGAAGCTGCGATTATCACACGCAGCAAGATTCCAGCGTGCAAGATCCTGCTGTTCTCCGGGCAGGCAGCGACGGCCGATCTGCTGGAGAAGGCTCGTATGCAAGGTCATGAGTTTGAGATTCTGGCAAAACCCGTACACCCGACAGATCTGCTGGCGAAGCTGCGCGCTTAGGAGCAGAGGGAGTTTGAAAGATCCACGCCGATCTGTGCTGATCAATTTCTAACTTTGCGAGCTAACGGGCTGCCGCTGGCGCTCCTTGATGCGACGGGCCGGAACACCGGCGTAGACACCCCAAGGTTCGAGCGATCGGGTCGCGATGGAGCCCAGGCCAAGCACAGCGCCCTCCGCAAGGTTCACCCCGGGTGAGACGACGGCACGTGCACAGACCCAGGCGTAGGCACCTACGTCGGTGGTGTAGGCGAGCAGAGGGAAGTCAGGGTGATCGTAGTCATGCGTAGCGCCGCAGAGGTATGCGCCTTGCGAGACGATGGCGTGCGAGCCGAAGCGCATAGGAGCGGGATTGTAGATTTCTGCTCCATCGGCGATCGCGACTGAATCTTCGGCGTGGATGTTCCAAGGCGCCCAGATTCGCGCTCCGGGATAGATGTGGCACTCCGGGCCCAGATGAGCACCGAAGAGGCGGAGGAGTGCACTGCGCCAGGCATGCAGGGGCCGGGGCGAAAAACGGAAGAGCACTTGCCAGCAGAGATTCCAGCCCAGACGACGGAGACGGTCCGCGCTTGAGAAGGCGGGACGCTTGTAGGGGTCTGCCGCCGAGGCCGGGTCGATGGTGTCAGCAGCGCTGTAGTGAGGTCGTCGCGGCTCCGGGATGGGGCTGGCAGACGGGTTCATGACTTCGACTCCGCCCGGTGCGGCATACCGGGCGCATCGTCAAACAGCCGAATGATCCGGGCGGCATTGCTGCGCATGTCGTAGCGGCTGTTAAAGACTTCAAACGCGCGTTTACCCATACGGGATCTCTCCTCAGGGGAGAGATGAATCCAGCGATCGAGAAGGCGGACCGTGCCCTCAAGGGTGTCAGTCTCCATGAAGCCGCCGCCGTCCGCCGCAATCTCCTCGGCGATGTTGACTTTATCGGCAAGCAGGACCGGCCGGCAACAGCTCATGGCTTCAGCGACAGCGATGCCGAAGTTTTCCTGATGAGAGGGAAGAACGAAGGCCTCCGAAGCGCGGAAGGCTCCCCACTTGACAGCGCCCTTGAGCATGCCCGGCCAGTGAACGCGGTCGGCGATACCGAAAGAGGCGGCACGCGTCTTGAGTTCGGCTGACCAGCGCTGCTGATCCGGGCCGGCCATCACAAGTTCAAGCGAGGGATCGAGCGCGGCGACTTGGGCGAAGGCCTCGAGGAGCAGATCGCAACCCTTCTTGCGATGAATGCGGCCGAGGAAGAGAAGGAAGCGACGGCCGCGAAGCTCCGGGCAATGTGTGTAGAAAGCCTCGATCTCTTCGGCGGGGTCAGCCAAAGAACTCGAGGCGCCATACGGGACCACGAAGCCCTTCCAGCTGTGGAGCCAGAAGCTTTCCCGGGCGAGGCGCTCTTCGGCGTCCGTGGTGAAGAGAACGCGATAGGCACCGCGAAGAATCCAGTACTCAGCCGAGAGCCAATAGGCCCACTTTTTTAGATGCTTGAGTGGAAAGCGATGCTTGAAGTAAGGGTCCAGCATGCCATGAGTGAAGACGACGTACGGCTTCTTGCCGGCAAAGGTGCGCCAGGCAGCAAACCCCACATACTGCCAGAGGCCGTTTACGACCACTCCGTCGAAGCGGTGCGCATTGGACTTCAACCAAGGGCGCAGCCGGGCGGCGTAGGCGTAGACGCCCTTGCCGGGGCCAAGCGGATGGACCGTGAAGTTGAGGTCCTTGAGGAAAGGCGCGTCTGGCGGGTCAAGTGTGACGACTTCGCCGCGATAGTCGGGAGGGCCGAAGTTGAGCAGAGAACGAACCGACTCGGTAGGACCGCCAGCCTCCGGGCTGATAGTTCCGATGATGTGGAGAAGGCGCATGGTGAAAGACTGATTCCTGTGAATGGTACCAGCGGCTGAAGGGAAAGAACGTATCGCGACCCGTGGTGATCAGGCGCGAAGGCGGCGGCCGACATGCTCAAGTGCGGCACGAAGACCAAGGATGTCCTGGTCAAAGCTCCAGGTAGAGATGCGATCGCGGGCGCGCGCACCCATCTCCGCGGCGGTGCCAGGTGTGGCAAGAACGCGCAAGAGGGCGGCGGTGAGAGCGTCGACGTCACCGGCCGGAAAGACGCAGCCTTCAACACCATCGGTGATGAGGTCAGGCTGGCTGCCAACATCCTCTGAGACGATGACAGCCCGACCGGCGTTCATCACTTCATTGACGATCAGACCCCAGGGCTCGTGACGCGAGGGAAGGACGAAGACGTCGCAGAGATTAAAGAAACGGGGCAACTCTGATTGATTGCGGAAGCCGCAGAAGCGGACATTCTGTGCGCCGACGCTGAGGACTTTCCGCTCGAGATTCGCACGCTCCTCACCATCACCGACGATCAAGAGGTATGGCTGTCGCTCGGGAGACAGATGTGTTGCAAGGCGCAGACAGGCCTCAACCAGGTCCTCGCAGCGTTTGCGGGTCTGCAGCTTGGAGGCGAAGAGAACGATGGGCCGGCCGGGTTCGAGAGCGAGTTCGCGGGCTAGAGCCTCGCGGCCGGCCGCAGCCTCAAGGCTGCGCGCCTGGAAGTACTCGTTGTCGACGGCGTACGGCATCAGGAACTGTGGGATGTTGTCACCAAGGTATTGACTCCAATACTCGGAGTTCAATGTGCCGATGGGAAGCACGGCATCAACCATCTGCCGCAGACCAAGAAAAAAGGCATGCTTGGCTGCGAGCTTTGCGCCGGAGCGCTCTCGATCTTTCAGCCAGGATTCGGCACGCAACAGAACTGGAATGCCCAGAGCCCGAGCGGCGAGCATGCCATGGAGCGCGTTGACCGTGGCGTAACCGTGAACCCAGAGCACGTCGATGGTGGGGGATCCATGCCGGCCGCGAAGGCGGTCGTAGATGCCGCGGCTGATCGGAGAGGCAATCGAGATCGAGCGCTTGTCACGGATAGCGGGGAGGAACTCGGAGCTGTACCCGTCGAGCAGCGGAACGTCCCATTCGATATCAGCGCCGAAGCCTTCGTCTCGGTAGCTGCGGACGGACAGGTCAGAGCCGAAGAAGACGTGAAGGTCGAGCCCAGGCTCGGCCGCGATGCGCCGAAGCAGGGGCGCCTGATACTGGATGGGGTGACTGACGAGGTAGCCCAGCCGGAGATTTCTCGAGGGTGTCACATCAGACTCCAAGAGGCCGCGCATGGGCGGGTCCGGGATTGGCAGGCAGGTTACAGGGGAGGTTTAGAGACATGCGGCTAGCGAATGGAGAAGATGATAGTGGAGAGGATGCCGAAGAGTGTGTTGATGCCGCCGACCTTGATGGCAGCGCGGATGGAGTTTGAGGGCAGGAAGACGATATCGTCGGTCTGCAGAACGGGATCGGGCTCCTCGCCTTTGAGAACCTTCTTGAAGTTGACATGCACAATGCGCCGCTCGAGGCCAACAGTACGGACCAGTTGAACATCGTCCAGTTGCCCTTCCCACCCATAGCCGTTGCCGAGCGCGGCAACCTGCATCAGGGTGAGGGGGGAGTTCTGGATGAGCGGGATTGCTCCCTGCGTGCGAAAGGCGCCGAGGACGTAGACGACGCCGACACGGGCGATGATGATGGTATCCCGTGCGTAGACAGGTATATCAGCCTGCGCGCTGTGGAGCGGATCGGGGCCAAGGTCGATTACAACGGGATCGGCGCTTCCCGGGCGATTGATGGTGATGATGTGACTGGCATTTACAGGAAGGCCGCCGGCTGCAGCTAGAACATCAAAAAGCCTCTTATGGCTGCCGAGAACCGGAACAACCGCGTGGATCTCGCCCGTTACAGTGATGATCTGATTAGGAGATTCGAGCAGCTGGATGCTGATCTGCGGGCTGCGGTACATATCGGCTTCCACCAGGCGACGCGCGATCAGATCTTCTGCCTGATGAAGGGTGAGTCCAGAGAGGCGAACGACGCCGATCAATGGAAGCTGGATGGAGCCATCAAGGCTGAGGCGCAGGGGCGACGGGCTGTAATCCGCCGCCTCGTAGAGGTGGACACCGATCTGATCACCGGGGCCGAGTTCGATCTCACGCTCCCCGGGGTAGAGGACAGCGGGATCGGTGGTGACCTTTACCGGAACGTTGGCGGCCGGCGAGGCACTGGGAGTGGGGCCGCTGAACTGAGCGATAGCGCGGACGGGAGCTGCGGCTACTACGAGAGCCAGCAAAGCGCAGCTGAGCCACGCCACAACTGGGTTGCGATGCGGCCGGAGAGGGCGGAAAGATTGAGCGAGTCTGCGAGTCATCATCGCGATTCATCCTTCTCCGGCGAGGTGTCTTCACGGCTTCTGGGCTTCTCGCGAGGTTCCCAGGTTCCCGAGTCTGCGGCAGCGTAGTTATACTTCGAGTAGCCGTAATACCCGTAGTACTCCGGTGAGGAGACATCAATCGCGTTGAGGACGATGCCGGTGATGGAGGCTCCGGAGCGCAGCAGAAGATCGCGTGCGCGGCGAACGACATGCTTGTTGGATTTGCCGTGGCGCACGACCAGGACCACGGCGTCTGCCTCGCGCGAGAGGATGACGCCATCCGTCACAGAGAGGATCGGCGGCGAATCGATAATGACATGGGTGTAGAGGCCTGCGAGACGTTCCAGGAGAGCCCGCATGGGTTCGGAGGCGAGCATCTCCGTGGGGAGTGGTGGAACAGGGCCACTTGAGATGACGTCAAGATTTGGAATCTCGGGGACGTGCTGAATTGTTTGTTCGAGTGTGGTCGCTCCGGTAAGCAGCGTGGTGAGACCGACACGGCCATTAAGGCCGAAGCGATGATGCACGTTCGGCCGCCGCAGATCGGCGTCGACGAGCAGCACGCGGGCATCGCCCTGTGCTAGAACGGCTGCAAGGTTTGTCGCGGCGGTGGTCTTGCCCTCTGACGGCGTGGCGCTGGTGAACAGCATGATCTTCGGCGGCTGTCCTGCCGTTGACAGCATGAGCGAGGTGCGAAGCGAGCGGAACGCCTCGGAAAATTGCGACTTCGGCTTGGAGAGAACGGCAACGTTGCGCTGCGCGGTAGTGAGCTGCGCTGCTTCTTCGGCAGAGCTGCGGCGTGAGCGCGGGATGACGGCCAGCGATGGAAGTTCGGTTATCTGCTCGATCTCGGCAACGCCACGCAGGCCAGTGTCCAAGCTCTCAAGCAGGAAGGCGACGACGATGCCGCCAAGCAGGCTGAAAACAAGTGTGGAGATGATGGTGCTGGTCTGGTTTTGGACGACCGGGGTTGAGGGTAGAAGCGCCTGATCGACGATATCGATTTCGAGCGATTCGAGACCTGCCTGAATGCCGGCGGTGCGCAGTCGTTGGTTCAGGCTTTCATAGAGCGTGCGATTGGTCTCGAACTCCCGCTGCCGCAGCTGGTAGTCGATCAAAGCATCGCCGAGCTTGTAAGCCTCTGTCTTTTGCTGCTCAAGCGTGGCATCGGTCTGCTCTTCATTGGCTTTCGCGGCGATGTAATTCTGCTTCGCCTGAACGAGCAGGCGATTCTGCTCGGAGGCGATCTCGCGCTCGAGCTGGTCGATCTGCGCGCGGGCCGCCCTGGCCTGCGGATGGTTCGTCCCGAGCGTTGAGGTAAGCTGCGCGTAGTTGCCGCGGGCGGTGGCGATCTGCCCGCGCAGCGCATTCAATTCGCCAGGTACGGTTCCCGGTGTGTTGTCGATGGTGCCGGTGATGGTGTCCGGATCCATACCCGAGATGATGCGGTAGCGGGACTCGGCGATGATGCGGGCAAGACGCGCCTGACCGGCTGCGCGAGAGAGGTCTTCGACTTCACTGGAGATCTGGTTGTGGTTCGGGTCGAAACCGAGAATGCCAAGCTTGCGCTGCAGAGGAATCAGCTGTTCCTGCGAGATTTCGACCTGCTGCTTCAGGTCGTCCAGCTGTCCCTGAAGGAACTGCGAGACACGCTGGGTGGAGTCAAAGCGGGTCTGATAGCTGTTGTGGATGTACGTGGCGATCACCGTATTGACGATGTCGGTCGCGAGCTTGGGGTTGATCGAGGTATAGCCGATACGGATGATGTCCGTCTTGGGCACGAGCTGGAACGAAAGGGTGCCCTGGAGTTGTCCGACGACGGCATCGCGGACAGCGGGATCCTCAAGGGAGGTGTGCGGGACGGGTCCCTTGACCTCGAGGAAATCGGGGCTGTCCTGCAATTTCATCTGGCGCGCAACATTCAGCATGAGCTGGTCGCTTTGGAGAATGGCGACTTCCGTTAACATCTTGTTGCTGCCGGTGTCGAAGCCGCTTGCGCCATTGACGCGGAACTCGTTTGAGGATCCTGCGCGGACCTCGATGCGGCCGTAGGCCTCGTAGACGCGCGGCTCGGAGAGTACCTTGTAGACGCCGTACGCGAGGCCGAGGATCCCCGCGACGATCAGAACCCATTTTCTTTTGCGAAGAGTGAGAAGCGCTTCAGAGAGGGTTGCTTCCCCTGAAGAGCCGGCGCTGGGCACGTTCTCAGGAGCACCCATCACGGGCGGTGTCGGCACTCTCTGCGGGTCCATTCCTCATAGCTTACCTGAGCACAGGGCTTGGCTACCGGAAAGCGGCGCGAGTAATACCCCTTGGTGATGTCACCTTTGTGCGGGGATCTTCGACCAACGTCGGGTATCCTAACCAAAAAGGGGACTTCCGCACACACCCATGAGTGAATCCATTTCGATTGCTGTTGTTGGTTCGGGCTACGTTGGCCTTGTCGCCGCAGTTTGTTTCGCAGAGATCGGTCATACCGTCATCTGCGTTGATAACGATGAACGCAAGGTCGCTGCACTTCAAGGCGGCGACACGCTCATTCACGAAAACCACCTTCCGGAGCTGCTCAATCGGTACCGCAATAACCGGGTGCGGTTCACGACGGATCTGGCGGAGGCGACCCGCGAAGCCCAGGCGATCTTCATCGCGGTGGGAACGCCGCAGAGCGAGACGGGAGACGCTGATCTTTCGTATGTGGAGGCCGTTGCCTGCGAAATCGCACGATCCATTGACAGCTATAAGGTCATTGTCGAAAAGAGTACAGTTCCGGTTTACACGAATGAGTGGATCCGCCGGGCGATCGAGCGCAATGGAGTGGAGCAGCGACTCTTTGATGTGGTTTCTAACCCTGAGTTTCTGCGGGAGGGAACGGCGGTCGAGGACTTCCTGCATCCGGATCGCATTGTCGTTGGTGCGGATACCCCAGAGGCTATCAAGCTGCTCGGAGCGATCTACGAGCCTCTGACCGGAGGCGAGTACTACAACCAGACCGGAGCAATCGGCGGCTGCTGCAATGCAAGCACGCCGCCGGTGCTGCTGAACACATCGATCAAGAGCGCGGAGATCATTAAGCATGCCTCGAACGCTTTTCTCGCGCTGAAGATCTCGTTTATCAATGCGGTCTCCAACCTATGCGAAGCGACCGAGGCGAATGTGGAGCAGGTTGCGAAGGGGATTGGTCTCGACAGCCGGATCGGTCCGAAGTTTCTTCGGCCGGGCATCGGCTACGGAGGCTCCTGCTTTCCGAAGGACGTAGCTGCTTTCCGTTCAGTGGCCGACCAGTTCGGAATCAACTTCAATCTGCTCAGCGAGGTTGAGAACATCAATGCGTCGCAGAAGCGGCGTTTTCTGGCAAAGGTTCGGTCCGCGCTGTGGACGCTTCGCGGCAAGAAGCTGGGCGTCCTGGGACTGGCTTTTAAGGGTGAGACGGATGACATCCGAGACAGCCCATCAATCGAAATGATTCGCATGCTGCTGGCGGAGGGATGCTCGATCGTCGCCTATGATCCCGCAGCCAAGGAACGCGCGATGGAGGTTCTGCCTGAAGGCAAGCAGCTCAGCTATGCGGACACGGCCTACGATGCGGCAAAGGATGTTGACGCACTGCTGGTGCTTACGGACTGGACCGAGTTTGTAGAGCTCGATCTGCCGCGCCTGCACAAGACCCTGCGCTACCCGATCGTGATCGATGGACGTAATCTCTATGATCCGGGCGCGATGGCGGCGCTTGGCTTTACGTACATCAGTGTCGGACGGCCGACGGCCCACCCGGCACGCGAATCCGGGAGCCTAACAACTCCGGGGCGCCGGGCGTAATGCGCGTGGCAGGCGGCCCGGCTGAGAGCCGCCTGCTCCACCTTCCAAGTAGTTCACCCGGCCTGAAACCGAGCAGGTTCGAAGTCGCAGACGAAGATACAGCAGCCTGCTGTGTGCCCGCCAGGGCCGCGGCACCTGCAGGAGAGAGTAAGAATGGCACATACGATTCTGGTCACCGGGGCAGCCGGATTTCTCGGTTCTCACCTCTGCGATGTGCTGCTTGCAGAGGGGAACACGGTCCTCGGCGTGGACAATCTTTCTACAGGCAGTACAGCCAACGTGGATCATCTGAAGGGAGAAGCGCGCTTCAGTCTGATCGAAAAAGATATCTGCCAGCCGTTTGATCCCGGGCCCGTGGACTACGTCTTCAACATGGCCTCACCGGCAAGCCCGGTGGATTATGCACGGCTTGGCATTGAGACGCTGCTGGTCGGATCCGCCGGCACGATTAATACGCTCGAGATTGCAAAGCGGTACGGCGCAGGCTATCTGCATGCCTCCACCTCCGAGTGCTACGGCGATCCGGAGATGCATCCGCAGGTTGAGACCTACTGGGGCAACGTGAACCCGATTGGACCGCGCTCGGTGTATGACGAAGCCAAGCGTTTCAGCGAAGCGGCGACAATGGCATACCACCGCTACCATGGCGTGCGGACTCATCTGGTCCGTATCTTCAACACCTACGGGCCGCGCCTGCAAGCGAACGACGGACGCGTGATCTCAAACCTGATGATGCAGGCACTTCGTGGACAACCGCTGTCGATCTACGGGGATGGTTCACAGACGCGCAGCTTCTGCTATGTCTCTGACTTGATCGACGGCATCGTGCGCCTCTCGAAGTCTGATGAGGTGATGCCGGTCAATATCGGCAACCCTGAGGAGTGGACGATTCTGGAGTGCGCGGAGGAGGTGCGGGCGGTGACGGGGAGCAAAGACCCGATTACGTTCAAGCCGCTTCCGCAGGATGATCCGCTTCGCCGCCGGCCGGACATCACCAGGGCAAAGACCTTGTTGGGATGGCAGCCCAAGATCCGGCTGCGTGAGGGACTGGAGCGCTCCCTGGACTACTTCCGTTCCTGTCTTGTGACTGCGGACACGGCCGAGTCCACGCCGCTCTGAGTGAGTGCGACGGGAGCGTCGCCTCTTACTCGGCTTCTACGATATCGAGAGAGTACCGTCTTTTCAGTTTCATGCTGGCCGCGCCGAGGATGGTCCGAAAGGAGCGCGCTGTTCGCCCCTGTCTGCCGATGACCTTGCCGATATCACCCGGCCCGACGTGAAGCCGGAGGATGGTAGTTTCGCCATCGGGAACAACATCTACCGTGACGAGATCGGGTGCGTCAACCAGCGATCGAGCGATCGCCTGGACAAGATTCCGCATATCGACGGACTGCTCGACGGGGACACTCTGGGAAGCCGCAGCTTCGGTCATTCTTTCAACCTCCTGGGAATGACGCGGGCTGCACATGCTCCTTTCGAATGTCCCGTCTCACTGTGAGATCTGACGATAGAAGCTGGTGCGAGCAGAACCGCGCGTCAGAGAGTCCGGCAATTAAAAGCTGAGGATCTCTCCGGTGCGTCACCCTGGAAAGAGTGCCGCACGAGGTTGAGTGTACGTTGGGAGCCTAAGAGATAAAGGGATTTCTTCTAACAACGTGCCGATCTTTGGGCACCGTTGAACATCCCGGAAATACCCAGTCAGAGTTACCTAGGACGCTGCTGGCACTTCCACCGGTGCAGCAGACAGCAGCTTGCCTACACGCTCAGAAAGCTGTGCACCCTTGCTGGTCCAGTAGTCAATACGCTCGCGCTTGAGGTCAACGCTGGCGGGGTTGGTGCGTGGGTTATAGGTACCGACCACTTCGAGGGAACGGCCATTACGGGCGCGATCTTTCTCGATGACAACAACGCGGTAGTGGGGCTGCTTGCGGGCGCCAACGCGCGCCAGACGAATCATCAACACAGGGAATGCCTTTCGAAACAGGGTGAGGGCGAAGAGCCCCGAAGAGGCGCTGGGGAGCTAAAGCCTGCCCCGGGCGCAACACCTAAGTATCGCGGAAAGCCTCTGAAGATGCAATCTGGCTTTGGGAACAGGAGCGAGAGAACCCGGTCTGATCAGGGGAGAGCCAAGAGTGAGTTGACGGCATCCGGTTCAGGATTCGAGGATAGCCGGACGATCTGCCGGGAAGAGGAAAGCAAGAATATCGCCGAAGCGATCCGCCCAGGCGTCTTCGTTATGCAAACCGCCAAGCACCCGTTGGTAGACGAGAGTACGGCCCTCTTCCCAGCCGCGATCAACGAGGATGCTGAAGAGCAGATCGCTGTCGCGAAGATGGTGAGACCCTTCCGCAGTGCCGATGTCGAGCCAGATCGAAAGCGGGGGATGGATGTTGGCGCGCCGTGCAAGCCGAAGAATGCTGCGGCCGTTCCACCAGAGAGAGGGTGAGAGCACGGCGATTCTGCCGATACGGTCGCGATGCTCGAGCGCAAGAAAAAGAGAGATCAAGCCGCCCAGAGAGGAGCCACCGAGCGCTGTGTGAGGAGCGTCCGGGAGCGTGCGAAATTCCTCATCGATAAGCGGCTTGAGAGTATCCAGCAAGAGCCGGCCGTAGAGCGGGCCGCGGCCACCGCCCAACTGCGGATCGGCGACGGGCGTGTACTCCGGCATGCGCTGGTCTCCTGCGTTCGCCACGCCAACCAGGATGATGGGCTCGATGCAGCCGATCTCGGTCAGACGATCGGCTGTGCTGTGGGCGCGCCAGGTGTGCCCGGGGAGATAAGAGGTCATGCCGTCGAAGAGGTTCTGGCCATCCTGGAGGTAGAAGACGGGAAAGCGGCGATCAGGCTCAGCGAAGTACGCGACCGGCAGATAGATCGATATGGCGCGATCAGCGGAGAGGGAGGCGTCCTGCAGGGCGCGAAGCTGGTAGCGAGTATTCGCCGCGAGAGCCGGATTCAGAACGGCAGCCGGAACCAAATGGGGTGTCACGCTGGGTACTCTCTCGTCCGCACCGGGTTCCAGGGACGGGTCTCGTTGAGAACTTGGATCGTCTGGATTGATAGAGGCTGCCGGCTGCAATGGCCGTGTTTCCATGCGCTAGGATAGCCCAGAGTGAAACGTTTCTCCTCCACCAAGGGTAAGCAGAGCACTCCCAATAAGGTTTGCCAGGCAGCCGAACCGAGATAACTTTCGTGTCCCGGTGACAACTTTCGAGGGACAACGTGATCTCTGCCGGCGTTCGAGCGAGGGTATGCCAGTGACGTGCAGGTGAAGAAAAGTTCAGCGTGTACGGAGACTGCGGACGCCTTGTCAGTCGGGGCAGCCGCGGGGAGTAGAGCTTCCTGTATGGAGCGGGAGTAGCGGAGCAGAGAAAGAGAGTCGGATGATGAAGAAGATCGGTGTGCTATTCGGGGTGGAGAACACGTTTCCGGGTGCTTTGGTGGATCGGATTAACTCGATGGGAGTTGATGGCATCTGCGCTGAGCCAGTGAAGCTCGGAGCGGTCACCATGGCAGAAGCATGCGGGTATGCCGTAATCGTCGACCGGATTTCGCACGAGATGCCGTTCTATCGGGCCTACCTGAAGAATGCCGTGCTGACAGGGACGGAGGTGATCAACAATCCCTTCTGGTGGTCGGCGGATGACAAGTTCTTCAACTATGCTCTGGCGCAGACGCTAGGTGTGGCGGTGCCAAGGACAGTTTTGCTGCCGCACAAGAACTATCCGCCACAGATCAATACGGCGTCGCTGCGGAACATGGAGTACCCGCTGAACTGGGAGGCCATCTTCGAGTACATCGGGTTTCCTGCGTTTCTGAAGCCGCATGATGGCGGGGGATGGCGCGACGTGTTCCATGTACATGATCGGGAGGAGTTCTTCCGGTCCTACGATCTGACGCGTGATCTGTGCATGACGCTGCAGGCGGCAGTGAACTTCGACGAATACTTCCGCTGCTATGTGGTCGGGCAGAAGGAGGTGCGGATCATGCCCTATGATCCGCGCCGCCCGCATGAGCAACGTTACATTCAGGAGCCGTCGCCCTACGATCCGGCTCTGCTCGCACGCGTGGAGCGTGATGCTCTGACGCTCTGCCGCGCGCTGGGATACGACCTGAATACGGTCGAGTTTGCCGTTGAGGATGGTGTGCCGTATGCGATTGACTTCATGAACCCGGCACCGGACGCCGACTTCTACTCGGTTGGCCAGGAGAACTTCAACTGGATCGTGAATGCCGTAGCGCGTCTGACGGTTGAGAAGGCGCATGCGGTTCCAAGCCAGCGAAGCGAGATTCGCTGCCTGAATCTGCTGAACGGAGAGCCGGGCGTGGCGGGAAAGGTGAAAGCTGTTGCGCCGAAGAGGAGCTCTCCTTCCAGAGGTGCGGCTTCGGCAAAGAAGATCGCAGCTCCGGTCAACGCCTCTTCCCCAAAAGGGGAGGGGGCAGCCAAGAGACGTGGTACCGGCAGGAAAGTGAAAGATCCGGCGCAGAAGAAGTCCTAGGCAAGAGCAATGGAGCAGCAGGAACGGTGCGATCAGCCGAGTGAGAGATGCGATGCAGCCCAGCTTCACGCTTGGAATTGAAGAGGAGTACCAGACAGTAGACCCGGAGACGCGCGATCTGCGGTCGCATATCGCAACGGAGATGCTGGCGCAGGGCAGGCGGCGGCTTGAGGAGCGTGTCAAGGCCGAGATGCACCAGTCTGTGATCGAGGTAGGCACACGCGTCTGCAAGAACATTCAGGAGGCGGCAGAGGATCTGTATGACCTGCGGCGGAACATGGTGCGGCTGGCCGAGGAGCATGGCTTGATGCTGGTGGCCGGAGCGACGCATCCGTTTGCCGACTGGCGCTCGCAGGAGATCTACCCCGATCCGCGCTACGCGCAGGTGGTTGAAGATCTACAACTTGTTGCGCGATCGAACCTGATCTTCGGGTTGCATGTGCATGTCGGGATCGAGGATAAGGAAGCGGCAATCCGGGTGATGAACTCTCTGCGCTACTTCCTGCCGCATATTCTGGCGCTCTCGACGAACTCTCCGTTCTGGCAGGGCATGGAGACGGGTTACAAGAGTTACCGGGCCAAGGTCTTCGAGCATTTCCCAAGGACGAATCTGCCGGATGCATTTGCCAGCTACTCGGAGTTTGAAAGCTACGTGGCGCTGCTGATCAAGACCGGTTGCATCGACAATGCAAAGAAGATCTGGTGGGACATCCGGCCGCACCCGTTCTTCAACACCATCGAGGTCAGAATCTGCGATATCCCACTGCGGGCCGAGGAGTCCATTGCGATCGCGGCACTGATTCAGGCGACGGCGGCCACTCTGTGGCGACTGCACTCGCTGAACGTCGATTACCGGCAGTACTCGCGCGCTCTGCTGATGGAGAACAAGTTTCGTGCCGTGCGCTACGGGCTGGAGGGCAAGCTGATTGACTTCGGCAAGCAGGAGGAGGTTCCGCTGCGCTCGCTGATTGATGAGTACCTGAACTTTGTTGGAGACGAGATGCGGGCGCTTGGAAGTGAACGAGAGATCGGCTACGTGCGGCAGATGCTTGAGCAGGGCTCGGGGGCCGATCGGCAGCTGAAGGTCTTCCGTGAGACCGGCAATCTGCGGGATGTGGTGGACTTTATGGCGGCCGAGACGCGCATAGGTCTCTCGTGAGGGGCACGCCTCTGACCGCAGGATGTGCGTGCGATAGCGGCCTGGGCGAGGGAATAGTGCAGCGTTGCATCAGAGCAGAGAAGCGACGCAAGGGCCCGCAGCCAAGGGCGGATGAGAACGTGCAGATGAGGTGCGAGATTGTTTGAGGCGATGAGCGAAGAGGCGGTACGACAAAGAACGGATCTGCGGGAGATTGTGTACCCTGCAGCGTTTGATCCCGGTGCGCGGAACGCAGTGGAGACCTGCCTGCGCGTGCAGCCCGAAGAGAAGGTAACGGTGATCGCCGACCAAAGCTGCAGGGAGATTGCGGCCTCACTGGCGAAGGCGCTCGATCGGGCCGGCTGCCGGTGGAGTGGCTTTCTGCTGGAGGAACTAGCAGCGCGGCCGTGTCTCGAGATGCCCTCGGCTGTGCTCACGGATATGGAGAGCTCGGATGTAAGCATCTTCGCGGTGACAGTGCAGCCGAACGAACTACGCAGCCGCATGCAGATGACCGACGTCGTGAATCGCCGCAAGATGCGGCACGCCCATATGGTGAACATTACTCCAGAGGTCATGGTGGAGGGCATGTGTGCGGACTTTGCGGCGGTCGACCGCTTGAGCCAGGCGGTGCTCGATCGCGTGCGGCGGGCGACCTATGTTCGCGCCACCACGCCGGCGGGCACGGATTTACATGTGGAGCTCACGTCCGAGTACCGCTGGTTTAAGACATCCGGCATCATCAGCCGCGAAAAGTGGGGAAACCTGCCGGGCGGCGAGTGCTTCACGGCACCGGCAGAGGTGAATGGCGTCTTTGTGGTCGATGGCGTCGTCGGAGATTTTCTCTGTGAACGCTTCGGACTTCTTCAGGAGACGCCGCTGACGATTCACATCGAAGGCAACCGGATCACGCGGGTCAAATCGGACAACAAAGCGCTTGAACGCGAGTTCTGGGCCTATACACACATGGACGCGAACTCTGACCGGGTGGGTGAGTTCGCCATCGGAACCAATATCGGGGTGAAGAAGGTGATCGGCAATATCCTGCAAGACGAGAAGTTTCCCGGCGTTCACATTGCTTTCGGCGACCCGTACGGTGCGCACACCGGAGCGCCCTGGAAGTCCTCCACACACATCGATGTCGTGGGACTTGGTTTCAATATCTGGCTGGGCGATGCGACCGGGGAGGAACTGATCATGAAGGACGGCATTTTTCTGCTCGAAGGGTAAGTTCGCTATCGAGAGGAAGGGTGAAGGGTCGGATGATCGAGAGTCTGCGGCGTGACTTCAATGCGCGGTACACGGAGGAAGAGTACGGTCGACTTCGGCAAACAGTCGAGTCCGCGGTTCGGATGCCGGTCAGTTTTCGCATAGCGGAGACACCAGTCTTTCTGCCGGAGGCTCTGCTGGGTCGCATGGTGGACACCGGCAGGGAGCTTACGCTTCAGCTGCTGGCGAGCCCGGAGTATATACGGGCCAGCACAGAGGCGATCCCGGAGCGGTACCGCCTGCCGGAACCTGACGGTGTGATGCCGCCGCACTTCATGACAGCCGACTTCGGCTTCGTTCGCGAGCCGGATGGAGATCTGGGTATTCGCCTGGTCGAGATGCAGGCTTTTCCGTCGATCTTCGGCTTTCAGGATGTGCTGGCGCGTTCTCACATGGAGGTATACGCACTCGATCCGAGTCTGCGCTGGCATCTGGGCGGCCATGACGAGACAAGCTACTGGCGGGTACTAAACGAAGTCATCGTGGCTGGGCACGACCCTGCCGAGGTCGTGCTGCTCGAGGTCACGCCGGAGTTGCAGAAGACGAGAGCTGACTTCCAGATCTATGAAGGCAAGCTAGGCGTGCGCACTGTGGATATCACACAGGTGCGGCAGACCGGACGGCGGCTGGAGTACCACCGCGACGGCCGATGGATGCCGATACGACGGATCTTCAATCGGGCGATCGCAGATGAAATGGAACGCGAGGGTGTCCAGGCGGGATTCAACATGCAGGGAGAGCTTGATGTCACGTGGGCCGGACATCCGAACTGGTACTTTCGCGCGAGTAAGTTCTCACTCCCATTTCTCGAGCACCCGATGGTGCCCCGGGCGGTCTTCCTGGACGCCTGGATGGCGGACCGGAGCTGCTTGCCGTTGGACCTCAGCGAAGTGCTGCTGAAGCCGCTTTTTTCCTTTGCGGGGAAGGGAATCCAGTTTGCGCCGACAATTGAGGACCTGCTGGCGATTGCGCCTGAGCAGCGGTCGAGCTATCTCCTGCAGGAGCGCGTCCGCTTTGCGCCTGTTATTGCAACGCCGCATGGACCGACGCGGGCGGAGGTGCGCATCATGTATGTCTGGCCGGATGCCGGTGAGATGCAGCCGGTGATCAGCATGGCGCGTTTGGGGCGAGGCCTGATGATGGGTGTGGACCAGAACCGGGATCAGGCCTGGGTTGGCGGGTCGGCGGCGTTCTATCTGACCGCTGGTGCTTAGATGCAGTGAAAAAACAATCGTTGCTCAGCACAAGGTGAGATACACTCGGCTGAGCCTCTGGAAGGGCATCTATGGACGTGTCACACTCGGAATCGCGACGATCAGAGTTGAATCAGTGGAAGAAGGCGACGGGGGAGAACCCGTTGCGCTCAGCAGTGCGCTTTCCCGTGAAGCTGGCGATTCACGTGCGGGCCAACAACGATGAGTTTGAAGCCGTTACAGAAGACATCTCCGCGAACGGACTCCTGTTTGTGGGAGACCGTCTGCCCCATGTTGATAGCGTGATTGAGTTTACGATTGAAATGCCGTCCGACATTATGGGATCGGCGAATGACGTAGAGATTCACTGCCGTGGGCGGGTTGTACGGCACGAAAAGCAGGGCAATCGGGAACAGGCAGCAGCAGTTATCGACGAGTACTATTTGAAGGCCTAGACGGATGAATCCAACACCTATCAACGGGTTTACACAGGGCAGCGAACGGGATCAGGACAACGGGGCAGGTGGCGGGATTCGTATCATCCTGGCCGACTCTCAGGCGATCTACCGGGTTGGCATGAAGAAGATCTTCGCGGTCGAAGACGACGTCCGCGTTGTAGCGCAGGTAGAGACACTTGAAAACCTGTACGCCGCGCTGGCCCGCTACCCGACGGATGTCGTCCTGCTGGAAGGGCAGCTGATTGCCGGGATGGTGGATGCCGTTCCGGAGCTGGTTCGGCAAGCTCCGAATGCCAAGCTGATCGTGCAGATTACTGAGAGCGATGAGGCGAACACGGTGGAACTCTACCGCCGCGGCGTTCGCGGTGTGGTTCCCCGATCGATCTCGCCGGATCTGCTGGTCAAATGTGTGCGCAAGATCGCCGATGGGGAGACATGGATCGACAATCAGTCGATCAGCTGGGTCATTGAAGCCTATCGCGCGCAGGCAACGGCACTGACGAACCCCAAGATACAGCCGAAGCTCTCCAAGAAAGAGCTGGCCATCATCAGCTGCATCACGCGTGGCATGCGCAACAAAGAGATCGCCTACCAGATTGGGACGACCGAGCAGGTCATCAAGAATTACCTGCGCAAGGTCTACGACAAGCTTGGCGTCTCAGACCGGTTGGAGTTGGCGCTTTATTGCCTGCACCACGAACTGCTTAAGAACTACAGCGACACTCAGGATGGCCTCTCCGCAGGGAGCATGAACGCACTTCAGGCTGCCGTCGGCAAGGGCTAGCTCCTCCCCAGGGCGGTTGATGGCGATCTGTGCTTCGGCAGGATTGCTTGACGTTCACCAGACGAAAGATGCTTGAAGGAGCGGGGTGGACGGGATCGTTCGCAAGGCATCTCGGGTCCGGTTGACGGCAGTGCAGCGAAGCACCTTTGCTGCCTGTTTTCTCGGGTGGTCGCTGGATGCGTTCGACTTTTTTTTGCTCACTTTGTGTCTGCGGTCGGTTGCGGCGGAGTTCCACGCGACGCTACCAAAGGTTGCAGAGGCGATCTTCTGGACGCTGGCGATGCGACCAGTTGGTGCGCTCCTGTTTGGCCTAATGGCGGAGCGATACGGCCGGCGGCCGACGTTGATGATCAACGTGGTTTCGTTTTCTGTCTTTGAGCTCTTAAGCGCCTTTGCACCGAACCTTTCTCTGTTTTTGCTTTGCCGGGCGCTCTTCGGCATCGCGATGGGCGGGGAGTGGGGCGTTGGTGCCGCACTTGCGCTTGAGGTTTTGCCGCCGGAGCGGCGCGGATTCTTCTCCGGTCTGCTGCAGGAGGGGTATGTCGTCGGCAACCTTCTGGCGGCGGCACTCTACGGCCTGTTGTTCCCGCATCTGCATGGCACGGGACTGTGGACGCCGTGGCGTGTGCTCTTCATGCTGGGCGCATTGCCGGCGCTGCTGGCGTTCTATCTCCGCTTTAAGGTGGACGAGTCGCCGGCCTGGCTCGCCACGCGAGAGGCGAAGCTCCAGGCAAGACTGCAGCCAGCAGACCAGAGAGATGCTCTCCGGTCGAACCGATCGCCGGTCTGGCGATACCTGCCCTCCCTGCTCTTTCTTGCGCTGTTGATGACGGCTTTTACGTCCTTCAGTCATGGAACGCAGGACCTCTATCCCAGTCTGCTTGAGCATGACCATTACATGAAGCCCGGTACAGTCGGTCTGCTCACCGCCATCGGGAACGTGGGTGCGCTTGCCGGGGGAATCGTGTGCGGCACGTTGTCAGAGCGGTGGGGACGGCGACGGACGATTATCGCGGCAGCCTTGCTGGCGATTCCGATGATTCCGCTGTGGTCGGGATCCAGTACCATTCCGCTGCTCGCGCTTGGAGGCTTTCTGATGCAGTTCATGGTGCAGGGCGCGTGGGGTGTGATTCCAGCGCACCTGAATGAACTTTCACCGGGACCCATGCGCGCAATCTTTCCCGGGTTCGCCTACCAGTTGGGAAATCTCCTGTCGTCCAGGAACGGAGTGGTGCAGGCGACCCTGGCGGCGGGGCTGTTTGGCGGACGGCTCAGCCCCGTCCTCTCACGTACGGTGATAGTGGTAGCTCTGGTTGTAGCGGGTCTGACGGCGCTGGGGCGCGAGGCGAAAGGAAGATCGCTTGTGGAGGTAACGACGGGTTAGCGCCAGCCAGGTCTGAAGGGCGCCTAGCCGGCGCTTTCACTCAGTTTTTTGCCGAAGGCAGTGTCACGAACGATCGACCAAGGTACAGGCGAAGGGTGCCGGCGTCGGGTGAAGCCACAATTTGCAGGGGCCGAGGACGTTTCATCGCAGAATCCACTGTGGTTGGCGTGGTGATCAGATCGCGTCCGGATACATCGGTGACAACAAGCGTGTTGTTCGCCAAGAAGCCGGCACCGTAGAAGCCCGGGGGAAGCGACTTGTCGCCGAAACTCACTGTCCGTTCCGTGTAGAGGAAGAACTGGTACTTCTCCCGTACACCGGTGGAGTAGCCCGAGCTATCAACGAGAGAAACAATGAGAAGCGAGCCATCCGCATACCGGATCGCTCCCGAATTCCTGCTCTGCACCGGGGCCTGTTGGCCTTTATAAAGAACGGAGGGCGGCAGGAGCTTCTCCGTGAGCGCGGCTGAAAGGAGGCCAACCGGCTGCTGCTCGCCAGCGCTGGTTGCGGTGGATGGCGTCTGCGTAACGGCGATGCTCGGTGCGACGAGCAGGATGGCGAAAAGAAGAGCGTGTTTGATCATCACTGCGACATAATACGCGCGCGTTTGGGGAGCGTACTCCACCCTGAGGTGGAGAGATCAAAGCAATTTGCTACGAAACTGCTTGAGGACGGACGAGAGATCTTTGCGGGATTGCCTGGAGTCCTTTGGCAACGGCACAAGACGAAGCCGCAGTTCCTGTTCTACCTGGGTAGCGACGCGTTCCAGTTTGCGGGCACGAAGTTTGGTGGCGTGTTGCACAAAGATTGCTGGCGGGATGACGACTGCGGTGGCCATATCTGCACCATAGCGACGGCAGATACTCGGATCACTCCCCCAAAAGGTGTTCGGGCGTGCGACCTCCGCGGGGTCTTTCTTCCGCGATGGAACGTTCGCGCTGGTGCAGCAGAGAGAGGCGGCTCCCTCCTGCGAAAGACCGGGTTCGACTACGAATTAAGCGCCCCAGGGTCTCGCCCTAAGCAGCTTGGGCAGGAGAGAATCACCCGTATGCCACGGATCCGACTTCTTGCCGCTGTCACTCTTGCTACTCTTCACTTTCTGCCGGCGCAGACGCTCCTTACGCCAACGCCTCAGGCGATGCCTTACAGGGATGCTTCGCTTTCGACGGAAGCGCGGGTGGAAGATCTGGTCTCGCGCATGACGCTTGATGAGAAGGTCTCGCAGCTGATCAACACAGCTCCCGGCATTCCACGGCTTGGTGTTCCGGCATATGACTGGTGGAATGAGGGGCTGCATGGCATCGCACGCTCCGGCTACGCGACCATGTTTCCGCAGGCAATCGGTATGGCCGCCACATGGGATGAGGCTCTGCTGGGACAGATGGGAACAGTGACCTCGATCGAGGCGCGGGCGAAGTACAACGAGGCGATTCGCCACGATAATCACTCGATCTACTTCGGCCTGACGATCTGGTCGCCCAATATCAACATCTTCCGCGATCCACGCTGGGGCCGCGGACAGGAGACCTACGGGGAAGACCCCTACCTGACAGGCCGGCTAGGGGTGGCTTTCATCAAGGGCTTACAAGGTGAGGACCCGAACTACTACCGCGCGATCGCGACGCCCAAACATTTTGCTGTGCATAGCGGTCCGGAGTCCGACCGGCACCGCTTCAACGTCGATCCGTCGCCGCATGATCTGTGGGACACGTATCTGCCGGCCTTTCGCGCAGCCATCACCGAGGGAAAAGCGGACTCTTTGATGTGCGCCTACAACGCCATCGACAAGCAGCCGGCGTGTGCGAACAAGGAGCTGCTGGACGAGATTCTGCGCAAGGACTGGGGCTTTAAGGGCTTTGTCACGTCAGATTGCGGCGCCGTGGATGACTTCTTCTGGACCTCGGCACACCGCTTTTCGCCGGATGCGGAGCAGGCCTCCGTGGCGGCGGTGCGCGCAGGGACGGATACGAACTGCGGTCGCACGTATCTCTCGTTGGGTGATGCCGTGCATGCGGGTCTGATCCAGGAGAGCGAGCTCGATGTGCCGCTCAAGCGCCTGTTCACCGCCAGGATGAAGCTGGGTCTGTTCGATCCTGCCTTGAAGGTGCCATTTGCTGCGGTTCCATTCAGTGAGGTCAACTCCGCGGCACATCGCCAGACTGCACTGGAGGCGGCGCGGAAGTCGATGGTGCTGCTCAAGAACGACAGCGACATGCTGCCGCTGCATGACGTGAAGACGATTGCTGTTGTTGGTCCGAACGCCGCTTCGTTGACTGGCCTTGAAGGGAACTACAACGCGATTCCAAAGGATCCGGTGCTCCCGGTTGACGCGATTGCAGCGGAGTTTAGAGAGGCAAAGGTGATCTATGCGCAGGGTTCGCCGTATGCGGAGACGGTGTCGCTGCCCGCGCCGCGCACTCTCTTTCACCCCACAGCAAACTCGCCAGCGGAAGGTCTGACAGGCGAGTACTTCGCTGATGACAGCTTTGCCGGCAGACCTGTCGCAACGCGCGTGGATAAGCAGATCGACTTTAACTGGAATGCGGCCAAACCGATGGAGGCAGTTCCGGCAGAGCACTTTGCTGTGCGCTGGACAGGCACCATCGCGGCCCCCGCGGCAGGGGACTATACCTTCAACGTGAAGCTGGGGGACTGCTACCCGTGCCAGGATGTTGAGGCGTACAGCGTTTATCTGGATGGAAAGAAGCTTGCATCTTTCAGGACTGAAGCCAGGGAATCCCGCGGACGTACGGACAAGTCTTTTACTCTCTCCCTGGCAGACACGAAGCGGCACCCGTTCCGTGTCGAGTACACGCATCGCGCCTAACTCTTCGGCGCTGGCATCACGCTTGAATGGACGCCTGCGCCGAAGACGCTGCAACAGGCAGCTGTCACGGCCGCGAAGCAGTCCGATGTTGTTTTAGCTTTCCTTGGGCTGTCCTCAGAGCTGGAGGGCGAGGAGATGCCGCTTAAGGTCGAGGGCTTCGCTGGCGGCGATCGCACAGACATCAAACTTCCAGCGGCGCAGCAGCAGTTGCTTGACGCGCTGGTGGCAACGGGAAAACCGGTTATAGCTATCCTGATGAACGGCAGCGCTCTCGCGTTGGGGCCATCACAGGAACAGGCTAAAGCTGTTCTCGAGGCCTGGTACCCGGGGGAAGAGGGTGGCCGTGCTATCGCTGAGACACTTAGCGGCAGGAATAATCCTGGCGGAAAGCTGCCAGTTACGTTCTACGCCGGAGTCGACCAGCTGCCGGCATTTAACGACTACTCGATGGCAAATCGAACGTATCGTTACTTTGCGGGTAAGCCGATGTATGGATTCGGGTATGGACTGAGCTATACGCATTTCAGCTACTCGGCGATTAAGCTGTCTTCCTCTAAATTGCACGCTGGCGAGACCCTGACTGTGGAAGCAGATATCCAGAACGAGGGATCGCACGACGGGGATGAAGTTGCTGAGCTGTACCTGATGCCGCCCCGTGCGAAGCTTTCGCCAGCGTTGGCGCTCGAGGGCTTTCGACGGGTTCATCTGGCTGCGGGTGAGACGAAACACGTCCGCTTTGAGCTCACCCCGCGCGAGCTGGCGCAGGTAGACGCCAAAGGAAACCGGATCGTTACAGCCGGTCAATACCGCCTGTCGCTTGGCGGCTCACAACCGACCGATGGCAAGACGCAGACCGCAATATTTGCTATGGAAGGCAGGCAGGAGCTTCCGCGCTAACGAAAGAACGGAGTGGGCTCACGATCAATGAAAATCATGCGAGCGTACATCGACGTCCGCTGATTCCAGTGATTCCAGCCACTCTGCTTTCACGTGGACAACCGCATCTGTGTTTTGCAAGGTGCCATGCACCTTCAGGAATTTACCCCTGGTCACCAGGATGCGCTCCCGCTCGTAGAGCTGTGGATGGATGATGACGTTGGCTATGCCGCTCTCATCTTCGAGCGAGAGAAAGATGAATCCAAGAGCCGTGCCGGGGCGCTGTCGCGCAATCACCGCACCTGCAGCGCACACGTACTTACCGTCGGGGAGCTGCTGCAGTTCGCGTGATGAAGAAACACCACTCTGTCGCAGATCTGCACGACGGTAGGCCATGGGGTGTGGCCCTGTGGTGAGTCCTGTGCCTGCGTAGTCCGCCACGAGACGCTCTTCTGTTGCCATCTTGCGTAACGGTGATGCCGAAGCGGAGCCTGCAAAGTTGCTACTTCGCAGCAACGGCCCGACCGGACGGGCGACTTGCTCGATCTGCCAGATGGCATCGCGCCGGTGTTCAACGCCCTTGAGAGAATTTAAGGCGCCAATACGAGCAAGTTGAGCGAGGTCACTGCGATGAAGCGATGAGACCCGCCGCGCAAGGTCTTCCACATCGCGAAAAGGCCCATCTGCTTTGCGCGAGAGCGCAAGTTGAGCTGCTGTATCCGCCCGGAGAGTTCGGGTGTAGTTCAAGCCGAGGCGAACTGAAAGAGAGGCGTCCTTTTCGTGTTCGACCATGCAGCATGTGTCGGAGACTTGTACGTCGACGGGCTTTACGCGCAGGCCGTGCCGTTGAGCGTCTTTGACGAGCACTGCAGGTGTGTAGAAACCCATTGGCTGGTTGTTCAGCATCGCGCACGTAAACGCAGCAAGGTACTTCACCTTGAAGTACGCCGAGGCGTAGGCGATGAGTGCGAAGCTGGCGGCGTGGGACTCGGGAAAGCCGTAGAGGGCGAAGGACTGAATACTCTGAACGATACTTTCCTGTGTCTCGAGGGCAATTTTGTTGGTGTCCATGCCTGCCCGAAGCTTCACCATCAGCTCCTCCATGCGCTTCCAGGAACGCCGCATACCAACGGCTTTGCGCAACTCTTCGGCCTCTGCGCCGCTGAAGTTACCAACGACCATCGCCATGCGAATAAGCTGCTCCTGAAAGAGGGGAACACCTAATGTGCGGTGCAGCACAGGCTCAAGCGCAGGAGTGGGGTAGCTGATCTCTTCCTTCTTTTGTCGCCGACGCATATACGGGTGCATCATCTTGCCGACGATGGGACCGGGCCGGATGATCGCAACCTGAACGACCAGATCGTAGAATTTGCGCGGGGCATTGCGAGGTATGGACGCCATCTGCGCACGGCTCTCCACCTGAAACATGCCGACTGTGTCGGCTTTGCACAGAGTGTCGTAGACCTCTGTGTCGTCCTGCGGAAGCTGCGCCAGGTCGACGGGCTCTCCATAGTGCTCAGGAATGAGTTTAAGGCAGTCCTGCATGACGGCCATCATGCCAAGACCCAGCAGATCGATCTTGACCAGACCAAGATCGTTGCAGTCTTCCTTGTCCCACTGAACTACAGTGCGGCCCGGCATCGAGGCTCTTTCTATGGGCACGACGCGATTGAGTTTGCCCTGGCAGACGACCATACCGCCGGAGTGCTGGCCAAGGTGACGCGGCAGATCCTGCATCCGCTCACAAAGCTCGACGTACTTGGCAATGCGCCCATGTTCGAGATCAAACCCAGCGTGGCGGAAGTGGTCGCCCAGGGTCTCGTCCTTTCTGCGCCACTCCCATCGACCGATCAGCCCGGAGAGGCGACCAAGCGCATCCTCGTCAAAGCCCAGGGCCTGACCGACTTCACGCGCTGCAGATTTGCCGCGGTAGGTGATGACGTTGGCGGTCATGGCAGCTCCCAGCTCTCCATAACGCTGGTACACATACTGGATCGCCTGCTCACGCTTTGTACCCGAGGGCATATCGAGATCAATATCCGGCCACTCGCGCCGGTTCTCACTTAGAAAACGCTCGAAGAGCAGGTCCATTCCGACAGGATCGATGGCTGTAATTTCGAGGGCGTAACAGACGACCGAGTTTGCGGCACTTCCTCGTCCTTGTATCAAGATGTCGTTTGTTTTACAGAATCGAATGATGTCCCAGACGATTAAGAAGTAGCCTGCGAAGCCTAGCTGCTCGATAAGAGAGAGTTCTCGCTCTGCCTGCTTTTTCGCGCGTTCGTGAAACGCCGGATCATGTTTGGGAGCGTAGCGATCCTCAATACCCTGCGAGACAAGTTTGCGCAGGAACACCTCCATGGGCTCACCGGATGGTGTGTCGTAGCGCGGGAACTCATAGCCTAGATCATTGAGCTCGAACTTCAGCCGCTGGGAGACAAGCAGAGTATTTTCGATGGCTTCAGGAAGGTCGCAGAACACACGACGCATGGCACGGGATGTACGCACCTGCCTCTGCGAGTTTGTCTGAAGCAGCCGGCCTGCCTCAGAAAGCGGTAGATGGTGCTGGATTGCGGTTAATACGTCGAGGATTTCGCGTTCGTACTGTGTGGCATAGCGGACGCCGTTCGTTGCAAGTATGGGAACATGCAGGGTTTCTGCGATACGCAGAGCAGCCTGATTCCGTGCTTCCTCGCGGCGGTCGCCATGACGCTGCAGCTCGATATAGACGTTGCCGCTGCCGAAGAGACGAAGAAGCTGTTGAACACACTCGCGCCCTGCTGCTTCGCCACCTCTTGCAAGAGCAGCGGAAAGCGGTCCCTCGTCGCCGCCTGTCAGGCAGATCAGTCCCGCGTGGAACCTGGCGAGATCGACCAGGTTGGCAGCCCCTTCGCATTTGCCTCGCTCGCGCATTTTGAAGTGCGTAATCAGCTGGCAAAGGTTCTGATATCCAGTACGCGATGTACAGAGCAAAGGAATCCGAACTGGCTGTCTCCTGCATTGATGAGGCAGCCAGAGCGGGGGCTCAAGACATTCTCCAAGACCACTCACGGAGATCTCCGCTCCGATATGAGCCCGCACGCCATTGATCTTGGCGGAGGAATGAAAGCGCGCGGCCCCGTAGATTCCATTACGGTCCAGCAGCGCCATGGCAGGCGTTCCGGTCTCTACAGCGGCACGGACCAGAGCCTCGGGCTGTGAGGCTGCTTCCAGAAAGCTGAAGGCGCTTTGTGCATGAAGCTCGACATACTCGCCCGCGCTTTCAATCTTTGCCTGTTCAATCATAGAAGGCTTCAATCTGCCAATCATGTCGGAGAAGATCATGCGTGAGGAGACAGAGCAGCGTGCGATCGCCTGCCGTGGCAGACACATCCCACTCTTCGCGAGACCACACCTCAGAGGACCACCACTCACCACTCCTGCGCCACGGTCCGTATGCCGCTTGCACGGCGTACTGCCTGCCGTGAAGGAAGAACGCGGTAACCCGCTGCCCCTCCTGCCGCACTGTGATTGCTATGAATGGACGACACCGCCGCAAAGCGACACCTTGCTGCGTGTTTGTACGCACACATGGATCTTTGCTCGGGACCACGAAACGCTCCATAACAAAGCCGTCCGGGCGATGCGTGTCAAGCAGCCTGGCACAGCCTACGCGTTCTTCGCCTACCAGCGCGGCAACGCGCGCAAGCGTCACATCCAGGCACACCGGTTCGGGCATAGAACGCGAGAAGAAACCTGTCTGGACCGTGCTGCGATGTCCGGGTTCGGCAAGCAGGGTGACGGACAGAATACCGGCAGATGGAGAACGCACGTGGAGGTCCAACTGCAGGAGTTTTAGAAGCACTTCGCGCTGGGCAGTGGGAAGTGCAGGTTTGATGGTTCGTCGGTGCTCGCCTCCACCGTCAAGACCGAAAGCCATTGTCACAGTTGCCAGTGCAAGCGAACGATTCTGCGCGCGCGCGAGTAGCTGATCGAGCATGGGACCAAGCACAAACAAAAGCGAATCCAGAAGGTCCAAAGGCGAGTCGAAGGTCAGATATTCCTTCAGTTCAAAAGCGGGCTCTTCCGGGAGCATGAAGTGAGGATGCTTGCCATGGGACAGCAGATGCAGCCGCTTGCCCTCAGACCCAAGACGAACTACCAGATCCACCTCCGATAAAGCAGCCAGATCTCCTACCGTTCGTAGTCCCCACTGCGTCAGTGTTTCGGCTTGTTGCCCGGTGAGCCTGAGGACAGAAAGCGGCAGCTCTCGAAGAGACTCGGCTTCCTTTCCTGGCGGAACGATATGCGGCACAGTACACGCGACAGGAGCGAGGCAAACGGCAGTGTTGAGATTGGCGCTTGCCGCGCACTGCACAAAGAAGCGTAAGGAGGTCATGGCGCGCGCAATGCTCGACATAGCCTGCTCTGCCGGACCAGAGATGCGTGATGTGCCGCTCATATCCAGCACCACCATGAAAGCCGCAGATGTTGAAGACTGGACCTCCACGCGAGGTGTAAAGGCTCCGGCTGCCTCTACCAAGATGGCGCGCGCAGCACGCTCTTCGGACTCGGAACGGCGAAGAATGGTGAGATCGGTGAAGACGTCCAGTTCGGCCCGCGTCATGTCGTGCGTTACACCAAGACGGAAAGCAAGGGCATTGGCGCTGCACACCTGTTCAAATGGCGGATCGCCTGAGAGAACCACAACGGCAGAACGTTCCGTACCAGGACGCAATCGCAAAAGCGCCTGAGCGGGAAACTCCGGGACGAAGATGCTGATGTACAGGGCTTCTGCGACTTGATCGTTTATGCCCATGCCGTCTCACTCGTCCAGTGTCCGGGTCTTTCAGAAAGCGCCTCTTTTCGGATGGAGACCACATGCAGACTGTTCTGGACAAAGCGGCTGCGCTCTGGCGTGGCGCTGTACTGGATTCCTGTTACGACATTTCCGTGCGCTTCGATCTTTCCGGCTTTGAGCCGCAGGACAAGCTCAGCGCTGCTGCGTGCGCAGGAGTGCTGCGTTAGAAGGACCAGACTGGTGCGAGACCGTTCACAGGCTGCACGGAATCGGAACCACGTCGCTAAAGGAACTCGCCAGACGATCTCAGGCGGAATGCTACCAAGGTCCAGCACGATGGAACTGAAACCGCCGTTATGAAGCAGCAGATCGGCAGAACGCAATCCCTGATCGAGCGCCTGCCATCGGTTCGGAGGAAGAGTAGGTAAGGAAACTTCCAGCAGATCAGATTGCCTCAGCGGTTTGTGCTTGGATGGAAGCAGTCTGGAGACTTTCCAGGGCTGCTCGGCACATCGGGGAACCAAAGTGAGGTTGTCACCCCGCCGCGCAGGCAGGCGGTCAGAGTTCGGCTGCTCTTCTCGATCCAGTGAACGCGAGGACACTGGCCGGTTTGGCGCTCCGGGAGTTCCGATCCCCCTCTTGCCCCGGCGAATATGCTGCTCGGACGGATCTTCGGGAACCTTGAATATTGCGCTGACAGCTTCTGGCATGTTCCGGCCCTCAGAGCGTGGGTGAGCACTGCTACCACCTCCCTGTGCGGCAGGATTTCCTGCAGCCTTAAGCAGGGGCTCCGGAGCGCTCTGCGTCTTCGTGCCACATTGCCGGGCATGCACCGGCATCTGCCCCCCACAGCGAATCCAGAGCAGCCGTGACACATCGATTCCGATAGCTGCCGCTGATTCCGGTTCAAGTACATCTGCAACGTCGATCCAGGCGCAGACAGCACCTGAACTCATACCAGCGGCAACAAGGGAGAGTGCGGCGGTCGTGCGACCAGAACACTCAGGACCAACCATCTCGGTAATGGCTCCAACCGGCACACCGCTTGTCAGCGCGTCAAGAGCGGATATGCCGAAGCTTGCGTAATCGGCGGAGCGGACTTTACCTGAGAACGGAGAAGCATTGCGGTGGGCAAGAGCATCCTCAACCTGCTGCGCGATAGCTTTGGCCGCCTGCTTCATTCGCCTTATGTTCGCCTAAAGCAGGTTGCTTGGCAAGCTTTTGATTTCCTCAGGAAACAGCAGCAAAGAAGGGAATTCTCTGAGGTAAGTAGCTCGAAAGCGAATATGTTGCTCGGGCAGACGGGCTTTCAGACGTGTTCCTTCCTCCTTAACACCGTGCAGGCACAGGCTTTATTGCCACAGGTCCTGAACTCGCGACGGCTCTTTTCTGCTTCGCTGGCTTGACCAGGCATATAGCCTGAATGCCCCGGGCCGCTGCTGGCATACGAGACGGCTGTGCCGTCTTGCCGGCGGCAGGACAGGAGCAACCAGCAGATAAAGCAGAAGATCTGCTCAGGGATTGGGGATGAAGCGGTAGCCGATGCCGCGGACGGTGGTGAGATGGCGGGGCTTGCTGGGGTCGTCTTCGATGTAGCGACGGAGGCGGACGATGAAGTTATCGATGGCGCGGGTGTCAGTGTCTTCGTGAACGCGCCAGACCTGTTCGAGGATCTCTTTGCGGGAGACGATCTGGGCGGGGCGGTCGGTGAGATAGCGAAGGAGATCGGCCTCCATGAGGGTGAGTTGGGTGGTGCGGTCGGGGGCGAGCAGTTCGAGGGTGTCAAAGCGAATGGTGCGGCCGGAGAAGGAGACCTCGTCGGCGGGCTGGGGAGGCGGGGTGGGGGTTCCGGGAGAGCTCTGCCAGGCCATGCGGCGGAGGAGGCTTTTAAGGCGGACGAGGAGGATGTTGAGGTCGAAGGGCTTGGGGAGGTAATCGTCGGCACCGGCCTCGATGCCTTCGAGGATCTCTTCGGGGCGGGAGCGCGCGGTGAGCATAAGGATGGGAACGAAACACCGGTGCTCGCGGAGGGTGCGGGCGATGATGAAGCCGTCGGCACCGGGAAGCATGCAGTCCAGAAGGATGGCAGCGGGGGCGTCGGGGCCGTGCTGTGGGACAGCGAGCAGATGGGCGAGGGCAAGGTCTCCGTCGGCGAAGTGCTCGGTCCGGTAGCCCTCGGCCTGAAGGTTGAAGAGCAGACCCTGGGCGAGGTGGGCTTCGTCTTCGACGAGGATGATGAGCGGGAAGGGGACGGCCATGCTGTCTCCGGGACGATTATGGAGCGTCGGGTGTGGCGAGGGGAAGGGTAAGGATGACGGTGGTGCCCTTGCCGGGACCCTGCGACTCGGCGGCGGCGCTGCCACTGTGCTGGTGGAGGATGTGCTGCACGAGATAGAGGCCGAGACCGGTGCCTTTGATCAAGGTGGCGTTGCGGCCGGGGACGCGGTAGAAGCGCTTGAAGATGCGCTTCTGCTGGCCGGGTGGAAGGCCGAGGCCGGTGTCGGTGATGCGGATGACGGCATTGGTGTACTGCTCGATGAGGAGAGAAACGCGAATATCGACGCCTTTGGGGGAGTACTTAACGGCGTTTTCGAGGACGTTGATGAAGGCGGTGCGGAGGTCTTCGGGGATGCCGAGGGCGTGCAGGCGGACGGCGCCGGGAACGGGAAGGAGGGTGATGGCTTCGGTCGGGAGATTGTTCTGGCGGAGGACGGTGGCGATGGATTCGGCGAGGAGTGGTTCGATCTCGAGGGGACGTCGATCGCGGTGGCGCTGGCCGAGTTCGCCGGCTTTGAGGACGCGCTCGACGGTGGCGTGGAGGCGCTCGGCGTCGGCGAGCATGATGCGGTAGAACTCCTGGCGCTTGCTTTCGTCGACGGGCCGGCGCTGGAGGGTTTCAAGGTAGAGGCGAATGGAGGCGATGGGCGTTTTGAGCTCGTGGGTGACGGCGTTGAGGAAGGAGTCCTGCCGCTGATTGCGACGGACCTCGCGCACGAGAAAGATGGTGTTGAGGACGACGCCGGTGAGCAGGGCGGCAAAGAAGATGATGCCGAGGACAAGCAGGGCGACGCGGCGCTCGTTGAGGATGATCCAGCCGATGTTAAGGGTGACGGTAACGCCGGTGAGTAGAACGCCGAGGACAATGGCGAAGGCGATGGCACCGCGGCGTTGGGTGAAGTTCATGGCGGGCGATCAGGAAGCGCTTTGAGAGGTGCTGGACGGACTCTTTGCGCGAGGAGATGGTGGTCCCGGAGGAAAGCGGGACCACGCTGCGGGTGAGGACTAGACGGCTTTGCGCTGGAAGGTGGTCTTCTTGGTGTTGGCGAACGAATCTTTCGCCTTGAAGGAGGCGGCAGAGGCAGCGGCCATCGGCTTGGCGCCGGATTTGCCCTGTTCGGCCTTTTCGCGGAGTGCCTGCAGTTTCTGAGCTTTGCGGCCGAGGCCGCCGATCTTGACTGCGCCGGGTTTGGGAATGAAATCGCTCATGACAAAATCCTCTCACGTCCGGGAGGTCCAGAGCGAGGGGCAGCGTGGCTTAGGATGCGGGTGGCGGCATCGTGCCTTTTCAGGTTCGGGCTGGGGTTGGGGCGGAAGACTCAGTGCGGATGTCTGTACCGTCGTTCTGGAGGTGGCCGGATGACGCGATGGCTGATGCTTTGGTTTCTGCTGGCGCCGTGTGTGGCCGGGGCGCAGCAGATGGCGGTTACGATCGACGACCTGCCGGCTTCGGGGGCGCGGCCGGCGACGATCTCGCGGCTCGAGATTGCGCAAACCATTCTGGAGGTCCTGCGGCGGGAGAGGATGCCGCCGGTGTATGGCTTTGTGAATGGCATTCGGACGGAGGAGGATCCCGGTACGCTGGCAATCTTGACGGCATGGAGGGATGCGGGCGAACCGCTGGGAAGTCACACGTGGTCGCACCCGGATCTGGAGGCGGAGACGCCGGCGGAGTTTGAGAGGGACATCGAGAAGAATGAGGCTCTGCTGAAGACATCTATGGGCGGAGAGGACTGGCACTGGCTGCGGTACCCCTACCTGCATGAAGGGGAGACGGTCGAGAAGCATCGCGCGGTGCGGCATTGGCTGGCCGAGCACCACTACCGGGTGGCCGAGGTGACGATGGACTTTGAAGATTACCTGTGGAATGAGCCGTATGCGCGCTGTGTGGCGAAGGCGGATGCGGCGGCGATTCAGACATTGCACGACTCCTACCTGGCGACAGCGGCGAGCTTTATCGAGACGTATCGCACAGTAGCGAGGGTGCTGTATGGACGAGACATTCCGTACGTGCCGCTGCTGCATGCGGGTGCGTTCGATGCGCGGATGCTGCCGGAGCTGCTGGCGCTCTATCGCAGCCGGGGGTTTCACTTTATCAGCCTGCCGGAGACGGAGCGGGATGCGGTGTATGCGGAGGATCCGGACTTTGGCTATCCCGGCGGAGGGGCGTTGACGGAGCAGCTGATGGCGAAGCGAAAGCTGAAGTTTCCAGTGAATACGAAGCCGTACAGGGAGCTGGACGCAACGTGCCGCTGAGGTCTGCGGATTGCGCGTGCCGGAGTAGACTGCGAGGCTGGAGGAATGATGGGGGTGCTGGGGCGGGCGGTGCGGCAGCTGCGATGGTCGGTAGGGGTGCGTGGCGTAGGTGGGACGGTGGCGCTGGTGGCGCGGCGGCTGGTGGGGGCGGACGCGGGTGCGAAAAGAGTCGAGCGGCTGGTGCATGCCTTTGACACCGAGCATGGGGTGGATACGAGCGGACGGATCGGGGGATCGCATTTAGGGGCAGGGCATGCGCATGATGTGTTCAATACGGCGTATGTAGGGGTTCCGCCGTCTCGGCTGCGACATGCAGTGGCGCAGTGGAGGGAGGTCGCGGGGGACCGGGCAATTGGGGAGTATGCGTTTTTTGATGTGGGCTGCGGCAAGGGGAGGGCGGTGATGCTGGCGTCCGAGATGGGGTTTCGGGAGTGTGCGGGCGTGGAGCTCGACCCGGGGCTGGCGGAGGTGGCGCGGCGCAATCTGGAGGCATGGGCCAGGACAGGGAAGGCACGATGCGCGGTGCGGGTGATGGGAGGCGATGCGACGGAGGTAGCGCTGCCAGAGCTGCCGCTGCTGGTGTACGTGTATAACCCGTTTCGCGGGCCGGTCGTGCGGAAGTTGCTCGAAAGGTTAGAGGCGCATGCGGGAGAGCGGACGGGCGAGATGGATCTGATCTACCTGATTCCGAACGAGGCGGGGGAGTTCGCGGCATTTTCGCGGTTTCAGAAGATGTGGGAGGGTGGGGTGAGGATGAGTGAGGAGGATCAGCGGTGGGATGACGCGGATCTCGAGGATATGGGGCAGGTTTGGCGGCGGTAGATGCTCAGTCGTCTTGAGGGGAGCGCGTCGGCAGCTCCGTGCCAAGAGCAAGACGCGGGTTCGTTCGCTTCGTTCAGGATGACAACGGAAAAGAGCCAGGCGCAGAGGTGACCTCTGCGCCTGGTAGAGATGCTGGAGAGTAGCTGGCGTTAGTTGGCGCCGGCTGGCTTCGGGTTGTGGCGGTCGAACTTGGCAACCTGAACCTTCTTGGCAAGGCCAACCTTCTCGAGCAGCCAGATGCCGTAGTAGTTGACGTCGAACTCGTACCAGGCGAGACCATGGCGGGCACTGACCGGATGAGCGTGGTGGTTGTTGTGCCAGCCTTCACCGCCGGTGAGCAGCGCGACCCACCAATTATTGCGGGAGTCGTCCTTAGTATCAAAGCGGCGCTTGCCCCAGAGATGGGTGGCGGAGTTGACGAGCCAGGTGGCGTGAAGGCCAAGGGTGGTGCGAAGGAAAGTTCCCCAAAGAACCATGCTGAAGGCGCCAATCACACGGTGGCCGGGGCTGAGGGCGGCGCCAAGGGCTATCTGAAGGAGGCCGGTGATAACGAGCGGCAGGTAGTGGTACTTCGAGAGCCAGACGTGAACCTTGTCGCGGGTGAGATCGGGAGCGTAGCGGCCGAGGAGAGCGGTTTCCGAGTGGAGGGCGCGGCCAGAGAGAATCCAGCCGGCGTGGGCCCACCAGGTGCCGTCGTGCGGGGTGTGCGGGTCGCCTTCGTGGTCCGAGTTCTGGTGGTGGACGCGGTGGGTGGCGACCCAGAAGATGGGTCCGCCCTCGAGCGCGAGGCAGCCGCAGGCGGTCACGAAGTACTCGACCCACTTGGGGGTGCGGTAGCCACGATGGGTCAGAAGGCGGTGGTAGGCCATGCCGATGCCGACATTGATCGAGAGGAAATACATGACGGCGAAGACGGCCAGGTTCTTCCACGAGAAGAAGAAGAGCGCGGCGATGGCGCCGACGTGAAAGGCACCCATGGCGATCGAGGTGATCCAGTTTATGCGGCCCTGCTGGTGATCGCGGCCCATGCGAAGGTCCTGCTTGATCTTGCGGGCGGTCTCCTGGGCGGCGGCGAGCTTCGAGCCCGGCGCGGCTATGCCGTGAATGTGATCGGAGGCGGCTGCGGAGTCGAACGGTGTGTCGATCTTTATCTCTGCTGCGGAGGGGGAGGTAAGAACCGAGGGTGTCATGTGTCTGAAATCCATCCTTTTTGCTGCTGTACCGACGCTAGCAGCTTGGCGAAAGCGGGGGTGTAAGAGTTTTGTAATGCTCCCCGAAGGTGTGACGAGGTAGTTTCAAGGTATGCATGGCATGAAGGTGTGGGCGCGTGTGTTGGTGCTTGCCTGGGTTGGCGACATTGTGACGGCGCACCTGGCGGGAGCGCAGGGGACGCAGACCGGGGCGATTGATCTGCCGACGAGCAAGCAGCTTCGGCCGGGGGTGCCGGGCGAGCCGCAGCGGGTGAACAGTCTACCAGTCTCGATGGCGGTGAGCCCGGATGGACGATGGGTGGTGACGGTCAATGCGGGGTACGGGACCTACGAGTCCGAGTACGCGCAATCGCTTTCTGTGGTGAACGCGACGACCGGAGCCGTGGTGGACTCACCGGATCTGCGGACGGTGGTGAATGCAGGACAGACGCTGTACTCGGGGCTGGCGTTCAGCGGGGACGGAAGACATCTGTATGGGTCGATCGCATCACTGACGGATCCGGAAGGAAAGAAAAAGAGCGATACGGGGTCAGGTGTGGTGGTTTACGGCTTCGCCGATGGCGTGCTGACGCGGGAGCGGGTGTTGCGGATCCCGCTGCAGCATCTGACGGGTGGGCGGCGGACGAAGTTGATTGGCGAGGTGGAGGGCGACAAGGGGGTGCCTTATCCGGCGGGGATCGCGGTGGTGCCGAGGCGTGGTGACGCTCGAGGTAACCCGCTTGAAGACGCGCCAATACGGTTGCTTGTTGCCGACAATTTGTCTGACGATGCGCTGCTCATGAATGCTCAGACCGGACAGATTGTAACCAGATTTGATCTTTCGGAGACGGATGCGGTGCCGGGAACGTATCCGGCGGCAGTGGCGGTCTCGCGCGATGGGCGGCGCGGCTATGTGACGCTGTGGAATGCGAGCGAGGTGGTGGAGCTAGATCTGACGACCGGTGCAGTGGCGAGAAAGCTGCCGCTGCTGAAGCCTGCAGAGGCGACGATGGCGGGAACGCATCCGTGTGCTCTCGAGATGTCGCCGGATGGAAGGACGATGTATGTTGCCTTGGCGAACCGGGATGCGGTGGTGGCGGTGGATGTGAGTGCGGGGCGAGGCGGGACGGCAGCGTTCAAGGTGAAGGGGTACTTTGACATGCGGCTGCCGGGGCAGAGCTACTTTGGAGCGGAGCCGGTGGCGCTGACGACTGCAGGTGATCGGCTGTACGTGGCCGCGATGGGGAGCGATGCGGTGGCGGTGATCGAGACGGGTAAGCTGACGGCGAAGACCGGGAAGAAGGGGATGGTGGAACCGACGGGCTTTCTGCCGACGGAGTGGCTGCCGACGGGTGTGGCCGTGGCGAACGGCAGATTATTTGTGGCGACCGGAAAAGGACATGGGACGGGACCGAACAATTTTCCGCAAAGAGAGACGAAGTCAACACAAACGATACGACGGTTCCATGCGCCGTCAACGTATATTGCAAGCCTTCTGTATGGGTCAGTGGCGATGATTCCGATGGAGGCAATCGCAACGGGGCTGAAGGCGTCGACCGAGGAGGTGATGGTCTCGAATCGGATGCGGGCGGCGGACGAGCGGATATCGTTTGCCGGGGGTGGAGATCGGATCAAGCATGTGATTTACATCATCAAAGAGAACCGAACGTACGACCAGATTCTGGGGGACCTGGCGTGGAACGGGCAGCCGATCGGGAACGGCAATAAGAATCTGGCGATGTATGGCGAATCGGTGACGCCGAACGAGCACAAGCTGGCACTGCAGTTTGGCGTGCTGGATAACTTTTTTGATTCGGGCGAGGTCTCCGGGGATGGGCATGTGTGGTCGAACGCGGCGATCGGCACAGACTACCTGGAGCGCACGTGGGAGCAGAACTATCGCGGCGGGCAGCGGAGCTATGACTTCGAGGGTGTTGTGGCGGAGGGGTATCCCCTCGAGCAGCACATTGCGGATGTGAATGAGCCATCAAGCGGGTATATCTGGGGCAATCTGGCGCGGCATGGCAAGTCGTTCTATCACTTTGGCGAGTACATCGCTTCAACGTTCTGCAATGAGCGGAAGACGGCGGTGGCGCCGCGGCAATCGCAGGAAGGGCCGATGCTAACGACGGAGGCGGCGTGCGCGCGGAAGGAGGTCGCGCCGGGTGAGGCGATTCCAGCGGAGTGGGGCGGAGGAGTGAACCAGTGGCCATGGGCGATCCCGCTGCTGGCAGAAAATAAGGCCACCAAGCCGGAGCTGGTGGGGCACTTTGCGCCGGAGTCCCCGGACTTTGCATTGCGGGTGCCGGACCAGATTCGGTACGAGGTGTTTCAGCGGCATTTTGCGGGCTGGTTGAAGGATCGGGCGACGGGACGTGAGGGGATGCCGTCGTTTGTGGAGATGCGGCTGGGCAATGACCATACAGCGGGAACGACGCCGGGAGGGCCGACGCCGAAGAGTTCCGTGGCCGATAACGACCTGGCGCTGGGCCGGATCGTGGACCTGGTCTCGCATAGTCCGTACTGGGACGATACGGCGGTCGTTGCGCTTGAGGACGACGCGCAGGCGGGGGCGGACCATGTGGATGCGCACCGATCGATTGCGCTGATCGTGAGCAAGTACGCGCCGCATCAGACGGGGAATGTTGCGCCAGATACGGGGCCGATGGTCGATAGCCGGTTTTATTCGACAGTGAGCGTGATCCGGACGATAGAAACGCTGCTGGGACTGCCGCCGATGAACAACAATGACGCGTTTGCGAGCTTAATGAGCAAAGAGTTTAGCGGGCCGGGAGATCAGCCGGCGTTTACAGCGGATATGAGCAATCGGGATAATGGGTTAATCTTTGCGGCAAACCCCAAGCTGGCGGCGGTATTGGATCCGGTGCGGGCCGAGGGCGAGCGAGAGTCGGCGAAGATGGATTTCCGGCACGAGGATCACCAGGACACGCAGAAGCTGAATGTGATTCTGTGGCGGGATGCGATGGGCGAGCAGACGGTGCCGGCGCTGCTGACAGAGAAGCGACGAAAGTCGAAGAAAGATGACGATGACTGAGGCAGAGAGCAGAGCACAGAGCGCGGGAAGTAGAGACGAGATGGTGGAGCCATTTCGGCTGGCGCCGTTCTTCAGTGAGCGGGTTTGGGGCAAGAAGAGTCTGGCACCGTGGTTTGCGAGTACGGGGACAGACGAGCTGGTCGGCGAGGCGTGGCTGACAGGGCCGCAGTCGGTTGTTGAGACGGGACCACATGCGGGAGAGCGGCTGGATGCAGTCGTGGCCGCGGAGGGCGTCGCGCTGCTGGGCAAGAATTCGGCGGAGAGCGCGTTTCCGCTTCTGGTGAAGATACTGTTTCCGGCGGACAGATTATCCGTGCAGGTGCATCCGGACGATGCGCAGGCGCAGGCGATCGGCGAGCCGCGGGGAAAGACGGAGTGCTGGTACGTGCTTGAAGCGGAGCCAGACGCATCGGTGGCGCTGGGTCTAAAGGCCGGCGTGACGCTCGATGCAGTGCGGTCGGCGATCGCGGACGGAACACTTGAGGAGAAGCTCGAGATGGTGCCGGTGCGCGTCGGCGATATGTTGTTTGTCGATGCGGGGACGGTGCATGCGATTGGGCCGGGCGTGGTGCTGCTCGAGACACAGCAGACGAGCGACCGGACGTACCGGATGTTTGACTACGGGCGGCCGCGCGAGCTGCATGTGGAGCAGGGACTCGGCGTAACGAAGCTGACGACGCGGGCACGCAAGGTAGCACCGCACGCGATGGGAGAGTTTACGCGACTGATTGAGGAGACCTACTTCTCTGTTGATCTCTTTGAGGTCACTGCCGGAGACGTAGCTGTCAGCATGGATGGGCCGGGATGTCTGGTGGGCTTAGAGGGCGCGGCGCAGGTGCGGTCGGCAGCGGGCGAGGTGGAGCTGCAGAAGGCGTCGGCTGTGGTGGTGCCGGCGGGGACAGAGGTGCGAGTGGCGGCGGTGGGAGGAGCGGTGCGCTTTGCGCGGTGTATGGCACCACGGTAGGACGTCGTCTGGCCGGTAGGGCTGCTAGCGCAGGATGTAGATCCTGTAGGCGAGAGCTCCATTCTGCCCGGGAGTGAAGCTGCGCTCCGTCGTGAGGGTGTAGCGCGCGGTGAGCAGGTCGCCGAAGGCGGGCCAGGTAGCGAGCTTGGCGAAGGGCGGTCCGTCGGAGCTGCTGGGGTGCAGTGCTCCCGTAATCACGATGACACGCGGCGGACGGGTGGTGATTTCCTGCCAGAAGTGCGCCCGAGTGCGACGAATGGCGGGCTCGGTCTCTGGACCAAAGAGGAGAAAGTCGGTCAGCATGCCGGTCTGCTGGTGGAGGTTCAGGCGCAGAAGAGTGGTGTTACAGCCGGCGATAGAGTCGACGCACTGAACAGCGCCGTCCAGGCGGCTACCACCGAGTGTAGTCAAATCGGTTTGAAGGGAGTCGAGCAGAGAGCTGTTCCAGGTGGCGTGCACAGCGCGGGTGAAGCTGAGCGGTGCGAGTACGAGGGTGCCGTAGGCGACGGATGCGATTGCGAGGACCCGAGGCAAAGCGGAGCTCCGTTCAGTTTCAGTGCAGGTGATCCCGGTCCAGAGGAGAAGGAAAGCGACCGAAGGATAGCGATGGTAGGGGAAGCCTTTGCCTTGGAGGAGAAATGAGGCGAGACCCCAGGCCACGGCGGCGGCGAGAACGGTTTTCTCCCAGTTCCAGTGGCGGCGATTGGTGAGAGCGAGAAGTCCGGTCGCAAGGAGAAGCAGGCGCAGAGGAGCAGAGAGCCAGTCGCGCAGAAGAGCATTGAGGGATTGACGGCCAAGAGAAGCGTAGAAGGGAATGATTTCTGTGAGGGTCGTCCAGAAGGCAAAAAGGGCGTGTTCGCGCTCAAGAAAAACGGCTACAGCAAGAAGAGGGATAAGAAAGCCCGCGAAGGCGAGCAGCGCGAAAGCAAGCACGGGATGGTTGGCGCGTGTTTGTTGGCGCGGTATGAGAATGAAGACGATGAGAGCGAATGCAAGGGAGTCTGGCTTGATAGTGAAGGCGATGCCGGCGCAGAGACCGGCGAGTAAAAGGAGCCACCATGCACCCATGCGCATGGCCTGAAAGGTGAAGGCGACTGTAGCGAGGAGCAGGGTGGCTTCAATCAGATCGCGCTGGCCCGCCTGGCCCATGCCGTCACGCAGGTGCAGGAGCCAGAAGAGCGAGGCAGCGAAGATGCCCGCAAAGCGGCTGTAGGGGCGTGCGATGACAAGCATGGAGCTGCTCAGGCAGAGGAGAAGAAAGACATCAAAGACCCGCCAAGCGACGGCACCGGGACCGAAGATGTGGATTACGGACCAATCGATCAGAAAGGTGCCCGGGAGGTCCATGTCAAGCAGCTGGCGGTACGGGGCGCGGCCGGCGTCCATCATCAAGCTGATGTAGTGAAGGAGGGCACCGTCGTTGACGAGGGGCCAGTGACGCGTGAGGATCAGACAAACCGCGACAAGGGCAGTGAGCCAGAGAGCGACGGCGAGCTTTAAGCGGCGCAGCCACGCAGACTTGGGCATCTCTGCGCTAGCAATCATGTGTCACAATCTGAACTTCAAGAGGGAAGCTGCTGAGCCATCTTCTTCGCACGCTTTATTTTAGGCGCGAACGGGCGTGGAGGAGGCGGGGTGAGCGAGATGCGGAGGGATGCGCTGCTGCGCAGTGTGAATGTTGCGGAGCGGCTAGTGCTTGAGCGGAATGCCTTTCGCAGGAGTGTGGAAGAGCACTGAGCAGTATGTTCCTGCGGGATCATCCGGTACCGGAGACGCCGACGCAGCAGGAGGCGGAACGGTTTCTGCCGGAGAGATTTGCCGTTGTCGGTCGAGAGATCTATCTGGATATGCTGAATGGAGCGGGTCGGTCGAAGCTGACGACGACGTACTTTGACGCGCGCTGAAAACGGTTTGGTATGGTGCGGAATCTGCGGACGATCCGGATGTCTTGGCAATGACGTTGGCGTAACGAGAAGACGAATTGGATGGCTCGTCTTTGGCTTGTACGTTGCTCGTCCGTTACTTCAAATGAAAGGGGAATGTTTTCTGACAGGTGCAGGCTCAGAGAGAGAACCAGTGCGGTGCGAGGATGTCCACCGTCCATAGGGAGAGCGATCTCTTTCATCGTTCGCTTGGTGATGGCAGCGCTAGCGGAGGAAAACGCCAAGCTCGTTGGCGGCGGCGCGGAGCAGCGGGAGGAAGCGGGTCTGCATGTCGAGCGTGGAGAGGCGAGGAGCGGAGCCGGAGAGGTTGAGTGTGGCGATGACTCGACCGGTGGGGGCGTGAACGGGAACGGCGAGCGAGCGCAGGCCGACCTCAAACTCCTGATCGCAGAGGGCCCAGCCGTTACGGCGGATGCTGCGCAGCATGACGCGGAGCCTGTCTACCGAGACGATGGTGCGCGGAGTGTGTGGGATGAGGTCGACGCGGGCGAGATAGCCTTCGAGCTGGTCGGGGGGAAGATGCGCGAGCAGCATGCGACCCATGCTGGTACAGAAGGCAGGCAGGCGTGAGCCGATGTGGAGATCGACGCTCATGACACGGGAGACAGAGGTGCGGGCAACGTAGACGATGTCGTCTCCATCAAGCGTGGCGACGGAGAAGCTCTCATGATGCTGGGCGGACATGCGCTCGAGAATCGGCTGCGCTGCCGTAGAGAGAGTGTTGGACGCGGTGAAGGAGTGCGAGAGCGTGAGCATGCGCGGACGCAGGCTGTAGCGCGAGCCATCTTCTGTTCCGGCAAAGCCGAGCTTTGCCAGAGTGTACAAACAGCGGCGAACGGCGGCGCGTGAGAGGCCCGTTTTGACGCTGAGCTGCGAGATGGTCATCTGCTGATGCTGCTGAGTAAAGGCCTGAATGACATTGAGGCCGCGCGCGAGCGACATCATAAAATTGGGATCGCCGGCAAAGGCGTCGAGACCGGCTGCTGTCGGCACCCGCGCGGGAATCGTGAGAGGCGTGCTGGCAGAGCGGTCAGGGGTTGGCGCAGAATGGGCGGGAAGTGCAGTCATGGAGGTCAGCTTCTGGCGGTCAGCCTGGATGGCGAGAGGACCGGGCTGTTCGATAGCCGCCTGAAGTCAACGATAAACGCACAGTCAGCGGCGGGCAAGTGCGTTGATCTGGTTGCTGGCGAGAAGGGTTGGTGTTGCTCCCGGATGCAGTTGCGCCAGGCTCGCTGGAAGTTGTGTCGTGGTGAGAGGCAGGCCTAAGCGGCGACAAAAGGAAGTTCGGGCAAAGCTACGTTAACCGCAGTGGGCAATCAGCCTAGCGGTCACGCGATGTTACAAATCCTGGCATCCAGAGCAGAGCTCGATGAGCGTCGGAGTCAGGCAGATCCGCAATCGAGAGGCGGGCGGCCTCGGCATAGGCGCAGGCCGTGTCCATGGCGTACTCGATCGATCCGTGTCGTTCGAGAATCTCAAGGATCTGGACGTGCGTGACATGTTCGAAGCTGCGGTCCGCCAGCACCTTGCGAATTGCCTCGCGATCGGCACCGGTGCCGCGCTCCAATGCGTGAATGACGGCGAGTGTGGCTTTGCCTTCGCGTAGATCGCTGGCGACCGGCTTGCCGAGCACACCTTCCATCGAGGTCAGGTCAAGAACATCGTCAACGATCTGGAAGGCGAGGCCAAGATTGCGGCCATACTCTCCCATCTGCGGCTCGACATCATCCGTACCGGGTGTGATAGCAGCCCCGAGCTGCATGGAGACCTTGAAGAGGCAGGCCGTTTTCCGGAAGATCAGATCGAAGTACTCTTCCTCATTGATAAGATGGCCGAGCTTCTCCATCTGCAGAAGCTCCCCTTCCACCATCTGCTGCGTGAGCGAGATGAGCAGGTCGAGCACGCGAAAGTTGCGCTCCTTCAGGGCAGCGGAGAAGGCCTGCATGTAAAGCCAGTCTCCCGCAAGCACACATTTAGCATTGCCCCAGGCCGTGTTTGAGGAGGGGCGTCCGCGGCGCATGTCGGCTTCGTCGATGATGTCGTCATGGACGAGGGTGGCCGTGTGCAGCATCTCGACGACGGCGCCAAGGCGAATGCGGCTTTCAGAGTCTGAGCCGAGAGCCTTGGCTGCCAGCAGAAGCAGCATGGGCCGGATACGTTTGCCGCCACCGGCGATAAGGTAGCTGGCGATGTCCGTGACAACTTCTACCTCGGATTCAGCCTGAATTGCGAACTCATGTTCGACAGCGATCAGATCTGCTTGCAGAAGGTCAAAGACCTCTTTCGCGCTCGATATGGAGAGAGTGCCCACCTGAAGATGAGAGTACCAGTTCAGTGGGCACGCTTCAGGCAATGGGCGGTAAGCGTTGCGGACGACCGAGGGATGAAAGAAGTTCGAACAAAGTAGCGCATCAGCAAAGTTTGAGGAATGCAGATTAGCTGGAACGAAGATTCGTAAACTGCAGGTCGACACCAAAGTCTTTCCCTCGCAGAAGCGCCATAACCTCCTGAAGAACATCACGATCCTTTGACACGATACGCACGGTATCGCCCTGGATGGACGCCTGCGCCTTCTTCTTCGACTCCTTGACGAGCGCGGTGATCAGCTTAGCCTTCTCGGATGGGATTCCCTGCTGCAGTGTGATTTTCTGGCGGACGGAGGAGTTGGAGGCGGGCTCGAGCTTGCCATACTCAAGGTTCTTCAGCGAGACATTCCGCTTCACCAACTTCTGCGAGAGGATTTCGATGACTGCCTTCAAGGTGTATTCGTCCTGGCTGGCAAGCTGAATGGCATCCGTGCCTTCAACAGCAATGGTGGACTTCGAGTTCTTGAGGTCAAAGCGGGCGTTCACCTCTTTGGTGGCCTGATCAACGGCGTTCTTCACCTCTTGCAGATCTACCTTGCTGACGACGTCGAAGCTGTTATCGGCTGGCATACGTTTCTGTCCTTTACGTGAGTGTATTCATTTCGGGCGGCAGGGAAGAGGGCGTGAAAGTTTGCGGATGTCTGTGCCGCCAGGTCCGAGAGTGAGATGCCGCGAAGCTCGGCGAGGGCTTCGCCTGTGCGCCGGACGTGGACTGGCTCGTTGCGCTGGCCGCGGTACGGGACCGGCGAGAGAAAAGGGGAGTCGGTTTCGACCAGGATACGGTCGGCGGGGGCAAGCCGTGCTGCCTCACGGATGCCCTTTGCGGCGGGGTAGGTCAGGTTGCCGGCGAAGGAGATGTAGAAGCCGAGTTCGACAGAGCGACGTGCCTGCTCGGGAGTGCCGGAGAAGCAGTGCATGATGCCGGGCAGGGTGGTGGGACGCCAGTGCTCCTCGAGCAGGGTGAGGAGGTCTTCCCAGGCGTCAGCGGGGGCGAACCTTGCTTTGGCGGCCGGGGTGGCGAGATCGGAGGTGCGGCAGTGCAGGATGATTGGCTTGCGAGCGGCGGCGGCTCGCTCCATCTGAGCGACGAAGGCGGCTTTCTGGACGGGCGGGTCGGGGTTCTCGACGTGGTAGTAGTCGAGGCCGATCTCGCCGCAGGCGAGCACGAGAGGGTCGGCGAGCAGAGCGCTAAGGCGGTCGAGGGCTTCGGGCGTGGCGTTGGCGGCTTCGTCGGGGTGGATGCCGGCGGTGGCGAAGAGGCAGGGATGCGCGGGGTTGGGGTTCGCCGCGGCGGTGCGGGCGAGGTCACGGGCACGATGCATGGTCGGCGGCCCATCGCCGATGCCGATGGCGAAGATGGTGTCGACGCCGGCCTCGCGGGCGCGGCGGAGGACGGCGTCGCGGTCGGCGGCATCGTAGAGATCGAGATGGGCGTGGGAGTCGATCAGCATGACTAATCCGGTCATGTACCCCGGGGGTGTTAAGTCCTAAAATATCGAATCAAAAGCATTTAGGTCTGGACCGGCAGGTTGGGTCAGAAGGTGTCGGAGGTCAACCTGACAGAGCCATTCTACCGAGGTTAGCTGGCTGGCTGTGTCAGGAAGACGGGAGTGCGGAGCAGAGGCGAAGGGCAAGGGCAAAAGCAAACAGGAAAGCAAGGCAGGAAAGCAGAGACAAAAGAGAAGATCAGGAGAGCAGAAGCTGCTGACGGAGAGCAGGACAGGAGAGGAAGTGGAGAGCTGGCTGAGGTGGAGTGTGGACTATTTGAGGCGGGCGCCGGCTTCGATCTCTTCCCCGAAGGTGGCGAGGACGGGTTTGCCATTTTCGCCGTGGGAGGCGGCGAGGAGCATGCCGTGCGACTCAAGGCCGCGCATCTTGCGGGGGGCGAGGTTGGTAATGACGACGATTTTGCGGCCGATGAGGGACTCGGGGGTGTACCACTCGGCGATGCCGGAGAGGATCTGGCGCTGACCGAGCTCGGGGCCGAGGTCGACCTCGAGGCGAAGGAGCTTGTCGGCTTTGGGAATGCGCTCGGCGACGAGGATTTCGGCGACGCGGAGCTCGACCTTGGCGAAGTCGTCGATGGTGATCTGGGTAATGGTCTGGGGAGTGGCGGTTGCGGGCGTGGCGGTGATGGGGGTGGCGGCGGTTGCGCTGGCGAAGACGCCGGAGGGTTCGGCGTCGACGTGCGATGGGGTTGGAGGAAGGACGGCGGCGGGTGCGCTTGAGGCGCCGACCTGGGAGCCGGGGTTGTGGTGGGGGAGGGTGGAGGTACGGGGCGGGGCGGCGGGTCCGGTGCTGCTGGGGAGAGTGGCGGATGGAGTGTCTACGTTCCCACCCATGTCGCGATCAGACTGCGCCATGGATGGGGCACCCGGGGTGTTGGGGTTGGGTGAGGCGACATCGCTGAGGGGAGCTTCGGGGAACTCGGTGTGCTCGGAGGTGGCGGCGTCGTTGTCGGCGGTGACCTCGGTGAGTGAGGGTTTGGATTCCATGTCGGACATGATCTGGGCGAGCTCCTTGGGGGCGCGGGGGAAGATGGGGGCGAGGGGGCCGAGTTTGGTGCCGGGTTTTAGGCCGCCCCACTGGAGGTTCTTGAGGTCGCCACGGGCGGCGGCGTCTTCGATGGAGCCGAGGCCGAGCTGGGCCCAGACTTTGGCGGTGGAGTAGGGGAGGATGGGGTAGAGCAGGGCGGTGAGGATGCGGATGGACTCGGCGGCGGTGTAGAGGACCTCATCGAGAGCTTGACCGTTCTGGCTATCGGTTCGCTTTGCCAACTCCCATGGTTTCGAGAAGGATAGGTACTCGTCAATCTGCTGCGTCACCGCCGCTATCGGGTTCAGGCTGCTCAGGAAATCTGATGTGCTAACTACCTGCGTGAACTGAGAGGCGAGCAGAGTGGAAGATTGTTTGACCTCGTCGGTGCCTGGACTGAAGCGTTTGCGAGGATTGTCACTGTCTATGTGTTTGGGCTCGCTGAGTCCGCTGATTAGATTTCTCCAATCTCTCTTCTCTGGGACAACGCCTGCGCGATTTTGAATGATCATGTTCAGCACCCGGCTGACGAGATTGCCGTAGCCATTGGCGAGGTCGGCGTTGTAGCGGGTGATCATGGCGTCGAAGGAGAAGCTGCCGTCCTGGCCGAAGGGGATCTCGCGGAGGAGGAAGTAGCGGAGGACGTCGGAGGCGAAGAGGTCGGCTTCGGCTTTGGTGGGTTCAAGCGGGAGCGGAGAAGCAGATCCCTCCGCTGCGCTGCGGGATGACAACAAAGGTGAGGGGACTGACGCAGAGGACGCGGCACCGCCGTTAATCGGCTTTCCCGACGATGGCGAGGTGAGGCGGACGAGCTCGCGGCGGTAGTGGTCGCCGAAGGCGTCGAGGATGGTCTCGGTGCGGACGATGTTGCCGCGCGACTTCGACATCTTGCTCTCCTCGAAAAGGAGCCAGCCGTGGGCGACGACGGACTTCGGCAGCGGCAGACCGGTGGCGAGGAGGAAGGCGGGCCAGTAGACGCAGTGGAAGCGGATGATCTCTTTGCCGACGAGGTGGAGGTCGGCGGGCCAGAACTCGTGAAAGCGGGCCTGGTCGGTGGGGTCATTGGAGCCGTAGCCGAGGGCGGTCATGTAGTTGGCGAGGGCGTCGAGCCAGACGTAGATGACGTGGGGGTCTTTGGCGGCGGAGGCGGCGGGCTCGGGCACGGGGATGCCCCAGGTGAAGGAGGAGCGGGAGACGGAGAGGTCTTTGAGGGCTCCGGGGAGGTAGGGGGTGCCGGTGGCGGTGTGAGCGATTCCGGGGCTGGAAGACGGTCGAGCTTCGCTCGGCACACCACCCTTCGCGAAAGGCGCAATGGGCGGGGCACCCGATGTCGTACCTTCGGCTGAGGGTGACGGAGCCTCCACCCAGGTCTCAGAGGCGAGACCTGGGGCAGCCGGCTCGGTGGCGGGTTCTGGAGTGGCGGATGGAATGTTTACGTTCCCACCCATGTCGCGATAAGACTGCGCCATGGATGGGGCACCCTGGGCGTCGGTGGTTGATGGAGAGCTCATTATGGGTGGCGCCTCCACCCAGGTCTCAGAGGCGAGACCTGGGGCACCCGGTTTTGTGGCTTCGGCGATGTTGCCGCGGAGGAAGCTCAGGACTTCATTGCGGCGGGCTTCGGGGGTGATGGTGAGCTGGCCGGACTCGATGAGATTGAGCAGGGGGAGCTGGTAGTTCGACAGGCGGAAGAAGAAGTTTTCTTCGGTGACGGTTTCGGTGGGGCGGCCGTCGGGGCCGATGGTGCCGGGCGGGCCTTCGACAAACATCTCTTCGGAGACGCAGTACTGGCCGGTGTAGGAGGAGAGGTAGATCTCGCCGCGGGCGTAGAGTTCGGCGAAGAGCTTCTGGGCGCCCTGTTTGTGGCGCGGCTCGGTGGTGCGGATGAAGTCGTCGTTGGTGATGCCCATGCGGGCCCAGAGGTCCTGGAAGGATTGGGAGACGCCGTCGGCGAACTGCTGCGGGGGGATGCCGGCGGCGCTAGCGGAACGCTCGATCTTTTGGCCGTGTTCGTCGGTGCCGGTGAGGAACCAGGTCGTGTCGCCGAGCAGGCGGTGACGGCGGGCGACGACGTCGGCAACGACCGTGGTGTAAGCGTGGCCGATGTGCGGGCGCGCGTTGACGTAGTAGATCGGTGTGGTGACGTAGAACTTTTTGTCTGGGCTGGACATTGCGGGTGGTGTTGCGAGTTTAGCAGGGGAGAAGCGGGCGCAGCGGGGAGCAGGTTCGTTGCGCCGATTGGGGGGAAGCTGAAGGCGAAGGGCAGAGGCGGTCGGCCTGCCGGCCGATGGCCCACGCATGATGATGAAGCTGTCCTGCATGGGGCACCCGTCCTTCGGAGTGGCGCTTCGGGGTGCGGTTCACTTCCGGAGACGGATCTGGGCGACAGGACGACGATGGAGCGTGGTTAGTGGACGGTGCGTGGCTGGCCGAGACGCGGGACGAGGAGATGGAAGATGGCGAGGGCGCTGATGTAGGCGAAGGCAGCGAGACCGAAGATGAGGAGCGGGTGCAGCGAGAAGAAGGTCTTGACCAGAGCGGTGAAGAGGGCTCCGCCGAGAGCGCCGGCGGCGCCGCCGATGCCGACGACGGTGGAGACGGCGGTGGAGGGGAAGATGTCTGTCGGGGTGGAGAACAGATTGGCGGACCAGCCCTGGTGCGCGGCGGCGGCGAGGGCGAAGAGGCTGACGGCCGGCCAGGCGTTATGGGGAAAGGCGGTGTGCATGGCGGGAACGAGCATGATGGGCAGAACGCAGAGGGCGCAGAGGAGCAGCGCGAACTTTCGGCCGTTGTTGACGCTGTGGCCGCGCTGCATGCGCCAGCCGGAGAGGCCGCCCCCCAGGATGGAGCCAACGGAAGCAACGGCGTAGACGGCGACGATCTGCCAGTAGGCGTGTGCAAGATTGAGCCCGTAGTTCTCGTTGAGGAACTTCGGCAGATAGAAGAGGTAGAACCACCAGATGGGATCGGTGAGGCCCTTGGCGATGGAGAAGGCGTAGAGGCCGCGGCTGTGCAGGAGGGTGGAGAGCAAGGGACGGCCCTCGGTGACGAGAGCAAGGTTCTGCTGGGTGATGGTGGAGCCGCGACGCAGGCGGTTGTAGGGGAAGAGCAGCCAGAGCGCAAGCCAGACAAGTCCCATGGACCCTGTGGTGAGGAAGGCCGCGTGCCAGCCGTAGCGCATGGTGACGGCGGCGACGAGGGCGGGGGCGACAAAGGCGGAGGCGTTCGAGCCGGAGTTGAAGAGGCCGGTGGCGAGGGCGCGTTCTTCGGTGGGGAACCACTCGGTGGTGGCTTTGATGGCGGCTGGAAAGTTGCCGGACTCACCGAGCCCGAGCAGGGCGCGCGCGATACAGAAGCCGGCGACCGAGGTGACGGCAGCATGGGCCATGGACGAGAGGCCCCAGATGAGGATAGCGAGGGCGTAGCCGATCCGGGTTCCGAGCTTGTCGATGATGCGGCCGGCGGTGAGGAGGCCGATGCCGTAGGCGATCTGGAAGCAGATGACGATGTTGCCGTAGTTGTTATTGAAGAGGCTCTGATGCGCGGCATCTTTGCTGCCATCCCAGCCCATGAAGGGGACGGCGTGCAGCAGTGGCTCGATGAGCGAGAGCACGGAGCGGTCCATGTAGTTGATGGTGGTCGCGAGGAAGAGGAGGCCGCAGACGAACCAGCGCACGTTGAGGCTTTGCGGGGCCTCTGCAATGCGGATTGGTCTGGCCAGTACGGGCATAGGGCGCGGAGGACTCCAGGCGATCAGGATGGACGGGTACGCGGATGAGGATAGCGGGTTGGAGATGGTCGCTGTCAAGAAGGCGCAACGCGCCGAAGCTTGTCCGCCGGGCGACGTTATGATCTGGAGGTCTATGCTTGACGCCGCAAACCAACCCGGCAAGGACGGCAGACCAAGGCTTCTGCTGGTGGATACATGCGGCGGCATGGCGACGGTGGCGCTGGCGGACGGGGAAGAAGTGCTGGCACAGCACAGCTTTGCGGGCAGGAGAGCCTCTGAGGATCTGATTGAGGTGATCGCAGGGTTGCTGGCGCAGTCTGGGTGGCGGCTGCGGGATCTGGACGCGCTGGTGGCCGTGCGGGGACCGGGCTCGTTTACGGGGGTCCGTGTAGGGATGAGTGCGGTGAAGGGGCTGGGTGAGGCGAGAGCGCTTCCGCTGATCGCGCTCTCGCGGCTGGAGGTGCTGGCCGCCCGCGTGCCGCAGGATGTGATTGCGGTGCTCGAGGCGGGTCGTGGCGAGGTCTTCTGGGCGCAGGTGCGCGCGGGGCGGACGGTGGAGCAGGCGGTCTCGGCCAGGGCGTGGGTGGTGGAGCATGCGAAGGCACTGGGGCTCGCGATTGTGTGTGAGGAGGGCTTTGGCAGTGCGCTGTCTGGCGGCCTGGTGCAGGAGGTGCCGGTGCTTACGGCAGCGGACGCCCTGCCGCTGGCGCTGAGGCGGATGGCAGAGCGGATGTTCGATGATCCGCTGCTGCTGGACGCACTCTACCTGCATGCGACGGAGCAGGAGACGCTGGAACGGCAGCGGCGACACCGAGACCTGCGCGCGGCGGAGGCTGGAGGCTAGTGCGGTGGAGGCTGCGGCCGGCGACGGAGGGGGATCTGCCTGCTCTTGTTGCCATGGAGCGATCCACCCGAGAGCTGCCGCACTGGAGGGCGACGGAGTACGCGCGGTACCTGGCGGCGGAGGCAGGGCAGACCCGGCTGCTGCTTGTCGCAGACGACGGTGAGGGGGGAGGTCTGGCGGGTTTCGCCGCGGCGACGCTGTGTGCGGCGGACTCCAAGAGCGTGGAGTTGGAGAGTGTCGCGGTGGTTCCGGCTGCGCGGCGGAACGGTGTTGGGCGATCGCTCTGCGAGGCAGTGCTCGAGTGGAGCCGGCAGAGCGGGGCAACGGCGCTTGAGCTTGAGGTTCGTTTAGAAAGCGCGGGGGCGGTCCGGCTCTACACTTCACTTGGATTCACGATCGTGGGCAGGCGGGCACGGTATTATTCGGATCCGACGGACGATGCGCTGCTGATGTCGCGTCCGCTCTGAGCATGTGTATGCGCATCTATAATTGCGGCAATCATGGTGCGTGACGGGTATCTTTACGGTGTGGCTTTCGGCGTGGTCGCCGTGCTTCTTTGGATCTTCACTCACGCACTCTGGCTGGTTCTGATTCCGATCCTCCTGGCCTGCTTTTTTTTGTGGTTCTTTCGCGATCCTGTGCGAACGATACCCACGCTGCCGGGACAGATTGTCTCGCCTGCGGATGGTTTGGTGACAGAGGCGGAGTGGATCGAGCTGCCGAGTGGAAGCCGGCTGCGGCTCAGTATTTTTCTCAACGTGTTTGATGTGCACGTGAACCGGTCGCCGGTCAGCGGCGTTGTTAAGCTATGCGAGTTTCGAAAGGGCCGCTTCATGAACGCCATGAAGGCGGAGTCGGTGCTTGAGAACGAGCAGACGCTCGTCGTCATTGATGCAGGAGCCTACGAGGTCGGGTTCAAGCAGATCGCCGGTCTGCTGGCGCGGCGGATCGTCTGCAATCTGAAGGCGGGTGACCGGGTGGAGCGCGGACAGCGGATCGGTCTGATCAAGTTCGGATCGCGCTGCGATGTTCTGCTGCCGGCAGAGGCTGACCTGAAGGTGAAGACCGGGATGCGCGTCGTCGGCGGGTCGACCGTGCTTGCCGTGGTGCCGCCTGAGCTCCTGACGCAGACGGGAGCGCAGGGTCGCTGATGGACATGGAACTGGCGGCGGAAGCGCGAGAGGGACGACCGAGGCGGCAGCCCAGTCGGGGGATGTATGTGCTGCCGTCGCTGTTCACGGCGGGCAATATCGCTGCCGGCTTTTACGCGATGACACAGAGTCTTCAGGGGTCGGCGGCGGACCCGGCCTACTTCGATCGCGCGGCGCTGGCTATAGGATTTGCGGTGCTGTTTGATGGACTGGACGGGCGGATCGCTCGGATGACCCATACGACGAGTGCCTTTGGGAGAGAGCTGGATTCGCTGGCGGATGTGATTACGTTCGGCGTTGCGCCGGCCATTCTCGCCTATATCTGGGGATTTCGCATGCTGCCGCTGACGGTGAGCCCGTACCTTCGGGAGCGGGTGGAGCATCTGGGCGTTCTGGCCTGCTTTCTGTTTCTGATCTGCGGTGCAAGCCGGCTGGCGCGCTTCAACGTCAGCGTGAACCCGCAGCCGCGCAATCCGGGCCGGCCGGACCGCAAGTACTTCGTCGGCATGCCCATTCCAGCGGGCGCCGGCGTTCTGGCCTCGATCGTGCACGGCTTCCGGGGTTCGCCAATCTACAACCCATGGATCTCACTGGTCTGGCTCGGACTGATTCTGTTTTCCGGAGTTCTGATGGTGAGCTCATGGCGCTTCTGGAGCGGCAAAGAGCTGACATTTCGCGGCAAGCATCCGTTTCAGCTTCTCGCTCTGATCGCATTTATTATCGCCGTGGTGGTGGCCTATTCCGAGTACGCGCTGATGGTGATCTCGCTTGGGTATCTGGTGTCGGGCGTTCTCGCGCGCCTGGCCTACTCTCGTGGACGCACGCGAAGACGCGCGATTACCGGGATGTGAAGGAGCCAGACGGGCGTCCTGAGCATCTGACACGATATGCCTGCACACCCATTGCGAGTCGTTCTTGTTGGTGCCTCCTCGTTACTTGGAAAAGAGCTGAGTGAGGAGATTACGGATTCAGCTCTGGGTCATGCCGAGATCCTGCTTTTTGACAGTGAGGCCGTAGAAGGACAGATCTCAAACGTTGGAGAAGAAGCCTCGTTCATTCGCCGGGTGGGTGCGAGTTCCTTTGATGGAGCCGCGTTTGCCTTCTTTGCCGGCTCTGCGGAGCAGGCGCGGGAGTTCTGGAAGAGAGCGCGGCAGGCCGGGGCTACCGTTGTCGACCTGACCCATGCGATTTCGGACGAGCCGGAGGTGATGGTCTGGTCGCCATGGGTGGCACCGCTGAGCGCGGGTGTTGGACAACGAGAAAGCGGCGTTGCGGCACGTACGCCGGATCTTCAGACGGCGGCGATTGTTCCTGCGCATCCGGTGGCGACGATGCTGGCGCTCATCGCGACACGGCTCCGGGCGGCAGGGCAGCAGGCCAGGACTCTGGCGGCAACAGTTCTGCAGCCGGCCTCGGAGTTCGGCAGCCCGGGTCTCGATGAGCTTCATCAGCAGACCGTGAGTCTGCTGTCGTTCAAGGATCTGCCGCAGGAGGTCTTCGACGCACAGACAGCTTTCAATGTCCTAGCCGACTTGGGCGAGGAGTCGCCCCGAAAGCTTGCTGACGACACAACAACGATCACCACGCACTACGCCGCACTCGCAAACGGCCGGCTGCCGGAGCTTTCGCTTCAACTGCTCCAGGTGCCTGTCTTCCACGGGTATACGAGCTCTATCTTTCTGGAGTTTGACAAACCGGTTTCGAAGGTTGATCTGGCCAAAGCCCTTGCAGGAGGGCGAATCGAGGTCTCTCCAGACGCTGATCTGCCAAGCAATCTGCTCGCGGCGGGGCGTAGTGAACTGCTGCTCAGCATCGCCGCGTGCGGCGCTGGGAATTCGCACACGCGCTTCTGGTTGTGTGTGGCTGCGGATAACCTGAAGATAGCGGCAGCCAACGCGATTGATTGCGCGCTCGGCATGCGAAGCCTGCGACCGCAAGGCAAGGTGCAGTGAAGAGCAGGGCGGGCGAACCCATGCCGCGAGCGCGTGAACAAGGCTTGAGCACATGCGATGTACCCTGCCGTGAGAAAGCTCGCTTATCTGAGGGGGAACGCGGTGAAGTCTGGTAGACTTCAGGAAGTCGCGCGGCAGTTGAACGCTGCTGTTTTCGGCACCTTGCGGCGAACCAGACGAACAGGCTGCAACGGTCTGTGAAGCTCGGTTTAGAGCATGACCAAGTTGTTTCGAGACGATTTGGGGACGTAGCTCAGTTGGTTAGAGCGCTGCCCTGTCACGGCAGAGGTCGCGGGTTCGAGCCCCGTCGTCCCCGCCATACAAAGCAAGTACGCAGCTTGGTATGGCGACTCAAGTGACATGCATCCGGATCTGTCAAGACTCATTCAGGTGCCGGCATTTCCGTCTCTTCCTTCCCCACTTCAGCATTACCCTTCTCAACCTGATCTTTATGACTCATTGAGTCCACGGCTGCGCCTCCGGATGTCTCTCTTTGATTCGGCAGGGTAGTGCGGATCCTCCGTGTCGAAGAGGCAGCAGTGACTAGCGAGGCCATCTCTTTTTCAACGGCATGCTACAGGGAAAGGCAACGCCACTTCTATATAGAGATCCGCCACACATTTGAAATCGCTCGAGTTCAATTGCTCTGATGCTCACTTACCAGAGGACGGTCGTCATCGAGTTTGAAGGCAGTTGCAGATCTCCATGGTAGCTGTCCTGCACTAAACGGACGGTTCGTGCGTCGCCGGTGTTTGTGAGCACAAGAACTGATGAGCGGTCCGGGTTCTGAAAGGCGACATGGCTCAGCTCTGAAGCATCGCTGTGGGTTGCTATACGTACGGCGTTGCGGCGTACGTGCTGCGAGAAGTGTCGAAGAGCCCAGTATTGACCGCTGTACTCGAGCGTTGTTCCGGCCCGGAGCGTTACCAGGCCGCCGCACGAGAAGGGTCCGATATTCGGCATACCGTGCTCGTCGAGCATAAGGTTCCACGTGATGAGGCACCGGCAGCCATTTCTGATTGCGGAAGAGAAGATGCCGCCCCACCGAGTCCAATCATAGGAGTACTTGGGATCGGTGTAGTCGGGACCACCTTCCGTCCAGTAGAACGGCAGGTTGGGCAGGGTATCGTGCAGACGGCTCATCATGTCCGGCGTTCCCAGATATCCATGCCACGCGACACCAGAGACGTACCGCTGCAACTCAGGATCCTGCATCTGCCAGCGCACGCGCTTCCACAGATTGTAGTTATGGTCCAGCAGCCAGATCTCTGTTTTGCTGTTGCTTTTCCTGAGGAGCGGACCCAGGTGATCGCGAATGAAATCGGATTCTATTTCGGGCGTCCAGTATGTTGCCGGCATGCTTCCACCCTGGTCGGTCTCAAGCTCGTTCTGCGAGGTGACGGCATTGATTGAAACACCAGCCTCTCGGTAAGCATCGAGAAAGTGCTCGAAGTAGGCGGCATAGGGCGCAAGATATTTGCTGGTCATCCAACCCCCGAGCATGGAGCCGTAGGTCTTCATCCAACCGGGCGGGCTCCATGGCGTCGAGAGCAGAAAGAGCTCCGGGTTCAGCCGCCGCATCTCTCGGAGCATGGGAAGGATGTAGGCTTCATCGTGGGCGATCGAGAAGTGCTTCATCTCGACGTCTCCGGTGACGTCATCGTAGCTGTACAGGTCACGTGAGTAGTCGCTGGCGCCGATGCTGGTACGACCGACATTCAGATTCATTTTGCCGGGAGAGAATGTGTCTTCCAGAAAGCTTTGACGAGCCGACGGCTGCATTCCGCTTAGAAGAAAGCACGCCGCATCGGTATAGGCGCACCCGAAGCCAAGCATCGGCTGGTACTGCTGCGAGGCTTCGATCTGTAGAGTGTCCGCTGCGAAGGAAGAGTGCTGCGTGCTCCATGCGACTGCCGGAAGCTCTTCGTGCTTCCTGTTCTCGCTGGTGACGAAGACACGGAGGTTTCCCGGCGGAGGGTTCTGTCCGCCTGCATGACGCGAGAGGACCACCGAAGCCGAAGCAGCGGCCGCGTCCCGAATGAAGTCGCGTCGTTTATAGTCGCGCCGAATGGTACTGCCTGCCATGTCTGCCTCTTCACTGAACAGGATCTGGAGATACCCGGATGTTGCGAGATTCATGGAGCAACTGCCAACTGCTTTGCATCGTATCGTGCGACTGAGGGGCGAGCTCAGGGCGGGAAGGGAAGCAGCCCATCGTTCGGTTTCTATTCTTTTTCAGGTCCCTGTGGTTGCGGAATGCTTGTGTCGCGATCTCCTGTGATGTTCCTCTGCGAGAGTTTTTCTTCCTGCGCCGTCCTGGTCTTCTGTTCGAGTTCGCGATACCGTGCTGCCGCGTCCTCTGATGCGGGAAGATCACCGAGCCGGCGGTAGACGCGCGAAAGCTGAAACCAGGCCTGCTGCGTTGTCTCGGCATCGAGATTGGCTGTGATGGACTCCTTGAAGTACCGGACGGCCTCATGGTCCTGGCCGAGCACGGCATCTGCGCGACCGAGATAGTACGTTGTCTTCACGAGCGAAGGATCCGAGGCCAGTACCTTTTCAAGGAGAGGCTTGGCCTCGGCTGCTCGGGACCGATCGACGAGCAGGCAGCCCAGCTTGTATGTGCCGAGTGAATCGTCAGGATCGATCCTGGCGGCACTCTCAAACTCTGTCTGCGCTTCCTCGAGTTTTCCCAGCCGCCAGAGTGAACTTCCGAGTGCGACATGCAGGCCGCTCTGCGGCGGGCCGGCAGCGATGGCGAGTTTGTACTGCTCCACGGCATCGGCATCTCGGTCGGACTCGACATCGCCCTGGGCGAGGACCTGATGGACATGCCAGGAGTGTGGATCGAGCTTGAACATCTGCTCATAGCTCTGCCGGGAGAGTGCAAGCGCGGCGCGACCGCGATGATAGAAGATGTCGACATCTCCGGGGTTGAGTGCGGCCGCCTTATCGAGCGACTCGACTGCCGCTGGCAGGTGCTTCTGTTCAAGCTCGATGATTCCCTGCCACATCCACGCACCGGGGTCGCTGGCGGAGAGTGCTGTCTCTTTATGGATGGCTGCCGCCGCAGGGTCCAGACGGTTCAGCTTGTACTCGGATATGGCAAGGAAGAGGTGTGCGCCGCGCAGTGCGGGCTTGATCGCAAGTGCCTTCTCGAGGGCATGAACGGCTTCCTCGTTTTTGCCCTGCTGTGCGTAGGCGAGGCCGAGGTTTAGGTAGGCTTCAGCAAAATGTGGCGACTCGCGCGTGACCTGCTCGAAGTCAGCGATGGCCTCCTCGACTTGATGACTCTGCAGCGCCTCTGTCCCGGCGCGAAATCTGGCAAGACTCGCCTCTGTCTGCGCAAAGGAGGCAGCAGGGGCGAGAGCGAAGAGCAACAACAGGAGAAACACGGGTTGAAGGTGGTTCGATCTCATGCAAAGCTGCTGCCCCACTCTTGAGGGAGACTGCTTGGAGATGCAGGGTAGCTGAGAAATTCATGGACCATGATCGAATGCGCCGCCCTCATCTTCGGTGAAGTCACCCGTCAACTCTTCTAGAAAGAGTAGCGGAGGATAAATTGCCGGACGGTAGGCTGGCCGAAATCTCCGTTATACGAACCGAAGTGGCCGGGACTGCCGTCTCCGGGATTGTCATTCGGGTTGGTATTTGGAGGCGAGAAGTGGACCCGATTGAAGGCGTTGAAGATATCGACGTGTAGCTGAAGATTTCCATACTCTCCAAGGTCTGCTATTTTCTTCGTGATGGAGAAGTCCTCGTTCTTGTAGACGGGTGTTCGATAGCCGCCGTTGACGCGAGGCGAGGTTCCCAGCTGGATGGTGTCTCCGACGCTTGGGTCTGCGAAGGCCGCCGGGTTGAAGACGTGACGGAGGGTGGGATCTTTCGGCTGCTGGCTGTGATCCGCAAAGTCCCCTGCGATGTTGTAACGAAGGCAGGCGAGCGATGCGCCGACGGAAGTAGGTGTGCAGGAAAAGGCCGTCGGGGTACCGCTCACGTAGCGATCAATACCGCCAACCTGGAGACCACCAACGACCGCATTCACGACGGCATTGTTGTTCAGGAACTTCTTGCCTTTGCCGAGTGGAAGCTCGTAGATGTAGCTGACCACGAAGTTCTGGGGAACATCCTGAAAGCTTAAGGCCTTCTCGCTTTTGAGATTGTATGGATTCTGCACGCTCCCGGGGCCGCCGTTGAACGACGAGAATGCCGGCAGCACTGAGTCCGAGTCGGTGATGGTCTTCGACCAGGTATAGGCGGCAAGCAGATTAAGCCCGTTGTGAAAGCGCCGTTCAAGCGACGAGGTTAGTGCCTCGTAGTGAGAATGACCTAGGTTTTCGATGCCACCGTCCGAGTAGATATCGAGGTACTGCGGAAAGGGACGAAGCGCCTGGTTGAGGTTGCCGTTAAATCCCGCATACGGTGCGGCGATGCCTGCGGTCGCAGTATAGGACTGGTTTAACGCGGTCTTACCATAACTGAAGAATCCCGGGTTGAGGTCGTTGATCTGCGCCAGATTCGAGTGGAGGAAGGTACCCGTGCTTCCGATGTAGCCAAGGGTAAAGATGAGGTCCGTCGCAAGCTGTTGCTGTACCTGCGCTCCCCAGTTGTAGATTGCCGCCGGCCGGCCGTATCCGGGGGCGATGTACTGCGAGTTCAGCTGGCCTCCGAGGACTTGCCCATTGGATTGGGTTGGGTCGAGGTTGGGCGGAGGAGTGAAGGTCGGGAAGCCGGCATCCAGGCTGGCGGTGGAGGCAGCGCAGGTATTCGTGGCAGAGGTAGCAGCCCGGTTGCAGAAGGCAGTTGTGAACTTATCCGGGGAACTGAAATTTGGACTCGCGGTAAAACCGATCTGGTTTGCTGAACCAAAATCAGCGTAATCGAGCGGACCATAGTAAATACCGAAGCCACCCCGGATGGATGTGGTTCCCTTGCTGTTGTCAGGGGCGTACGCGAAACCGAGGCGCGGGGCGAAATCCTTTCGGTAGATCCTGGCGAACTCTCCCGAGCTGCCAACGCGTCCCGGACCGTTTCCGGCGAAGTAGAGTGATCCCGGACGACCTCCCGCCCCGGAGTTTGGCAGAGTGGGGCTGAAGTTCGAGAAGTTTCCGTGCGCTTCGTTGCGTGGTTCGTCTACGTCCCAGCGCAGGCCGAGGTTCAGCAGGAGATTATGCGTGATTTTGAAGTCATCCTGCACAAAGGCCGCGTAGTAGAGCTGGCCGATGCGGGGCGCCCTGCTTTGCACGGCAGCCGAGCTGCTATCGGGGTTTCCGAGCAGGAAGCTGGCGTACGGATTGCCGCTGAGCGTGTCGTTCGGAGCGGCACCGGTCTCGAACTGGGCAAAGCCGAAGGTGCCCGACTCAGAGCCGAAATTGCCGTTGCTGAACTGATCCTTGCGGACGTCAATGCCCAGGTTCAGCGTGTGCCGTCCGCGGTTAAGCGTGTATGTGTCGGCGATTTCAACCCCGCTTACGGGCTGTACCGCGTCATTGGCGTATCCGATGCCGTTATAGGTGACGCCGGAGGCATTTGTGGAGAAGCTGAAGGGCGCGATATTCGGGCCGCTCAGACCGATGATGCCGAGGGCTGCATCCCAGTCAGGTACGACGCCAACCGAGTTGCTGGTATTCAGCTGGTAGAGACGCGTCAAACCAGCGACGAAGTGGTTGAACTGCTTGTCAGAGAGGGCGTAGTCGTTGCCTGCACGGAGGTACTTCGCGAAGGCACGCTGGATCTGTACTCCGCCACCGGGTCCGGGATAGGGAGGATGACCGTTGGTGATGTCGTTGTCGCGGTCCGTGTATGTCACGAAGATCTTCGATTTCTCAGAGATGTTGTGATCGATGCGGATGGTGTAGACCGTGTTCAGAAGGGGAAAGCTGGTCGAGTAGGAGTAGTTGTTGATGGTCTGTGTCGCAGGACCGGTGTTGGGTACAGGGTAGTACTTCAGCGCGTTGACGGCGACCGTGCTGAAGCGTGCGGTAGGGACTGTATTGTTCGGAAAGGGATTGCGGCAGGGTACCGTAGCACCTGCTCCAGAAGCGCCGGCGTTCGGATTGAAGACGGTGGCCGTGGTCGCCGGGTCAAAGATCTCGCCTTCGTAGGCCGGGGCGCCCGTACAGTCAATGTTTGTGCCGTCCAGAATCTTGTTCCCGGCGGCATTTAGAAGGTATTGGCCCGAGAAGTCTCCTCCGTGCTCGGCCGCGGTTGGAATGGAGCTGACCGAAATTCCGCTCTCGCTTTGACGGAACTGCTCCCAGTTGAAGAAGCCGAAGGTCTTGTTGCGTCCGTTGTAGATGTGCGGAATGACAATGGGACCACCGATCGAGCCGCCGTAGTCATTCTTCTTATCGAGCGATCGCTGATTGGCGAGGGCCACCGCAGCATTGCCGGGATTGTTTGCGATTCTCAGCTTGTTAAAGTAATCGTTTGCATTTAGATCCTCGTTCTGAAAGATCTCAAATGCAGTGCCGTGATACTGGTTGGTGCCGCTGCGGGTTGAGAAGTTCTCGACGCCACCCGTGGTCCGGCCCTCGGTGGCGGGGATGATGGAAGTGGTCACCTTCAGCTCGGTCAGGGCTTCAACGCCGGGCGCATGCTCATCGAAGGCGGAGTCGCTATCGAGGCGGCGAACGTTGATCCCGTCCAGCAGCTCCTCTGTGCCGAAGTTCTGGCCGCCAGCCGTCTTTGCCTGAAAGGCGCCGGAGGTAGAGGTGGTCGATGCTGTCCCGGGGCCAACAGTTCCGGGTGTCAGAAAGATGAAGCTTTCAACCGAGCGCATAGCACTCTGGCCGCCCAGACTAAGCGGAAGATCGACGATCTGCCGGTTTGAGATCGTTCCACTCACCTCCGAGTTTTCCGTCTCAACGACCGGTGCGTCGGAGCTTACGTTCACTGCTTCCGTGCTGCCTCCTGCTTCCAGATGAACCTCTGCGGGGGAGACGTTTCCGGTCGTCACAAGTATTCCGGAGAGGGTCGTCGTTTTGAAGCCCGTGGCCGTCACCTTGACGTCATAGCGTCCAAGCTGCATCTGCGGAAAGCGTATGAGGCCCGCCGAGGTCGTCACGGTCGAGTAGACGGTCCCGGTGTCAGCGCCGGTTGCTACGACGGTGGCATCGGAGACGACCGCGCCTGTGGGATCCAGGACCGTACCGGCGATGGTGCCTCCACTGGTCTGCGCGGGTGCGGTCCGGTGGAAGATGGCAGCGAGAAAGAAGAGACAGAGAAAGAAGGGAACTGCCTTGGCCACGCGACGCTGCATAGAGACCCTCTCAGACGACCGTCATTGTGCGCTTACCCTCGCAGATGATCTGTCACCTTCGGCAGCGGTGACGACATCTGCGGACGAGCAGACGTTTGCCCAGGCGCCGAACAGATGGTGCCGGACAAAGTATCACCACTACGGAGGCACATCAGACAGGATGCAGGATAGAGATGTCAACCAAAGTCTTCTCTGGCCGGTACAACATGTGATCTGCTCGTTCCGTGCGAGCTCCTCTACTTGTCCGGATCGGTTGCATGTGATCCGTACAGCTTTCCACTGAGGTCCAGCTGTTCTTTCGCCAAGTCGAGCTTGCCGGCCTTCCGGTACAGGATGCCCAATTGAAAGTGCAGACGGGCGTTCAGCGGATCCAGCCGAATGGCTTCACGCATCTCCATCTGCGCTCGATCGACCTGATCCTTGCCCGACAAGCTAAGCGCTCGGGCCAGCTGCTCGCGACACTTCGGGTTGTTTGGAGCGATCTCGACCGCAGCTTGCAGAGATGGAAGGGCATCGGCGACACGGTTCTGGTCGACCAGCAGTTTGCCGTAGTTGAGAAGCGGCTGTTCGCTGCGGTATGGTGACTCCCGCTGCCACGCGATTGCCTGTTGATATGCTTTCAGGGCCTCCGTGCTGCGATTGAGCGCCTCATACGTGACACCGAGATTGTTTTCCGCTTTGACAAGGAGAGGGGAGAGAGCGAGGCTTTGCCGAAGGGCAGTCTCTGCCGCGGTGAAATCAAGCTGCATCATGCGGGTGCGACCAAGGTCGTACCAGAGTTCTGCGTCGGCAGGATCGTTCTGCAAAGCGCGGTTGAGCCAGCGAGCTGCGTCGCTGTAGTCCGCGAGCAGGACGTAATCAAGAGCGACTACCCGCAGATCTTCGGTCGCCGGAGGGGAAAGCGCCGCCGCGGCCGTATAGCTCGCAAGGGAGTCCTTCGGCCGGTTCTGATAGTGCAGCGCTTTGCCCAGATCGTACATCGCCCTTGCCGACCCGGGATGTTGCTGAAGGTACGACCGCAGCGCTGTTTCCGCATCGGGGAAGCGCGCTTCGTTTTCGAGGGCTTCGGCGCGAAGTAACTCCTCGTCAGGGAGCGGATGCAAGGTTTGTGCCGACGAGGGATTGATCAGGAAAAGCCCTGAGAGAAAGACGAACTCCCTCGCGATTGCGCGGATGGTACGCATGGCCGTACGTGTCAGCATACGATGACCCGTTGCAGTCAGAGCGGTGGCCGATCGCGTTGCCGGCACTCTGACTGCATCGTTCTTTGGTAGCGCATTCGCAGGTAGACCCGTCTCGCAAGACTATGCCTAGGCAAGCCGAGGGCGTGGCTGCGCAGATTCCGACTTGATTCGCACCATGGCCGGCGCCAAACCGTTGGCGCTGGCATGCAGCACGACCTCGCCTGCCTGATCGAGTGCCTGCAGATACACCATCGCCAAGCCTGAAAACAAGCTGCGCTGCGCCTGCTGCGGCGTCATCGGCTTGTCCGCTTCTTTGCAGCCCGGGTCTCCGTTGCCTACGCCTATCAGGCGTCCTGCGCCCTCCAGGCTGAAGCGAATCAGGTTATCCGCGATGGGTACGGCGCGGCCCGCGCTGTCCAGGGCCTCTACCTGCACGCTCACATAGTCCTCACGATTCGCCCGCATTGTGTTGCGATTTGGCGTCAGCTTCAGGGTTGTGGGACTACCCGTCGTCTCGCGGATCGAGCGAAGCACGACCTTGCCCTGTCGAAAGCCCCGCGCCTCGATCTTTCCTGGCCGGTACGGGATGCTCCATTGCACATGACCGTTCCGTCGCATCGGCTGTTTGCCGACGGATTTTCCGTTGACCAGCAGCTCAATCTCCTCCAGGTTGGAGTAGCACCAGACATCGACGTTGCTGCCTTCCCGCCCAGCCCAGTTCCAGTGCGGAAAGACATGCAGTACCGGCTCCGGGTTCCACCACGATCGGTAGTAGAAGTAGCTGTCCTTAGGAAAGCCGCACAGGTCGAGCATGCCCATCGGTGAGCTGATCCCGGTGTCGTCATAAGGGCTCGGCTCTCCGCGATAGTCAAAGCCGGTCCAGGCGAAGCCTCCCGAGAGGTAGTCTCTTTCCGCAAACAGCGACCACCATCCTTCCGCGCTCAATGTGTAACCGGGATAGTCCGTGTCATAGCCTGTGGCATGGGCGTGCTTCGGATCTTTGACGTAGATCCCGCGCGTGGTCCACACACTGGCTGTCTCCGTGCCGACGGTCGGCAGCGCCGGAAACTTTTGATGAAAGGCATCCAGATGCTTCGCCGTGTCCGCACCGCCACCGCCGCCGGCCCCGGCGTAGTTGAATCCCTGGACATCGACGACACCCGAGACACCGCGACCCCAACCGCCGTTCATGGCCGCGGTCACAGGCCGGGAAGGGTCGAGCCGTTTCGTCAACCGCTTCATCGCGGAGACGATCTTTGCACCAACGGGCGAGCCCTGGTCCGGCTCTTCGTTGGCCAGCGACCAGATGACTACGCTGGGATGATTGCGATCGCGCCGCACCATCCGCTCCAACTGGCTCAGGCCCTCCGGGGTGGAGGCCATCATGCGCGTCTCATCCATGACCAGCATGCCGGCGCGGTCACAGGCGTCGAGAAACTCTGGCGTTGGTGGATTATGCGATGTCCGGCACGCGTTTGATCCGCTTGCCTTCAGCATCGCGACGCGATCTTCCTGAAGCTGATCCGGCAGCGCAGACCCAACGCCCGCGTGATCCTGGTGGTTGCAGGTGCCTTTCATCTTCACCGACTTGCCGTTGAGGAAGAAGCCCTTGTCGGCGTCAAAGCGGATTGTTCGGACGCCGAAGGTCGTCTCCACCCGATCGGTCTCAGCCGCGGCGGTTCGCACGGACGTGATCGCGCGATAGAGATGGGGCTCCTCACAGGACCACAGCACAGGTGCGCGCAGAGTGCCCTGACTCTGAAGCGTGGTCTGCTCCCACGGAGCAATCGTCTGCGGCTCGCTGCGCACGGTGAGGACTGACGCACCCGTCGCGTCGAGGACCGTGCTCGACAGCGTCACGGTCTGCGGCGTCTCCGAGTGGTTCGCTACCTCGGTGCTGATGTTGACACGCGCCGCGCCGCCTTCGGGCGATGTCGTAACGAAGGTTCCCCACTGCGGCACGTGGACCGGATCGGTGATGGTGAGCCACACATGCCGGTAGATGCCTGTGCCCTCATAGAACCAGCCTTCCGAGAACGTCGCATCGACGCGGATCGCAACCTGGTTCGGCTTGTTCTCGTGCAGGTAGTCCGTCACATCAAAGGCGAACGGCGCATAGCCGCTGAAGTTTCGGCCGAGGTAGTGATTGTTGAACAGAACGACAGCATCGCGAAATACTCCGTCAAACTCGAGAAAGACACGTTTGCCCGCGGAGTTGGGGGGCAGTGTGATCTTTCGCCGGTACCAGCCGATGCTCGTCTCCGGGAAGTCTCGCCCGACTGGTTTACGGCCCTCGCCGTAGTTGACCGGCTTCACGTCATCCCCTTCGTGGTAGGTCATTCCGTCCGCGATGAACGGCAGTTCGACTGCCCAGTCGTGGGGCAGGTCCAACAGTCGCCAGGCGCTATCATCGAAGTCGTCTTCTCCAACCGGAGCGACGTAGCTGGCCTTTGCAAAAGTCGCCTCCCGGCTCGGTTCTCCGTAGCCAAAGTCGCGCGCATGGTCGGCAGCATGCCCAAAGTGAAAGCGCCAATCGAAGTCAAGCAGGAGGCGCCGTCGCGGTGCGGGCACGCCGGCGGCGATCCCTTCCTGCACAGCGCCTGCTTCGGCAACCGGCTCCGCTGCTGCCGGCGCGGCAGATGCATGACAGTTTGCGAGGAACCCGGCAGAGGCTGCCAGACCTGTCTTCAGGAGACCACGACGCGAGAAGCTGGACACCGCATGCACCTCAATCTTAAGTAGTCGTAAAATGCCCGATCAGCGAATCAGCCGCTTGGAAGTGCTGACGTGGCTGATCTGTTTATCTTTGGTGTTCCTGTTGTTGTGATCCGTCAGGCACACGTCTGTTCGGGAGGATGGCTTTGCGCAACTGAGCGCCTCACCAGGCTCCCCCCTGACTTTTACCATATCCCCGCTGCTTCCTGTCTTTGCCTTCTGCGCGGCGGCTCTCTGCTCTGCCGAAGGAGCCGCGGCACGGTGCCTGTCGCCTGCTTGCAGCACTCGATGTTGCTCGATACACTGCGAGTCGCCAGTGGCGTATGGATCTCCGCCGTTGGTCCTGTGCGAGGAGTTCTGTGAGCATTGCAAGTGCACTTCAGCAACTGCGGGGCCGCGTCGCCATCGTGACCGGCGCCAGCTCCGGTCTGGGCCGGGCGACTGCCATCGCTCTCGCTGCGGAAGGGGTTCGCATTGTTGCCACGGGACGGGACGCTTCGCGGCTGGCCAGCCTGGTCGAGGAGATCAAGGGTGCCGGCGAAGCCTGCGTCGCGGTTCGGGGTGACGCCGCGCTCGCCGAAACCGCAGAAGAGGTCCTGCGAACGGCACTCGAGACGTACCAACAGGTTGATGTTCTCGTCAATAACGCCGGTCAGGGAAACTACAAAAGCCTTGTCGAAACGACGCCAGAGGACTTTGACGAGTTGATGAACAGCAACATGCGGAGCACCTTCCTCTTCAGTCGTGCGGTTGCCCCTCAGTTCATGGCGCAACGGTCAGGCACACTCGTTTTTGTCTCGTCCGTTGCCGGCCTTGCCGGTGCTCCCAACGAAGCCGTCTACAGCGCCACAAAGTTTGCTCAAGTCGGCTTTGCACAGTCCGTTGACGAAGAGCTGCGACCGTATGGAATCAAGATCTGTACCGTCTGCCCCGGCGGCATCAAGTCCCGATTTGCGGTGGGTCGCGGCCGCAATGCGGAGGATGTCGCTACGTCTTCCATGATGGAGGCTGCCGAAGTTGCCGACGCGATTGTCTTTGCCTGCGCCCAACCAAAGAATGTGCGTGTGCCGCAGATGATCGTGCGCCATATGGGAACGCCCCGACCCAAAGCATGATCTCGACTTTAGTTTCGGTCTACCGTGCTTTCTCCTCTACCCGCGCCTCGCGCAGCCACCCGAAGTCTCCGCTCACTCCAGGCTGAACGTTCCGCATCCGGCCTGAATGCACGACCTCGTTATCGGGGTACCACAGCGGCAGCACCGGTAGATCCTCGGACAGAATCTGCTGGATCTCTGCATAGTCTCGCCGTCGCAAGTCCCGGTCCGTGGTCGCTCCCGCCTCTGCCAGCAGAGCATCCACTCGCGCATTCGAGTAGTGCCCTCGATTGCCACCTCGCGGCGGCATCATCGCTGTCTGAAAGGCGTACCGAAAGATATCCGGATCTTCATTGACTCCGATCCACCGCAGCGCATAGATCTGAAACGCCCCCCTGGTTACATCCGCATAGAACGTTCCGAACTCTGCCGACCGTATCTGCAGATCAATACCTGCCGCCCGAAGCTGTGCCTGCATGACCGTGGCCATCAGGCGCGTCGTCTCATCCGTGCTCGTCTTGATCGTCAACCGGAGCCGCACGCCGTTCGCTGCGGTTTTGAAGCCCGCCGCCTCGAGCAGCGCCTGCGCTCGTGCCACATCATGCGGGTAGCTGGCCATCTGCGCATCGCCGGCCCGTGCCCAGTGCCCCGGCGGCAGCAGGCTATTGGCCAGCCGCGCCTTTCCCCGCCACAACGCGTTGATGATCGCCTGTCGATCAAGCGCGTATGCCACTGCCTGCCGCACTCTCCTGTCCCGCAGCAGCGGGTCGCTCACGTTGAAGGCCATGTAGATCGCAACCGAGCTGGGACCCGTTTCCGTCACGAGCCCCGGCGCGTTGTGAAGCGCATGCACCATGTCGAGCGTGATGACGTTACTCTCCGCGTCCGCTGATCCCTTCTTCAACTCGAGCGCCGTCGTAATCGCATCCGGCACCACCGCGAAACGCAGCCGCTCGATCAGTCGTGCGCCACCTGTAGCTCCGTCCACGATGGGACCGGGAAGGTTGCGCATCGCGGTGTCATTGCCCTGGGCGAGGTCCGCCGACCGGAGCCCAGTCACTGTCCCAGGGTCCCGGTCCGCCCAGTAATCGTGGTTTCTCTCCAACACGACCTCCTTATCCTGAACGGCACTCACAAACCGGAAGGGCCCCGATCCGACTGGATGCAACCCGAGTTCGCGCCCAGAGCCACGCGGCACGACGCCAAACAGCCCATCGCTCATGTTGAACAGAAGTCCTGCATCGGGCCGCGTCAGTCGAACTACAACCGTCAGCCGCTCCGGCACCTCTACGCGCTGCACCGCCGCAAAGGCGCCGCTCTTTGCCGTTACCAGCGTTCCATCCGTCATCGACCGGATCGTCCACGCCACATCTTCCGCCTCCAGCGGTCGGCCATCTGCGAAGCGGACGCCATCCCGCAGATGAAAGATCCACGTCCGCGCATCCGGCTGCTCCCAGCTTTCCGCCAGCCAGGGTCGCAGGTCAAAGCGGGCGTCCTTCTTCACGAGTGCATCGAAGAGCAAGCCGCCTACACGCTCTGACTGCGCATCGGTGCCTACGCGGAGATCCATATTGTTCGGGCTTGACTCGATCACCATCACCGCAGAACCCGGCTCTGGCGCGCGAGTTCGACAGCCAACGATCAAGCAGCAGATGAGGAACACGGCCAGGCGCGACTTGCCGCCGAAGACGGCGCTGTCTCGTCCTCCTATGCCTCTTGCTTGCGGCAGAGCAGACCAGCGCCGCACTACCGCGGCACGCTCGACGCAATGCTCTGCATGAGCTCGGAGAGATCCGCTATCTCGCGCGGCCCGCCGCGCAGACTCACGATCCATCGCCCACCCCGATCGAAGCATGTCACACTCACCGGTCCGTCGCGCGAGCGAAGCACATTCGAGCAGCGGTAGTGCTCCTGCAGGAAGGGATCAGTTGGCGCCGGCTCCAGACGGTCGCCTGGTGTCAGCCGTTGCGTCTCCAGCCGCTGCCAGCGAACGGCCATCTCTTCGGCGAGGAAGCGGTCCTGCGCTTCGTGGATCAGAATGCGGTCGGGCCGTTGGTTCCATGGTACGGCCCGAAGGAAGTTCCGGAGTGCCAGGGCGTGCGGCTCTGCGAGGGTACGCTCCTGTCTCCAGCCGAAGGGAGCGCGGAGAGAGACATCGCCGTAGACCACTCGCCATCCGTGCGTCACGCCCCAGCACAGGTCAGCAGCCGCTCGGTAGGAGAGAGCGATCAGGCAGAGACTGCCGACGACGGCTGCGGCAGGAAGCATGCGGTACGCCCTGCGTACCGGAGGCTGCACTCCTCGATTCCGCGGGGTGAGTCCGCTCATCCGAAGCTCACCTTGCCCAGCACGACGCGCCGGCTGGCGCCGGTCGCACCAAGGATATTTCCTGGCAATCCCCACCACGTCAACCACGCGAGCAGCGCAAAGGCTACAGCCTCCTTCGCCTCTGCGGCGACGCCCAACTCTTCCATGCGTCGCACTGTCACACCGCGCTGCGCAAAGCATTCTCGCAGCATCGCCATCAGCGTTTGATTGCGGGCACCACCGCCTGCCACGACAAACTCCACCTTGCCCGCAGCTGCAGACATACGTCCAGCTACAAAACGCTCGTATGCCATTGCCATCGAGGTTGCCGTCAGCGCGGTCGCGGTCGCGATCACGTCAGCATCCTGCGCTCCCGAGGCCTTGCAGCGCGCTATGAAATTGTCCGCGAATGCGGTTCCAAACTCTTCACGTCCGCAGCTCTTTGGCGGCAGCAGTTTGAAGTACGTGTCTTCCATCGCACGCTCTGTTTGCTCATGCAGCACGCGCCCGCTCTCTGCAATCGCGCCATTCTCATCGAACTCACGGCCATACAGCCGCCGCATGCAGTTATCGATGACCATGTTTCCGGGTCCGGTATCAAACGCAAGGACGTCCGCAAGGCCCGCTTTCGCTGGCAGAGCGGTCATGTTCCCGATGCCGCCGATATTTGCCAACACGCGGCCGACAGAGGCCGAGCGGAACATGGTCCAGTCCAGCATCGGCACCAACGGCGCTGCCTGTCCGCCCGCCGCCAGGTCAGCTGGTCTGAAGTCACTGACTACCGGGCAGCGTAGACGCTCTGCAAGGAGCGCCGCTTCTCCTGTCTGCCACGTCGCCCGCGTGGGGGCACCGAGGAAGATGCTCGCCTCGCCCTGGTGATAGATGGTCTGGCCATGACACCCGACCAGCTCCGGATGCAGATCGAAGCCGGCGCAGGTCTCTGCCACCGCGTCGGCGTAGACGGCACCCAGCCGCCAGTTCAGGCGACTCAACTCCGCGACACTAATTGCCTCTGCCGCCATGGCCCGGAGCACTGCCTCCCGCACAGCGCTCGCGTATGGGAAGGTTCTGGCTCCCAAGACCTCGATGGCCGGCGTTCCATCCTGATCCGGCGTGATCCGGCAGAGGGCTACATCGACTCCATCCGCGGAGGTTCCACTCATGACGCCGCACACCAGCATGCTCTGGCCATGCGGAGCAGCGGATCGTTCCCCGGGCAGCATTACGCGCGCAGCTCCCGCTGCAGTTCCGCCAGGAGATTCATCGCCTCGCGCGGTGTCATCTCGTCCAGATCGACTGCCTCGATCCGGTCCACAATCGTCTGTGAGAGTGGAGTGAACATTGTCATCTGCAGTGGCTGCTCTGCCAATGTGCCCGCAGAGGTGCTTACCTCCCTGACGCCCTCGACCTCTGCTCGCTCATGCACCCGCAGCACCTCGCGTGCACGCTCGATCACGGTCGCCGGCAGCCCTGCCAGGCGCGCTACCTCGATCCCGTAGCTCTTGCTGGCCGCGCCTGCCTCTACCGTGTGGAGAAACACGATGCTGCCGCCCGTTTCTTTGACTGTGACCCGCAGGTTTTTCATCCGTTCCAGGCTTGACGAGAGCAGCGTGAGTTCGTGGTAGTGCGTTGCAAACAGCGTTCGGGCCCTGACCACGTTATGCAGGTGTTCGACCGCCGACCAAGCCAGCGAGAGCCCATCGTATGTTGCCGTTCCGCGACCCATCTCGTCCAGCAGGATAAGCGACTTGCCTGTTGCCGAGTTCAGGATGGCTGCTGTCTCGGTCATCTCTACCATGAAGGTTGAGCGCCCCCGCGCCACGTTGTCGCTGGCGCCGATCCTGGTGAAGATACGGTCGATGAGCCCCAGGTGAAACCGCTCCGCCGGAACGAAGCTGCCGGCCTGTGCCATGACAGCCAGGAGGGCGGCCATGCGCAGGTACGTGCTCTTGCCTCCCATATTCGGTCCGGTTACAAGTCCGATCGCCGGTCCTACACCCTCCTCGCCGGCTGCCTGGAGATAGAGTGAGTTCGGAACAAAGCGGCCTGCACCGGACTCTTCCATGCGGCGCTCGACGACCGGGTGCCGGCCACGCACGATCTCGATCGCTCCTGACTCATCGACCTCCGGACGCACCCATCCGAACCGCGCCGCCTGCTCTGCAAGAGCACCGGTCAGATCGATCTCCGCGACCCGCCGTGCCGTGCCTCGCAGACGGCCCGCCGCTGCCAGTACAGCCGTACGCAGCTCGCTGAAGATCCGGCGTTCGATCTCTTCGCAGCGATCCTGTGCCTGCAGGATTCTGGTCTCCAGATCTTTGAGCTCCGGCGTGGTGAAGCGCTCCGCATTGACCAGTGTCTGCTTGCGTTCGTAGTCGGCTGGAACAGCATGTGCATTCGCCTTGGTCACCTCGAGGTAGTAGCCAAAGACGTTGTTGAAGCGAACCTTCAGACTGGCGATGCCTGTACGCGCCCGCTCGCGCTCTTCGATGGCGGCCATTGCCTGCCGACCATTCCGGCTTAGATCCCGCAGATCGTCCAGCTCATTCGAAAGACCAGGTCGAATCGCGCCTGCGTCTCCGATCGAGACGGGTGGCTCGTCAGAAAGGGTCCGAGCAATCAGTCCTTCCACGTCCTCCAAACTGTCAAAGGCCTGCAAGAGATCGCACCAAAGAACGGAGGTAAAGCCATCAAGCGCCTGAAGCAGCGCGGGCAGGCGTGCCAGGCTGCGCGCCAGAGCCACCACATCCCGCGGCCCGGCAGAGTCGACGGCCACACGACCAAGCAGACGCTCCAGATCAAGCAATCCCTCGAGCGATCGTCTCAACTCCGCCCGCTTCCGCAGATCGTTCACTGCTTCGCTGATCGCGTCATAGCGCCGTTGAAGATCGTTCACACTCGTGCTCGGCCGCAGCAGCGTTGCCCGCAGGAGCCGCTTGCCCATCGGTGTCAGACAGGCGTCCATGGTCCACAAGAGAGTGGTGCGCTGATCTTCGTCGGTAAAGAGCGGATCGATCAGTTCGAGATTGCGCACCGTAACGGCATCGAGCCCCAGGCACGTCGAGCGCTCGTAGAAGCAGGGGCTCTCCAGATGCTCAAGCGCTCCCTGTTTCGTGCGCTTCAGGTACTCGAGAACAACACCTGCGGCGGTGATCGCTGCATCCTTTCGGCTGAACCCCATGCCGTCAAGCGAGTGCAGCCGGAAATGTGCCCGCAGCAGCGGAATGGCATGCTCTGTCGAGAAGACCCAGCTCTCGACAGCAGTCTTCGTGCGGACGCTTTCCAGCCCATGGAGGACGCTCTCGGGCTTTGCGTCGGTGCCGGCCAGTTTTAATTGGGAACTCACACCCCGCTTTGTCTCGGCTTCAAACAGGGTCTGGCTGTAGAGGAGTTCGACAGGTCTTGTCCGGTTCAGCTCATCTACGGCCTCGGCCCACGCGCCGCGGCCGGAGAACTCGGTCGCCTTGAACTCACCCGTAGAGAGATCCACCCTTGCGATACCCACGCAGACTCCATCGCGAGTTGCAGCCGCAGCGATCGAAGCCAGCCAGCAGCTCTCACCTGATCCGAGGGAGACATCGACGGCCGTGCCGGGAGTCAGGACGCGTGTGACCTCGCGTTTGACGACCCCCTTTGCGAGCTTCGGATCCTCCATCTGTTCGCAGATGGCGACCCGGTACCCGCGCCGCAGCAGCCGTTGGAGGTACCCGTCGGCTGCATGGTAGGGAACTCCGCACATGGGCACGGCGCGTGCTTTATCCCGTGCCGTAAGCGTGAGTTGCAGTTCGCGGGACGCGACCACAGCATCTTCAAAGAAGAGCTCGTAGAAATCTCCCATGCGAAAGAAGAGAAGGGCGTCAGGGTACTCCTGCTTCGCCGCCCGGTACTGGCGCATGGCGGGCGTTAGTGGAGCTTCCATGCTCACCAGAACGGCCGTCTCGTCACCAGATAAGGTCTGCATGCGTCGACCGTCAGAATACGACACCTTCGGCTCAAACCTCTCAGGCGCAGATGCCGTCTAACGAGGAAAAGAGAGAGGAAGGCACGATGCTTCTGGTCGCGATGACTGAGGAGGAGTTCCGCACAAAGGCGGCCGAACTTCTGCAACTCCAAGGCATACACCTCTCCGGTCCCGTCGGAAAGGTTTCAAAGGACGGAGTCACCGCGGGCTACACCCACGCGAACGATACGCTCACCGTGCACATTATCGACAAACCTATCTTCGTTTCACGAGCCTATTGCGAACGCCGCATCCACGACTGGCTGACCGGGTGAGCGCGCGGTCAGAGACTGAGAACCGCATATACTGACATAGGGGGATACTTTCGCTCCCGACGATGCAGTCTATGGCTCTTCTCTGGCTCAGAATCGCGGTTCTGCTCTACACGGTCGCTGCTCTGGCGGTGCTTCCGGCTGCGCTCTATGACCGGCCCCGTTGGCGTCACGTGGCTGTTCCTGCTTCCCTGACCGGCCTGCTCTTTCACTTCGTTTCGCTAGCAGAGACCCTGAACGCCGCGCACCACACTCTGCCTGTAGACCGGCATGAGACGCAGTCCCTGTTCGCCCTGCTGTTTGCAGCGGCGTTTGTGCTTACCTTCCTGCGATATCGCACCGTTGCTCCGGGAATCTTTCTTCTTCCGATCGCTGTTCTTCTCATGTTGGTGCCTGCGTTCCGTCCCGGTGTTGAACGTCTGCCCCTGGTCAGCTCCGGTTGGATTCTGCTCCATATCGTTCTGCTGCTTGCCGCTTACGCGGCGCTGCTGGTATCGCTTCTGACCTCTGTGCTCTACCTGCTGCAAGAGCGCCGGCTCAAGCGGAAGCGAGCTGCTCTGCGCGGCCTGCCGCCTCTTGAGACGACAGATCAGATTGCGCTGAAGGCCTTACTCTTTGGCATGCCCTGCATGACCGGCGGTCTGCTGATCGGGTCCGCACTCGCTGAGCAAACGGTTGGCCCTTCCTTTTTTCTCGATCCGAAGGTGCTGCTCTCATTCGCCCTCTGGGTGACGTACGGCTCGATGATCTTTATTCGCAGGCACTCCGGTCTGCGTGGTCGGCGAGCGGTCTATCTATCTTCGTTCGTCTTTTTAGTCGTTTTGGGTGTCTGGGCAGCGAACCAGTTTTCCGGTGTGCATCGGTTCACGGCTCCATGAGGAGCGCCCTCGAGAACGAGAGTGCTGTAGAGCAGGTTCAGGAGAGCCGATCCAGCGCCTCGCCGAGTCTTATCCTGCTTGGCGTGAATCACATGACTGCACCGCTCGAGGTGCGAGAGCGGCTTGCTGTTTCCGGAGCGCGGCTCGCCGAGGCGACAAGAGCTCTGGTGCATCAGCCGGGTGTTCGGGAGGCGATGATTGTCTCCACCTGCAATCGTGTTGAGTTGCTGGCCAGCGTGGATACCCAGAGCTCGATCCCCGGTGCCCCGTACCTAACCGAGGTCGGGCAGCGCCTGCAACGCTTTCTGCAGGAGTATTTTGCCGTTGCGTCCGGAAGTCTGAAGCCGTATCTTTACGAATTTCGCGAGCGCGAGGCGATCCGACACCTCTTCCGGGTTGCCAGTTCTCTTGACTCGCTGGTTGTTGGCGAGGCGCAGATCCTGGGCCAAGTGAAGGAATCCTGGACCGTGGCGCGGGAGGTGGGCGCGATCGCGGAGACGCTTGATCCACTGTTACAGCGTGCGTTTTCGGTTGCGAAAAAGGTTCGCACCGAGACCCAGATCGGCTCCTCCTCGGTCTCAGTCGCCTCGGTTGCGGTCGATCTTGCGCGCAAGATCTTCGGCACTCTTCACGGCAAGCAGGTCCTTATCGTCGGTGCCGGAAAGATGGCAGAGCTCTCGGCCCGTCATCTGATTCAGCATGGGGCGTCCACTGTTCTGATCGCGAACAGGACCGAGGCGCGGGCCAGGCAACTAGCCGCCAATCTCGATACTAAGATTCCCACACAGATCCTTCCGTTCGAGAGCCTCGCCGATGAGGCGCATCGGGCCGACATCGTTATCACATCGACCGGCGCCGGGGGCTCGCACAAGCTGTTTACCGCGGCGCAGGGCCGGCAGTTTCTTGAGCGGCGGCGTCATCGGCCGATGTTCTTCATCGACATTGCCGTACCGCGCGATGTCGATCCGGCCCTGAACAAAGTTGATGGCTGCTTTGTCTATGACATCGATGATCTGCAGCAGGTCGCCTCCTCAAATCTCGCAAGCCGCTCGAAGGAAGCTGCCGTGGCCGAAGCGATCGTCAGCCGCGAGGTGGAGCGGTATCACGCCCGGCTGAATGCGCTTGATGCTGTTCCCACGCTTCGAGCGTTGCAGGAGCAGGCGGAAGATGTTCGACAGGCTGAGCTGGCGCGCTCGGTTGCGAAGCTTGGCAGTCTTTCCCCTGCGCAGCAGGACGCCATAGAAGCTATGACGCGCTCGCTGACGGCCAAGCTGCTGCACGCGCCGATGACGGCGATTCGCTCCGCAGCGAGCGAGGGGGATGCGGCTCTTCTCGGACAGCTGCGAAGCCTCTATACCGAGGCGCCGGGTCGCCGGCGTGATCGGGTTCAGCGCAGCGGCATCCGGGAAGGAACCGGCCTTGTGGGAGACGAATCAACCTAGAGTCAGCAGATCCGGGAGAGCCGCCTCCCCGGTGAAATGGAGCACGCGTCCATCGCAGAGAGTAATCGAGTGCACGGCTCCGATGCCCCGCACTCCGTTGCACACTGCCGCGGCTTGTGCCCGTTCCAGAATGGAAAGCGGCAGAACACTTTCTGAGACGATCTCTCCCCGCAGCAAAAGCGATCGCGCTACACCCGGCAGAACACCGCTTTCAAGCGCGGGCGTAAGCCACTGCCCATCGACCAGCACAAGGAGACTGCTGAGCGATCCTTCTGTCAGTTCTTCGCGCTCATTGCAGAAGATGGCTTCATTAAATCCGAGCTTCTGGGCCCGCGTGTAGCCCTCGTTATAGATCGGCCGATAGGTCGTCTTGTGCCGAAGAAAGCCGTCTTTTGACCAGGTCCGTTCCGGCGAAAGCCAGAGGCGGATTGGTGCTGTCCACCCGATCACCTCCAGAGCCTCGCACCGCATGTCGCCGTTGCGATCAAGCAGCAGCCGGACCCGATGGCGGCCTTCGAGACCGGCCGCAAACTGCGTGAGCCGGTCCAACGCTTTGCCGCGATCGAACCGGAAGTGGAGCTGTTCGGCTGAGACCTGAAGCCGCTGAAGGTGCGGGTCGAGCAGAGAGAAGTGCTGATCCCAGAGCATCGTCTCAAGCAGAGAAAACGGAGGCGAAGCACGCAGCAGAAAGTCACTCTTCAACCAGCACTCGGCGTGCTCCTGCTCAGGGATCGAGTCGGCGACAATGCCACTGCCCACACCCATGCGCAGGCTGCCGTTCCTCAGCTCCACTGTACGGATAGCTACGTTGAACGCCGCACTTCCGTCCGGTGAGGCGAAGCCGATGGCCCCGCTATACACACCGCGCGGCGAGGTCTCCAACTCCGCGATGATCTCCATGGTGCGCGGCTTTGGAGCGCCCGTCATTGATCCGCTGGGGAACAGAGCGCGCAGCACTTCAGGCAGGTTCACCCCGGGCCGCAGGGATCCACGGATCGTTGATGTCATCTGCAGCAGAGTTCGATAGCGCTCCACTTCAAACAGGTGATCGGCGCTGACGCTTCCGGCCGTGCAGACGCGGCCAAGATCACTGCGCAGCAGATCGACAATCATCAGGTGCTCCGCTCGATTCTTTTCATCGGCCGCGAGCCGCTCCCTCTGCTGCCGGTCTTCGTCTGCCGATTCACGATAGGGAGCAGTGCCTTTCATCGGTTTGACTGTGATGGTGCGGTCCGCATCGAAAGAAAAGAACAGCTCCGGTGAGAAGGAGAGAAAGAACTCCCCCTCCGGCAGGTGCAGCAGAGCCGAGAAGGGCGCAGGCTGTTGCGCTGCAAGTGCTTCATAGAGCGGCAGCACCTCACCTGGGTAGCCGCCCGTCATCGCGGTCGTGAGATTGACCTGGTAGGTGTCGCCCGTCTCGATGTATCGCTGGACAGCCGCGACCTGTCGCAGGTACTCCGGCCGCGGCGTTTCCATGCTGATGCAGAGGGGAGCTGGCAGCAGGGAAGCGCCCTCGCGAGGGGGAAATATGGCGCACTCCGGCTGTGTATACACACCGAACCACGCCAGTGGCTCGCGGTGTGGCTGTCGATTGCGAACACGTTCAAAGGAGTACCCGGCCTCATATCGCAGCAGGCCGGCAACGTGGAAGCCGGCACCAAGCTCCTTGTTGACTCGAACGAGCAGGGCAGACAACGAGAGCTCATCGTCTGCTGTCAGGATGCGGAGTGGATGCCGAAAGAGCCGGGACGTGCCCGGTCTGTTCTGCCCGGAAGTCTCGAAGAGGAGTGTGCCTGCCTCTTCAGCAGCCAACCTTCGCCACAGATCCTGCTTACGCGTCGCCTTTTGCGTTTCCTCCGCCATCACCAGCAACGATACATCGCCCTGGCTGCCGTATTCTAAGAAGATCATGACGACCCTACGCATCGGCACTCGCGGCTCCCAACTTGCGCTCTGGCAGGCGACGCACATCGCTGACCGCCTTCGCGCCAAGGGGCACACGGCGGAGATCCAGGTCATTCGAACCACGGGAGACCGTATGCAGCAGCCTGGATTCGTTCCCCCGCCAGAGCCCGACGGTGTACCGCTCGATGCAAAAGGAATTTTTATCAAGGAGATCGAAGAAGCCCTGGCGGTGGGGCAGATCGATGTGGCGGTCCACTCGCTGAAGGATCTCCCGACGACTCTCGATGAGCGTTTTACCCTGGCAGCGATTCCCGAGCGCGCTGATCCGCGGGACGTGTTTGTCTGTGAGCCCTACTGGGGCCTGCACACCCTTCCCGGAGGTTCACGGGTTGGGACCACCAGCCCTCGCCGTCAGGCACAGCTTCTTGCGCTGCGGCCTGATCTTACCTTTGTCGAGATCCGCGGCAACATCGATACGCGTCTACGGAAGCTTGAAGAGGGCGAGTGCGATGCGCTGGTTCTGGCAGCAGCAGGCCTTGACCGGCTCGGCCGAACGGAGAACGTCCACCAGCGCTTTGAGCCTGACGAGCTGTGTCCTGCACCTGGTCAGGGCGCCATCGCTCTTGAGACACGTTCGCCGAAGTTTCCGCTCGATGCAGATGACCGCGAGCGCGATCCGGCGATCTTCCGAGCCGTGCAAGATCTGGATCACGCCGCCACGCGGTATGCGGTTACAGCCGAACGTGCGGCTCTGAACGGATTGGGCGGCGGCTGCATGCTGCCGATTGGTGCCCTGTGCACGCTCGACGGGCGGTCCGCCATCTTGCTTGCTCAGGTTGTGTCCCCGGACGGTGAGATCATGCTGACGGAACGAGTAGAAGGCATTGCTTCGCTGCCGCCGGAGGTCCTCGGAGAACGCGCGGCCACACTGCTCATCCAACGAGGAGCTCTGGAGCTGCTGCCGGATCCGCTCCTCGCTACCAGCGGGAACTAACCCGCCTCGGTGAGTGCGGGGACTGTAACCTTCAGATACTCGCTCAATGCTGTAACGATTAATGCATGATCCTCGTGCTGTGTAAGGCCGCTGACAACCATTGCGCCGACGCATCCGGAACCCTGCAGGAGCACTGGGAAGCCACCGCCGTGCGCCACGTAGTCCGCCGCCGGCATAGCCTGCTTGGCCTCGAGCGTGCTGCCGCTTTTGGCCAACTCCGTCCCAATCAGCATTGTGCTTCTGCCAAGACGCATGACAGTGTTTCGCTTGCGTCGAAGCCAGTCCTCGTTGCCTGCTGTGATGCCTCTTGTCCCAGAGTAGAAGAGCATCGTTGCTGCCATCCAGATACCGATAGCGACCGGCTTTGGAGCGGGCAAGGCAAGCTCGCGCATCCGGCTCCCCAGCGTCCATGCGACGTCGGCGTTGAAGGCTGAAAACTGCAGGTCTGCTTCCTGCATTTGCAGGATTCTGATCTCATCATCCGGGGTCATGGCTCTGTTTGCGCCTCTCTCCCACACCATAGCCGAACCCGTACACTGTGGGTCACATCTTCTTTTCCTGGAGACGCCATGTTTCGTTTTGCTCCTCTTGTTTTCCTCGCCAGCATTCTTCCGGTGGCCGTCTCTGGGCAAAGTTCTCCTACAAACGACCGCAACTGGATCGGTCGATCAAACACCTACACGCAGCAGTTGATCGATGTTTCCAACCGCCATTCGCCCGAAGGCGCGAGTGCGGAGGGACTGGCTGCCTACGACACGAAGATCTCTGTCCTTACCCAGGCAGATGAGGATCAGGAGCGGGCTGAGACTGAGATCGTACTTAAACGGCTGACGGCGTCGCTCGCAACCGAGAAAGACCCTCGCGTCCTTCAGGACGTGCGCATTCTCATCCACGCCACAGATTACAGCTTCCGTCGCGAGGACTACGACCGAGCGCATACGGTGCCGTTCCTGAATGCGAGTGAGGTGGTCTTTTCCGGTCTGCAGGCCCTGCTCGATGATCAGACCGCGCCCGAACGCCGCGGGGCCGCCGTGGTACGACTCAAGAAGTATGCCGGTCTTGAGCCCGGGTACACACCGCTCCCGGATCTCGCCCGCACTCTCGTTCTGGCGCATATGGCCAGGCCCGGTGTGACATATCCGTCACGTCTCCGCATGGAGACGGAGCTGGCGCGGAATGGCAACTATATCGACGGCATTGCCGATCTCTTCCGCAAGTACAAGCTGACGGGCTGGGAACCGGCGTATGCCCGCCTGAAGACAGAGCTTGCGGGCTACGACGCGTGGCAACGGGCCACGGTGCTGCCAAAGGCGCGAAGCGATTTCCGCCTCGATCCGGCCGACTACGCGCTGGCGCTTGAAGGCTACGGTGTCGATCTCTCCCCGGACAAGCTTGCCGCGCAGGCCCATGCTTCTTTCAGCGCCATCCAGGCAGAGATGGCGCCGCTTGCAGCAGCGGTAGCGAGGGAGCATCACTTTGCCTCCACCGACTATCGCTCGGTCCTTGCTGAACTGAAGAGGCAGCAGATTACCGGCGACGCCATCCTTTCGTTTTATGAGGCGCGGCTTCACCAGATCGAGGGCCTCATCACGGCGCACGAGATCGTCACGCTTCCAACACGGCCGGCTGTTATCCGCCTCGCGACCGCGGCTGAGACGGCACAGGTGCCCGCGCCCCATATGCAGTCGCCGCCGTTTCTGCACAACACGGGCCAGCGCGGCGTCTTCATTCTTCCCCTTAACCTGCCTGCGGCGGAGGGTGCGAAGGCGAAGGTTTTCGATGACTTTACCTACGACGCCGTCGCTTGGACGCTGACCGCTCACGAGGCTCGACCCGGCCATGAATTGCAGTTCGATTCCATGGTGGAGCAGGGTGTCTCCTTGGCCCGCGCGCTCTATGCTTTCAACTCGACAAATGTCGAAGGGTGGGGGCTCTACTCCGAGTACCTGATCAAGCCCTACATGCCGGTCGAGGGCCAGCTGGCCTCGCTGGACCTGCGCCTTCTGCGCGCTGCACGGGCCTTTCTTGATCCCGAGCTGCAGTCCGGCAAGATCACTCCGGAGCAGGCCAAGCAGATCCTGCTGCACGATGTTGTGCTCTCGGACGCCTTTGCCAGCTCAGAGGTGGAGCGATACACAACCAAGTCGCCGGGGCAGGCAAACAGCTACTTCTACGGTTACACCCGGCTGCTGGACCTCCGCCAGGAGACGGAAGCCGCCCTCGGTGCAAAGTTCAATCTGCGTCGCTTTCATGACTTCATTCTTGCTCAGGGGCTCTTACCGCCCGACCTGATGCGAAAGGCCGTGTTTGAAGAGTTCATACCCCTCGAGCGAACGAAGTCTTAACCCTCTGCGCCTTAAGAGAACTGCATTGACAATGACAGAAGATTCCGTCGAGCAAGCAGGCGAGGCTCGTGCCATTTCGTTCGTTCGTGGGCTAGTGGTTTTTCTTCTAGTTGCGGCAGCCCTCATCTGCTGGTGGATCTCAAGGCATTGGATCGTTACCTGGGACGCAGCTGTAATGCACTACGTCACTTTTCTCATCGATCACGGGATGCGGCCTTACGCCGATATCACGGACAGCAATATGCCGGGTGCTTACCTTGCCGAGAGTTTCTCGATCAAGGTATTTGGCAGCGGTGATGTTGGCTGGCGTGCCTACGATGTCGCTCTCGATCTGTTGCTCACCGCTTCGATGATAGTGATTGCCCGGCCCTATGACTGGCGCGGCGGCCTCTACGGCGGGCTGATGTTTACGGTATTGCATGCGAGTGACGGCCCGAAGTTTGCAGGGGAGCGGGAGCAGGTCATGACAACGCTGCTTTTCGCCGCGCTCGCCATGCTTCTGACCGCACTGCGGGGGTATCGTCCACTCTGGCTGCTGCCTGCCGGCTTTCTCCTCGGTCTCTCGATCGACATCAAGCCGACTGTTCTCCCTCTTGCCGGCTGCTTTGTGGCTGCGGTCTGGTTCCTTCTTCGCCGGCAGGGCCATGCTGCGGCCCGTGACGTTGCGTTTCTGCTTCTCGGCCTGCTGGCTGCCGGCGGTCTCGTGTTCCTCTTCCTCTTCCACTTCCGTGCCGTCGGTTCGTTTCTCTTCGTCACGGGGCGGCTCTTGCCTTCCTATGTCGCTTTGCAGCAGCTCGGCTATGGTGTTCTCACCCGTTTGCTGCTGCCGATTAATTTGCTTCTGCTGGTGCCGTTCGGCCTTCTGCTGGCGGTTCGAAGACGGTGGAACTACGAACAGTGGCTCGTGCTGGTCGGTCTTGCTTTTGGTGCGATGTCTTATTACGCGCAGCGAAAGGGATACCCCTATCATCGCTATCCTTTTCTGGCGTTTCTTCTGCTTCTGCTGGGGATTGAGTTCTTCAGCGGCTTTCGCCGGAAGGGAATCGCACCCTATGTTGCGTCAGGAGGTCTCTTCCTCACCTGCGCTCTCAGCCTTCCCCACTACGTTCGGATGACTTTGCAGAATACCCGCGCGGACTTTTCTCAGGACATGTCGCGACGTCTTGCGCTGGACCTCGCTTCGCTGGGCACACAACAGCTGCAGTCCGAGGTGCAGTGCTTTGACCTGACATATGGCTGCTACAGCGCGCTCTATCATGACGGCATTCTGCAGGCGACCGGCTATACAGGGGATCTGCTGCTGTTCTCTCCGTCGCCGTCCTCTGCGGTCACCTATTACCGCGAGCGGTTTAGAAAGCTTTTTGAGAGCCATCCCTTTGAGGTCATCGTCTTTGGCAATCAGTGGTTCCAAGGTGAGAACACGTACATGAAGCTCGATAGTTGGCCGCTCTTTCGCAACGTCCTGGCAACGAGCTACACGCCCATTCTCTCGCGAAGCTTTTCGGTGGACGGAACGCCGGCACGACTGCTCGATTCTCAGCTTCCTGCGTATCGCATCTATATTCGCAATGGCAGTCCGCTGCTTGCCCCTGCGAAGGATCTTTGTAAACGTGTGACGTCGCCTGTTACCGAGACCTGCTCTACGCCCGCGCAGTAAGCCGTCCTGCCGTTCCTTTATACTTGCGCTATCTTCATGCTCCCTGTGAAACGGTACCCAGCGGTCTTTGCGAGCAGTCTCTTCGTCATCGTGCTTGCTTTCATGGTCGCGGCAACCGTGCACAGCACACAGGGCCTGTTTGTCTATCCGCTGGATGACAGTTATATCCACCTTGCTCTAGCGCGCACCCTTGCCACCTCCGGTACGTGGGGCCTGTACCCGGGTGAGTTTGCCAGCGCCTCGTCCTCGCCCGGCTGGACGGTGCTGCTGGCTGCGATCGCGAAGCTTGCCGGTACGCACCTGTTGACACCTCTGATCCTGAATCTGCTGCTCGGTGTCATTCTGTGTTTTGTTCTCGACTATGGCCTCCGACTGGTCAGGCCGCAATCCTCGCCCCTCTTCCGAACTTTCAGCCTGCTGCTGATCCTCCTTGCCGCGCCCATCACCAACCTCGCCTTTATCGGCATGGAACACGTAGCCCAGACCTTGTCCATGCTTTTGCTTATCCTCTTTGCGGCACGGGTCCTGGTGCTGCCGTTCGAGCAGCCCATCAGTCCGCGCCTGCAGTTCGCTCTAGGATCCGCTGCCTTTTTTGCCGGCGCTCTGCGGTATGAGGCCGTCTTTGGTTTGCTCCCAGTTGTCGTTCTGCTGCTCATGCGGCGCCGCGTTGTTTCGGCCGTCCTGGTCTCCGCGGCGGCGGCCGCGATACCTATTGCGTTCGGCATCTTCTCTTACCGACACAGCGGCCTGTGGCTTCCGTTTTCCGTCATGATGAAAGCCCGCGTCAATCGGCCGACCGGAGGCACCTGGGCAGGGCGACTTTGGGAGCAGACCGCCGGCGGCACCTTTCGGCCCGCTCTGCTGCTTCCCGTAATACTTCTCGCATTCCGATGGCGGCCGCAGCGCGGGCTCTGGAGTCTCTCTCAGCTGATCCTGCTGCTGTCCGCAGTGATCACCGCGCTGCATCTCGCATTTGCACCCACACGCTGGTTGATGCGCTACGACGCTTACTTCGTAGCTTTGTTCCTATTTGCCAGCCTCTGCGCCTTCCCGTACTTCGGCGAGGAACATACCATTCGCTTCCGCTTTCTGGCGCTACCCAGAGACCGTCAGCTTCTGCTGTCGCTTGCCGCGCTGCTGGGGCTTGCGATCGCGCCCTTTCTTGGGTATCGGATCGCAGTGGGTGTAGTTCGCGGTCCTATGGCGTCCTTTGATCGCTTTGAGGAGCACATTCAGATGGCCTGGTTTGTCGCGCGTTTCTTTGATCACGATGCAGTGGTCGTCAACGACGTGGGTGCGGCGACCTATTACTCTCATGCCCGGTTTCTGGATGCCGCCGGCCTTGCGAGCAAACTGCCTGCCAAGCTCCTGCATGAAGGTCATGCGATGACAGCCAATGATCTGGCGGTCTGGGCCAGTTCAAACAAGGCTCCGATCGCGATTCTGCAAACAGACTGGGGCTACATTCAACGCCTGATGACGCCGCCCGGCTGGATTGCTGTCGGTCAGTGGAAGCTTGCGCGCAATATCGTCTTTGCGGATCGGACAGTCGGCTTTTATGCCACGGATCCCGCATCTCTCGCGAGAATCTGCCATGACCTGAAGACCTTCGATCTGCCCAGAGGAGTAGTTTTTGTTGCTGCGCCAGAGGTATGCCCTGCGACCTTGACGCGGGGAAGCTTCAGGTAGGGAGAACGCATGCGCCTTCCTGTTCAGGGCGTAGAGGAGTCTGTTCCTCCTCAACCCGGTCAGCAGCGGAGCAGCGCCTGGCATAGATTCGGAGTCAGACGAAATGCTCTAGTCTGGAGAGATGCGGCCACCAGCCATTGGGCTCGACTTTGGCACGACGAACAGCTCTATCGCGCTTGCATCCGATGCTGGCACCACGTTGGTTCGCTTCGACGCGGGTACGCCTTCCTTTCGATCCCTGCTGTACCTTGAGCAGCACCAGACGAACGGTCGAAGCACAACAGAAGCTTTCACCGGGCCAGCCGCGATCAATCAGTATCTGCAGCGGCATGCCGCGCAGATTGAGCGACCGGGCCGTCTTATTCAGTCGCTCAAAAGCTATCTCGCTGTTCGTTCTCTGAATGGCACAGAGGTTTTTGGGCGGCGATACACGCTTGAGGATCTGATCAGCCGCATTCTTGCAGACCTTCGCGACGAGGCGACTGCTGTCCTCGGCACAGAGGTGACCCGCGCCGTGGTGGGCCGCCCGGTTCACTTCGTCTCGTCCGAGACAGCGGCCGACGATGCCTTCGCACTCGATCGACTCTCCGCCGCTCTTCGTTCTGCGGGTTTCACAGACGTTGAGTTTCTTCCCGAGCCGGTTGCCGCGGCATACACCTACGAGGCGACGCTCGATCACGATGAAGTTGTTCTTATCGGCGATTTTGGTGGCGGCACCTCCGATTTCACGCTGATCCGTGTCGGACCCGGCGCCCGCCAGATGTCATCGTCCGAGCGGATCCTTGGCACCGCGGGTGTCGGGTTGGCTGGTGACGCACTCGATGCCAAGCTGATTCGCCATCTTGTTGCGCCGGCTCTCGGTTCGTCGGCGTCAGTGATTTCCTTTGGCAAGCCGCTTCCTGCTGTCCCTGCCTGGATCTATGCCAACCTTGAGCGCTGGCACTATCTTTCCTTTCTGCGCACCCGCAACGTCGAGCAGATTCTTGCAACGGCCCGCCTTCGCGCGGCCAGCCAGCCAGCCATAGAACGTCAGATAGACGCTCTCATCACCCTGGTCGACGAGGACCTTGGCTACGCCCTTCATCAAGCCGTCCAGCAGACAAAAGTAGCTCTCTCTTCGGCGGACAACAGCGAGTTCCGCTTTCGCGACTCCGGTGTCAACCTTCGCTCGACCGTCCTGCGCGCAGATTTCGAAGGATGGATTGCTCCAGAACTTGCAGCCATACGGCACGCCATTGACACCCTTCTAAAAGCAACCGGGACTGCGCAGCCAGAGGTCGACCATGTTTTTCTCACGGGCGGTACCAGCTTTGTTCCCGCGGTTCGGCGTATTTTCGAGGAGCGTTTTCCTTCGGCGCGCGTGGTGCTCGGCGAGGCTTTCACCTCCGTTGCGCAAGGGCTGGGGCTCTATGCTCGCGATTCCTGTCTGGCACCTGTTAAAAGGCCGGCGCGAGGGTGACGAAGTGGTCGGCAATGTATCCTAAGTCGATGGGACTGGGTTCCGGGCCGCTGGTGTAGCTGCCCTCCCATGGCTCTCCGCACGGTGTCATGACACACGACGCTCGCCGGAGCAATCGCACTTCACTACAGAGAGGATTTGATCCACATGGCATCGCATCAGCTGTCCACTGCCGTTCTTGGCTTTCCGAGGATCGGCCGCCGTCGCGAATTGAAGGTTGCACTGGAAGATCTATGGCGCGGCAAGGCCACAGAAGAGAGTCTGCTCGCCACCGCGAAGGGGCTTCGGGAGCGTCACTGGAAGCAGCAGCAGGCAGCGGGCATCACGTCCATTCCATCCAATGACTTCTCGTTCTATGATCAGGTCCTTGATGCTCTCGTCCTCGTAGGTGCGACGCCTACCCGATTCGGTTCTGGTCCGGTCACACTCGATCGCTACTTCAAGATGGCGCGTAACTCCAACGAGCAGACAGCGATGGAGATGACCAAGTGGTTTGATACCAACTATCACTATCTCGTCCCCGAGTGGACCTCTGATCTCTCGTTCCAGCCGAATACCACGAAGGCGCTTGGAGAGTTCAACGAAGCAAAGGCTCTCGGCATACACACCCGGCCGGTTGTTATTGGGCCGATCTCTCTTCTTTTGCTGGGCAAGTCCGAAGACGGGACCGCGCCGCTCTCGCTCCTGCCCCAGCTGCTTGCGGTGTACACGACGATCCTCAACGATTTGCATGCAGCCGGTGCGGACTGGATTCAAATCGACGAGCCGCACCTGGTTACGGATCTTGAGCCGGCCTTTGTGGACGCTTACAAGTCTGCGTATGAGACCCTCGCGAAGCTCCCGGTCAAACTCATGCTGACCACCTACTTTGGCGCCCTGGGCGACAATCTCGAGCTTGCGACCTCGCTCGGAACCGCGGGTCTTCATATCGATCTCGTTCGTGCCCCCGAGCAGTTGAACGACGTAGCGGCCAAGCTCGCGCCAGAGCAGATTCTGTCGCTTGGCGTGATCGAAGGCCGTAACATCTGGCTGGCCAACCTCGATGCTCTGCAGACCTCGCTCGCTGATGTCATCCGCAAGCTGGGACCGGAGCGCGTTCATCTCGCGACCTCCTGCTCGCTGCTGCATACGCCGTACACCACCGAAGAGGAGCATCTGCTTGATCCGCGCATCAAGAGCTGGCTGAGCTTTTCGCAGCAGAAGCTTGAAGAGCTTGCTGCTCTTGCGCAGGGTCCTGACTCCGCCAAAGACGTTTTTGCCGAGAACCGCAAACGAAACCAGGATCGTCTGGCCGCTGAGAGCAGCACCAACCCGGCAGTCCGCAAGGCGCTTGCCGACCTCAAGGACGAAAGCTTCCGCCGCAAAGATGAGTACACCGCTCGTGCCATGGTTCAGCGCGAGGAACTCGGTCTTCCCCTGCTTCCCACAACAACCATTGGATCCTTTCCGCAGACCGCGGAGGTTCGCTCGAAGCGTGCGGCGCACAAAAAGGGACACCTCTCCGATGCCGAGTACCACGACTATCTCGCAAAAGAGATCACGGATTGCGTTCGCAAACAGGAGGCCATCGGCCTCGACGTTCTTGTTCATGGTGAATTCGAGCGCAACGACATGGTCGAGTACTTCGGCGAGCATCTGGCCGGCTTTGCTTTTACCGAGAACGGCTGGGTGCAGTCCTATGGCTCCCGCTGCGTGAAACCCCCGGTCATTTACGGCGATGTCTCGCGCCCGGCACCGATGACCATTAAGTGGTCGAGCTTTGCGCGCTCCGTCACGGATAAGCCGATGAAGGGTATGCTCACCGGCCCGATCACCATCCTGCAGTGGTCCTTTGTCCGCAACGACATTCCCGAGAAGGATACGGCGTGGCAGATCGCGCTTGCCCTCCGTGGAGAGGTCACGGACCTTGAAGCCGCTGGCATCCGGATCATTCAAGTCGATGAGCCCGCTCTCCGCGAGGGTCTTCCGCTTCGACGCAAGGACTGGCAGACCTATCTTGACTGGGCGGTCAAAGCCTTCCGCCTTGCCACTACGGATGTCGAGAACGGTACGCAGATCCATACGCACATGTGCTACTGCGAGTTTGAAGACGTTCTCCCATCCATTGCTGCCCTCGATGCAGACGTTATCTCCATGGAGAGCGCCCGGTCAAAGATGGAGATGCTTGACGCCTTCAAAAAGCACGGATATCCGAACGAGATTGGACCCGGTGTGTATGACATTCATTCGCCCCGCGTTCCATCAACGGCGGAGATGAAGTCCCTGCTCGAGCTCGCACTCAAGGTTCTGCGTCCCGACCAGGTCTGGGTCAATCCAGACTGCGGTCTTAAGACACGTCAATGGCCCGAGACCACGGAGGCCCTCACCAATCTCGTCACAGCCGCACGAGATCTGCGGCCCTCGCTTCAAAGTGCGTGAGGTTTCTTGGTCGCAGGGGAGGACCGTACAGGCCGGTCCTTCTCCTGCGACTCTGGTTTGCCTTCAAAAAAGGCAGGCATCTCACACCTTTTCTTCCGCGAAATGAATCGTATGTGAAGGAAGATATTTTTGTTCCAACCTAAAAGGACGTCATGAAAACCTTCGTTGCAACCGCATGTGTCGTACTTTCCCTCAACGGCGCCGCCTTTGCCGCAGACGCGAGCACCGCAAAGCTCGACAGCCGTATCTCTGCAGCACACGCCGTTCTGCATGAGTTGATGGCCACCCCGGATAAGAGCATTCCCCTCGACATCGCAGCCAAGGCTCAGTGCGTCGCAGTCGTTCCGGGCTTCAAGAAGGGGGCTTTCCTTGTGGGTGGCCAATATGGTCAAGGCGTCGCGACCTGCCGGACCTCCAGCGGCTGGAGCGCTCCAGTGTTTATTCAGATGACAGGCGCCAGTTTTGGTCTGCAGGCCGGCGGACAGTCAACAGACCTGGTTCTGGTGGGTGTCAACCGCAAGAGCCTGGATGATCTACTCAAAGACAAGGTGAAACTTGGTGGTGATATCGCTGCCTCCGCAGGTCCCGTAGGCCGTGATTCACAGGCCTCGACAACGGAACTTGCAAATGCGGAGTTCTTGACCTACTCACGCAGCAAGGGTCTGTTTGCCGGGGTTGACCTTACCGGTGATGTTGTAAACCAGAACAGCAAGGACACTGAGTCGTACTATGGGCATGACGTCACGTACGAGAGGATCCTGAGTGGTTCTGTTCCCACCCCCGTCAGCGCCAAGCACTTCATTGCGACGGTCAATGAACTCTTCAAGCGCGGCAAAGCTAATCAGTAATCTGTCTCCTGCAACAGAAAGGGCCGGCGTGAAGCCGGCCTTTTCTGTTGCCATGAAGCGCTGTAATGCTCTATGCGGGCTTTACTTCTGAGCCGCGGATTGTCGTTCCAGTGTGAATGCGGCTGCCTGGAAGTCTCCTTTCAGGAGCACATCGACACCGCGTGACATCCAGTAGGCACCACTTGCTCTTTCGGGCGTGTCGGTCGCCAATTTTCCATTGAGTGACGCAACCGTATAGGTCGCGTCAGCGTCCAGACCCTGCAGATAGATGCGTGGAAACGGATATAACTCTCGACTGGAATGCAGGAATGCAAACACCACGGCAGCCGAACCATCGCGTGCAACAGATTCGGTGACGGAATGCTCGCTCTCATGCTCCGGTGTGATGAGGCGATAAAGGGAGCCGCGCTGGACTGTTTCGCGGATGGCTTTATAGTGCGCCACCATCGTCTTTGCAGTTGCAAAGTCCTCCGGTCCCCACTTATTCAGGTTGGCGCCGATTCCGAGCGATCCCTGCATCGACGAGAGAAAACGATACTCGAGCGACAGCGTCCGCTGGTTGACCCACGTCGGTGAATCCGTCACCCACGCCATCATCACGGCGGGTGTGTACGCGTAGGTAAAGCCATTCTGAATCAGCAATCGGTCATATGCGTCCGTGTTGTCCGACGTCCAAACCTCGTCTGTCAGATGCATGATCCCGAGATCCACCCGACTTCCGCCACCGGAGCAGCTCTCGATCTCAACCCTAGGGTGTTTTGCCCGGAGCTCCTCGAGGATGGAGTACAGATTTCGTATGAAATCGACGTAAACCCTCTTCTCATCATCCGGTGCCACAGCCGACCAGCCCGGCTCCGACCAGTTCCGGTTGTAGTCCCACTTGAGAAAAGCGATATCGTTTTCGGTTAGAAGCTTGTCCAAAAAGCCAAGAACATAAGCCCGCACATCCGGCCGTGCAAGGTTCAGCACCAGCTGATTACGTGCCTCGGTTCGCGGCCTCCCGGGGAAGTTCAGCACCCAGTCCGGATGCTTGCGATAGAGATCACTGTCCGGGTTGACCATCTCCGGCTCAACCCACAGCCCGAAATCCATGTGCAGACCATGGACTTTGTCGATCAGAGGCTTGAGACCGTTTGGAAACTTTTCCTTGTTGACGTACCAGTCGCCCAGGCCGGCGTGATCATCCTTCCGTTGCCCGAACCAGCCGTCATCCATGACAAAGCGCTCCACGCCGATGGTGGCAGCCTTCTCTGCCAGGGCCATCTGTCCTGCCTCATCCACGCGGAACTCGGTCGCCTCCCAGGAGTTGTACAACACCGGTCGAAGGGTCGGCTTCGGTGCATGCGGCAGCAGTGTATCGACCTCGAAGCGATGCAACAGGCGTGAGGCTCCACCGATTCCTTCCTGGGAGAACCCACCATAGAACGGCGGCGTCTTGAAGGTCTCACCCTTGCCGAGTCGATACCCGAAGTCAAAGCTGTTTGGTCCGCCGGATACGCGCACCTGCTGCAAGAGGTCCTGTTCCACGGTAATCTGCCACGATCCGCTCCAACCCAGCGCGCCAAACCAGACGCTCCCCGTCTCGGGTCCACCCGTTCCAAGGCGGTCGATGGCAAACCAGGGATTGTTCTGCGCGCCGGTTGTGCCGCGCCGGCTCTCGAGAACCGTCTTCCCTGGCTGCACGGCTCGCTCCTGAACCGTCCACTCGGCCGCCCATCGCCCAGTCAGGTAGCGCAGCCGGTAGTCAGTTCCGCGCGGCAGGTTCCAGGTAGCGGCTGAGACTTGTTCGATCGTGAACGAAGCATTTGTCCGGTTCTGGATTTCGGCAGCTCGGCGAAGAATGCCGGTCTCGGCATCCATCGTGTACTCGAGCGTGACGTACACCTCGCGCGACACATCCTTCAATACGATCCGGAGCAACTGTCCCTGAATCGTATGCGAGAGGTATTGCAGAGCCAGATCGCGATTGCCGTCCGGGAAGGTGATCTTCAGGTCCGGCTCAACATACAGACCGCCGCCCCAGCCTACGAACTCCTGCGGCGTTGTTGTAATCGGCTGATCAAAGGCCGCCGCGGGTGGGGACTGTACCGCGGCGGGGAACTGATCGCGGGATCCCAGCCGCTTGCCCCAGTAAAGCGCCTGCAGCTGTTTCTGCTGGTTGATTCCGAGCACATAGGTTGTGCCGGCGGCATCCATGCGGAAGGTCCGCCTGGCTTCGTCATAGTGAACTGCCGGCGACTGAGCGACTCCCCATCGGCCACATGCGGAGAGCAACGTCACCCCAAGCAGCAGCCAAAGATGCATGGACATGGTGCGCCGCAGACGCGCCCTTGACCTCTCCCGATCAACAGACACTCCGCTCCACATTGCATACATCATCGACACTCCTCCAGAAGAACAATAGAGAGAACCATACGTTGAGGACTGCGCCACTGCATAGCGCGCCACTTCGACCAGCTGAAGAGGCCGGCTGCTTCGGTACGGAAATCGCCAGGGATAGCGCTCAGGTGGCTCTACTTGCCGCGGCATCCTGCCTTGTAGACCTGTGTCTTGTGCCACTCTTCATCCGTGGCGAAGATCACGCAGGTTTCGCCGGTGTCGGTATTCAGCCGCCACGTGAGGTCGCCCTGCCGGTAGAGTTGGTAGTGCCCGGACCCACCAAAGGTCTCACCATTCGGCGGGTTCGGCCTGATCGTGTCCCTTGCAGGAGCCGTGACGCCACCAGCTGTCGGCGCCCCCTGTGCCGTCACTTCGGGGCTGCCGGTTGCCGCGTCTGCTGTCGTGGGGGTGGCCGGAAAATCTGATCCTGCACCAGGAGCAGGCTTGCTCTCAGCAGGAGGAGTGATGGCTGCACCCGTGTAGACGTCGTCCTGCGCTGCTCGTCGGTTGACCGCATAGCTGTTGTAGCCGACGTATGCGAAGACGCCCAGCACCAGAATCGCCAGCCCAGTCAGTACAGTCCTCAGCATCGCATCATCCCGCGATGCGTGATGTCCCGGCATTCAGATCGACTCTCCGCGCGTCCCATGACCCGTCCTCGCCGCCGCTGCACCTATTCTGATGCGTCCGTCGCTCCGTGCCAAGTACCATTCCACACAACAGGGTAACGTTCAGAAGCAGATGGCGACCCGCAGCCTGCGTGGAGACTACGATACCGCCCCGGTGCGGTCGTCCGGGCGTATCATCAGAGGGTGCCGAAATATTCTGTTGCCGTTCCCTTTCACAACGAAGAAGACAGTGTGACAGCTCTCTATGACCGCCTGAAAGCAGTGATGGAGCAGGTGGGTGAGAGCTTCGAGTTAGTCTTTGTCGATGACGGATCCCGTGATCGCACCTATCGCCTGTTGGAGGAAATTGCGGCGGTTGATTCGCGCGTTCTCGTTGTGAAACTCCGTCGCAATTTCGGTCAGACCTCCGCGCTGGCCGCAGGCTTCGACCATTCTCAAGGAGATTTCATTCTCGCGATGGATGGCGATCTGCAGCACGATCCTGACGAGATACCGCGCTTTCTTGCAAAGCTTGAGGAAGGGTATGACGTTGTCAGCGGTTGGCGTTCTCAGCGCGGGGACAACTTTCTTATGCGGCGGCTACCGTCGCGCGCGGCGAACAAGCTGATGGCTACGTTATCCGGTGTCGATATTCATGATTTCGGGACGACCTTCAAGGCATATCGCCGCGAAATCATCCAGAACATACCGCTCTACGGAGAGATGCATCGCTTTATTCCGGCGCTGGCGAGTTGGTACGGCGCCTCTATCTGCGAGATTCCTATCTCTAACCCGGCGCGGACAGCAGGGAAGAGCCACTACGGCATCTCCCGAACCTTCCGCGTCTTCTTTGACCTGCTTACGATCCGCTTTCTGCTGAAGTATATGACTCGCCCTCTGCACTTTTTCGGTACTGTCGGCGCAATCGGCATGGTGACAGGCATGGCGCTCGCCACCTGGATGCTGATTTTGAAGATCGTCACTCGGGGGCACGTTCTCGATCAGCATGGTCCGATCTTCATCATCGCGGGCGTGCTCATCCTTGCGGGGATCCAGATGCTCGGCATCGGGCTTCTCGGCGAACTGCAGGTGCGTCACTTTCATACGGCTGATCACCGCGCTCCGTATGCTGTTGATCGCACCCTTCGCCTTCGGTCCAGTGAAGAGAGCCTGCTTCACTAGCACGAGCTCGTCTTCACTTCTGATCAGGCGTATTTTCTCAGAACTCCGAGCACTTTCCCCTGAATGGCGACGTTTGCAGCGGGTGCATAGATCGGAGCCATCTCCGCGTTGGACGGCTGCAGCCGGATCATAGTGCCCTCACGGTAGAAGCGCTTCAGTGTCGCATCAGTTCCGTCAACCAGCGCCACAATGATCTCTCCCTCTCGAGCTGTTCGCGTACGCTCCACCAGAACGTAGTCGCCACTCACGATATGCTCGTCGCGCATAGAATCTCCCTGCACCTCAAGGGCGAATACCTCGCGATTGCCGATGATGTCGCCAAGGGAGATGCTCTCCGCACTTTCGATCGCCTCCACCGGCCGCCCCGCTGCGATCCGGCCAAGCAGTGGCATGCGCTCTGATCCCTTCTTGCCCGCGCGCGAGGGCAGAACGTCGATCGATCGGCTGCGATTGTGCGCCCGCTGTACCATGCCCTTATTTTGAAGGTTCGTCACATGCTTATGCACCGTTGCCAGCGAGCTGAGTCCCAGGCCGCTCGCAATCTCTTCATAGGACGGACTGTAACCATTCTTCTGGGTAAAGTTTGAGAGAAAGTCCATGACCTCTTTTTGCCGCCGTGTGATTGCCATGGCGTCATTCTAGCGAATAAAAGGCGAACTGGACTAACTACTTTGGTGCACCCTCTTCCACCTTTGTCGTACCGCCGCTCGGTCCTGTCATCCCGCTAGGCCGAAAGTTGCAGAGCCAGCGAGGCTTGCAGGAGCAATGATAGGTGAAACGCGGGTTGGCCTTCGCACGGAGAGCACCCACGAAGACTCCCCACCGACCGGAAGCAGCAGAGCAGGTATGGGTCAGGAAGTGAACACATGCGGATACTCGTTGTGGAACAGGACGTAGCACTCGGTCAATTTCTGGCTCGCTCTCTTAAGACAGACAGTCACGAAACTCATTGGGTCGCGGACGGCGAAAGCGCTCTGGTGCAGCTTGACGGCGCTGATTTTGACCTGATGGTGCTTGATCTTCTCCTGCCTGGCTTGGGCGGGTTAGAGGTCCTCGAGCGTATGCAGCAGTCGCATAGCGCCTGCTCGGTAATCATTCTGACGGCGGAAGAATCTGCCGAGGCCCGCGTTCGCTGCCTGAATACAGGCGCGGATGATTGCATAGCCAAGCCTTTCAGCCTGCAGGAACTGATTGCCCGCTGCCGTGCTCAACTGAGACGCCGCTCTCGCCTCAACAACGATTGCCTTGAGCACAACGGGCTGCTGCTCAATCGTCGCGATCGCACGGTAAACCGCGAGGGCATAGCGATCGATCTGACGACGAAAGAGTTCGCCCTTCTGGAGCACCTCCTCGAGCAGCGCGGACGTTGCACCAGCCGCGGTGATCTGTTGCGCAAGGTCTTTCAGCTTCCGGAGAACGCAGCGACCAACGTCGTTGAGGTCTACATCAACTATTTGCGGCGGAAGCTTGCACCGGATGCCCTGGCAGGAGCGCCCGCCATCATAGAAACAGTTCGCGGCTCGGGGTACAGGGTAGCTGCCCTTTCAGCGAGGCCCATGGTCCAAAAGAGCGTCCCGCTGCTCCAGGTCGCCTCTCTCTAATTCTTGTACACCGCTGGATAAGGCAGACCTACACACCGCTGAACAAGACAGACCTATGGCAAGCGTCACACTCTCTCACCGCGCGAGCACTGCATCCGAACCGCAGCTGCGCTCTGTGCTGCTTCTATCGCCCGATCCTTCAACTCGAGCTCCGTTACGCGCCGCGCTTACAGCGATGCGCTGGCAGGTTCGGGAGGCGAGCGGCGGGGGCGAAGCGCTAGCCGCACTTAGCGATCAGCTGCCGGAGGCCCTGATCTTAGATCAGTGGCTGCCCGATCTTGAGATCAATGAGTTCGCGGCCATGGTGCAGACCATGTTCCCCGCTGTCGATGTTCTCCGCGCTGATGGCCAGGCTCTCACCCGGCACATCCGCAGCCCGCGTCGCCCGGAGCTACTGGCGGCTATACGGAATGCGCAATGGCAGACCGAGGCGTCCACACTATCGGAACGAGGCAGGCAACGGACCTCCAAAGGTGAGGCTCAGGGCAGTAGTCTTCCAAGTCAGGTCGATGCCAGTCTTCCGGGCATGATCGGGGAAAGCGAACCCATGCGTGAACTTGCCCGCATGATCCGTCTGGTCGCTCCTCGTGACACACCCGTGCTCATTGAGGGGCCGACCGGTGCGGGAAAAGAGCTTGTGGCGGCAGCACTGCATACGCTTAGCCCGCGCTGCGACCAGCCCATGGCGATCCTCAACTGTGCGGCCATTCCCGAGACGCTCCTCGAGGCCGAGCTCTTCGGCCATACGCGCGGAGCGTTTACCGGAGCCACGCAGTCGCGCGTCGGCCGCATCGAAGCAGCAGATGGCGGAACTCTCTTTCTCGACGAAATCGGTGAGATGCCTCTCGCGCTCCAGGCCAAGATGCTGCGATTTCTGGAGTGCGGCGAGATCCAGCGCGTGGGAGACAACACAGTCTCCTACGTGAATGTTCGCGTCGTTGCTGCAACACACCAGCCCTTGGAGCAGCGTTCAGACGAAGGGGCCTTCCGGCTGGACTTGTACCATCGTCTGGCCGTCTTTCCGGTGGAGATTCCTGCACTGATGGACCGCATGGAAGATCTGCCAGCGCTTGCCGAGCACTTCCTGGACCGGCTCGCTCAGCGGGCCGTCCGAAAACAGCTCACCCCTGACGCTCTCGAGGATCTGCTCTCACACCGCTGGCCTGGAAACGTGCGCGAACTGATGCACGTGCTGGAGCGAGCCACCATCCTGAGCGGGGATCAAGTGGAGATTGAACGATCCCACATCCGTATTCGACGCCGTCCCCGTTCGTAGACCCCCTCTATCGCAGCTCTCGCAGAGCATGAGACCTAAGCTGGGAGCACCCCAAAACATTCTGGGAAGCCAGCTACCCCGCGGCGGCGGTGCTACCGGATCCGTGTGTTGCAAGTATCTTCGCTTTTCCTTCACGGCGGCTAAGCTCTCCTTTAGCTGTAGCTTATCGCCGGCAAATCTCCGGATTTCGTTCTTCCTTCGCCCTGTAAATTCGTCGTCTCTTCGCTCGCATCTTACGTTTCAGAGATCGAAGAATGAATGACATACGCCGATAAAAAGCGAAGATTAGGAGAACGCAAAGAGAACTGCCAAGCAATGGCACAGCGCTTGCATTTCTCCAGGCATCGGTGATAAGCCGAAGCAGCCTGGAGGCAAGATGGCAACACTGGTCGCAGTTCCCGCAAATACCTCGTTCTTCCCCGCACAGTCGCCATCGCAAATGGCTTATGGCGCCCAGTTTTTTGCGGAGCAAGCCTCAGGTGAGACTGCGGACGAGATCAGCATTGCTGACTACATGCCGATGGTGCTTGCTTTGGCTCGCCGTTTGCACCGCACGCTGCCCCGGCATATCGAAGTGGACGACCTCACCTCAGCCGGCTACCTCGGCCTTGTTGATGCGGCACAGAAGTTCGATGGAGCGAAGCAGACGCAGTTCCGCACCTATGCCGAGTTCCGGGTTCGCGGTGCGATGCTTGATTCTCTCCGGGAGCTTGACTGTGGTACCCGCAGCTTGCGCCGCAGGGTTCGCGACATCGAGCAGGCTCGCCGGACGCTCACTCTCAGGCTGGGAGGCGCGCCCGAGGAAGCCGATCTGGCGTGTGAACTCGGGATCACCTTGTTTGAGTTGCGTGAGACTCTTGCCGCCGCACACACCCTCGAGACCGAGAGCCTGCAAGCTGAACGGGAGGACGCAGACGGACAGGATCTTCTCGCCTCTCTTGTCGACCCAAGTGCGCCGGACGCCCTTACCCTGTGTTTGAAGGGCGAGTGCAAGCAGCTTCTAGTCGACGCGATCGAGTCGCTTCCGGAACGCGAGCGCCTCATCATCACACTCTCCTACTACGAGGAGCTTACCCTGAGGGAGATCGGCGATCTTCTGAGCGTGACGGTGTCTCGCGTTTCGCAGCTTCGTACAGCCGCTGTCAAACGTCTGCAAAGTGCTTTGCAGGTTGCACAGTAGTTTTGGGAGAGGAATTGATGGCTGTCAGTAGACGACAGAGCCGGAGTTTTTACAGTGAACCAGCAACCGAGAGGCAGCGAAGTAGAGATCATCAGGTGCTGTACTGAATATCGGACTTGAGCTACGGATGAACTGGAAACAGAGCTTCAGCTTTGTCATTCGTAGCGGGCAACGGAGAGTCTGACTCTGCCGCACCCTTCGGCCCCAAACCCAGCTTGATAATGGCGCGTGAGTCCGGGATCAGCTTGGTCTGCCAGCCGTGGTCCGATTGAAAGCGTTGCATGGCAGCCTGCGTTGGAGCATCCCAGTGACCTGTTTGCTCACCCTGGAGGTAGCCTGCGCTTGTCAGTGCTGTCTGTATCTGAGCGGCTCGGCTGTCCTCGATGGTGCGTTGACCTGAGGAGTGGACCACGGGCTTGCTCGCCCGCCTCGAAAAGCTGTGCTGCGAGGTCGGACCGCGGCGGGAATGGCTGTAGGCAAAGCTGGGAAGAGTGGCGAAGACAATCACAAAGCCTGTAAGCAGCCGACCAGATCGCATCATCAGGGGAGATACCTCCTGCTCAAGATCGCAGACGCTACTGAGCGCGTCGACTATGAAGAGGAGAGTAACGCTTCAGTTATTGGAGCGCAAGTCACAGGCAGTCGAGTTCTTCAGAGCTTGTGAGCTATGGTGCGTGTCATAGGGAGCTTTGGGCAGAAGAAAGGGGGTGCGCCGATCTGGCCGCACCCCCGTTTGCTTCGCGGTAGATCTATGGCAATGTCCCGCCCAGATACCGGTTGCTTGTGTCGCGGCCTTGTGGATCGCGCACTACAAAGACGACATCATCCTTCGACCGCAGGGCACTGACGATAGCTCGATAGCTTGCCTCGTCGGTCACAGGCTTCTTGTTGATCTCGACGATGATGCTGCCCTTGCCGAGACCGGCCTCTTCCCCGAAGGAGCCTGGGACTACGTTCGTGACGATGACACCGCCCTTTTGCCCCAGCTTCTGTGCTAGCTGCGGCGGAACAGCGGACACTGTGATGCCGAGCTTCGTCTGACCAGCGTCACTCTCCGCCTGCGCGGAGTCATTCTCGTCTTCCGGAGCATTTCCCAGATCCGCGTAGGTCTTCGCACGATCACCGACGATGACCGATGTTGAGCTCTGCTTACCGGCACGGAGATAGCCGATTTTTACGCTGGAACCGACCTTGCGACTGGAGATGTCCTGCACCAGATCATCGCCGTCCTTGATCGTACGGCCATCGATTGAGACGATGACGTCACTCGGCTCGAGTCCTGCCTTTGCCGCGCCGCCTTTTGGCGACACCGAGCCGACGATTACACCACCATTGCCGCCTCCATACATCCGGCTTACAGCCGAAGACTGCGCTGCCTGGAAGGTGATGCCGATCGACCCACGCGTGACCTTGTGCTCCGGTCCGATCAGCATGTTATAGACAGAGCCGATCGTGTTAGCCGGCATCGCAAACCCGACACCCGATGAGCCGCCGCCCGAGGTGTAGATTGCCGTGTTCATTCCGACAACCTGGCCAGCCATATCTACAAGCGGACCGCCGGAGTTGCCGGGATTGATAGCCGCATCTGTCTGGATGAAGCGCTGAAATTGATTTGCCGCGACGTTTCCGGGGCCCGGCGGCTCATCAATAGTTCGATTCTTCGCCGAGATGATGCCCGCAGTTACAGTCTTTGAGAGAGAGAACGGACTTCCAATCGCAAGCACCCAGTCGCCGACCTGCGCGCCGTCCGAGTTGCCGATCTTCACGGTTGGCAGTCCCTGCGGAGCATCGATCTTAATCACTGCAATATCCGTATCCTTGTCAACGCCAATCACCTTTGCGGGACGGCCCGGGTCGGAAGGATTTTCGGCATCGGTCGACAGCTTGACAAAGATCTTGTCGGCCTTATCCACGACGTGATTGTTCGTGATGATGTAGCCCTTCGCATCCACGATGAAGCCGGATCCCAGGGCCCGTCGCTCCCCGCCCTGTCCGTCGTCTTCCCCGTCGCCACCCTGTCCGCCTGGTCCACCCTGGCCGCCAAAGAAGCGATTGAAGAAATCCTGCATGTTGTCCTGCTGATCGTCTCCACCACCACCGCCATTGCCGTTGCCATGTGGATTTCTCGGTGTGCGGCGACCGGCGCGCGGCGTGCTCTGCTTGGGTAACGATTCCGTGTTGATGTTGACCACGGCTGGACCAACCTGCTTCACAATCTGTGAAAACCCGTTCGAAAGGGCGTTGGGCGACGGAATGACGATCGGCCGGGCGTCCGATGTGTCTGCCTGCTGCGTTTCTTTGCCGCTGACACCATGCGTCAGCACGGATCCTGCGAGGATGCCCGCCGAGAGAGTTCCGAGCAAAACGAACGTCGAGGTAAGTCGGTGAGATCGAGCCCGATCCAGTAGGCCGGGCGTTTGAGACTTTGGTGTTTCCATCGTAGGAGTCTTCCTCTTTCCTGTGAGTGCGGCTCTGCTCGCCGCGTGCGCGCTCTAGCACCGCAACTCAGTCCGGGGCTTCAGCGTTCCCGCGGACCTTTTGCTTTGCTTTACGGAGGTTTAGACGCGATCCAATGGAGAAAAGTATGGCGCAAAACAGATGAGGCCAGACTTGCAGCTTACGCCGGTTCAAAAGGTTGTAGGAGTTGTGGGTGAAGAGAGCTCCGTCACCATGATTCCCAGCAGGATCAGTCCTGCGCCCCCTGCCGCTCGCACATTAAGCCTTTCCCCGCGGAAGAGCATAGAGACGATCAGGGCGAACACCGGCTCCAGCGTGACTACCAGAGCCGTCGATGTCGCTGGCAGGTGTTGCTGTGCCCACGTCTGCACCCAGAAGGCGCCCGCCGTCGCCAGCAGGGAAGTAATCGCCAAGGCAAGTACCAGGCGCGGCGTCCAGTGCAGCGTGAGCGGCCCGCCCAACGGCAGACAGAGGACCATGGCGAGCGCGCAGAAGGCGATCTGGAGCGGCGCAAGTTGGCTGGCTGGCAGATGAGAGAGCCGGGAGAGCGAGAGCAGATGACCGGCAAATGCAAGCGCACACCCCAGTGTCAGGAGATCCCCGCTTCTCAGCGCGCCTGATGCCGAGGCCATGGGCACACCGGCTGGCGTTGTTAGGAGGAAGAGACCCAGAAAGGCTAAGACGGCTCCCACCAGCGACTGCCATCCTGGCCTGTTCTGGCCGCTTGCCCGGATCGCCGGCGCAAACGACAGAAGCGGCACGAACACAACCACGAGCCCGGTGATAAAGGCAGAGTGGACGGCTGACGTGCGTGCAAGCCCCGCCGTCTGTAACTCATACCCGGCCGCCAGCAGACCACCTGCGAGCATGCTCCCTCGCACACTCGCCCGAGAGAGCCGGTTGAGCCCTCGATAGCTGACAGCGAGAAGAACGGCGGCGGCGAGCAGAAAGCGAAGCAGGTTGAAGAGCAGCGGCGACGCATCCTGGAGGGCGTCTTTCACGAGCACAAAGGTGCTCCCCCAAACCGCGACCACGGCCAGCAGAAGGGCGAAGGCAAGTCTCCGCCGCGCTCGGGCTTTTGCTGGATCCCCGGTCATTGTGGTGGTCGGCTGACGCCCGTACGAGCGTCCGGCTCCGGTGGCGTCGTTGCTGGCGTCGTCGGAGATGCTGGCTGAGAGCGCGGCGGTTCTGCCGAGGGAAGAGGCCGGTCCGGAACTGACCCGGGACCCGGGCCGGGCTGCTCCGTCTGGCCGCCGGTCTCCATTTGGCCGTCGGTCTCCATCTGATAGACCGTCTCTCCATTGACGATGGTGCGCAGCACCTTGCTCGCCAGCAGATCGCGCGGGGTCTCCTTTGTAATATCGCGGTCGACGACGATCAGATCGGCCAGCATGCCCGGCTCAAGACGGCCTTTCTGCGTCTCGCGAAACTCCGCAAAAGCCGAGGCCTGCGTGTACGCATAGATCGCCTCATTCAGAGGGATAGCCTCGCCTAACTCGAAGCTCTTCGTTCCCGCCTCGTTCTTTCGTGTGACGGCGGCATACAGGCCTCGGAAGGGATTGATCGATTCCACCGGATAGTCCGTTCCGAACGCCAGGGTTACACCATGATCCAGAAATGTATGCCACGCGTACGCATAGCGGGACCGCTCCGGCCCTAGCCGTTCCCCAGCCCAGTTCATGTCGGTCAGGAGATGCGAGGGCTGCATGGAGGCGATCACTCCAAGCGCCGCGAAGCGATCGAAGTCCGCCGGAAGCAGCACCTGCGCGTGCTCTACCCGCAGCCGAAGATCCGCAGGTGACACCGGCCGCGCATCCGAGCTCACCACGGCTGCATCCGGGTTCTGCGGTGGAAGGGGCCGATCTGCCGGCTGATCCGTCTGCTCCGCCGCCGCGAACGCATCGAGTGCCATGCTGTTTGCGAGATCTCCGATGGCGTGAAAGCCGATCTGAAAGCCAGCCGCAGCTCGCTCTACCGTTAGCGCGTTCAGCTTCTGATCGTCGTACCGTGGCAGTCCGGAGTTGCTTGTGTCGTCCGTGTAGGGCTCTTGCATTGCTGCTGTGCGCGAACCAAGCGATCCATCCAGAAATCCTTTCAGCTGTGTGAGGTGCAGAAGCGGATCGTCTGCGGGATGACTTGCCCGTCGTGTCTCAAGCACTGCCACCGGAAGCGTGAAGTCCATCCACTCGCCGAAGCGGAGCTTCAGGGTATGCGCGTGCTCCATTCCCTCAAGCACCAAAAAGTCTTCCCAGTCAGAGTTGTCCTGCACGCTCGTGACCCCGTGCGCCAAGGCATCCTCAATGGCGAGCCGCAATGCTTTTCCTCTCTGCTCGGGTGTCGCCTTTGGCACCTTCGCATATACCAGCGCTGTCGCGGCGGCTTCCCGGAGGATTCCTGTCGCTGCGCCCTCCGCGTCGCGATCGATCTTCGCGCCCGCCGGGTCCGCTGTTGCTTTGCCGATACTGGCCGCTGCCAGCGCTGCCGAGTTTGCCAGTGCGATGTGCCCGTCAATCCGCGACAACAACGCAGGATGGCCCGCTGTGACCGCATCCAGATCCTGTCGCGTCGGCAGCGTCGTCTCCGCCCATGTTGTCTGGTCCCACCCGCCGCCTTGTATCCAGGCTCCCGGTTCTGAGTGGCGTACGTACTCCCGGATGCGGCTCTGCATCTCTGCCAGCGATCGTGCGCCTACCAGATCGACCGACAGGTGCTGGCGACCCGCCTCCGCCATGTGCGTATGCGCGTCATTGAAGCCCGGCATCACAAATGCTCCGCGGAGATCTATGACTTTGGTTGTCTCACCCTTCAGCTTCAGCACCTCCGCGTCGCTGCCGGCGGCAACGATCCGGCCGTGACTCACCGCCAGGGCACTCACGCGCGCGGGAGTCGCACTGAGGTCACCGGCTCGAAGATGCGCTCCGGTCAGGATCACACCATGAACGAACAGGAGTTCGGCAGGCGGTCGATCGGTATGCGGCGGCACCGCCCCAGCGGGGGCGGCGGACGCGAGTGCAAGCAGAGCAGAGGAGAGAAGGAATCGCACGAGGAAAAGTGTAACAACCAGCGCCTCGCTCAGAGCCCTTCTGTTCGGGGCTAACTCTGCAGGACTGACTCGATCGACAAACATGGCAGCCAGACTGCCGTTCGCCCTTGCATGCCAAATGGCTTACTCCTCACGCCCGGCTCACCCGGACACAGGAGTGCATCGAAGTCTGACTCGAGCGCAGGGACTGCATGTCAGCCAAATTCGCTCGAAGACGTCCCTGAATCGAATCCATCAACTGTCTTTCCCATCTCGCACAGCCTTTCTTCGGAGCTTCATCCCTGCTGCCTGCTGACCATGTACCTTGATCTCATGAGCGACCACATTGTCATTCTCGGCGGCGGCTTTGCAGGCTGGTATGCCGCACGTGCGCTTGCGCCGCGGCTTCGTTCCGGTCACCGCATCACGCTGATCGATCGTGTCGATCACATGCTATACACACCCATGCTGACTGAGGTCGCTGGGGGGAATGTGCCGCCAAGCAGCATCGCGGTCCCAATGAAGGGTCTCCCGAGTCGCGTAAAGGTCCTGCGAGCGGAGATCACCGCTGTTGACGTTCCAGCGAAGGCCGTCACCCTTGTTGACGGTCAGGTGATCGAAGCGACCCACCTGGTCTTCGCGCTCGGATCAACGACCTCTTACCACGGCATCGCCGGCGCCCAGGAGAACAGTCTTCCGCTCAAGACCCTGGATCACGCGACGGAGACGCTCTCCCGTGTCGACAGTCTCGTTGCACAGGCCGCTGCATGTGACGATCCCGCACGCCGGCGCGAGCTGCTGACTGTTGTTGTAGCCGGCGGCGGCTACACCGGCGTCGAAACCATCGCCGCTGTCGGAGAGCACCTCAGTCGAAAAGCGAAGGCTGCTGGGATCGCGTCAGAGGACGTGAACGCGATTCTTCTCGAGCCAAGCACCCGCCTCATGCACGAGACTCCGGAGTCTCTGGCCCGCTACAGTCAGACTTTGCTCGAGAAGACGGGCGTTCGCGTGATGTTAAACACCGGCGTGAAAAGCGTCACGGCAGACGCTATCACTCTTTCAAACGGGGAGCAGATCAAAGCCGGTCTTCTTCTTTGGGACACCGGCATCGAGCCCAGCCCGCTGCTCAAGACGACGAGTCTGCCCCTCGGCAAGCATCACGGCGTTATCGTCGATGCATGCTTCCAGGTACAAGGGCTGAAGAATGTCTGGGCCCTGGGCGACTGTGCTGAAATTCCGCAGCAGGATGGCAAAACCTATGCTCCCACCGCACAGAACGCCACGCGGGAGGGGGTTCACCTGGCGCAGAACATCAGCGCTGTTCTCCGCGGCGACAGGCCGCAGCCGTTCCGCTTCACCATGCTCGGCCAGCTGGCACTTCTCTCTCACAGAAAAGCTGTTGCTGAGATCCTCGGCTTCAAAATTCAGGGAGTCCTGGCATGGCCGCTCTGGTGGATCATCTATCTTGCAAAACTGCCTTACACCCGCGGGCAGGTTGATGTACTAAAGGCGCTCGCCAGCTAACGCTTCTGCGCACAAAGTGAGCCCGATTGAGGAGAGATCCCCGATGCCTGCACTCAGAGCGACAGGTGTCGACCGGGGCACACGAGGAGTGGGGCAGAAGATGGTGGAGGCGGTGGGAGTCGAACCCACGTCCGAAACTACCGACAACAGAGAGCTTTCATGCTTTTCCCGGGTTCATCTTTGTCTCGTCAGTGGTGCTTAGAACGGGCGAAGACGCATCACCGACCAGCCTGATTAATCTCGTCCGACCCGCTCAGACGGAGCAGGGAAGACCAGCCTACTGTGCGACGATCGGTACAAGCCCGTAGGCGAAGCCTGAGCGATCGGCTACTTATTTAATTAAGCAGCAAGCGCGAATTGTGGTTCGGCACTTATAGTTTTGTGAGCGATTACGGGTGTCCACACCCCGGCATGCCTCTCTGCCACAAGCAATCCCGTCGAAGCCGTGACGCCCCCATCTGGTGGAGCTGGCACCAACATTGCATTGGAGCACTGCAAAGAACTAGGTCCAGTATATCGCGGTTTACGCCTCTTACTTCGCCAGCGCAATCACCACTGCACCCGCCGCTATCAGGCCGCCGCCCACCAGCTTCATGGGCCCAACCGCCTCCCCGAGAAACGCCCACGCCAGCCCCATGACGAGCACCACGCTAAGCTTGTCGATCGGCGCCACGCTCGACGCTGGCCCCATCTGCAGCGCGCGAAAGTAGCAGATCCACGACATCCCTGTACACAGCCCCGACAACACCAGAAAAAGCCAGCTGCGCTGCGAGATCGCCGCCAGGCCGCCATGTTTCTCAAGCCCGATCGCGATGCTCCACGTAAACACCAGGATCACTGTCGTCCGGATCGCCGTCGCCAGATTGCTGTCCACGCCCGCGACTCCCACCTTCGCCAACACCGCCGTCGCTGCCGCAAAGACCGCTGACAGTATCGCCCAACCCAGCCATCCCATACGCGATCTCCCCCTGCCATCCTTTGTCCTGCTCTAGCTTGACTCCGCTGCGAGTAACGCTCATCGTGAGTTTATGCGCTTCTGCCGTCGCTCCTTGCGTCACCTGCTGGTCCTTACTTCATCTCTCCTGGTCGTCAGTCCCCGAGGAGTACGCGCGCAGACGCTGATGGACATCCCACACTCCATTCCTATGGACACGCATCTCCCCACACCAGCCAACCTCTCGCTGCGCTCCCTCTTTCTCGTTGGAGACTCGGAGATCAGCTCGGGTCCGGGCGGTCTCTCCGCCGCGAGTGAAGGCTGGGGTCAGCCGCTGGCAGCCTTCTTCGACCCCACAAAGATCAACGTCGTCAATCGCGCCATCACGAGCAGCTCCAGCCGCGCCTACATTGCGGAAGGTTTCTGGGCGGACACCCTCGCCCTCATCAAACCTGGTGACGTCGTTCTTATTCAGTTCGGTCGGAATGAGGTCGCCACCTCCGCCTCTGCTGCTGGGCAGTCTTCAACCGATCTCCCACTCGAAAGCAGTCTGCCAGGCACATCAGACACCTTCCGCGAGATCTCCAGTCCGGGAACCGACCAGCACGGCGTCATCCACACCTATGGCTGGTACCTGCGCCAACTCGTGGTGGATGCTCTTGCCCGCGGTGCCACCCCGATCCTTTGTTCTCCGAGTCCGCACCGCGACTGGCAGGCTGGCCATATTCGTCAGAGCGCCGGGACCTATGCCGGGTGGGCCCGGGCCATCGCCGTCCAGCAGCGAGTTTCCTTTTTAGATCTCAACCGCATCCTTGCTGACCACTATGACTCCCTCGGAGAGACAGCAACTGGTTCGCTCTTCAATAGTCTCGGCACCAATACCAACCCGGCCGGCGCGGACGTCAGCGCCCGGGTCATCGTGGGCGCTATCAAGGGATTGCAGCCCGACCCACTCATCGGATATTTTTCCGAGAAGGCCACGTCGGTCAAGCCGATCAAACCACCATCGCCGCCCGCACTCCCCCAGTCTGCGCCAAGCCTGCAACCCACCCCGTAAACGCGGTCTTGTCTAAAGCGACGCGTTCAGCAGATCCACGCTCTCCCATTCGCCGTGTTCGATTGCCGTGCGAATCTGCGCCGGCGTCTTGCCCGCCCTGGTCTGCTGGTACGCGAAGACAGCTTCCTTCATGCAGGTCGAGCACGCCGCCCCATGCGTTCCCTCAAAGCAGCTGTGCAGACTCTTGTGCCCCAACGCACGATCACAACGGCAGTAACAGGGCTGCTGGCTGATCACCCCTGCAACCTTAGCCGCCATCACATACGCGGTTGTCTGGTACGTGTGCGAGAAATACGGTCCGGTCAGCTGGTCGCCCATCAACAGAGGAGGTGCGGTCTTCAGCAAAGGAGCGCGGTTGTACGCCGGGATGTCATTCGCCGGATCTGACCATTGTGCTGACGCCGCCAGCGTTGCCAAGCCGAGAGCCAAAGAGCCGAGAGTGCGCTTCATGGCCGTATTCTATCGCGTGCAGACCGGTTAAAAAAAGGACGGCACGTTCCGAGAATCCGAATCCGTGCCGGGAGGCCAGTGACGCAACCCTGATCAGAACGCCCACGCAGTCTGACCGTAATCTGTCGTGGAGTTATTTCGCTTCCACTGCTTTCTACTCTAACAAATTCCAAACTTGGTAGCAAGCTGTTTTAGCAATTCCACTATTCATAGAGACGCACGTCCACTGAATAAGTTGCGCGCGCGAGACGCTTTTCTTCGCTGCCAGCCCGCACGATCGAAACTCGACATGGCTCTCCGCGCATGTATGCTCAGTTCGGCTCCCGTCCGATGCAGATCTCCGTCATTATCCCCGCCCTGAACGAAGCCGAGTCCATCGGTCACGTGGTCCGTTCCATGCCGTGGACCCTAATTGCAGAGTGCATCGTCGTTGAGAACGGCTCTACGGACGCCACCGCTCAGGTCGCTACCGCCGCCGGAGCCCGTGTCGTAAGCAGTCCCCGCGGGTACGGCAATGCCTGCCTTGCTGGCTCGCTAGCCGCGCTCCCGACCTCGGACATCCTGGTTTATATGGATGGCGACGGCGCCGATATCATTGACGACCTGCCCCGCCTTCTCGATCCTATCCTCGCGAACGAGGCAGACTTCACCATCGGCTCCCGCATCCGCGGCCGCCGCCAGCCGGGCTCCATGCTCCCCTCGCAGATCTTCGCCGCCTACTTCGTGAGCCTGCTCCTACGTCTCTTCCAGGGCGTCCGCTACACGGACATGGGCGCCTTCCGCGCCATCCGCCGCTCCTCTTTCACCCAGCTCGGTATGTCCGAGCTTACCTACGGCTGGAACCTCGAGATGCAGATCAAGGCCGCCCAGCACCATCTCCGCATCCTGGAGCTCCCTGTTGACTACCGTTGCCGCATCGGCGGGGAATCCAAAGTGGCCGGCAATCTCCAGGCCTCGCTCAAGGCCGCCGTCCGCATCCTCGAAGTCCTCTTTCGCGTAGGCCTGCGTCGTCGCGAAAGGAATCGAGGATGAGCTTCGGCATGTATGCTGAAGTCGTCTTCGGGTGTCCATGACCCGGCGGCCATGGAGGCGCAACCGCACGTGAGCATCAACTTTGACCTTCCTCGCTTTTCTCTCGGCGTTGGCGATCGCTTCGCGCACCAAGCCGCAGCCCAGCTCGCAGCATGCCAGCTTGCGCTCGAGCAGGGTGTCGAGGTCATTCCAGTCTGGAACAAATCGAATCGCGAGCACACCATCATCGGGAGCGATCCATCACAGACCCGCGCCGCCGCCGATGCCGCCGTTCGTGATCTCGCCTGGCAGCTCCCATACTTTCTCGACGCCGATCACATCAACCTGAAGACGGTCGGTCGCTTTCTTGCTCCATGTGACTTCTTCACCATCGATGTCGCTGATCTGATCGGTCAGCCTGCCTCGCCGGCCTCGGTCGACAGCTTCCTCGGCCGCCATGCAGAGCTCATTGGCGACGTGCGGATACCTGGTATCGAGCAGCCCTTCCGAACCGATGCCGAGCAGGTCCGTCGCGTCGCAAACACCTTTCTGGCTGCCGTAGAAGAGGCGGGTACCATCTATCGAGCGCTTGCGGAGCGCAAGGGTGCAGGTAGCTTCGTCCCGGAGATCTCCATGGATGAGACCGACCGCCCGCAGACACCGATTGAGCTGCTCATCATTCTTGCGGCAGTCGCCGATGAGAAGATTCCTATCCAGACGATTGCGCCCAAGTTTACGGGCCGCTTCAACAAGGGCGTCGACTACGTGGGCGATCTTACGCAGTTTGCCCGTGAGTTTGAGGAGGATCTCGCCGCGATCGCCTTTGCCGTTCAGACGTACGGCCTGCCCGCAAACCTCAAGCTCAGCGTGCACTCAGGTTCGGATAAGTTCTCCATATACCCGGCGATCTACAGGGCTCTCACGCGCACCGGCACCGGCGTTCATCTGAAGACGGCGGGAACGACCTGGCTCGAGGAAGTTATCGGTCTCGCGGAGGCAGGCTGGGATGGTCTCGCGGTCGCCAAGGAGATCTACGCGGAGGCCTTTGCGCATGCCGCCGACCTCACAAAGCCGTACGCCACCGTCATTGACATTGATTCTGCGCAGCTGCCATCGCCCGTGCTCGTCAATGCGTGGTCGAGCGATCAGTACACCCGCGCGCTGCGCCACAACCAGTCCGACCCCGCCTACAACCCCAGCTTCCGTCAGCTTCTTCACGTCGGCTTCAAGGTCGCCGCCACCCTGGGTGACCGGTACCTTAGAGCGCTGGAGACACACCGCGCGGTTATCGCGAAGAACGTCACTACCAACCTTTTTGAACGCCACATAAGGCCGGTTTTCCTTGGACAGTAATGCACCAGCGTCGCCGCATACCACGCCTACCCACTCCATCTTTGTTGTGATGGGAGTGACCGGTTCGGGCAAAACCACCATCGGCTCCCTTTTGGCGGAAAAAGCAGGAATCGTCTTCGCAGATGCTGACGACTACCATCCTGAGGCCAACAAGAAGAAGATGGCGGCAGGTCGCCCGCTTGACGACGCCGACCGGCAGCCCTGGCTGGTCACTCTCAACGGCCTTCTGGTGCATTGGAACGATTCTGGTCAGGGCGGCGTGCTGGCCTGCTCGGCTCTCAAAGAGAGCTACCGGTCCACATTAACCGACGGACTTCCTGCAACGGCGGTTCACTTCATCTTGCTTGAGCTCTCGAAGGAGATGCTTCTTGAACGCCTGAAGGCTCGCCACCATGAGTTCATGAACGCGGTCCTGCTCGATAGCCAACTGGCAACTCTCGAAGCACCTACGGATGAGGCCACCCTCAAGGTGAAGAACGACCGTGACCCAGATGCCGTCGTGGTTGAGATCCTGGCCCGGTCCGCGCTGCAGGCGGCAGAAACGGCACAGAAGGACGGCAACGATGGCGCATCCGCTCTTTGACCTTTCGGGCAAGACAGCTCTCGTTGTCGGCGGTACCTCCGGCATCGGGCTCGCGATGGCGCTGGGTCTGGCGCAGGCTGGAGCGGACGTGGTTGCCAGCTCACGACGCCCGGATCAGGTGGCCGCTGCCGCATCGGCGATCGAGGCGCTCGGTCGGCGCAGCCTGCGAATCAGCAGCGATGTAATCGACCGCCGCTCCCTCGAGACTCTGCTCGAAGAGACCCTGATAGCCTTCGACAAAGTCGATATCCTGATTAACTGCGCCGGCAAGATCAAACGCGCACCCACTCTGGACTTTCCGGAAGAGCTCTGGGACGACATCATGAACACGAACGTGACGGGCACCTTGCGCGCGTGCCAGATCGTCGGACGGCACATGCTGGAGCGTGGCTACGGGCGCATCGTTAACATTGCTTCGCTCAACACTTTCGTCTCTCTCCGGGAGGTCACAGCCTACGCCGCCAGCAAGGCTGCTGTGGGCGCCCTAACCAAGAGCCTGGCTGTCGAGTGGAGCGCACAGGGCGTTACCGTCAATGCCATTGCTCCGGGCGTCTTCCGTACGGATCTCAATGCCGACCTGCTCGACAACAGCGAGCGCGGCAAAGAGCTTCGCCTTCGAACCCCTATGAATCGTTTTGGCAGAACGGAGGAACTGGTGGGCGCAGCCGTTTATCTCGCGAGCGACGCAGCGTCTTTTGTCACTGGGGAGATTCTCGTGGTGGATGGTGGATTTCTGGCAAGCGGCGTGAATCAGTAGTGTCTCGCATATCACGCCGGCAAAGGTCAGGCCTTACCTCATTCCACATGGAGACGGAGGGTGTTCTTAGCCGCGGCCCTTCGCGGCGGATCGCGCAATGAGGACCGCCGAGTACGCCGCCCCGAATCCGTTATCGATATTGACCACTGAAACGTTCGGCGAACACGAGTTCAACATGCCCAGAAGAGCGCTCACACCCGCAAAAGAGGCTCCGTACCCTACAGAAGTGGGCACCGCAAGCACCGGAACCGACACTAAACCGCCCACGACCGACGGCAGAGCGCCTTCCATACCGGCGCAGACGACGACCGCATCCGCCTGTGCAAGCGACTCCCGCACGCCCAAAAGACGCGGAAGCCCTGCCACGCCAACATCATAGAGCCGAGTCACAGTGCATCCGAAGAGCTCGGCAGTCACAGTCGCCTCCTCCGCGACCGGCAGGTCACTGGTCCCCGCACACAGCACAGCAACATGTCCCGCAGCCTCGGAGGCATGCCTCTGCTGCAGCGCGATGGTGCGCGATCGAGCGTTATACGTGGCTGAAGGAGTCATATTTAGAACCGCATCTGCCGTTTCCGGAGAGACGCGAGTAGCCAGCACATCCTGCCCGGCGGCCGCCAATCGCGCAAAGATCGCGGCGGTCTGCGACGGCAGTTTTCCTTCGGCGTAGATCACCTCCGGCAGGCCGACCCTAAGGCTCCGGTGATGATCAATCCGGGCATCGCCGATGTCTTCAAAGGGCAGATCGGCCAGCTTTTCCGCGGCATGCGCGGGGCTTAGCTCACCACGTTCGACTGCAGAGAGCAGGTCAAGGAGAGCGTTCTTACGCATGGCTGGCTGAGGTGATGGCCGAAGCAGGGAGGAGTGAGTTCATGGATCCTGATCTGTATCCTTGCGCGTCGAGAGCGACGAAGGTAAACCCTAGTGCCTTTAGGGAGTTGCTGATGTTGTCCAAAAGCGAGAGATCAAATGCCCGCGGAAGATCTTCGCGGGCAATTTCGATGCGAGCCAGTGTGTCATGGTGTCGAACCCTCACCTGCCGGAACCCCATTGCGTGAAGCAGATCTTCTGCCTGCTCCACCTGTGACAGGCGCTCGGCGGTGACCGGCAGACCATAGGCCAGGCGAGAGGAAAGGCAGGCGCTCGCGGGTTTGTCGTGAATGAGAAGCCCTGCATTTTGTGCGAGTTGCCGAATGTCCAACTTTGAAAGCTGCGCGAGGACGAGGGGTGCGAGAATGTGGTGATTTTGGGCCGCGGTTTGTCCGGGGCGGTGGTCGCCGCGGTCGTCCGTGTTCATTCCAAAGGCGATAGCGTCGAAGCCGAGATGCTCGCGAAGGAGTTCCATGCGTTTAAAGAGCTCATCCTTGCAGTAAAAACACCGATTTGCATCATTCTGGCGGTATTTTGTGTCTGAAAGCTCGCTTGTCTGCAGGGTCTGCAGTGGGATCTGCATCGTTTCGCAGAAGTCCAGAGCCTGCCCAAGCTCCTTGCGTGGAAGCGAGGGGGAGTCCGCGATGACCGCGAGCATCCGGTTTCCGAGAACCCGATGCGCGGCGAAGGCGAGGAAGGCCGAGTCGGTCCCGCCGGAGTACGCCACCATGAGCGAGCCGCACGACTGCAAGGTCTCGTCGAGCAGAGCGGCTTTGGCTGCAAGATCCATGTTCGCTATTGTACGAGTCGAGCAAAGATGAAGACGAACGTTGTTGAAGTGGGCCTGTTCTCCATCAAACAGGCCCACTCCGTTCGTTTCCCGACGAGACATGAGTCGCAACTTCATTCCTCGACCGGATCGCCGGGAAGAGGCTTCACCTCGAACCTACACAGCAGGACGTGCTGCGAGCTGCAGGCCAGGGCAGCCTTGTTACCGCGCATGCCTTGGCGACAGGCCGATGAGGAGACCCGCGGTCAGACCGATCGACTTCTCGTGGCCGGCGGCGAAGCTATAGTCGTAGGCTGGCTCCAGAAACCAGCCGAAGCGGTGCTTCCCGGTCGGCCAGAACATGAAGTCTCCTGCAACCTCGCCCGCCAGGGAGTTAGAGGTCTTCCCGTTCTGCCTGAGGTAGACCCACTCGGGACCTATGCCCAACATGAACTCCGCCCTGGACGAAAGAGTCCAAGGCTTTTTGAAGAGAAGGTCTGTGTCCCATTCCGTAGAGTTTCTGGTGTAGAAGGGCGAGACGCCTGCCTCAAGTTCAAGCACGTTTTCGATCGGTGTGGTCTCGGCGGCAAAGTTCGGAGCGAAGGCGGTGGCTCCGCCGGCCATGTTCCAACTGGCGGCCGCGCCGACTTCTAGAATGACGCGGGGGTCATCTTCCAGTTCGACCGACTGCTTCGAGCCAGTGGATCGAAGCGCAGATGTCTGGCCAGGAACAGATAGACAAGGACACAGCAGCAGGCATGCCGCAAAGGGCATGAGCACAGAGGGGCGCATAGGTTTGATCTCTCCAGAGGTGTGTTGGTTCAAGTCCAGTGCGGCTGCACAGGCCAACAAAAACGCTATGAGAGAGCTATGCGAGGCGGACGGAACGGAGCTGCGTGTTCAGAGTGTGCAGGCTCCGGTGACAGGGGAGACCTCTCGCCAGAGACGAGTTCCATGGTCATGAGAGCAGGGGCTGCCGAGGGTAGACCTTGCAGCACGCAGCAGGAGCAGACGCCATTGCAGGTGTCCGGTGAAGCAGGCGTGGAGTGCTGCACGGACGAGGTCGAAGCTGGAGCGAGAGACGGGCCGTCGCACGCGTCGCAGTGCGGGGAAGAGAGTGTAAGGCACGTCAACAGGATGCAGAGAAGCCATGCGAGTGTTTGCGCGCGACTTGTTGTAAGCGGCCCCACACCCCCAAGAATATTCCGAAAAGCGCAGAACGGGTAGCGGGGACCTCTTGCAGCAGCGGTGTTTGACTCTTCCTTTGCTTGTTCTCGAGCTCCGACCGGAAGCGGAGGGGAGATTGCACTTGACTGTTCGGTTCCGGACGTAAGGTGGAGCTGCAGATGGCATCTGCCGGTGCGGTCAGTAGACGGGGCGATGGAAGCTTTGCAGGTGGTCGATGGCCTGTTTGGCGCGAGCGCGGAGTTGGACCAGTTCGGACTCGGGTTTCTTGCGAAGGGTGTTGTAGGGCATCTGCATGCGAAAGTTGCTGCCGAGCCGCTCTTTGTTGCGTTCGAGAAAGGTCCAGTAGAGGGCGGTGAAGGGGCACGCGTCGTCGGTGAGAGTCTTCTTGGGGTCGTACCGGCAATGGCCGCAAAAGTTGGACATGCGATTGATGTAGGCGGCACCGGAGACGTAGGGTTTTGTCGCAGTGAGGCCGCCGTCGCCGTAGGTAGCCATGCCGAGCACGTTGGGCTCAACGACCCAGTCATAGGCGTCGACGTAGCCGAACCAGAACCAGTCGGTGAGCTCGCGGGGTGAAAAGCCGCAGAGATTGGCGAGGTTGGAGAGGACCATGAGGCGGGTGATGTGGTGGGACCAGCCGTGGTCGACGACCTGCTGCACGCAGGTATCAAGGCAATGGAGGCCGGATTTAACCCCCCAGTAGGCGGCGGGCAGGGGAAGATTGGCGCCGAGGGCAGAAGGGGTGGCGCCTTCATAGGGGTCGGCAGAGGGATCGGCGATGGGGTAAGGCAATGCGGAGGTCTCTCCGCTGCGGCTGCGGTTCGCTGCGCCTCCGGCCGAGATGACGGCAGAGGTGGAAGGCGGGGCTTCGGTCGAGATGACCGCAGAGGTGGGGAGCGTAGCAAGGGGTGGGGGATAGGCGTTGGCGACGGCGTTCGAGCCTGGCGGGAGATCGGGGGAGAGCTCCTGGGGACGGGGGCGCTGTTCGCGGGGAGTATCGATGAGGCGATAGCCGTCGGTCTGCTCGTGGAGGTGACGCATGAACTCGCGCCAGCCGAGGAGCTGACGGATGAAGCCTTCGGCGCTGGCGAGCGGGATGGTGCCCTCAGCGGCGGCAGCGGCGACATCCTGGACGAGGGTGAGGGGGAGCATGCGGGCGAGATTCAGGAGCGGCGAGGTCTGCGAATGGAAGAGCTGCTGCTCGTCGTCGCGCATGGCGTCTTCGAAGGGGCCGAAGAAGGGAAGGAGCTCCTGCAAGGCGAACTTCCAGAGGGCGTCGGAGCCGGTCTGGTCGCAGGGCAGATTGAAGTTCTCGATGGAGCCGAAGTGGTGGCCGTAGTGCTCTCCGACGTAGCCGATGACCTCGTCGGTGAGGGCATCGGGAGGGAAGAGGGGTGGGCGGGGGATGGGGACTTCGTTCTTGTAGGGGTTGCGATTGTCAGCGTCAAAGGAGAACTTGCCGCCGACGGGTTTGCCGCGTTCCATGAGGATGCCGGACTTCTGGCGCATCTTGCGATAGAAGCGATCCATTACGTAACTTTTACCGTTACGAAACTCACCGTATACGTCGAGGAAGTCTTCAGTTTGCGAGAGCCAGGTGGTGTCGGTGACGTGGTCGAGCTTGAGACCGGCGGCGGTGGCGGTGGCGAGGTCGAGGCGGAGCTCGCGCTCGGCGGGCGTCATGGTGACGAGTGCGGGGACGTCGTGGTGCTGCTGAAGATCAAGCAGGCCCTGGCCGTGGCTGCCGGGGGTGAAGTGATAGAGGACGCTGACGCCGCGGGCAGCCTGCTCGAGGGCGAAGTGGCGCATGTTGCTGATGAGGAGGACGAGCTTTTTCTTGTGGTAGGGCCGGCGGAGCGCCTTGGCGACGGACTCAACGATGACGATGCCCGTGTCGGCGGCGGGCTGTTCGGTAAGCGGGCCGGTGCGGTCGGTGAAGCGATCGTAGGGGATGTAGATCCAACGCCGGTTGGAGAGGTCGGTTCTGGAGGGGCGATGCAGGTTGATCTGTTTCTCAAAACGCGGCATGAGGCTCACTGTAGCGGTTCAGGCTACTCGGCGGGGAGCCGGATTTTGCGAGGCTGGCAATCGCAGAAGCGGAGGGTGACGGGATGAAGGTGGCGTCGAGCGAAGTGTCGAGATGCAGCGGAAGGCAGAGCCGGTGGGCGAGCTGCACGACGCGAGGGTCTCCGGCGAGGCTGTTGATCTGACCGGCAGCGCCGCTTGCGCTAAGGCAGGATGGTGTGTCAGAGGTGGAGATGGAGGCGCGGGTCGGGATCGAACCGACGCATAAAGGTTTTGCAGACCTCTCCCTTACCACTTGGGTACCGCGCCTTGAGGGTGGTGCCGCGATTGCCGCGATGAGTCCGGGAGGACTCCCGAAGGGCAAGGGCTTGACTGGAGCGGGAGACCGGGGTCGAACCGGCGACATCTTCCTTGGCAAGGAAGCACTCTACCACTGAGCTACTCCCGCTCGTCTTAGAGAGTATAGCGGTCCGTTTGTGTGGGGTCAACGGAGGGCGGGAGGCGCTGGTTGAAGGCGGCGGGCGCGGATGTTGCGGTGTGTTTGAGAGAAGTTCTCGGCCTGGCACAAAAGTGTGTCCACTCTCTGCATCCATATAACGAGGTCACTCTTTGCGGGAGAACGAGAACGCATGTTAATGGTCGAATCCACGCAGCAGCGACAGCAATGGCAGGCTCTGCTGGACTCCGCGGGTGAGGGGATCTGGGGATTGAACCTGGACGGTACCTGCACCTTCGTCAATCGCATAGCCATGCGGACGTTCGGGTATCTGGCAGAGGAGATGATCGGTTGCAACATGCACGATCTGGTGCATCACCATTACCCGGACGGGCGACCGTACCCGTCGTCAGAGTGCTCAATTACGGCGATATTGCGGGGAAAAGAACCGTTTCGCGGACAGCTGGATACCATGTTCCGCAAGGACGGCAGCTCTTTCCTGGCGGAGGTGTCGGCTCAGCCGGTGGTGCTCGAGGGTGAGGTGACCGGGGTCGTCGTAACGTTTCGGGATGTTTCCGATCTGCATCGCGAGCGGCAGGAGCTGGAGCGGGCGTACACGGAGACGGCGAAGCGGACAGCGGAGCTGGATGCAGTGATCGAAAGCATTCCGCATGGCGTCTACGTGGCCACGCTTGATGGATCGCCGGTGCGATTGAATCAGCGGGCAAAGGCCATGAAGGGCGATCCTTTTCCGGCAAACCTGAAGACACTTGATCTGGCGCTGCGGGGTGAGTCGTCAAATGACGTCCTTGAGGAGGACGGGCGATGGCTGCGCAGCACGGGTGCACCGATTCTGCTGAATGGCGAGCTGATTGGCGGAGTTGTGGTGAACAGCGACGTGACGCAGGTTCGGCTGCAGGATGAGGCGCTGCGGCGGAGCGAAAAGCTGGCGGCGGTGGGTCAGCTGGCAAGCTCGATTGCCCACGAGATTAATAATCCGCTGGAGTCAATCACGAATCTGCTCTACCTGATTCGTCAGGCGGATGGCATGAGTGAGGTGCAGGAGTACGCGACGATGGCGCAGACGGAGCTGGCGCGCGTCACAGAGATTACGCTGCAGACGCTGCGGTTCCACCGTCAGCAGAGTAAGGCCACAGCGATCGACCTGGCGGAGCTGGCGCGGGCCGTGATGGCGCTCTACACCGGCCGTCTGCTGGTTCGAAATGTAACCCTGGCGTGGACAACACGAGCGGCACCAAAGGTGTGGGCTCTTGAAGGCGAGATGCGCCAGGTGCTGAACAATCTTGTACGCAATGCGCTTGATGCCATGAGCGGCGGGGGACGGCTGTCGATTCGGGTTAACGCGCAACAGGAGCTGGTTGGCGGAGATGCGGCGCCTCGCGCCGGCGTGCGGCTGACTATTGCGGATACGGGTGAAGGCATCAGCCCGCGAATCGCCGGTCGGCTCTTTGAGCCGTTTCAAACAACCAAAGAGAGCACCGGTACGGGCCTGGGTCTGTGGGTGAGCCGCGGCATTGTCGAGAAGCATGGAGGGAAGATCCGGACGCGGTCGCAGACGGGGGAGCGGCACGGAACGATCTTTTCTGTGTGGTTGCCGGTGGATGGCGGCGCTACTCTGACGAGTCAACAGACGGACTGACAGGAATGCGCGGGCCCACCGTGAGGTTGGAGCGGTGACGGATGAGATGCGGGGTAATTAACATGACGAGTTCGCTCGAGTCCACTTCGCGCAGCTTGTCCGCGGTCGCAGTTTGAAAGCCGGGAAGCTCGGAGAGACCGGGGATGCCGCTGACGGCGGCTGACTCGGTTTTGCTGAGACTCGACATCATCATCGCGGTCTGGCCTTCGGCGACGGTGACGTCCGAGGCGAACTGGCGGCTGGCGAGAACCGGGATGTTGTTCAGAGCCGATCCTGCGAGAGCCTCGATCTTCAGGTCCAGATGCATGGTGATGTTGCCTGAGGTCTGTACGTTTGGCGTGGCCTTGAGAGTAAGGCCGAGGTCCTCGTACTGGATCTGCGGAATGGTGGCGCCGGCGGAGGAGCCGAGGTACTGGTTGAGCAGACTTGAGACGCTGACGCCATTGATGGTGGCACCGGCGAGAGCGGCGGAGTTGGTGCCGGAGAGGCCGGTGGAGTAGGTGGACGTGGTGATCGGGTAGCGGGTGCCGGAACGGAAGATGGCTGGCTGACGATCGGACACGCGAAGCTGCAGGCTATCCAGCGTGCGGGTGTCGGAGGTGTTGAGGGCAAAGTTGATGGTCGCAGGTCCGGCTGTAAGTCCGCTGAGCGCGAGGCCTTTGCCGAAGAAGCCGATGGTATCTGTCAGGAGGGAGCTCTGAGCCAGGCCCGCTTGTATGAGAAAGACTGCCTCGTAGATCAGGCGGGTGCTCGAGTCAGCGCCGGCGGGGATGACCAGCGCGCCCTGCGCGATGGCCTGGTCGACGGCGGACTGGTTTGCGGACACGATCGACTGCGCGGCGCTGGCGACGTTGTACACGCCGTACTGCTGCGGGATAGAAGGGCCGAGATTGCGCTGGCGTGTGGTGTCGACCGAGTAGACACGGAGGTCAAAGGTGACTTCGGATGTGCCGTCCAGCAGATCCACAAGGGTACGATTCAGGGCGTCCAGTGTGCTGGCCGGGGCACGGAGCGTGATGTTGCCTGCGGTGTTTTGCATGCTGAGCTGCTTGACATCGAAGACCTGGCGGATAACGTTGGTGACCTCGCCCATCTGCTGTGGCGTGAGACCGGGTGTGTAGAGGGTCTCCTGGTAGAGGTGCTCGAGGCGCGTGCGATTGGCGACGGTATCGGTCGCGAGGAGGACGCTGCCAGCATCGAGCGGTACGGCGAAGAGACGACCCATGGTGAGGATGAGCGGAATGGCCTGAGCCGCAGATGTGTCGTCCAGGTCGAAGCGGATCCCCTGAGGCGTAGCGGCTGGGGTCACGGAGTCATCAAAGGCGGCACGTAGACCGAAGCGACGGAAGACCTCTGTGACGGCGCTCTGGAGGTCGCCATGCAGGTGAAAGCTCTGACGAGAGCTGTTGGGCCGCGGGACGATGGCGCCGGCGAGGTCTTCGGTGCCATCGGAGCCTGCCGGGCTTGCCGCTGCTTGATCGAAGGCTGACTGGAAGGCCGCAGGTGCGGCGGCGGTTTGATCGTGCTGCGCGATGATTGCGTTCTGGGGATCAAGCGTGCGCGCCTCCGAGAGCAGGTAGTCGGCCTCGGCGATGTGGCCAAGCGTACGGGCGCTGCCGGCCTGCTGGACCAGAGCGGTGACGCGGTGCTCGAGCACGAGGGTGGCGGCGAGCCTGTACTCGGGCACGCTGGGATCGAGCTGCTCGGCGTGCTGGAAGACAGTCTCAGCCTCTCTCAGGCGATTGGCGTCAAGCAGCTTCGCACCGGCGATGTACTCGTTACGGGCCAGGTCAGCCCTATGCGCGGTGACATGATCTGAGATGCGGGGCGAAGGGGGCGCCAGGCCAGGTGCGGCTGCCGTCTGCGCCAGAGCGGGCCAGGTGGAGGCGAGCGCCGGAAGAGCAGCAGCGACGAGGCGGTGGCGCAGAGTAGATGAGAGACGAAGCATGCGGAGTTTCGCGATCCAGGCAGATGGGAGAGTGATCGCGCACCAAGAGCTGCACGCGTGATCTTCCGGCTTACCGGACCAGACAAGGCTTGGACGCAGGCCGGGAGCTATCGGGCACCGGAGATGCTCTGAACCTTGGCCTGGAGACGATCACGGGTCTGCGGCCGTTCGCTGACTGGAGGCCGACGCATGCCGTTGCGGATGCCGGACCGGATCTGAGCGGAGTCCATTTCGAGCTCGGTGAGCAGGCGAGAGAGGGTGTTTCGGTGCATATCCAGCTCCTCGGCGGCTTTGCACTGGTTGCCCTTGTGCTGGGCCAGAACCTCGAGGACGAAGCGCTTTTTGAACTGCTTCACAGCATCGGTGTAGGTTACGCCGGAGCTGTGCATCTGGGTGACGAGGCTTTGCAGTTCGCGCTTCACGGTAGGGTGTCCTCTCACTTTGCTCCCGCTCCCGGGAGGCACAGCCAACATTGTCCACCATCCCCGGGGTTTGATCCAGCCCGAATCTGTGTGTTACGTGCGGCCCGGACCGGCGGCCCGGAGGGAGTTAAGGGCGGCGGCGATCCGCGTCTGGAGGTCTGCCGGCGCCAGAAGAGCGGCGGTGTGACCGAGCTGCAGCAGCCATGGTGCCAGGCGGGAGTCCTGCACCCATGGCTGCGGCGGCAGGTAGGTGAGGCAGGCCATGAGGATAGCGGCTCCGACCAGGCTGGCGCGGGCGAGTCCGAAGAGAGCTCCGCCGAGACGATCGAGCAAGCCGAGCCCCACCAGACTTGCCGCCGAGCGTACCAGGCGGCCGATAAGGACGACACCGGATGTCACCACAAGCGTCAACAGCAGGAAGGCCGCGATGCTGGCTGCGGCCGGCTGGGGCAGCCAGCGGCTGAGCCAGAGAGCAACGGCCGTGTACTTCCAGGCCGCCGCTGTGATGCCAGCCACGAGGGCGACGAGGCCGAAGAGCTCGCGGATGAGTCCCCACATGAACCCGCGGACAAGGGACCAGAGAACGATGGCGAGGATAAGCCAATCAAACGGAGTCAAGGCAGAGAGCGAGAGCACGGAGGGAAGGCTCCATTGAGGCATGATGTGCCCTCAGGCGCCTGGCAGGACGCGGCCGGTGAGCAGATGGAAGGCCTCAAGATACCGGGCGCGCGTGTTGCGGATGATGTCCGCTGGCAGAGCGGGAGCGGGCGGCTGCTTGTTCCAGGGAAGGGTCTCGAGAAAGTCGCGAACATATTGCTTGTCGAACGAGGGTTGAGGGCCGCCGGGGGCGTAGATGGCGGCGGGCCAGTAGCGGGAGCTGTCAGGGGTGAGGACTTCATCGGCGAGGATGAGTACCGGTTCACCGTCGGGGCCGGGAACGGTGCCGAACTCAAATTTGGTGTCGGCGAGGAGGAGACCCCGGGTGGCGGCGTGGGCGGTGGCGCTGCGATAGATGGCGAGGGTAAGGGAGCGGAGAAGCTCGGCAGCGGGGGCGCCGATGCGGGCGATCATCTCGTCGAAGGAGATGTTTTCGTCGTGGCCGGTGTGATTCTTGGCGGCGGGCGTGAAGAGCGGCTCGGGGAGCTGGTCGGACTCATGAAGGCCGGCGGGCAAGGGGATGCCGCACACCTGGCCAGTGGCGAGGTAGTCTTTCCAGCCGGAGCCGGAGAGATAGCCGCGGACGACGCATTCGACGGGAAACATTTTGGCCTTGCGAACGAGCATGAAGCGACCGTCAAGCTGGTCTGCAAATGGCGTGAAGGCGGGCGGTAGATCGGCGGTGCTGGCGGAGATCAGGTGGTTGGGGACGAGACTGCCAAGGTGGTCGAACCAGAAGAGTGAGAGCTGGGTGAGAATGCGGCCTTTGTCAGGCACTCCGGAGCCGAGAATGCAATCGAAGGCGGAGATGCGGTCGGTCGCGATGAAGAGCAGCGTGTCCTGGCCGGCGGCATAGATATCGCGCACCTTGCCGATGGCGAGCGGCCGGTGCCGGCCGAGGTCGGTCGTGAGGAGTGCGGGTGGAAGCTGAGCGGAGTCGGGCATCAGGATGACGGTATCACCGGTGCTCTCTCTGAGCGAGAGTTGGGGAAAGAGCACCGCGGGGTATCAGGTAGTCAAGTTCGGTTCCGGAGGGCGGAGCGGCTGCAGTGGACTTGAGCGGCGGACAACGAACAGAGATGTGATCCGTCGCGGGGTCAAGGGTGGACGTGGTCTCGGCGGTACGGCACTGGCTGTTATAGAGACGAGTTCCCATGAACGGTCGGCGAAGGAAGGGCACATGCGACGGCTGATAGAAGAGAACGAAGTCAGCGCCGGAGTTCTGATGCGGTCCGCTCGACCATGGCAAGAGTTCGAGGAAGTAGCCATCGCTGATAGTGCGGATCTTGGGCTGAGCTCGCGAAAAGAGGGTTGCGGCGGGACCGGTGACGCTGCTGAAGAAAAGAGGCAGAGTCAGGATGACTGCAATTGTAGAGGTAAGAACTCGGGGCCGAACGAGGGTGAAAAAGACGATACAGAGTTCATAGGCGAACAAGCGGATCCAGAGCAGGGAGGCGTTGATGTGAAGGCTTGTTGTCTCCCACCTGGAAACGGTATTGAGAAGCGCGGGAAGAAGAAGGAGAGCCAGAAGCACAGAGAGCTGGCGGCGGCGGGGCGGGCTGCATCGTGGTACGAGCAGGCGGAGCAGAACAGTGACCAGGATGAGGCCGACAAGCGCGGTATACGTAAGAGCCATGCTGTGTGAGTGTAGTGCGAGCTGCAGCCGCGGGTTGTCAGGCGACGGCACGCCGAGAGCTTGACGCACGCCGGTCGGCGAGGTTGACGGAGACAATCTTCGAGACGCCGGGCTCCTGCATGGTGACGCCATAGATGACGTCTGCCTGGGCCATGGTGCGCTTGGAGTGTGTGATGACGATGAACTGAGTCGTTGCACTCATCTCATCGATCATCTTGGCGAAGCGGCCGACGTTGGTCTCGTCGAGTGGAGCGTCCACTTCGTCAAGGATGCAGAAGGGCGCGGGCTGGAATTGAAAGATACCGACGAGGAGTGAGAGCGCAGTGAGGGCCTTTTCACCGCCAGAGAGCAGAAGGATGCTTTGGAGTTTCTTGCCTGGAGGCGAGGCGACGATGTCGATGCCCGACTCGGCCGAGTTCTCGACGTCGGTAAGTTTCATGAGAGCCTGGCCGCCGCCGAAGAGCTTTGTAAAGGTGAGGGAGAAGTTTTCGTTGATCACCTTGAAGGCCTCGTCGAACTTAATGCGGGAGACGTCGTCGATCTCTTTGATTGAAGCCTGGGTGTTCTCAATCGAGTCGAGAAGATCCTTGCGCTGAGCTTCCAAGAAGGTATGGCGTCCGGTCGTTTCAACGTATTCTTCGAGGGCCATCATGTTGACAGGGCCCATAGCTTCAAGCTTGCCCTTCAGGGTGCGCGACTCCTCTTCCTGCGCGGCAAGGGCATCGCCCGTGATGAGCGGGATGGACACATCCGTGCGGAGGCTGGCAGGATCAGAGCCCAGGTCGTTGAGGCAGGTGGCCTCGATATGTTCCAGATGAGACGAGAGTCTGGCGACCTGAGCAGTGAGGTGCGCACGCTGCTCGCGGAGCGACTCAGTCTCGGAGCGAAGCGCGCGGAGACGAGCGTCAAGATCGCTGAGACTGGCACGCAGATCGCCAGCTTCGGCGGTGAGGCGAGCAGCTTCTGCGACGGCGATGGCCCTCCCTGCTGCGAGCTCTCCGGCCTGCGCCGTCAAGGTGGAGGTCTCCTCTTCCCGGCGTGCGCGTTCGGCGGCAGCGGTCGCGAGTTGCGCGTCGAGTTGCTGCAGGCGATTTTCTTGCGTCTGGAGGATACGGTTGGTCTGGTCGAAGTTAGCCTGCGCATTGCGGCGGCGCTCCTCGATACCGGCGGCGACGACGGCGGCGGCGGCGGCGGCGGCCTGGAGCTGTTCTCGTTTGGCGCGATGATCGGCGACCTGCTGCTGCAGATCTGCAAGCGACGCTTCAAGTGCCTGGTGCTCGTGATCGGCGGCTTCAGCTTCAGACCGCTTGCGGGCGACGAGGTCTGTCTTGGCGTTGCGTTGGTCGCGGTTGCGCTCGGAGGAGAGCTGCCAATCCTGCAGGCGGCGCTCGATGCGCTGGGATTCGGAGTCCATCTGGCGAAGCGCCGCGCCGGAGTTGGCGGCCTCGCGCTCGGCCTCGCGGCGCTCCTGTGTTCTGGCCTCGATAGCGGTGCTGGCGTGCGCGATCTCGCGGGCGAGGGTGGCTGTTGCTATGTCAGTTCTGGAGAGCTCCCCTTCGAGTGCCGCGGTCTTCGCGGAGAGCTCACGAAGATCACGTTTGAGAGCGAGCGGGCCATTTGCGGTTGTTCGGCCGGCCGTAACGGTGAGGGCGTGGAACGTCTCGCCCGAGGGAGTGAGGAACCAGGCGTTTGGGTGCTGCAGCGAGAGCTCGCGGGCCTGTGTTGCATCTGCGGCGACGTAGCCGTCGCGGAGCTTGGGGAGAAGGATCTGGAGAGAGTCGGCAAAGCCGTTCAGGACGCGAACGCAGTCACGAAGCGGAACGAGGCCTTCGGCTTGCGGTCGGCTGCCATCTGTCTCCTGTGCGGACGCGGCGGCAGCTTCGGACGGGTGGATGAAGAAGGTAGCGCGCCCGGTCACGTCCGAGCGGAGAAGACGGATACCCTGATCGGCAGCACTCCAGCTTTTCACGATGACAAAGTTCAACTCTTCGCGAAGGAACTCGTCAACCACTGCGCCGTATTGACCTTCCACTTCAAGAAAGTCGGCGAGGGTACCGACGGGCGCAAGATCCTCGGCATGCGACTGCGGGGCTCTCCGTGCGGTGCGGAAGATATTCTTCACTGTGTCAGTGGAGTAGCTGTGATCGCGGATGAGGCCTTCAAGCGAGCCGCGACGGCCATTCAGCGAGGCGAGTTCGCTACGAAGCTGGTCGCCGCGGCGCTTGGACTCTGACTCCTGTTTGCGCCGGGCCTCGATGTCGAGGCGAAGTGTAGCAATCTCGGACTCGAGACGACTCAGGCGATCGGTGACAGACTCAAACGACATGCGAACCTGACCGCGTTGCAGGCCGAGGCTGGAGAGCTCTTCGCGAGCGATATCGGATTCGCGGGTGAGGCGTTCGGCCTCCTGGTGGAGGCTGGCGAGCAAGGCCTCCGCCTGCGCGATCTCGTTGCGGGTCTGGGAGCCGCGTTGCATCAGATGCATGGCGCTGCGGCGACTTTGTTCGGCCTGATGCTCGGCGTGCTGCACTGCACGGACGGCGTTTGCGGCTTCGGTCTGCTGGCGCTGTACGGCATCGCGAGCCGTCATCGATTCGGTGTTGGCATTGTTGAGGAAGTCTCTGTGCTGCTCAAGTTCGCCGGTCAGCTGAGCGACCTGCTCACGAGCCGCGATGAGTTCGCCGGCGCCACTCTCAAGGCGGCTGGTGAGATCGACGATGCGATCGGCATTTGCGGCAGTGCGGGTGTTCACGCGTTCGAGATCGACCGCGGTCTGACTGGCAGTGGCGTTGGTCTCGCGGAGCAGGCCATCGAGTGTGTAGCCGCGCTGCACTCCCTCGGTATGCTGAGCGTCCAGGATTTCTAGGTTGCCGGCGCGCTCGTCAATAGAGGCGCTGTGAGTGGCGATGGTTGCGCTCGCGGAGGCGAGGTCGGCATCAAGCTGCGTGATGCGGCTGCGAAGCGCGATGCGGAGTTTGCCCCGAAGCTCCTCGCGAAGCTGGCCATACCGTTCAGCCTTGGCGGCCTGGCGCTTAAGGATGGCCATCTGGCGCGTGACTTCATCGAAGATATCGTTCACGCGTGAGAGATTTTGCCGGGCAGACTCCAGGCGGAGTTCAGCAAGGCGCTTTTTCGTCTTGAAGCGCGTGATGCCAGCTGCCTCCTCGATGATGGAGCGCCGGTCGTGCGGCTTGGAGCTCAGCAGCTGGCCGATGCGCTCCTGGCCGATGATGGCGTAGCTTTCGCCACCGAGGCCGGTGCCCATGAAGATGTCCTGGATGTCGCGAAGACGGCAGATCTTCCCGTTGAGCAGATACTCGGAGTCGCCGGTACGGAAGAGGCGACGAGTGACGGTGATCTCTCCGGCGCGCACCGGGGCACGGTTGAACTTGCGACGCCGGATCTTGAGAACAACGTTGTCGGCGGCCGGTACGGTTGCGCTCGAAAAGTCAGGGGAGGCGGTCTCTTCTCCGCTGGCCTCTTCGCCCTCCAGAAGGACACCGGGCTGGGCCTCGAGGACAGCTTCCTCGGTCTCGGCGGCGATCTGCTCGCGGAGCTTGGATTCGTCCCAATCGTTGGGTGTTCGATTGTCAGCCGGGTGGCGGTCGGCGAGGACGAGTTCGGGGCCGTCCTGGTGAAGGGAGCTGCCGTCGTAGACTTCGGGGTCAACCAGGGTAAGGGAGACCTCGGCCATACCGGTTGGTTTGCGGTCGCGAGTGCCGGCGAAGATGACGTCCTCCATCTTGAGGCCGCGCAGGCTTTTGGCGGATTGCTCTCCGAGGACCCACGTGATGGCGTCTGAGATGTTGGACTTGCCGCAGCCGTTTGGTCCCACTACGGCGGCGATACCTTCACCCGGAAGTTGCACCTCCGTGCGATCGCAGAAGGACTTGAAACCAAGGATCTGGATCTTCTTGAGCTTGAGCATGTGCGGGCGATCCTTTCCGCGAGCCCTCTCCGCTTGGCCCAGGGAAGAAGTCTCGTTGATCCGAGTCTAGAGGGTGCACGGTCGCTTGATCAACGTGGGCTCCGCAACCTGTTGTGGATAAGGATGCAGGAACCCCACAGGTGGGCTCCACGTTGACGCATCAGAGAACAGCTGATTTGCAGTAGTCAAGAAGGTTGATGGTGAGAGCGACGATGGGTGTTCGCGATTGCCGCGACCCTGGGCAGTGCGGGGGTGTCTTGTCCGAGGAACATGACGGGGAAGAGGCCACGTTTGCCGGAGTGCACTGTGCTCTCTATAATCCGCAGTATCCCCGAGCCTGATACCTGCTGACTGCGCGAACCTGCAGCTTCAGAAAACGTTACGAGGATCGACGCCGTTCGATACAGTGGTGCACTATGATGTCTCTGTCCATGGCCGCGTACGGAGCAGACGATCGCGGATACTTGATTTTTAGGAGTGTTGAATGAAGAAGGCAGTCGTTGCGTCTCTTCTGGCAGTCGCCAGTGTGGCTCCTGGAGCGCAGTACGCGTTCTCCCAGCAGCAGGTAAACCTTGGATCTGGTGCGCAGCAGCCTGCGGCGGGCGGCGCGGCGGGTGGGCAGGTGCAGATGGCGCAGCCGGAGTACAACGATTACACCGCTGCCATTAACCAATCGACGCCGCAGACCAAAGCTCCGGCTCTTGAGGCCTACCTGCAGAAGTATCCGCAGAGCTCGGTTAAGAGCGATGTGCTGCAACAGTTGATGGTGGCATACAGCTCGTTCGATCCAACAAAGACGCTGGATGCAGCGGACCGGCTCCTGCAGGTAGATCCGAACAATCTGCGGGCGATCACGCTTGAGGTTTACTTTCGCAAAGCGTCGGCGGATCAGCTGACGGACGCGACGGCAAAGCAGGCGGCGCTCGACAAGGCGGCGGAGTATGCGCAGAAGGGTCTGACGGCGAGCAAGCCGACGGACATGAGCGACGCCGACTTCAAAACGTTGCAGACAAATGCCAACCCTATCTTCTATAGCGCGATCGGAACGGCGGCGCTGAACAAGAAGGACACGGCGACGGCCATCACGAACTTCAAGCAGGAGCTGGCAGCTGTCCCTGTCGACCAGACCAGCAAGCCTGGGCCGATTCTGCAGGACACGTACTTCCTTGGTCTCGCTTATCTGCAGTCCACACCGCCGGATTACATCAACTGCACGTTTTATGTGTCGCGCTTTACGGCTTATGCTCCTGAACCGTACAAGAGCCAGATGGCGCCCACAGCGCAGTATTGCTACAAGAAGTACCACGGCAATGCTGAGGGGTATGAGAAGGTGACGACGGCGGCCTCTGCGAACCTCAACCCGCCGGCGGACTTCACCATAACACCGGCTCCGAAGGCCTCTGACATCGCGCACCAGACGGTTGCGTCGACTTCGGATCTCGGCACTCTTGCCCTGAGCGACAAGGAGTTCATTCTGCAGAACGGAACGTCCGATGACGCAGAGAAGGTCTGGGCGACAGTAAAGGGAAAGACGGTCGAGATTCCAGACGCTACGGTGATTACGGCAACGGAGTCAGCGTTGACGGTTGCCGTGTCTGACGATGCTGTGCAGTCGAAGACGGCGGACTTCACCTTCAACATGAAGGAACCGTTGAAGACGGTTCCGGCAGTCGGCGCGAAGGTTGCGTTGACCGGTACGTATGCGTCCTACAGTCAAGGTGGGGCGTCACCGGCGTCTTCCGGAGCGGCTCCGACAAGTGCGGCGACCAGCACCGGGACGAGCACGGATGCTTCGGCATCGGCCACGACGACGAATCCGTCCGCACCTGCTGCGACGACACCAGCGGACGCAACCTCGTCTCCTGCGTCTACAACGACACCGCCGACAGCACCGGCGCAGACAGCCGCTGCAACACCAACGCCGGCTCCGGCCGCGGCGGCAGGACCGTTGATGATCACGATGAGCGATGGCGCCGTCGTGGCCAAGACTCCAGCGAAACGCACTACGACCACGCGGACGCCAGCAAGAACAGCGCCCCGTCGCCGCTAGTCCTCCCTGACTCAACCCTAAGAGGCGGACCACTTCGGTGGTCCGCCTCTTTCTTTTGCGGGCAGGGGATGGCGCGGAGGTGATATCGCAGTGGCCCGTCGGTGGCATATCCGTTCCGTGCGGCCACGCCAAGAATAGGGGCATGATCTCCCTTCGCTCTCGAGCCTTTTTCTTCTCTGCTTTGATGTCAGGAGTCCTATCCGTCGCTGCCACCGGCACACAGGCACAGGGTTCGTCCAGTCTGCACGGACGAGCAACCGATGCTGCCGGCAACCCGCTTCAACACGCGGTCGTACAGCTGGTTTCTGACCAGACAACCCACGGCGGACGTGCATGGCGCTATACGCTGATGGGGGATTCACTGGGAAAATTCAGCCAGGAGGGCTTAGCGCCGGGAGCCTATCTGGTGATGTTGTTTACCGACGGCAAGGGAACGGACATTCTGCGCAGCATTCAACTGAGGGCGGGCGACGCGCGGGCACTCGATCTGACTTTGACACCTACCGTGCAGATGGCAGGCACATCCTTGATGGACGAGAGACGCAGGATGCGGGCGTCAACGAAGTAACGCGGCAGACTCCGGAGCAGAGTCTCTGGGCTGCGGCGTTTGCGTGGTTAGCCCAGCTCTAGAGAGCGCCAGTGGCGCCTTTACTCGCCGAGCATGATGCGACGAATGGCGGAGGCGCGGCCGGTCAGACCGTCGCAGGTGATGAGAGCGGCACAGAGCTTAGGGTTGCCCTTGGCGGCTTCAAACTTGGCGGGCATACCCGTCAGAAAGCGATTGAGGACAAGCTCACGTTCGACACCGATGACGGAGTCGTAGGGCCCGGACATACCGACATCTGTCTGGAAGGCTGTGCCTTCATGCAGGAGGCGTTCGTCGGCCGTGGGAATGTGGGTGTGGGTTCCGAGAACTGCAGTCACCCGGCCGTCCAGGTACCAGCCAAGAGCTACCTTTTCACTGGATGCCTCGGCGTGGATGTCGACCAGAATGACTTTGGCGGCGGTCTCCGCTGCGATCTGGCGAAGAAGCTCGTCGGCCTTGCGGAAGGGGTCGTCGCAGGAGCTCATGAAGACCCGGCCCTGCAGATTGATGACGGCGTAAGACTGAGCCGCTCCGCCGTTCTTGGGATCCAGCGTGCCCTGGTACACGCCGAAGCCAGGCGTGCTCGCTGCGTAGTTCGCGGGACGAAGAATGCGGCGATTGCGGTCATGCGAGGTCGCAGGCACAGCCATGTACTCGAAGATCTCGCGCTTGTCCCAGATGTGATTTCCAGTCGTGATGACGTGCGCGCCGAGGTCAAACAGTTCTTCAGCCAGGCCAGGTGTAATGCCGAAGCCGCCTGCGGCGTTCTCGCCATTAATCACGAGCAGGTCGACGGCATGGCCTTCGACCAGATGCGGGAGGTGTTCGCGAACGATGTGGCGGCCTGCGGAGCCGAAGACATCGCCGACAAAGAGGATGTTCATCAGAGGCGAGGGTAGCATCTTGCACCTGTAGTTTGCTTGACGTGAGAACTCGCACAGGACACCGCAGCGCATCGGCAAGGTCATGTGGTAGCTTGCTTCACATGGCGCAGAGTGGGCGGTTCGGTCTGAGTGTGCGGGTGCTACGAGTACTGGCGAGCGAGCCGGAGTCCATGCATACATCCACGGCAATCGCGGAGGCCTTGGGTGAGAGTGCCGTCATGGTGCGGCGAACGTTTCTGCTGTTGCAGAAAGCCGGTCTGATTGCTCAGCGCAAAGGACCGAGTGGCGGCGCACGACTGAAGCTGCCGGCCAAGCAGATCGGGCTCGGCCAGATCTATGCGGCCGCGGAAGGGGACTGGATTTCCTTTGGAGACGACACGTCGCCGGCGCTGGCTGGCCTGGAGAAACGGTTGCGCAAGGATGTGCTCGAGGCCATGAACGCGACGACTCTGGCACAGGTTGCAAAGCGGGCTCTGAAGGGGTGAGGGTCTCCATGCAAGTTTGCAGATGAGGCTCCCGAGTGGGAGCCTCATCTGCTTTGGGGGTCAATCAGCCGCGCGCGCCTGGGGCCGCAGAAGCGGGAAGAGGATGACGTCGCGGATGGATTTCGCGCCGGTGAGGATCATGGTGAGACGGTCTATGCCAATCCCCTCTCCGCCGGTCGGGGGCAGACCGTAGCCGAGGGCGCGAACGTAGTCCTCATCCATGGCGTGGGCCTCGTCATCACCGCGCTCGCGCTCTTTCAGTTGATCCTCAAAGCGCTTGCGTTGCTCGACGGGGTCGTTGAGCTCGGAGAAGGCGTTGCCGACCTCGAAGCCGCCGATGTAGAACTCAAAGCGTTCGACCCAGTCGGGCTCGTCGGGTTTTTGCTTGGAGAGCGGGGAGACGGCGAGGGGGAAGTCGTAGATGATGGTGGGCTGGATGAGGTGAGGCTCGGCTACGGTTTCGAAGATAGCGGCTACAGCCTTACCCAGAGGCTGTTGACCTCGTAGCACCTTGGAATGTTCGTAAACAGCCGTGAGTTTTTGGTTTCCATACTTCTGAATGATCTTGAAAAACTTCTCCCAAGCCATTTCTGCACTTTCTGCAAGCGAAGGATTCTCGGAAAGAGTCACTGCATAAGCAGCGAGTTGAACTGCGTACGTTTCTGGCCCAGCGTCACCGAGAGTCAGTTCTTCTGTAATCCCAAATGTTGCTATCCAATTTCCCATCCCTTCGGCGGTGCGAAAAGCCGCATCTGGGGGCTTTGAATTTTCATCAGACCACCATTCAGCTATTGCAGCAGTCATTGAGAAGCTCGCCCATTTGCTCAGGTCGATGTCATGGCCATTGAAGTTTGTCTTTGTCGATCCATTTACTTCCGTAGCGACGAAGGTGACAAGTTTCTCCGTCAGGTCCATCAGGTCGTGGTAGTTTGCGTAGGCCTGGTAGAACTCAAGCATGGTGAACTCGGGGTTGTGGCGGGTGCTGACGCCTTCGTTGCGGAAGTTGCGGTTGATCTCGTAGACACGATCTAGGCCACCGACGACGAGGCGTTTCAGGTAGAGCTCAGGTGCGATGCGGAGCGAGAGATCGAGGTCGAGCGCGTTGTGATGCGTCTTGAAGGGGCGAGCCGCGGCGCCACCGGCGATCGTGTGCATCATGGGTGTCTCCACTTCGAGGTACCCGCGCTCGTCAAAGAAGCGGCGAATGGCACGCAGGATGGCGGCTCGCTTGACGAAGACCTCGCGCACGTTCAGCGGCTCGTCGGGCTCCGCGCTGAGTGCAGGTGAAAGCGAAGAAGGCGATGGCGGTCTCTCCGCTGCAAGACCCTGCGGCCCTTGTTGGGAGGGCACTTGATCTGATGAGTGTAACGGCAGGGCATCCGGTGCGGCGTTTGCGGGCGGTGCCGGTGAAGGAGCGTGTGTCTCCTGCTTCGCGGTTGCGCCCGTGTTCATGAAGAGGTCGACGTAGCGTTGACGGTAGCGGAGTTCGGTGTCTTCGAGGCCGTGGTACTTATCCGGCAGGGCGAGCATGGCCTTGGTGAGAAAAGTGAGGGTCTCTACATGGACCGTGAGCTCGCCGGTGCGGGTGCGGAAGAGATAGCCGTCCACACCGATGTGGTCCCCGAGATCAAGCAGCTTGTAGACGCTGAAGGCGGTGTCTCCGACGTTATCCTTGCGAACGTAGATCTGCAGGCGCTCTCCGCCTCCCTGCAGCTGTGCGAAGCCGGCCTTGCCTTGCAGGCGGATGGCCATGAGGCGGCCTGCGATGGCGACATGAGGGCGTTGCGCTTCGAGTGCCTCGCCGGTAGCGGCGTCATACTGCGCGCGCAGCGACGGTATCTCCGCTGTAAAGGCAAAGCGGTTTGGATAACGGGCAGCCGCGGCTGGAGCGCCTGCCTCTGCGGCAAGCTCCGCGATCTGATTCAGCTTGTCTTGACGGAGTGCATACAGATTTTCTTCGAAGTCAGATTCGAACAAAGTGATAGGTCCTTATGTGGCCGATGAGGGCGGGTCTGTGTCCTGCGGCTGCTTAGAAAGGCCCGTGCGCCTGGGCCCGTTCTAGGATGGCTTCGAAGACAGAAGCGCGTTTCGCGTAGGCCGCGCGCGTGCAGTTCTTGTCGGTTCCGCAGAGCTCGCGCTGCTTGACCCAGGCACGTTGTGAGTCGGTCAGGCTTGAGCGTTCCGCGGGCGCGAGAAAGCGCAGGCTGACGTCGTAGAGAGTGTCCAGCCGAGCGTCTGTCTGGAGCAGAAAGGGATCGGCGCAGAGGGTGCGCTCGTTTGCCGAGGCGGCTTTGCTGCAATCGATCGGCAGAGCCATGGCGATGCGAGTGCAGCAAAGAACAAGGAGCGGAGTAAGAAGAAGGCGAGAGCGAGTCATCAAGGGCAGGATCTCCTGGCAGCGGCAGGCCTGTCCGTGCCGCAGCAGATCACGTGTCCAGAGTATCGTGTGGTTGTCTGAATGTCAGCGGCGCGCACGTCGCGGCACCGCCGTGGTGTAATGAGATCCGTATGGCAGGGAAGAAGCAGGGCGGATCGCTGGGTGATCTGGTAAAAGCCGAGTCGATGATCCAACTGGCGATCGCGCTGCCGGCAGGATGCGTGATCGGCTGGCTGCTTGGGGAGTGGCTGGACCGGCACTTCCACCAGAGCTGGATGGGACTTGCGGGCATTGTGCTTGGAGCGATTGCCGGATTCTTTCAGATTTTTGTCACTGCATCCCGCTACCTGAAGCGGGATGACTGATGCGGGGGCTGGAGAGCTTCTCCGACGATGATTTTCGTCGCACCATCCTGCAGGCGCTGCGTCTGGTCGCGCTCGGCACGGCCATCGGCGTACCCCTGGTGTGGTGGAAGGCAGGCTGGCAGAGTGCGGCACTGCTCGCAGTGGGTGCGGTGATCTCCGGGTCCGGATTGTGGGAGTGGCTGCGGCTGATGACAGCCGTGATGGCGCGCATGGATGTGGGGGAGAAGGCAAGACCGCTGGCGCCGGTGATGCTCGGTTTCTTCCTGAGGCTCTTCGGAACCGTCGCTGTTCTGTATGTTAGCCTCAAGTATCTGGACGGCTCTGTGTACGCCTTGGCGGCTGGTCTTGGACTGGGTGTGTTCGCACTCACGGTCGAAGGGCTTCGGTTGATGCAGGCCTGGACGGCTTAGGCCTTCCGAGCGCGCTCCAGACTCTGACGATCATGCCGACACAACTACTATTTACACGATTTCTGAACGCTCACCTTGCCGGTCCGGTGGACTCACTGCTCCGTGCGTTCCATGTGCAGCCCAAGTACCCGCAGATGCCAATTACGAATGCGTTTGCGATGGAACTGCTGGTCTTTCTGCTGCTTCTTGCATATTTTCTACTGGTACGTGTAAGTCTGAATGTGGAGCGGCCAGGCGGCGTGCAACATCTGGCGGAGATGACGCACGAGTTCGTCAACGAGCAGGGCGAGCAGATTATCGGCCACGGCTCTGAGCGATTCACCGGCTACCTGACAGCGCTGTTTCTCTTCGTCCTGATCAGCAACCTGATGGGATTGATTCCGGGACTTGAGTCACCGACGGCTGATGTTGTTGTGCCGCTCGGGTTTGCGCTGGTCACGTTCTTTTACTACCACTACCATGGCATCCGGGCGAATGGCTTCAGCTACATCAAGCAGTTTCTTGGGCCGGTCTGGTGGATTTCACCGCTGCTGTTTCCGATCGAGATCATCTCGCACTGTGCGCGTGTGCTCTCTCTGACGGTTCGACTGTATGCGAATATGTTTGCCGGTGATCTGCTGACCATAGCGTTCTTTTCCCTGGTGCCGATCGGCATCCCGCTGGTCTTTCTCGGCCTTCATCTCGGCGTCGCAGTGATCCAGGCTTACGTCTTCTTTCTGCTGGCGGCCATCTATTTGTCACTGGCTGTGGCGCACGACCACTAAGGTGCGCGGCGCTTTGCCGATTCAAGGTTTAGTTTTGCCGAGAGGATGTCCTCCCGCCTCCTGGTATGCAGCACCGCTGTGAGCGTGAGGGGGTCAGCCTGGTGAACCTCAACCACCCACTGACAGCGGATTCAGGGAGCGAAGGAGTACCGCATGAAGACGTTGCAATATTTGTTTATGAGTCTTGCCGTAATGCTGCTTGCATCGCCGGCGTTCGCGCAGGATGCCGCAGCGAATGCTGGAAGTCAATGGGTGCCACTGGCTGCCGGTCTGGGCATGGCCCTGGCTGCCGGTCTCTGCGGTCTTGGGCAGGGACGGGCAACCGCATCGGCTGCTGAGGCGCTGGCGCGAAACCCCGGCGCACGTCCTGGAATCTTTATCTTTCTGATTCTTGGTCTGGCGTTTATTGAGTCACTTGCGCTGTTCACCTTTGTCATCATCTTCCTTAAGGTCAAGTAGGCTTCTGAGATGTTTGTATCTGGCCGGGCCCTTCGCGTAAGCGGAGGGCCCGGGTACTTTAAGGGTCTTCTTGAGGGTGACAGCGCGCTCTCACACCTGACCGGTGCAGCCCTGGCGTCGCCCTTGTCTGATACAAGGGAGCCATGCCCGATCCGATCGTCAGCCTGAAGAACGTGACCGTGGTTCGTGGCGAGCGGACCGTACTCGTCGATATCAATCTTGAGCTTGGCGCGGGCGAGCACCTCGCCATCCTTGGCCCGAATGGCTGTGGCAAGTCCACCCTGCTCAAAGTGCTCACCTGCGAACTGTATCCACTGGCTGTCAACCCTGATGGAAGCCGTCCCGAGATACATCTGTTTGGCCGCGATCGATGGGACCTGACGCAGCTTCGCCGGCGCCTCGGTGTGGTCTCAATGGAACTACCCGGGAAGCCAACTCTCACCACCTCGGGCTTCGACACCATTCTGACCGGCTTCTTCTCAAGCTCGACTCTCTGGCCTCACCTGAGTGTGACGGCGGCGATGCGAGAGTGGGCCGAGGAATTGCTGCTGCAAGTGGATGCCGTTGCCCTACGTGACCAGCTGGTCGGCCACATGTCCGCCGGCCAGCAGCGCCGCATCCTCATTGCCCGCGCTCTTGCCGGCTCCCGCGCTGCCGCTGCTCAGCAGAGAAGCGACTCGCCAGGAGATGCGGCAAGTGAAGCGCAAATGCTGCTTCTTGACGAACCTGCAACTGCTCTTGACCTGGCTGCACAGCAGGAGGTCCGTACGCTGCTCCGCAGGTTGGCTCAGTCCGGTGTCAGTGTTCTTCTTATCACCCATCACACCGCAGATATTGTTCCTGAGATCGGTCGCGTGCTTCTGATGCAGAGAGGTTGCATTGTTGCGGATGGCTCCCGATCAGATCTGCTGACCGTGCCTCGCCTTTCGACGCTGTTCGGAGTTCCGCTTCAGATGGCATCCCGAGATGGCTACGTTCACACCTGGTAGGGCAGGCTGTGATGACGCGCTCTAACCTATCGTCAGGCGTCGACGAGCGGAGAGCCTAGAGAGGCTTCTTGATTGTGCCTTCCTGCAGCTTCACCAGAACCGGCCGGGGAAAGGTTGTTGGGCCGAGAACCGAGATACGCGGCAGATCACCGCGCACCATCGCGACTTCGTCGCACGCATAGAGACGCGGGCAGGTCTGGCAGTCCTTGTAGATTTTGTCGGGAAGCTGTGTTCTTTCTACGACTCGAAAATCAAAGTGGCTGAAGAACCGCGGAATGCGCGTAAATAGGCTGACGCAGCTTACTTTCTGATCCTCGGCATCTTCCAGCAACGTCCGCAGGAGAGCGGCTCCCGCGCCCCGGCCCTTTGCCTCCGGCCGAACCATGATGGAGCGGACCTCGGCGAGATGCGGACCGTAGAGGTGGAGGGCACCGCATCCTAGTAACTCTCGATCTACGTTTTCCGCAACGGCAAAATCGCGAACGTTTTCACAAATCTCGGCGTAGCTGCGTGGCAGAAGCGTGCCGTCGTGCGAGAGCGAGCTGACGAGCTGGAAGATGTTGGCGGCATCCGGTAACTTAGCAGCGCGCACGAAGACACCGGCGAGCCCGACTCTCGCACTGGAGGGATTGACGGAGAGGTAGTTAGCGGACACCACTCGCCTCTTTCCCGCCGAGATCGCCGACTGCTGCGATTCGTTGATCGGCTGCGTCCAGAGCGGCCGCTACCCGATGACGCGCCGTACCACCAGGCACGTCGTGGCAGTCGAGTGTCGCCTCGATCGTGATAGCGGCATAGAAGTCTTCGGCAAAGGCCTCGCCGAATGTCTGCAGCTCTGTCAGGGTCAGCTGTTCGAGTTCACGACCGCTCTCAAGCGCGTAACGGACAGCGTTGCCGATCTGCTCATGAGCCTTGCGAAACGGAACACCTTTGTTCGAGAGATACGTCGCTGCTGCCATCGCATTGAGATAACCCGATGCGGCTGCCGCAGCCATGCGGTCAGAGCGGAACCGCAGAGTTCGGGTGAACGACGGAAGCACTGACAGAATGCCAAGGGCGGTGTCCGCTGCATCGAAGACCGGCTCCTGGCCTTCCTGCAGATCCTTGTTGTAGGCGAGTGGCAGACCCTTGAGCAAGAGAGACAAGGTGGCCGATGCGCCGAAGAGTCGGGCCGCTTTGCCGCGAAGCAGTTCGGTCAGGTCCGGATTTTTCTTCTGCGGCATGGCGCTGGAGCCGGTGGAGAAGGCTTCAGGCAGATCGACAAAGGCGAACTCTGCCGTCGAAAACAGGGTGATTTCTTCGGCAAAGCGCGAGACGTGCAGCCCAAAGATCGACAGAGCCTGAGTGAACTCCAGGGCAAAGTCCCGATCGCTGGTTGCGTCCATGCTGTTGCTGGTCGGCGCCTGAAAGGAGAGGGCCTGAGCTGCAATCGAACGATTGAGCGCGATGGTAGCGCCCGCGATCGCGCCTGATCCGAGAGGACACAGGTTCATGCGGACGCGGCAGTCCTCGAGGCGAGACATGTCGCGTTCAATCATGCTGACATACGCCAGCAGCCAATGAGCGACAAGGACGGGCTCGGCACGCTGCAGATGCGTGTAGGACGGCATCACGGCTGTACCGGATCGGCGCGCCAGCGCGAGCAGCGCGATCGCCCATTCCCGTTGGCCGCGCAGTACGTCATCCAGAGCGTTCCGAATGTAAAGGCGCATGTCCGTTGCAATCTGTTCATTGCGGCTACGGCCGGTGTGCAGCTTCAGGGCGAGATCCCCGAGCTTCCGCGTCAGTTCGAGTTCGACGAAGTGGTGAACGTCTTCGGCCTGGGCGGCTGAGGCAGCAAAAGGAGCGGCAGGGTCGTTGCGGTGCTGCTCCGATTGCAGCGTGATCTCGCCAATGGCATGTAGACCAGCAATCATCTGCTGCTCTTCTATCGGGGAGAGGATGCCGGCGGCCGCGAGTGCACGGGCATGAGCGATGCTGGCGCGTACTTCAACCTGAACGAGTCGCCAGTCGAACGGGAACGAGCGCTGCCATGCTTCAAACTGCGGGTTGAGTGGCTCGCGAAAGCGACCGCTCCACATCTTTGTAGGTTGCTGCTCTGACATTCGGTGTCTTTCAACTGCGTCTTTGTGCGCTCAACTCTTAGATCTTTGATCGACTCGGAAACGTGATCTCAGGTCGAAGCGCACTTTCAGTTTCTAACTTCAGCTCGCAGCGAGCACATGCTCGAAGAGCGGCGAGCGTACGCTCATTTTGACTCCCCGCTGCTAAGCTGTGGCATCTCGGAGCCTTGGCTAAGGGTAAGCAGACCGGTCTGGGCGTAGGTGATAAGCTTCGCGCGCGTGTCGGTGATGTCGAGGTTGCGCAGAGTGAGTTGGCCGATACGGTCTCGCGGAGAAAAGGTTGAGTCTCCCTTTTCCATTGTGAGGCGCTCGGGATGGAAGGTCAGGTTGGGGGAGTCGGTGTTTTGGATGGTGTAGTCATTGCCGCGCCGCAGCTCAAGCGTGACCGTTCCAGTGATGGGCCTGGCCACCCACCGCTGCGCCGCTTCGCGCAGCATGATGGCCTGGGGATCGAACCAGCGGCCCTGGTAGAGAAGACGCCCCAGCCTGCGGCCGCTCTCACGGTATTGCTCGATGGTGTCCTCGTTGTGGATGCCGGTGAGGAGGCGCTCATAGGCGATGAAGAGGAGCGCAAGGCCGGGAGCCTCATAGACGCCGCGGGACTTGGCTTCGATGATGCGGTTCTCGATCTGATCGCTCATGCCGAGGCCATGGCGGCCGCCGATCCGGTTGGCTTCAAGCATGAGGGCAACGGGGTCCGGATAGTCTGTGCCGTTGAGAGAGACGGGCAGACCCTCTTCAAAGCGCACGGTGACCTCTTCGCGCTTGACGTCAACATCATCCTGCCAAAAGGCAGTGCCCATGATGGGAGTGACTCTCTTCATGCTGGTGCTGAGCAGCTCCAGATCCTTGGCTTCGTGGGTTGCTCCGAGAATATTCGAATCAGTCGAGTATGCCTTTTCGGCAGACATCTTGTAGCCGAAGCCATGCTTCTGCAGAAAGGCCGACATCTCTGCACGGCCGCCAAGTTCGTTGATGAACGCGTCGTCGAGCCAGGGCTTGTAAACCTTCAGGTCCGGATTTACCAGCAGGCCGTAGCGGTAGAACCGCTCGATGTCATTGCCCTTGAAGGTTGAGCCGTCGCCCCAGATGTTGACGTCGTCTTCCTTCATCGCCGTGACCAGCAGGGTGCCTGTAACGGCGCGGCCGATGGGCGTTGTATTGAAGTAGGTCACGCCGGCGGTCGAGATGTGGAAGGCGCCGGATTGGAGGGCAGCGAGGCCTTCGCGAACAAGCGGGCCGCGGCAGTCGATGAGGCGGGCTTTCTCGGCGCCGTACTCCAACGCCTTGCGTGGAATCTCGTCGTAATCGGCCTCGTCCGGCTGACCAAGGTTGGCGGTGTAGGCGTATGGCAGAGCACCCTCACGCTTCATCCAATGAAGCGCGGCGCTGGTGTCCAAGCCTCCGGAGAAGGCGATGCCAACCTTCTGGCCGACGGGCACGGATTCGAGAATTACGGACATGCGATGGATTCCTCAGGAGAAGACAGGCGGAAGGTCTGATCAGCCATGGCTGCTTTTGCGAGCATGATGGTTGCGATTGCGGCTCTGCGGCAGGCGTTTCGCGCCGCCGAGAAGCATAAGGACGATCGCCTTTTGCGCGTGGAGCCGGTTCTCCGCCTGATCAAAGACGATGGACTGCGGACCGTCCAGAACCGTGTCGGTGACCTCGGCGTTGCGGTGCGCGGGCAGACAGTGCATGAAGACAGCATCGGCCTCTGCCTGCGCCATAAGGGCCTCATTGACCTGGTAGGGCTTGAAGACCGGAGCGCGTTTGGTGGCCTCGTGTTCGGATCCCATGCTGGTGCAGACGTCGGTGTAGATCGCGTGAGCGCCGGCGACAGCCTTGGAGGGATCTGTGAGCAGTGTGATGGAGCCGCCGGTGCTCTCTGAGATCTCAATGGCCTTATGGATGATGTCGAGCTTCGGACCGTACCCTTTGGGGCTTGCAACACGGATATGCGCACCCAGCTGAGCCGCGGTGAGCATGAGCGAGTGGCAGACATTGTTTCCATCTCCAACGTAGGCGACGTTCAGGCCCTGCGCCGATCCGAAGCGCTCCTCGAGAGTCATGAAGTCGGCGATGGCCTGGCAGGGATGTTCAAGATCGGAAAGCGCGTTGATGACAGGGATACGCGAGTAGGTTGCGAGCTCGGTGATGGTCTCGTGCGCATAGGTGCGCAGAACGATGATGTTCATCCAGCGCTCGAGGTTGCGAGCCACGTCCGCAAGCGGTTCACGTTCACCGAGCGGGGACTGTGTCTGATCCACAAAGATGGCGTTGCCGCCGGTGGTGTTGATTCCTGCCTCAAAGGTAAGCCGCGTGCGCAGGGACGCTTTCTCGAAGAAGAGCACCATCTGCTTTGCGTCGAGCGCCGTACGGAAGTCTTCCGGGTGAGCCTTGACGGTGTGCGCGAGTTCCATGATGGCGGCCATCTCGTCGACAGCGAGGTCGCCGATGGAACATAGATCGCGACCTTCCAGGCGGCGCGACGCCTCGTGAAAGGCGGTGTCGGACTGGATGCCGAGCGAAGTGGCACGCAACCCGGGCTGCCCGTTCTCAGGCCGGCCGTTGAAGATCAGTGTCTTGTCATTACTCATGGAAGCTTTCTCCCGGTGTGGAGGCTGCAGCCGCTAGGAGAACCGGGGCATCCGCAAGGACCTCGGTTAAAGCAGCAATCGTTTGATCAACGTGAGTGCGTTCGAGGATGTAGGGAGGAAGGAAGCGTAGCACGGTCTCGCTTGTTCGATTGAGGATGATGCGGCGGTCAAGCATAGCCGCCGCAACACCTTCCGCATGGTCGGCACTCTGCAGTTCCAGGCCGATCATTAGACCGCGGCCGCGAACTTCACGAATACCGGGGTACCTGGCGGCGAGCAGGTTGAGCTGCTCAAGAAAATAGCCGCCTACATCGCGAATACGCGCGAGCAGATCGTCATTCCGTATGGCGTCGATAACTGCTGCTGCAACGGCTGTTACAAGCGGACCACCGCCGAAGGTGGTGCCATGCATGCCGGGCGAGAAGGATTGCGCAACCTCGTCCGTCACGAGCATGCAGCCGATAGGAAGACCTCCGGCAAGCGGCTTGGCTACTGTCAGGACGTCGGGAGACACGCCCAAATGCTGGAAGGCGAACCATCTTCCGGTCCGACCGAAGCCGCACTGAATCTCGTCCGCGAGCAGAAGGGCACCTGTTGTGTCACACAGTTCGCGAGCGGCGGCGAAGAACTCCTTTGAGACGGCATGGATGCCGCCTTCTCCCTGAATGGGCTCGATACAGATGGCACAGACGTCAGAAGAGAAGAGTTCACGCAGGTGTTCGGTGTCGTTGAAGCGAACGAAGTCGACCTCCGGCATGACGGGCGCGAAGGGCGTGCGGTACTTCAACTTGTGTGTTGTTGCAACAGAACCGATGGTACGTCCATGGAAGCTATGCTCGAGGGCCAGGAAGCGGCGGCCAAGCGGCTTGCTGAAGGTGCTGAGCCGGGTTGCGTGAGCACGGGCAATCTTGAGCGCAGCCTCCCAGGCTTCGGTGCCTGAGTTACAGAAGAAGACGCGGTCCATGCCACTGATCTCTGTGAGCCGCAGCGCGAGCGGCACGGTGTGCTCATGGAAGAACAGGTTCGATGTGTGCAGAAGGCGGGGAGCCTGCGCGGTGATAGCCGCGGCAATCGCAGGGTGGCTATAGCCAAGGGCGGAGACACCGATACCGCTGAGCAGGTCAAGGTACTCCACACCATTTTCGTCGATGAGATGGACGCCGCGACCTTCCACAAAGAGGTGGGGACTGCGTTGATAGGTTTGAACCAGCAGTTTGTTCTCAGCAGCTTGTAGATCGTGAAGATTCATCAAGCGACCATGACCTCCGTTCCATCGTTGATGCGGCTTGTGCAGATATCCGGCAGCAGGGCGGCGGACTCGGCGGGAAGGATGCGGACCCGGCCGACGCCGCCGGCCAGGGCTGCCCTGCAGGCATTGAGCTTGGGAAGCATGCCACCGAAGACGATCTGTTGTTGCTCAAGCGACGGGATCTGCGCGAGTGTGAGCCATCGCAGCACCTGCCCGTCCGCTCCTTTGACGCCGGGAACGTCGGTAAGGAAGACGAGTGTATCGGCCCTGGTGCAGACCGCAGTGGCGGAGGCCATCTCATCGGCGTTGATGTTGTAGTACTCGCCATCGAACCCGAGAGCGATCGAGCTGATAACCGGAACGGCATTCATGGTCCAGATAGCTTCGAGCCAGCGTGGATCTGCCGCAGCGATTTCGCCGACGAATCCAAGGTCGGGCGTTGTCTTCTTTTTGCGCGCGCGAAAGACGTTGCCATCGCCGCCAGAGAGGCCGACAGCGTTCTGCCCGTGTGAGCCGATGGCGGCGACAAGGGACTTGTTGACACGGCCGGCGAGAACCATCAGCGCTGCATCGCGTGTCTCCTCATCGGTGATGCGGAGACCGGAGACGAAGACGCTTTCCTTGCCGAGTTGAGCCAGCGTCTGCGTAAGCTGCGCGCCGCCGCCGTGTACGACGGCTACCTGGTTTCCGTCAGCAACGAGGTCTGCGATGGCTTTCCCGCAGAGATGAAGCAGGCGCTTGTCTTCGATCGTCGCGCCGCCTAGTTTAACGACAAATTTCATCGGAGACCTTCCGCTTCTCCCCAGCCGAGCATGAGGTTCAGGTTTTGAATGGCTTGACCGGCAGCTCCCTTGAGCAGGTTATCCAGGCACGCGATCAGAACCAGTCGGCGGCCGTCGGGACCGAGCTCGAAACCGAGATCACAAAAGTTTGTGCGAACGACATTCTGGATCTGTGGAAGTATGCCAGCGGCGCGCACACGGACCATCGGATGGCCGGCATAGAAGCTGCGGAAGATCTCTTCGATCTGCGCGGCAGTGCCTCGTTGTTTCAGCCGAAGGTATACCGTCGAAAGAATGCCGCGCGGGATGGGAAGCAGGTGCGGCGTGAACTGGATCTGGTCGGATGTGAGCGAAAGCTGCTCGAGCAGTTCGCCGGTGTGGCGGTGATTGAAGACCGCATACGCTGAAAGATTATCCGCTGCGTACATGAAGTGCGTTTTCGGGGTGGCAGCCTTGCCGGCGCCGCTCACGCCGGACTTTGCGTCGGCGATGATGCCGTGATCGAGATCGATCAGATTGGCACGCAGAAGAGGCACCAGCGCAAGAATGATCGACGTGGCGTAGCACCCGGGATTGGCAACCAGGCGAGCGGATGCGATCTCTTCGCGATGGAGCTCCGGCGCACCAAAGACCGCTGCAGCCTGCAGATCTGCCGCGGCGTGTGGATGAACGTCTTTGAGGCCGTAGACGGTGCGGTTGGAGGCGTTCTGAAGCCGCCATGCTCCACTAAGGTCAATCACCCGGATACCCTGATCGATCGCGAGTGGCGACCACTCGCGTGATTGCTCGTGCGGCGTTGCAAGAAGGAGGATATCGGCGCCAAAGGCAGCGAGCCGCTCCCAGGAGAAGGGCAGGACGGGCGGCAGTTCGGGAGCGAGCCCGGTAAGTTGAGGATGCAGTTCGTCGAGTGATCCCGGCTCGATGTCTTCCGGGCGGCCGAGAAAAAGAAGAGAGCTTGCGGAACGGCGAGGATGCTGGAGCAGAAGCCGGGCGAGCTCCGCACCGGCGTATCCGCTCACGCCAGCGAGAGCAATGCGAGTTAGCCGCGATTTGGATGTTGCCTCAGCCAAGATAGGCTTCCACACGAATCTGCAGGGCTTTCGCCTGCTGGGTGTCAGGACAGATGACGAGCACAGTATCGTCTCCGGCGATGGTGCCCACAACCTCGGGCCACTCTTCGTAATCGATACCGGCGGCTACCGGTTGTGCGCCGCCAATGACCGTGATGATGACGAGCAGGTTGGCGGCAGGACGAACCTCAAGACCAAAGCTCCGTAAGACCTCCTGGATGCCGGGAAGACTGCTCTCTTCCTCGCTGCCGTCCTCAGGGAGCCTGTAGCCAAGCGGTCCCTTTGACAAACGCATCTCGTGAATATCACGGGAGAGTGTCGCCTGTGTTACATGGAAGCCGCGATCCGCGAGACGACGGCGGAGAAGATCCTGGTTCGCGATAGGGGACTGCTGAAGAAGGTCGCGGATGGTGATGTGACGCTGCTGTTTCAAAGAACGACGCCCTCCTCCTTCGTATAAATATACAGCAAAGCCGCATATTTATACAGTATCAATACATACTTTCAGGGAGTGATTTGAAGAGAGGGTCTACCTCTCTTTTGAGAAGTATAGTGAGACATGGAATACACTTCGGCACTGCGCACCATCCGTTCTGAACGGGTGCAGTCTCTGCATCTCCATTCGTCGCCGGTTTCGCTTGTGGATGAGCGGTTTGATCACGACTCATGCGGCGTAGGGTTTGTCGCTTCCATTCGCACGGCAGCAGCGACGCACGAGATCCTGACGCAGGCGCTGACGGCCCTGGCGCGTCTGGAGCATCGCGGCGCGACGGCAGCCGACGGGAAGAGCAGTGACGGCGTTGGTGTCATGACCGGCCTTCCCAGAGATTTTTTTGCAGCCGCAGGCGGGATCCCTGAAGCAGAGAAGGCCAGCTTCGCCGTGGGTGTGCTCTTTTTGCCAGCTGGCGAGACGCGAGCGGAGACAGCGCTTGAACGATGTCTGGAGGCGCACGGCTTTGCGATTCTTGGATGGCGCGATGTGCCTGTGGATGTGGGGTGTCTCGGAGAGATTGCACTGAGCACCATGCCGGCTATTCGGCAGGTCTTTGCTGGAGACCGCCAGCAGGATGGGGCCGCAGACCGCGAACGTCGGCTTTACCTGGCACGCAAACGCTTCGAGCGCCTGCACGATGAACACCAGGTCACCGGATACGTGTGTTCTCTCTCAAGCCAGACAGTCGTGTACAAGGCGATGTGCTCCGGCGCCCTGCTGCAGACGTTTTTCCCGGATCTGTCGTCTCCCGAGTATGTGACGCCCTTTGCAGTGTTTCATCAGCGCTACGCGACTAATACGGCGCCGACCTGGCATCGTGCACAGCCCGGACGAACTCTTGGGCATAACGGCGAGATCAACACGGTCTGGGGCAACAGAGCGCGCATGGATGCTCGTGACTCGTCGCTGCCGGTGGAGTGCAAGCCGATTCTGACACAGGGAGGCACGGACTCGACCAGTCTTGATGAAGCCATTGAACTGCTGGCGCAGAATGGGCGATCAGTCGCCGAGGCGATTCGGATCCTGCTGCCGCCGGCGCAGGTCGGCCGGCCCAGCTCTCCCTTCCTGCGCTACCACATGGATGTGGCTGAGCCCTGGGATGGACCCGCGGCGATTGCGTTCAGCGACGGCAGGGTCGTCGGCGCCGCGCTTGACCGCAACGGCTTGAGACCCTGTCGTTTTGCGGTCACGAGCGATGGTCTGGTAGTCGCTGGGTCAGAAGCAGGCCTGGTTGATCTCGACCCAGAGATGGTGGTGCATAGCGGCCGCCTTGGGCCCGGACAGATGCTGCTCGTTGACCTTGAGGCAAAGAAACTCTATGAAGATCGTGAGCTGCTGGAGTTATTTGACCGCGACGCGACGTACATCCAGAAGGTTGTCGAGGATGAGGTGTTGGAGGCAAGTGCATCCGCGAGGGTGAGCGAGACCGCTGCGCTTGAAGCAGCACAGCGGGGCTTTGGCTACACGCGCGAAGACGTCCGCATGATCCTGCAACCCATGGCGAAGGACGGCAAGGATGCGATCTGGTCGATGGGAGATGACACACCGCTGGCATTTCTGGCGAAGACGCCGCGTCCGGTGTACGCCTACTTCCGCCAGAGATTTGCGCAGGTGACCAATCCGGCGATCGATCCACTGCGTGAGGCGTGCGTGGTCAGCCTGCATACACGGCTGGGCCCCTGGTCGCACATGCTGGATAAGAATGCACCGCTTCCCGGCCTTGCGGTGCCCTCTCCCTTTCTGTCTCTGGGACAGGTTGAAACTTTGCGCCAGGGCCGGCACCCGCATGGAGAGACGCTCCGTGTAAAGGAGTTGGACTGCTGCTTTCCTGCGAGCCAGTCGCTGGAGGCTGCCGTCGATGAAGTGTGTTCGCGGGCGATCGCGGAGGTACGCGACGGTGCGCGCATTCTGCTGCTGAGCGACCGCGGCGCGACGAAGGAACGGCTGCCCATTCCAATGGCGCTTGTGACAGGCGGCGTGCATCACGCGCTGGTGCGCGCTGGCTTGCGCACATGCGCCGGGCTTGCGGTCGATGCGGGCGACTGCCGCGACGTGCATCACGCGGCGGTGCTTATTGGCTTTGGAGCGGGCGTTGTCTGCCCTTGGCTCAGCCTGGAGGTGGCCAGGCAGATGGCCGATGATCCGCTGGGGGCCGCGCAGAACGAACAGAAGATGCTGAAGGCGCTTGATGCGGGCCTAGCAAAGATCATGTCGAAGATGGGGATCTCGGTTGTGGACAGTTACCGCGATGCGCATCTCTTTGACAGCCTTGGCTTACATGCGGATCTGGTGGAGAAGTTCTTCTTCGGAACGCCCGCGCCTCTCGGTGGCATCGGCCTTGACGATCTTGAACGTCAACTGCGCCAGACCTGGGAGGCACCGCCGGCCGATCCGGGTGTCGATCTCCCCGACTACGGTTGGGTGCGATTCCGCAAGTCGGATACAGCGGAGCCGCACGCATGGCAGCCGCCCACAGTGAAGGCGTTGCAGACGTTTGTCGGCAGTGCACGAGGGACCGCGCAGACAGCGGACAGAGCCAGCGCGTTTGCGATCTACAACCAGGGTGTGCACGCCCGGGACGCGGTTGTTCTGCGCGACCTGCTCGAGATCCGACCGGCTGGACCGGAGCTCGCGGTGAGCGAGGTGGAGCCGGCGACGGCGATGTTCAGGCGCTTCGTTGCGAGTGCCATGTCGCTCGGATCTCTGAGCCCGGAGGCTCACCAGACGATTACAGCGGCGATGAACATGCTGGGCGGCCGCTCCAACACCGGCGAGGGCGGCGAAGATCGCGAGGTCTACCGCAGACCCGCGGCCGTGGTTGAGGACGCCCGACCTGGTGGAACGGCTGTGGAGATGGCGAACTCCGGAGGGACGGCGACGCTCGTCGCGGAGGCTCCCGCGATGACGAGCGCTGTATCTCTCAACAACAAGATCAAGCAGGTTGCCTCAGGCCGCTTCGGTGTGACGGCGGAGTACCTGGCGCACGCCGATGAGATCGAGATCAAGGTGGCACAAGGCGCCAAACCCGGCGAGGGTGGACAGCTGCCTGGCTTCAAGGTAAGCGGGCTGATTGCCCGGCTGCGGCATGCACAGCCGGGAGTCTCGCTCATTTCGCCGCCGCCGCACCATGATATTTACTCGATCGAGGATCTGGCGCAGCTGATCTACGATCTGAAGCGCGTGAACCCGCGAGCGGCGATTGGCGTCAAGCTGGTTTCGAGCTTCGGCGTCGGCACGGTGGCAGCTGGGGTGGCAAAGGCGTATGCGGATTTTATCGTGATCGCAGGAAATACAGGCGGCACAGGCGCCGCAGCTCTCTCCAGCATTAAGTATGCGGGGAATCCCTGGGAGCTGGGGTTGGCTGAAGCGCAGCAGGTCCTGCAGCGGAACGGCACGCGAGGGCGCGTGCGGCTGCGGACCGATGGTGGACTCGCAACAGCGAAGGATGTGCTGATCGCGGCCCTGCTCGGGGCTGACGAGTTCGCCTTTGGAACGGCGGTGCTGGTAGCCATCGGGTGCGATATGGCGCGGCAGTGTCATCTCAACACCTGTCCTACGGGCATTGCGACACAGAAACCGGAGCTGCGCGCGAAGTTTCGCGGTAAACCGGAGCATGTGGTGCGTTTCTTCGAGGATGTCGCGGAAGACCTGCGACACCTGCTGGCCCGCTATGGTCTCGCCAGGATCGAGGACGCGATTGGACGAACTGACCTGCTCGAGCAGGTTCGCTTTGATGGAGGCGTGGATCTGAAGCCGATGTTGGCTCGGAGAGAAGACAGCGAGCGGCAATGGGGCGGCGGCCGTAATGACCAGCCGCTGCCACCGGCACTCGACGAGCAATGGGTTGCGCCGGCGATGGCGGCCATTGAACGGGGTGAGGCCTTTATCGCCGACGCGGAGATTGCGAATCGCGATCGTGCGGTCGGCGCGCGACTGGCCGGAGAGATTGCTCTGCTGCGTGCGCAGGCTGTGACCCCGGCCGACATCACTCTGCAACTGCATGGAACGGCGGGGCAGAGCTTTGGAGCATTCACGGTCGAGGGTATGACGCTGGTGCTGGATGGCTGGGCCAATGATTTCGTTGGCAAGGGGCTCTCCGGCGGCAAGCTGGTGATCCGTCCGCGCGGTCTGGCAGCACGCAATAGTGGTCAGCACGTGATCCTGGGCAATGTGGCGCTGTACGGTGCGACCGCCGGTGCGCTCTTCGCAGCCGGTCGAGCAGGCGAGCGATTTGCTGTGCGGAACTCCGGAGCGGCGGCTGTTGTCGAGGGCGTGGGTGATCATGGCTGCGAGTACATGACGGGCGGCATCGTCGCGGTGCTGGGTGAGGTTGGATCGAACTTCGGCGCCGGAATGACGGGAGGTCTGGCCTGGGTATACGACGCGGACGGATCGTTTGTACGTGATGAGCGCTTCCACCCGGACTTTATGAGTCCTGAGAGCTTCAGAGCGGTCGATGCTGCGTCGCAAAGCGAGTTGAGGACGCTGATCGGGCGGCATGTAGAGGAATCTGCGAGCAGTCTTGCGTCCGAGATGTTGGCGCACTGGCCTGACGCGGCGGCAGCTTTTGTTCGCCTGACCCCGAAGCCTCAGGTCTGAGCAGCATCCAAGCTGAGGTGTCGCGGTAGTTTGCTGGTGAACGGGGACGAAGCATGTTTGATCTAGAGTCCATAAACGACGTTTTGTTGAAGACAATGAGCCGGGGGGAGCGCGAGGTTATGCGCTGGCAGCAGCCAGACGGGCAATGGATGCCCATCATGGCAAGTGAACTGTACGGCAAGGTGAGGGCGCTCGCGCGGAGATTGGAAGGCTGGGGTGTGCAGCCTGGGGACCGGGTGGTTCTAGTGGCGGAGAACAGGTGGGAATGGCCAGTCACCGACTTCGCGACTCTCGCCGTGGGGGCGATTGACGTTCCGCTCTACGGAACCACAACTGCCGAGCAGCTGGGCTACATGTTAAATGATTCGGGCGCGAAGGTGGCGGTGCTTTCGACGATCGATCAGTACAAGAAGCTTCAGCAGGCCGGCGACCTGCCCGCACTTGAGCACGTTATTGTGATGGATGAAGTGACTTCTGAAGAACCGGAGAGTTTCAAAGAGCTGCTAGACGGATGGGAAGCGCTCCGTGAGCGGGACAGTGCCTTCGACGATCGGCTCCGAAGCATCGGCAAAGATGATCTTGCAACAATCATTTACACCTCCGGGACGACGGGGCAGCCGAAGGGCGTGCAGCTCACGCATTGGAATCTCGCAAGCAACGTTAACGTAACGACGGACGAGATGGGCTTCAATGAGCACGACAGCGCTATTTCGTTTCTGCCGCTCTCGCATGTGACTGCCCGGCACCTTGACTATGCCTTTCTCTGTCATGGGGCTGTTGTGGCGTATTGCCCGAAGATCGACAAGCTGCAGGATGCACTCAAGGCAGTGCGTCCCACGATCTTTCTGGCAGTGCCCAGAGTGTATGAAAAGATTCGTCAGTCTGTGGAGAGTAAGGCCGGTCTCTCGCAGATGAAGTCGCGGATGCTGCGGTGGGCCCTTCGCGTGGGCGAACGCAACCGGAAGGCGATTGCTGAAGGCCGTACTCCTGGTTCCTTGCTGTGGAAGATAGCCAACAGACTGGTGTATTCGAAGGTCTCCGCCGCTTTCGGAGGCCGCGTGCATACCTTCAGTGCCGGCGGCGCTCCGCTGGGTCATGATACGGCTGGCTGGTTTGCGGACGCGGGCATTCGAATTCTTGAAGGGTATGGGATGACCGAAACCTCTCCCGTGATTGCGGTTAATACGCCGAAGCATTACAAGCTGGGCAGTGTCGGCAAGCCCGTGCCAAACATCGAAGTTCGCTTCGCCGCTGACGGCGAGCTGGAGGTTCGCGGCCCCTCCGTCTTCAAGGCGTACTGGAAGCGAGAGAAGGACACGGCTGAAGTTTTTAATGAAGATGGCTGGTTCAAGACCGGTGACATTGGAAGGCTGGAAGAGGGCTTTCTGCTCATTACCGATCGCAAGAAGGAGCTGCTCAAGACGAGTGGCGGCAAGCTGATTGCGCCGCAGCCCATAGAAAACAAGCTGAAGGCGAATGGGTTAGTAGCCCACGCGGCGCTGGTTGGTGATAAGAGAAAGTTCGCCTCAGTGCTGATCTCGCCAAACTTTCAGGCTCTGGAGGGTTGGGCGAGAAGCAAAGGTGTTGCGACAGATGACCATGCCGGCCTGGTAAAAGATGAGAGAGTCAACGCGGAGTACCGGCGCATCATAGACTCAGTTAATCAGGGTCTGGCGCACTACGAGACGATCAAGAAGATCACGATTGTTCCGGAGGAGTGGAGTGTTGAAGGCGGCGAGTTAACGCCGAGCATGAAGATGAAGCGCCGGGTCGTCGAGGAAAAGTACAAGACTTTGATCGAAGGAATGTATCGCGGAGATGCGGGCAAGGGTGAGTGAGATACAAGCAGCAGCGCAGGACGTTTCAGCTACGTGGTTGAAGCCGGCTAGACGTCACCTCGGCAAGTTTCAGAATCCAGTTCCCACCGAACTCGGAACTCCGAGCCTGATCTTCAAGGCGATGCCGCTTTACATCAAGAACCATGAGCAGCGCACGCCCGTCGTTCAACCGGGTCCGTTCCGGACAGACAAGGACATCTACCAGAGGGCGCCTGCTCATGGACTTCGTGTGACCTGGTTTGGCCACTCGGGCATGCTGCTGGAGATAGATGGCCTTCGAGTGCTGATCGATCCGGTCTGGGAAGAGAGGGCGTCTCCGCGGCAGTGGTTTGGGCCCAAGCGTTTCTTTCCTCCGACACTTGCGCTCGAGGATCTGCCCGCGCTCGACGCCGTTCTCGTCTCGCATGACCATTACGACCACATGGGAGAGATGACGATTCGCCGGCTCGCGCGGCTGCCCTGTGCCGCTCGAGCGCAATGGATCACTGCGCTCGAGGTTGGCTCACTGCTGAAAGCCTGGGGCGTGAGACCAGAGTGTGTGATCGAGCTGGACTGGACAGATACCGCCGCAGTTACGGGGAGGGAAGGAGCAGAACTTCAGCTGACGTCTGTTCCGGCGCGCCACTTCTCAGGAAGGAGTCTGTTTCACCGCTTTGAGACGTTGTGGGGCGCTTATGTGTTGCGAGGTTCTCAACATACCGTGTACTTCGGGGCAGATACCGGCTGGTGGGATGGCTTTCGAGAGATTGCGTCGACCTATGGCCCCTTTGATCTGACGATGCTGGAGATTGGCGCCTACAACGAGCTCTGGAAGAACATACATCTGGGGCCCGACAATGCGTTGCGCGCTTTTGAGGCGATGGGCAGACCGGGCTTGCTGATGCCGATCCATTGGGGTTTGTTTGATCTCGCTCTTCACGGATGGAAGCAGCCTATCGAGCGGCTGGTTGAGATCGCAGGACGCTCCGGCGTGTCGCTCTGGTCTCCTGAGCCGGGCCGACCAACTGATTTCGTCCGCGACCAGGCTTTGCTCGAGCTCTGGTGGCAGAAGGATGCGTAAGGCAAACACTGTGAGTCTTTACAGCGCTGCGAAGCGGGCTCCCTCCAGCGAATTCTCTTGTCTCCTACCGGCCCAAGCGGGTACAAAGAGGTGTGTGCCACGTCGCTTGGCGAGTGCTCCGGAGACATTTGATGGCTACTCCAGCTGAAAACACAACTCTGCGTGAATTGATGGACATCCGGCAGGCAGCAGAGTACCTCGGCGTCAGCGGAGACACCCTTTACAAGTACGCCTCTGATGGTTTCGTGCCGGCTTTCAAGCTTGGCAATCGATGGCGGTTCAAGAGATCACTGCTTGATGCCTGGATGGATGAGAAGTCCGGGGTGCGGCCGGCGGCCGGCAACATAACCATGATGCCTCGGGAAAAGAAGCCGGCGGGCCGCACCAGGCGGGGATAGGAAGGCACCTCAGGCGCTGCGATCGAGCGTGATCAGGGTGATCTCCGGCGGACAGTTCAGGCGAATGGGTATGCCGACTGTTCCGAGACCACGATTGACATACAGCTGCATGCGATTGAAGCGGAACAGACCCTCCACATATTTGCGGCCGAGAGGCGGCAAGACCAGCGGACCAACGACCGGAAGGCGGACCTGGCCGCCGTGCGAGTGACCCGAGAGCATGAGATCAATAAGCGGCGCGCGGGGATGGCTGATCACGAAGTCCGCATAGTCCGGTGCATGGGACATCAGGAGGACTGGTCCTCTCGGTGCAGACGGCACAGCAGTCTCAAGATCGGGGCGATCGGTTCCTGGATCAGCGGTTCCGGCGATGTGCAGGCTGTCTCCTCGCAGGGTCAGGGTTTCATAGCGGTTGTGGAGCACGGGAAGACCTTGCGCGGCGAGAGCGGCAGTGACCATTGAGGCACTGACGGCTACGTCATGATTGCCAAGCACCGCAAACTTTTGAGGGCAGCGGATCGTCGCAAGGATCTCGGCACAGCGGGTCGCGGCATGATGCTCAAAGAGGAAGTTGAGCGAGCCGCGTGTGATGAAGTCACCTGTGAGTAGAACGACGTCCGGCTCTAGGCGGTTGACATGTTCGACGACACGTTCCAGGAAAAACGGCTCGGTAAACTCCTCCAGGTGGAAGTCGCTGAGCTGAACGATACGATGGCCGACGAAGGCAGAAGGTAAAGCATCGATCAGGATGTGTTGCGAGAGCACACTGATCTCATGTCGCGCGACAAGGCTGCTATAGAGAGCGAGACTCGCTGTCAGAGCACCTGTTCCTACAAGAAAGCTGCGGCGCGTGAGCCCGTGTTGCGAGTTCCGTCCATCAGAGGTCATCGTCCTCATGATACCGAGTGCGATGAGCGGACAATCGATTGCTCGTGGAAGTTCAGTAGAATGGGCGTGATGAACTTCTCACTCCGAAGGAGGCGTGCCCTGGCAGCCGCGATGCGGGCGGGCGCGGATGCGCTCCTCGTGACGCACCCTCCGGATCTTCGCTATCTCTGTGGCTTCACCGGCTCTGCCGGCGCGTTGGCGCTGACGAAAGGGCGGGCGAAGCTGTTTACGGACGGCCGATACCGCGAGCAGGCAAAGCTCGAAGCACCGGGCCTGCCACTCAGTATTGAGAGCAGGCCGGCAGCCCAGGCAGCGTCACTGTGGCTGAGCGAGTCTGCGACGCGGTGTCTCTTCAATGCGGCCCATGTGACGGTGCTTGAGATTGACGCGCTGCGTCAGGCTCTTCCGTCATCGAAGCGCAGGGGCTTCCTGCAGCCGGGACAGGATCTAGTCGCGCGTCTGCGGGAGATCAAGGATGCAACTGAGATCGAGAGACTGCGGGCGGCGGCAGCGCTCGGCTGCCGGCTCTTTGATCAGGCACTGGGTGAGATCGCGAGTGGAGCAACGGAGATTGAGGTTGCGCTGACGCTCGAACAGGGTGCACGACGGGCTGGAGCCGAGGGGATGAGCTTCGACACGATCGTGGCATCGGGCGAACGCAGTGCCTTGCCGCACGGCCGGGCAACGATGGCCAAACTGCCGAGAACCGGCTTTGTTACGCTGGATTTTGGCGTTCTCCTGGAGGGTTACTGCTCGGATATGACTCGCACGGTTCATCTGGGAAGACCGAAGAGCGACGCCCGCAGCGTGTATGATTCCGTTCTGGAAGCGCAACTAGCTGGTGTTGCCGCAGTGCGGGCCGGCGTTGAGGCCCGGGCTGTAGACGAGGCTGCGCGATCCGTGCTGCGGACGGCAGAGCTTGGCGAGTACTTCAGCCACTCCACGGGGCACGGTGTTGGACTCGAGATTCATGAAGGCCCACGCATTGCTGCCAAGCAGACGGCTCGCCTTGAGGCAGGCATGGTGATTACGATCGAGCCTGGCGTGTACCTGCCGGGGCGCTTTGGTGTAAGGATTGAGGATACGGTCCTGGTGACCAGGAACGGCGCCGAGGTTATCACGCCAACGACCAAGGCGTTGATCGAGCTCTAAGACTCGAAATCAAGGAAGGAACGATGGATCAGGACCAAGTGAAGGAACTTCGCGAGCTGATTGAGATGTTGAAGGCGAACGAAGTCGCCGAGTTTGATATGGAACGGCCGGACTATAAGGTTCGTCTGAAGTTTGTGGGCGAACCCTCTTCGACGGTGGACGTAGGCCAGCTGTCGCGCATGATGGCAGCGATGCCGCACAGCGGAACGGGCTACCCGACCGGAGACGTCTCGGCGGCAGCGGTTGACGAGGCCGCACCCGCGCACGTCGCGCCGGTCTCAGAAGAGGTGCTGCACTCGGTGAAGTCACCGATCGTGGGCACCTTCTATGATTCGCCGTCGCCGGGCGCACCGGCCTTCATCAAGATCGGCGACCAGGTAGAGGTAGGGCAGGTGCTCTGCATCATTGAAGCCATGAAACTGATGAATGAGATTGAGGCCGATGTTGCTGGAGAGGTGGTCGAACGGATCGCTGCGAGCGGGCAACCGGTGGAGTACGGACAGCCATTGTTCACGATCCGGCCACGCTAGGCAGTGTGCGACGACCGGCGGGACGCACCAGGGAAGGCGATAGAGGTCTATGTTTCAGAAGGTCCTGATTGCAAATCGAGGAGAAATCGCGCTGCGTGTAATCAGCGCGTGCAGGGAGATGGGAATCCGTACCGTTGCCGTTTACAGCGAGGCGGATCGGAACTCGCTGCACGTTCGCTTTGCCGATGAGGCGATCTGCATCGGGCCGCCGCGGTCCGCGGAGAGCTACCTGAACGTCCCGGCGGTAATCTCCGCAGCGGAGATTGCCGACGTGGACGCGATCCATCCCGGATATGGACTCCTGAGTGAGAACGCGAATTTTGCAGAGGTCTGCCGGGCTTCAAACATCAAGTTCATCGGGCCACCGCCAGAGGTGACGCGGATCATGGGCGAAAAGTCTACCGCGCGCCAGACCATGAAGAAAGCCAAGGTCCCGATTCTGCCTGGCTCAGACGGGGTGATCGCGAGCGAAGACGAGGCGCTCGAATGGGCGAAAAGCGTCGGCTATCCCGTCATCCTCAAGGCTGTAGCCGGAGGCGGGGGGCGCGGCATGCGTATCTGCCGGTCTCCTTCGGAACTGCCTGGTCTTTATCAGCAGGCCTCTACGGAGGCCGCGAATGCCTTTGGCAATGGCGATCTCTACATGGAGAAGTTCATTGAGCGGCCGCGGCATATTGAATTTCAGGTGCTGGCGGATGAGCACGGAAACGTGATGAGTCTTGGAGAACGGGAGTGCTCGATTCAGCGTCGCCATCAGAAGCTGATTGAAGAGGCACCCAGCCTGCAGGTCTCTCCCAAGCTGCGTGAGGAGCTTGGAAAGACGATTCAGAGATCGCTGACGAACATCGGCTACCAGAACGCAGGAACCATTGAATTTCTTATGGATGAAGATGGCAAGATCTACTTTATCGAGATGAATACGCGTATTCAGGTAGAGCATTGCGTCACTGAGATGGTTACAGGTGTTGACCTTGTCAAGGCGCAACTACGAATCGCCGCGGGCGAGAAGCTGCAGGCGATCGTACCGATTGTGCCTCCTATTCGCGGGCATGCGATCGAGTGCCGCATCAACGCGGAGCATCCGGAGAAGTTCACACCGAGTGCGGGCAAGATTACGGCATTCAATCCACCAGGGGGCAACGGTGTACGGGTCGACACGGCGCAATACGCCGAAGGTGTCGTGCCTCCGTACTACGACAGCATGATCGCCAAGCTCATCTGCCACGGGCAGAATCGCGAAGAGGCGATGAACAAGATGCAGCGGGCGCTGGATCAGTTCGTGATTCAAGGTATTCACACCTCCATTCCGCTCCATCAGCGCATCTTCGCTGATCCGGAGTTTCGGTCTGGCAGCTTCGATACGAAGTTTATGGAACGATTTCTCGACCGTCAGCAGGAGCGGCCAAAAGATTGATAGCTTTCGGGCAGTTTCCGAGGCTCTACGGCATTTTGGATGGTAGCGCCGTGCGGGCGACGGGTTTTGATCTGCTGCCAGCAGCGGCGTCACTGCGAGACGCTGGATTGAAGCTGCTGCAATACCGTGACAAGCACGAGACAGAAGCGGAGATCCTAAGAAATGCACGCGCGATAAGAAGGCTCTTTGCGGGCACCGATGCAATCCTGATTCTGAATGACTGGCCGGAGATTGCAGTGGAAGCGAGGTGGGACGGCGTTCACGTTGGGCAAACGGACGCCGCTGTCTCTGAGGCTCGCCGAATCGTCGGTGCAGACCGTGTTGTTGGGGTTTCCACGCACACAGCCGCGCAGTTCCTTCTCGCGGCAGAGACGGATGCAGACTATCTGGCGTTCGGACCGATCTTTCGAACCACAACCAAACCTGATGCCGAGCCCGCAGTCGGTCTTGCGGGGTTGCGAGAGGTGCGGTCCCTTACGAAACGACCCGTTGTTGCTATCGGCGGCATTTCTCTCGAAGGCATGCCCGACGTTTTCGCCGCCGGAGCAAGCAGCGTCGCTGTAATCGGAGCCCTGTTCAAAGCAGGAGAGAGCGTCTTCGAGAGCGCGTCAGGGCTGCTCGAGGCGGCCGGTTCTGGCGACTGAGAGCCTTGCTTAAGGATCGACCGTACCGGATTCGGTGCGGGTGCACTACTATTGCGTTAAATGCTGACAGGCTGGTTCCCGTAGACATCGTTTGCTGCGGTGTTGTTGCAGGCGTCTCCAGCCTGAAGAATGCAGTATTTCCTGCACAAGAAGATCCGGGAAGACTGAGGAACGTTGAAGGATGTCGAGTCTCTTTGCGAAGAAATCCATGCAGGTGTTGCTGGCGCAGGCACAGGAAGAGGGAAGCGATACGCTCGAGCGGTCGCTCGGCGTGGTCTCCCTGACAGCTCTTGGAATCGGTGCTGTCATCGGTGCTGGCATCTTTGTGCTTTCAGGGATCGGCGCACACTCCGCCGGACCGGCGCTGATGCTGGCCTTTGTCCTTTCTGGATTGGGCTGCGCGTTCGCCGGCCTGTGCTACGCCGAGTTTGCCGCGATGATCCCGCTCGCCGGATCGGCCTACACGTATGCCTACGCGACGCTCGGTGAGCTGTTTGCGTGGATCATCGGATGGGATCTCACCCTTGAGTATGCGATGGGCGCGAGCACGGTCTCATCCGGGTGGTCGAACAACTTCGTAGAGTTTCTGGCGATCTTCGGACTGAAGTTCCCGCTCTGGATGGCGTATGACCACTGGACGGGTCTGCGGACGGCTCTTACCACGGTCTGCCGCGACGCTCTGCATGCAGCGCACCCGGAGCTGGTACAGGGTACGCGTGAATTCAGCGCGGCTCTGCTTGCGTTGGTCCAGCATCCAACACCCGAGTTGACGGCGAAGGCGCACACTCTCCTCAACGCACCGCGTCTGTTTGGTGTCGAGCTAGGTTTTAACCTTCCCGCCTTTCTCATAGCTCTGGTAATAACGACAATTCTTGTCGTTGGTATCAAGGAGTCTGCCAAGTTCAACAGCGGCATCGTCGTGATGAAGCTTGCGGTTGTTCTCTTCGTGCTCGGCCTCGGCTCGCACTATGTTAATCGGGCAAACTGGGGATCGGACTGGCACAGCTTTGCTCCATTCGGCATGGGCGGTATTGGCCTGGCTGCAGGTCTGGTCTTCTTTTCCTATATTGGCTTTGACGCGGTTTCAACCACTGCGCAAGAGGCGAAGAATCCACAGCGCGATCTGCCGATTGGAATCATTCTTTCGCTGTTTATCTGCACGCTGCTCTACATAGGCATCGCCGCGGTCCTGACCGGTATGATTCCATACCAATCCATCAATATCGAGGCGCCAATTGTTCGCGCTTTTCTCGACTATCAGGTGGGCTGGGCTGCCAATATCGTCACAATCGGTTCGATTGCCGGCCTGACAAGCGTGATGCTTGTTATGCTGCTCGGCCAAAGCCGCGTTCTTTACGCCATGGCGCATGATGGTCTGCTGCCGAAGAAATTTTTCGGGGATATCCATCCAAGATTTCGTACTCCCTGGAAGGGAACGATCCTCGCAGGTTTGCTTGCGGCGATCGTTGGCAGTGTGACGCCGATCGATGACATCGGAAAGATGGTCAACATCGGAACGTTGCTGGCGTTTGTCATCGTCTGTATTGCCATTCTCGTGCTTCGTAGAACTGATCCCGATCGTCCTCGTCCCTTCAAGACGCCGCTTGTGCCCTTCGTTCCTATTCTTGGAATCGCGTTCAACGGGTACATGATGTACACGCTCGGCAAATGGAACTGGATACGGTTGATCGTCTGGCTGCTCATCGGCCTGGTGGTTTACTTCAGCTACAGCCGCTACCACAGCGAGGTGCGAAAGAAGCTCGTCTGAGCTCGCGAGGAAGGCCGTTTCGGCTGTCTCGAAGACGATCACGGGCTTGTCTACGAGTGTGGTTGCAAAGTGATTGTTCCCACCGAGTTGGGATCGTCTCTCAGCTTCAGGTACAGAGGTCCGCTTGTTGGCTTCGGCACCATCAGAGTCGCGCCTACAAATCCATCGGGAACCTCAACGGGTTTCGCAAAGGAGGAGTCCGGCGCCACGCTGCCAAGAAGGTAAAGATTGCTCCCTGTCAGGGCGCAGTTGAGCGTGCCGGCCGCGGTGCAACTCAGGTCTGTAAGCTGCGGCAGGCGTACCAGGGTTGCAAGTGCAATCCAGTCGCCGACGGTCCCATCGTGAAGCACAAGCCGAAGGCGGAGCGGTCCGAAAGCAGAGCTGCCGAAGGTCTTGCGCAGGTTAATCTGGGTCAAAACCGTATTGCGATCCTGCAGGACGAGCGAGTTGTCGGACATACCGAGCTTGTCGTGAAGAGAGTCGTCTTCGCTGGCGATCTCGATCTGACCATCACGCGGAAATGCGCTGCCGGATCGGAGAGAGAGGATGAGTTCGGCATCGAGTGGGACGTCATCCTGGTTGAGAAGCTGGATCGGCGAGGCCTCTGGGGTGCGAACGACACGACGGCTTAGGATGGCGATGGAAGGCCGAGGCTCCTGGGCGGTGAAGGGAAGATTCAACGTTCTCCCGTCTGCAAGGGTGACCTCTCCTGTAAGTTGCGCTCCTGCTTTTAGCTTCGGAGAGACGTTCCCGGAGGTCAGTTTGAGCAGCAGCGGCGGCGTGCCTCCAGCCGGGCTTAGTACACTTCCGGGGTGATCTGCGCCGACGGGCTGCATGAAGGTGAGGCCACCAAACTGTATCTGCTTGACCTCAGACAGATTGGAACCGGACAGCGAGAGGCTTGAATCACCAAGGTGATAGTCCACGCCCTTGATCTCGGCAGGCTTTGAGAAAGCCTGCATGGAGAGCAGTTCGGGCTCTTCCTTGCCGTATTGACGAACCAAAAGGCGAACAGCACCGGGGCTACTCGAGTGCAGCGGAAGATCGAGTGCAACCACGTTATGTTTCTCGCCGGGTTTCCACTCGAGCTTCTGCTCGGCTTCTCCACTCTCCTGTGCGGTCACGGACTCGATGCAGGCGGTGCCTGTGGAGGAAAGGAGCAGGTGGTTCTTCTCTCCAAGGATGATGTGATCGTCGGACGCCGTAAGCTTCCACCCGCTGCCCGCCGCACTCTGCACGGGGAGGGTAGGGCCCGAGAACGTATCGAAGCCCCATTGGCCGGTTACGGTTGCCGTGCCTTCGGTGGATGGCTCAACGGGAGGGGTTCCCGCGATTGCTGCAGCTGATAAGGCCGATGCGGTAATGCTCCCTGGAGCAGAGGCAGCGTTTGTCGTTGCGGGCAGGGGATGGCGTGCAGCCGGTGCAGGATGCACCACCAGCCCACCCTGGAAGGCATCCGGTGTGAGGACCAGATCCGACCCGTGTGTGAGTTGCTCCCGATTGAGAACCAGATCGTGCGCGAACGAGGTGGAAAAGACGAGAGGAGCGCCTTCTACCGGAAGGGTGACATCGGATCGCAGAAGACAGGTGACGTGTTTGGGGTCAGACGCCCGCAGCAGAGGCGGCGGCGCTTTCTGTACGGCAGGAAGACCAATGACGATGACCGACTTAGGATTCTCGAAAGAGGGTGGCGTATTCAGCCGCAGATTAAGAGATTCGTTCTGCGGAAATGCAATTGCGGGAATATAGGAGTAATGCGCCGTGTGGAGATTGCTCATGATGCGCACGACATCAACGATGGATCCGACGTAGGCGCTATACATGCCTCCGCCGGCCATCTGTGTCGTGCTTGCCGAGTTAATCAGGTCGGAACTTGCTCCACTGGTGAGGGTGTTGACGATCGACTGACCATGTCCGTCATCCAGAAGGCTCTGCGTTCCGCTCTGTGTCAGGCAGTTGTACTGCGCGTCAACGAGCCGCTTGAAGCAGTCCGGGTTGGGCTTGAGGTTCAGGGTCCGCGCCAGCAGATCAGAATGCACCGCGATCGCCTTAGTGTCCGTCGGCGGAACCTGACGCATCTGGTCCAGGTACTTCTCGATCCGGGCCTGCTCGAAGCCTGCCTCATTCAGGTCCTGAGAGGCACGTACGAAGACACCTGGCCGGGCGCGGATCGCAGATCGGAGTGCGCTGATGTCTCCGCCCGTCTCCGGCGCCAGAAGCAGCAGCACCTGCTGCGCTCCTGGTGGAACAACCACTTCAGCTCCCTCGGCTTTAATCTTTTTGTCCCAGGTCTGAATCTTGACGATCCAGTTTTCAGGCGGCGGGTTGGTAGTGCCGCGTAGGAACACAGCAACCAGCAGGTACTTCACTGACTGCGTCTCCGGCAGATCGGCATGCAACCAGAGATGATCCGCTTCAAGAAGATTCGGCACAGCCGCAATCGGCAGGGATCTCCCATCCCGCGTAACGCGGACGTCAATTTTAGGGCCGCTCAGGTCAAAGCGTGCTGTATCTACCGCAGAAGCGGAGAGGCCAAGGCAGGAGCACAGCAGGAGCCACAGACAGCCAAATCGAGCAAACGAAGCCATAGATACATCTTAGACGGTCGTCTCGTTCGCTCGCTGCACGAAGGATGTAGAGTGCCGAGACAGCTATCGGCGGCGGCTGGACGCGTGATCGCTCGCAATGACTCCGTCGCGTATGGTCACGATACGGTCTGCAAACTCCGCGATGTCAGGTTCATGCGTGACGAGAACGATGGTGTTGCCTTTCGCGTGGAGATCGTCAAAGAGCGCCATGATCTCTTCTCCAGTCTTCGAGTCCAGATTGCCTGTTGGTTCGTCGGCCAGAATGATCGAGGGCCGGTTCACCAGGGCGCGGGCGATGGCGACACGCTGGCGCTGGCCGCCCGAGAGCTCGTTCGGCTTGTGCATCATGCGCGTTCCAAGATTGACCGATTCGAGCACAGCCTTGGCCCGCGCGGTCCGCTCCGTCGCAGGGGTGCCGTTGTAGATCAACGGCAGCTCGACATTATGGAGAGATGTGGCTCGTGCCAGGAGATTGAAGGTCTGGAAGACAAAGCCAATCTCCTTGTTGCGGATGCGCGCCAATTCATCATCATTCAGCTCGGAGACATCGTGACCATTCAGCCAGTAGCGGCCCTGCGACGGCGAGTCCAGACAGCCGATCAGGTTCATCAGAGTGGACTTACCGGAACCCGATGGACCCATGATGGCGACATACTCATTCTGACGGATGCGCAGGTTTACTCCCCGCAGCGCATGTACCTCCTGGTCGCCCATGGAGTAGGTCTTCCAAAGGTTATCCGTAACGATGATGTCGCCAGGAAGCGGTCCCTTTGCAGGCTGGTCTTCAAGAGTCGATGCAAGTTCCGAGATCATTCCGCGTTATCTCCCATCACGACACAAGTCCATGTACGCGAGACCTGGCCCCTTAGTTCCCGACTCTTGATTCCACCCTTACTCGGTTGGCGGAGCCGCTTCAGGAGTATTGTCAGGCTTCACCATGGTACCGCTCTTCAGACCGCGCAGGATCTTGTACGCTCCAGTCACAATCTCCTCATCCGGTTGTAAGCCGCTGAGAACTTCAATCTCTGTGGCGCCGGTGATGCCGGTTGAGACTGGAATGAAGTCAGCGTGCGCTTTCTTCCGGTCCGTCGTGAGGCGGTAGATGCCCTGGACGGTCTTCGGTCTCGCTGACATCGATGCTTCTACAGTTCCGGGCTTTGGCTTGCCGCCATTCGCTGCGAAGACTTTCTCGGCATCCGGGTCTCTCTCTACCAGCGCCTGGATTGGGATTGTGAGAACGTTCGTCCGATGTGCCGTGGTGATCTTTGCGGTCGCGGAGAGACCGGGCCGTAACTGGTCGGAGCTGTCGTCCAGCGTGACAACAACCTTGAAATCCTTGGCCTCTTCTGTTCCCGTCGTGCTCTGGCTGGTCGCGATGCCGGTGGTCCGCAAAAGAGCCTGGTCGCCGACTTCGGTCACATGACCCTTGAAGGTCTTACCAGGAAGCGCATCAACGCTGACTTCTGCGGGCTGGCCGAGCCGAACGTTGACGATGTCGGTCTCATCCACTTTGACTTCGGCCGTGATGACGGACATGTCAGCGAGGGTCATGAGTGTAGAGCCTTCGGCATTCTGAATGCCGACGACGACGGTCTCGCCCTCACGAACCGGGACATTCGTGACCAGGCCGTTAAAGGGTGCACGGCTCACAGTTTTATCCAGCGCGTCGTAGTTCGCCCGTTGGCTGGCCACCGTTTGATTCACATGCGCTCGCGCCGAGAGCGTCTGTGCCTGAGTTTGATTCTCAGCCGCCTGGCGCTGTGCGAGCGTCGCCGTCGCCATGTCAAAAGCGGCTTGCTTCGCGTCGAAGTCCTGCTTCGAGATCAATCGTTCGTCGTACAACGAGTGCGCCCGGGTGTAGTCCAGTTGCTTCTGCTCGAGATCTGCCTTGGCCTGCTGCACATTCGCTGCAGCCGTCTTCTCTGCTGCGACATTTGAAAGGACGTCGGTCTTTGACGACGCGATGGTTGCCTGCTGAGCCGCGACCGTGGCAGAAGGCTGTACGTTTTCGATCGTCGCCAGCACCGTACCCTGCTTGACGTGATCCCCTTCTTTGACGTCGAGCCGGGTGATTCGCCCGAAGGCAGTGGCTCCGACGTTGACATAAGTCTTCGGCTTGATCTGTCCGGTACCACTCACCATCGCGACGAGATCCTGCCGGACGACTTTACCGGTCGTCACTTTGACCGTACCAGCCTTGTTGTGCTGAACGATGCCAAAGCCGATGAGACCAGCGAGAACCAGCAGGCCGACGATAAGGAGTGTTTTCTTAAGAGTCATAGTGTTCTGGCGTATTCCATTTCGGACCGGGCAGAAGAGGCGATAGTTCCTTTAGATTCAAGCCGTCCCGCATCTTTGATGCCTGCGGGATTCGAACCAGATTATATACAGCCCAACTGCAAACTCTGTCATCAATGGCGGCCCCTTGTCCGCAGGCCTTTGTCACCGTAGAATGATGGCGTTACCAGGGAGCACCTTCGGATGAAATGGAATCAGGGCCGTACCGTCGCTTTTGCGCTTTGTGCGCTGGGTTTTCTGCAGGTAAGAATGCCGCAAGCCGTAGCCCAAGAGAGCGCGACGCCTGATGCCGTGACGAAGGCTCCTGTTCAGGAAGAGAAGCCTGATCCGCTGAAGCGGCGATTGAGCGATAAAGAGCGCATTCAGCAGCAGAAGAGCCTGAAGCAGGAGCTTAAAGGCAGCTACAAGACCTGGCTGGATCAAGACGTGCGATGGATCATCACGGATCAGGAGATGCAGGCGTTCAAGGCTCTTGGCAATGATGAGGAACGCGACCAATTTATTGAGAACTTCTGGCTTCGCCGCAATCCAAATCCAGACTCGCCTGACAACGAATATCGCGAGGAACACTACGCACGCATTGCCTACTCCAACGAGCATTTTGCGGCAGGAAAACCAGGCTGGAAGACAGATCGCGGTCACATCTATATCGCCTATGGCAAGCCGGACAGCATTGACTCTCACCCCAGCGGTGGGAACTATGAACGGCCCATGGAGGAGGGAGGCGGCAGCACCTCAACCTTCCCCTTCGAGACCTGGCATTACCGCTACATCGAAGGCATCGGTGATAATATTGATGTAGAGTTTGTCGACACCTGCATGTGCGGCGACTACCACATGACACTCGATCGCTCAGAGAAGGACGCTCTCAAACACACACCGGGTGCCGGCCAGACTCTCTATGAGCAGACCGGGCAGGCAAAGCAGGCCGACCGATTCTCTGGAGGCGGTCTGGAGCAGCTGGGCGCCGGGCCTATGAGCCAGTCAAACCAGAGCAAGCAGTTTGATCGCCTGAATACTTTCTCCAAACTGATGGGAGCGCCCCAGATCAAGTTCAAAGATCTTGAGGCGTTCATGGCTACCTCAAAGGTTTTGACGGGACCGCCTTTTCTCTTCGATGTGCGCACCGATTACGTCAAGGTGACGAACGATACTGTGCTGGTTCCGCTGACATTGCAGATCCGAAACCGGGATATCACCTTTTCGAACAAAGAGGGTGTCGCGATCGGCACGGTCAATATTCTTGGACGAGTTTCAAACCTCAATCATCGTGCTGTGCAGACCTTTGAAGATACCGTCAACGTTCAGGTGCCCAGCGAGCTTCTCGCTCGCACGCAGAACAATGTCTCAGTGTGGTGGAAGTCTCTGCCGATGCGCCCCGGTCTGTATAAGGTGGATATTGTTATCAAGGACGTCAATGCGCCGGACCATGTCGGAACGTGGAGACGAAGCGTCAACGTACCGAAGTACGATGACGACAAGCTTTCCGCCTCATCGCTGATTCTGGCCGATCAGATGGAGCGCGTGCCCTCAAAAGACATTGGAGCGGGAAACTTTGTTATTGGGAACACACGCATCCGCCCGCGCGTCCCTGCCGGTGGTGCGGCTCCGGTCACCTTTCATCGTGCCCAGAGCTTGAACTTCTGGATGCAGGTCTACAATCTTGGGATCGACGAGAAGAGCAAGCAGAATGCGGCTACGGTCGAATACCAGATCGTTGACATGGCGACGAACAAGCTTCTTCTTGATACACAGGAACTGACCTCCAAGATCAGTCCGAATGCGGATCAGGTGACTCTTGAGCGGAGTGTACCGCTTGCCAGCCTCTCTCCTGGGAAGTATCAGGTTACGATCAAGGTCAATGATGGTGTCTCAAAGCAGCAGATCGCAGAGTCTGCGCCTTTCGTAGTGGATTAGGTACTGCCTGAGGTTTCGCGACGGTTCCACGGATCTCTAAATGTGGTAATCGCAACAGGCAGATTTTTACCTCCATCATGAGCGTTTTCGGAGGCTCCTCTTTGGAGCAAGGCCAACGACGCACGGGTGACTCTGTGCTGTTTCGAACGGTAAAAATCGCGGTTGTGCTGTCACTTTCTCTGTGCGGCTTGTGTGGATTTGCTGTTGCCCAGAGCGACGCCAGGCTATCGGGAGTAGTACGCGACACGCATGGAACGCCCCAGATGGGTGTGACAGTTGAGCTCTTCGGGCCGGTGGTTGCGACCGCGCTGACAGACCTCCAGGGGCGCTACCAGATCAAAGACGTGCTGCCGGGGATCTATCAACTGCGAGCGAGCGCCACGCTGTATGTACCCAGCCTGCAACGACACCTGCGGCTTGCAGCGGGTCATCGATCGATAGTGAACCTGACTATGACCGGGCTGCTGGATGAAGCTGCCTGGATGGCGTCCAGTCACCCCGACGCGGCAGGAGAACTGGACGACTGGAAGTGGACGCTTCGATCGCCGGCAAACCGGCCACTGCTCCGACTCGCTCAAGAGGCAGGCGGGCGAAGCCGCGAGGAAGAGGGCCAGCGCATAGAGACGCACGCGGCCGTTTCCTTTGCTCAGAAGCGGGGCGGCTTTGGTGCTTCGGGAGATTGTGGACGCTTCTCTGTCGCTCAACGGACCGAGAATCAGACCCGCATGAGAAGTTTGCGCGCCTCCTCCTGCAGATCTGCTGAAAGCTCTGCGGCTGCGTCACTTTCACTGGCAAGTGTTCTGGAGACGGGTGAAAGTGCGGTCGGAAAGCGGCGCTTCAGCGGTCGTGTCCGGACCTTTCCTCAGATCCATGACACATCCGGAGCTTCATTCGAAGAGATAGAGTTTGCCTCCGGAGAACGGCTGCAGCTTGGCGACCTGCTTGCATTGGAGGCCGGGAGTGAGACACAGCTTCTGAGGGCGGGCAGCTCTCTTGTGGTGAGTCATCCCTTCTTCCGCGTCGAGGCACACACCGGCCGTGGATGGGTGGCCAGCTACTCCTTTGCGACGGCCGTAGGCATGTCCCAGTACGACGATTTGGGAAGCGGGGATGCTCCAGCTCCTACTGTGATTCGCACGCAGAGAGGGCTGCTCAGCGAGTCAGGAGCTCATCACGAACTTGCCGCCCGCCATAGTCTCAAACGCGGCAGGATTGAGATTGTCTACCACCGAGACACGTCGCCGAGGGCTGGAGTCTCCGGTCTCTTTCTCGGGCAGGCGACAGCGGCCCTGACCGGACCGGACAAGCCGCAGACCGAAGCCGGAAGTGAGTTCACGATTGATACAAGCAACGGGAGCTTCCGGACGTTTGGGCCCGGGTACACAGCTGATGGGGGCGGTCTCATACTGAGCTACCCTGTGACTGATGAACTCGAAGTCGTGGCGGGGTACCAAACCAGCACAGGTGTAGTTCTGCGGCCGATTGCCTCAGGGAACTCTGGAGATGGCTTCGGTACGGACCGTTCAGAGGCGCTGTTCGCCGCTGTGAATGCCAAAATGAAGAGGACCGGGACGCAACTCGCGGCATCTTATCGCTGGCAACCAGCAAGAATGATCAGCGTTGTTGCACCCTACGATATGGCTAGAACATCGCCCTACCTGAGTGTTCACCTGCGTCAGTCGTTGCCGGCATCCCGCCTGCTGCCACCTGGAACTGCACTTACCGTGGATGGCGACAATATCCTTCGTGAGGGCTACGAGGGTGCTACCGTTGCCAAGCAGCAAGCGCTCCTTGCCAGCGCCTTGCAGGATCTACGCGCCGGTATCACCTTCACATTTTAGCGAGGCACTAACGGCAGAAGACCTCCCACCCGGGAGGTCTTCCAAGATCTGGTGGACGCGGTAGGGATCGAACCTACGACCTATCGATTAAGAGTCGAATGCTCTACCAACTGAGCTACGCGTCCGAAAGTAAGGATCTGTTCGCAGGCGACCTAAAACGTCGACTACTAGAAACGCTCATCGGCGATTCTTTGAAGATAACACAGCGTCACTCGTCTTAGAGACGAGTTGCGGAAGCTTCAGTCGACAAACTCCACCTCGGGCTTGATCGGAATAACGCCGCGCTCGTACCCCATCGCGAGCAGCTTCCTGATTGCATCCCGGCCCCCGGTGCCGTAATCGAGGGTCAACTCGTTCACGTACATGCCGACAAACCGGTTCGCCGTAGCGGCGTCGAGGGTGCGAGCGAACTGCATTGCGTAGGTGAGGGCTTCTTCACGATTGTCTAAAGCATGCTGAATGCTGGATCGAAGGGCATCGTTGACCATATGCTGAACGTCGCGACCGAGAGAACGACGGATGGCATTCCCACCCAGGGGCAGTACCATACCTGTCTGCTCGCGCCACCACTGGCCGAGATCAAGGAGCTTGACAAGGCCTTCCTTGGCGTAGGTCAGTTGACCTTCATGAATGATCAGACCGGCGTCGAACTCGCCTGCGAGAACAGCAGGAATAATTTGATCGAAGGGAACAACGGCTGTCTCCACCTCGGGGTACCAGAGCTTGAGAGTGAGATAGGCGGTGGTCAAAGTCCCTGGAATTGCAATACGGGTCTTTTTAAGATCCTGATCCGCTATCTTTCGCACGGAGACGATCATGGGCCCGTAGCCCTCACCCACACTGCCGCCGCATGGCATCAACTGATAGCTTTCCTGAAGGAAGGGATATGCGTGGAAGGAGATCGCCGTGACGTCGTAGAAGGCTTCGTTGATAGCCTTGTGGTTCAGCGTCTCAATATCTGTGAGGGTGTGAGTAAACTTATACCCCGGATACCGAACCTTGTTCGTGGCAAGACCGTAAAACATGAATGCATCATCGGAGTCAGGGCTGTGAGCGATGGTGATCTCTCGAGCGGTTAGAGCTTCTGCTAAGGACATGGTCGCTTTCGTGTTGCGATTGTTTGTGGAGCGTGCTGAGTTGGATCCTGTTTCAGCTAAAACTACTGAGTTGGGGTCTGCCTGGCCTTCTGAAACGCACTAAGAGCAAGAGATACAAAGAGCATTTTCAAGGCTTCACCAGCAAGGAACGGCGTGGCGCCAAGCTGAAGCGCGTGAGCCGGTGTAAGGTGAAGCGCAACGCTGAGCCAGGCAGAGCCGGCAACGAGAATCATCGCGTCAGCAAGACAGGCCGCCGCCGCGGCGGCAAAGAAGGTGGGTACGAATCGTTGGAACGCGGCGAAGAGAGAGCCGGCAAGCAGGGCCGCGAAGGGATAACTCAGCAGATATCCAGCTGACGGTCCAACCAGCTGCCGAAGACCACTCAGACCATGCGGCGAAAAGACCGGGAGACCGACAGCGCCTTCTGCGAGATAGAGCAGCATGGTCACACTCCCCCAGACGGGCCCGAAGAGCATCGCGATCAGGAGGACGGCGAATGTCTGCAGGGTCACAGGAATGGGTGTAAATGGCAGAGAGACCGAGATATGCGCGCTGAGAGCAAGGAGCGCCGTAGCCGAGACCACACTCAGAGCACGGCGAAGCCAGGCTTGGGAGCTCGTTGGATCTGCCCGAAGAGCAGAGGAGAGATGAGCGGAGCGTGTTAGTGCGGGCATAGGTTACCTCCACAAAGAGTCTGCCGAACAGCCTGTCTCTCAGGCGCGCCTGGCAATGTTGGACTGCGACGACAGAGGATCTGTCAGATCGCCGAGATCCTTATTCGAGTAAGCCCGGTCAGGTCGGCTAACACCGAAGTCAAAGGTTCCTGGAGCTTTCTTAGCAGACCCTCTCGAAGGGTGGCTGAAGGCGTCAGACCGATCATTGCGGCTACCCTCCCGGACCATGAAGCGCCAGTCCGGCTGTTTGCTCGGAACAAGATTGCTCAAGGTGAGATCAAGGCCCGACTGCGAGACGCCAAAACGAGCATGCGTATCTGAAGTAGGAACAGGCTGCCGGCTTCGGGATATACCTCGATCCGGCAGATTTCGAGTACGCAGGAGAGATCCTTCAGCCTTTGCCTGACGTAAGAGCACGATCAGCATCCCAAACAGGGCGAAGAAGCAGATCATCGCAATGGAGAAGAGCACTAACATGCTCCCTCGATCATAACAAGCTGGAGACTGTGCAGGAAGAGACACCGAGCGAGAGCGTAGAGCACGTTGCAATTACGACTATTCCTCGCGCTGGTGATGATGTGGGTTCCTGTCTGTGTATTGCCAGACACACACTTGACGTACTTTCCTGGCGGGCGATGTACTAAGAAAGTCATGGCTCTCGCACCCTCACCTGCAGCAAGGTCCAGCTTGAATCAGCCGTCCCGCAGTCTTCACCGCTTTATGCGCCACCCTCTCTTCGGATGGCGGCGGATTGCGACCGGAGTGGCGGGCGTCCTGGCAATCAGCATGGCCTACCACGTTGTCTTCGGGCAGAACGGTTTGACTGTATACGAGCATAAGCGGAACGAGGCCAAGGAGCTGGCTCGCGAACAGATTCGGCTCTCGCAGGAAAATGAGTTCTTTCGCGGACATGTGGCGCGCTTGCAGAGCGATCCGAACGCAATCGAGCACCAGGCACGAGAGGAGCTCCATTACACGCGGCCGGGTGAGGTGATTTACACACTCCCTGCAGCAACGGCTTCCTCCGTGCCGTCCAGGTAGCCTCTCCAGACAACCAGGGCTCACGACAGATACTGTTTCAGCCATGGATCATTCGAGCTCACCAGCTCCTCTGTCGTTCCATCGAAGACGACCTTCCCTTCATTGAGGATGAGGAACTTTGTTCGGCGATCGATGCCGTTGTTTGTGGCTTTGTCGATCAGTTGCATGGCATTCGCCTCAGTATCAAAGCGATGGGTCGCCAAAGTAAACGCGTCCTGCAGTCGATGTGTGATCAGGAGCGAGGTTGTGTGTGAGATATCACGCTGCTTCACAATGAGCTCAATGATCGTCGTTGATGTGATCGGGTCGAGACCGCCGGTCGGCGAGTCATACAGGATCAAGTCCGGGCCAGTGACGATGGCTCGGGCAATCGAGGCTCTGCGCCGCATGCCGCCCGAGAGCTCCGACGGGAACTTGGCCTCGGCGTTCTCCAGCGCTGAGAACTTCAAGGCCTGTAGGGCGCGGCTGTGTGCCTCTTCTGAGGCGACCCCATCCTCGTGCAGCCGGTAGGCGACGTTGTCTTCGACTGTAAGGGAATCAAAGAGGGCGGACTCCTGGAAGACCATGCCGATACGAGCGCGAAGCTTGAAAAGATCCACCTCTCGCATATGTTCGATCGATTGGCCAAAGACCTTGATGGAGCCGGAGTCGGGACGCAGCAAACCATTCACGAGCTTGAGCAAAACACTCTTCCCGGTACCCGCAGGGCCGAAGATCACACGCTGCTCGCCTGGCTCCACAGTAAAAGAGACAGCGTCGAGGACAATGCGACCTTCAAAGCCAATCGTCACACCCTTGAAGACGACGAGCGGATCTTCGCCACTCACCGGGAGTATCTGCTCTTTGTCGTTTACGGAAGCGTCTGGCATAGGGTCAGCGGCCGAAGATGCCGATCATGGTGCGCGAGATAAGAAAGTCGATGACGATGATGAACACCGAGGAGACGACCACGGCCTGGGTCGTTGCTTTTCCAACACCCTGAGTTCCACCCTTGGTATTCATGCCGTAGAAGCACCCGACCGAAGCGATAATGAAGCCGAAAAAGAGCGGCTTGGTGATGCCCTGAACGACGTCGGCATAGACCAGCGAGCGGTAGGAGTTATGGAAGTAGGCGCTCGCGTTTAATCCGAGAAGAAAGACAGAGACAAGAGCTCCACCCGCAATGCCCACTGCGTCAGAGAGGATCGTCAGAAAGAAAAGCATGAAGACGGTGGCGCTGATGCGAGGAGTGACGAGCTTTCGCAACGGATCTGTGCCCAGCGCGCGCATCGCGTCGATCTGCTCCGTCACCTTCATGGAGCCAAGCTCAGAGGCCATACCTGAGGCGTTCCGGCCCGACACCATAAGCCCGGTAAGCACAGGGCCGAGTTCCTTCACCATGGAAAGAGCGACGAGATTGCCCGTCATGCCAACGGCGCCAAACTGCTCGAGCGATGTTGCAGACTGCAGCGCAAGAACACAGCCGGTAAAGAAGCCCGTGAGAACAACGATCGGCATGGACCCAACGCCGATTGAGTCCATCTGGGTGTAGATATCAGACCAGTAGCGTGGACGGGTGAAAAGATTCCCAACGGCGCGGCCGGAGAGGATGGCGTAGCCCTGAATAGAGGCGACAACCTGTTTCGCGAACACCTCAGGACTAACAAAGGGCATAGTTTCTCCGGCTCAGGGTATCAGATGCGAACAGGAATACATTGTCGCAAGCTGTTCCTGAGACTCTGAGCGTTTGGGTTCACTCTACCTTGAGGCAAGCATCCGATCAGGCTGTACACGCGACAGGCAAAGACGGAGGTAGCTCCCTGTCTTGATGATGTCGTAGCAGGAGAATTCGCAGTGCCGCAAGCTTCGTGCCTGGTGAGAAGATAGAGCCATGGCAAGAACGATGACCGCAGCAGTGCTTTACGGCAAGGAAGATCTGCGCATGGAGCAGATCGACGTGCCTGAGCCTGCAGCTGGAGAGTTGGTTCTGCGGGTGGGCGCGGCGCTGACGTGTGGTACCGACCTGAAGGTGTACCGTCGCGGGTACCACGCCATGATGCTGAAGCCTCCGGTCCCGTTTGGCCATGAAGTCGCAGGGATGGTGAGTGCGGTTGGCTCTGGAGTCTTGGGTATCCGAGAGGGCGACCGGGTCGTCGCCTTAAACTCTGCGCCCTGTGACCGGTGTTTCTGGTGCCGCAAGGGGCAGCAAAACCTTTGTGAGGATCTGCTCTTCAACAATGGGGCTTACGCGGAATACTTGCGGGTGCCGGCGCGCATTGTTCAGAGGAATACCTTGCTCATCCCCAACGGCATTCCTTACGCGCACGCGGCGCTGACGGAGCCGCTGGCCTGCGTGGTCCGAGGCCTGGAGGAGACCGGAGCGCAGAAGGGTGACAATTTAGTGGTGATCGGCGCAGGACCGATCGGACTTATGTTTATGCATGTTGCAGAGCTTCATGGCGTTCGGGTGACCGCGGTTGTGAAACGGGCGGAGCAGGCGGCGGCGGCCCGGCTCTTTGGCGCAAGCGAGGTCATCCGTACGGATGTATGCAGCGACGTGGTAGCCGCGGTGCGAGCGGCCTCAGAGGGTGGACGCGGCATGGACATCGCCGTTGAGGCGGTCGCGACTCCGACCACGTGGGAGCAGGCAGTGGCGATGGTACGACGTGGCGGAGTGGTGAACTTCTTTGGGGGGCCGCCTCTCGGAACCACCGTCGCGCTTGATACGAACCGGCTGCACTACAGCGACATCACGCTTAAAGCCAGCTTCCACCACACTCCCTTGGCATGTCGGAGAGCATTTGCTTTGATCAGTGACGGCCGCTTCCGCTGTGCGGAGTACATCACCGGACAATCCGGTCTCGAACAACTTCCGGAGCTCTTTCGCTGTATGGTCATGCGGAACGATCAGCGAGTTGAGGCAGAGGCCGCGGGAACGAAGATGCCGCCTCTTGAGATCAAAACGGCTGTGCTGCCGGCGGGAGGTTTGCTATCGACGTGAGTGAGCTCGCTCTGACGCACGCAGGACGAATCGCCGGTGACGCGCTGGCGGGCGCACCCCCGGACCTCCAGACTCCGGAGGAACGGCCGACCCTGGAGCAAGCGAGGCATTGGTGCCGTCAGCTGGCAACTACTCACTACGAAAACTTTCACGTGGCGACATGGTTCCTGCCGGAGCGGGTCCGGCCACACTTCGAGAGCGTTTACGCGTACTGTCGGGTTTCGGATGACTTAGGCGACGAGGTGGCTACGCCTGAGATCGCGACACGTCTGCTTGCAACCTGGAGTGAAATGCTGGACGAGTGCTATGACACGCCCGAGCAGAGTCGGCACCCCGTCTTTGTCGCCCTGCATGAGACGATCGCAGCGTGCGATCTGCCGAAGGGTCTGTTCGCCGATCTGCTGCGGGCTTTCCGGCAGGACCAGGTCGTTACCCACTATGAAAGCTGGGATGAGCTGCTGGAGTATTCGCGCTTCTCCGCAAATCCGGTCGGGCGGCTGGTGCTGCTGGTCTGCGGCTATCATGATGAGGAAAGAGCGAGGTTGTCTGATGCCTTGTGTACTGCGCTCCAGTTGGCGAACTTCTGGCAGGATGTGGTGGAAGATGCAGATCGCGGCCGACGCTATCTGCCCGGCGACTACATGCGGAGTTTCCGTGTAGACGACGGGCAGCTTGCCGGGCGGGTGTTTACACCGGAGTTCGGCGCGATGATGAAAACTCTCGTCGAGCGGACGCGGGCAATGCTGCAGGAAGGCGGAACACTTCCAGCGACCGTGGATCACGAGCTTGCAGTGACGCTCAATCTATTCCGCAAGGGCGGCGATGCAATCCTCGACGGCATCGTGGCGCAGGACTACGACACGTTGCGCGGGAGGCCGGTCGTGACACGACGCAAGAAGCTGCTGTTGCTGGTCGGTGCGCTTCTTGAAAAGTTCAGGTTGAGGCCCATCACTCCAAATACGGGTGAGGTGCGGCGGGCGTGACGACGACGGAGGCATACGCCTTTTGCCGTCAAATGGCGCGGCGCGAGGCGAAGAACTTCTATTGGGCCTTTCGGGTTCTGCCGCGCGCAAAGAGCGACGCAATGTGCGCTGTCTACGCATTTATGCGTCGGGCCGATGATCTTGCTGACGATGAAACGCTCTCGATTACGGAGCGGCGTACACGAATCGCGGATTGGGGTGCCCGCTGGCGAAACTCTTCGACGGAGAGCATCGAGCATGCTGAGGATGCCGCCATCTTCATCGCTCTAAGAGAGGCTCAGCGTCGCTTCAGCATTCCACAAGAGCTTCTCGAGGAGTTGGTGGAAGGAGTCACCATGGATCTGGAGCCGCAGAATGCTGGCGTAGATGGGCTTCAGACGTTTGTAACCTTTGATGAGCTGTACCGATACTGCTATCTCGTCGCTTCAGTCGTGGGTCTGGTCTGTATTCGGATTTTTGGGTACGAGGATGCCCGGGCGGAAGGCTTTGCTGAGGAGACCGGGGTGGCCTTTCAGCTGACCAATATTCTTCGCGATGTGAGAGAGGACGCCGAGCGCGGGCGGCTGTACATACCAGAGGAGACGATGGTGGAGTTTGAAGTACCTGTCACGCGAATACTGACCCTGGCGGAGGGAACTCCCATGACTCCGAAGGAGCGCGCTATGCTCGCAACGCTGGGGGTACAAGCTGAGCGCTACTACGGATCTGCCAGGAAGCTGATTCCGTTGCTGCATCGGGACAGCCGGGCAGCCATGTGGGTGCTGACGATGATCTACCACCGGCTGCTGAACCGTATTGCGGCAGCAAAGATGGAGGTCTTCGGTGAGCGGGTGAGCGTGCCGGGATGGGAGAAGGCAGCAATCTTGGTGTGGGGCGCGGCGATGGCGGTCGTAAATCGGGTGGCGGGGTGACTACCTATCGTGACGTGGTCGTGGTGGGTGGAGGTCTTGCGGGCATGGCTGCAACGGCTGCGCTGGCTGAGGCTGGACTCGCGGTGACGTTGCTGGAGTGGCGGCCGTACCTGGGTGGACGGGCCTATTCGTATGAGCACCCGACGATAGGCGAGGTGATCGACTCTCAGCACGTCATCTTAGGATGCTGCACCAATGTGATCGATCTGATCACATTGGCAGGGGCTGGAGACTGGCTGCGCTGGTATGACGCACTGACGTTTCTGGAGCCGGGCGGACGGGCGAGTGTGCTGCAGCCGAGTGTCTTGCCGGCGCCGCTGCACCAGACGATGAGTTTCCTGCGGGCGCCGATGCTTTCAGCGAGGGACAAGGTCGGGATCGCACGGGGGCTCATGGAGTTCCTTCGAGGCTACCCGGCAGACGACACAGAGAGCTTTGCGACGTGGCTGAAGCGGACGGGGCAGACGGAGCGGGCGGTGCGGCACTTCTGGGAGCCGGTCGTGGTAGGTGCGCTCAATGATGGTTTTGAACGCTGCTCGGTGAAGTACGCGGGCAAGGTGTTTCATGAGAGTTTTCTGCGCTCGGCGGAGGCGGGACGGCTGGGGATTCCGGCGCGGCCGCTGAGTGAGTTCTTCGCGCCGGTGGCGGCTTGGGCGGAGAGCAAGGGTGCTGAAGTTCGGCTGAAGACGAAGGTAGACGCGCTGCGCTCGGATGGCGATGGGGGATGGTGTGTGCGCCTGGGTAATGGTGAGCAGATCCGAATGCGGGCTGTGCTGCTGGCGACGGATCAACGGGTGGCGGTGCGGCTGATGGATGGCTTCAAGGCAGAAGCTGCAGTGGAGCGGGAGGTTGCCGCGGAGGTGGTGCCGGCTCCCATAACGACGGTGCACCTGTGGTACGACCGCGAGGTGACGGCGCTGGACCATGCGGTGCTGCTGGATACGCGGATCCAGTGGATGTTTCAGAAGTCAAAGATCCGGCGGTGGGCGGCGGAGCGTGGAACGTATCTTGAACTGGTGATCTCGGCTTCATCTGCGGAGCTGGGGATGGGGCGCGAGGCGATTCTGGCGGCGGCTCTCGAAGAGCTGCCGCTGTTCTTTCCGGAGGTGCGGGAGGCGCGGCTGGTGAAGAGCTCAGTGCTGAAGGAGGCGCGGGCGACGTTCAGTGTGGTGCCGGGCTTTGACCGATGGCGGGCGGAGCAGCGGACGGAGTCGAAGGGGTTGTATGTGGCGGGGGACTGGACGCGGACGGAGTGGCCGTCGACCATGGAGGGCGCGGTGCGAAGTGGTCGGCTGGCCGCGGGTGAGGTGGTGGGGGACCGCGGGCGGTTTATGAGTGCGGAGCTGCCGGCGAGCGGGTTGATGCGATGGCTGGGGCGATAGTTACCGGGCGAGAAGGGCGACACCGACGCAGACGAAGAGGGCGGCGAGCCAGCGGCGGCGATCTACGTTTTCGTGGAGGAAGAGCTTGGCGGCGGCGGCGTTGCCGATGAAGGTAAGGGAGGCCGAGGCTGGGGCAGCGAGCGAGACGTCGACGCGCGAAAGGGTGAAGAGTAGGGTGAAGAAGCTGAGCGCCATCGAGAGGACGCCGACGAGAAACAGCGGGCTCGAGATGACAGCCTTGATGGCGCCAGTGAGGCCGGAATGCGCGCGGATGTCGTCGAGGTCGCCGATGCGGCGCATAGCACCGGCGGTGAGGCAGTCTCCGGCGACGGCAGTGGCGGCTACGGCGACGATGGTGGTCCAGGTGAGGAGTGGACTGGTGAGCGCGACGTGTGGAGCGCTGGTCATGCTCGCGGTCCGATCTGGTGAGGCGCGACCGGGTCAGCCCCAAGCGGCTCGGTGCCGAGGAGAGGGTCTAGCGCGGCACCGGGCGGCTGGGCTACGGGTGGATGTTCGGTGAGGGATGGGCCGTTGGCGACGAAGCCGACGCCACAGACGATGAGGAGGATGCCGGCCCAGCGGGCGGGGCTGATGTGCTCATGCTGCCAGAAGTGGGCGAGGAGCGCGACGATGATGTAGCCGAAGGCGGTGGACGGGAGGACGAAGGTGAGGTCTGCCCAGGAGAGGGCGGAGAGGTAGCTGGCGAAGAAACCGAGCAGGCAGAGAATGCCGGCGATGATCCAGGGGTTTGCGAGCGCATGGAGGAGCAAGCCGAGGTGGGAGAGAGAGACGGGGCCTACCTGGGCCATGCCGTGCGAGAGCAGAGTGTCGCCGACCGATGCCGTGAGCATGACGGCGAGGAGGACGAGGTAGCGAGCGGGAGTGAGGGTGTGAGCCATGGAAGGTATCTACCCCCTCCCATCGTATTCTGTGCAAAATCTTCGAAAGGCTGCACTTAGGTCTGGACCAGACATGCTGGGCGAGGCGTCGGGGGAGCGGGTCGCCGGGTCGATGCAATGGCTGGCCATGAGACTAAGTGTACCGGGTTGCGTGTGGGATTCGGCCAGCTCCCGTCCCATAGCGGAACGATGGCGATTCTTAACGGAAAGGATGAACGAATTAGCAACAGTCACTAAGTAGATCCCTCCACTGCGGTCGGGATGACAGATATTGTGGTGATAAGAGAGGTGATGGAGGGCGCCGTCCTTCTCAGTAGAGAACCAGACCTTACGGGACGACACTAGAAGGGCAGGGTAGAACGGCAGAGTCCAGGGTCGAGACGCGATTCGGCTTGCGGTAGAGAAGCAGATCCTACGGGATGCAACAAAGGAGACATGATGCTGCGGGTGCCAGGCTTTCGATGTGTCCAAACATTTGGATGGGGAGACGACAAAGGCGGCGCAGAGGTCTGCGCCGCCTTTGGACTGCTATCTGAAAGTTAGGCATTCATGCTGACGGATTCCTGCTGACGCGTGGCAGATTCTTCCGCTTTGAGACGGGCTGCCTTATTGCGTTGGGAGCGGAGCTTCATGAAGGCCTTGGCTTCGACGTAGAGGCGCGGGACATCTCGGTTGACAATGGCCTTCCAGACGACGCGGGCGGCGGCCTTGGGGCGGAAGTAGTACTCGTCGTAAAACTTGTGCACCATCTCCATCACGTATTCGGTGGGAAGGCCGGGGTACTCGATGTGTGCCATCTGGTGGCCGCCGCCGTCTTCCATCTTTTCGTTGGTGATGAAGCCATTCTTGTGCGCGAAGTCATAGAACTCGGTGCCGGGATAGGCATGCGCAACGGAGACCTGGATGGTCTCGCAGTCAAGTGTCTTGGCAAAATCGATGGTGTTGCGGATCGACTCGCGGGTCTCGCCGGGCAGCCCAAGGATGAAATCGGCATGAATGATGAGGCCGAGATCGTGGCAATCCTTAACGAAGTCGCGGGCACGCTCTACGGTGGCACCCTTCTTGATGTTTTTCAGGATCTGCGGATCACCGGACTCAAAGCCGACGATCAGCAGGCGGCAGCCGGCCTCCTTCATGGCCTTGAGGGTATCTCGATCAGTGGTGACGCGCGAGGTGCAGGACCAAGTGATGCCGAGAGGCTTGAGCTTGGCGCAGAGCTCGACGGTGCGGGCCTTCTGAATGTTGAAGGTGTCGTCGTCGAAGAAGAACTCCTTGACGTTGGGGAAGTTGTCGCGGGCCCACTTCATCTCGGCTGCGACGTCATCCGTTGACCGCTTGCGCCAGGCGTGGCCGGAGAGAGTCTGAGGCCAGAGACAGAAGGTGCACTGTGCCGGGCAGCCCCGCGTGGAGTAAAGCGCGATGTATGGGTGGAGCAGAAACGGAACGTTGTACTTTGTAACGTCCATATCGCGCTGGTAGATTTTGGTGGCCCAGGGCATGGCGTCGAGATCGTCAACCTGGGGGCGATCGGGATTGTGCTGGATGACGCCGTTGCTGTCCTTGTAGGAGATGCCGAGGATCTCGTGGAGCGGCTTGCGATTGGCGAACTCAACGACGGTGAAGTCAAACTCGCGGCGGGCTACAAAGTCGATGGCCTCGCACTCATTGAGGGCGCGATCAGGATCGGTGGTGACGGGTGGGCCGACAAAGGCGATCTTGATTGATGGATTGACGGCCTTGATGGCGCGGGCGAGAGCGTGGTCGCCGGACCAGCCTACGGTTGAAGTGAACAGCACGAGGAACTCGAAGCTCTTCGCCATCTCGATCGTCTCGTCGGCAGAGACGTGATGCGGCGGTGCATCCAGCAGCTTTGACCCTTCCAGCATGCCTGCGGGGTAGGCGAGCCAGACTGGATACCAGTAGGACTCGATCTCGCGGGTTGCAGGCCAGCGGGAGCTGGCGCCGCCATCGAAGTTTTCAAAGGAGGGAGGATTCAGAAGCAGTGTCTTGAGAGGCGGCATGAGGTCTTTAGTTTACCATTTCGCAACAGGATGATCGGGTTAGAGGTGCCGCGCAGCAGTCCCCGTCGTTGGCTTCCTGTGGTCCGAACGGGAGGGGGTTGGCTGTTGCGCTCGGGATGATGACTCAGAGGATGGTGCTCTGCGCAGGACGGTAGCTTGGTGATGGAAGTGAAGTGACTTCAGGGTTGGACGGCTGCGGGTGAGGATGGTTGAGCGGAGAGTGTGGCCGGGGTCTGGCCAAGGAGGGAGCGGAGCCAGCTCTCGAGGCCGCCGGTCTGCCGCAGCAGGCTGATCCGCGCCTGCTGGGCCTGAAACCGGGCGTCGAGCAGGGTGAGGTACTTTTCGCGTTCGGTGATATGGGCGTTCTGCTCTTCCTTGGGGGTAGGGGGGACGGCGGACGGAGCGTTGAGCTGGATCGCGAGGATTTCGAGCTGCTGCTGAGCGAAGAGCTGATCGAGGCGCGCAATCTCGGCACGCGCAGAGAGCTCGAGGATGGAGCGCCGGAGGCGGAGGCGGCCTTCGGTGAAGAGGTTGCGCTGCACGTCGGCATCGTGCTCGGCGCGGGTGGCGTCGGCGGCGGACTCGCGGGCCTTGGCGCGGTGTCCATAGTCGAGGATGGGGATGGAGAGCTGAACGCCGAGGCCGAAGGTGTCCTGTTGGAATCGGAGCAGGTTGCCAAAGGCATCTCGCCGTCCGAAGTACTCCTCAAAATTGGTGTTCTGGATCGTGCTGTAGCGGCTGTATTGCGCGCCGAAGCTGACCTGTGGACGGTAAAGATAGCGAGCGTCGCCAAGGGCGAGTTGACGCTTGGATCGAGCCACGGCATAGGCCGCATCGATGCCAGGTGTGGTTGCGGCGCTGAGGGTGGCCTGTGTTGGATCCGCGGCCGCGATGGCCGGCATGGAGCCCGGAGCTACGGTGACGTCCTGTGCAGGGATGCTGGTCAGCAGTGAGAGGTGAGCTGCGTCCACGGCAAGGTCGTCCTCCGTGCGAAGAACAGCAAGGCGGATCTGGGCGGCGGTGAGCTGTGCGCTGGTGAGCCCGCTGGGTGAGTCCTGGCCTGCATCGAGACGAGCCTGCACGATGGCGACGAGCCGGTCAGCGAAGGTCTGCTGCTCGGCGAGGGTGGCTCTGCGGGCGGAGTCATGTTCGAGCGCGAGATAGGTGTTGGCGACGTCCTCGGCGATGGTCTGTCGGGTCTCGAGCAAGGTGAAATTCGCTGCGTCGTAGCCGGCCCGGACGGCGCGGATGTAGTCATGCTGGGAGTAGTTAAAGACCAGCGAGGAAGATTGAGCATTGATCAGGGTCGGGGTGCCGGTTGGATAGCCGTAGCCTCTACCGTACCCCGTGCCGCCGACAGTGAGGTTTGGGATGTAGACATCACGCTGTTCCTGTACGGCGGCTTTTGCACGGGCGACGTCAGCGATGGCGGACTGAACGCGAGGGCTGTTGCGCAGGGCGAGATCAACAGCAGTGGTAAGCGAGATCTGCGCGACGGCCGGTGCCGAGAGGAGCGGCAGGATCGCGGCAAGCGAGAGAAGCGAAGACCGAAGAGGTGAGACGAGGCGGCGAGGGGTCATGAGTCGGGCTTTGACTATCGTACCTGCGGGTCGCGTCTGATCATTCGACTGACTTAATCTCAAGCCCATTGGTGAGATCGCGATTGCTGGTGGCATTCAGAGCGACGATGTCCTTTTCGGAGAGACCACCGGTGATCTCAACACGGGTGTTGTTCTGCGTGCCGACCTGCACCACTGTGCGCTGCAGACGGTGGTTGATGACACGGTAGACGAAGCTGGTCAGGCCCTCGGTGTGAAGAGCTTCGCGGGGGACGCTGAGGACGTTAAATCGCTGCCTGGTGGTGACAGTGACAGTGACGTTGGTGTTGGGAAGAAGATCGCCCTGGGCATCATCGACAGTGATCATGGCCTCACCGACGTTGCGGGTGTTGTAGGCGATGATGGTTGTGGGGGCGACGTCAACGTGTCCATGCCAGACGTGATCCGGTTTGGCCTCCCATACGATCTTGACGGGCTGGCCGATGGCGAGGTTGCCGATCTCGGGCTCGTCGAAGTAGGCGGTGATCCGGATCTTGGTGAGATCCGCGAGATCGAGCAGATCTTCGCCGCCGGGAACGAAGTCGTAGGGATTGACGGCGATGGAGTAGACGGTCCCGGGAAAGGGCGCGCGGACGACAGACTTGTCGTAGGCTACCTGCGCGGCGTTGACGGCTGCCCGCGCATCGAGGAGTTGTGCGGCTGCGTGGGATCGATCCAGAGCATCAAAACGGCCCGGGCCACTGCGTAGGGCCGCTGTCTTCAGTGCGCCCTCCGCAGCGTCCAGCCGGCCCTGTGCCGATGTGACTTCGCTGACGGAGGCGGCGCCCTTTGCCTGGAGCTGCTTGAGAGTCGCCACATCCGCGATTGCCTGTCGCTGGCTTTGCTGTGCCCGCGCCAGTTCGCCAGAGGTCAGGATGCGCTCATCCTGACTTCCGCCCTGGTTTACGGAGGCAAACGCGCCTTCAACAGCCCGAAGCGCAGTCTTTGCTGCGGCGAGGCGAGCGGTCGCATCGGCGGCATCCAGGCGCAGCAGGAGATCGCCGGCCTTTACCTTCTGGCCGACCTGTACGGAGACGTCCTCGACCACGCCTGCGGTCGGAGCATGTGCCTGGAACTCATGCACCGGTTCAACCTTGCCATTGGTGGAGACGGTACTGACGAGATTTTCATGGGTCGCCGGAGAGACGCGGACAGGCACAACCTCGCGCGTCGACGAGCGAATGAAGGCAAAAACGATGAGGATTACAACGAGGGAAAGGACGAGAACGAGGGTAGAGGAGAGGCGTTTTGGGCGTTGATCCGGCATGCGTCTTGGCAAGTATATGACGCGAGAACACCAGAGACGATGCAGAGAAGGGTGCGGCGCAACGACTTAGGCAAGCCTGAGGCCGATCACATCGAGCTCGATGCCGGTGAACCACTGGCTGGAGCGAGCACGGATGCGACAGGCGAGATCAACGCGTGTGCCGGCGGTAAGTGCGAGAGCCTGCGCGTGGGCGACCCAATCGGTGGCGCGGCTCCAGGCGAGGGCCTGAAGCGGCGGAAGGCCTGGAGCAGCGTTGAGCGAGAGACAGAGATGCCGCTCTTTGATGCTGCGCGGAGCCTCGCGGAGGGAGATGCCGGCGAGCAGGAAGACGGGCTCGGGATGGGCATTCCCGAAGGGTGCACAGCGATCAATCCACTGGACCAGATCGAGGGTGAGATCTTTGGGCGAGATCTGCGCGTCGCAGGACAGCGATGGAGCAAGGAAGTGTGGGGGAAGCAGCGATCTGGAGATGACGCGCATGCGCTGGCGGAGCAGCGGCAGGCGATCGGACGCGAGTGTGAGACCGACGGCATGCGCATGGCCGCCGAAGCGGGTGAACAGCTCGGGAGCGAGGCCGTCGGCATGCGTGTGGGCGGCCGTGAGGGAGTCAAGGAGATGGAAGCCGGCGATGGAGCGGCCGGAGCCGTGGGCTTCGCCCTCCTGATGGGTGAGGACGAGGGCGGGACGGCCGGTGCGCTCGACGACGCGGGAGGCAAGGATGCCGAGCACGCCGCGGTGCCAGTCCGGGTGATCGAGGATGAGGCATTCGGCGGGGAAGGAGCCGTCGCTTTCGAGGAGGGTGAGGAGGTGCTGCTCGATGGCGTCGAGGGCCTCGCGTTCGGTAGCACGGCGGGCTTCGTTGAGATCGTTGAGCTTGGCGGCGAGTTCCTGGGCGCGGTCCGTGGAGCGGGTGAGGAAGAGCTCGATGACGTCGTCGGCGATGTCCATGCGGCCGGCGGCGTTGATGCGCGGCCCGAGGCGGAAGCCGACGTCCGCGGCGCTGGGCGACTTATCGAGGGGAAGGGAGGCGACCTGCATGAGGGCGCGGAGTCCGGGCTGAACCGGGCTGGCGAGCTCGCGCAGGCCGAGTGCGGCGATGATGCGGTTTTCGCCGATCAGGGGAACGGAGTCTGCAATGGTGGCGATGGCGACGAGCTTAAGAAAGGAGGGCAGCAGGCGGGTGTTAAGGGTGTGAAGGCTGGCGGCGGGGTCTGGCTGCGCGGCAGCATGTGCGAGCAGCAGAGCGTGCGCCAGTTTGAAGGCGACGGCTGCGCCGCAGAGATGCTTGAACGGGTAGGTACAGCTGGCCTGCGCGGGGTTGATGACGGCGACTGCTTCCGGAACGCCGGCGGTGCTGTCCGGGAGATGGTGATCGGTGATGATGAGGTCGAGACCGAGCGCTATTGCCTCCTCGGCGGCGGCAAACGCGCGCGTACCGGTGTCCACCGAGATGACGAGCCGGATGCCCGCGGCGGCGGCCTCTGCGAGGCGACCAGAGCGCATGCCGTAGCCTTCGCGAATGCGATGTGGAACGTGCCAGGTGACGAGCGAGGCGGCGCCTGCGGGAGAGACGCGGGCCGTGACCATACGGTCGATGGCGGTCTTCAGCAGTACGGTCGCGGTGGTGCCATCCACATCGTAGTCGCCATAGATAAGGATGGGCTCCGAGGCGGAGACGGCGTGCTGAATGCGCCGAATAGCCTGTTCTATGCCGAGAAGGAGACCTGGTGAGTGCAGGTGGCTGAGATGCGGCTCAAAGAAGGTGTTCAGGTCGGGTAGATCGAGAGCGCGTGTGGCGAGAAGGTACGCAATCGGCAGAGGGCAGGAGAGAGCATGCTGCAGTGCGGACACGCGCTCTGCCGGAGCTTCCAGAAGCTGCCAGTCCGTGTTGCGCGAGGACGTGGCGACAGGGCGTGCGGTGGGCTCTTGCGGGACGGACAAGGAGGCTATCTCGGCGGGTGAGAGGTACGTCCGGCAGGGCGGGCGGAGGAGGTCTGCCCCGGCGCGCAGCGGAGCAGGACGGAAGCGGGTCCTTCGCTGCGCTCAGGACGATAAGAGCTTGGGCTAGTCGCTGCGCTCAGAATTATGGAGTTGGGGTTAGTCGTCGTCGGTGTCGTCGACGACGATACCGCCAAGCTCGGCGACGGTTTCCATCAGGTTCTGGAAGTTGTCATACCACTCGGTGGCGGTCTCAAAGAGGAACATGACGCCCTGGTGGGCGAAGCCGAGCTGCAGGTAGCCGGTCTTGCCGACGTGCCGGACGAGGTACTCGGCGTCGTCGAGGTCGGGCACCGTATCGTCGGGAAAGTTCTGCTCGCGGATCTGCTCGAGCAGGATAGCCAGATCTGCTTTCTCGAGGATGACTTCGCTCATGGTGATGAAGGCAGCATCAGTCGCCTTTGCGTGTTCCACGAAATCCTTCCAGCTATCCGGGGTTTCCTCTTCGAAGAGGATGCTGGGTACGTCTTCAGAGACATACGCGGGCATGCGCCGCATGCCGTGTCCGGCGATGAACGCGATCATGTCGTCTTTAAGGGAAAGCAGATTATCCGTTGCCATGCTTCTTTATCTTCGCAGAAAGCGAGCGAGGTTGCTTGCTGCCGGTCCAGGCATGCAGGATGAGGTTGCGTCTTGGACGCATGGTATAGTCAAGCTCTAAAGAATCACCGGTTTGATCCCGGCGGGGTGCGCAGAGGACCTCTCGGGCCGTGCTCTCAACGCCTGGAACGTGTGTGCGGCTTCCGTCGCACCCCTATACAGCTTTACCCGATCCGAGTCTCTCCATACAGTCATGATTTTTTCGAAGGATTATGTTGGGTATCTCGCGCGACAGACGGTGAAGCAGCTCCTTGCTGCCAAGACGATCGAGACCGGCAAGTCGGCAGTGATAGAGCAGCGTGTGGGTCAGGCGATGATCGATGAGCTTTCTCTTGAGGACCGCATCAATGATGAGGTGCGGGTGATCCTGGAGGCGATCCAGGATGACATGAACAAGGGTGGCGTGAGTTACCCGGAGATGTTCAAGAAGGTCAAGATGAAGCTGGTGGCGCAGTACAAGGCGGTGCTGTGAGGATCTCGCGCGACAAGTTGAACAAGCTGGCGCATACGGTGGCTGATACGCTTGCGGAGATCGACGAGGTCGACTTCAAGGAAGACCGGAATACGATCCGGCAGGAGGCCCGCAAGGCTCTTGAGAAGCTGTTGATGGAAGAGACCAAGATCGATGCAGCGGCACGGCAAAAGATCGCCTCGCAGCGGAAGATCATTCTTGAGGGTTCACAGGAGTGGGACATCCTGTACCGCAAGTACTACAACGACGAGGTCAAGAAGCTCGGGTTGTAAGGGAAGTGCTTGAAGCAGCGATGAAGGCAGCTTTCTGCGGAAGCGGGGATAGACGGCTTAGACGGATCTTTGCGGAACCTGCGCACTACGTGATCGCCTAGGGTGCTCCAAGGAATCGGAGGACTTGTATCTGTCCCGGCTGACGGGTGTACTGCGGCGAGAGTCGCTGCTATACTTTGCAGGTGGAGAGCGCAGGAGACTGGGCCTCCGCCGATGTGTGGCGTTATGGTGTAACTGGTTAACACGTCGCCCTCTCAAGGCGAAGAGTTCGGGTTCGAGCCCCGATAACGCTACCAAAATCCTTCCTACAAGTGATGACTTCGTTGGCTCACGTCGGGCCCTTGAAGAGGTGTCAAGAGCGCGGTTAGCACTTGACAGAGGATATCCTTTGCACGTTTTTAGGATGGATTTGCTGACGCGATGGTTGCGGGGTCTGCTTGTGCTTGGACTGATGGCGGGTGCGGGATACTTTGTCGTCGCATCTTGGCACTGGCCGCTGCTGTGTGACGCGCCCGTCATGCATACCGTGGACTTCCTGATGCAGCACGGCAAGGAGCCGTACCGCGACATCACCGATAATAATTTTCCGGTCACGTATATGGTCGAGGGCGCGGCGATGCGTTTGTTCGGAGCGGGCGATCTGGGATGGAGGATATTTGACTTCTTTCTCCTGACTGCGATCACGCTGGCGATGGTGGAGATCACGCGGCGCCGGGACTGGCTGGCCGGGGTCTTTGCCGGCGGCTTTTTCCTGCTCCTGTACGGATCGCAGGGGCCAAACTTCTCTGTGGAGCGGGAGTTGGTGGTGACGGCTCTCTTTCTGGGCGGGTACGCGTGTTTGTTTGCGTCTGTACGGAGCAAAACCCCTGCGCTTCTTCTGCCGTATGGGTTCCTTACGGCGACGGCAGCCTCGATGAAGCCAACGTTCTCGTTCATGGCTGTGGCATTGCTGGCGCTTGGCTGCATATGTCTTTCTCGGCGCGCTGCCTCTGTGAAGCCGTACCTAGGCTGGGGCGTTGCGGGCTTTGCGGCAATCGCGGCGATCAATGCGAGCTTCCTGGCGTGGCATCATGCCTTCCGGCAGTTCTGGTTTGTGTTGCGCGTGGTGACGCCGGCGTATGTGGCGCTTGGTCAGCCGGGGTACGGCGAGCTGCTCAGGAAGGCACTGCCGGATACGGTGCTCGGGTTGGTACTGGTGGTCGGGGTTCCGCTGGCGATCGTCCATCGCGGCTGGGAACGGGACTGGGAGCGGTGGGCCCTGCTGCTGGGAGTGGGCTGCGGGCTGCTGTCGTACGTCCTGCAGGGCAAGGGATTTCTGCACCACAAGTATGTGTTTGACGCGCTGATCCTGCTCCTGCTGGGGATTGAACTAATGCAGGGGCTTGCCGGGAGGGGGTGGCCACGGCTGCTGGCATGCGGCGGTCTGGCGGCAACGCTGCTGGTGTTTCTGCCGCACTACGTCGAGAAGATCCATGCGATTCCGGCACGGAGCGGGCTGACGGATGCCTTGCAGGGCGATCTCGAGAGGTTGGGGACGCAGCAGTTGCAGGGGCGTGTGCAGTGCTTTGATCTGGTGTTTGGGTGCCTGAACGCGCTCTATCATCTGCGGCTGGTGGAGAACACAGGGTTTACCGGCGACTTGCTGCTTTTCTTTCCGGAGGCAGGCGCGGGGTCGACGTACTACAGGGAGAAGTTCTGGGCGGAGGCCGCGCGCGATCCGGCGGATGTGCTGGTAGTGACGAACGAGTGGTTTCAACGGCCGAACAGCTTTCACAAGCTGGATGCGTGGCCGGAGTTCAAGCAGTATCTGAATGCGCGCTACGTGCTGCTGGAGACGCGGAGTTTTCCTGCCGAGGGTGACTCGTTTCCGCAGCGATATGCGGGGGAGGCGGCGGCTTACCGGATTTATATAAGGAAGGGAAGTGCGGTGAGTGGCGGGGTGGTCGGTCCTAGTTAGGCAGCGCGTGGGTAGTCGAACTGGAGCTCCGTTGCGGAGGGAATTGACCCGCGGTCGACCGACCCACGCATGACGATGCAGCTGTCATATACATGGGGCACCCGCCTTTGGCGCGGCTTCGGGAGTGAGGAGGGAAGAAGCGGAGCTGCCGGGCAGGCGATACTTCGGCGACTATACTTAAGATGTGAGTAAAACCTTTTACATCGAGACCTTCGGCTGCCAGATGAATGCGCATGACTCCGAGAAGGTGATCGGAACGCTGGAGCAGCACGGCTATGCGCGGGTGGATGACGAGGCGGATGCGGGGTTAATCCTGTACAACACGTGCTCGATCCGCGACAAGGCGGAGCAGAAGGTATTTCACCGGCTGAATGAGTACAAGAGGCTGCAGGGAGAAGGGAAGAAGTTCGCGGTGCTGGGGTGCGTGGCGCAGCAGGAAGGCACGCGGATCTTTGAAAAGGCGCCGTATGTGTCGCTGGTGTCCGGATCGGCCAGCTACCGCAACCTGCCGGAGATGCTGTCGCGGCTGGAGAATGGCGAGCAGCGGATTACCGGGCTTGACGACCGGCAGACGGATGCGGCGTTTGAGACGGAGTTTGTGGCGCGGACCAACCCGCATCGCGGATACATCACGATCATCGAAGGGTGCGACAAGTTCTGTGCGTACTGCGTGGTGCCCTACACGCGCGGCAAAGAGCGAAGCCGCACGGCGAAGAGCGTGCTGGACGAGGCCCGCCGGATGGCCGATGCGGGATTCACGGAGATTCAGCTGCTGGGACAGAACGTCAACTCGTATAAGGACCCGAGCGGCCGGATGAGCTTTGCGGAGCTGCTGGCGGCGATTGGGCAGCTGACGGGCATCCGACGGGTGCGGTTTACGACATCGCATCCGCGCGACTTTACCAGAGACATCGTCGAGGCGATTGACGCTGTTCCGGCGCTCTGCGATCACGTGCACCTGCCGGTGCAAAGCGGATCGACGGCGGTGCTGAAGGCGATGAACCGGGAGTACACGCGAGACTGGTATCTCGAACGGATCAGCTGGATCAAGGCAGCGAAGAGGTCGATCAGTCTTACGTCGGACATCATCGTGGGATTTCCAGGGGAGACGGAGGAGGACCTGGAGCAGACGGCAACGCTGCTTGAGGAGGTGGGCTACGATGCCATCTTTGCCTTCAAGTACTCGCCGCGGCCGAACACGCCGGCTATCGGGATGGCAGATTCACTTTCGGACGAGGTCAAAGCGGCACGGCTGCAGGTGCTGCTCGATCGTCAGCGAGAGATTCAGCGGACCAACTACGAGCGGCATGTGGGCGAGGAGATGGAGCTGATGGTGGAGGGCTACAACCGTCAGCGCGGGCAGGTGATCGGCCGATCGACGCAGAACAAGACTGTCAACTTCACAACGACGCAGGCGATCCTTCCGGCGACCGGAAGCTACGTGAGAGTTCGAGTGACGCAGAGCTTTCCTAACAGCCTGGTGGGGGAGGCCTGCGTATGAAGGATGAGGGGCAGAAGACGGTAGAGATCGAGGTACAGATTCGTGGACTGATGATGGACCCGGTGACGAATATGCCTATCGTGCTCTTGAAAGATGTGGAGAGCGAGGCCGTGTTGCCGATCTGGGTGGGGATGTACGAGGCGAACGCGATCGCGCTTGAACTCGAGAAGACGGCGACGCCGCGGCCGATGACACATGATCTGCTGCGTGACGTGACACTGGGGCTGGGCGCTGAGGTAAATAAGGTTGTTGTGACGGAGCTGCGCAACGACACGTTCTACGCCGTGATCTGGATGGAGCAGGCAGGGGAGAGTGTGGCGGTGGATGCGCGGCCCTCCGATGCGCTGGCGCTGGCCTTGCGCTGGGACTGCCCGATCTATGTGAGCCGCGAGGTGCTGGAGCGGTCCAAGCAGGCGTCGGGCGCGATGCAGAGTGGGACGGCGGAGCAGATGCGGCAATGGCTTGAGGGACTGAACGACGACGACATGGGCCGCTACAAGATGTAGCGCGGCCTGCTGCCTGCTGACGGACAAGGAAAGAGAACTAGACCCACCGGCAGAGACGGGCGATCTCTTCGGCCCAACTCTCTTCACTCGGGATATTTGGGAGAGCGGCCTGGAGATGGCGGCCCGCGGCAACGGACTGGATCGCAGTCGTCAAGGCCGGAAGCATGGTGTCTTCACCACCGGCAAAGACGGTGGCCCAGGGAGTGTGGAGCAGGATATCCGAGACTCCTGAATCACGATGGAGTAGAACAGGAATTCCACGCTGCAGCGATTCGATGGCGGGGATGCCGTAGCCCTGGACCGCAGGCATAAGAAAGAGATCGGCCCGACCGTAAAGCTCCTCCAGGTGCGCGTCGCTGACAAACCCGTGAAAATGGACGCGATCTGCGAGGCCCAGCTCTGCGGCAAGAGCGCGTATGGTTTCCAGCTGACTGCCCCGTCCGGCGACGTCGAGCCGCCAGTTGACTTTTTGTGAGAGGGCAAACGGTGGTTGATCGAGGGTAGCGAGGGCACGCAGCATCCAGTCGATACGTTTGTTGGCCTCTACACGGGAGACGCTAAAGAGGCGTAGATCCTCACGAGGAGGCCGCGGGCGGAAGTCCTTGGTGGTGCCGAGTCCGCCCATGCGAGCAATGGCGGCAGAGACGCCGAAGACACGATGGCACTCCTCGCGCAGATACTCGCTGGTCACGATAGTTCGACCACCGGAGCGAAGACCAAAGGCGGTGATGTGATCAGAGACGGAGCGGAGAAGCCGGCCGCGCAGAGACCGTGTCTCATCGCTTGAGGAAAAGAGACTGGGCGTGTCGTGCATAAGGCAATGAAAGCCGCGAAGGCCGGCAAGGGTGGCGTGGAGCGCGGGTTGGTATCCGGACAGAAGAGGCAGGGGAGCGCCCTTATGCCGGCCGAAGTAGCTCCGCAGCGCGAGCACCTTTGGCAGCGGCTTCAAGGACGGCAGCAGCTGAATGACGGTGACCGGATGAGACGCGGCCCTGGCAAGGCCCGCCGTGTCGAGATAGGTGACGAAGTGATTCGGGATGCCTTGTTTGAAGAGCCACCGCGAGAGAGCGAGGCAGGCTCGCTCCGCGCCACCAAGCTCCGAAACCTGCGTCAGCACGATCGCGCGCGAGTCTGGCGGGATGGCGGTCGATGCGGGATCAGGAGACACGTCGGAGGAGATACCAGGCATCCTTTGCTTGACAGTCCGGTCAGAGGATTATGGCAGCAGAAACACTGTCTGCTGTCCGATGTTGTTCAACAGTACTTTAATTTCAGCGGAGACTGAGAGTGTTGAGATGCGTGAAGAATTCGGGGAATGAGACGGCGGCGTGCTCCGCTCCGAGGATGAGAGAGTCTCCGTGTGCGCGGAGAGCCGCGACAGCGAAGGCCATGGCGATGCGATGGTCTCCGCCGGCGTCGATCTCAGCTCCATGCAGACGCTGGTTGCCGGGAACGTCAAGGCCGTCCTCGACTTCAGTTAAAGTGGCTCCCATGGCGCGGAGGTTCCGGGCGATCAGATCGATGCGGTCCGACTCTTTCACTCGAAGTTCTTTCGCATCGCGAACGCGAATGCCTGAGGCCGTATAGGGCGCGATTGCGGCGAGTATGGGGAGTTCGTCAATGAGTTGCGCGGTGAGTGCGCCCGAGATCTCGAGAGGCTGCTGCGAGCGTGAGCGCGGAACGGGATCGGCGTTGACCTGGATCGTGCCGATCAACTCGCCATGCTGCTCCTCGACGCTGAGTACCTTCATGCGCGCGCCGAGGGCAGTCACGACATCGAGCAGGGCGGCGCGGGTGGGGTTCATGCCAAGGGCATCCAGTACCAGATGAGAGTCGGGGAAGAGCAGAGCGGCACATAGGAAAAAAGCCGCTGAAGAGAGGTCTCCAGGGACGGTCGCGTTGATAGCGTGCAGGGTCTGCGGACCAGAGATGCTGAGAGTCTCCCCGGAGCGGGTGAGGGCGGCGCCAAAGGCACGGAGGGCGTGCTCGGTATGATCTCGGGTCCGGATTTTTTCGGTCAGAGTCGTCAGGCCGGTGGCCTGGAGGCCGGCGAAAAGTACGGCCGTTTTTACCTGGGCAGAGGGGATGAGAGCATCAAAGGACATGCCGCTGAGAGGTCCGCCATGGATCACGACGGGGGCGTGGCCGTCCGAAAGGTTGATGCTGCCTTGGCCGCCGGCGAAGAACTGTTCGAGTGGCTTGCGGATGCGCTCCATGGGCCGCTGCGAGAGCGACGCGTCGCCAATGAGAGTGAAGGTATGCGGGTGTGGAGCGATCAGGCCGGAGAGCATCCGCATGGTGGAGCCGGAGTTACCACAATCGAGGGGAGCGGTGGGTTGACGGAAGCTTCCCCCCACACCAGTGATCGTAACTGTGCGCTCCTCGGTTCTGACGACCTGCGCACCGAGAGCTTCCATGCAGGCGAGGGTCGAATGCGGGTCGGCTCCCGTGGAGAAGTTCGAAAGATGCGAGGTGCCCTCTGCCAGACCGGCGAGCATGGCGTAGCGGTGGGAGATTGATTTGTCGCCGGGGAGGGTGAGAGAGCCTCTAAAGCCGTGAGCGAATTGAATGCGCTGCGTTTGTGGGGACATCGTCGACTCTATTTTAGAACGGTCGACTTCGATGATTGCCGGCGGTCTTGTATTTGATGGTTCGCTCGTGTTGAACGAGCGGAATGCGGGATCTCCATTGCGCGCTCTGCGCTTCGGTCGAGATGACGGCTGTTTGCGGGTGGGGTGCGTTGATTGAGGGACGATCAGTTCACCTGCAGTGTGATGACCGTCTCATCATCGAAGTGTTCAGAACCTGCCTGGAAGATGCTGATTGCTTCGAGGATGGCAGCGATGGCGGATCCGGCGGAGCGGCCGGCAGAGGGATGACGCTGGAGCAGGGTGCAGAGACGATCGGTGCCGTACATCTCGCCATGCAGGTTCTGGGCGTCCACGATTCCATCCGAGAAGAAGACGAAGAGATCGCCGGGTTTCGCGCGCACGGTGATCTCGTCGTAGGTGACGTTAGGAAACAAGCCGAGGGGGAAGCCCTCCGCGCGCAGGGTGCGGACGCTGATGGCGCTGGTGAGGGTTCCGGCGCTGCGGGAGAGGTGAAGCGGCTGCACTGAACCGGCGTTGGCGAGAGTCAATGTGCGGGCATTGTCGTCCCAGAGACAGATAAGCATGGTGACGTACTGCGCATCGAGTTTGCGTTGCTGTAATTGATCGTTTAGAGCGGCGAGAAGCGCGGCCGGGGTGAGCCGCTGGGGCGTAAGCGAGCGCAGGATGCCACTGACCAGGGCGGCGTAGAGCGCAGCGGGTGCGGCTTTGCCGCTGACATCGCCGATGGCAACGGCAACCAGTCCCGGGCCGTAGTCGAGAAAGTCATAGAGATCTCCGCCGATTGATCGCGCGGGATTGAACTGGGCGGCAATCTCGACGTTATGCATGCGCGGCGGAGCGGCGGGAAGAAGCCGCTGCTGTACCTCGCGTGCCATCTCGAGATCGCGCTCCATGCGCTGCTCTTCTTCGTGGATGCGTTGATAGAGACGAGCGTTGGCGATCGAAACGGCGACCTGTGCGGCCAGAGTGGACAGCGTGCGCTGATGGTCTTCGTTGTAGTAGTTCAGGCGCGTGTGTTCGAGATCGATGACGCCGATGACACGGCCCTTGTAGATCAGAGGCACGGAGAGCTCAGAGCGCGTTTCAGGGTTCTCTGCTACGTAGCGCGCATCCTTGCGGATGTCGGAGGCGAGAATGGGCGTGCGCTGCTCGGCGGCGGTGCCGATAAGACCTTCGCCGAGGGCGACGACGCGCTCGCGTTCGATGCGATCTCCGTATCGCGTACTGAAGCGATGTTCAAGGCGCTCCGATCGTTCGTTCCAGAGAAGAATGGTGAACATCTGAAAGTCGATGACGCGTTTGAGCAGCTGGCCGATCCGTTCGAGGAGATCATCGAGGTCGAGAATCGAGGTGATCTCCCGCGAGATCTCACCGAGCACGGTGAGGGTCTCGGCCTGACGGCTGACGCGGGTGTAGAGACGGGCGTTTTCGACTGCAACGGCCATGCGGCTGGCAACGAGTTCCAGCAGGCGCTGGTGCTCAAGCGTGAAGAAGCCGGGGATCTCGGACTGAATATCGATGATGCCGATGACTTTGTTCTTCACAATGAGCGGAACGGCGAGTTCAGAGCGGACTTCAGCGTTGGCGGCGATGTAGTTGTCGATGTAGTTGCCGGGGGTGCCGACGTCTTCGATAAGGATGGAGTGACGCTGCAGAGCTGCCTGGCCGGTGATGCCGCGGCCGAGCCGGATGCGCAGGCGCTCGATCTCCGGGGTGTGGCCCGTCTGGAAGCGCATCCAGAGCTCCTGGGTGCGGTCGTTGAGAAGCAGGATGGCGAGGATGCGGTAGTCGATCACAGCGCGCACAAGATCTGCGACGCGATGCATGAGGGTATTAAGGTCGAGGGTTGAGTTTAGAGCATCTGCCAGCCGCTGCAGGAAGTCGACCTGGAGCGGTTCGACGCGGGGTCGGCTTTCAGGCGAGACCTGCCGGGTGGGATCCGGCCTGTAGTCGCCCTCGAAGGTGTGCTCTGCCTGCTCGCCGAGCGAGAGCTTTCGGGCGCGCGCGGGCTGTTTCGAGAAAGGCATGCGAAGGGTCGATAATACTACTCACGTTACGCCGGCGCTTCGATCGGCAGAACCCAGGACACGGGTTAGTAGCTATCGCGCTGGCCCTCTGTTGCCGCGCGACCGGCGAGTTCCTGCACGATGCGCACACTTGCGCTGGCTCCGATGCGACTGGCACCTGCCTGGAGCATGAGAACCGTGTCGGAGAGCGATCGTATGCCGCCCGAGGCTTTCACGCCGGCGGCAAAGCCGGCCTTTTCCCGCAGAAGAGAGATGTCATCCGCGGTGGCGCCAGCCGTGGAGAAACCGGTTGAGGTTTTAAGTAAATCAGCGCCGGCGTCGAGAGCCAGGTCGGCCGCCCGCAGCTTCTCTTCAAAGGTGAGCAGGCAGGTTTCAAGGATGACCTTCACGATGGCTCCTGATCCGTGGGCGAGATCGACGACGCCGCGGACATCCTGCCGAACGGCCTCGAGATCCGCAGCCGTGCCCGATTTGAGCAGGCCGATATTGAGCACCATATCGATGTCGTGAGCGCCGAGCTTGAGAACGCGGAGGGTCTCATCCTGTTTGGAACTCGGGAGGGTCGCGCCGAGAGGAAAGCCGATGACGACGCCGACCGGGATGCCGGTGCCGGCAAGGACGTCAGCAGCGGTGGCAACCCATGTCGGGTTGACCATGGCGCAGGCAAAGCGGTACTCCGCGGCCTCGTGACAGAGTTGAACAACTTGGGCCCGTGTGGCCTCGGGCTTCAGCAACGTGTGATCGAGCAGGGCTGCCAGAGTAGCCGGGCTTTGAAGTGCATGAGCGGCAAAGGCTTCGGCGTTGAAAAACTCGGCGAGACCGGTGTGACTGGATGCGGGGGTGGATGTGACGCTCATGATGCTCCTCTTGTAGCGAATTGGCAGCACATGGCACCGCGGCAGTCTCCCTGGGGAGGCAGGGTGCCGTCCTGGACGATCTTCTGGGAGGTTCTATCACAGGGACGTGACGGCTGGCTCGACTGCGGAGAGTGGACCGATGGCGCTCTTCCAGGCCAGAGCCAGATCATCGCGCAGGAAGGAGTAGAGCTCTTCACCGGCGGCCTCATCCCGGGCGCGCAAGACCGCGGAGGGGTGGATGGTAGCGATGACGTGGTCGGCATATGGTGTCGAGAGAAGCTTGCCGTGATCGCGCATAAGACCGAAGGTACCGCCGAGCAGCGACTTCGCGGCAGAGGCACCGAGGCACAGGATGACCTTCGGTCTGACGGCGTCTATCTCTGCCTGCAGCCAGGGCCGGCAGGCGGTGATTTCTGACATGCGGGGGTTCTGATGAAGCCGCAGCTTGCCGCGCTGGACGAACTTGAAGTGCTTGACGGCGTTGGTTAAATAGATCGAGTCGCGCGAGATGTTGAGTTCTTCGAAGGCCTTGTCGAGAATGCGACCGGCCGGCCCAACGAAGGGCAGGCCTTTGCGGTCTTCCTGGTCACCGGGCTGCTCGCCGACCAGCATCAACGTGACCGGCGTGCGTTCGCTGCCGGGCGAGGGTCCGACGCCGGGTACAGCTTGCGTGGCGTGCAGGTAGAGATCGCACCCCTTGCAGGAGGGGAGCGAGTTTTGAATCAGCGGCAGAGTGTGCTCGGATGGAACAAAGGGTGCAGCGGACGGCTTGGCTTCCTGAACTTTTACCATGGTGCTGACCCTCGATGCGGATTCAGTAATGAGTGTGGGGAGGATGGAGACCTCGGGCAGATTCTTCCAGTAGCGCACGGGCATTTCGGAGCGCATGGCACCAGTATTAAGACGTGCGGGATTGTAGATACTGCCGTAATAGGAGCGCCAAAGGTCTTCGAGTTCGTCGTCGGCCGGAGCAGCCTCACGGGGAAGACCGGGGCCGAAGCCGAGTTGGCGGTTGACCGGATCCCAGGTGACGGACTCGTCCGGCGTGAGGATGGTCCAGTGCATGGGTGCGAAGCGCTCGGCAAAGAAGGGTGCGGCAAGCGGCAGGATGCGGTGATCCGGCTGATACCAGGCGACGAAGTGCTCCTGTTTGCGCAGATCTTCTCCGGCGGACAGGGATATATTTGCGGGCTGTCCCGGATGAGCGTCGAAGGGATTTGCTTCGTCCATCGCATCGGCGTGGAGCTTGCGAAAGCGCACAAAGGCGTGCATCTTGTGCAGATCACGGCGGATCTGCTGCTCCATCTGCCGCATCTGCGCGATGTCAGTGTCGATTTCGATTTTCAGCAGATCGCGATTGGTCTGCAGGCGATAGAGGATGCGATAAAGCAGGTTCCAACGCGCGGGACTGCGGTGGGTCGCAGTCACTTCGGCACGGTCGAGGAAAGCTTTTGAGGTGTGAGGGACAAGGATGGGAGGTCCCTGCGGGATATCAGGAGCCAGATCAAGAGCGAGTGGAAGGTTCGACGTGGCCGAAGCGTCCTCGAGATCGACGTCTTCGGGCAGGAAGCCCTGCTGGAGAAGCTGACGAGCGTGGCTGCGCCAGTCCTGGAAGCTCGGCTGGATCATGACCTGCTTCATCAGAGCGCTCCGGTGAGTGCGCTGAGGGGCGCGAAGAGGTCCATCTGCGTGGCAGCAGCAGGCTCGAGATCGCTGCTGCCGACGGTGGGGATCGTGGGGGAGTGGTCAACCGTGGTGATGTACGTGAGCGAGCTGTTCACGCGAATATGTAACTTACGAAGGTCGGCCAGCTCGAGCTGATGATAGCTCCGAATGCGCAGGATGCGCTCGACGTTCTTGTAACCGATGCCGGGCACGCGCAGAAGCGCCTCTCGCGGTGCGGTGTTGACGTCGACGGGGAAGAACTCGGGATGCGCCTTGGCCCAGGTGGTTTTGGGGTCTTCGGTGAGTGAGAGCGAGGGCTGATCGGGCGAGGTAAGCTCGCTGGCCTCGAAGCCGTAGAAGCGCATGAGCCAGTCTGACTGGTAAAGGCGATGTTCGCGGATAAGCGGCGCGGCCTTGAGCGGGAGCCGGGTGTCTGCCTCCGGGTAAGGACTGAAGCCTGTGTAGTAAACGCGGCGCAGCTTGTACGAGCCGTAGAGGTGCGTGGCGGTCGAGAGAATCTCCCGATCAGTTGCCGGTGTCGCACCGACGACCATCTGCGTGGATTGTCCGGCGGCGGCGAACTTTGGCGCCAGCGACGACCGGCTGCGATCTTCGTCGGCTTCTTCCTTCTGGACCTTGATCTGGTCCATGGTGGTCTCGATCACCGCAGACTTCTTCTCTGGCGCGAGCTGCACGAGGTCCTGCTGTGTGGGCAGCTCGATATTGGCAGAGAGCCGGTCGGCGAAGAGGCCGGCCTGACGAACCAGAGAGGCGTCGCAGCCGGGGATGGTTTTGAGATGAATGTAGCCGCCGAACTTGTGGACGAGCCGCAGTGTCTTCGCGACCTGAATGAGCTGTTCCATGGTGTAGTCAGGCGATTGAATGATGCCGGAGGAGAGGAAGAGGCCCTCGATGTAGTTGCGCTTGTAGAAGTCGAGGGTAAGGGTGACGACCTCTTCCGGGGTGAAGCGTGCGCGGCGGATATCGGAGGAGACGCGGTTGACGCAAAAGACGCAGTCGTATGTACAGACGTTAGTGAGGAGAATTTTGAGCAGTGAAACGCAGCGGCCATCCGGTGTGTAGGAGTGGCAGATGCCTTCGCCATCAGAGTGGCCGATGCCCTGGCCGTTGCCGGCGCGTTTAGCGCCCGACGAGGCGCAGGAGGCGTCGTACTTGGCCGCGTCGGCGAGGATCTCGAGCTTTTGCTGCACTGTCATCATGCGTGTAGTGGGATGCGTTTTTCGTCACTGTGAGTTTACAGGCGCGGCAAAGAGAAGGCGAATAGGCACGAGGTCGATTCCTTCTTTGTGATGGCACATCCAATGGAGAACGAAAGATGATGAGGTGCTTGATGAGCGTTCGACTCTCCATTCTGGATCAATCTCCGGTTTCAGAGGGCAGTACACCGGCAGAGGCGATCGCACGCTCGGTGGAGTTGGCGCGCCTGGGCGACAGTTTGGGATATCACCGTTTCTGGATGAGTGAACACCATGCGATGCAGACTCTGGCGTGCACGGCGCCGGAGATCCTGCTGGCGCGCATGGGTGCGGAGACACAGAGGATACGGCTGGGATCTGGCGGAATCATGCTGCCGCACTACTCGGCCTTCAAGGTGGCGGAGCAGTTTCAGACGCTCGAGGCGATGTATCCGGGCCGGGTGGATCTTGGTGTGGGCAGGGCGCCGGGTGGCGGACCTGTTGAGAGTCTGGCACTGCGGCGGGATCGTCGCATGCAGCCGACAGATGACTTTGCCGATCAACTGAGTGAGCTGCTGGCGTACTTCGGTGATGACTTTCCACCACAGCATCCGTTCGCGAAGCTTCGAGTGATGCCCGAGTCCGCCGGCTCTCCGGATGTGTGGCTGCTTGGATCGAGCATGTGGAGCGCAAGTGCGGCGGCGGAGTTCGGCCTGCCCTATGCCTTTGCACACTTCTTCAGTCCGCTGCCGACGCGGGCAGCGCTTGCGCACTACCGGCAGGCCTTTGTGCCATCCATGTACCGCGCACAGCCGGAGGCGGTGATTGCGATCGGCATCATCGTGGCGCCGACGCAGGAAGAGGCGGAGTATCTCTCAGCGAGTGTGCGGCAGCTGCAGCAGAGGATTCGACGGGGAGATCGCCGGCCGGTTGCGTCTCCGCAGACGGCTTTGGAAGAGTTGAGCGGATATCCGGCGGACATGGGGGAAGAGGGGGAATGGCCGCGGTACGTTGTGGGCACGCCGGAGAGGGTGCGTGAGGAGCTCGATCTGATGGTGAATGCGCTGGATCTCGATGAGCTCGTGATCAATACAATCACCTGGGATCACGCGGCGCGGCTGCGGAGTTACAAACTGCTGGCGGAGGCGATGGACTTACGTGCATCCCCAGAGTTGCTTGACGCAATGCAAGCGGCCCAGACATTCGAGCCGCTCGCGGCAGTAGGCGCTCGATAACGTCGACGGCTAGTGCCCGACAGCTTCTTCCGGAAAGAGCCTGATGTCTTCAACATTGCGATAGTTTTCGGCGTAGTCCATGCCGTAGCCGATAACGAAGTGGTTTGGGATTTTGAAAGCGATGTAATCGGCGTCCATGGGAACGAGGCGGCGATCCGGCTTATCGAGACAGGTCGCGATCTTGAGCGAGGCCGGCTTGTGCTGCAGCATGAGGCCACGCAGGTAGCTCAGAGTAAGGCCGGTATCGAGTATGTCTTCGACAAGGATGACGTGTAGTCCCTCGATAGGATTGTCGATGTCCTTGATCAGCTTAACCGCGCCGGAGGAGACACGGGCGCGGCCGTAGGAGCTGACGGCAACAAAGTCGAACGTGGCGTCGACCTTGATAGCGCGGGCAAGGTCGGCGAGGAAGATGGCCGCGCCCTTGAGCACGCCGATGAGCACGACGGACTTGCCCGCGTACTCCAATGTGATCTGCGCCCCGAGCTCCGCGACGCGGTCGGCGATCTGCTGCCGGGAGAGCAGCACTTCCATATCGGACGAAGGAGGGAAGCTGCGTGGCGGCGCGGACGTGTGACCTGACGTGCTGAACGGCATACCGTTGAGGGTATCGCGGATCCGGATCGTGATCAAAGACGGCGGGGCGTTGGTGACTATACTTTGGACTGGAAGCGAGGCATATGTATCCGTACCTGAACGTGGGGCCGATGCACCTGGGCACCTTTGGTCTTTTGTTGTGGCTGGCGGCGGCGATTGCAACGGTTGCGCTTCACAGAAACTTCGCTCGCAACGGTGTGGATGCGGATGCTCTCGGTATCGTGGCGTATGTGGTGATCGCCGGGGTTATCGGCGCGAAGTTGTGGCATGAGCTTGAGGATGTTCCGGAGCTGCGCGCCTCCATGCGGCAGATTGCGCTGCCGGGCTGGAGCCATCCTCTCGAGATCATGCTTGGCTTCCTGCACTGGTTTCAAGCTGGATTTGCCTGGTACGGCGGTCTGCTCGCCGGCATAGCGACGCTTATGTGGCAGGGACGGGCTGCTCGGTTCAGGGAGACCTCTGCAGGACCGCCGGGCGATCGTGTCGGTGCCTTGCATATGCTCGACCTGGCGGCGCCCGCGGCGGCGCTGGGGTATGGCGTAGGGCGGATTGGCTGCCTCACGTCCGGCGACGGCGACTACGGGATCAACACGACGCTGCCATGGGGCGTGCACATGAAACCGACGGCTCTGGTGCCACCTAATCCACCGGATGCGCTGGTGCAGCCCACGCCCCTCTATGAGCTCGCAATGGCGCTTTTGATCTTCTGGCTGCTGTGGCATCTGGGCAGGCGCTCGAAGCCGGTCGGCTGGCTGACGGGCGCGTATCTCGTTCTAATGGGTGTGGCGAGATTTCTGGTCGAGTTCGTTCGGATCAACCCGAGGATCTACTGGGGCATGAGCAATGCGCAGGTCGCGGCACTGGGAAGCGTGGCGGCGGGAGGTTTGCTGCTGGGGTGGGCGAAGGGAAAGAAGCTGCGGTGGATGCCGGAGACAAGTGACGGATTGACTCAGTGACGGCGGAGATGGTGACGTCAGGGCAATCGGGAAAAACAGCAGTAGATACCTGCGGGACAACAACAAAACGAGAGCGCTAACGGCAGGGCTAGAGCTGCTTGAGGTAAGCCTTTGCCTCTTCGAGCTCCGGAAAGAGGCGCTCGTCGGCCTGGAACTCTCGGGAGTGAACGCAGCGTCGGCCGGCGCGGACGCGAACCGGGTGCTTGAGGTGGAGCATCTCGTGGTAGAGCAGGTATTCAACCGCGCAGCGGGGCGTGTCCGGCTGATCAAAGATGCGGCTAACAACGATGGTGTTATGGGCGGCGTCGTAGTGGCCCAGCATCCTGCGAGCCTGGTGGGCCGACCAGGTGAGAGTCGGGCGGCCGAGGAGGCCATGGAAGAAGCGGCGATTCAGGTCTTCAAAGACCTCGTCGAGATCCCAGCGGTGTCCTTGTGCGGTGAGGATGCGCTTGCGCCCTCGCGTCTGGCGAATGTATTCAGCCTGCCTGGACACGACATCCGATGACACATAGCGACGATACCGATCGGCATGAGCAGGAACAATGAGCTTCTTATAAAGCTTTGCCAGAAGAATGTGCGCGATCGCGCGATGTACGCTTTCGGGAGCGCTTTCCAGCAGATCAGAGAGGCGCACCAGCAGCTTGCCTTCACGGAGGCGGATCGTCGTGTTCAGGGAGGTGAAGCGGCGAAAGCGGATGTCCAGCGGGGGAAGAGGAGCGCGCGGGCGAAGCGCCCGGTACTCCACTTCAAAGATGTGTGTCAGAGGGGAAGTCAAACCAGAGACAGGATACCCTCCGGAATGGCTTCCGTGACCTGCGCGAGGAGAACAAAACGTGACGACCGCGAACTACCGAGCGAAGCGGAGTGGAGTTTTGCTCCAGTGCGTCTAGCGGCGGTCCTCGAGGGTTGGCGCGTCGGTCTCTTTGGACGGCGGATGCGCGGCGAACCAGACCTTCTGCTCCTCAACCAGCTTCTTCGTCTCGTCACGGGCGTCCTGAACCCCTTCCAGTGCGAGCGAGCGGGAGACCTTGTACACCTCGCTGTCAGCCGGACTGCGGAGGGCAGTCGCCCAGCGGTCCGTCGCTTCAAGCAGCTTCGGCAGCTGCTTGCGGAGATCACGATGACGCGGGCCGTAGTCGTCCAGATTGTCATTCAGCTCATCGATGATGGAGGCGAACTGCTGCAGGATCTCGTGCACATCCTCCTCGCGTCCGGGACGCCGCGGCTTTGCGACCAGGGCCTGCAGGTTGGCCGCGCGCGCGTCGAGCAGCTTGATAAAGACCGCAATCCGATCGGCTGGGACGTAGGCCGCGTCACGGAGCTGATCGATCTCGCTTTCGGACAGGGTGCCTTCAGGACTCTGCGCCGGAAGCTGGAGGCACAGAGTTCCAGCAAGAAGAAGGAGCACGGACGAGCGGCGGAGAAGGTGGGAGATCATACGACCTTGAAGGTTGGACTTCTCAGTGCTTGAAGACCTGCGTCATCAGCTCATCCTGCACCTGATCAAGCTGCTTCAGGGTTGTTTTCAGGGTCTCGCGATCCTCGCTTGATGCGGCACGGAGCAGGCCGTTGAGGCGATAGGTGGTGTGCTGCATCAGCTGTTCGGCGTTTTTGAGGCGTTTGGTGTCGTTGGCCAGGCCCAGATGGATCAGCTGCGCATAGTGCTCGACGCGCTTAAGCATTGCGCTCGCCTGCTCCACGTCTCCATCCAGCATCTCCCTGCCAGCGATCTCGGTCATAGCGTGGACCAGCTCGGTATAGAGGAAGCACTGTTCGCGGGGATGCGCCTGCAGTGCTCTTTGTTCCAGCTGCAGGAGTGCCTGTTCATCGGGGAGTGGGAGGTCGGCTGAGCTGGCTGCGTGAAGGCGAACCGAGCAGACAAAAAGGAGGAGGAACGTGCAAAGCAAAGTGCATCGAGCGATCGGTGCCTTTGCGGGGAGAGCGAAACGCATGGCGCACCTCCAGGGTGCAAACCTTCAACGCGTGTGTTCGAGGGCGATCAGGCGGTGGCGCGCCTCCCCCTCTTCTTCAGGGAACTTGCCATTTGCCACGGAGAGGAACTGTTTATACAAAGCCTGCGCCTGCTTTGTTTGATGCAATCTGTCGCGCGCAATGGCCTCAAGAAAGAGGATTGCAGGTGACTGTGGCAGGACTTTAGCACGCAGAGCAACGGCTTGCAATACGGTTTCCGGGTCATTGTTTTGGCTGGCAGCAAAGGCAAGGTGCCCGGCCGCGTCCGCGAGATCTTCGCGTGAAGAGAAGCTGTCAGGAGATCGCACGGCACTCTTCAGCAGCTGCTCGGCTTCAGCAAAGCGCTTCAGATGAATGAGGGCGTCGGCATCGTCATCGGCGAGTTCCGCATCAGCGGGGGCACCTTTGCGGAGGCTGGCGAAGAGCGGTTCTGCCGCGGCAAAGTCGTCTGTCTGGCTGAGCAGGCGAGCGTACATGCGGGTCACACTCGGCTCTTGCGGGTGCGCCCCATGAACGGGTTCGATGACACCACGCGCTTTTTGGAGATCGCCCCGGCGGATGTAAACGGCAGCCAATTGGGCGCTCAGGGCAGGTTCGCCCGGGCTGGCCTTGAGCGCTGTCTGAAGGACAGTCTCGGCCTCGTCGGATCGGTTCTGCCGCCCGAGGAGCCGAGCGAGAGCAAGGGAGGCAGAAGGGTCGTTTGGTGTACTCGCAAGCGTGCGACGATACGCCTTTTCTGCCGCGGGCAGATCACCGCTCTGCTCGGCCAGGGAGGCGGAGAGCAGGGCGTCCTCTGGAGTTTCGGGCGTTAGTCTCAGGGCGGAGAGCAGGGCATCGCGTGCTTCGGCGGGATTCCCTGTGCGATCCAGTTCGGCAAGCGCGCGGAAGGCACGCGCCCTGAGTGCCGGCGATCCGCTTTGAATCTGACTGGCGGCGAGCAGTTCCGGCTTTGCTTCGGCTGGGTGATTGGTGCGGGCCAGAAGCAGGCCAAGCGCGAGATGCGGCTCGAGGTACGCGCTGTTAAGCCGAACCGCATGGCGGTAGCTTTCTTCCGCGTTGCTCGTTTGGTCGAGCGCATCCTGCGCGGAACCGAGATTGAAGAGGATGCCGGCGTTCTCGGGCTCCCTCTCATTGAGTTGAGTAAGCAGCTTGAGCGCGACCGGCATGTCGCCACGTTCAATGGCGTCGGCAGCCTGCGACCGGAGTGCATCTGGAGGCTGCGCGACGACCTGATTGGACGAGCTCGCATCCGAGGTCCCGGCAGGGAGCTGCGCGAGAACGGCAGATAGATTCAGGGTAAGAAAAGCAAGCGTACGCAGAACTGCGATGCCGAGGCGATCAGAGAAGCGGCGCATTAGGCCCCGATCTCGACGGCTTCGGCGACGGTTGGGGCAAGATCGAGCAAAGGGGCGAGCCAATGGCCGGTATGGCTTGCGGGCGTCGCGGCGATCTGCTCCGGCGTGCCGCTGGCGACGATCTGGCCGCCGCCGCTGCCGCCCTCTGGTCCCATGTCGATGACCCAGTCGGCGGACTTGATGACATCCAGATTGTGCTCGATGACCAGCAGTGAGCCGCCGCCCTCAATGAGCTTCTGAAAGGCTGCGAGGAGCTTGGCAACATCGTCGAAGTGGAGGCCGGTGGTCGGCTCGTCGAGAATATAGAGCGTGCGGCTGGCGGCTCGCTTGCTCTCGGTGGTCGAATTTGCTGTGCGGCTTGCATTGGCACGGGTAGCGGCAAGACTTGCCGCAAGTTTAATGCGCTGCGCTTCTCCCCCCGAAAGGGTCGTCGCCGACTGACCGAGGCGCACATAGGAGAGGCCGACCTCGTCAAGGACGTAGAGACGGTCGACGATCTTGGGATGTCCGGCGAAGTAGACGAGCGCTTCTTTGACGGTGAGGTTGAGGACGTCGTTGATGTTGCGGTTCTTGTACTTTATGTCGAGGATCGAGGACTTGTAGCGGGTTCCGCCACAGTCTTCACAGGGCAGCTCCACATCGGCGAGGAACTGCATCTCGACGGTGACGGTACCGTCGCCCTCGCAGACATCGCAGCGGCCGCCGGGCACGTTGAAGGAGAACATGCCGGCCGTTAGGTTGCGGCGCTTGCTGTCGGGCTGCGCCGCGAAGAGCTCGCGGATGGCGTCGAAGGCCTTGATGTATGTAACCGGATTAGATCGTGGCGTTCGGCCGATCGGAGATTGATCCACCAGGACGACCTCATTGAGGTGCTGCGTTCCGGAAAGCTCGCGATAGAGGTGCGCGGGATCAGTGCCTTCGGCCTGTCCGAGCGCCTTGGTGAGGACGCGATAGAGGACCTGGTGAATCAGCGTGGACTTGCCCGAGCCGGAGACGCCTGTGACGCAGCAGAGCAGGTTCAGGGGGATATCAAGATCGACGCCGCGCAGATTATGGATGCGTGCGCCCTTCAGCAGCAGATGTTCGCGGCCCGGCTCGCGGCGGAACTTTGGGACAGGGATGAAAGATCGGCCGGAGAGGTAGCGGCCGGTGATCGAGTTGGGGTTGGCTGTGACCTCAGGGACGGTTCCGGCGGCGAGCAGCTGTCCGCCAAGCTCTCCGGCTCCGGGGCCAAGGTCGAGCAGGTGATCGGCGGCGCGAATGACGTCCGGATCGTGTTCGACGACAAGGATGGTATTGCCGAGGTCGCGGAGGTCTTCCATGATGTGGATGAGCTTAGCGGTGTCGCGGGTGTGCAGGCCGATCGAAGGCTCGTCGAGCACATAGAGCGCGCCGACGAGGCGCGAGCCGAGCGAACTGGCAAGCTGGATACGCTGCGACTCGCCGCCCGACAGCGTCGACGACAGGCGGTCGAGGGTGAGGTAGTCGAGACCAACCTGTTCGAGGAAAGAGATACGCTGTCGGACTTCTTCAAGGATCTTGCCGGCGATCTCGGTCTGAGCGGGTGAGAGCGCAAGCGCGTCGAAGAACTGTCTGGCAGCGGTGATGGTGAGTGCGCTGGCTTCGCAGATGTTTTTGTTGCTCAGCAGAACAGCGCGCGCTTCGGCGCGGAGGCGCTGACCGCGGCAGTCCGGACAGGTGGCGTAGCCGCGAAACTTCGAGAGAAAGACGCGGACGTGCAGCTTGTACTTCTTGCGGTCAAGATCGGCGAAGAAGCCGCGAATACCAGGAAAGGCGCCACGGCCATCCTGAATAAGCTGCTGCTGCTGGTCGGTCAGGTCGTACCAGGGCTTGTTGAGAGGGATGTCTGCGCCGCGTGCGTAGCGCTTCAGCTCGCTGTGCATCGGCCGGTACTTGCCCGAGGCCCAGGGCGCGATGGCATCGCCGTCAAGGGTCTTCGACTTGTCCGGAATGATGAGGTCGGGATCGAAATCGATTGTGTTGCCGAAGCCCTGGCAGCGCGGGCAGGCACCGAAGGGGTTATTAAAGGAGAAGAGACGCGGCTCGGGCTCGCGGTACGCACGATGACAGCCGGTGCACTCGAAGGCGGACGAGAAGCGGACGGTCGCAGTCTTTTCGGTCTCCTGCCGCGCAAGAGTCAGGAACTGGATCTCGCGGGCCTCGCGATAGCCGGTTTCGATCGCGTCCACGAGGCGTGTGCGGATCTCCGGCGAAAGCGCGAGACGATCGATGAGCACGAAGATCGGGCGAGCGAAATCAAGTTCAAGCAGGCTTTCGGGCGTGGAGAACTCGACGATGCCGCCGGTCGAACCGTCAGGCGCTGCCTGGTAGAGCCGGTTGAAACCACGTCCACGCAGTTCACCGAGGCGCGTGCGCAGGGAGTCCGTCAGATTGAAGGCAGGCGCAGTCTCCGCTTCGGTCTGCTTTGCACGCTTCGCTGCTCGCTTGGGTGGCGCGGGCTCGGCAGACGTAGTCTCCGCGGAAGGGGCCTGCAGGGGTTCGAGTTTGAGCTCGGCGCGCTCGATAGGAAAGAGAGCATAGACGCGGGTCGACGCGGGTAGGGCGAGAAGCGCAGCGACAATCTCGTCGACGGAGTCGCGCCGAACAATGCCGCCGCAGTGCAGGCAGGTGACGGTGCCGCAGCGCGCATAGAGCAGCCGCATGTAGTCGTAGATCTCGGTCGCGGTGGCGACGGTGGATCGCGGATTGCGCGTCTGGTTCTTCTGCTTGATGGCAATGGCGGGCGCGAGGCCGTCCATGAAGTCGACGTCGGGCTTCTCGATGCGCTCGAGGAACTGCCGCGCGTACGCGGAGAGCGACTCGACATAGCGGCGCTGACCTTCGGCGTAGACGGTGTCAAAGGCAAGCGAGCTCTTGCCGGAGCCGGAGACACCGCTCACGACGGTAAGGGCGTTGTGCGGGATATCAACGTCAATGCCCTTGAGGTTGTGGGTACGCGCGCCGCGTATGACGATCGAGTCGTTCAAGCCCGTGTGGCCCCTGTTGTTTGATTCTGAGATGACTGCACTTCTTTTGGCTGCGGACGAAAGATCTCGAGAATAAGCAGACAGGCACCGACGACGATGGCGGAATCTGCAACGTTGAAGTCCGGCCAGTGGTAGTGGATGATGCGCACTTCGAGGAAGTCGACGACATAGTGCAGCCAGATGCGGTCGTAGAGGTTGCCGATGGCACCGCCGAGGATGAGGGCGAGAGCGAGGCCGGAGAGCGTGAAGGCGCGGCCCGATCTCCAGAGCATGGTGCCGACGATCAGGATGGCCAGCGCGGAGAAGGCGATAAGGGTGTAGCGCACGGTGGTAGGTGAGGTGCTTTCGGCGAAGGCACTGAAGGCTGCGCCGGTGTTCAATACATGCGTGATCGCGAAGACGCCGGGGATGACGATGTGACGACCGCCAAGCAGGAGATGCTGTTCGACGGCCAGTTTGGTGAGTCGATCGACGGCGACGATCGCCGCAGTGATGGCGAGCAGGGGCCAGCGGACGTTTAGGCCAGTGTGGACATTGGGCGATGCGGCATCAGGGTACGTGGTGATAAGAGCCATTTAGCTGGCCTCTCCGAAGGCAGCAAAGTTTATGGCGGCGAGAGCGTTTGCGCAGCGCTCACAAACGCTCGGGTAAGCGTTTTCCTCGCCCACGTCCTCGGTATAGCGCCAGCAGCGTTCGCACCGATCTCTTGTTGACTTCGACGTGATGTAATTTATGGGATCGAGGTTCTCAAGTCCGACGACACGATGCGTCGGGTGTAAATGCACTTGTGAAACCCCGAAGAGCTCGGCGAGAGAGCGCTGGTACTGATTCAAGGTTCGCCAACTTAAATTGGCTTCTGCGTCAATACCCGAGATCTGAACCTCAGCCTCGAGTGCCTTTCCGATCACTTTTCTCGAGCGGAGATCTTCGAGCTGCTGCAAGACTGTAGAGCGAGCTTCTAACAGTTGTTTCCAGTCCTCTTCAATTTGACTAACCGAACCAGGAACAATGTCAGAAAGGTCCGGAAAGAGAGCGAGGTGAACGCTTGCTTCGCGGCCTCCCACGACCGGCAGAAGCGGCCAGACCTCGTCCGCTGTAAAGCTGAGGATCGGTGCGATGAGGCGGGTGAGCGCTTCTGCAATGCGCCAGAGAGCAGTCTGGGCGGAGCGGCGGGCCGGCGCATTGGGAGCGAAGGTGTAGAGGCGATCCTTGATGACGTCGAGGTAGAGTGCGGAGAGATCGCTGTTGGTGAACTCGTTGATGGCGTGATAGGCGCGGTGAAACTCGAACTCGTCATAGGCGCGACGGACCTTCGCATCGAGTTCGGCGGTGCGCGCGAGGATGTACTGGTCTAAAGGTTCCATCTCGCTGAACTCGATGGAGTGCATCCCCGGCTCGAAGTCATAGAGGTTGCCGAGCAGAAAGCGCAGCGTGTTGCGCAGCTTGCGATAGTTCTCGCTAACGCGCTGCATCAGGTTCTCGCTGGCTGCAACATCCTCACGGAAGTCAACGGAGGCAACCCAGAGGCGAATGATCTCGCCGCCAAGACGCTTTGCCACGTCGACAGGATCGACGCCGTTGCCGAGCGACTTCGAGAAGGCGCGGCCCTGCTCATCGAGGGTCCAACCCGAGGTGGCGACCATCCTGTAGGGCGCGTGACCCCGAACCGCGACGGAGGTGAGCAGGGAAGAGTGGAACCAGCCGCGATGCTGATCGCCGCCTTCGGTATAGAGGTCGGCAGGGATCTCGTTCGGCGGCCGGCGGAGCTCGGGTTCGATATCGAGCACAGCGTGCCAGGACGCGCCGGACTCGAACCAGACATCAAGGATGTCCATCTCCTTGCGGAAGTCATCCTGTGCGCCACAGGCCGCGCAGGTTGTACCGGATGGCAGGAGAGAGGTTGCGGTACGGGTGTACCAGGCGTCCGCGCCCTCTTTGCGTAAGAGATCGACGACGGAGCGGTTGATGGCCGGATCATTCAGCGGCGCGTGGCATCGCTCGCAGAGAAAGACGGCGATGGGTACGCCCCAGATACGCTGTCGCGAGATGCACCAGTCGGGCCGGGTGGCGATCATGTTCGAGATGCGCTGCTCGCCCCAGGCGGGATCCCAGTTGACGGTAGCGATCTCGTCGAGAGCCCTCTGGCGGAAGCTAACGGTGCTGCCGCCGGGCGCGGGTACGGGTGTCTCCATCGAGATGAACCACTGCTCGGTGGCGCGGAAGATGACGGGGTGATGGCAGCGCCAGCAGTGCGGGTAGGAGTGGTGGATCTCGACGCTCGCCATGAGCGCGCCACGCTCGCGGACAAGCTCGATGATGGCGGGATTGGCCTTGAAGATCTGCAGGCCGTCGTACTCCGGCAGACCGTTGCGGATGCGGCCGGAGGCATCGACATCGCAGAGCTGCGAGAGACCATAGCGGGTGCCGGTGATGAAGTCGTCCGCGCCATGCGAGGGTGCGGTGTGAACGGCACCGGTGCCCTGGTCGGTGGTGACGTAGTCCGCGTTGACGCCAAGGATCGATCGGTCGAGAAAGGGGTGCTGGAAGGTGGTGCGATCGAGCTGCGAGCCTTGGAAGCGAGCGACGACGGGAGCATCGGGAAGGCTGCAGACCTGCCTGGTCGCCTCGGCCAGCGCCTCGGCGACGATGTAGATGTTGCCGTCGATCTCATTACGCAGGGCAACATAGGCAAGTTCTGGATTGAAGGCGATGGCGAGCGAGGCCGGGAGAGTCCAGGGCGTGGTCGTCCAGATGATGGTGTAAATCGCCCCTGTTGCATCCAGGCCGGCGAGTGCGGGATCGATCGCGCCGGGATCCGAGGTCAGCTTGTAGCGCACGTAGATGGAAGGCGAGGTGTGCATCGCGTATTCAACTTCGGCTTCGGCCAGAGCGGTCTTGTCGTGGATGCACCAGTAGACCGGCTTCAGTCCCTTGTAGACAAAGCCTTTCTCGAAGAAGTCGAAGAAGGTTTCGGCGATCGAGGCCTCGTAGGGCAGAGACATGGTGAGGTAGGGATCGTTCCATCGGCCAAAGACGCCCAGCCGCTCGAACTGGCTGCGTTGCAGATCGACGTATTTGGCGGCGTACTCGCGGCAGGCACGGCGGACGGCGATGGGCTCCATCTCGAGCTTCTTGCGGCCAAGCTGCTCGTCGACCTTGATCTCGATCGGCAGGCCGTGGCAGTCCCAGCCCGGCACGTACGGGGCGTCGAAGCCGGCCATGGTCTTGGTTTTGACGATGAAGTCCTTGATGCACTTATTGAGTGCATGGCCGAGATGGATGGCACCGTTCGCGTAGGGCGGGCCGTCGTGGAGGATGTACTTCGCTTCTCCCACGCGGGCGGTGCGAATCTTACCGTAGAGATCTTGTTCTTGCCAGGAGGCAAGACGTGCCGGCTCGTTGAGCGGCAGATTTGCCTTCATCGGAAAGCTGGTTTCAGGCAGGTTCAACGTTGATTTCAGCGGTTTTGGATCTTTCACCGCGTTCATTGCGTCGGGCATTCCATCCTCAGCTGGTGTGCTTGATTACGGGCGACAGGCCCAAACGTCTATTGTAGACGGCTGTGCGCCGCATGAAGCTCGCGCGAGCGCGACTTCCGGCGCATGAACGGCGTCCAATACCCGGAACACGGTCAACAACCCTGGCTGAGCAGCGCGAGGCGAAAGTTTGTAGACTATTTATGGAAGCCAGCAGCGGTATGCATCCATGCCAAACCGGCAGTAGACCGGGGAACGTTCTCTTTATGCAGGATGCGTGATTCAAGGTACCGATCGGGGAGATAGTCATGTCTCCGGTCTTCCGAGGCAAAAGAGCTTATGGCGATGTCACTGTTAACACCACCCGAGACGGGCAAAGAGCACGAAGCGCCCCGGCTGCAGATCGGCGATGCTCCACAGTGGTCCGAGATGCACGAGGAGGGTGTCTTCACTTCGCTGCTCTCGAGCGTGCGCGACACATTCTTTCCCGCGAAGCTGCCGCCTCTCGAGCTTGAGTCCAAGGCCATCCCGGTTGCGGATCCAATGGCCTTCAAGCGCAGTCCCACATCGACGGCGATTGCTGTAGCCCTTCATGTACTCGTGATTGCATTCATCGCCTGGCTGGTGGCGAAGGGCGTCAAGATGGCAGCCCCGCAGGTCACACATCTGGTGACCCCGATTGAACTGCCCGTAAAGCCACCGCGAGCGTTGCCGAAGGCAACTGTGATGGGTGGGGGCGGTGGCCAGCGAGGACCGACGCCTGTGACCAAGGGGACGCCGCCGAAGTTTGCCGAGCACCAGATCGTTCCGCCAGCACCGCCGCCGCTGCAACAGCCCAAGATAGCAATTCAGCCGACCGTGGAGGTGCAGAAGGACGTCAAGATGGCTTCAAACATTCCACAGATCGGCGTGCCGAACTCGCCGCTGGTTGGGATGTCTATGGGCAATGGAAGCGGAACGGGTCTGGGCTCCGGAAACGGGTCGGGCATCGGACCGGGAAGTGGCGGCAATATCGGTGGCGGAGTTCGTAAGATCGGTGGAGGTGTTTCCGCTCCGCAGCTTATCTTCCAGGTGGAGCCGGAGTTCTCTGAAGAGGCACGCAAGGCCAAGGTCGCCGGCAATGTTCTGGTTACGCTGATCGTTGATGCTGCAGGCCATCCGCAGCGGGTGCGGGTTCTGCGCGGCATCGGAATGGGTCTGGACGAGAAGGCGGTTGAAGCCGTTCGGCAGTACCGCTTTAAGCCTGCAATGGAAGGCGGAAAGCCGGTGCCGGTTGAGGTCAATATCGACGTGAACTTCCAGATCTTCTAAAGCTGCTTGGCTCTACTCAGATGGGTCAGCGGACAGGCGCTATCCTTCCTCAAGCGATGGTCAGCGCCGAGCCGATCTGCTCGAAGGTCAGATTCGTCGCAGAGCTTCCGGTGCGTTCTTTCCAGCTCTGAAAGAGCTTTCCATAGCTGTCCGTGATGCATGTTTGGGGATCGACTCGAAGCGCAACCAGCATCTCGTCGATCCATCCGGTAGGACCTTCGAGCTCGGCCCAGTTGCCAATCGGTGTCTCGTCAATCACGAGATGGGCCTGTTGAGCGTTACTGGCGTCCATGGGATAGCTCCACTCTGTCCGAAACTTCTCGTAGAGGAACACCGGGCAGTACCCGAGTTGGCCGAAGATGACTGCCAGTGCCTCGCCATCAGCCACTGTCGTCTCGGTTTCAATTCTTGTTTTGTACTGGCGATCGTCGGCGCCCTCCGGCTGTCGTTTGTGGGTCAGCGTGGAGAGCGAGCCGTACTGCCGGATGCGTAAGAGTTGATGGCAGGAGCGCAATGTTCGATCCGGCGTGTCGTAGAGCGTGTTGTGCTCAAAGGTTCTTGGGGTTGCTAACTGAAAGCCCAACTCCGGCAGCAATCGCTCGAGATCAGACGGCATACCAACAGGAAACTTGAGTTCGATCTCTGCGCTTTGCATGAGCTTTTTCCTGATCTGCGGCGGATTTGCGTGCAGTAAACGTCCTCTCAGCGGAAGGAGAGATGACAGACTCGAGAAGCCTGGTTTCGGCCAGGAGGAGCAGCTCTATGCCGCGAGTATATGCGCCTCCTACTATGGAGGCTGAGGATTTCCGCGCATGAACGAGGAGCGAAAGGACACATTGCTTTTACGAGCGGAGAATCCCGGTGATCTGGCGCGTGCGGCCGATCTGCTTCGCCGGGGCGGGACCGTCGCCTTTCCCACGGAGACCGTGTATGGGTTGGGAGCGAACGCGCTTGATGGAACAGCTGTCCGCGCCATCTTTCTTGCAAAGCAGCGGCCCGCCTGGGATCCGCTGATCGTGCATGTCAGCGATCAGCAGATGCTGCACGTTGTGGCTGATGTGACCGGAGATCTCCTGAAGAAGACCGAGGCGCTCATGAAGGCGTTCTGGCCGGGCCCGCTCACAGTGCTGCTGCCGCGCTCGGCCGCCATTCCGGATGCCGTCACTGCCGGCAGGACGCGGGTGGGAGTTCGCATGCCTGCCCATCCGGTCGCGCTGGCGTTGATCGGGCAGACTGGTGTGCCGCTCGCCGCGCCGAGTGCAAACAGATTTGGCCATACCAGTCCCACAACAGCCGCTCATGTGCTTGAGGACCTGAATGGCCGGATTGATGCTGTGCTCGATGGTGGCGCGACGCCGGTCGGAGTGGAGTCCACGGTGCTCGACCTTTGCGAGCAGCCGATGCGGCTGTACCGCCCTGGCGCGGTGTCGCTTGAGGACATTGCCGCGGTTGGAGGAGCGACCATGGTCTTCGGGGCGGCTTCGTTGCAATCGCCAGGCTCGCCAGGCGGTCTGCCTTCGCCAGGCCTCGATCTGCGACACTACGCACCCAATGCTCGGCTGCTGCTCGTTGCAGATGCGGCAGAGCTGGTGGCGGTGTGTTCCACGGCTGCGCGCGAAGGTCGGGTAGGCGCTATGCTGCCGGATGGCTGGAAGACAGAAGGCGCAAGTGAGAGCTTCGCCTGGGGACCATGGCACGACCCTGCAGTGCTTGCGCAGCGGCTCTTTGCGGGTCTGCGTGTGCTCGAACAGATGCGCTGTGCGACGATCGTCTGTCCACTTCCAGCAGAAGCAGGCGGTCTCTCTTCGGCGTTGCGCGACCGGCTCAGGAAGGCGGCGCGATCTGCTTAGTGCTCAATTAGAAAAGCAGGGACGAAGTCACCCCGTCATCCGTCGATCGAGATGTGAGTCATACGCGCGGAAAAGAGTTCTTAGAGTGTTCGTTCCGCTGCTGTCAGCTGGCCCGCGTAGGCGTCGAGCGCCAGAGAACGCAGCAGATTGCGGCGCATGCCGGTGTACACCTGATCCATGCCGCGCGCGGCGGCCTCGATCCATGGAAAGGTGAGCACACCCGAGAGCCGCTCCAACTCTGGCCGAAGATCGATGTTACGCACCAGCTCCGGTGTTCCCGCACCCAGAAGGAGAAGGTCTTCAAGAAGGAGAGAGAGCGCCCGCAGCATGCCCGCGGTCTTCGCCTGACCCTCCGCGCCGGCGCGGTAACTCTCCGTCATCTTGAAGAGTGTGGTGTGGTCCGGTTCCTCAGTCGCATTCCGTAGCAGGAGCAGTGCATCCGCACGAGCGGCCATGTACCCGGGCAAATCGAACGAGAGTGCCTGTCCGGCAGCCCCCTGTGCGAGGCGGCCAACGAGCTCGCGATCGCGAAGTGGTAGCTCCGGCCGGCGCGCGCTGACGAGCATCTCCATCTCGCCAGCGGGCAGCGCGCCAAGTCGAACCAGTGCACAGCGGCTGCGAATTGTCGGCAGAAGCTCGCTCGGGTTCTCCGCAAGCAGAAGGATGTGCACGGAGGGCGGTGGCTCTTCGAGCACCTTTAACAACGAGTTCGCTGCCTCTTTCATCAGGTTCGAGGAGGTCAGGATGAAGATCTTCCGGGGAGCTTCAGAGGGCAGGTACTGAGATCGCTGAATCAACGTTCGAACCTGCCCGAGTTTGATGAGAAGCTGCGGCGGGTCAGGCGGCAGGATGAGCACGTCAGGATGAGGCTGGATGAGGACCCGCGTCTCTTTTTTGTCGGTCTCGCGGAGATCATCGCGGGCGATCACCGCGGCTGCGACCGCTGCCTCAAGATCTGCAGCCTGCATGATCCGCATGCAATTCCGGCAATGGCCGCAAAAGGCGGCGAGAGACTGCCCGTTCGACCAGAGATTGCGCGGCTGCCGCTCACACGCGATGGCCATCGTCAGCATAATCGCCAAGGTGTACTTGCCCGCGCCGGTGGCGCCCGCAAGGATGAGGGAGTGAGGGAAGCGGCCTGCTGCCACCGCCATCCGCAAATGTTCAACGGCGGTGGAGTTGCCCAGGAACTCGTCAAAGCTGGCTGGCAGCGGCATGGGTCTAGCTTAGAGCAAGTCACCTGCTGCCCGGCAGCAGGGAAGACCGGAAGACGAAGCAGTTCCCCCAAGGGACGGCAAGCAAGAGATGACTTGTCTCACGCTATGTCTCCCGTGCTTCGAGGCGCATGCGCACGATGCCGCGCGGCCGGAGAGTGATCCTGGCCTGCGGAACAGGGGGTTCATCTCCAGCAAAGCGGAGACGCCAGCGCTGACCCACTGTCGCCAACACCAGAACGCCTTCCATCCAGGCAAAGCTCTCCCCGATGCACTGCCGGCCGCCGCCACCGAAGGGGAAATAGGTAAACTTCTCGCGCTCGGCCTTTCGCTCCGGGGAGAAGCGGTCCGGATCGAATCGTAAGGGATCGGGAAAGAACTCCGGGCTGCGATGCATGACGTACTGGCTGAAAAAGAAGTGCGCTCCCGGCGGAATAGTATAGTCGCCCAGAGTGACCGTCTCGGTCGACTTTCGGCCCATGGCCCATGCCGGGGGGAAGAGCCGCATGGCTTCGGCGAAGACCTGCTCTGTATAGCGCAGGGCGCCGTAGCTCTGAAGGGTGGGCAGTTTACGATCAGACCCGGTGCCAAGCACCTCGTCGAGTTCGCGATGCATGCGGGTCTCGACTTCAGGATTCTGGCTGAGCAGATACCAGGTCCAACTTAGGGCATTCGCGACTGTCTCATAGCCGGCGAGAAAGATGGTCAAAACCTCGTCGCGAATCTGACGGTCGGACATACCGAGCGCCGGTGCCCCCGGCAGATCGTCCGGTTCAGCCTCATAGCGGCTGGCTACCAGCAGACTCAGCAGATCGCCCCGTTCCTGTCCCTTTCCATCCGCCATCTCCGCGCGGCGGGTGTGAATCATGTCATCTACGACTGCGTCGAGTCGCGCCAGGGATCGACGGAACTGCAGGACGCCGGGAATTGGAAGATGCAGGAAGCTCTCGAGTCTGGGAAACGCGACGAGGAAGTTGTACAGCCGCATGATGGCGTTTGTGTCTTCATTGATGCCGCGCACCTTCTCGGTCACCTCAGTATCGAAGAGCGTGCGCGCGATGATCTCAAGCGAGAGCACCATCATGGTGGCGTTGGCGTCCACGATTGCATCAGGCTTCCACTCTGCAATGTTCGAAGCCGCGATCCGCACGATCGCGTCCGCATAACCCATGATGCGATGGCGATGGAAGGCGGGTGCCATCATCTTGCGCTGGCGCATGTGAATCGGATCGTCCGAGGTAATAAGACCTTCGCCGAGCAGGATCTTCATGCGCTGCAGCGTGCGCTCTTTTACGAAGGACCCGCCCTGGGTGATGAGGATCTCGCGAATATAGCGAGGGTCATTCACAAAGACGATGTGGGTCCCCATGAAGCGATAGGTGGCGATGGCTCCGAAGGTCTCTTTCAGGTACTCGAACAGGCGAATCGGCTCGCCCAGCTTCACCCAGGGCTTGCCCGCATAGAAGGGAAGGGAATGCTTCAGGCCGGGAGGGAGACGATACGCTGCCGACTTTGCCGCTGTTCCGTTCTGCAGTGATGTCGATTCGCGGGCAGCCGCCGTGGCGACATCCTGCTGCTGAGGCATAAGCGGTGGCGTGGTCATCCCAATGAGACGTTCGCGGCAAGTCTATCGTCCACCACGGAAGCGATGCACATTTCGATTGCGTCAATGGACGAGTCGTTCGCGACGATCACAACACGTTGCGATTCCCGGCGGGCGATCTCTTCGTACGCCCGATGAATACGCCTGTAGAAGGCATCGGACTCACGCTCGAAGCGATTCTCATCGATGCCGCATTGTTCCATGTGACGTTGGTTGCGACGACGCGCTCTTCGGAGAGAGGTTTCAAGCGGCGGCAGCAGGAGAATCGTCAGGTCTGGCTGGAGGTTCTCACACAGAATGCGATGCATGGTGAGAACAGTCTCGCGGCCGAGCTCACGACCCGCGCCCTGATAGGCCTCGGAAGAGTCCGTGTAGCGGTCGCAGAGGATGATTTTGCCCTCCCTGAGAGCGGGACGGATGATCTCTGCGACGGCCTGAGCGCGGTCGGCGAACATCAGCGCCAGCTCGGCCGATAAGGCAATCGGCCCGAGAGCCGTCTCGGACCTGGAGTCCAGCAGCACGGCCCGGAGACGGTCTCCAAGCGGGGTTCCGCCCGGCTGCCTGAGCGTGACGACTGGCAAACTCCGGGCGATCAGGTGATCCGCAAGACGCTTTAATTGTGTCGTCTTGCCTGAACCATCCAGACCCTCAAAGGTGATAAAGAAGCCGCGCGCCATAGGCTCAGTCTAAACAGGACCAATGCATGCCAGTGCAAGTCGTCAGCGGTAGGGGGCCAGCTTCGGATCCCAGTGGACGCTTGTTTCTCCCACTTCTATGAGCAACGGGCCTTCGAGACCCTCCTGCACCTCGGGTCCAGTGCCGGTGTGTTCCTTCCCGGCCTGGTCGGTGTACAGGATTCTCAGAGTGCCGGATCCCAGAACCTTAAAGCGGTACTTGAACTCCGCTCCTGGTTGCAGCCCCTGCGTGCCGAAGCTCGCGCTCGGGTAATCCACCTCAATCAGCTGCAAAGGCACCTTAGTGTTGTTGCGGATGGTGGTTTCGATCATCGCTGAGTGGCACCCAGCGAGCGAGAACAGCAACGCCAGTGCCGGGAGTGCCTTTGGTTTCATAGGCTCGAGAGTATCAGGAGGAAGGAGCGTTCGAGATGCACAGCGATGCTGCTCTTCTGAACTCAAGTTCATAGGGCGGAACAGGAGGCTGACTGAGGCGTCAGACCGACTCCGCTGCGCTGATCACACGCGCAGTCAGCACAACTCCGGACCGGTCGTCATGCAGGGTCAGCGGGAAGGCCAGGATGCTCCACGTAAGATCACGTTCCGTCTCCTTCGGCGTGGCCAGCAGACCTCTATGTGTGCGGTCGATATAGGTCTCGCGGCTCCTTGGAACATTGAGCAGGACGTCGTGCCAGTCGCGCAACAGGGGCATTTCCTCGAAGACGCATCGGCCGGGAAACCAGTCGCGAGGATGTTCCAGATAGTCCGCAGCCCGATCGTTGCAGAAGTGCCATACACCTCGATCATTGAAGATCTGCACCAGGACCTCGCCCCCGATGGCGCGGGCAATGCGCGAATAGAAGAAGTCACGCGCGTCGACAACTACGGGACTGCCGCGCCGCCTGGCTGCCAGAGAGCTGAGAGCCTGCAGCAGGTCCCCGACGGAGCTGTGCCCTTTTAACAGGTGCATATCTTCCACCCCGCCAAAGAAACGCTCGAGCGTCGCTGACAGGATGATGATGGGGATGTGGGGCCGGCGACGCCGCAGAAGAGATCCGACTTCCGTGCCAAACTGGCCGCCGCCGAGGTGGTAGTCCAGAACGGCGATGTCGATGACGTCGAGGAACTGCATGGCGTCCTCGATCGATCCGGCGGCCAGGCAATCGTATCCGTGTTGCCGAAGTACAGCGCCTCGCAGATGAAGATTAGCCGGATCATCGTCCAACAACAAAACGCGAACGTTGGCTCCGGGTAGAAGGCTTAAGCCTGTGATCGGGGTGTCCTGGACACTTCCTGACATGCTTGCCTCCCCTTCCAAGAGATATACAACAGATGTGTTACTTCCGTTCTCTTTTTAGGTTACGAAGCAACCCGGGTAATCGGTTTGCGGCCGCCACGCTTTTTAACCACTGCCTGTTTTCAACGGCAGGGTAACCGCTCACGGTCATACCGGCAGGTACATCTCCTGGTATGCCGCTCTGAGCGGTTGCCACGACGCCGTCACCCACCGAACAATGTCCAGCCACGCCCACCTGGCCCGCAAGGATCACACGGTCCCCGATCGTAGTGGAGCCGGCCAGGCCAACCTGCGCGCAGAGAAGCGTGTCCGCGCCGATGGTTGAGCCGTGGCCTACCTGCACGAGATTGTCGATCTTGGTTCCAGAGCCGATGCTGGTTTCACCGACCGACGCTCGATCAACACAGGCGTTTGCCTGGACTTCGACCGAGTGACCCAGTGTGACCTTGCCTGACTGCGGTATCTTCAGCCAGCCGCCGGAGGGTTGCCGGGCGAAGCCGAAGCCGTCTGCGCCGATGATGGCGCCGCTCTGAATGATTACATTGTCCCCCAAGGTGCAGTGCTCCCGCACGACGGCGTGCGCGTGCATGAGCAGGTTGCGGCCGGCACGAACCCCGGGGTAGAGGACGCAATGCGGTAGCAGGACGGCATCCGGGCCGACCTGAACGTCCTCCATAACAACGACGTACGGTCCGATGTGGGCTCGCTCCCCGATGCGGGCGGAGGGCGCAAGAACTGCTGTCGGGTGGATACCCGGAACAAACTTCGGAGCCTCGTAAAAGAGGGCTACTGCCCGTGCGAAGGCCAGGTAGGGATCTTTGACGCGCAGTATGGGCGTGCGGAGAGGTGCGGTGGAGGGGCCGACCAGAATAGCGCCCGCGCGGGTTGCGGCGGCGGCACTGGTGTAGCGTGGATTAGCAAGGAACGTAAGCTGCTGTTCCGTAGCAGCCTCTATGCCATTGACACCTGTGAGTATGGCGTCGGGCGGACCTTCGAGTTCAGCTTCCAGATGTAGCGCCAAGTCCGCGAGAGTAAATTGCTTTTCTCTGCTACCGTCCATGCTTTCCTCGCTTCTTGAGCGGCGCCAGGATGCCCTCGAAGAGAGTCTCCTGGGCCGAGGTGCTGCCATCCCCAATTTCATCGCGGAGGATGGAAGCGCTCCGCCGGGATGGAGAGGTGATGACGGCCAGCATCTGCATCTCTGCAATGGCCTGACGCGGAACGTAGATCTTTTGCGCATTCGACCGAGCGTCCGGCGGCAGAAGGTAGAGCCCGGCATCGACGGTGAGTGCCTCCAGAAAGGAGGCATCGGTTGGCACCAGACCTTCGAGCAGATCGCCCGTATCTTTGAAGGTAAGCCGTATCCAGAGCCCATCGCCCCGCGGACGGGAGAGGAAACTTCTTCGTTGCAGGCGTTCCGGATTGACAGTGTCGGTCAGGTTGAAGTCGCGCACGTAACAGATCGTCTTGATCTCTGAGAGCGGCAGAGAGGTGACACGGCCCTGGAGATTGAGAAAGCTGACCTCGTCGCGCTCTACGATTCCGGACGCAGGGAGGTAGCCGCAAAGCACATCTCCGACGAAGCGCCGAACAATCACCTTTTTCTGCGAGGATGCCATAAGACCAGAGCGGATTGTCGCATGTGAGCCCCTGCCCTGCGATCGAAAAGGCCGCTTCGGCGTAGTTCACCTGCCGAACCTATGGTACGATATGCTTTTGTGACGCCTTGCATTCCTGCTCTAAGTCGCTGACGGCGAAGAGCTTAGCGTGTATCGCGGACGGGTTAAGGAGATTGAACGCGTCATGGCCGATAACATCTACCTGCTTGAAACCCGACTTTCTCCTGCACAACAGACGGCCCTTGGGGCCGTTCGCTCGGTGGCCAGAGAACAGGGGCTTACGGTGTTTTTGGTAGGGGGAGCGGTCCGTGATCTGATCAGCGGGTCACCAGTTCGCGATCTCGACGTCGTCGTACAAGGGGATGCCCGCACGCTAAGGAAGCAACTCGAGGCGGCCGGCGCTGTCTTTTCAGGCGAGTCAGCACCTTTGCAATCCCTCTACGTCCGGTTTCCGAGCGGCGTGCGCGTTGAAGTCGGCAGCACGTTGTCCGTGAGCTTTCCAAAACCGGGAAAGCCGATTTTTCAGCCGGCGACCATACTGGAAGATCTGCGGCGACGCGACTTCACCGCCAATGCCATGGCCCTGTCACTGAACGAGGGGTCGTACGGTCTGCTGATGGATCCTCTGAACGGTGTTGCGGATATTGAGAATCGTGAGCTGCGGCTGGTCAGCAACTATGGCTTTATAGAGGATCCAGCCCGGCTTATCCGTGCCGCTCGCTTCATGGCGCGTCTGGGTTGGCAGATGGACGAGCGGACCCGTACACGGTATGAGACGGCAAAGGAAGAGAACTCCATTGCGGTGCTGCAGGCAGCCGATCGCGGCTACGAGGTAGAAGAACTCTTCCATGAGGAAGAGCCCCTACGGGTAATGCGGCGACTCGAAGAGGAGGGCTGGCTAAAGCATCTCTCGCCGGCGCTCGGCGTCACCAAGGTCAATGCCCCTGAGCTTGCGCGTCTGCGCGAGGCACAGATGCAGATGGAGGCACAGGGAATCCGGGCCGATGCGGCTGCTGCAAACTTTCCTTTGCTTACCAGCAAGGTCCCTGCAGCCGAGGTGGAAGCCCTGAAGAAGAGCTTCCCGCGTATAACGTTCATCTCCGAGATCAACACGCTCGAGTCTGCGGCGAAGGAACTGGGCTCCCAGCTCGTTTCAAAGGCGATGTCGGCACCGTCAGAGGCTTATAAGCTGATCCGGCGATCGGATCCGGTGACGGTTGTATGGACGCTCTACTCGTCGAAGAGTGCAGTTTTGCAGGCCAAATTGAAGAGTTTCATGAATGAGTGGCCGCAGGCTCAAAGCAGGATTCCAATCTTGCTGATGACAGAGATGCGCATCACCCCTGAGCTGCCGGCCTATGCCGAGCTACAGGAAACTCTTTTTTATGCCTTGATGGACGGTCGGCTGACCACGCCGGAGGAGATGAAGTCATTTCTTGAGCCCTACTCTCCACCTGCGCCACCACCGCCGATCTCGCTGCGCCGCCCGCGCGCGCCGAGAAAGGAGGCGAAGGCGGCGAAGTCACGCAAGAAGGCTGCACCGGATGCGGATGGACAAGAGGCGGCAGACACACCAACGATGTCCCCCGAGGCCGCCAGCCCGGCGACAGCGCAGACCGAAGCTCCAGCTGTGGCCGCTCCGTCTGCTGCTCAAGAGACCAAGGTGCAGAAGCCAGCCACGGCGATCCCTCCACCCCCATCTCAGAAGATCGAGTCGAGCGAGAAGGTTGCGGAGAAGAAGCCCAAGCCTTTCAAGAAGGTGGAGGCGGCTTCCGAGCCTGCCAAGACCTCCGCTGTCAAGGCTCCGGCGAAGAAGACGGGAGAGCCTGCGCCACTTGCCCCTGCGAAGCAGACAAAGCCAGTCGCGAAGCCCAGTGCTCCGGTAGCTGCACGGAAGGGAACGCCGGCACCTGCTTCAAAGGCGACCAAAACACCTAGTAGAGCTGTGCAGGCGAAGGGATCCCCGGCAAAGAAGGTTGCAGTGGTAAGTGCCGGGAAGAAGTCGGCTTCGGCGAAGAAAGCTGTTCAGGCCAAGAAGTCAGTTTCTGTTAAGGGACCTGCGGCGAGCAAGACTTCTTCAAAGAAGACTATTACGAAGCTGTCGACCTCGAAGAAGGGTGTGCCCGCAGGGAAAACTCAGCCTGCAAAAAAGGCGGCAGTGAAAAAGAGTTCGGCAAAGCGTCGCTAGCGATCGACCTCAGGCTGGAGCGATTCCATCATGGGCTGATTGGGATCCGAAGCGTATATCGTAAGTACGCGATGCTAGCGGAAGCGCCGTCCAACAAGCACAACGGACGATCCAATACCAAAAGCCACGCCAACCAGCAGGAGGATAGCCGTACGATACGCATGCTGTGTTGCGATCGGGGTTGCGGCGGCGTTATCCCTGCACTGAGTGCAGCCCTGCGCATACGAGGAGGTACTTAGCATGAAGATGAGGCAAATGAAGCAAGCTATCTGACAAACTAAGCGCCGTCGAATGATGAGACTCACTGGAAGTATGCCAGGAGAAGGAAGAGAAACACCCAGAAAACACCCATAGAGTGCCAATACCAGGCAGCGCAATCGACAAGAATCTGCCGTGTTTCCAGCTGCCGTGAAGCGTACAAACCCCAGAGCGCCAACATCAGACCACCAATCCCCAGAAAAAGATGAATGGCATGGGTGTACGTAATGAGATAGAAGAAGTGGCTGCTGGGGTTTGAGGCGAAGAAGACCCGCTGCATGGCTAACTGCTTCCAGGCAAGGGCCTGTCCAGCGAGGAAGAGTAGCCCGAGACACAAGGTAGCGGCGACCCAAGGCGCAGATCGTCGGGAGATTGGCCGACCAAGGCCGAACCATTCCTCCATGACGTCAGGCTCATGGAACATCCGACGACGCGCCAGTTCCATGGTGACAGACGAGAGCAGCAGAACGGCTGTGTTCAGCCACAGAACGGGCGGAATGGCGGTCGGGAGCCATTCGTTGATGTAGCGATTGTAGGCATCAAAGTGCCCAGTCGTGCGGGCCACGAAGAAGACGCTGACGATTGCGATGAAGAACATCAGATCGCCGGCCAAGGCGAAGAATAAGCCCATTCGATAGCGGCCCAGGCGCTCCCTCGGGCCACGCTGCCCCTGTGGCCGGCTCTGCCAATTGTCGCCTTCGCCGCCGCCTCCGGTTCGTTTGTCGGTAGGTGGCCTGCGCCCTGCTCCATTGTCGTTATCGTGGAGACGGCTTTTATCTAAGTCTGGCTTGGAGGGGGTATATGTGGCCGGCATCGGGGAAGCCTCTCGCGCGAGCGTCTTACTTTAGCTTACTCCTCGATCGCCGCTCGTCGAGGGCGCTGACGGTAGGAGAGCGGGATCAATCCATTGGGGCAACGCACGAGCTTCGCCGTTTTGATAGGCGTACTGTGACGGCTCTCGATAGACCACAGGAAGCAGCCCGAAGTCGCTTTCTGACAGATTCGGGTGCCACTCCAGCGTCGTCGCGTCCCATGGGTTCGGTGAGCTCCTGGGACCGCGCCAGAGGGTCAGCAGGAGATTTGCCAGAAAGACAAGCTGGGTGCCGGCCAGGAAGAAGGCGGCCCAGGTGATTCCCCGGTTCAGTGGAAGGGTGCGTGCCAGCAGATCGCCTGCCGCGTTCGGGATACTGGTCAACTGTGCATAATGGCGTGGCTCGCCGGCAAGACCCGTCAGGTGCATTGGCAGAAAGGTCGCATAGGCACCCAGAAGCGAACCGACAAAGTGTATGCGGCCAAGTCCCTCATGCAGAGTGCGGTTGGCGAGAAGAGGGAACCAGTAGTAGGTGGCGGAGAAGAGGCCGAAGATACCGGCCATGGCCATGATGAGGTGGAAGTGTGCGACGACGAAGAAGGTGTTATGGAGGTACTGATCAAGAATGGGCTGGGCCAGAATCGGTCCACTCAAGCCGCCCGTTATGAACAATGAGACAAAGCCAAGCGAGAACAGAAACGCTGTGGTGTAGCTAGGGCGCGATCGCCAGATTGTGGCCAGCCAGGAGAGTACCTTTGCGGCGGCGGGAATGGCAATGGCGATTGTTGATATCGAGAAGGCGGTGCCGGCGAAGGGATTGAGCCCGGCCACAAACATGTGGTGACCCCAGACCAGTATGCCGAGGAAGCCGATGAGCAGGGTCGTGGTGATCATCGTGCGATACGCAAAGACGCGCCGACGGCTGAAGTTACCGAGGATCATCGAGGTCAAACCCATCCCCGGGAGGATCGCGATATAGACCTCAGGGTGCCCGAAGAACCAGAAGAGGTGCAACCAGAGGAGAGGCGAGCCGTTATGTGAGCCGGCGGCGCGGAGCGTCCCGTTTACGACGTCTCCGACCGGCAGGTAAAAGCTTGTTGCCAGATGGCGATCGCAGAAGAGCAACAGGAGAGCGGCTAAGAGGACCGAAAAGGCTAGAATCGAGAGCATGGAGGCCGTTATCCAGGCCCAGACCGTGAGGGGAAGCCGGCCCCACGTCATACCCTCACAGCGCATGCGAACGACTGTGACGAGCTGGTTGATCGAGCTCATCGTCGACCCGATGGCAAAGAGAGCGATGCTTGCTAACCAGAGATCGATGCCTGTGCCTTGGCCGGGTCCCGCGCTCGGAACGGCCGAGAGCGGTGGATAGGCTGTCCAGCCAGAGATGGGACTGCCGCCAGGCACAAAGGTGGAGCTCAGCAGAACCACCAGGGCGGCGGCAATGACCCAGAAGCTGACAGCGTTGATCAGCGGAAAGGCCATCCGGCGAGCGCCGATCTGCGAGGGCAGGATCAGGTTCCCAAAGCCGGACTGCGGTGCCGTCGTGAGCACAAAGAAGAGCATCAGCGTGCCGTGAATGGTCACCAATGCGAGATAGTCTTCCGGCAGCACCGGCCCGTGAAAGGGAAGAACGCGCTCCGGCCAGGTCAGGTGCAGGCGCATCAGCAGCGAGAGAATGGTCCCGATGGCTACGCTGAGCAGAGCCAGCCAGAGGTATAGACGGCCAATCGCCCGGTGGTCTGTGGTGAAGAGGTGGCAGCGGATCGGGCTCGTACGCCCTGCGAGCCGGACCGAGGATGCCAGAGTGCCTGCCGACTCGCGGCGAAGATAAGGGCTCTGACTCATGTCGTTCCTCGACTCTCGCGCACGTGCAGCCAGTGTTCGAAATCGGAGGCTGAGAGCACACGCAGGTTGGCGTTCATACGGTAGTGGCCGAGACCGCACAGTTGTGTGCAAAGAATCGCATAGGTTCCGGGCCGGGTTGGTGTGAAGTGGAGATGGATGGTCTGGCCGGGCACAGCATTCTGTTTGACGCGCATCTCCGGCACGGCAAACCCGTGAATAACATCCAAAGCGCGCAGGCGGAGATCGACCTCACGGCCGGCGGGCAAGACGAGTTCTGAGCTGACGAGATCGTCTTTGCCGTGGCTGTCGGCTGGGTCGATACCGAGAGGGTTGCCGGCTCCTGGATCGAGCAGAGCTGGCTCCACTCGGCCGAAGGTGGCGTCCTGCCCCGGGTACCGGAAGTACCAGGCAAACTGCATGCCCGTGACTTCGACCTGAAGCGCGGTCGGCTCGGCGCCGGTGTACCGGCTGAGAGCCCAAAGACGCTCGGCGCGCAGCGTCAACCAGCTAAAGAGCAGAGTGAAGAACGCGAGTGGAAGGTATTCAAGCCGCACCGTTCGCGAGATGGACTCGGTTCCGGCGCGACGATCGCGTGCGAAGAGCACACCCGCCAAGAGCAGCAGATGAGCGAGTGCAGCCAATCCGAGAATGATCCAGAGGTTCAGGAGCAGATGGCGATCAAGAAGAGCACCGTGCAGGCTCCCGTCTACCGGCAGACGCCAGATATCGCGCGCATTGAAGAGAGCGGAGAGAAGAAGGTCGAGCGATCGATGCATCACAGATCCCCAGACATACGCGTGCGGCTACTGAAGCTTGTACCTGCTCACCAGATCGAGGAAGTGCTGATGGATCCTGGTGTCGGTGGAGAGCTCCGGATGAAACGTGGCGGCCATCAAATGACCCTGCTCGACGAGTACGGGAGCTTCAGCCCGACTCGCCAGAATATCGACCTCCGGCCCGGTTCGCGTGATCTTCGGCGCGCGAATGAAAACCATCTCCAGAGGGCCGCCCGCTATGGAGGTAGGAGTCAGAAGAATCGTCGAATCGATCTGCCGGCCGTACGCATTGCGCTCGACGGTAACATCAAGCACACCGAAGGAGCGCTGTGCCGGTCGTTCGACGTCTCTCGCAAGCAGAATGCAGCCTGCACAGGTTCCAAAGGTAGGCTTGGTTCGAACGAAGGCGGCCAGTGTCTCAAAAAAGCCATCACGTTCTAGATGTTTCAGAAAGGTAGTTGATTCGCCGCCAGGAAGGATCAAACCATCCAGTCCTCCCAATTGTTCCGGACGGCGAATCAATTGTGCATGGGCGCCAAGTTGTTTGAGCATTGCCGCGTGAACATCAAAGGCACCCTGGAGAGCGAGAACACCGACGGTCAAACTACCTTCGCTCATGCAATGTGATCCCATTCACCTTCAGGATGAGCCCGGCTCTAGCCGCTTACCAGCCTCGCGTCTGTAGCAGCTCTTTTTCATCGAGCACCGCGGCAGCCAAACCCTTCATTGCTCCCTGGCACTCTTCACTGCACGCGGCGAGGATCCTTGGATCATCGAAGTGTGTGCTTGCACGCACGATCGCGCGGGCCCGGATCTCGGCCTCTTCAGGCTCGGCAAAGGTGTAGCTATCACTCATGAAGATGCCTGAGCCGACGAAGACTGCTTCGGCGCCAAGCTGGCGAACGAGGGCTGCATCGGCCGGTGTGGCGATGCCACCAGCGGAGAAGTTGGGGACTGGAAGCTTGCCGCTCTTGGCGACCATACGAACGAGCTCGTATGGGGCGCGGAACTCCTTCGCAGCGTTGTAGAGCTCCTCTTCACCAAGGACGGTGAGACTGCGCATCTCCCGAACAATTTGTCGCATGTGACGGACGGCGTGTACGACATCACCGGTCCCTGCCTCGCCTTTGGTGCGGATCATTGCAGCGCCTTCCGCAATGCGGCGCAATGCTTCACCCAGATCCCGCGCGCCGCAGACGAAGGGCGTGGTGAATGCGTGCTTGTCAATATGGTAGGTCTCGTCGGCCGGCGTGAGCACCTCGCTCTCGTCAATGAAGTCGACACCGAGCACCTGCAGCACCTGTGCTTCGGCGAAGTGGCCGATGCGGGCCTTTGCCATAACCGGGATGGAGACGGTGTCGATAATCTCGCGGATCATGCGCGGATGCGACATGCGGGCGACGCCACCCTGTGCGCGAATCTGTGCCGGCACGCGCTCAAGGGCCATCACGGCAGTTGCACCGGCACGCTCTGCAATGCGCGCCTGCGCAACGTCCACCACATCCATGATCACGCCGCCTTTGAGCATCTCGGCAAGTCCAGTTTTGAGGCGAAGACCGCTGGAGTTGAAGTGACCGTTGCTGGTGTGCTCTGCCATGGTGTGGCCTCCTCCTGGACCTCGAAAATACAGGGCGCAGGCTGGTGATATGCGCGCTTCAGCGCGTGTGTGACCAGACTGTAAGTCTAGCAGTTTTGCTTGAGTATTCCCTTGCGTTGCGAAAGCTATCTCGATCCCCTCGTAGAGGGACCGCAGGCGTTGTACACGGGCCAGAACTCCCGGGATGCGCAGGCTCAGGGCCTGGGCACGGCAGAGGTTTTGAGCCTGCACAGGGGGCCGTTAAGACGTGAGGGGTTCTTAGATCCTAGTCAACCTGTCAGGCGGGCTCGATCCCGGCGGCTGCCCGGAGATGCAGCAGACCGGGATCAATTACGATCCACAACCCGGAGCATTGGGAGAGAACCTCTCCCTTGAGATTCAGGAGCTGTGCTTCATGGAAGAGCTTGCGCCCTTCGCGCCGAACAAAGCGGCTTTCCAGGCGCATCCCGGCGCCAATCGGCGCTGGTCTCAGGTAGGAAACATCCATCTGCCGCGTCATCGCCATGACGCCAAGCGGCTTGTTCAGCTTGCTCATCGCCTCGTCAAGCAACGTCGCGATGATGCCCCCGTGTACGTAGCCTGGCGCACCCTGGTAACGCTGATCGAGCATGACGGAGGCAGTTGCCGTGTGGGCTTCCTGGTCAATCTGAAAGGCGAGGTGCAGCCCTTCCGGGTTCTTGGGCCCACAGCCGAAGCAGTGGCCGGAGAGTTCGTCGACGGAGGGATCCATGGTTCCAGCTTGCATGCGTTCAGCCTATCCGATCAGCGGGAGGTGATCGCTTGCCGGGCTAGGAGTTGCAGACGCGCAGGATCTCAACCCCGAAGCGATCCACTTTCTCCTGCGTGAGACCAGTCACGTCAAGTAACTCCGGAACGGAGCGGGGGTGAGCCAGGGCAAGATCCCGCAGGGTAGCTGAACCCAGAACGAAGAACTGCGGCATACCCATCCGTTCCGAGGCCTCTCGTCGCCAGTCCCGCAGACGGGCTTCGAGCGCCTCCTGCTCGGCGGTCAGGACCTCCGACCGTGCCGGCCGCTCCGGTCTTTTCTCAACCTGCAGGACCTCCGGCGAGCCCAGGATCACAGGCTGCGGAGCGGAGGGCAGGGCAGGGAAGTTCGTGAGTGCGGGCGTTTGTGCTGCGGGCACGCGGGTGGTCTCGATCGCCTCGCCGCGAAGCACTGCCAGCACGTCGGCACCGTAGCGCTCCAGCTTCTCGGGGCCGATACCCGCAACCTCTCGCATGGCACCCAGAGACGTTGGAGCCGCGACGGCAAGAGCGCGCAGAGTCTTGTCGCCGAAGACGATGAAGGCCGGCTTCCCGGTCTTTGCAGCCTCGGCCTTCCTCCAGGCACGCAGCCGGCCTTCGATCGCCTGCTGATCGGCTGAGAGCGGCGGCTCCGATGCGGAGGCGTCTCGTGCCGGACGGCGGGAACGATCGGATCGGCTTCCCGGGCTCTGCAAGTCATCCGCCTCTGCGCGGAGCGTCACGGGCAGATCGCCTTCGTCAGGAAAACGACCTTCGTGCGTAAGGGTCGCCTTCTTGTAGCTGATCTGCCGACCCTCCGCATTGGTGAAGATGTCTGCAGTGAGTGTGAGAAACGCGGCACGGGCTAGACCGTCGAGCAGTGTATCGAAGACCTTGCGGTCCTTGGAGACCGCGAGATCGGTGAAGAGTTTGCCTGTCGATCGACCATTGTTTTCGAGTGCGCGCAGGATAAGTCGGAGGGAGCGCTGCTCTTCTGCCGTTGCAGGACGGAAGCTCTGGGCAGCGGTACTCTCCGGGGAGCAGACGTCGCACTGGCCGCACGGCCGCAGACCGTCTTCTGTATCGCCGAAATGACGAACCAGCGCTGTCATGCGACACTCCTGGCCTTCTGCAAAGGCGGCCATACGGTCGATCTGCGCTCGTCTAAAGGCCAGCTGCGCGTCGTAGCCGGATCGCCAGCCGGTTATGCCGGTCGCCCGAACGCGGCCCTCCATGTCGGTCGTGGCCGCTCCCTGGCTGGCGAGCTTCTCAACCGAGCGCGTGACGGTTTCGGCATCGGCCTTCAGGCGACGGGCGATCGCGCCAATCTCCTGGAAGTTTTCGCTTAGCACAGAGCTGACGCGGGCAAGCTCCGCGGCGGCCGGGTAGTCGCGCTCAAGAAAGAAGTCGTGCATCTTGCGGTCCGCAAAGGAGTGCAGCAGCACGGTGCGCGACGGCAAACCATCCCGGCCGGCACGACCGATCTCCTGGTAGAAGGCCTCTACCGAGCCGGGCAGGGCCGCGTGGAGAACAGTGCGGACGTCTGCCTTGTCGATCCCCATGCCGAAGGCGATAGTGGCCACAACGACCTCGATCTCGCCGGAGAGAAATTTGCGCTGCACGCGGTCGCGCGTCGCTCCATCCAGACCGGCGTGGTAGGCCGCGGCTCGCCCACCCAACAAGCCTGCGATCTCATCGGCTGCCTTGCGCGAGGGGGAGTAGACGATTGCCGGGCGGGAGGCCGCGGGCGAGAGGAACTCCTTGATAAAGGCGTTGCGGCGCGGCTTCGACATCTCGACGACCTCAATGGCGAGATTGTGCCGACGAAAGCCGTGGATGAAGAGCGCTGGTTGAGAAAGACCCAGCTGCGTCACAATGTCGCGCTGAACGGTGGGCGTCGCAGTTGCGGTGAGGGCGATGATCGGGGCCGGCCGCAGTGCGGGCAGCCGCTCGCCAAGGGTGCGGTAGTCGGGCCGGAAGTCATGACCCCAAGCAGAGATGCAGTGAGCCTCGTCAATCGCAATCAGTGCAGGTTTGCGCCGGGCGAGCATCTCCGGGAAGCCCGGGACGCGCAGACGCTCCGGAGCGATGAAAAGGAAGCTGAGTTTACCGTCGAGGTAGTCCCGACAGGCTTGCCGCGAGTCTTCGCGCGACATGCCGGAGTGGATGCGGGCCACGGCGTGGCCACTCGCGGCCAGCTTGGCCGCCTGATCGTCCATGAGAGCGATGAGCGGACTGATGACCAGCCCCGTGCCGCCCCGTGCGAGCGCCGGCAGCTGATAACACAGGCTTTTTCCCGCTCCGGTCGGCATGACGAGCAAAACATCCCGTCCCTCCGTTGCAGCCCGGCAGACCGCTTCCTGATTCGGACGGAAGGCATTGAAGCCGAAGTGCTGAGCGAGCAGGGAGGTAAGCGTCATGGATGCATCCGTCTCAATCTTCGCATGAGGGAGTGGATCCTTTCTGCACCAGATCTGGTGCGCGACCGGAGCGGATGATCTGCCGGAGAGCAGCTCGTACGCGGGAACGCCGACCGAAGAAATGGCTTAGAATGAAGAAGCGGATGTACGGGAAGCTCATCTCAGAGATAGCGAAATACTTAAGCAAGGAATGCACATTCAATGGCAAAGCGCCGCGGAAATCCAAACTGGGGAAAGCCGGAGCCGATCGGGCCCGTCGTTCCGACCATCACATCGTTCGAGCAGGTTGTGAAAGAGTACAAACTGACGCCTGATCAGTACGTACGGTCAACGCGCCTGCGTGAGTGGGCCCGTCGTAATAAAAACTCGAAGTACATCCCGGAGGCTTTGCTGGAGGCCTGGGGCTTTGAGATCGAATCCACGCTCTAGAGTGGGCACCACCAGTTGCCTCAGTGAAGCCGTCCTCTGAAAGGAAGCTGTCATGTTTGCTGACGTCGAGGAGGCTCTTGCTGATATGGCGGCCGGCCGCATGGTGGTCGTAGTCGATGACGAGGACCGCGAGAATGAAGGGGACCTGACACTTGCGGCCGAGTTCGTTACGCCGGAAGCTATCAATTTCATGGCAAGGTTCGGGCGGGGGCTCATCTGCCTTACCCTGACCGAAGAGCGCGCCGATTACCTGCACCTCGGGCCCATGACCCAGGACAACACCTCACGTTTTGGAACTGCCTTTACAGAGACCATTGAGGCACGCGAAGGTGTAACCACAGGTATCTCCGCGGGAGATCGTGCCCGCACGATCCAGGTGGCGATTGATCCTGCGTCCACTGCCTTCGATCTGGCGCGGCCGGGTCATATCTTTCCCCTGCGCGCACGCCGCGGTGGAGTTCTGGTGCGGGCCGGACAGACAGAGGCGTCGGTTGATCTCGCGCGCATGGCCGGTCTGATTCCCGCGGGCGTGATCTGCGAAATTATGAACGAGGACGGTACCATGGCGCGGGTGCCGGACCTGGCGAAGTTTTGCGACGTGCATGGCTTGAAGATGGTCACTGTCGCCGACCTGATCCGCTACCGTCTGCAGCATGAACGATATATTCGCCGGGTCGCCGAATCTCTGGTGCCGACGAGCTATGGCGACTTCCGCATGATCGCGTATGAGAGCGAGGTGGAGGGCGGTGAGTCCCACGTGGCGATGGTGTATGGCGATGTCGCGACTGCCGGCGCAGACGGAAAGAAGGATGCTGTTCCTGTGCGGGTGCATACCCACTGCCTGGCAGGAGACGTCTTTGGAACGACACTCTGTGATTGCCGATCAATTGTGGACGCGTCCTTACGGTTCATCGCGGAGGCCGGCCGCGGTGCGTTGGTCTACCTGCATACCGGAACGAAAGGCTTTGGCATCGATCAGTCGGTGCAGCCGAACCGTATTGTGCTGCACCGTGAGGCACGTGACCGGGAGGATCGTCGAGAACGAACCTTGCGGCAGGTCGGTCTTGGCGGACAGATCCTTTCGGATCTTGGTGTCTGCAAGATTCGCCTCCTGACCAACACACCGACGCACGTTCCTGCGCTGCAGGGCTTTGGGATCGAGATCGTCGAGCAGGTTGCAATTCCGCTCACACGGTCTGCCGCCGCACTGTAAGGGTGACGTCTAGAGCAGTTGATCCAGCCCTAATCGATGCATCTCGCTCAGGAACATTTCGTGCGTGGAGTAGCGAAGGGCGGTCATTCCGACAGCGCGCGCCGCATCAATGTTCTCCTCACGATCGTCAATGAAAAGGATGTGCTTCGCGGGAGTCTCAAGACCCTCTGCGGCATGGCGGTAGATAGCCAGCTCGGGCTTCGCCATCTTCAACCGGTGGGACCAGGTGCAGTGGTGAAAGCCTCCGATCCAGTCAAAGCTCTGGCGTATGCCACTCTCCATGCGATCGCCGATGTTCGACAGGATGCCGGTGCGCATGCCACGCTGATGCAGCGATCGCGCCCAGGCGACCATGGGTTCATTCAGGTCTGTCCATAAATCAATATCGCTCTGATACAGCGTCTCGAGCTCGGAGTCGCTTAACCCGGAATGGCCGACAGTGCGTGCCACATGATGCCAGAACTCTGTGCCACTGAGCGTTCCGCGATCATAGTCGTGCCGAGGATCCCAGTACGCTTTGTGGAAGAGCTCTGGAGACCCACCGACTGTCCTGCGCATGCGCTCCCATGCGGCGGCGTTCGGCCCTTGCGAGAGCACCTGGCCATAATCGAAGCAGACCGCTCGAATCTCCACTGGTTCACTTAGAGGCGAGGATGGGGCTTGACTGATCGTGGCGTCGTTCATCGCCTTCTATTGTAGGTCCTGTGCCTGGGCGGCTGCGATCACGCGGGTAGCATAGAGATGTGAGCGAGTCCCTCGAGGAGCGAAGCCGATTTGCGCGGCGAACCGCATGGGATCGCTCCGCAAGCGAGCTGCAGGATAGCTTCCGCCTGAGCGCAGACGTCTCGCTGCTGGATCTTACCGTGTCGAATCCCACAGCTTGCGGCTTGAACCTCGATGCGGCCGAGATACTGACTCCGCTGCAGGACCTGCGTACTCTGCAGTACGCGCCGGACTCGAAAGGTCTGCTCTCGGCGCGGAAGGCGATAGCCAGGTATTACGCGGATCACGCCGCGGCCGTGTCACCCGAACAGATTCTGCTGACGGCGAGCACCAGCGAGTCGTACGGTCATCTCTTCCGCCTTCTTTGTGACGCGGGGGATGAGGTTCTGGTCGCACAGCCGAGTTATCCGCTCTTCGGCTATCTGGCCGATCTGGCTGATGTATCGCTTCGTTCCTATCCGCTCTTTTACGATTATGGCTGGTGGATTGATATAGCAGAGCTCGAACGGGCGATTACGTCGCGCACCCGGGCGATCGTTGTCGTTCATCCGAACAATCCGACCGGGCATCCCGTTCCACCGGAAGAGCGCGAGCAACTTTACGGGCTTTGCGTCCGTCATGAGCTGAGCCTTATCATCGATGAGGTCTTTCTGGACTTCCCGCATGATCCGACAGCAAGGCTGCCAAGCTTCGCGCAGGGTCCAGCGCCTGCTTTGACTTTTGTGTTGAGCGGTCTCAGCAAGATCGCCGCTCTGCCTCAGATGAAGCTGGGATGGATGGTGGTGCGCGGTCCGGACCGCGAGTGCATCGAGGCCCTCGCGCGTCTCGATGTGATTGCGGATACCTTTCTTTCAGTGAATACACCGGCACAGCTGGCTTTACCGCACTGGCTGGACGATGCTCCAGCGCTGCAGCGTGAGATCCGCTGCCGGATCGCCGGCAATCTTGCTCTGCTCAGGGGCGGAGTGCTTGCGCTTTATGAAGTTTCGGCTGGATGGAGTGCAATTCTGCGCCTGCCGCGCCTCTTTGAGCAGCAAACCGCCTATGCGACTCTACGCGATGCCGGGATCTTGACCCATCCGGCGCACTTCTATGGACTGCGTGAAGCCGGCAGCGTGGTGCTCAGCCTGATTGTTCCGCGAGAGACGATGCAGCAGGCAGTCGAGCGGCTGCGGAGGTTACTAGAGACCCGGGCCTGAAGCCAGCTGCCTAAATCTTCTGGAGGAAAGGATTGTCCTGTGCCTCCGCGCCGATCGTGGTTGAGGGTCCATGACCTGGAACGACCTGCGTCGCCTCCGGCAGCGGCAGCAGGTGCGTGTGTATGGATCGTAAGAGCGTGGCCATGTCTCCACCGGGAAGGTCGGTTCGACCGACGCTGCCGGCGAACAGAGTGTCTCCCGCGAGCAGAAGCCTGTGCTGCGGGATGTAGAGGCAGAGACTTCCCGGTGTGTGACCGGGGGTGTGCAGTACCGTTCCGCTGAGACCCGCTACACCGAAGGCGGCTCCATGCTCAAGGCTTGCGTCCGGCGGTTTGACCTCTGGTGTCGGAACGCCGATCCATCCTGCCTGCACCTCCATCATGGCGACCAAGGGAAGGTCGGCCTGATTGTAGAGAACGGGTGCGCCCGTGCTCTGTTGCAGAGTCAGCGCACCGGCGATGTGATCGATGTGGGCGTGCGTCACGATGATCTGTTTGATCTTCAGACCGTGGGCGGCAACGCGGCCAAGAATGCCGGCTACGTCCGCACCCGGGTCCACCACGATTGCTTCCCGGCTGCTTGAATCGCCCAGCACAGAACAGTTGCAGCGCAGCACGCCTACCGGAAAGACTTCGTGAATCATGGGTGACCTCTTTCAGCAGGCGCAGAGGCAAAGCAAAGGGCGCGCTCACGGCGCGCCCTTTACTTCTGACTAAGTTTAGATCTATTTCTTTGCGGGTGCGGATTGCTTGGTCGGAGCAGTTCCAGAGAGAACGGAGTGGTCGTTGCCCGAGTTGCGCGCCAGAAGAATGGTCAAGGCGATCGAGATGAGCATGAAGAGGATTGCCGACCACGTCGTCATCTTGGTGAGCAGGTTTGCTGCTCCGCGCGGTCCGAATGCGGTCTGTGAACCCTGGCCACCAAAGGCTGCCGCGAGGTCAGCTGACTTGCCCTGCTGCAGCAGAACCACGCCGATCAGGAAGAGACAGACGATGACATGGACGATAACAAGAAGCGTGATCATGCGGTAAGCTCCGCTCCCGATCGCACTGGATTGCGGGAGCATTTTGAGGAGGAAATCTGTTGGATTGGTGCGGAGGAGGGGACTTGAACCCCTATGCCTTGCGGCGCTAGCACCTCAAGCTAGTGCGTCTGCCAATTTCGCCACCTCCGCCTGTATCCTGTCCCCAGCTGAAAGCAGAGTGGCGCAGGCGTAACGGACAATCCGAGGTTGAGTATAGCATTCACTCCCGACTCACCGGCCGTCCGTGGTCTCCTCTCGCAGCAGGTGTAGCAGATGCTGCGGCAGATCGCCGAGCCGCTCCAGACGCAGCAGATGCTGGGGCGGCGGTGGCTCTTCGAGATCTTCGTCCTCGAGCATCCAGGTATTCGCGTGTGGGATAAAGACGGCGTGAAACCCGGCCGCAAGTGCCGGATTGATATCCGAGTGTGGACTGTTGCCGATCATCCACGTGCAGCCTGCAGGGCACAGATAGCGGCGACCGATCTCTTTGTAGGCGTCTGCGGTCTTTTCTTCGAGGACCTCGGCCGCCGTGAAAAGCGGAGCCAGACCCGAGCGCTCCAGCTTTTCCAGCTGCTCAAGCCGATTTCCCTTGGTGACCAGGATCAATCGATGCTCCTGAGCAAGCGTCTCCAGAGCCTCCCTGACACCGTCAATGAGACGTATCTCTGCAGCTACGATGGCATCAACACAGCGCATGATGCTGTCGTGCTGCTCTCGAGTAGGCGGTGCGGAAGAGAGTTCCTCAAAGCAGCGGACCAGAGAGACTCGAAAGCTCTCAGTACCATAGCCGCGTTCGGCAATGGTCTGAAGCTCTACCCTGTTCAGGTGCTCCCGCACCTCGGCCGGGGAATGCGAGGCGTGATCCAGCAAAGAAATAAAGGCGGCGATCGCCTTTTCGAAGAGGATGTTGTTCTCCCACAGCGTGTCATCCGCGTCCAGCAGCAATGTCTGCCGACCCCGGCAGGGAAGGTGCACGATCTCTCCTCCTGATGGTTGTGGACCTTTGTGGACTGATGAAGGTTCGCGCGGAATGCTTGCTTCAGACGACCAGAGTAGTACCTCCGTGCAAACTCCTCAACTCTCCCGTCCACGCCGGAGTCGTGATCTTCGTCGTATTCTCAGAGACGCCGATCTGGCCTGGTATGTCTGCGTCCCTATCAGAGCCGCGACGGTGAGTGGAGAGCGGCCATGCTTCCCGAAGTCGGACATAAGTTCGGACCCTACGAAATCCTGGGCAAGCTGGGCGGCGGTGGCATGGGTATCGTCTTTCGGGCCTGGGATGATCGGCTTCACCGAGAGGTCGCTGTCAAGCTGCTTCATGATGAGTTTCAGGCACCCGGGATGCGCCAGCGTTTTCTCCTGGAGGCGCGTGCGGCTTCCGCTCTCAACCATCCCCACATCTGCACGATCTTCGATATGGGCGAACAGGACGGCGAACCCTATCTGGTGATGGAAATCCTCGAGGGCAACACGCTCAAGGAGCGGATTGCGCAGGGAGCCTGCTCGTCGGAGGAGATTGTGCGCTTCGGTTCGGAGATCGCGCAGGCTCTCTCGGCTGCGCACGCGAAGGGCATCGTGCATCGCGATATCAAGCCCGCCAACATCTTCCTTCAGGGTAAGAGTGGGACAGAGCGGCAGGTCAAGGTACTGGACTTTGGGCTGGCCAAGGTCTCAATGGCTTTACGCAGCGGCCGTGACTCGCGCGCTCTTGAGCTGACCTCGGCAGGATCAACCGTGGGAACGCTGGCGTATATGTCGCCTGAGCAGGCGAGGGGCGAGCACCTGGACACGCGCTCCGATCTCTTCTCACTCGGCATCGTGATGTATGAGATGGCGACACGTCGGATACCCTTTCGCGGAGCCACGACAGCACTCGCTTTTCAGTCCCTGCTGAGCGAGGCTCCAGGTCCGATCCGCACTTGGAACGTCACCATCCCGCGCGAGGTGGAACGGATCATCATGCGGCTTCTGCTGAAGGACAGATCCGAGCGGTACCAGAATGCGCGTGATGTGGAGGAGGCGCTGCGCAAGCTCGCAAGCCGCGGTGAAGGAGACTGGCTACGCAAGCTGCCCCGCCCGGACGTTCCTCTTGTGCCCTCTGCCGATCCGATCGCGAGACGGCACAGGCAGCTCCGCCCTAAAAGTCCTCCAGAGCACGAAGACTCCGGTGTGCCACGAGGATCTACGCAAGAGATGCCAGGAGCGTTTGAGGACCAGGACTTCTTTCGGCCGAAACGGATGCCAACGCCCGAGAGCCGGCCGCGGGACGTCTCCATCTCCAGAACTTCGAACCCCGGCAGAGTCTCGCCCGAGGAGCAGAAACCGGGCCAGGCGCCTGATGAGGCATCCGCTCTAACATCCGGCGCAAGTGTACCTCTGCTGCCCGACACAGCAGAGACCTCAACAGCAGGAGGTGAGAGCTCGGCAGGAGAAGCTCCGGGCTTTCAGGACCAGCCTGCCTCCGGAACGAGAGATGCTGCTGTGGGTGGACCCTCTCCGGATGAGACCGAGGGCGTCGTACCCTCGTCCACGGCGAGGACATCTTCGGTCGATCCTTTGCCCGCAGAGGGAGTGAGCAGCGTAGCCACTCCTGAGACAGAGCTGACCCAAGATCCTTCGGCAACGAAAGGTGGATCTGTCTCAGCCAACGTTCGGATCACCCCACCCCAGGAGCCGGCACTCCCGCTGCAGAGCGACCCGCAGCATCGGTCTGCAAGCAAGCGGGCACCTGCGGCAATCCCGGTCGCGCCCGCTCGAGCAGCCCCGACCAGGCTGCGGACGTGGCTTCTAAGTGCTGGCCTGCTTACGGTGCTGCTGGTTGGAGTCGGCATCTACCTCCTGCGGTCAGGCAGCTTCGGTCAGATTGTTCTCGGTCCGAAGGACATGGTCCTCCTCGCTCCTGCTCAGAACCGCACGGGAGACAAGACTCTTGATGGTGTCGTCGGGGAAGGTCTTGAGATTGAGTTGAGCCAGAGATCCAATCTGCGCTGGCTGGGGCTAGCGGCGCTGACCGCCGGACGACAGCAGGTGGCAGCCACCGATCATGCCGCGCCGGAGACGGTGAGCCCGCGGGCTGCGGCTCAGCGACTGGGCGCTCGCGCGTATCTCTACAGTGAACTTCTAAAGACTGATGAGGGATACCTGATTTGGCTGGATATTGTGGACGTGGCCTCAAACGACCGTCTGGGAAGCCTTTCGGAAAGTGCCGCGACGGCCGGCGCTCTGCCAGCAGCAGTCACTCGCCTGAGCCTGGCTCTCCGGGCTCGTCTTGGTGAAGACGTGCAGGGTGCACGGATGCAGTTGCCGACGCCTCTTGCACAGCAGACCACACAGAATCTCGGAGCGTTGACCCTTTTCGCTGAGGCTGAAACCGCGGCTGCCACGGGCGACCAGCTTCGTGCCTCCGTGCTCTACGAGGAAGCGGTTGGTTTGGCTCCGGACTTTGTGTTGGCAGAGATTCGGCTGGCAGAGATTTATGACAGGGAGGGCGCGGAGATCGCCGCTGCTCAGAATGCCGCACGTGCGCTCGCGGCGTCGGACCGTACTGGCGATCGCATTGCGCCGCTGGCGCAGATCACGGCTGCTCTGCTGAGTGAGCAGGATCCGGCGAAGGCCACCCTGCTTGCCCGAGAGTTTCTGCACGCGAGGCCGCACGACGAAGTCGCGCTGATCGCGATGGCCCATGTGATGCGCGTGCAGGGCCACATGACTGAGGCTCTTCTAACCGCGGAGATGGCCTATCGGCTCTTTCCCCTTAGTGCCGCCGCGTACTCCGAGGCATCGTATGCGCTGATTGGTCTTGATCGATCTCGCGACGCACTCGCCCTCAATGCGAAGGCCTCCGAGCTTGGATTGCACTGTGACTGCGGCAGGGTGATCGCTGCCTATCTAAGTGGAGTGCCAGCGGCAAGTCAGGTAGCTCCAGCAGACTCCGAGACGGTTGTGCAGCAGGCCCTGACGATGGATGACGCAGGCCGTTTTGGCGCGGGTCTTACGGCCTGGCGGGCCGGCGTTGATCAGGCGAAGAGCCGCGCAGAGACCGCCAGCGCTGCTGCCGGCATGCTGGCGCAGGCCGCCTTTGATCGTGCTCTCGCCGACCGCTGCAGCGATGTCCCGGCGCTTACGCATGACGCCCAGTTGCTGGCGTTTGGACGATCGGCAGCCTTTCATATCGCGTTTGCGGAAGCACTCTGTCCGGCTGCGAAGGCGGAGGGCTCAGATGCAGCCGAAGCACGTCTCCTGGAGGCTGCGCACCTGCACACGACGACGGCAGACGTGATGGTGCCGCTTCTTCGCAGCGCGCAGGCGATCTTTGCCAAGCAGCCTATGCAGGCGCTCGCTGCTCTTTCCAAGGTAGAAGGTGAGCGCGATCCCTCACCTACGGCTACATATCTTCGTGGGATGGCTCATATCCTTGGCGCTCAGGATGATCAGGCGATGCTCGATTTTGAGCAGACTGCACGGCGCCGTGGCTACAACCTTCTCGCTGACAGCACGGTCGGTCCCTTGGCCGAACGGAAGTTAGCGGAACTGCTCAGGGCACGTGGTGATGTTGAGGGAGCGAATGCGGCAGAGCATCGATTTCGTGTGCTGTGGGCAAGCGCTGACGTGCTGCCGTCGTCTCCGGCAGCACACCCACAACGAGCGAAGCAACGCGCTCGGTGACGCCGGCAGCAAAGTTCTTGAAGGAACGTCACAGCACGGCTGCGCTATCCTGGTCGGCTTTCGCTTCGGGTCTTTCGATAGCGCTCGATGAGCGCGTTGGTTGAGCTGTCGTGCTTAAGCTCATCCTGGCCTTGCAACTCTGGAACGATCCGATTTGCCAGCACCTTTCCAAGTTCAACGCCCCACTGATCAAAGGAATCGATCTGCCAGACGACACCCTGCACGAAGACGATGTGTTCATAAAGGGCCACGAGAGTTCCCAGAATCTCAGGTGTCAGTTCCTTTGCAAGGATGACATTCGAAGGTCGATTTCCCTCAAAGACACGATGCGGCACCAGCCAGTCGGCCGTCCCCTCTGCTTTGACCTGTTCGGCTGTCTTTCCAAAGGCAAGTGCCTCTGCCTGTGCAAAGACGTTTGCGATCAAGATGTCGTGATGCGTGTCGATAGGGTTCAGCGATCGCGAGAACCCGATGAAGTCACACGGGATCAGGCGGGTTCCCTGATGAATCAATTGGTAGAAGCTGTGCTGACCGTTCGTTCCGGGCTCTCCCCAATAGATGGCACCCGTGTTCTGCGTGACGGGGTCGCCTGAAAGCTGCACATGCTTGCCATTGGACTCCATGGTGAGTTGCTGGAGGTATGCCGGAAAACGTTTGAGGTACTGCTCGTACGGGAGCACAGCAGCGGTTTGCGCGCCGAAGAAGTCGTTGTACCAGATGCTGAGAAGAGCCATGATGACCGGCAGATTCTCTTCGAACGGAGCCGTCCTGAAATGATCGTCCATGGCGTGAAAGCCGGCGAGCATCTGACGAAATTTTTCAGGGCCAATGGCAAGCATTGTAGAGAGGCCGATCGCGGAATCCATGGAGTAGCGGCCGCCAACCCAGTCCCAAAACCCGAACATATTCTCGGTATCAATGCCGAACTTCGCGACCTCTTTTTCGTTTGTTGAGATGGCAACGAAGTGGTTTGCAACTGCCTTCTCGTTCTTCAGGCCATTCGCACTTTCAAGGAGCCACGTACGGGCGGAGTGCGCGTTGGTCATGGTCTCGAGGGTGGTGAAGGTCTTTGAAGCCACCAGAAAGAGGGTCGTCTCTGGATCGAGGTCGTATGTCGCCTCTGCGATGTCTGTCCCGTCCACATTTGAAACGAACCGGAACGCAAGCGAGCGCTGACTGTAGTGACGAAGAGCCTCATACGCCATGACCGGGCCGAGATCCGAGCCGCCTATACCCACGTTGACCACTGTCTTGATCGGCTTGCCGGTAAAGCCCTTCCAGTCACCTGATCGCACGCGATCCGCGAAGCCGCTCATCTTGTCGAGCACAGCGTGGACCTCTGGCACAACGTCCACCCCATCGACAATGATGGCTTCACCTTTCGGCGCGCGCAGAGCGACATGCAGAACGGCGCGGTTCTCTGTGATGTTGATCTTCTCGCCGGAGAACATGGCGTCGATCTTCGATCGCAGACCCGACTCTTTAGCCAGCCTTTGCAAGAGCTGCAACGTTTCGTCTGTGATTCGATTCTTGGAGAAGTCGACGAAGAGGCCTGTCCCTTCGAGCGAGTAGCGAGCCGCGCGCTCAGGATCTGTATCGAAGAGCTCTCGCAGCGTGCGGTCTTTGATAGCTTCGAAGTGTGCGGTAAGGGAGGCCCATGCGGTGGTCGTCGACCTGGTGGGATTCATAGCTTGGCTCATGCAGCAGACTCCATTTGTTCCTGTGAGATGCGTAGAGGTTGGGACGTGTTGGGGGCGCGAGTCCGTGTCTATTATCCCTCAGCCATGATGTGCGCCTTCGTTGCGATATTGAGAGGGTCAGCGCGCCTGCCCGCCCCAGCGCACGATGGGCAGAAGGCTCGAATAATCATCCGTCCACGCCGGTATGGACGATGGTTGCAACGGCTCACCCGGACCTCCGTCGGGTCCGGCCAGAAGGCAAGCATCAGGCGACGCGAGCAGCACCCAGCGCGCCGCGAAGATGCCGTGTGCGCTATCTGCTGGAGAGTTGACCACTCGAGCCGTTAGACCTTCTCGCGCCGCCAACGCCGAGAGCACGGGCGCAAGATCCAGGTACTGGTTCGAGATGTGAAAAGCCAGAACTCCGTCTGCTCGCAGGTGCTGGCGATAAAGTCTCATCGCCTCGGTCGTCAGCAGGTGAACTGGAATCGCGTCGCCGGAAAAGGCGTCTACAACCAGCACGTCAAATCTGCTTTGGCCTTCCCGCTCAAGCGACTGCCGGGCGTCGCCCTCGACGATCGTGACTGCAGCCTTTGATTCGCGAAGGTAGGTAAACAGCTCCTTTGCGATCTGCGTCACAGCGGGGTTGATCTCGTAGAAGCGCAGCATGTCACCCGCACGGCCATACGCCGCCAGGGTTCCTGCTCCGAGACCGATAACACCGATGGTTCGCGCACGCCGATCGCAGGAGAGCGTAAGTGCTCGTCCTACCCCTGAGTCGCGACCGTAGTAGGTCAGCGGCTCGCCGCGGAACCCGGGAGCGAACCACTGCATGCCGTGCTCGATAGTGCCATGCAGAAGCAGGCGAGAGCTTTCGGCCTGGACCGGGAGTTCGGTCTGCTTGACGCGCAGGCTGCCATAGAAGTTTCGCGTTTGGAAGATAGCCTCACGCGCATAGGCAGTATGCAGCCGGCTGGCGAGAAGCACGCACAGAATAGTCGAAGTCATCCAGAGCAGACGCCGGCTCCAGCCCTCGTGCCATGCCATAAGGGTCGCTGCCGCGGCTGTTATCGCGAAGGCGACTGGGAGATCATAGTTTGCGTTGAAGAGCAGCGGAGCCAGAAGGGAAGAAAACGCGGTTCCAAGAGCGCCGCCGGCGGCGAGGACCAGATAGAAGAGCGTTGCTTCGGCGGCCTGCGGAGGTCTGAGCTGGTATAGCTCCGCATGACAGAACCAGCATGCAAGAAAAAGCTCGGTGAGAAAAAAGCCGACACCTAGGCCCAGTGGCAGACTGACGTCAGTCTTCGAGAGCAGATACCCGAGCCCGGCGAGCAGAACAACCAGAAAGCGCAGCACGATCTCTCGCCGGTAGATGTTTGAGAGGTCAAAGGCCACCACGAAGCTGAGCAGGTATACGCCGAGCGGAACCACCCAAAGCAAGGGAAGCGCGGCCACGTTTTCAGTCAGGTGACTGGTCACGGCACACAGCTGTACTGCGGCTACGGCGCTAAGCAGGAGCCATCGCCCTACCTGCCCGGGGGTCGTTCGAGGGGTGACGCGAGTCGCATGCTGCTGCGCGAAGGAAGCGGGCGATCGTCCGGAGCTGCTGATTACCACCCAGCCGCAAAGCAGCGCGTACAGACCGAATCCGGCTGCCCAGATCGTGCGTTGCCGGGAGAGGGCGAGACGCGGCTCTATGAGAGTCGGGTATGCCAGAAGCGCCAGCAGCGAGACAGCATTTGACAGACCGAATAAACCGAAGCGGACCGGTCGATGAGCCTGCTGTGCCGGCCAGACCTGCAACAGCGGGGACGTGGCACTGAGGAGAAGAAAGGGAAGACCGATGCGGTACACCAGGAGCGCGAAGATCGTCCATGCAGGACTGTCTTCGGCAAGCGCCGGGGGTGGCACTCTCATCGGCGAGGCAAGCGCGATCCAGCACACGGCAGCAGCGAGCGCGCTCACGTGCAGCCAGCCCGCGAGGCGCTCCGGGCGGAGACGCACCAGCAGGGCCGCGTAGCTGTAGCCCAGCAGCAGGGCTACCTGGCAGAAGCACAGGGAGGTCAGCCAGACGGCTGATGACCCTCCCATGCGAGGCAGCAGTTCCCTGGAGCTGAGAGGCTCGATGCTGAAGAGCAGAAAGGCGCTCAGACCGATCGTGAGACCCGTAACGAAGGGAGGAGCTCGCATCGAAGTCCGCCCATTCTAAACTCGCGCGTTCACTCCTGTGCACATGCTTCTCACGGCATCACATGAGGCGTACAGGCTTCGCCTGGACCTTGATGCGGAACAGCTGATACGGCTTCTGGCGGAGGTCCTGGCCGTTGTGCATCGTTGGCTGGCGATGCAGCTGATTAGCCGTGACATACAGGTAGCCATCGTCGGAGAGGCTCATTGTGTCTGGCCAGAGCAGGCGCGGATCGTGGGCAAGCGTCTCTGTCAGACCGGTCGAAGGACTGAAGCGATGGATTGAGTTTGTTACAGGATCCGTCATATAGACGTTGCCTGCAGCATCAGACTCGAGACCATCGGACGGCATCTTGCCAGTGGCAATGCGGACCGTGCCGGCGACGTCTGCATCGGATTTCGATCTGTCCCGCAGAAACCGAGTCGACACGGCGTAGAGCTTTGTGGAGTTGATTGGGCAGTAGAACAGCTCGCTCCCATCCGCAGAGATGGCGATGCCGTCGGCGGCAAACAGGACGGGCTCTGCCGGGTGACCCGGCAGCGTCTGATAGACCGGTTGCCCTTCGGCAAACATCAGAAAGCCCGGCTCGCTCTGGGTGCTCACGTGTTGGTTCAGGCGACGCATACTCCTCCCGGTTGCGAGATCAACGACGATGATCGCGTTCGGTCCCTGACTGGAGGAGTCTGTGATGTACGCCGTGCCGCGTATCGCCGGTGCACTCGCGTCGATCACGCCGGGCGATCGCTGTGCCACGGGAAATTTGGGATCATGCGGCGGAGTGCGAGGATCAGGGACTGGCCTGCTGCCTATGGCGGATGTGGGGTCCTGCGGACCAGTCTCACCTACCCTGAGATCAAAGCGCACGTCGTTCATGTAGCTGTTTGTGCCTGCCACCTCCGGCGGCAGCAGAATAGTTTTAACCACCGTATTCGTGGCCAGATCGACGCAGACAAGCTTGGGGCCGCCCGGCACAATGTTCTTCAAGAGAGGTGCTCCGGTGTCAAGGATCCAGAGCCTTTGCATCGGGTCCACGACGACGGACTGCACGCTTACGAAATGCGTCTGATCTGCCTGCACGTCCGCGAAGGCGTTGGGGTTTGCCATGGAGCGGCCCGGCCAGTTGTTGATCTCCGCATTCGGGTAGGCTACTGCTTTTCCCGCGATGATCTCGGCCACTGTGAAGGGGACGTCGTCCCCCCACCGGGGAAAGTTTACAAAGATCCGGTTGGTATGTGAGACGGTGACCCCAGTAGGCATTGGGCCGTTGAAGGTAGCAACAGTTTCAAGTTGACCAACTGTCTGGTCGGTCGGAGCAGTCTGGGCGTGAGCGAGAAGAGGCAGGAACAGGATCGCGGCAGCGGAGAGACCAACACGTTTCATATGCGCATAGGAGTCAGCAGGGCAGGGTGTGGTTGTGTCTGACGTCAGCATCGCCGCGCAAGATCCAAGTGCTGACTGCGGGACTACAGTATGACGGTCCTCAAAAAGTTCACCCAACGGGAGACGCTCGGACCTACCCAATCCAGGGCTCTCTATCATGGCCGTTGTGCGGAGACGGTGCTGATCCTTACCAGGTTTTTGACTCTCTTAGGGACCGCAGGGCGTGATGCGCGCTCTCGAACGCTGTGGGGTTCGTCCGGCAAGAAATTGAATGGTAGCTAGTCTGCAGGAGCTGCTTCGGTGCGGGAGGCGACATCAACACGAATAATCGTGCGGACCTCAACAGGATGTCCTTTCACCTCGAAGGGGCGATACTGCCATTGTCTGACCGCGTTTGTTGCGGCATCGCGCAGGAGTTGCGGCCCGCCGAGAACCTTGAGTGCTTCGATCTGCCCCTCCTTGGAGATCATGGCTTCCATTGAGACTTTGCCCTTGACGCCGGCAAGGCTTGCCAATCTGGGGTACTCAGGCCGAGGCGCGGCGACCAGGTAGCCATCCATGATGCCGCCGGGAACGAAGGTAGGTCCATTGACGCGGTCAACACTCTGCATAGGTGTGACACTATCCTGCGCGCCAGGCGTACGGCCTGCGAAGGACGGTGGAGTGCCGCCCGCACTGGCGCGGGGGGCCGACGAGACCGAGCGGGACTCCGAAGAGCGAGAGGGATCGACAGCCGTGGGCTGCGGCGTGTCTGCCTGTGAGCCAGAGGAGATGGCATTGCCGCTGCTGCCGCCGACCCAGTCATTGAGGATCGAGGGCAGCCCGTTGACATAGAGAAAGCCGGCAGCACCCAGCACAGCCGCGGCAGCTACGCCGGGAACCCATCGCGATCGCCGGTGCTGCTCAGGCTCGGCGACTGCGGCAATGTGAAGCAGAGGCGGCGCGACAACCGGAAGAGCGGCTTCCGTGAGGTAAACCGGAGTGTGTGCGGGAAGCGGCTTCCAGTGCGGCTCTGAGATCGCCGGCTCGGAGACAGAGGACAAGGGTTCTGCGGTGACAGGCGCCTCCGGCGATCGGGTGGTCGCGGGACCTGGTATTTGCACTTGAGACGCTGGACTGTGTCCACGCCATCCGTTGACCTCGGCAGCTGCAGGTACGACGGGCTTGTGTGGCACAGTGATGGGGGCAGCGCGTGATGGTAGATCCGCCTCAGGTGCGGAGTAGAGAGGATCAAACTCGGCGGCTGTGCCAGGGATCTCACGCGCGGCGGAGAACCGGTCGCGCCTGGGTTGTTGCATGCGGGGGTGTGGAACAGGATCGGCACCAGCTGTTTGCGTCGGTGCCGCGGCTCGAGTGGGAGCCGCCGGGCGAGGCGGGGTTGCGGGTTTGGCTGGTGCCTGCAGAACAGTCGAGGAGGCGGTGGTGGAAGCCGACTCCGGGAAGTTCGACATCAGGGAAATGCGGCGTTGTTCCTTCAGAACGTCGAGGGAGTCCGCAGGTCTGCTGAGACTCCCCCATCTGTCCCGTGGCGGAACGCGCGGGTGCTCGGAGTCGCGATGAATTAGCGGAGCCTCTGACGAGGTTTCGTAAGAGGTGCTCGGACGATCGGGTCGTGAGGGTGGATCGGGCGGCGGCTCTGGAACGCTTACCATAGGGCTGGTCTCGAGCAGCGGCTCCATGCGGCAGATGCGCTGATCGATTGAGTCCAGATGCACCCGAAGCTCCAGAGTGCCACGTTCGAGACGCGCCAGAGCCTGCGTAATCTCAGCAAGGCTCACAGCCCCATCAGGGTCTCTCACAGTCACTTCCTCTATGTCGGGCGTGGAGGGCGCTTCAGGTATGAGATTGTGCGAGAGCCTTTTTCCAGTGAGATCTTCCTCTGAGGCCTCAGAGTGAGCGCCAGCGGCGAAATCCAGGCGCGGGTCATAGCTGGAAGGGTTGTCAATGTCGGTCAGCGGCTCGACGGACGACCCGGGCCAGCCACCCAGGGATGCAAGAAAACCGCCCGTAAGGTCAATGGCCTCAGCCAGATCACGATTGCGATGGAGCGCGGATGAACCGCCAATGGCAGTCAGGATCATGGAGAGGACGTCCGGAAGAGCCAGGTTTCGGTCTCGAAGTTGCAGCGACCGGACAAACTCGGTGACGTCAGAGCGCAGCCGGCCATCCTGGGAGATGCACAGGGGGAGAGCCGCGAGGCGCTCCGGGCTTCCCACAGCAAGGTTGTGCATCCTGGCAATCGTCCGCAGATCTTCGATCTCCGAAGCGAACTGATCCGTAATCTGCTGAGGTTCGGGAGCAAAGAGCATGTCAGGACCCTCTGGCGGCGTGACGTATACCACCACTTTCAGTCTAAGACGTGCGGCGCGCTTGTAACGGTTAGCTGCTTTCCTGACCGGCTGGTTTGCCCTGGTACTCCTTCGTAACTAGAATCTGGAGCGTCGCTTGGCACGGCGCGGCGGCAGGAGCGAGGCAGGCATGCGGGTCGGTCTTATGACGCGGGAGTACCCACCGGCGGTGTACGGAGGAGCCGGTGTGCACGTGGAATACCTGAGCCGGGAGCTGGCCAAACGCATCATGGTGGAGGTGCACTGCTGGGGTGAACAACAGAGTGAAAGCGGGTCTCTCTCTGTGCGTGGAGAAGAGCCGGCGCGGCAGATCACAGATGGGACGACAGAGAAGTTCAAGACAGCTCTGGATGCGCTCGCGCTCAATCTGCAGCAGATGAAGGAGCTCGGCGCGATCGACGTCGTGCATACGCACACCTGGTACGCCAGCATGGCAGGCTTTCTGGCGAAGAAGCTCTACGGTGTGCCCTTTGTGCTCACTACGCACAGCCTGGAGCCGCTGCGGGCCTGGAAGGCGGAGCAGCTTGGATCAGGGTATGCGATGAGTTCGTGGATGGAGCGGACTGCCATTCTCGATGCGGATGCCGTGATTGCCGTGTCACAGGGTACGAAGGCAGACATTTTGAAGGCATACCCGGAAGTCCAAGAAGCCAAGATCCATGTGATCTATAACGGGATCGATCTCAAGCAGTACCAGAAGGCCGAGAGTCAGACCGCACTGGAAACCTATGGCGTTGATGCCGGCCGGCCCTACATTCTGTTTGTCGGGCGGATCACGCGGCAGAAGGGGGTTACGCACCTGGTCGACGCAATTCCTTTACTGCCCAGAGGAACGCAGGTGGTGCTCTGTGCGGGTGCGCCGGACACACCGGAGATCGCGGCGGAGATGCGCACGAAGGTGGAAGACGCGCGGGCTGCCGGCGGCGATATCGTCTGGATCGAGAAGATGGTGACAAAGGAAGAGGCGATTGAGCTCTACAGCCACTGCCGGGTCTTCTGCTGTCCGTCCGTATATGAGCCGTTCGGCATTATCAATCTTGAGGCAATGGCGTGCCGCGCCCCGGTGGTCGCGAGTGCGACTGGCGGCATTCTGGAGGTTGTCGTCGAAGGGGAGACGGGGTATCTCGTGCCGTTTGCGCCTGATCCGGTGACAGGATTTCCTGTCGACGCAGCTGCATTCGCGAAAGATCTGGCGGCACGACTCACCGAATTGATGGCTGATCCGGCGCTCTGCCGCCAGTTCGGCGAGGCAGGCCGCGCCCGGGTGGAGGCCCTGTTCAGCTGGGAGGCGATTGCTGACCAGACTGTGCAGCTCTATGAAAAGCTGATCGCAGCGAAGTCGCAATCGGTCCAGCTTCCCTGAAATCTGTCTCCTACGTGGCTCTGGAGCAGCCATTACGGCTGCTCCAGAGATGGGCTCGTGAGTTTGCTGAGCTCTAGGCCTCTTTTGCTGACTGAGTATCCGGCCCGAGGGGACCCGGGCCATCACGGAAGACGCGCATGGATCGGCCGCCGAGGATAACCTTGTCGGAGAAGGGAACTTCTCTGAACGGATCCTCAATGTGCTGCGTGTCGATAAGCTGGATCCAGGGTTTGCCATGCGGCGGATCGGGAAGTGTGAACTCGACACCCTCGTGGTAGGCATTGACCAGGATCAGGAAGCTGTCGTCCGTTACGGGCTGCCCCTCTTCATCGCTCACCTGCAGCGTGGTCCCGTTCAGCAGAACTCCGAGATTGCGGTTCCAGTCGGCACTCCACTGCTCGTCACTGAGTTCACTTCCGTCTGTGCTGTACCAGACGATATCGCGAACTACAGAGCCCTTGATCGTGCGGTCCTGGAAGAACTTGCGCCGGTGCAGATTGGGATGCTGCTTGCGCAGGTTGATCAGCTTTGAGGTGAACTCAAGCAGGCGTGTGCGTGGCTCGTCAAGCTTCCAGTCGTACCAGGTGAGTTCGTCATCCTGGCAGTAGCCATTATTGTTGCCGCGCTGCGAGCGGGCGACTTCATCGCCGCCGCACAGCATGGGAACACCTTGCGAGAGGATAAGAGTCGTCAGAAAGTTGCGCGTCTGCCGTTCGCGCATCTCGTTGATGACCGGATCATCCGTCGGTCCTTCGGCACCCATGTTCCAGCTGTCGTTATCGTTAGCACCGTCGGTGTTGTTATCGCCGTTTGCTTCATTGTGTTTTTCGTTGTAACTCACCATGTCGCAGAGTGTGAAGCCGTCATGCGCCGTGATGAAGTTGATGGAGGCATACGGCTTTCGACCATCAGATTGGTAGAGGTCTGATGAACCGGTAAGACGATAGGCAAAGTCGGACAGGGTACCTTCATCGCCCTTCCAGAAGCGGCGAACAGTATCGCGATACTTGCCGTTCCATTCCGCCCAGACAACAGGAAAGTTTCCGACCTGATAGCCGCCCTCGCCGACGTCCCATGGCTCAGCAATAAGCTTCACGTCAGCCAGCGTCGGATCCTGGTTGATGGTATCGAAGAAGCTCGACAGCTTCGAAACGTCGTGCAGTTCACGTGCCAGCGTGGAGGCGAGATCAAAGCGGAAGCCGTCGATGTGCATCTCGAGCACCCAGTAACGAAGCGAGTCCATCACCATCTTGAGGACCTGCGGATTCATCATGTTAAGGGTGTTGCCGGTGCCGGTGTAATCCATGTAGTGCCGGCCGTCGCCTTCCATAAGACGGTAGTACGTGGTGTTATCGACGCCCTTCCAGGAGAGTGACGGGCCCTTTTCATTGCCTTCGCAGGTGTGGTTGTACACCACGTCAAGGATGACCTCGATACCTTCCTTGTGGAGAGCCTTAACCATCTCCTTGAACTCGCGCACTTGGCCGCCGGTATCGCCGGTTGAGCTGTAGCGCGCCATGGGAGCGAAATAACCGAGCGTGTTGTAACCCCAATAGTCACGCAGACCGCGGTCGACGAGATGACCTTCATCAATGAAGTGATGGACGGGAAGGAGTTCTACTGCTGTGACGCCGAGCTTCTTCAGGTACTCGATACTGGCCGGTGAAGCGAGACCGGCATAGGTACCGCGAATCTGTTCCGGGACGTCGGGGTTATGGATGGAGTAACCACGAACATTGACCTCATAGATGATGGAGTCGGCGAGCGGTATCTCAGGGGAGCAGTCGTTCTCCCAGTCGAACTTGTTGTCGATCACAATGGATTTGGGCACACCCGGGGCAGAGTCCTGCTCATCTCGCTTCAGGTCGTCGCCGCTTTTTACGTCATAGGCGAAGATCGGTGCTTTCGCGTCTACGTCACCGGAGATTGCTTTCGCGTAGGGATCAAGGAGCAGCTTACTGGCATTAAAACGAAGACCCTGCTCGGGCTCCCAGGGTCCATCGACACGGTACCCGTAGCGTTGACCGGGTTTAATGTTGCGGACCAAACCATGCCAGACGAAAGCCGTACGTTCGCGCAGGGCAATACAGTCGGTCTGCTTGCCGGACTCGTCAAAGAAGCAGACACTGACGGCAGACGCATTTTCGGAGAAGAGGGCGAAGTTGGTTCCCTTTGAACTTGCCGTGGCACCGAGCGGGTACGGTTTACCTGGCAGAAGTGTACGTTCCATGCGCGAAGGTCTTCCTGTCTAAAAGCTAAAATGTGATCGTTCTCTAGATGGATGCAAGCCGCTCACGATTCCGCTGCTTAGAACCGCGCTGGTCTACAAAGGCTTGCTGTCTGATGATCAGACTATTTGCTAAGCGCACATCGAGAGAGCATGCCGCGCTGGGGGTAGTCCTTTTTGCTGGGCTGTTAAACCTGTTGCCTCATCAATGCGGCAGCGGCTCGGCGGGCGTGACTCCACCGGCCCAGCGTGGCAGCGCACGTGAGCTGGTGTTCTCTCTGCTCGATGGGAAAAGATGGCGACTGAGCGATGCGCGCGGGCAGGTGGTGGCCGTGAATCTGTGGGCGACATGGTGCGGTCCGTGTCGTGCGGAGACGCCGAGGCTGGTCCGGGCGAAGGCCGACCTGGGGCAGCAGGGCTTTCAGCTGCTTGGCCTTTCGCTGGATACGGGAGCCAGGCGGGAGGAGCAGGTCCGCAGCTTTCAAGCGACGTATCACATCAACTATGCTCTCGCGTTTCCGGGCGATTTGTCTCAGATTGAAAGCGGTCTTGATGGTATTCCGACGACTCTGCTCTTTGATCGCAGAGGGCGGACGGCAAAGATCTATGTCGGTGAGGTGTCTGAGCACGTGCTGCGTGCTGACGTTTCTGAACTATTACGAGAGCCTTGAAGAAGTCCGCCGTCGTCCTCAGAAGTGAAAGATGAGATCACTGGCGATGGTGAACTGGTTGCGGTCGCGGCCATTGTCATAGCTGCGGCGATCCCAGGCGTGATCAAACCGGATCTCAGGCCGGATCTGGACGGTTGATCCCACCCAGTGCGTCCAGGAGAGCGTGGCTTCAGAGTAGCGAGTCTGGTAGCCCGTTCGTTGAGCTTTCTTGTCATTAAGAAAATCATTCCGAAGACTGAGGAAGTCATGCGGGGAAAGCTGATCCTGGATGAAGTTGACGGCCGCGTACTCGGGCGCGGTACACCGCAGCTGGCCAGGCAGGCAGGCAGCACCCAGTGAATTCGGCTCGGGTGTTAGAGGTCCGCCGTTCGCAGGTACGTCGCGCATGTACATGTACCAGGCCTCGGTTGCCATATGTAGATTTTTGGAGAACCTGTGGTACCAGGTTCCGTCGTATTGTTGGAGATTGTTGTACGCGTATGCACCGCTATTGATGCCGTTCGCGCAGAGGTACAGGTTATCGTCCACCGACTTTGTTGTGTAGTCCACGCAGACGGTTCCCGACGGCTTGGCGTCATCCGTCCAGGGAGCAACGTCGTGGCTGGCCGAGATGCCTGCCTGCACCAGCCACTGGTCAGAAAGTTTGATGGTGGCTAACAGACCTGTATCGGTAAAGGGGTCGATGGCGTAGAGCAGGGAGTGCGAAAAGGTGTAGTTATTGGGCGCCAGCTGCGCCTCGATGCCGGGGATGGAGATGTAGCGGCCAAGTCTGAGGTTCATGCCTTTGGCCACGTGCGGCAGATAGAGATCAACGTATTCCAGGGAGGGGTCGAAGCCGTATAGATTCTGATGGTCAATGAACTGACCGGAGACGTAGCCCTTGCCCGTGGTGAATCGATAGTCCGTGCCGACCAGCGAGGTGAGATGGAAGCCCCAATCCACATGGTCGCGTTGCACTGAGTCCGGCAGCCGCTCCACATAGAGGACGAACTGCGCGAGCTCGAGCCGATTGGAGTACACATCGTTCAGTTCGGGCGAGTTCGAGTCGCGCGACGTACTGCCGTTGACCGACGGCTCGAGCCAACCATAGATCTTGATCCGTGACTTGGCCCCGTTGAGAGCAGACATGAGCGGGTACATGTTTGTATCGGGCTCACCCAGGACAGGCGATCCGCCATAGGACCAGTCTGCGGCCGGGAAAGGAGGAGAGGTCAGCGGTGATGGAAGACCGCGCCGCGCCGGAGCGTCGGCCGCGGATGCATTTGGGTTCGGCTGCCAGTCCTGTTGGTAGGCTGCGCCCAGCCGAGAGAGAAAGCCCCCACCGCTTGGCGAAGGCTGGAGCGGAGGCGCATCTGCATGCTGCGCCCGCAGCATGATCGAGCAAAGGAAGGAGATGATCGCCATGGAGACGCGGAGGCGGAACGAGCGCTGTTTGGAAGAGGCAAAGTACATCTTCAACATACGATGCAGGATGTGCTGCGGGAGCCAGAAAGAAGGTGTGAGGATGGATTGGCCTGTCACCGCCAGGGAGTCCGAGGGCCTCTCTGGCGGGCGGAGTAGAGAGTGGGTTATACGCGCGCGCCAGCTATGAGGACAGGGTCAGACTCTGGTAGTCGACGATCTGCTGCAGCGTGAGAGCCTGCATGTCGTCGCCGGCGATGGATGCCTTGTACCAGCGCACGAGCCAGTCGAGAGCCGTCTCTAAATGAAGGCGCGGCTTCCAGCCAAGCTCAGCGCGGGCACGCGAGGCGTCGAGCTTCAGGTAGCCGGCCTCGTGCACGGAGGGATCGGGATCAAGCCTCCACGAGGCGCCGTCGCCCCAGAACTCGGTCATGCGCTCGACGATCCACTGCACGGGCTGTGCATCATCGTCATGCGGACCGAAGTTGAACGCTGTGGCGTAGCGGGCGGCGTCCGCCGAGAGCAGCTTTTCGGCAAGAAGCAGATAGCCGTAGACGGGCTCAAGCACGTGCTGCCAGGGTCGAATGGAGTGCGGCCGGCGAATGCGGACGGGAGCGCCCGCCTCAAAGCCGCGAATGAGATCCGGGATGAGCCGGTCGAGCGACCAGTCCCCGCCGCCGATCACGTTGCCGGCGCGGCCCGTAGACAGGGCGGTTGTGTGACCACCCGGCTGGTTCAGCCTTTCCGGGTTAAAGTAAGACTGACGAAATGCGGCAGAAACGATCTCCGCGCAGGCCTTCGAGGAGGAGTAGGGGTCATAGCCGCCGAGTGGATCGGTCTCGCGGTAGCCCCACAGCCACTCCTTGTTCTCATAGCACTTATCCGTTGTGATCGAGACGACGGCGCGGACAGACGGACAGCGACGGACCGCATCAAGCACACGGGCTGTACCGATCACATTCGTCTCATAGGTGCCGATCGGGTCTTCATACGAGTAGCGCACCAGCGGCTGTGCGGCCAGATGGAAGACCACCTCGGGCTTGAAGCTGTGCATGGCACTCTCAAGCGCGGCAGCGTCCCGGATATCTCCGCGTACGTCGTCCACGACAGACGAAAGCCGAGCCGCGGTCAGCAGGTTCGGAGTTGTTGCCGGATCGAGTGCAAAGCCGCGAACCTCTGCACCAAGCTGCGCAAGCCAGAGTGCAAGCCAGCCGCCCTTGAAGCCGGTATGACCGGTGAGGAAGACCTTGCGCCCGCGCCAGTCAGCACCGAAAGAGACACGTGCGGAGGCAGGCTGTGTCGCGGAGTGTGGATCGAGGGTGACGTTTGTCATCGCCATGTCTTCCAGGGTGCCTTGCCTTTACTCCACAGCTCCTCGAGATGCTGCTTATCGCGCAGCGTATCCATTGCCTGCCAGAAGCCATGATGAAAGAATGCATGCACCTGGCCTTCAGAGACCAAGGCTTCGATCGGTTCACGCTCGAACATCTGGCCGTCATCTGTGACAGCTTTTACGGCGTTCGGTTCAAGCACAAAGAATCCTCCGTTGATCCAGCCTCCCTCGTCCGTGGGCTTCTCCTGAAAGGAGTAGATCTGGGTGTCCTTGAGGCCCAGAGCGCCGAAGCGCGCAACCGGCTGCACGCTGGTAAGCGTGACCAGTTTGCCGTGCTGTCTGTGGAAGGCGATGGATTTTGTAATGTCGACATCGGCCACACCGTCGCCATAGGTCATGCAGAAGGACTCGCCAGGAGTCAGATACTGCGCGACCTTCTTAAGTCGACCGCCTGTGCCAGTCGCATCGCCGGTGTCAACGAGCGTGACGCGCCAGGGCTCGGCGATTGAGTTGTGCACCTGCATCTGATTGGTCGTCATGTCGAAGGTGACGTCGGATGTATGCAGGAAATAGTTAGCGAAGTACTCCTTGATCACGTAGCCCTTGTAGCCACAGCAGATGATGAAATCGTTAATGCCGTGTTGCGAATAGAGCTTGAGGATGTGCCAAAGAATGGGTCTTCCGCCTATCTCGACCATGGGCTTCGGCCGCAGGGAGGTCTCTTCGCTGATGCGTGTGCCGAGTCCGCCGGCAAGGATGACTGCTTTCATTCCTGATCCTGGTACAGAGAGTCGCGGAGCTAAATCTTCCCCATCATACCCGCGTGGCAGGCATCTGTTGATGCCCCAAAGTCGCTACTTCGGAGAGCATGTTCGGAAGCCTGCCGCGCGGCTCCGCCGTGTATTCTTGAAGGGATATGAGTGACCGGGCAGAGCAGCTGAAGCAGCAGATTCTCGACTTAACGGCTCAGTACCATGCGGAGGCCTTTCCCGAACGAAGCTTTCAACCGGGCACATCGGCTGTTCCGGTGTCAGGCAAGGTGATTCGCGCCGACGACATCAGCGCCGTTGTGGAATCGGCGCTTGACGGCTGGTTCACCACGGGCCGATGGGCAAAGGATTTCGAACGCAAACTGGCGCGCTTCTTCGGCCTGCGGTCTGCTTCGCTGGTGAACTCCGGCTCGAGTGCAAATCTGGTGGCTCTAAGCGCGTTGACTTCGCCCAAGCTGGGAGATCGTCAACTCAAGCCCGGTGACGAAGTGATCACCGTGGCTGCCGGATTTCCGACAACCGTGAATCCGATCTTTCAGAACCGGCTCGTTCCGGTCTTTGTCGATGTCATCCTGCCGACATACGAGATCGATGTGACGAAGCTCGAAGAGGCGCGGAGCGAAAAAACGAAGGCGATCATGATTGCGCACACGCTGGGCAATGTCTTCAATCTTGCTGCGGTAAGCGCCTTCTGCAAGAAGTACAACCTGTGGCTGGTAGAGGACTGTTGCGACGCGCTCGGCGCGACTTTCAACGGGCAGAAGGTGGGAACATGGGGAGATATCGCCACGGTAAGCTTCTATCCCGCGCACCACATCACCATGGGCGAGGGCGGTGCGGTACTGACGAACAAGCCTGCTCTACAGGTCTTAATCGACAGCTTCCGTGACTGGGGCCGCGACTGCTGGTGTGAGCCGGGTGTCGATAATACCTGCGGCAAGAGGTTTGATTGGCAGCTCGGAAGCTTGCCTTGCGGGTATGACCACAAGTACACCTACTCGCATGTGGGCTATAACCTGAAGGCGACGGATATGCAGGCGGCACTCGGTGTCTCGCAGATTGCGAAGCTGCCGGAGTTCATCGAGAAGCGTAAGGCAAACTTTGCCTACCTGCATGAACGGCTCAGCGATCTTGAGCAGTATCTACAGCTTCCTGTCGCGGGGGAGAACTGCGATCCCAGCTGGTTTGGTTTTACTCTCGGCGTCAAAGACGGTGCGCCGTTCACGCGTGATCAGCTGACGCGGCATCTGGATGGCTCAAAGATCGGCACACGTCTCCTCTTCGCCGGCAATCTGCTGCGGCAGCCTGCCTACGAGGGATGGGAGTACCGGGTCGTTGGAGAACTTACGAACACGGACTACGTGATGAACAACGTCTTCTGGATCGGTGTGTATCCGGGGCTGACGCACGAGATGCTGGATTATACAGTCAAGGCGATTCATGACTTCGTCGAGCAGGCCAGGGCCGGACTGAAGGTTGTCTAAGTCACTGCTCGCGAGAGCTAGAGGCGCTCACACCTTGTAGCCATGCCATGCCGCAGTGCGACGCAGAGCTTCAGGCAGATCCACTGTTATACGTAGGCCAAGCTCGCTACGGGCGCGAACTGTTGATGGGACGTACGAGTTCATCGTTGCGCCTGGCTGCGCCATGCCGCCGAGTGTGACGGTGAGGCCAGGTCGTAACGTCTGTGCAGTAAGAAGAGCAGCGTCCGCAATCGAGTACGACGTCTCCGCACCAACGTTGTATGCCCGATCGCGTTCACCGCGTACGAGCAGCGTCCACATCCAGACTGCAAGATCGGCCATGTACATCCACGAGCGCACGGGGGTTCCGTCGCCTTTGATCTCGATGGGAGTTCCCTTTACGGCCGCACCGATAAAGTTACCGATGGCAAAGTGCTGATCAAGCGGTAGGTGTGGGCCCACAAAGGCAAAGGGGCGGGCGATAACGGCATCCATGGCCGTTCCGCGCGTGTACGCCACACAGAGGTGCTCACACATGCGCTTGGCTTCCTCGTAGGAAGACTGCAGGAGCAGCGGATCCGGTCCAGTCTGACTGGTCTCCGAGACATGCGTCTCCGTGGCGGAGCTTCTGCCGTATACAGCGCCAGTCGAGGTATAAAGAAAGCGCCGAACACCGCTCGCCAAACCGAACTGGAGAACACGGCGCGTTCCGTCGAGGATCGATTCGGCAAGGTCGTATGCTGGCCGATGAGCCTGCTGACCGCCGGAGTCTGTCGCGGCATGCACGATATGTGTATAAGGATCAGCCGGGAAGCGGACGTCGCGGATGTCACCTTCAAGCAGAGTAACTGCAGCAACGTTGTACGCGAGATGCGGTGACCGGGCACGGAAGCGGCCTGCATCCCGTGTCAGGACAGTCACTTGAAGCGACAGGCCCAATTCCTGATTGGCGTGGAGTAACGATTCCAGTAGCCAATGCCCAAAGAAGCCGGTGCCTCCAGTGATCAGGATCCGAGCTGAGCGCAGATCCTCCATGACATGGCGGGTCTGTTCAAGAAAGCTCTGAAGGTCTCTGGTAGGCAGAGCTTTATTCGGCACGAGCGCCGCCATGTACGAGATCCGCTGAAGAGAATTCAAGGAGACTGAATGATAGGTAGACGGAGGGTTGCATAACTGCAACCCTTCCGCAAAATAGGTGAGTTTCGAAAGCTACTGGGCCAACTGGTCGCGAAGAGATTTGACCCTATCATGCGACGCCATGATGTGACTCTGCTGCTTGAGCAGGATGGTACGCATCGCACCGCTAATGGAGGTGTCACCCAAAGCCGCGGCGTAGGCCTTCTTCGCAGCATCCTCGCCCTGTTCCGCAGTCTCAAGCAGAGTGTGATCTCCGCCCCCCAGGTTCGCCTTCAGATCTCCCCAAAGTCGATGGAGAGGAGCTATGCTCGTACCGCCGATGTCTTCGTTTTCTCCTGTGACGGATCCATACTCCGCGTAGAGTTCACGTGCAAAGGAGCCGCGGGTCTGTGCCTCCTCCATAAAAAACGCCTTTGCCTGCGGATCTTTGAGGTGTTCACCGATGTCGGGAAAGCCCTTCTCTCCGTCATGCAGAACCTGAATCACTGTCTTCACATACTCATTTTGATTCGCCATAAGATTCCTCTTTCTGCTAGGAGTTATGTCAACGGTCTGTGGTTGGCTGACTTTGTCAGAGCATGTTGCATTCGGATGAAAATGCTGTCTGCTCTCGGCCAGAGAAAGGCTATTCAGCGAGGTGTTGTGGCTGGGAGCCGAAGTCCAGACCGAAATACGAACGTTCGACGACCATGCAGAAGATGTGTTCGAGCGCCAGGTGAGACTCCTGGATGTTCATGGTGGTGCTGGATGGAATGATGACGTTGATGTCGGCATGCTCTTTCATGATGCCGCCGTCATTACCCGTGTAGGCGACCGTGTGTATGCCGAGCTGCTTGGCGAGCTTAAGCGCCTTGACACAATTCTTCGAATTTCCAGAGGTTGAGATTGCGAGCAGGACGTCGCCTTCGATTCCCAGCGCTTCGACCTGCCGCTCGAAGACGTTGCTGTAGTCATAATCGTTGCCGATTGCGGTAAGAATCGAGGTGTCGGTCGTCAGGGCGATCGCGCGCAGGGCCGGGCGGTCGACCGTCAGGCGGGAGACAAATTCGGCCACCAGGTGCTGTGAGTCCGCGGCCGAGCCGCCGTTTCCACAAACCATCAGCTTGCGGCCAGCCTTCATCGCAGCCGCGGTTATCACGCCGGCTTTAACAACCGCGTCATGGATGACATCGCGTTCCAGCACCTTTTGCATGGTCTCGATGGATTGCACAAGCTGCTTTCTAACCAGGTCTTTCATTGTCTCTCCTATGCCGCGTTCGTGACTCACAACCGCGCCGAGGCTGGCAGATCTGAGGGCGGCGGGATGATGATCGTCTGGATCGGCAGTGACACCGGTCCCGTCTTCGGATAGCCAAAACCGTTCTCAAAGTTAACGCGTTCCAGTTCCACCGCGTATGGACGCTTTTGCACCTGCGTGAAAATAGCGCCCACATACTCTCCCATGACACCAAGGAAGACCAATTGGATAGACGCGATGAAGAAGATGCCGATCAGCATGGGCGCGACGCCAACAGAGAAAGTGGACCAGAAAATGAGTTTTAACACCAGGTAAGCGAGGGCGATCAGGAAGCTGAGAGCCGCACCCGCAAAGCCGGCGAAGGTCGCCAGACGCAGCGGTACCTTGGAGTGATTAATGATGCCAAGCATGCCGATGTCGTAGAGCGTATACCAGTTGTTCTTGGTGATGCCGAACTTGCGCGATGGCTGGTCATAAAGCAGCTTTACTGTCGGCAGACCAATCTCCGCGATCATGCCGCGAAAGTAGGGATAGGGATCATCAAACGACCGGACCAGATCGACTACCTTCCGGTCGTAGAGCCCAAAGCCTGTGTAGTTCTGGATTGTTTCTATCGAACTGAGACGCTCGGCGATCCTGTAATACTGCTTGCGCGCCCAGAACATGAGAGATGCTTCTTCACTTGTTCGCTTGATACCAAGCACGCAATACGCACCGTTCTCCCACTCACGGATGAGGTCCGCGATCATCGGCGGGGGATCCTGCAGGTCGGCAACGATGCCCAATACCGCGTCGCCTTTTGCCTGGAAGAGAGCATGGATCGGCGACCGGATATGGCCGAAGTTGCGGGAGTTAACGATGACTTTGACGTTCGAATCCTGAGCCGCGATCTGCTTGAGGATTGTGACTGTGGCATCGCGCGAGTTGTTGTCGATAAAGATGTGCTCGTACTGGTACTTACCGATGCCTGCCATCACATCGCGAACCTGCGTGTAGAGGTTCAGGACATTGTCCTGCTCGTTGTAGCACGGAGTGACGATGCTGATGGTCTTCAACAGGGCCTCGGATGGTGGAGATATCTAGATGAGTTTAGAGCATCTGAAGGCGCTTCCACCGGCAAGGGAATGCAAAGCGACCGCTATGGAGCGAAGAGGTAAACGGTCTAGTTCGCCCGTGACTTTGCGGGTTTGAACGAGAACTTACGGTGGCCAACGAAGCCGGAGACGGTAGTAAATCCCATCACAAGCGCACCGGCGATGTAGCCGGCAGCCGCTTTTGAGTTTGAGGCATGACCAAGCAAGGAGACCAAAGCGCGATGTCCCGCGACTGTGTTCTGCGCCTGATGCAGCGTGTTCACAAGCGGGACGCGATGCATGTGCAGCCACGTTTGCAGAAGCCGTGTCAGTGCGGACAGAATAAGAAGTCCTGGCAGCATTCCAAAACCGTAGACCGCAAAGCATCGCAGCCACTCCATCAGGTAGTTGCCCTTTGTGCGAAAGACAAAAAATTTGTAACAGAAGTAGGCCATGGTGATGTTCAGCGGTGTACAGAGCACGGATGCGATCACCACGGAGAGGTAAAGATAACGCTGCGGCAGCAGATGCGAAAAGCCGAAGAGGCTGGCCGCGAAAGAGCAATAGCCAAAGACCGTGTTCCAAATACCAACTGAGATGTAACGGACGAACTGGCGCTTAGGAAACTTCTGCACCAGCCGGGCCAGCCTGCGCGTAGGAATGTCTGGATTCTGCGCAATTGGCACCACTGGCGGGTGGGCTGGACGAACCTCTACATCGGAGACGGGGATCTCGGTCGACATGCACGGCTAGTATCGCAGATGAGGTGTTGCAGCAGAACGAACTACTCTCCGGCACCGTTATGGACCCGCGAAGACTTACTCGGGCAGCGGCGCCACAATCATGTTTGCAAGAAATTCCTCCCGGTCGAGAAAAGGGAAGAGATCCTCAAGCGGCTTCGAGACAAACGATCCATCGGGCTTCTGATAAGACTGCAACCGCGGTGCTCGCACTTCATCCGGCAGCACGATGACGTCGCAGAGCACCGGGCCCGACATGCTGAGTACCGTGCGAACCTCGGCCCGCAGATCTGTCTGATCTTTGATGATGTGTGTCGCGAGTCCATAGCTCGCGCCTACCTTACTCAGATCTGGAATAGTCAGGCCAGTGCGCTTGTCCGCACCGATCGATGCCTTGCCGAAGTAGGCTGCCTGGGAAGCGCGGATCGATGAATATCCATCGTTGTTGAGCACGAAGAACTTGATCGGAAGCTGCAGGCGGTGAATCGTCTCAAGTTCCTGAATGTTGAACTGGAAGCCGCCATCGCCATCAACGGCGATGACGTCGCGACCAGGATTCGCAACCGCGACCGCAATCGCCATAGGAATTGCATAGCCCATCGATCCCAGGCCAGCCGTATGGTAGAGCCGCTGCGAGTGCAAGGTTGGGCAGGCCAGCAGATAGATCTCGATGCCGGACCCTGAATTTCCGACGACTAGCCGATCCTCGGGCTTCACCTCGGTTCCAAGCACCTCGGCCAGGTTGAAGATTGAGACCGGACCTTCGGGTTTGCGGTGCTCCTCGGTCACGACGGGATACCGTGTCTTCCAAGCCGCGCAGCGGTCGAGCCATGGCTTCAGGTTGCGCGGCTTCAACTTGTCTTTGTGTTTTAGAAGCTCGGCGAGAAAGACCTTTGCGTCAGCGCAGATAGGCTGCTGCAGGTACGGATGCAGCTTCTGTAACTCTGCCGGGTCAATATCGACGGCGACCTTGTGTGCCTCGCGTGCCAGGTTCTGCGGCGCGTAGCCTGTGATGGCGAAGTCCAGCCGGACTCCAATCGCCAGCAGCAAATCAGAGTTCTGCAGCGCGAAATTTGCTCCGCGCGCCGCAACAGATCCCGGCCGGCCAACGTACGTCGGATCGTCCGACGGCACCAGATCCGCGGCGCACCAGGTGGCGACGGTCGGCACACCCAGGTACTGTCGCAGCTCTTCAAACTCCTCTTCCGCTCGCGCCAGTCGGATGCCATTACCGGCGAAGAGCAGCGGGCGCTCGCAGTTGTTGAATGCTTCGATCAACTTCGCCACTTCGTCCGGCACATCGGAGGTGCCGGCTACGTTGCCGAGCGACGTCTTCTCAGCCGGATCGTCTGGATCGAAAGCGCGCAGCGCAACCTCCTCGATGGGGGTGGCCTGCACATCAAGGGGAATGTCGATCCACACCGGTCCCGGTCGTCCGTGCAGGGCCAGATACACAGCTTTCTCAAGGTGATACCGGATGTCCTTCGGCTCAAGAATGGTCTCGGCGTACTTCGTAATCGGCCGCACAATTGAGCAGATATCAACCTCCTGCACGCCCAGTTGCCGCATGCCTAGCGGCTTTCCGGTGGTCGCGTCGAACATGCGATCCGGCCGTTTGACCTGCCCGGAGATATAGAGGGTCGGTGTTGAATCCAGCCAGGCACCGGCCACACCCGTTACCGCGTTTGTTCCGCCCGGTCCGGTCGTCACCATGCATACGCCGAGGCCGTTCGTCGCTTTTGCGTAGCCCTCGGCACAGATGGCCGACGCCTGTTCGTGCGAGTTGCAGATTGGCCGTATGCGGGTCTCCGCACCGAGGGACGCATTCAGGTGCATGGCTCCCCCGCCGGTCACAAGAAAGAGGTCTTTAATGCCGAGATCGGCAACAAACTTCAGCACGTAGTCAGAAAGCTTCATGTCGAGTCCTATGCTACTTCGTCGGGGAGAGCCGAACGGATAGTGATGCTGGCGTGCACCGCCCTTGGTACTTGGACCGAGACCGCACCCATCTACTCCGGTGGCCTCAACAGGAAGACATCGCGGCCGCGCAGATTGCGCGCCTTTAGGATGGCATCGACAAACTCGCGCACTGCTCCGTGGCCGCCATGCTGCGTCGCAACAAAGCCGTGTTGACTGACGTAGTCGATCACCTCGCCGGCTGCGTTCTTCGGACACGCAGACAGGCCGGCGATCTCCATGGCAAACAGATCGTTCACATCATCTCCAAAGAAGCACGTGTGCTGCAGTGTAATGGCAAAAAGCTCCGTGAACTCACGGAGAGCCGTCGCTTTATCGCGACATCCTTTCACCACGTGGTGCATCTTCAATTTGTCCGCATAGCGAGTGACCTGCGGGGAGTCCTCACCAGAGATCAGGGCCAGCTTTAAACCCAATCGCCGCGCCAGCGACACGCCCATGATGTCCGAAAAGGCAAACGTCTTTGACTCGTCACCGTTTGGACTCCAGGTCAGCTTGCCGTCGGTCAGCACGCCGTCAACATCAAAGGCAATGGCCTGGAGTGTCTCCAGGCCATCGATCTGTACAGGGGAGTTGGCCATACGCTAAACGGCTGCTCCCACGCGGCGAAGCTTCTTCATCACTGGAACTTCTTCTTCGTAGACGCGCTTTACACCATCGCCGAGTGACTGCTCAACCAGGCGGATATCTCGCACGAGTCGACTGATGCCGTTTGGCTCGAGGGAGGCCGACTGATCAGAGCCCCACATGGCGCGATCCATCGTAATGTGCCGCTCGACGGCACAGGCACCCAGGACAGCCGCGGCTACTGTGGTTGGAATGCCGGTCTCGTGTCCGGAATAGCCGATCGGGATGCCATAGCGCGCGTGCATCTCCGGAATCGCGCGAAGGTTCAGCTGCTCGTACTTGGCCGGATAGGTTGATGTCGTATGCATCAGGATCAGATCCTTCTTGCCGAGGACCTCGACTGCGTGATCGATCTCCTCATAAGTGCTCATACCCGTCGAGGCAAAGATCGGCTTGCCTGTCGAGCGTACATGCTTGAGCAGATTGTCATCGGTCAGTGACGCCGACGCGATCTTGTATACCGGCGTACTGAACTGCTCCATAAAGTCCACAGACTGCTCGTCCCATGGCGAGACAAGCCACGGAATTTTTAGCGACTTGCAAAAGCTCGCAATCTCTTCATAGTCCTCTTTATCAAATTCAAGCCCGCGCTTAAGGTCGCCGTTGGTCTCGCCGAACGGATTTGCGCGGGGAGTGGAGAGCTCTTTCTCGGTGTACACAACCTCGACCGTGCGCTTCTGGAACTTGACGGCATTGCACCCCGCGGCAGCCGCGACTGAGATCAATCTCTTTGCAAGGTCGATGTCGCCATTATGGTTAATGCCGATCTCAGCGATGACGTAACAGGGCTGTCCGTCGCCAACCTGTGTGTTTCCAATTTGTACTGTGCTCATGAACGCTCCAGGGGAGAACATCGTTTCGCGGCTCGCACGCTCCTGCGCGCGATTTCGATTGCCCCCTCATTGTGGCAGACGGGGACGTTACGCGTCCATACATCCTCGGACCTAGCAATCGTATGCTAATCCTCGATCTTCGTAGCCTATGACCTCACCAGCGTTCTTCTGGAAAGATCTGGCGTGCCTTCGAAGATGAGAGGATAGGGCATCATGATGCCTGACCTGCACATCCTCCTTGGCCTCCTTGAAGGCGGCTTCCGTGATCTGCGCGTTCTTGTGATCGGCGACGTTATGCTCGATCGCTACATCCAGGGCGAGGTGGATCGAATCTCGCCGGAGGCGCCGGTTCCCGTTCTCCGCCATGCACAGCGGTACGACCGCGCCGGCGGTGCGGCCAATGTCGCTCTGAATCTCTCCGGCCTTGGCTGCCAGACCTTCCTTGCCGGTCTTTGGGGCGATGATGCCGAACAGAAGCAGCTTGGCAGCCTGCTTGAAGCCGCAGCGGTTGACACCCTTGGCATGGTTTCGTCCTCACGGCCAACCTGCTCAAAGACACGCATCATCGGTCGTCGTCAGCAGCTTCTGCGTCTCGACATCGAGTCCTCAGACCCTGTTCCTCTCGTCGAACTCGAGCGTCTGCGCGAGCGGGCTGTGGAACTGACGGCAAAGGTTCACGCCGTCATTCTCTCGGACTATGCGAAGGGTGCCCTTACCCCTGATCTCTGCAGCTCCGTCATACGCGCCGCGCGCGACCGAGGCATCCCCGTCCTCGCGGATCCCAAGACACACGATTTTTCGAAGTACACCGGTGCGACTACAGTCTGCCCCAATCTGGCCGAACTCTCCCTCGCCACGCAGCTGCCTGCCACCGATACGCCCGCGCTGCTTGCAGCCGGGCAGGCCTTGTTGACCGAGCACGAAATCGGGTTCCTCACAGTAACCCGCTCAGAAAAGGGAATCGCGATCGTGCGGGCTCCGACCGCGGATGGCGCCGCCAGCGTTGAAGAGCATCCAGCACGCGCGCGTGAGGTCTTTGACGTCTCCGGCGCGGGCGACACTGTCATTGCTACTCTGGCCGCCTGCCTGGCTGCGGGCGTTCCTGTGAGCACCTCGGTCGAGCTGGCCAACCTTGCGGCCGGCATCGTGGTAGGAAAGGTGGGAACCGTACCGATCTCCGCGGCGGAGCTTGTGGCCGTGCTCACACCCAGCTCGGGCGTGGTTTCAGCCGAGAAGATTCTGACGCTTGCTGGGGCCCGTGCCCGTGTTGCCGAGTGGCGCGCCACCGGCGAGACGATCGTCTTCACCAACGGGTGCTTTGACCTCCTCCACGTCGGCCATATAACCCTGCTTGAGGACTGTCATCGCTTCGGCTCGAAGCTGATCCTTGGCCTGAACGCCGACGCTTCAGTCTCTCGCCTGAAAGGCCCGACACGGCCGATCGTTGCGGAGCGGGAGCGTGCCCGGGTGATGGCGGCCCTCGCATCGGTCGATGCCGTGGTGCTCTTCGAGCAGGACACCCCACTCGATCTCATCCAAACACTGCGTCCTGACGTATTGGTTAAAGGCGGGGACTACACGATCGAAACCGTTATCGGGCATGAGCTGGTTCAGGCTGCCGGTGGCCGGGTCGAGATCATCCCCACGGTTGAAGGCTTTTCTACAAGCAATATCGTGAAAAAGCTTGCAGTCACGCGTCCCGCGTAGCCGAGGTATCGCGCACCAGACTTTGCCGCCACCAAGATTTGTGTCGGAGGAATGCAGCCGACTCAAGAAACACAGGCTTTCGGTTTCACTCAGATCGGATCGATGCCATAGTGTGCAGAGCTGTCTCTGAGGAGACGTGCTTGACAGAGGAAACCAGGTGCATGCCTCATCTTGATCTGCAGGCAAGTGAAAGTGCCTCAACTCTCGCGTGTGATGTGTGCATCATCGGAACAGGTCCTGCGGGTTGTACTCTGGCCCGCGAGCTCTCCGGAACTGCTCTTCGAGTACTTCTGCTCGAGAGCGGTGGCTTTGATCGGCAGGAACGCGCAGACGCCCTGAACGAGATTGAAAGCGTGGGTCGAAGCCGTGTTCTCAATCAATGGCAGGTTCGCAACCGCATCGTTGGCGGCAGCTCGCATACGTGGACCGGCCGCTGCGCTCCTTTCGATGAAATTGATTTTGAGCACCGCGACTGGCTGCCCCACACCGGCTGGCCCTTTGGTTTAGACCATCTCACCCCCTTTCTGGATCGCTCTCGGGAGTACCTGGGACTCGGGGTCGGTACGGGTTTTAGTGACGATCGCTTCTGGAAGCTCGCCGGTCAGACCCAGCCTGCCAAGCGGCCTGACCCTGACTATCTCCGCCCCTTTTTCTGGCAGCTAAGCCGGGACGAGGTCTCACGACGTGACTTCATGCGGTTCGGCCGACATCTGCTTCGGCAGCTGGGTGCGAACGTCACCCTGGTCACACACGCGACGGTACTTCGCATTCACACAGACGATGCAGGCTTGCGCGTGTCCAGTCTGGAAGTCATTGATCCCCAGGGCCGGAGGCACACTGTCCGGTCCTCAACCGTAGTGGTGTGCGCTGGAGGCATCGAAAACGCGCGGCTTCTGCTGGCATCCGATCAGCGCATCCCGGGCGGTCTGGGGAATGCCAACGATCTTGTCGGCCGCTTTCTTATGGATCATCCTCGCGATACTGTCGGTGTCTTCCCCCGCGTCTCACGCCCGCTTCGCAAGCACTTTCTCTCCTATCGGGTAAAGAGTGCAACGGGAGAGAATCGCTACCTGCGCGGGTTCCGGCTGAGCCCGGAACTGCAAAAAGCGGAGCACCTGGTCAACTGCTCTGCTTTTGTGCGCGAAATCATTGCCCCTGATGATCCGTGGAATGCTTTTACGCGCCTGCTGAACGACAGAAGTACCGCGCGCCGGGACGCGCTGACGATCACCTCGCATCCACGCCTCTTTGCCCGTGGTCTGTACAACTACTTCCTTGCCCGCAAGGGAACGCCGCACAAGCTCACGCAACTAGAGCTCGTTTGCATGTGTGAGCAGACTCCTGATCCGAACAGCCGCATCCGGTTGTCAAACCAGACAGATCGATGGGGAAAACGGATTTCGCAGATAGACTGGCGCACCCATGAGGTCGAAGCACGCACCATCCGACGCATGGCAACGCTTGTCGCAGCCCATTTCTCGAGCATCGGAGAGGTAGCGCCGCGCCTGGAGGAATGGATCGGCAAGGGCGAACCCTTTCCGCCCAACACCTTCCCCGACGTCGCTCACCCTATGGGCACCACCCGCATGGCAGACAATGCGCGAAACGGTGTGGTGGATCGGCACGGCGAAGTGCATGGCATCCAAGGTCTCTATATCTCCGGGAGCTCTACCTTCCCAACCGGTGGTCACTGTAATCCGACCCAGATGATCGTAGCGCTCTCCATCCGGCTGGCCGACACCTTGAAGCAGCGCCTGCTGGATGTTCTTCCTGCTGAGATAGAAGGCGCGACAGGCACCACCGGTTGACCTTCACGAGCGACCGCACACTCAGCCCTCGCCGTTGATCATCCATGGAGTTCCGAATCGATCCGTCACCATACCGAAACGCTTGGCCCAGAAGGTCTCGCCGAGAGGCATGGTGATCCGCTGTGCGCCTTCACTCAGGCTGTTAAAGATGCGTTCTGCCTCGGCGACAGTCTTGATCGACAGTGAGACGTTGAAGCCGGCCGGAGTATCCTGACGGCCTGGAGGCGCGTCCGACGCCATGATCGAGTTGCCATCCACCACCATGCGGGCGTGCATGATTTTAGTTGCCCACTCCTCCGGAACCGGAGAGCCTCCTGGAGCGTCCGCGTAACGAAACATCGCCTCAACGGTTCCCCCCAGCACAGTCTGGTAAAACTCAAACGCCTCCTGGCAGTTGCCCTTGAACATCAGATACGTCTCGATCGTCATCGTTCGTCCTCCAGCCCCGTTGGGGCTCCGCAGACCTTGTACACTTCGCGCCCGGACGCCGCAAGAGCTTTCTGCAGAATCGCGAGACCAACTAGACTGGAAGGGGAGAAACAGATACGTGATCATCGTCACCGGCGGCGCAGGCTTTATTGGCTCCAACCTCGTCCACGAACTCAACCGCGCAGGTCACACCGACATCCTTGTCGTCGACAATCTCGCGCCAGCGTCCAATTTGTCCGGACCGAAGTTCCTGAATCTGCAGGGCGCGCTCTATGCGGATTACATGGATAAGCTCGATTTCCTCGACTCCTTGATTGAAGGCGACTTTGATGAAGAGCCAATCGAGGCCATTTTGCATCAGGGTGCGTGCTCGAACACCTTGGAGGATGACGGTCAGTACATGATGCGGAACAACTTCGACTATTCGAAGGTGCTGCTGCATTTCGCAACAGAGCGGGAGATCCCGTTTGTGTACGCCTCCACGGCTGCCACGTACGGAGCCTCAACCGCCTTTGCGGTGGATCCGGCCAACGAGAGACCGCTGAACGTGTACGGCTTCTCGAAGCTGGTCTTCGACAACTATGTCCGGCGCCTTGCACCAGCCTTCACCTCACCGGTGATCGGTCTGCGTTACTTCAACGTTTACGGGCCGCGCGAACAGCACAAGGGCCGCATGGCATCCGTCATCCACCACTTCACCCGGCAGCTTCTGGACTCTGGCACGATTCGCATGTTCGAGGGCTCTGGCGGCTTCAAGGATGGCGAACAGCGCCGCGATTTCGTCTTCGTACGCGATCTTGCCCGCATTAACATGTTTTTCGGAGGGTTGCTGCCCGATTCCCCGAGGGAGCCGGTCCAGGCGGTTGTGAATGCGGGAACCGGTCATGCGCGCACCTTCAAGGCCGTCGCGGAATCACTGATGGCGGTGCACGGGGCAGGGAAGATCGAGTTCATCCCCTTTCCCGGCGATCTGAAAGACAGATACCAGCACTTCACAGAAGCGGAGATCTCCGGATTACGCTCCGCCGGCTATAGCGCCCCTCTAACAGAGCTGGAAGACGGCGTCCGGGAGACCTTCGCAGAAGAGCCTGCCGCCCGAGCCTGACTTACGAAGTTTTACGCAGACAGCCGCCAGAGCCCTGCTCGAAAGAGCACGACCCTGGCGGCTCTTTGTTCTGACTATCGCTTGTTCTGAAATAAGAAGAAGTGGTGAGCCCGCTGGGGCTCGAACCCAGGACCAACGCCTTAAAAGGGCGATGCTCTACCGACTGAGCTACAGGCTCTCACCTAGTACAAAGTTAGCATACTGAAGCACTTGACGGGTGTAACTCCTGCACCACACGCCACTTGCAGTTGTATTAGATGACACTAAAGTGTCATGTCGCATCCATTGACTCCCCCCCACCCCCCCGGTAGCCTCTGCTTATTGCACGAAAGAGAGTGCATTGTTACCTCTTTTCCTCGTTCAGTGTTCACGCGTAATCAAATTTGCTCAGGTGCCGGTAACCATAGGACCCATGATGGATAGTCGTAACTCTGAACCATTCGACGAGATGCCGAGTGTTGAGACACCCGAGGATGTTGCTGTGCTCTACTCCTGGGCCAATCTCCATGGTGCAAAGTATCGCGACTTCTCCGCGTCCCGGCGTGAGTACCGCGCTCAATTGCGACACCGTGCGGCCGAACAGGTCCGTGACGTGGAATTGCGCGCGCAGTCCGAGGCCGAGGCTGCGGCGACAGTTGCGGAGCAGAGCGCACTCCGCGCGGAGCAGGTGGCAGAGACCGAGCAGATAAACGGAGATGCACATCGTCAGCATCAGGTTCTGCGTGAGGCCGAACGAGCTTCGCAGCTCGCGGCGGCGGAACGTGTGGAAGCCGCTGGGCGAGCGGAGTCCGCAGCGCAGGCCGAGGAAGTCACCCAGCGTGAAGAGTACGAGATTGCTCAAGCGAGTGCGTCTGCCCGACGGCAGGCAGCCCTCTATGTTGAATCCAACTCGCGTGGACGGCGTGCTCAGATAGTACCGCTGGAGGCAGACGTACCGGGAAAGATCTCGGATCCGTATACGCCGGACGCCCGGCCAGAGGATGCGGAGGATGAGGAAACAGTGGCTTCAAGACCGCCCGAGCCTCCGGTAGCACTCCACCCTAATCGTGTGCGCGCCGATCAAAGCCGCCTCGCTCCGCCCTCAGAGATGCGCGAAACAGATCAGGATGCTCCGCCTCAGTCTCGCCTTTACTCGGGAGAGCCCGCGGCACCGGCGCTCAGGCCGGCACCGCGCCCTCCGGCAGCTCGCCGTCCACAGGGTTACCGACCTGACGATGCATCTGGCGTCCGACAGATCTATCGACCTGAGTCGGATTCTGCTCCTGAGACCAAAGCAGCCTCTCGTGAGGCGGCTTCACCGGCATCTCGTCGTGTCGACCGGCCTGTTCCAACCTATGCGACACGCGAAACCACGTTGCCGCGCCTTGACGCGAGACAGGACGACGGCTCACCAGAAACGAATGCGCGAGTGTGGACACCCGCACCGACCACGCCTCCCGCCACTGCCGCAACACCTGCCCGGCAGATGCTCTGGGCAAACTCCGGCGCGGCAGGAACACCGCCCTCCCGATCGACTGATGGAGCAGAGACTGCGAGGCGGGCGCCCGTGCCTGCCTCAGCCCTCCCAATGCAGGAGCGGCGAAGCCCGGTTCCGCAGGTGCGGGACGAAACGGCCGGTGAACTTCAGGACCCCACGCCGAAGCGCCGGCGCCAGGACCTGGCAAACTACCGCCCGACCGACTCCGATCGAGCTATTGCCGCGTATCGCCGCGAGCAGGCTCAGCCGATCGCCTCTGCCGTGCCGCCTGTGCGGCCGACCTCAGAAGTCCGTACGACACCGGAGCTAAAAGAGCCGCGCAGGGAGGAGGCGCTTGCGCCGTCTCCATCCCGGACAGTCGACCCGGTCGGACCGGCTTGGATCTACGCACAGGGTGCCTCGGGAATACAAGGGTCACAGAAGCCTGGCGGTCATGCTGGTCCACGCACCGCTGCAAGTCTCCCCGAGGGTGCTGACGCGCCGCAATCTGTCTCTGACACCTTGCAGCGTTCGCGTGAACGTGTGGCGTCCCGTTGGTATGCGCTGAAGGGAGTCTTTGAGCAGGCTGGGCAGGAACGGCAGGAGACCACCCCTGTGCGGCAGAAGGAGACCCGCACGCCGGTGCTGGCTGTCTTCTCCCTTGCAGGCGGCGTCGGCAAGACATCACTGGTCGCAACCCTTGGCCGCTCGCTCTCTTCTCTCGGGGAGAAGGTGCTGCTGACAGACACAACATCCCACGGGCTGCTGCCGTACTACTTCGGAGCGAGCGAGTTACGGCAGGGAACCGTTCGCACATTTTCACCACCGAGCGGCAGCACGGATGCGCCAATCTACCTGGTCAACTACGGAGTCGATCAGGATCCCGGGGACGAGGCGGCGCAGGAGTCGCTGGTTGAAGAGATTGCTGGCAGCGGCCGAGGTACGCACCGCATTGTGCTTGATCTGACATCCAGCACCAGCTGGGTCATTCGTCGCATGGCCCGGCTCAACCCAACGGTGCTGGTGCCGGTCGCGCCGGATATGAACTCAGTCATCAGTCTGCAGGCGCTCGAGAAGTTCTTTCACGGCGTAAATGGTGCTGACGGAACGCCGTTGAAGTTCTTTTATGTGCTCAATCAGTTTGACGCGGCGCTTCCTCTCCATCTGGATGTCCGCGAGGTCCTCCGCAGGCAGCTTGGCGAACGTCTGCTGCCGTTTGTCATTCGCCGTGCACCCGCCGTGAGTGAAGCGCTTGCAGAGGGCATGACGATCATTGATTACTCGCCTGAGGCTCCGGTTGCCGAGGACTACATGAACCTGGCGACCTGGCTGCGCGCGCAGTCCGCACCGGCGACAGCCGGCTTCCGTAATGTGCGTTGGAGTGAACGATGAACCGCGTCTCTTTTTGGCAGGAGTTTGAGTCCGGTGACGGTGCTCTGCTCAGATTACTTCGCTTTGTCATCATTGCCGGCGGGCTCTCGTTTCTTGTCTTCTCAGGGATCTTGGAGTTGACCTGGCCGCAGCAGATTATCCTCGACGTCCTCATCGTTCCGCTTGCTATCTGGATGGATCGAAGCTCCACGTCGTATCTGGTGACGTTAACGCTGATGCTGGTCTCGATGTTTTCGACCTTTCGGTATGGCTACTGGCGCATGGCGACTACCGTGAAGTTCTTCGCGGACCCGGGCACCAGGTGGAGTTTGCTCGATGCGTTCTTTATCTCGCTGCTGGTGCTGGCGGAGTCCTATGCCTTCATTATTCTTTTTCTGGGCTACCTGCAGACCCTCTGGCCGCTGCGCCGCACACCTGTGCCGCTGCCCGACGATCCTGAGACCTGGCCTTCAGTTGACCTTCTAATCCCAACCTACAACGAGCCGCTCAGCGTCGTGCGCTACACCGCCCTTGCCGCGATGAATATAGATTGGCCTGCAGAGAAGTTGAACGTCTACATCCTTGACGACGGCAAGCGGCCGGAGTTTCGCGCGTTCGCGGAAGAAGCCGGCATCGGCTACATGACCCGCGATGACAACAAGCATGCCAAGGCGGGCAACATCAACCGCGCTCTGGCACGGCTGGACTCGCCCTATGTCGCCATCTTCGACTGCGACCATGTGCCGACTCGCTCGTTTATGCAGGTGACGCTGGGCTGGTTTCTGCGCGACTCCAAGCTGGGCATGCTGCAGACACCCCACCACTTCTACTCGCCGGATCCGTTTGAGCGCAACCTCGGCCAGTTCCGAACCATTCCGAACGAGGGCGAGTTGTTCTATGGCATCGTGCAGGATGGCAATGATTTCTGGAACGCAACCTTCTTCTGCGGATCGTGCGCCGTGCTGCGGCGTTCGGCGCTCGATGAGATCGGCGGCATCGCCGTCGAGACAGTAACGGAAGATGCACACACCTCGCTGCGCATGCAGATGAACGGATGGAATACGGCATACATCAACATCCCGCAAGCGGCCGGTCTTGCGACGGAGCGTCTATCGGGACATGTGAAGCAGCGTATCCGTTGGGCGCGCGGCATGATCCAGATCATGCGTACAGACAACCCGCTGTTTGCGCGCGGGCTGAAGCCGGCGCAGCGGCTCTGCTACTTCAATGCCATGTCGCACTTCCTGTATGCGTTTCCGCGGCTCATCTTCCTGACTGCGCCGCTCATCTACCTGCTGCTCGGCCATACCAACGTTCCAGGGTACTGGGCCGCTATCCTGGCGTACGCCTTTCCACATCTCGTACTCTCGAATATCACCAACTCCCGCATCCAGGGAGCGCACCGCCACTCCTTCTGGAACGAGATCTACGAGACCGTTCTCGCACCGTACATCTTTCTCCCGACCATGCTTGCTCTGGTGAATCCGAAGCTGGGCAGCTTCAATGTAACGGCCAAGGGCGGTGTCGTGAACAAAAGCTTCTTCGACTCGCGCATCGCACAGCCGTTTCTGCTGATGATGTTACTGAATCTTCTCGGCATTCTGGCAGCTCTGCCGCGCTACTTCCAGTTTCCAGGCAGCAGCCTTCCATTTCCACTGAGCTTCCTTGCCGGGATGTACGATCCCGATCACCTCGGCACCATTCTGATGAACCTGCTCTGGACCTGTTTCAACATGATCATTCTTGGGGTATGCGTGGGTGTGGCATGGGAAGGGCAGCAAAGACGGCAGACCGTGCGTGTGACGATGGAGCTTCCAGGGCAGGTCGTGCTGCCGAACGGAACCGTCATCCATGGCGTGACAGCAGACATGTCCAGTGGAGGCGTCATGATGCGCGTCGAGCGCGAACTGGGCGTCGAGTCCGGCCAGCCGATCAAACTTATCTTTCCCGTGCTGGATGGAAATGCAACCCTGCCGGCGACAGTGGTGCAGGCGCAGGGCAGTGTGCTGCGCGCGCAATATGATCCCTTGACCTTGCAGGAAGAAGAGGCGTTGACCATGGTGCTGTACTCACGCGCCGACACCTGGCTGGGATGGGGCGAAGCGCGCGAGCCAGACCGGCCGCTGCGCAGCTTGCGGCGCATCTTCTCGCTTTCCATGCGCGGGCTGTCGATGACAGCGCAGGAGCTCTTCTGGAAGCCGGGCGGGTCTACACCGGTCCCAAAGGGAAGGCTTGCCACCAGCATTGCGCCATTGATCCTGCTGGCGATCTTTGGAGCCACCGCGGCGAGGGCCGCTCAGGCATCGTCTGGAGCGCAGGCGCTGCAGCAGAGCGCCGAACCGCAATTGGCGGGCGCGGGTGCTCTTATTGATGGCGGAGTCCAGGCCCGATCCACTCCGGCGGGAAGCTTCGATAATCGCTTCACGCTGGCCGACGTCGGCGTGCAGGACACCATCATTCTGCGCGGTGTTGACGCCTATCACTCCGTATTCTTCTCCGTTCCGCAGACGCAGGTGGTACGGACCGCGACGATGCATATCCGCTATCACTTCTCACCGGCCCTCTTGCCTACGCTGAGCCACCTGAAGGTGGCTCTGAATGGGACTCTTTTTGCAACACTTCCAGTGTCCCTGCAGCCAACGGTGAATGGCGCGAAGGAGGCCGCTGCGGCGGACCAGGCTGGATCCGGTCAGAGCACTGTGAGCGTAACGCGCAACGAATCAAGCGCAATGCTCGAGGCAACGCTGACCATGCCGGCGGAGATGCTGGTTCATCAGAATGAGCTGAACTTCGAGTTCGTCGGTCATTACACAACCCAGTGCGAAGACCCCTCCAGCTCGACACTGTGGAGCCACGTCGATACGAACTCTACGATCGAGCTCGCAGGGGCGCTTCTCCCGCTTCAGAACGATCTCAAGCTATTGCCGCTGCCGTTCTATGACGCGGCTGTGAACCTGCATCCCGTTGTGCCGATCATCTTCCTTGCACAGCCCTCGCCGAAGGCCATGCAGGCTGCAGGCATTGTCGCGTCGTGGTTCGGCATCATGACTGACTTCCGACCGGTTCGTTTTCCGGTCTCGTTCGGAACGATTCCCGCCGGCAACGCAATCGTCATCAGCGAGAACTCGGCAGAGTTGCCGACCAGCTTCAACATCACAGGGAGCTCCGGCCCGACTGTCGCCATGCGGACCAACCCATCTGATCCGTATTCAAAGCTTCTTGTTCTGAGTGGCGATAATCCTGACGACCTGGTGACAGCTGCGATGGCGTTGACGCTGCAGCGTGGTCTCTTCCAGGGCGACCAGGTACGGATCCCGAGTCTGAAGGCGCCCGCGCCGCGAGAGCCGGATGACGCACCGCGCTGGCTGCGGACCGACAAGGTCGTTCATCTTGGAGATATCGCGCAGACCGGCGATCTGCAGGGAGATGGTGCGGTCCCGATCCGCGGCTACATGCGCTTGCCGCCCGATCTCTTCTACGGCAATAAGCAGGATATTTCGTTCCACATGGGCTATCGCTACAACAGCATTCCCATCTCTAACGACAGCACCATTCAGGTGTACATGAATGACGGCTATGTGAGCTCAACTCCGATGCCGCACACAGAGAAGGCCTCTGCGAAGCTGGACACAGTGATCTCTGTTCCCGTCGCCAACATGCGGCCGTTCTCAAACTCACTGATGATGCGGTTCATCTTTCTCTTGCCGAAGAAGGGCCGATGCCAGGACACAGCGCCGTACAACCTGCAGGGCGCTGTGCTGAAAGATTCGTATCTGGACATTACGGATATTCCGCACTGGGCTCCGATGCCGAACCTGGAGCTCTTTGCGAATGCAGGCTATCCATTCACACGCAAAGCTGACCTGGCTGACACAGCCGTGGTTCTTCCAGATACACCGACCGCCGACGAGATCGAAATGTATCTCACCTTCATGGGACACTTCGGCGCGCAGACCGGCTATCCGGTCTTGAACGTGTCTGTCACGAACAACGACGGCATGAAGAACGACAGCGGCAAGGACTACCTGGTGATGGGCACGGTCGAGGATCAGGCGGCGCTTAGTCGTCTCAATCAGAACCTGCCGGTCGTCATTGATGGCAGCGGTCTCCACATCCAGGACACGCAGGGATTCTTCGCGCAGATCGAACATGCATGGTGGAAGGTGCGGAGCTCCGATCATGTGCAGTCCGGGCAGCTCGAGACGGCAGGAGGTCTGCCCGATGCATTGATGGAGGGCATCGAGTGGCCGAGCGGCTCAGGGAAGTCAGTCGTCGTGATGGTTGTCCGTGATCATGCAACGATCCCGAACTTCCTGGCGACGTTCCTCAAGACTTCCCAGTCCTCCGATGTATCGCAGTCAGTGAGTGTGTTGCACGGAACCCGCTTTGTCTCCTACCGCATCGGCAATGATGTGTATAACGTCGGCTCACTCTCCACGTGGACATACCTGAACATCCTGTTCTCTCGCTTTCCATGGCTGATGGTTGTAACCGCCATTGTGATCTGCTTCCTCATTGCAACTCTGCTCCGAGCGGTGTTGCGGCGGCGGGCACGGGCAAGACTGCAGGGTAACGAGTAGACAGACGATGATCATCAGGCGACCAACATCGCGTGCAGCGAACGGGTCCGGGCTTGTGCTGCGGTGTGCCGGCCTGCTGCTCACGCTTTCGATCTGCTTGAGCGACGGATGCCGTGCGGAGCAGCCCTGGCCCTTATGGAACAGCTATGCTGACCGCATGGTCGATGGTCAGGGACGGGTTGTCGACCACACGGCAGGGGATCGCACAACCAGTGAGGGGCAGGCTTACGGGATGTTCTTTGCCCTGGTCGCCAATGACCGTGGGCGCTTTGACAATCTCTTGCGATGGACGGAGGCAAATCTGGCTGGCGGCGACATGACGCTGCGTCTGCCCGCATGGAGCTGGGGTAAGGCGCCCGATGGCGCATGGAAGATCCTCGACCCGAACCCCGCCTCCGACGCTGACCTCTGGATGGCGTACACGCTCTTTGAGGCGGGGCGGCTCTGGCGGGAGCCGCGCTATGAGAAGCTCGGAGCGATTCTTGCAACGCGCATCGCGCAGCAGGAGGTGGCCTTCGTTCCCGGCCTGGGTATTACTCTCCTGCCCGGAGCGACCGGCTTTCATCCCGATAGCGAGACGTGGATCATCAATCCCAGTTACCTTCCGCCGCCGGTCCTCATGCGCCTGTCCGAGTTACAAACCGAGGGTCCGTGGCACTCGATCCTGAACAGCCTGCAGACAATCCTGCAAAAGGGAAGTGGAGCCGGCTTTGCGATGGACTGGGTCGCTGCGGGCACAACGGTTCGGCCGTCTATCTCTGCAGCGCAGCGAGCGGCGAACGATCACAGCGCCGTGCCAATCGGAGCCTACGAAGCTATCCGCGTCTATCTCTGGCTTGGCCTGACGGACGAGGGCACGCCCGGACTCGCAGCTATGCTGGCGCAGGTGCCCGGCATGGCGGCCTATCTGCAGCACGAGATGACGCCGCCACTGGAGATGGACGCGCAGGGGCAGGTCATCAAGCGGGACTCATCGCCTGGGTTCTCCGCCGCTGTCGTTCCCTATCTGCACCTGCTGGGCAAACGAAACGAGGAGCGTGTGCAACTCACCCGGCTAGGCGCGACGCGCGATCCGGGTACGGGCCTCTACGGAAAGGAGGCGGCGTACTACGACCAGAATCTTGTGCTGTTTGCGACCGGTTGGACGGAGCAGCGGTATCGCTTTGATCGTGGCGGCAAGCTGATCGTACGCTGGCGATGAGCGTCCACGCTGTGAGCCCTGTTGGTGTGCAACTTTGGCTGTAGATCCGGGTCAAGTCGGCAGATAATGCGGTACAAAGTTCTCGAAACACGGTAAGCTTCGGGAAGCAAAAATCGCTCCCCGCTCTCCCCAACGACGAAGCCCCCCAGTCGCTGCACGCTCGCAAAGGTTTATGAAGAGAAAACCCGTATCCCGATCCCTTCTCACCGCGTTTCTCAGCAGCTCACTTGCGGTGGCTCCGCTGTGTCTTCCGGCTGCTGGACAGATCGGACAATCGGCGACGCAGGTGCTTCTCGACAAGGCGCACACGCTCGAGGTCAAGGGCCGGATGGATATGGCAACGCAGACCTGGCAGCAGGTGTTGCTCTCAGACCCGAACAATACAGAGGCGCTCAGTGGTCTGGCCCGAGCGGCCAAGCTGAGCGGAAACGGACAGCTCTCGGCGAGCTATCTGGAACGTCTGAAGGCCATCAATCCGAACGACCCTGGCATCCTGCGTGCTGAAAAGCTAGCGACGGATGATGCCCGCGGCGCGCAGCTGCAGCAGGCCGGCAAGTATGCCGAGGCTGGACAGTACGCGCAAGCGATGGGGATCTACCGCAAGGTCTTCGGCGACACGCCGCCTCCGGGCGATTGGGCGCTCGCGTACTACGAAACCGAAGCTGCCACAGAGGCGGGCCGGCCGCACGCCGTATCCGGTCTTCACGCGCTGGTCGAGCGCTATCCCGCGGACTCCCGGTATCAGATCGCACTCGGCCGCATTCTCACCTACAATCCGAAGACGCGCGGCGAGGGCCGCAGGTACCTCGAAAAGCATCCCGGCAGCCAGCCGGCGATGGAGGCTCTGCGGGAATCGCTTGTCTGGGACTCCGCGAACCCTGCCTCCGCTCCCGAGATCCGCGCCTACCTGGCCAAGCACAACGATGCACAGTTGGCGACGGCGCTGCGCAACCAGCCGAAGGTCGCACCCAAACCTTCTGCCGGTCGTGAGGCCGAAGCTGCGGTGCCAGAAAGTCCTGAGCTTATAGCCGGCCGCGCGCGCGGCCAGGAAGTGGAAGGCGCCTACAAGGCACTCAACACCAAGCAGCTCGATGAAGCAGAGACGCGCTTCAAGACGATTCTCGCCACGGATCCTGAGAATGCCCGCGCTCTCGCCGGACTGGGATACATCCGCATGCAGCAGTCGAACTTCGGAGCGGCAATCAGCTTTCTTGATCAGGCGAAGCAGAACGGCGCCAAGGATGTTGGTCTTGATCCGGCGCTCGCGACGGCCCGCTTCTGGTTCACCATGGGCGAGGCGTCTACGTCTCTCAATGAGAATGATCTGACGACTGCGGAGCAGCAGTACCAGGCGGCCCTGGCGATGCGGCCGAACAGTCCGGAGGCGCTTGAGGGTCTGGGCGGAACGCTGCTCAAGGCGCAGCAGTCGGATGCAGCGACGCAGGTCTTCGAGCAGCTGGTCAAACTGAAGCCGAACACCCCGGGCGGCTGGCGCGGGCTCTTTCAGAGCTACTACAGTGCCGGGAACTCTCCGCAGGCACTGCTGACAGAGCGTCGTATCCCGGCCGCGGTCCATGCCCAGCTGATGCGTGACCCGGACTTTCTTCGAAATCTTGCTTCCGCGTACTCCGCCGTCGGCCGTGATGCGGATGCGCAGCGCGTCCTCCGCAGTGCGCTTGATCTACCATTTCCGGCGGACGCAAGCCGATTGAAAATTGAGACGCAGCTGCAATTCGCAGCCCTGTTGCAACAGGCAAATCACGTAGATCAGGCAGCCGGCCTGTATCGGCAGGTGCTTGCGGCGGATATGTCGAACACGGGAGCATGGCAGGGTCTGGTACGCGCGGAGCACGCGATGAAGAGCGACGAGCAGGCGCTGCAAACACTGCAGAGTATGCCGCCTGCAACCTACGAGGCAGCCATGCGCGACGTGGGCTTCGAGTCCACGGTTGCCTCCGTCTACCAGGGCGCGAACAAACTGGAGATGGCGCAGCAGGTGCTGGAGCGCGCAGTGACGCAGCAGACCTCAGCGAATCAGAAGCCGTCAGTCGGCCTCGATCTGCAGTTGGCCGGCATCTATCTCTCGCGCAACAACACGCAGCAGGCGTATCCGATCTACAGGCAGGTGCTGGCCGAGAACTCCGATCGTCCCGATGCCTGGAAGGGTATCCTCGCGGCACTGCACGGGTCGGGCCACGACCAGGAGGCACTTGCCCAGGCGCAGCAGATTCCTGCCAGTCTGAAGCGGCAGTTGGAAGCAGATCCCGAGTACCTGCAGACTGTTGGTGCGATCTACAACGGTCTCGGCCAGCCACGGCAGGCGATGGCCTTTATCAACCGCGTGCAGCAGCACTATGCCGCGCAGAATGCAGCGCCGCCGAGCGACATTGATGTGCAGGACGCCTGGCTGCTCTTCAATAGCGGCAATGATGCCGGTCTGTATCGGCAGTTGATGCTTCTTGGAGGGCGACCGGATCTGTCCGATGAGCAGCGCCGGACGGTCCAGACCATCTGGACCAACTGGGCAGTTCGCCGGGCAAATCAGGCAGCGGGCGCTGGCGATCAGAAGCGCTCGCTCGCCATCCTGAATGCCGCGGCAAAGGCGTTTCCGGACAACCCCGGTGTGCTGCGCGCTTTGGCTGCCGGGTATGCGCGTGCGGGCCTTCCCAAACAGGCAGTCCTCATCTACAAATCACAGGACATGACAGCGGCGACCGCGTCTGACTACAAATCGGCTGTTGGTGCGGCGCTGGCCTCCGCCGATCAGAAGGATGCGGAGACCTGGCTTCGGTTCGGACTTGACGCTTACCCGAAAGATGCGCAGATGCTGACGCTTGGCGCTAAGTTTGAGCAGGCGCACGGAAACAGTGGCCGTGCGGCTGATTACTTTCGCGCCTCGCTCGCCGCCTTGCCGCCCGGTGATCCGGGTGCGGAGCTGGCAGGCGAGCTCAGCCAGCCCATGCCTGCGGTGCGTCTTCCCAGTGCCACGCAGTCGCAGGATCTTGCAACCCTGCTGAGCACGGGCGGCGATTCGACGTTGAACGGCTCTCAAACTCAGAGTGCGCAGGCTGACCACCCGTACCTGCCGAACTACAGCAATCTCAGTGGACAGCCGCCCGTTACACTCGGGTCGGAGCCCACCTCGGGACAGGGTGTCGTTCCGTCGTACATGGCCAACCCAGCCTACCGACCCAACCAAGCCCCGGCCAGCCGGGGCACCCTGAAAGACTATCTTCCGACAGCAAAGGTAGACGAGCGAACATCACCTGGGGAGACGACCTCCTCCCCGCCTGCCAACCTGGCCGATGCCCGAAAGCCGATCTTCACGCCCGCGCCCGCTCTGGGATCAACGCCGGGCGCATCGCCGTTTTCGGGGGAAGGTTCGTCTGCGGCCACGCGCCAGATGGCGGTAATTCCAACACAGGACATCTACGGTCCTTACGTTCCCTATAGCCCTCCGGCCGGGAGTTTTGGATATACGCCGGCTCCGGTTGCCGTACAGCTTGGCAATGCTGCTCCGCAGATTGTTCCCGCGCAGCGCGAGGTCACGGACGTTCTGCCAACCCCACGCTATCTGCCGAATGCCCCCTACACTCCGGGCCTAAGCCAGCCCCCGACCGAAAATGCGCAGTTTGTCGCACCACGGCAGACAGGCGACAGCTTCGGTCAGCAATACCCGCAGCCAGACGTTGCATCCAGCAGCAACATCACGCGCCGCCGCCGCTCCTCCACCGGAACATCGAGCCCCTCCGCCTACGCACCTGCGCCATCTCAGCCTCTCAGCTATCCAAACGTGGCTGCGCCTCTCGCCTCTGGTTCGTACCCCTCGCTCCCCGCTGCCGCGCCAGAGGGAACGCCACCGACCGATGCCGATCTTACCGCCAAGAATGTGCCGCCTCTGCGCGGCTCCTATGATCCGGGTGGCGGAGTCGTACCGGCAGGGAAATCGCAGCGGGAGCAGACGGAGATCGAACTCGCCACTCTCGAGTCATCCTATAGCGGCTGGATCGGGGGCACGGGTGTCGCACGCTATCGCAGCGGAACACCCGGATTCGATCGCCTGGTCGATATCGAGGCACCGGTCGAGGCCTCTGCTGTCCTCGGCAAGACGGTCCGCGCAACCGTGGTTCCGCGCCCCGTCTTCCTGAACTCCGGCGTATCCGATCCGAGTGCGTTCACTGGCGTCACCGGCGTCATCCCGACGCTCGGACGATTGCCGGCCAACCAGGTTAATGCCTACGGCCCGGGTCAGCAGTTCTCCAGTGGCATCGGTGGGGAGCTCCAGCTCACCACGGCAAACATCGGCATTGCCGCCGGGTACACACCATATAACTTCCTGGTTTCAAATATCACTGCCCGCGCTCAATGGAGACTGGGCCACATCACTCTCTTTGGCGATCGCGACAGCGTTAAGGATACGCAGCTCTCCTACGCTGGCCTGCGCGACCCCGGATCGACCACACCCGTGTATGCCGGCGACATCTGGGGAGGCGTCGTCTCGACCACCGGGGGCCTGCGCCTGGATGTCGGCAATGAAAAGTCCGGGCTCTATCTCTCGGGCGATGGCGGAACCCTCACCGGCTACCATGTGCTCGATAACAGGAAGTACGAGGGCACCATGGGCGCCTACTTTCGCGTCCACACCTGGCCTGGATACGGCACCCTGAATGTTGGCGGCAACTTCTTTGCCATGCATTACGACAACAACCAGCGCGGAACGACCTATGGCTTGGGCGGGTACTTCAGTCCGAACGTATATTTCCTTGCCTCCGTGCCCATCACCTACACGGGATCCAGTCGTCAAGGCTTCCACTACTCGGTCAACGGCAGCGTTGGAGTGCAGACCTTTCAGGAAAGCTCCGCGGCCTATTTTCCCTTGGATCGCGCGCTACAAGTGAGCGCAAACAACACCTTCTTCAGCCAGAACAGTGACACTGGCCTGAACTACTCCCTGAACACCGAAGGCTCTTACAAGATCGCGGATCACTGGTATGTCGGGGGCTTTGCCTCCGCAAACAACTCACGGAACTACAACACGGTTAACGGGGGCTTCTTTGTGCGCTATCTGTTCAAGCAGCAGGTACCCACCGAGGACTACCCTACCGGTCTCTTCCCGGTCTCCGGTTTCAGACCCTTGCGTGTCCCGTAACCGCTTTCTAGCGATCTCTCATATCTGACGCCGGAGTCACGGCCAACATGGATGTGAGCTTACATACCTTCACGGTTCCGTTGTCGTACGGGCAGGCTTCGGCGGTTTTTGCATTGCTCTTCAGAACCATCCATGTCACGCCCAGAGCTGCAAGCGCTCGTCTGCGGGCTTCATCGCTTTCAGCGGAGAGTGCCTGCTGAGCATCGACGCCGCGAACCCATTCCTCACTCAGCTCCGGATTCACGGACGTCTCTCCTCCGTCTTTGGAGTAGTCAGGAAGAGCGCTGCGCCCGGCGATGGCGCGAAAGCTCTGCGCGTCTTCATCAGGCTCCGAAATGTAATTGGCATCGAGCGCAAAGAGAGCATCGGCCGGAGTGCCCTGGCGGATCCACCGGAAGGCCTCAACCCAGCGGTTCGTGCTGTTTCCCGCCCAGCCGCCCGGAACCTCCAGATGCGCCGAGTGCGGGAAGACAAGCCAGGCCGGGATCAATATCGGCAACCCGAGAAGAAGAATCGCCATACCCCACCGCCACCAGACGTCGCGGAGGACGGCACGCGCCAGCCATGCCCCCGTTGTGAGGAGCAGAGCGAAGTAAATGATCTGAAAGGTCCGCAGAGGCTGAAGGTGCGCCACTCCAAAAGAGTGAAGGCGCGCTCGTGCAAAGCAGAGAGACACTGCAGTTGCCGAAAGACCCACCGCTGTCGCAGTTCGAACCAGCGGTCTGACGCCGGCAGCCTGGCGAGAACGCTTGAACCCCTCCAGCAGCAGAAGCGGCGCGATAAGGCCCAGCACTTCAAACCACTCCCATTGCGAAAGAAACCAGTAGCTCCGCGTCAGGGAGGCTCGCGTAACAGCCGCAGACGGCGCTGCCGCAAGTCCTTGTAGTGCAGCCGCAACTGCTACGCCGGCACTGAGCAGCAAAACAGATTTGAGCGCAGCGGATCGTGGACGATGCACCGCCATCCAGAGCGCCGAGAAAACGAAGGCAGCACCATAGCCCGCCATGAGCGGATGAAATGCGCCCGCAAGAACGATCGCAAGAAAAACTAGGACCAGGTGACGCCACGAGGCTGTCGTGTTCCCGAAGTTGCGGGCAGCGAGCGAGCGAAGCGTCTCCGCAACAGCGAAGAGCACCAGAGGTGTTGAGACGCTGCGAGCTGTCAGGTAAGGGTCGATGAGCATCAGGGATGTGCCCGCGACCGGCAGGCTCAGCCAGAGCGCAACCAGCAGCGTAGCGCCGACCTGCTCACGAGTTGTTGCGAAGCAGACCCGCGCCATATGCCACGCAGCGAAGAGAGTCATCCACAGACAGAAGAGGAAAAGCGTGAAGATCGCTACGTCAAAGGACAAGCCGCTGTGGCGGATGAGAGAGGCCACCACGGGAGCGAAGACAGAGTAATGCAGAGGAGCAGTTACAAATTGCCGCAGGTGAGGAAACAGAGTGGGATCGAGGAGGTACTCCACGCCGCTTAGATAGAGCCCGCCGTCCTCCGCATACGGGTGGTAGCCGAGAATCACCAGCGACAAAGGAGTCAGAAGAACAGAAAGCAAAGCTCCGAACGGGAGCGATTGCGGTCGCAGCAGTGCAGGAGAGGAAGTCTCGACCGCAGGGTAATTCGTGACAATCGACAAAGAAGAGATCTCCCGCGTTCCGTACATTCGGCATGCAAGCCGGATGAGTCCGTTCTTCTCGGACGAACCCTGCGAGCGACTAGCCTGGCTCAGAAGATCAGCCATTTCAACCGCCCGTGCTGCGTCTCCAGAAACTCCCAACGGTACAATATCTTACATGGCGCACAGGACACTTAAGGGGGAGCTCGGCCCGGCTCTGAAGGAGCCTGCACGGTGAGTCAAGACAGCAACAAGTGGTTTCGAACGCTGCCTGGCCTTCTTATCAGCGGTTTCTTTCTCTGGTACACCTTCCGCGGTATCTCCCTCACGCAGATCCGCAGCCTCAAAGGCTCACATCCTTTCTGGATAGCAGGTGTCCTGGGTTTCACATGTGTGAGCTATACCTTGCGCTGCGTTCGTTGGACCCGCATGATGCGCTCCACCGGTGCCCGGTTCTCCAGTTGTGCTCGCGTCCTGATGACGTCGCTCGCGGCAAATAACATCCTGCCGCTGCGTATCGGCGACATCATGCGGGTCTTCACCTATGCAGGCGATCTGGGTGCCAGCCCGTCCGTCATCCTGAGCACCGTCATCCTCGAAAAGCTGCTCGACATCTTTGTTCTGGTTCTCCTGTTCGTTATCTTTATGGGGAGCAACGTGTCGCCGCACTCTCGCGCCCTGGCGGAGCTGATGCTGGCCATCTCAAGTGCCGGTCTTCTTGCTTTGCTTCTGGGAGCGCGCTTTCTTGAAGTCCCTTTATCGCGCCTCTTTCGCCTTTTGCCGCAGACGGCTCTGCTGGGGAAGGTAGAGCACTGGCTGATGCTGGCACTCGCGTGTATCCGAGAGATAGGCCTCGCGGGATCCTGCCTTCTTCTGGTTCAGTCCGCGCTTATCTGGGCGGCGGAGGGCATGATCTTCGTCTCGGGCGGGCGCCTGGTCGGTCTTACGGTCGATTCCATCGGTCCTTGGCAAGCCGTCTCTGTCGCAAATTTGTCCTATCTCATTCCGAGCTCACCAGGGGCAATCGGGACCTTCGAGTGGGCAGTGAAGACAGCTCTTGTAAGTCATGGTGCGCCCATGAGCCTCTCAGCCGTCTTTGCTCTGTCGCTGCATGCATGGCTTCTGGTCTCTGTGACCGGGGTGGGAGGACTTATCTTCCTGCTTCATCGCTTTCGAACACAGCCGCACCAGCCATTGCTGGACGACAATGGCATTCTTCCGGACAAGCTTCCCTGAGACCGCTTCGTCCTTCGCAGAAGAGACCGTTCCTCCTGCGCACAGACTTCTAACCGTGATCCGGGTCGGCCGGCAATGGGTACATCGAGCGTATGTTCCGTACAGTACAGCAGACAATTACCACGCAGCTTCGCAGCATCCTCAAGCAGCAGTTTGACCTCGAAGGTCAAACCGTTGTCATTGAGCAGCCGCCAGCGATCGCCCTTGGCGAGCTGGCGACACCGCTCGCCTTTGAGCTGGCCAAGCGCTTGCGCAAGGCTCCTCGTGCTATCGCGCAGACGCTTGTGGACGCGCTTCGCACAGCAGTTGCAACGGGCTCTCTGCCGGAACTCACATCCGTGGAGGTGGCAGGCGCCGGCTATCTCAACTTCAAGCTCACACGTGGCACCATGGTGCGTGCCATAGCGGAAGATCATCATGCTGACATAGGTGGTCCAGGCTTCCGGCTGGTCGAGCACACCAGCATCAACCCCAACAAGGCCGCGCATATCGGTCATCTGCGCAACGCCATCCTTGGTGACACCTTTCAGCGTCTGTTGCGGCCGGATGCGTTCAAGAGCGGCTATCAGGTAGGCGTGCAGAACTACATCGACAACACCGGCGTTCAGGTCGCAGATGTTGTGGTCGGCTTTATTCATCTGGAGCAGATGAGCCTTCTGCGTGTGCGCGAGTTGGTGACGGAGCTCCTCGAGAGCAACCGGCGCATCGACTACTTCTGCTGGGATCTGTATGCCCGTGTCTCCCAGTGGTACACCGCGGACCCGGAGCAGACCGGGGCTCGCAAGGCGATTCGCCTGGCCACGCTGCACGCCCTCGAAGAAGGGGAAAACGAGATCGCAGAGATCGCTGATCTCATCGCCACCTCCGTTCTTCGGCGCCATCTCGAGACCATGGAACGGCTCGGCATTGCCTACGATTTCCTGCCGCGCGAAAGTGAAATCCTCTCCCTGCATTTCTGGGAGGCGGCACGCCTGCTGATGATGGAGAAGGGCGTTCTTTATCTTGAGACCGAGGGCAAGAACAAGGGTTGCTATGTCATGCGCCGCGCCGGCAGCACAGGCGATACGCCGGACGGACTCACCGGACCCGATGAGGAAGCCAAGGTTATCGTTCGCTCAAATGGAACCGTAACCTACGTCGGCAAGGACATCGCATACCACCTCTGGAAGTTCAACCTGCTGCCGAACAGGGATTTCGGTTACAGGCAATTCCATCAATATTCCACTCACACCTGCTGGATCTCCGCAGTTGCCGGAGAGGATCCGCACCCCAGCTTTGGCCATGCCGATGCGATCTACAACGTGATCGACTCGCGGCAGAACGATCCGCAGAACAACGTGGTGCAGGCGCTGCGCGGTATGGGCTACACAGAGGCTGCCGACCGCTACACCCATTTCAGTTATGAGATGGTGGCTCTTACACCGCGCTGTGCCATGGATCTTGGCTACACCGTCAGCGACGAGGATCAGAAGCGATCGTATCTGGAGGTCAGCGGTCGAAAGGGTTTTGGCGTAAAGGCCGATGACCTCATCGATCGTCTGATTGCGGCAGCTCTTGCGGAGGTTGACCAGCGTCATCCAGAGCTCGGAGCAGACGAACGAGCCGGTATCGCGCGGCAGATCGCCGTGGGGGCCCTTCGCTTCTTCATGCTGCGCTTTACCCGGAACACCGTCATCGCGTTCGACTTTCACGATGCTCTCAGCTTCGAAGGCGAGACCGGGCCATACATCCAGTACGCCGTTGTACGGGCGGCAAACATCCTGCGGAAGGCAAACTCCGATGTCGCAGAAGCACTCAGGGATCTCACACAGCTTCCGGTACCTCGGCTCTCTCTGCTGCTGGACTCAGACGAGGGCACCAGCCTTTGGGAGACATGGCTGCTCGCATCGCGGCTGACCACAGTGATCGAACAGGCGATTGCAACCTCAGAGCCGGCCCATCTCGCGCGATTCGCCTTCCAGCTCGCGCAGCAGTTCAACAACTTCTACCATCGCCATCACGTGTTGCATGAGACGGATCCGGATCGCCGCACGCTGCTGCTGGCCACTGCGGCCGTCGCCCAGCGTGAACTGACACGCACCCTCGGCCTGCTGGGGATCGACGTTCCACCTGTGATGTAACCCGCTTCGTGAGTGTCCCTGCACCTGGTACGGAATCACTGGCCTCGTCTTCTGCTATCGGGGTCCTGTGGCCCACTCCACGATTGAGCGAACCGCGATCCCGGTCGGACCCTTGGCTATCCAGGCCTTTGCCTCGTCCTCCCAGGCGCAGCCTGCGATATCGAGATGGATCCATGGTGTGTCGCCGACGAACTCCTTCAAGAACATCGCGGCCGAGATAGCACCGCCCCAGCGGACGCCGCCTGTATTCATGATGTCGGCGATCTTGCTCTTGATCTGTTCACGATAGTCGTCGGTACAGGGAAGCCGCCAGAACTGCTCGCCTGCACGGCGCATCGCGTCCTGAAAGCGGGCCGCCTCGCTGTCATCATTCGAGAAAAGGCCGGCATTGAGGATGCCGAGCGCGACCACGCACGCTCCGGTCAGCGTCGCCGCGTTGATCAGATGTGTGCAGCCGAGTGTCTTCGCGTAGTGCAGGCCATCGGCGAGCACGAGTCGGCCTTCGGCGTCGGTATTGATGATCTCGATCGTCTTGCCGCTCATCGCCGTGACCACATCGCCCGGCTTGTAGGCGCGGCCGTCCGGCATGTTCTCGGCTGAGCAGACGACGCCGATCACCCTGATGGCCGGCTTGAGCTCTGCAATGGCGCGCATGGCGCCGATCATGGCGGCGGCGCCGGCCATGTCGTACTTCATCTTCTCCATGCCGTCGGCCGGCTTGATCGAAATGCCTCCGGTGTCAAATGTGATGCCCTTGCCCACCAGGCCGAGAATGGGCGCATCCGCCGCAGGCTTGGTTGCTGGCTCGTAGGTCATCGTAATTAGCGCGGGCGGCTGCTCGGAGCCCTGAGCGACCGCGAGAAAGGCGCCCATCTTCAGCTCTTCCAGTTTCTTCGTGGAGTGGACCTCGCACTGGAGGCCAACCTCCGCGCACATGGCTGCGGTGCGCTTTGCCAGTTCAGTAGGCGTGAGGATGTTGCCGGGTTCGTTGACCAGCGATCGCGCGAAGTTCTGCGCGCCGGCGATGACCACCCCTTCCCGGAGCCCCTCCTCCATCTCGGCACGCGTCGATCGTTCGGTGCTGCGGGCCAGAACAGTAACGGCGCGAACGGCCTTGTCCTTTCGGTCGCTTTTGTAGGTGTCGTAGTCCGGATCGGCAAGTGCCAGACCTTCCGCAATCGCGCGCATCGTGGCTTGGCACGGCAGTTCATCAATACTCTCATCGCTGAGTGACCGATCCTCCGGAAAGGCAACGGCCATCTCCCGGATGCCGCGCGGCTTTGCCGCTCGCAACGCACTACCCGCGCCTTTTCGGGCCTGCGCCGGCGTCAGACTCTTGGCTCTACCAAGGCCAACAATCAGAAGGCGGTCCGCCCGGATACCAGCCGGTGCATGCAGCACAAGAGTTTCACCCAGCGCCGCCTTAAACTCGCCGGTTGCGAGCACGCGTGAGGCAGCGTCCGTCAACGCGTCTGAGGTGGTCAGCAGCACCGGATGCGCCTCGGCATCCTCACCGGTAGCGATATCAACCGCAAAAACAGCAAGAAATGGGGTCTGAAACGAGGCTGCATCCTGAGCCAGAAGTGAGATGTCCATAGATCCTCATCCTACAGCGCGAGCACGCAACGAAAAGGGGACGTGCGCGCTTTTCGCGGATCGTTTCAGCGCCGCTGGCTGCGTGCAATCGCGGCCCGGGTTTCGCTGTCAGCCTCGCGCTTGCGCTCGGTCTCGCGCTTGTCCCACTCCTGCTTTCCCTTGGCGACGGCAAGCTCGCATTTAACTCTGCCGTTCTTGAAGTAGAGCCGAACAGGGATCAGCGTGAAGCCCTTCTGCCGCACCAGAGCGTCCAGTTTCCGGATTTCGGTTCCATGGAGCAGCAGCTTGCGGGTTCGCAACGCGTCGTGGTTCATGGCGTTCCCATGCGAGAAAGGTCCAATATGCGCGTTGAGGAGAAAGCATTCGCCGTCTTTGAGCAGACCATAGGCGTCTTTGAGATTCGCCTTGCCCTCACGGATTGATTTGACCTCTGTACCGCGAAGTGCAACGCCCGCCTCAAAGCGGTCCGTGAGGAAGTAGTTGTACGCTGCCGAGCGATTGAAGGAGGCATCGCGCCGCCCCGCCGCGACAGGATCACGATCCTTCTCCTTCGGAGCTGGCTTTGTGGAAGCGGCCTGAGTCGGATTAGACAGAGATCGTGGCATCGGACCCTCTACTTTAACACGGACAGCCGGGGGGAAACTCTTCTCCGAAAGATCGTGCCAGTATGCGTTCCTGCGCTCACTCTATGAAGCGGCCTTCGTCGAACGAGAAGATACCGAAGGGACGGCGCACGAGCGGTGTCTCGAAGTAGGAACGTCCTCTAAGTACAAGAGTCGCTGCGTGGAGCCAGCGACAGTGAATGCTATACTCACGCGGGGCGCACGGAGGCTGGGTCCGTTTCGCAAACACAAGACTACAGCTGGTGATCCATCACCATACAAGTCGTCACCGACCATTTGAGGAATCACACCTAAGCATGGCAAGCAAGCGGAACAGTCTGGGCAGATTCATCAACACAACTCCGCTGCTCGCCGCTGCCTCTATGCTCCTTCTGGCCGGCACTCTGCAGGCGCAATCCGCCAGCACGTGGAACAAACGCGGTGAGACTGCAGAGGTTCGTGATGACTATGATGCAGCCTTCGAGGCCTACCGCCAGGCGCACATCAAAAAGCCCGCAGATCTCCGATACAAGGAGCGCTTCGAGCGGCTGCGCTTTCAGGCCGCGGTCGCTCACATCGATCGCGGACGTGTTCTGAAGCAGAGTGGCGATCTGGGTGGCGCCATGCAGGAGTTCGTTCGTGCCCACGAGATCGACGCCGGAAATCAGACAGCGGATCAGGAGATCCAGATTCTACAGACGCCCGGTCAGGGCTATGTTCCCCAGCAGCCGAATCAGCCTGGCCGGGCCTCTTCAGCATCTCCCGCAACCGCTCCGGAGGGGGAAGCGCCCTCACCGGGCACTCTGGCAGAGACGGGACCGCAGTTCGGCGATGTCGCCGGGCCGATCACACTTCAACCCGTATCGACCGATCCAATCACGATCCATAGCGTGGAAGACACACGCAACATCTATCAGGCAATCGGCAAGCTCGCCGGGCTCAACGTTCTCTTCGACCCGAACTACAGCTCCAAGCGGATTCCTATCGATCTGACTAACGTATCGCTCGCGGATGCGTTGCGCATTGTGGGGATACAGGCCGGTACCTTCTATAAACCGGTCACACCCAACACGATCTTCATCGCGCAGAACACACGGACAAACCGGACCGACCTCGACGATCTCGCCGTGCAGACCTTCTATCTCACAAATGCAAGCCAGCAGAACGACGCCAACGAGATCCTTACAGCCATCCGAAACCTGCTGGATCCGAGCGTAAAGATCTACCTGGTGCCGTCGCAGAACGCGATCGTGATGCGGGCGACGCCGGATCAACTGCTGCTGGCGCAGAAGCTGCTGAATGACCTCGACCGGGCGCGGTCCGAGGTCGTAGTCGATGTTGCCATTCTCTCGGTCAACCGCGACAAGGTTCGCAATCTGGGCATCACGCTGCCCCAATCTTTCGGCCTGACACCAACGACAACGAACACCAGCTCGTCGAATGCAACAAACTCCACCGGAACCTCGGGCACAACGACAACCGGCACGACAACCGGAACCAATACCACTTCAAGCAATCTCACTCTGAACAACCTGACTAACCTCAACGCCAACAACTTCGCCGTTTCGGTAACAGGCGGCACGGTGAACGCCCTGCTTACGGATGCGGATACCCGTATCCTACAAAACCCTCGTGTACGCGCCACCGACGGGCAGAAGGCCACGCTGAAGATGGGCACCCGGGTACCGATCGCAACCGGCAGCTACAACGCCGGTGTCTCCACCGGTATCGCCTCCATCGGTGTCCAAACGCAGTTTCAGTACATCGACGTGGGTGTCAATCTGGACATGACCCCCACCGTCCACTATGACCGGCAGGTCACCCTCAAGATGAAGATCGAGGTCTCTGCCGTCCAGTCGAATGTGACGATCTCGAATGTAAGCGAACCGATCATCGGGCAGAACATCGTGGAGCAGACCATCCAGCTGCGCGAGGGGGAGCCATCGATCCTGGCTGGCATGGTCCAGAAGCAGGACCTCAAGAACATCACCGGAACTCCCGGACTGGGTGAGATTCCAATCATCAAGTACTTCTTCTCCTCGCAGAACAAGGAAGCACAGCAGAGTGAGATCGTCTTTCTGCTGGTTCCGCACATCGTGCGCGAGTCAGTCCTGACCCGCATGAACACGCGTCCTATCGACACGGGAAGCGGACAATCGATCGAACTGCGTCATGATCTCAACGCTGCTGGCTTGAACGTCCCGATCATTCCCCGTCCACGTGCATCCGACGCGGGTCAGACCTCCGCGGCAGTCGCCGCCTCGGCGATCGTCGGCCAACTCAGCAAGCAGGCGCAGATGCCCACGCCAGGTACTCCAACACCTGCTTTCAGCAGCGGTGCTGAGGGAGCAGCGCCCGCGACGCAGGCCGGAGCCGCTCCTGTCACCCTCACCCTTGTTCCGCCCTCCGCTGTTCAGGCTGTCGGCAGTGTCTTCCAGGTGGCGGTCATGGCAAACAACGCCAGCGACCTCTACTCGCTGCCGCTGCAACTAAAGTTCAACTCTCAGGTATTGCAACTGGTCAATGTCGACTCAGGGGACCTGCTCTTGCGTGACGGTCAGGCTGTCGCAACCGTTCATCGCGATGAAGGAGATGGTCTCGTCAACGTCTCTACGTCACGGCCGCCCGGTGTGAAGGGGGTTGAAGGGCAGGGAAGCGTTTGCGTGCTCACCTTCAAAGCATTGGCCGCCGGGGACTCAACCATCTCGCTGCCGAAGGTCGGGGCGCGCAGTAGCTCCCAGGCGACGCTGCCGACGGTAGGCTCGAGCGCAGTTGTTCATGTGAAATGATGCAGCATCTTCGGCAAAGCTCGTATGCGGTGACAGCAAAGCCGGAACCCGTGCTTGCGGATTCAGACGCTGGCCTGACGCTGGTCGAGTTGATCATTACGGTCGCCATCGTTGCACTGCTAGCGACAGCTGCTCTCCCCATCGCCCGGTTCCAGGTAAAGCGCGAAAAGGAGCGGGAACTGCGCCGTGACCTCTGGGGCATGCGGGACGCTATCGATCACTACAAAGACGCGGCGGAGAAGGGCGGCATGGTGACGAAGGCGGATAGCATGAACTATCCACCCGACCTCCAGACGCTTGTCGATGGAGTCGAGATTCAAACCAAGAAGGTCCGGTTTCTCCGGCAGATTCCGACGGACCCTATGACGAACACAACGGAGTGGGGTCTACGGTCGAATCAGGACGATCCGGAGAGCGATTCCTGGGGCGGCCAGAACGTCTTCGACGTTCACAGCAAGAGCCAGGGTACAGCGCTCGATGGTACGAAATACTCCACATGGTAACGATGTCTCCATCCCGGACGATCCCCTCCTCAGAGCAGGACGGCTTTACTCTGATCGAACTCATGATCGTCATGGTCGTGATCGGCCTTTTGGCTGCCATTGCGATTCCTTCCTACACCAACAACGTCCGGAACGCGAAGGAAGCCGTACTGCGGGAGGATCTGCGGACGATGCGCGGAGCCATCGATTCCTACACGATCGACAAGCAGAAGGCGCCGCAGGCGCTCGACGACCTGGTGCAGGCCGGCTACCTGAAGGTCATGCCGGTCGATCCGTTTACCAGGCGATCCGATACCTGGGTTCCGGCGCAGTCGGATGTCCTGTCTACCATCGACCAGACGGACTCTGGTGGCATCAGTGATCTCCACTCCGGCGCCCAGATGACTGCGGCCGATGGAAGCTCCTACAACACCTGGTAGTCCGGTCAAGGTGTGTCGCAGAAGACGTTCTGTCACAGAGCGACGAAAGAGCGCATACTACGTCAAACGAAGGTGGAAGACGTGTGCGCGGAGCTGCTTCTGCCGTATACCTGCCCCGTCTCAGCCAGGAGAGATTCCTCTATGCGTCCGTTCGCTCCCCTCTCGCTCGTAGCACTTCTCTCATTGAGTGCATGTCTGCCAGGTCAGACCACAACCGGCGTTCCCTCGCCGTCACCCGTTCCGGTGCAGACACCGACTCCCGGCCCCATCCCCAAGGATCCCGGAACAGAGAAGCAGCCCACGCCGGCGGAGAACAAGGCCGCGGCGGATGCCGCCAAGCAGAAGACGGATTCACTTCCGTCTCCCGGGGAGTCACTCGACCCAAATATCAAAAAAGGGTCGGAGGACGACGTCAACGCGATCGGAACACGCAACATAGGCGGCCGCGGGCTTGGCAACTGGTATTCCACTGACTGGGAGATCCGCAACGGCAAGTCCTATGCCATGGAGATTGAAAAGTCAGCTCATCTCGTCACGGATCCGGTCGTGATCGAATACGTGAACCGAATCGGTCAGAACCTTGTAAAGAACTCCGACGCCAAGGTCCCGTTCACCATCAAGGTCATCGATTCTGATGAGATCAACGCCTTTGCTCTGCCGGGTGGCTTTTTCTACGTCAACTCGGGACTGATTCTCGCTGCGGATGAGGAAGCGGAGCTCGCCGGCGTCATGGCGCATGAGATCTCGCACGTCGTGGCGCACCATGCCGCACGCCAGATGACAAAGATGAACATGGCACAGATCGCCAGCGTTCCGCTCATCATCATGACGCAGGGGTCCTACACCGGATACGGCATCTATGAGGCCACACAACTGGCTATCCCTGTCGCATTCCTCAAATTCTCCCGCATGGATGAGTCAGAGGCGGACTTTCTGGGTCTGCAATACATGTACAAAGCCGGCTACGATCCGCAGGCCTTCATCCAGTTCTTCGAAAAGATCGACGCCTTGGAGAAGCACAAACCCGGTGCCGTCGCCAAACTCTTTTCCGATCATCCACAGACGCCGGACCGCATCGGCCGATCTGAAGATGAGATCGCAACTATCCTGCCGGCGAAGCCGGACTACATCGTTACAACCAGCGAGTTCGACGACGTAAAAGCGCGTTTGGCGCGCATCGAGAACAAGCGCAAGCTGAATAACAAGAATGATGGAAATAAGCCCACCCTGCGCCGGACGGGCGGGTCCAACAATGATCCCAATAACCCCAGCTCCACGACGAACTCAGGCGACGACCGGCCTACGCTCGGCCGCCGAAATTGATCCCGCGGGTCATTTGACAGAAGGAGAGGCCCTTGAGCCTCTCCTTCTGTTTCGCCGTAAACTAGACTCATGGCGACGCACACAACCGGCTACACAGACGACCACGCAAAGGCTGGTCTTGACACTCAATTTCCGGAGATCGAGACCTGGGAAAACCAGTTCCAGTCGTATGAGATCCTAATCGACGATCCGGAGTTCACCTCAGTCTGCCCGAAGACCGGCCTGCCAGACTTCGGTGTTCTGACCATTCGCTACATGCCCCGCAGGCTGTGCCTCGAGCTCAAGAGCCTCAAAGAATATCTGTTCTGCTATCGCAACCTCGGCATCTTTCAGGAAAACATCGCAAACCAGGTCTTGAACGACGTCGTAAAGGCGACAGATCCCGTCTGGTGCGAGATCAAGGGAGACTTCCGGCCGCGCGGCGGCATTTCTACCGTCGTGACCGCATACTATCCGCGCAGCGAAGCAGACGTACGGAGATAGATCGAAGTGCATCTGGTATGGCTTCGCGAGTTGCGCAGATCACCCGCCCTCTCAACGCTCTGAGTGGTTCAGAAGTGAGAGCCTGAAGCCTGCTATGCTCATCCCCAGCATGAGCGTCCAGGTCTCGACCCCGAGCAAGGTTTCTAGCCGCGGCAGGGCTGTTGCCGGTGCAACCACGGCTCTCGTCCTTCTCACCGCGCTCAACTTCGTCAACTACATCGATCGCTACATCCTGCCCGGCGTGCAGGAGCAGGTAAAGGGCGAGTTCCGCATCAGCGATGAGCAGATTGGCTCGCTGACACTCTGGTTCATGCTGGCCTACATGGCTACCTCGCCGATCACTGGGTGGCTCGGTGATCGTTTTCCACGCAAGCCCATGATCGTCGCGGCCGCGCTCTTCTGGGGTGGCATCAATCTGCTCACCGCGACTGTCCACTCCTATGACTCGCTCAATCTGCGCCATGCCGCGCTTGGCATCGGCGAGGCTTCCTTCGGCATCTTTGCCCCTGCTATGCTCGCCGACTTCTACCCCGACGATCAGCGCAATCGCGTCCTGACCATCTTTAACGTCGCCATCCCGGTCGGCGCTGCTCTGGGCTATCTCGTGGGCGGAACAGTCGGGGAGCGTTTCGGCTGGCGGATGTCTTTCATCGTCTCGGCCGTACCCGCCATCCTGATTGCTCTGCTCATCGCCTTCTTCATGAAGGAGCCGCAACGGTTCGCAAGCAAGGAGGCGAAGGCGCGGCCAGAGAGAGCAGCAATCGTCTCGCTCCTCAAAAATCCCGCATACCTCTGTTCCATCCTCGGCTATGCCGCGGTCACATTTACTCTCGGTGGCATCTCCTGGTGGATGCCGTCGTTTCTTCAGCGAGTGGACGGCAGATCGCAAAGCTCAGCTGCGTTTCTCATGGGGGCGATCACCGTTGTCACCGGTCTTGCTGGAACGATCGTGGGCGGTGTCGTCGCGCAGCGCTGGTCCAGGCACACCGCGAAAGCGCTCTATCTGGTACCCGGTATCGCGGCTGCACTCGCCGTTCCGCCTGCCCTTGTCTGTTTCTTTGGCCCGAAAGCTCTAACGCTGTCGAGCCTTGCCATAGCAATCTTTCTCATCTTTCTCGGAACGGGACCAGTTAACGCAGCGACTGTTAACGCCGTTCGGCCTGAGATCCGGGCGACAGCCCTCGCCGGTCAGCTTTTTGCGATTCATGCATTGGGCGATGCGATCAGTCCTCGCATCATTGGCGCCGTGTCGGATCGGTCCAACTTGTCAACAGGCCTTGGATCCACGCTGATTACACTCATTCTGGCAGCCATCATCTTTATCTTTGGAGCCCGCTTCGCCCCTCCACTGCAAAGCGCTTCGAACACTGCGGCTGCCTAAATCCCGGACCCGTCCCTCATAGGAGAATAGAGCTGGACTCCGGCTCACCGCCTTGAACCAGAGATGGTTCCACACCTCATTGCTTTCCGCACCTCATCCCCTTTCCGCACCTCATCCCCTTTCTGCACCTCATTCTTAAGGATCAGCAGTGTCTCTGCCGTTACTGTTCTCCACGACGCGCCTCATCGCAGCATGGGCGCTGGCAAGCGCATGGAGCGTGCAGGTGGTGATGGTAGCTTTCGGGCTCAAGCGCCTGCCCTCGCTGCTCGACTCTTCCTCTCCCTCGCATCCTCCTGCGGGAACCTCGATCGCGGTTATCGTTCCCGCCTGCGACGAGCAGCAAGCGATTGCGGCGTGCCTGCAGTCTCTGATCGACCAGGACTGGCCTAACCTGCATGTGATCGCAGTAAACGATCGATCGTCAGACACGACTGGCGACATCATGACCTTGCTCGCGGGTCGTTATCCAGACCGCCTCTCTGTGCTTCAAGTCACCCATCTGCCGGAGGGATGGCTGGGGAAAACACATGCGATGGCTTTCGCCGCACGCCACGCGCGGTCTCTCTTCGCTCCGGAGTGGCTGCTCTTTACGGACGGCGATGTCATCTTTCATCCCGAGTGCCTCCGCCGCTCTCTTGCTCTCGCAGAGGCGCAGCAGGCGGACCATTTTGTCACGCTCCCAACGGCCGTCATCCAGTCGGCAGGTGAGGGAATCCTGATGGCCTTTCTGCAGGTGATCGGCCTGTGGGGAGCTCGCCTTTGGCGAGTCAACGATGATGCAGCCCGCGATGCCATCGGCATCGGCGCGTTCAACCTGCTTCGGACGACAGCCTATGAGCAGGTGGGCGGATTCGAACGGCTGCGATTGCAGGTGCTTGAAGATCTTGCGCTGGGACGGTTGGTCAGGAATGCAGGTCTGCGCCAGCGAGTGGCCCTTGCGCCGCGCTTTGTTCAGGTTCACTGGGCTACCGGGGTGCGCGGCGTCCTGAACACAATGACCAAGAATCTCTTTGCCATCTTCCAGTTCCGCATTCCGGTGATGATAGCCGCATGCTGCGGCCTCTCGTTCCTGTGTCTCGGCCCGCTTGCTGGCATGATCTGGAGGCAAACCCGCCTTCCCAGTGCAATTGCTCTGGTCTCGATTGCTTGTATCTATCAGATCGCCGGTCGCCGCCTGAGCCGGTTGCGAATGCTGAACGTCCTCGGCTTTCCCGTGAGTGCCGTTCTCTTTATTTATGCCATAGTGCGGTCAACGGCAGTCACGCTGAGCAATGGCGGGGTCTCCTGGCGAGGAACGTTCTATCCGCTCAAAGAGCTTCGCAGAGCAGCCCTGCGGCTGCGGTAGACGCGACGGCTTAGACCACGACGAGATGCCTGCCGTAGCGCTTCTCCACATACTCGTCGAGGATGACCTGAAACTCTTCAACAATGCGGTCTCCCTTGAGTGTTGTGAAGAGCTTCCCATCGATGTAAACCGGTGCCTTTGGTTCTTCAAAGGTTCCTGGAAGCGAGATGCCGATGTTGGCATGCTTGGACTCTCCCGGCCCGTTCACGATGCAGCCCATAACCGCAAGCTTCAACTCCTCAACCCCGGCATACTGCTGCTTCCACTCCGGCATTTGCTCGACAAGGTAGTTCTGGATGCGTTCCGCGAGCTCCTGGAAGTAGGTTGATGTGGTCCGTCCGCATCCCGGGCAGCTTGTGACCTGGGGCATAAAGCTGCGTATGCCAAGGGATTGCAGCACCTGCTGGCCGCAGCGAACCTCCTCAGACCGATCGCCCCCTGGAGTCGGCGTCAGGCTTACCCGTATCGTATCGCCGATGCCGGCGAGAAGAAGCGGCGCAAGACCCGCCGTTGACGCGACAATACCTTTCATCCCCATACCCGCCTCTGTTAAACCGAGGTGCAGGGCATAGTCCGATCGTCGCGCGAGCTCCGTATACACATCCAGAAGATCCCGAACGTTTGAGACCTTGGCGCTCAGAAGAATCTGGTCGCGACGCAGACCGTACCGCTCCGCCGCCGCCGCGTTATCGAGCGCGGAGACGACCATCGCTTCCATCATCACGTCGCGCGCCTCTCTCGGCTGATGGCTCTTCGAGTTCTCGTCCATCATTCGCGTCAGCAATGCCTGGTCCAGTGATCCCCAGTTCACGCCAATTCGCACCGGCTTCTGGTTATCGACAGCACACTCGATCATCGTGCGGAAGTTGTCATCGTCCTTGCGCCCGATGGACACATTGCCAGGGTTGATGCGGTACTTGGCCAGCGCGCGCGCACACTCGGGATACTTCCGCAGCAGAAGATGGCCGTTGTAGTGAAAGTCGCCGATGATAGGCGTCGTCCACCCTTTCTTCGCAAGCTCGTCAACGATGTACGGAACTGCCTTCGCCGCGTCGTCGTTGTTCACCGTGATGCGTACCATCTCAGAGCCGGCGCGAGCCAGGGCGGCTACCTGCTGTACGGTGCTTTCAGTGTCAGCCGTGTCCGTATTGGTCATCGATTGCACCACAACCGGTGCGTCCGATCCCACCCGCACATTGCCGATCATCACCGAAACAGCCTGTCGCCGAACTATCTGAGGCATAGATGCTCCAGTCCCTAGTTTACCAGTCGCTCCCCGTCATCCGCCTCTCTCGGCCAGCCGAGCGGGTACACTAGGCAGACGTGGCCCGGTAGCTCAGTTGCATAGAGCAGCGCACTCCTAACGCGAAGGTCGCAGGTTGGACTCCTGCCCGGGCCACCAAGAGCATTACCTGGATGATAAGTATCGGAGGGTCGACCTGAGTTTCTCTCGCAGGGAGCAACGCCGGTATGCAGAGTACTTACCGTTCAGGTGAGTGACATGCGATTCTTGCCGACTGTGTCGTCGAACGTAAGCTCTTTTCTGCTTAGGTCGAGATCAGTGGTATGGCGACTTCTTTCTTCTCACGCAGTGCCTGATTTGCATGGATCACACCGAGAGCTGAACCGAGGCCGACGTCGGCGTTGGCGATGGGCTGCGTGTTGGTGCGGACGCAGTGGACGAACGCGCGGATAGCGATGGTAGTGGCGTCTTCGGGGTTGGCGATGGTCAAGGGTTTGCCGGGGCCGCGGTAGGGCATCTCACCTTCGGGTCGGTACGAGGCGCTGGTGGTGACGCCTTTCTCTTCGCCCTTGCCGTTTGTAGGGGCTTTGACGATCTGGCGAGGCTCGTAGAAGAAGGTGGCATCTTCGAGGGTGACGTTGAGTGAGCCTTTGGTGCCGTAGAGCCAGAGCTGGTCGCCCTGCTTGGCGTTATCAGTCATGGAGGTGAAGATGAAGCGGCGGCCGGCAGGGTAGCTGAGGACGACTTGAACGTTATCGTCGGTTTCGCGGCCGTCGTGATAGCAGCAGATGGAGCCGGAGGCGAGAGCGGTTGTGGGGGCGGAGCCGAAGATCCAGTTTGCAATGTCCATGTGATGAGAGCCGAGCTCGGCGATGAGGCCGAGGGACCACTCATGGTAGAGCCGCCAGTTGATGAGGCGCTCGAGATGGCCGCTTGGATCTGCGGTAGGGACGGGGCGGCGCCAGTCGTTGTTGCGGTTCCAGTAGCCGAGGATGTGGGTGACATTGCCAATCTCACCGGCCTTCACGCGAGCTATGGCTGCGCGAATCCACGGACTGTAGCGGTACTGATGGCCGACCTGGTAGATGCGGTTGCTGACTTTGGCAGCTGCGGCGATGTCCCGGGCCTGGTCGACGGTGTAGGCCATGGTCTTCTCGCCATAAACGTGACGGCCGCTCTGGAGCGCGGGGATGACGTGGCTGGCGTGCAGGCCGAGGGGTGTAGCGACGACGATCGCGTCGAGGTCTTTGCGGTCGAGAAGTGCCCGATAGTCCGTGTGGGACGGGACGGTGTAGCCGCAGACTTGGTTGAGCTGGTCGAAACGCGGCGGGTAGACATCGGCGGCGGCGACGATGCGGACGCCAGGAACGCGAAGAAGATTGCGGACGAGCTCTTTGCCGCGGCTGCCAGGGCCGATGATGCCGACACGAAGGGGACTGCTGTCGGCGGAGGGAGCAATTTGGCGGGCGGCTTCGGTCTCTGCCTGGGAGGCGGCCTCCTGGGCCGAGATCTCCGGGGCGAGGCCGGCAGTAATGGCGGTGGCGGAGAGGCCCTGAAGGAAGAGGCGGCGAGCAATCATAAAGGCAGGTCCTTATGCGGGGAGGGCTTCGCTGAGGTGCAAGGGCTCCCTTCCCAGTTTATGGCGAGACACGCTTCATGATCAGGGGGCTGGCCGAAGAGCAGGGCGCGGGTCTCTGGGGTGTGCTCGAGGAGGTAGCGCGTGGCTTGGGGATCGAGGACGAAGACCACGGTCGAAAGAGCGTCACTATCGGTGGCGCTGGGGGCTATGACAGAGGTTTGGAGCATGCCTTCCGCCGGGCTCAGGGTGCGGGGGTCAAAGATGTGGCAGTAACGGTGGCCGTTGTGAACGAAGAACTTTTCGGTGCAGGCGCCAGTAGAGAGCGAAGTGTCGTGCAGGAGGATGGTTGCTGCCGGCTGACCGGGGTGGTGGGGATCAGGAACATGAACCGGCCAGCCGAAGGCGCCGGGTGGGGCGCCGAGGCCATATAAGGTGCTGTTGCCGGCGGAGAGAAAGGCCGAGGTGATGCCCTGCTCGCGAAGGATGGCGATGACAGCATCGATAGCAAAACCTTTGCCGATGCTGCCGGGGTCGAGCTCCATCGGCTGTCGCGTCATGAAGCTGACCGCACGCGTGCCGGGATCGAGGTGGATGTGCTGCCAGCCGACGCGGGGGCGGAGCGCGACAAGTTCTGACGAGGATGGGATACGGCCGGAGTGGAAGAAAAAGCCCCAGGCGCGGAGGACCGGGCCGACGGTAATGTCGAAGGCGCCATCGGACTCGCGGCTCCAGAAGAGCGAGCGCTCCAAAAAGTGAAAGGTCTCGGGATCAGTGATGACGGGGTGTGCTGCGGCCTCGCGACCGATGCGGGAGAGCTCGCTGGCCGGGCGGTAGTTGCTCAGGAGCGCCTCGAGACGGTCGATCTCATCAAAGGCCTGCGCGGCGACCTCTGAGGCAAGGGCCTGGTCCGGGGCATACAGGTCAAGAGTGAACTCGGTGCCCATGGCAAGGTGGTTCTGATGAAAACGATGCACGATTGGAGGTGCGGGAGTGTTCGCGCACACGCACGGCACGGTGAGGAGCACGGAGAGAAGCGCGGCGCGAAGAGCAACCACGGAGCGTGCGGTAGTGAGGAGCGTGTCAGTCTCCTTCCGGAGGTTGCGCTGTGGTGAAGACTAGCCCCTTGGTCTAAGAGGAGTTGCCAGCCAGAGCGTCCGCAGCCTACCGGCTCCTGACAGTGTATTGCAGCCGAACTCCTCTTTGAGGACGGACAGGAAGTCCTGTTTGCTACTGTCTCGGCGGTCTGCTGAAGTTTGTCATAAAGAGCTGGGCCCTTTGGCTTCGAATCGTTGGGTGCCAAAAGAGCACCTGTCGGTGCTCAAGGCCTTCGCGGCGTGGACGGCACCACCCGTCCGCGTGAGAGGTTAGAAGTTGATCTTCGCCGAGGCCTGCAGGGTCCGACCGCCGCCGATTCCGTTGACGCTTCCCTGACCGCTTCCAAGAGTAGTGGTAACGGTGCCGAAGTTCGCGGCACTGAGGGTGCCAGTGTTAGGGTTGCCAAGCTGTGGTGTGTTGCTAAGCTGAAAGGCGTCGACCCGGGTTTCGAGGGAGGCCTCGCGAAAGAGAGGAAAACTCTTGAAAAGGGAGAGATTGTCCTGGATGTAGCCGGGACCGTAGAACTGGTTGCGGCCGGTGTTGCCGACGCTGACTCCGGTCGGTTGCGAGAAATTCGAGGTGTCGAACCACTTGTTGGTCGCGCCGATGCCGTGAAGCACATGGAAAGAACCAGTAAGATTGGCGGTCTGTGCGGTGCCGGGTGTGTTGAGAGAGCCGCTGTTGGCATTGACGATGAAAGGGAGCCCGGAGACGACGGAGACAATGCCGGACGCCTTCCAGCCGCCGAGAACAAGCTCTGCAGGGCCGGAGCTGAAGAAGCGGTGTCCGCGGCCGACGGGGAGCTCATAGGTAAAGCTTTGCTCGTAGTTCAGGCGGCGATCATAGTCAGCGGGAGCGTAGTTGCGACGAAGCTGCGCAAAGAACTGAAGACCGCCGTCGTCGCCATTGGCGTAGTTGAGCGCCTTGCTCCAGGTGAAGGCAGTCGTCAGGGAGAGGCCTTTTGAGAAGCGCCGCGTCAATTGGGTCTGAAGGGACTGATAGTTGGAGGAGAAGCCGGCGAACACAAGGTTTGTAGCGGCAGTCCGGCCGAAAAGAATGTTTTCTGGTTCGGAGGCGACGCCGCCACCGAGGAAGCTTGGATTGTTAATGTTCTGGTTTACGGGCATGTGGACGCCGTGGTTGGCCACATAGGCGACCTGGAAAGAGAGGTTGCCGGGAAAGGCCTGCTGAACGGCGACATTCCAGGACTCGACATATGGATTGAAGTAGTTCTTTGGGATCACGTTGTATTGCTGGTTCTTGAGCTGAGAGGTGGTGGCAGGAATGATGCCGTTCGCGGGAATAGCAACAGGAACGGGAGCTGGAAAGCCGGCCTGGAAGGTCGCTGGAGTGCCGTCGCCCAGGACGGATGGACCATACGTGTATGCGGGCTGGTAACTGTTGTTGGCGCGGACGGGGTAGTTGTAGGCGTAGTTGTTGTCCGGAAATGGCGTATAGCTCAGGCCGAAGCCGCCACGGAGTACGGTGTTCTCGGTCGCTCTATAAGAGAAGCCGGTTCGGGGCGCGAAGTAGTTGTAGCGGGTCTGGAGGCCGAGGTTTGAGGGGTTGCCGCCTACACCGGCGAGGACGAGCGAGTTGGTGGAGGGGACATAGTTAGAGAAGCCGCCGGCGATCTTGGGCGTCGCAGGTGGGTAGAACTCCCACCGGACGCCGAGGTCCACAGTGAGCTTGGGGCTGACCTGCCACTTGTCGCTCGCGAAGGCAAAAAACCACCATTGCCGGTAGGCCGGGAAGAAGGTGTTGAGATCGCGGCCGGTCTGGCTGGGAAGATCAAGCAGAAAACTCGCGATGTCATTGGCGACGTTGGTCTTGGTTCCGGAGCCGTTGAGGATGGTGGCCGTCTGATTTTCAGCGAAGGTGTAGGCTCCCCGTGCCCCAAAGGTCTGGTCTTGCAGGAGATCATCGCGGACACGGCGGAGATCAATGCCGAACTTCACGGAGTGGTTGCGGATCGTCTTGGTCCAATTATTGACGACATCGATGTTGGCTTCGGCGCGAATCCAGGGGACGGACGCCGCGTAGCCGATAGTCGGCGCGGTGAAATTGCCGATGGTAATGCCGACCTGTCCGCTGGTGAACGGGTTGATGTTGACGCCAGGAATGCCGAGAGTGGTGGCGTCAGCGGAGCCATAATCACTGGGTTGCGCGTCGTTGTGCAGATGAGCGACGCCGAAACGGAGTTCCGTGAACAGAGTGGGCGAGAAGACGTGATCGTAGTTGAGGCCGGTGCTGTAGGCGCGTTGGTTGCCGGTGCCCTGAAAGCCGCCTCCCGCGGGACCGCCGGCGAAAGGGCCGAAGGCAGGAGCCTGAAAGGTGAGAACGCGTTGCCAGCTGTATCGGCCGCTGAGATGGTTCTTCTCGTTGAGCGCGTAGTCGATCTTGAGGTCGTAGCTGTCGGTGGTCTTGCGAAATGGCAGATTAGTGACGTAGTTGTTCGTGGGTGCCGCCAGATTGCGCTGGTTTTGGTTGGGTGCGGGAAGAAGCTTCAGAATGGCGAGCGAGACTGGATTAACGCGGCTGAGGGGGATCTGATTATTTACAAAGGCGCTGCGGTTGGCGCCAGTGGAATCGCCGGTGGCCGGGTCATACACCTGACCGGAGCCGTTGGACTGCAGCGGAGCACTCAGGTCAAGAAAGCCTGCGGCGTTCGGTGTGAAGAACTGCGGAGGCGGCAGGGTGAACGTGTTTGAGATGGCTTCATGGTCGGAGGTGCGCAGATAATCGCCAAAAAAGAAGAGCTTTTCTCGGATGACTGGACCACTGATGGTACCGCCGAAGTAGTTATACGACAGATGGCCAAGTGGACCACCGAAGTAGGAGCGGGCGTTGACGTCGCTGTTCTGCAGGAACTCAAAAGCAGAGCCGTGAAACGCGTTTGCACCGGACTTTAAAGTGACATTGGTCACGGCGCCGATGGCGCGGCCCAGCTCGGCTTCGAAGTTGTTCGTGGAGATGTCGACCGACTGGATGGCTTCCGCAGGCGGAATGATGATCTGCAGGAGACCGGTTCGCTCGTCGTCGTCGATGCCTTCAATCTGGTAAAGATTGCCCATGCGCGGGATGCCATTCGCCTGCGTCTGGAGAGCGCTCTGTGCGTTGAAGAACTGGGAATGCTGAAAAGTTGCAGGAGTCGTTCCCGGCACGAGATTGAGCAGCGACTGGAAGTTGCGGTTGGTGCCGAGCGGGAGGTTGGCGACCTGCTGGGCCTCAATCTTGGTGCTGATGTCGGCGCGATCAGTCTGCAGCAAAGGAGGAGCGGTAGTGACAAGGACGGTTTCCGTAACGTTTCCGGTTACAAGTCCGATATCAACGCGTGTCGAAGTGTTGCTGAGCAGATCGATGTGCTCATGCGAGTCTCGCTTGAAGCCCTGCGCTTCGACAGTAACGGTGTAGGTGCCGGGCTGAAGACCAGGCAAGGAGTAGTTTCCACTTTCGTTTGAGACAGTCTGTTGCGAGACGCCGGTAGCGGACTCCGTCACGGTGACGTGAGCGTTGGCGACAGAGGCGCCTGTCGCGTCGGTAACGATGCCGAGGAGGGTTCCATTGACCGCCTGCGCCGTGAGCAATGTTGGGAAAGGCACAAGAAGCGCGGCAGCAAGAAACGCACTGGTAAGGCCGATTTGCGCAGGCTTGTAAGTCATGGATCCCCTATTTAGAACAGACAGCGTAAGGTTCTGGCGAAGTTGGATTTCCACCGCGAGGGGAACACTACGACGCTGCATGGAGAGCCGTCAAGCCTTGAGTATCGTCTGGGTAAGCCAGTCGACGCTGGCCGTAAATCGATGCAGCCTTCTGCTGGAAACTGTATGGATTCTTGGTGGGAAGAGTCACTTCCTGCGAGGACCTGCCCGTTCCATATATAGAACGGGCCTTTGGTAGAAGACGCGCCTCCGCGTCAGCGATCCAGCCATAGGCCGCGTACGCCCAGGTTTGCCCCATCAGCCGCCAGCCGCTCCGCGAGTGACCTCGCGGTCCCCATCATTGCCCGCTTGTGCCTGAGGGATCTTGGGCGCGCGCTGGCGCACTCTTCACATAGGTATCGAACCATCGAACCATCTCATAGACGAGCTGCTCGTTGGACTCAAGTGCCGTGTACCAGTGTGGCTCATGCGGCAGCATGACAAGTCTGGTTGTTCCACCGTTGCCGCGAATAGCTTCATAGAGCAGCTTGGCCTGGATCGGGGTCGTGCCAGGATTCGCGTCTTCTTCCCCGTGAACGATGAGAAGCGGATTCTTGAATCGATCGGCCGAGAAGAACGGAGACACCGTGCGGTACACGTCCGGCGCTTCCCACACGGACCGGCGCTCGTTCTGAAAGCCAAAGGGCGTCAGTGTCTTGTTGTACGAGCCGCTGGTTGCCACGCCGGCCCTGAACAGGTCGGTATGCGCAATCAGATTGGCGGTCATCAGAGCGCCATGGCTATGGCCCGTTACGCCCACACGATTGGGGTCGACAATGCCAAGTCGTACGCCCTCCGCAATGGCCGCGTTGGCATCCGCGACAAGCTGGTCAAGGTAGGTGTCGTACGCCTTCTTCGGGTCTCCCACAATCGGGAACGCCGTATTGTCGAGGACGGCGTAGCCGGCGAGCAGCAAGAGTTGATATTCGTACAGACGCGTGAAGGTCTGGTCGGAGCCGGTCACCTGTCCAGCCTCCGAAGCCTTTGCGTAGTCGAGCGGGTACGCATAGAGGATGGTCGGCAAGCGTGTACCCTCCCTGTAGCCGGGCGGGGTGTACAGGGTGAAGGATAAGTCCAGGCCGTCGGCGCGCTTGTACTTCACCAGACGCTTCTTAATGGCACGGATCTCGGGCGTCGGGTCGGGTATATGAGTGATCGGCACTTCGGAGGACGCCATCATGCTGTCACCCGGGGCGGCAGCCGGCACCGGCTTGCCGAGAGTACGCATGAAGGCGTTCGGCGGATCCGCGGGCGATTGGTGCCAGGTGATGAGCTGCTGTGTCTCGGGCCCGGAGAACGCAAGGAAGCTTTCCAGCCCATTTGCTTCGCTGCGGAAGAGCCGCTCAGAGCTGCCCGTCATTAGGTCCCGGCGATCCAGAAAGGGGCGACGGCCCTGCGGCGTAGCACCACGACCGGAAAGAAAGATTGAGTTCCTGTCCAGCCGGATCACTGTCTGCCCATTCGGCAGCGTTCGTTCAACTGGAGTGCCGGGGTTGCCGTAGCTGTCGTCGTAGGAGAGATCGAAGAGGGTACGCGGCTTCTGCTCAAGGTCGTCAACGTTGACAACGTCGGTATGCATCCAGTGGCAGTTCTCATCCTCCTGCTCAAGCAGAGCGAGTCCGGGCTTTTCTGTCCAGCCAAAACCGATGTAGCGCTGGTTGGTGCGCTCGATCTCGACCGGAGCAGCAGTAAAGGGTGCCTTCTGCAACATAACCTTGTCCCTGTAGGGCACGGTGCGATTCCAGTCACCGCCGTCCAGCGCCTCAGCCCAGACCAGCGTGGCCGGATCGGTAGGCCGCCATGAGAAGTCGCGTGGACCGGTAGGGACACCGTGAATCGGAACGCGATCCGCGAGCGGCAGCAATGCGACAGTGTGCCGCGTCACACTGCCTGAATTCGTAGGAGTCCAAACCTCGACCTCGCGCGGAAAATGGTCGTATGTTGTCACGTAGGCGTAGGGCTTATGGATGGACGTGACCAGGATGGAATGCATATCCGGCGCGGGAATCACATGCAGCAGGTTGGCTGCCTCCCCCAGCGCGGTGACCGCAGACGTCCCGGCATCGACGAGTGCGAGTTGCGCCGCGGCAAAGTGGTCGAACACATCTTCATCGTGCTTGTTGGTGAGCACGTCTCGCACCTCATAGGTGCTGCTTGCACCCTTGCCGCCGAGCGCCTCCTGTATACCGGGTCCGCCGAGCGCGGCAGGTGTCGCTGGTATCGGACCGAGCCCGGCCGGTACAAGCTTGACCAGCAGAGTGTGGGTTCCGCCAAGCCACTGAAAGTCATCGCCGAACATCGGGTTGAGCGCCACCTTGGGCACCACGCGAAGTGTTCCCGTAGCGGCATCACCAATCCAGAGCTGCACCGAAGTCGACGTGATGTTGGATACGGCGAAGAGCTTGCCATCCGCCGACCAGGACGGGGGTCCCGGACAGGCCCCCGCGGGGAGGCTGACGGGAATAGTCTTGCCGTCCGCGACATGAACCACGGAGTAGCTCTCAACGCACTTCGTGATCCCATATCCACCGGGCGTATCGTGCCTGCTGTGATTTGCAGGCTCCACGCGAACGCCAGCCAGACGCAGGTACGGTTGAGCGACACGGTCAATGGATGGGTATTGCTGATAGCTGGTAAGTAGTATCGAATCGCCCGCCGGGCTGACCTCAGGATAGGGTGCCGAAGGCGCCTGCATCACCTTCAGAATCGCCGGGTCCGGCAGGTTATACCCCGTCACTGTCTGCGCGGCGAAAGGCACAGCGGATGCAAGCAAGAGCAAAAGTGCGACCGGACACTTGGGAACGAGAAGGGAAGGCATAGTCTCCAACGGGCTCAGAGTGATCTACCTGCGAAATCTCCTCTACTGTAGCGACGAGCAGCCTTAAAACCAAAGACCATAATTACCTGCCATGCGGGATTCGTCTCAAGGGCTGCAGTCCCAGAAAGAGCGAAACGCACAGGGATCGTCTTCAACCAGCGTGGGACGTGAGGAGCGTGCCACGTCGACGTCTTGGATACCTGAATTTATCGATTAACCGAGAGGGGCGACTCATACATCGTTAGCACACGTAACCGCTGCGTTGAATGTGCAAATACGACGTGGCTCCCGGTAAGTCAGTGAGCGCTAAGTAGCCTGAGAATTATTGCCGTCTCGCCCTTAGCGACAACCCGTTCAGTCCTGTCTTTTCAGAGAGCGACGAGGCTCGCATAACTAAAGAGTCTTCTCAGAGACTAAAGTAGTTCCCGATTCGACCGCAAACTTTTCTGGTTTCTTTGCTCGCAGATGCCACGGGGAGGTTTATGGCGGAGAGACAGGGATTCGAACCCTGGATACCTTGCGGTATACACGCTTTCCAAGCGTGCGCCTTCAGCCACTCGGCCATCTCTCCACGCAGGCGAACACTCCTGAATCTACCACGAATTCCGGGCGCGCCTGGACGACCCAGCCTTCGAGCGTTCCGGAAACACGGGCGTGTCTCTGCGTTACCCGGCCACTCTGTAGCCCAGGCCTGAGAGCACACCGCGCATGTAGGCAAAGCTTTCTAGCGCCCCCGGGAGCGGATCCTCTTCGTGGATCTCGTACTCCAGATCCGCATACCCCGCATATCGCAACCGGATCAGCTCCTGAAAGATCTGTCGGATCGGCATTGTGCCCTCACCAACAGCCACCTGGCTCTCCTTGGCGTCGGCCTTCGCGAGATCCTTGATGTGCAGATCGAAGAGTCTCGATCCTGCTCTGCGGATCGCCTCGACTACGTCAACGCCTGCGCGCATCGTATGCCCCACGTCGATGCAGCAGCCGATTCGTGGATCCATCGATCCAACGGCTTTCAAAACGTCGAGCGGCGAGGGCCACTCCTTGTCCTCAGGACCATGATTGTGGATTCCGACACGGATGTCATAGTGCTTGACGAACCTTTCAAGACGCGGAAGTGTCGCATGCGTCGGTGCGCCGACGATCAACGAGATCCCGGCAGCTTTGCAGTACTCAAACTTGGCCTGCATGTCACTGTCATCGTCCTTCAGAAAGTAAATCGTTCCTGCCGCCGTGAGGGTCAGACCCGCGGCTCTATAGGCGTCGGCGCGCGATTTCACCTCGGCCGCCGACCCCATCGGGAGATGTGTGTCCTTTACATTCAGGTACGGTGTCCGCAGCTGCTTCATGCACTCAATCAAGTGTGCCGGGTCGAGCTTGCGAAAGGTGTAGCTGGCGACGCCCAGCTTCACCGGAGATGCGGGCAGTGAGGCCGTGCTCTGCGCCTCCGTACCTCGCGCAAGCGAGAGTGCGCCACTGCCTGCGAGCAGTGCTCCCCCATAGAGAAAGCTGCGCCGTGTCAGAGAAGAATCCATGCAGCGAATACTATGGCGGCCTCCTGTCTTTCGTCCAGACATCTCCGCAGGTCTGAGGAGGCAGGACGTTTGGAGGCTCTGCACCTACATCGAACGCCGCCATCCTGGCGGAAGGCGAACCTTCAGATAGGCCGTAGCTTCTTCCAAGGAAGGGCTACAACTCACACGAACGATTCTCGACGGTCGGGCAGCAAACTTTTCTGAGCTCTGCTCCCTGAGCTCCCCTCCTTCGTTCCCGGCCCGCACGCTCTGATCCATTAGGTCATCAACATCAAAACTTTCTGTTTAGGATGTCGCACCAGCGCTTCTGTCTCTCCGCTACACTACCTCCGAACGCTTGCACCCTAGGACGGACAATGCCCCCTCTCTCTCGACGAAACTTCCTCGCTGGCGCCAGTCTCAGTATTGCTGCCGCTGCTGCTGCACCCGCTCTCGCTTCACTTGCGTCAAAGAGCCCTTTCCACATCGCCGTCATCTCGGACGAGATCTCGGAAGACTTCGATCACGCCTGTTCAGTCATCGCGAAAGATTTTGGTCTGGAGTGGGTTGAGCTTCGGGGTTTAAACGGCAAGAACCTGCAAAACCTCAGCGAAGACGAGATCGCTTCAGCCCGCAAGACACTAGCCCGATACAGCCTGCGCGTTACGGACATTGCAAGTCCGCTCTTCAAAGTAGACTGGCCCGGCGCTCCGCTTTCTACCTATGCCGAGAAGCGCGATCAGTTCGGTGCTGATGCCAACTTCAAACAGCAGGACGATGTGCTGAGTCACTCCATCCATCTTGCAAAAGCATTTGGCACGGATAAGGTTCGCTGCTTCGACTTCTGGCGCCTCGAAGACGTGAAGCCGTACCGTTCAGCGATTAACGACAAACTGCAGCAGGCCGCTGAAGCGGCAGGGAAGCAGGGCATCCTGCTGGTGCTTGAAAACGAGTTTGCCTGCAACACCGGAACAGGGCGCGAGGCCGCCGCGACCCTCGCCGGTGTTCCCTCCCGCAACCTGGCGCTTAATTGGGATCCGGCAAACGCCGTTATGCGCGGCGAGCTTGACGCCTTCTCCGGCGGCTGGGACGCCCTCCCGAAAGATCGGATTCATCACTGCCACGTAAAGAATGCGGTAAAGAACAATGCCGGCAAGACGGAATGGGCGCCCGTCGATAAAGGCTTTATCGACTGGACCGCACAGTTCAAAGCTCTCAAGCAGATCGGATATCACAACGCGGTCAGTCTTGAAACGCATTGGCGCGGCGCAGGTACACCAGAAGCTTCCACGCGCATCAGCTGGTCCGGCATGAAGCAGGCACTGGAAGGGTCTCACACTCTATAAGGATGTGCGACTCCGCTTCTAGTTGATTCTGCTGCATGCCCTCTTCAGCGACAATACGTGTGTGAACTCCGCAACCATCGTCGAGTGTGTTCCGAACTTCTCTGAGGGCATCAGCCAGGAGCTCGTTCAACAGATCGTCGCGGCGATGACGGGTGAGGGCATCAGCCTGCTCGACGTCTCGCTCGATCGCGACCATAATCGCTCCGTCGTGACCGTCGCAGGCTCACCCGAAGCCGTCCTCGAGTCCGCGGTCCGCGCTACGGGAAAAGCTGCGGATCTGATCGATCTCACCACGCAGACCGGTGTTCACCCTCGCATCGGTGCCACGGATGTTATTCCTTTTGTTCCTGTCAGCGGAATCTCACTCGCAGAATGTGCCCTGCTCGCCCGTCAGGCGGGTCTTGCTATCTGGCGCCGCTTCGGCATCCCTGTCTACTTCTACGGCGCGGCGGCCGCCCGTCCAGACCGCGTGGAGCTCGAAAACCTGCGCAAAGGTCAGTTTGAGGGCCTGCGTACAGCTGTGCTCCGCGAGACAGCCCGGCGTCCGGATGTTGGTGGTCCTGAACTCCATGCCACCGCCGGAGCCTCCGCCGTGGGCGCGCGATCCTTCCTGATCGCATACAACATCTTTCTCGGCCCGCCCGCCGGAGCGAAGATCTCTCTTGATCGGCCCGGTCCAGATGTCGCCGTTGCCCGCGCCATCGCACGCGATCTCCGCGCCTCGTCCGGTGGCCTGCTCGGCGTAAAAGCCCTCGGCCTTATCGTGGACGGACGCGCGCAGGTCAGCATCAACATAACCGACTTCCGCCAGACTCCCGTTCCGCGTGTCTTCGCCACCGTCTCTCAGCTTGCTGCGCGCCACGGCGCCACTGTTGCCGAAGGGGAGCTGATCGGGCTCATCCCGGAGGCCGCACTCGAGGGCTCCACCCTCTGGACCGAAAGCATCCCCAACTTTGATCCGGCCGCCAAGGTGCTTGAACGCCGTCTCGCGACTCCGATGGCATGGCCCGTCGGTCGCAGCTAGAGGCACAGGCTCCTCACGACGGGCGGAGAGAACGCCTCCTTCGTGCGCCAAAACCGTACAAGGAGGGCTGTTTAGGGCATTTTTGACCTTGTTTACGCGCCAAAACAGATCCTTTTTTGCACGCTCAGTGCGTTACATTTGCCTTCCCGGCACGTCCAACCGCCAGTTCCGGTTCGTTTCTACAACCATCGGTGCTTGCACTCCGCCGTCGTTCAGGGAACAATCAAATAGCTACACCCAGTGCTCTTCCGGAGTTCCCCCTTGCGTCGAAGTCCCTCGTATCTCCTTGCAACAGCACTTCTTACGGCCGCTACCATGGTCCACGCCGCCGAGCTCTCAAGCGACGCCAAGGCCGTTATTCCACACGACGTGCAGCAGCTGATCGTGGTCGACTACCGCGCCATGCAGAACTCTCCAGCCGCCATGAGTCTTAAGGACCGGACTCTGCCGCCAGAGCTGAAACGGCTCGAAACCTCCCTTAAGACTTCCGGTCTCAAGGTCGATCAGGACGCGGATGTGCTTGCATTTGCTGCCTTTAGGCCGAGCGGTGCAGAGCAGGTGAAGACCGTCGGCATCGCGCAAGGTCAGTTCCGAACCCGGGAGATTCTTGCCAGCTTCGCCAAAAACAAAACGAAAATCACGACCCTCCGCAACAACAGCATTTACCCGATGGGCGCCGCAGGCCTGAGCGTCGCTTTTCTCAATCAGACGACTTTGGTCTTCGGGGATCGTGACGCCCTTCGTGCCGCGCTCGATGCGCGCGACGGTATGGCTCCGAACTTCCTTTCAAACTCTGAGTTCGTGAGTGAGATGGGAGCTGTCGATCAGAAGGCTGTGTGGAGTCTGCTTGATCAGAAGGGTACGCAGACGATGATGAAGGGCGTACTTGGGGACGCATCCGGCTTGGCCGACTACGACACAGTCAAGAACCGAATGAAGAGTTCGCACTACACGATGGATTTCCAGAACGGCGTCAAGTTTGATATGGCTGTCGTGATGTCTGACACCGTGACGGCAGCAACCGCAGCTGCTCTGATGAAGGGTGTCTCGCTGCTCAAGAAGACCCAGGGAACCCCACTCGAGAAGACTGCCCTTGACGAGACCTCAATCGACTCAAATGCAGGAACATTGCTGGTCAGCTACTCGTCATCCGATAGTCAGTTCGCAAGTCTGCTTAGTTCGCCGCTTTTTCAGCAGGTCGTCAAGTAACGCTGCACCCGGAGTACTTTGCAGGCTGAGGCGTCCTTAACCTTTTTGCCACTCTGCCGATCTGCCTTGTATGACAGCATGGATGAAGACCGGAAGCAGGCAAGTCCACGTTTGGGGTACAGGTACAGTGCGAAGAAGCAGACCCACTTCGTTACCAACGGCGCGTTCTGCGATCGATGCGACTACTGCCGCGTCCCCGGGAGGTACTTCTTCGCGGGCGGAGCGACTGGAACAGCTAAAACGAGCCCTAGATGACGGAAGCTACCGGATACCAGCGGATGACATTGCCGACAAGCTAATTGACCGTCTAAAGAGAGGTCACTCAGAGAGTGAGAGATCTCCTCAGTGAAGCGGCAAATCGGAAGTTCAGGAAAGCTTTGGGATTGAAAACTTATGTTGGAATGGATTCGGTTTGGCTGGAACGTGACGCGAGGGCACAGGCTCCGCCCGTGGCGCAGTCCATACCTGCTGTGGCGAGTGGAGACCTACACTGGGAAGCCGGCGTCGAGCGTACGCCTCTCTGACCTCTTCCATTTGCTCTGGAACGAGCGTGCGCAGCTGCTTCGTTTCTTTGGCTGGCTGCGCACTATGCGTCTGTATCGCCTGGCGCAAAGCTAAGCGCGCCACATACTCACTTAAAGGGGCAGCAGCGTTATGACCACCACAACAAAGCGACTTACCGCCGGAGATGGCCACACCTTTACTGCTTATGTTGCTGAGCCGTCAGGCTCCCCGTCTGGCGCTCTGATCATCCTCCAGGAAATCTTCGGTGTGAACGATTACATCCGTCGGACGGCGGACGCCTATGCCGAAGAAGGCTTTCTCGTCATTGCGCCGGCCCTGTTTGATCGCATTGAGCAAGGGGTTGAACTGACGTACGACGGCGATGACATGCAGCGCGCAGTCGCGTACATGCAGAAGCTTGATCCAAGAACAGCGCTGCTCGATATCGCTGCCGCGTTTGGTGAGGCCAAGCGCTCGAAGCGTGGCGTAGGTGTAATTGGATATTGTTATGGCGGTTTTATGAGCTGGCTAACGGCGACCCGTGGAGAAGATCTCGCCGTCCGACCTGACTGCTGCGTGGGCTACTACCCCGGAGGGATCGGTTCCGTAGCAGCCGAGGAACCGAGCTGTCCAATCCTGCTCCACTTCGGAGCGAACGATACGCACATCGAACGAGCACAGATCGATGCGGTTCAGTCTGCTCATCCGGAGGTAGAGATCTTTGTCTATGAGGGTGCAGAACACGGATTCAGCTGCGATGCTCGAGCCTCCTTCAATCCTGAAGCGGCGGGTCTTGCAGAGCAGCGCACCCTTAGGTTTCTGCAGACACATCTCGCCTGACACAGCTCCGGCAGAGCAGCAACTTCAGAGAAGGCCGCTTTGAGCAACCCTCCTCGTGAGGAGGGTTGCTCGGTCAATTGCCCGGCCCGAGCGCGAGATGGTATTCTTCTACCAATCACGAATGAGTGTATTAGACGGTCAGGAGTAACCCAAGTCAGTGTTGGCATCCGCACGAAAGACAGATATCATCCAGCAGTTCCGCACGCACGAATCGGATACGGGAAGCCCCGAAGTCCAGATTGCGGTCTTGAGTGAGCGAATCACCGAGCTCACCGAGCACTTCAAAACTCACAAGAAGGATCATGGTTCGCGCCGTGGCCTGCTCATGCTTGTCAGCAAGCGCCGCAGCCTCCTTGATTACCTGAAGCGGTGCGATGCGGACCGGTATCGCGACGTCATCGGCAAGCTCGGCATACGCAAGTAACAGCACATCGGAGATCTCTTGCAGGTATGGCAAGGGTGCGGCCTTCGGCAACTCGGGCTGTCGCAAAGAGACAGCGGTGGCCTATTGATCCAGCAAACGCTGGCAGCTGTTGGCACCCATCTCCCGAGACTTTGCTCGACTCTAGCATCGAACGACAAACGAAGAGACCTCCGACCTCTTACACCTGCAGCGGCTAGCTCGCCCATCCCTGGCGACCTGTCCGCTGCTTTTCGTGTTCAACGACGCGAACTGACATCTTTCACTACACGATAGAAGACGAGGACGCATATGAAGCAGGACGTCACAGTAGAGCTTGCCGGCGGCAAGCACATCAAATTTGAGACCGGGCGAATGGCCAAACAGGCCTCTGGGGCTGCGCTCACATCGAGCGGAGACAATGTCATCCTTGCCACAGCCGTGGCCTCTCCGGATCCGAAGGAGGGCATTGACTTTTTTCCTCTGACCGTTGAGTACCGCGAGTTTACCTATGCCGGTGGACGCATTCCGGGTGGTTTTATCAAGCGTGAGGGACGGCCTTCCGAGAAAGAGATTCTCACCAGCCGGCAGATTGACCGACCAATTCGTCCTCTCTTTCCTGAGGCCTTTCGGAATGAGACGCAGGTCGTCGCCTTTGTGTACTCAGCTGACAAGGAGAATGATCCAGATGTGCTTGGCATCAATGGTGCGAGCTGCGCTCTTGCTCTGAGCGATATTCCCTTTCATGGGCCGGTAGGTGCCGTGCGCATCGGTGTTGTCGATGAGGCTTTTGTCGTCAATCCAACCTATGCGGAGCGGGAGAAGAGCGAGCTGAACATCATGGTCGTCGGTACGAAGGACGGCATCGTGATGATCGAGTCCGGCGCAAAGGAGATCGATGAAAGTCGCGTCGTCGACGCCATTGAGTTTGCTCATGGCGAGATCAAGAAGATCTGTGCAGCTATCGAGGATCTGGTAAGCCGGGCGGGTAAGCAGAAGCGAGCTGTGAGCACCCTGACGGTCGATACGGAGTACCTGAACCAGCTCACAAGCAGGGTCGGTGACCGATTACGTGAGGCTCTCGATACGCAGAAGAACCCCAAGTTTGAAAGCTATGCCAAGGTCAAGGAGATCAAGGACGAGCTGAAGCGCGATCTGCCGGAAGGGGATAGCGGTGCCGCAAAGAAACTCGGTAAGTACTACGAGCTTCTGCGAGAGACGATCTTCCGCGACCAGGTCTTGAAAGACCGGATTCGCCCGGATCACCGAGCGTTTGACCAGATTCGTGCAATCTCGATTGAAGTTGGTGTGCTGCCGCGCGTGCACGGTTCCGCATTGTTTACCCGAGGAGAGACACAGGCGCTGGTCACGGCAACGCTGGGAACTACAGATGACGCGCAGCGCATGGAGAGCTATGAAGGTGAGCAAAAGCGCCGCTTCATGATGCATTACAACTTTCCGCCATTCTCCGTGGGCGAGGTCGGTCGTATGACCGGTGTCGGCCGGCGTGAGATCGGGCACGGCGCACTTGCCTTCCGCGCGATCGAAGCCGTTCTGCCGCCGGAATCAGAGTCACCCTACACGCTTCGTGTCGTCTCGGACATCCTTGAGTCCAACGGATCGTCTTCAATGGCGACAGTGTGCGGCGCATCGCTCGCGCTGATGCAGGCAGGCATTGCACTCGGGGGATCAGTCGCCGGTGTTGCGATGGGGCTGGTGAAGGAGGGTGACAACTACGCCATTCTGAGCGACATCGCAGGCGCGGAAGATCACTACGGCGATATGGATTTCAAGGTTGCCGGAACACGTAAGGGCATTACGGCGCTGCAGATGGACATCAAGATCATGGGCATCACTCCGCAGATCATGCGCGAGGCTCTGGAGCAGGCGCGTAAGGGCCGGCTCTTTCTTCTTGACACCATGGACGCCGTCATCGCCGGTGCGAATGAAGAGAAGAGCAAGTTCGCGCCACGTATCCACACGATCCAAATCCCTACGGATAAGATTCGCGATCTGATCGGACCTGGCGGCAAGGTGATTCGCGGCATCATCGACGCGACGGGCGTGAAGATCGACGTCGACGACTCGGGCCGGGTGAATGTGGCCTCGAGCGACGCGGATGGTCTCAGCCGTGCCATCCAGATGATCACGGACCTGACGGCTGTACCGGAGCCGGGCCGTACCTACCTCGGTAAGGTGGTTCGCATCGCGGAGTTCGGCGCCTTTGTCGAGATCTTCCCTGGTACGGATGGCCTGCTCCACGTCTCCGAGATAGCCGAGCATCGCGTGAAGGATGTTAAGGACGAATTACGGGAAGGCGACCAGATTCTGGTTAAGGTGCTTGCGATCGAAGGCAATCGCATCAAGCTTTCACGGAAGGCTGTTTTACGCGAGCAGCGTGCGAAGCTGGGGCTGCCTGAGGTTCCTGAAGGAGCCGGAGTGCCGCCGGCGCAGCCGCGTCGTCCGGACGCGGAGCAGGTCGCTGCTCCAGCTGATCTTGAGACCGAAGCAGATGGTGATTTCGAGGAGGATGAGGAGGAGGAGGATGAGCCGAACTTCAACCGTGCAGATGACGTTCCAGTAGTTCCCGGTGCTCCGGGCGCTCCACAGGGAAGCCGTTCCGGTGAAGGTGGGCAGAGACGACCTGGTGCCGGCGGCGGGCGGCGGCGGCGTGGCGGTCGCCGAAGTGGCGGTCCCGGTGCACCTCGCTCCGGCGGCGGTCCACCAAGCGCCAGCTAGTCGAGTAAGGGTCTTCTGGAGCCATGTAGCTTCGAAGAGGGATAGTGGGAGCAGGATAGGTCGACACCCGGAGGGCTTTCGGTATCGACCATCCTGCTCTCTCATCTGGAGCCTTATGCGGAGACAAACGGCAACACTCTTCACGACGGTTTGTCTGCTGTCTGGCTCCCTCTGGCTCCTTCCTGCCGGTACGCCTGGAGCGTTGAGCGATCTGACCATCCTTGCGGGTGGCGCTGTCATAGCGGCATTTGCAGTCACAGGGCACTGCATCCTGTCGCGGCGCAACTTACCTCGTGTGCAGGATTGGAATTGGAAGCTGGTGCTGGGTGGCGTAGGTTCTCTGGGCGCTCCGGCGTTGTTGTTGCTGTATGGCAGGCAGCACTTCAGCAGTGTGATGGCGGTGGCGACGCAGACAGGCGTTCCAATGGTTGTCGCCATCGCCTTCGGCGCGGTCGACGAGAGAGGCGAGACACAGGAAGGGCTGATCCCCGGAGCGCTTGCGCTGGGAGGCGCCCTGCTCCTGCTCCCGGTGGCGCTGCCGGCCAGCGTTCGTGGATGGGCGGGACTCGGCCTCTACCTCCTTTCCACGTCTCTCACCGGCATCTGCAGCGTTCTCTGCCATCGCGAGATGATTCGTCTTCCATCGCGTGCGTCCGTCCTCATCGTGACTTCAGGCAATGCAATCTTCCTTTGTGCGGTGGGTACTGTGTGGCTCATGCTGACACACGGATGGCCATCCCTCAAAGAGCTCGGGGCTCCAGATCTGCTTCTTGCTGCGCTTACGAGCGTAGATGTAGCTTGTGTCGCTTGCCTACTGTATCTGCTCCATCCACTGGCTTCGTCAGTGCGTTTTGTCTTTGCGCCGCTCCTCGCGGCTCTTGAAGCATGTGTGCTGCTGCGACCCACGATCTCTCCGCGTGCGGGCGTCGGCATGCTGCTGATGGTGATCGGCGGGTTCGCGTGTCTACGATCCGATCATCTGGTGGATGAGCCCGTGACGATGTCCCTTCACTGACACCTAGTCCATTCAGCGGCAAATCGGTAGACTTCCGCTATGGCAGCTTCGATGTACATCGTCGTCGAAGGCGAAGATCCGGGCTACAACATCTTTGTGAATGGCCGTGCGCTGGCGAGGCACGAGGACGCGCTTGAGAAAGTGGCGCTGCGCATCGGCGCGCGTCCCCTGATTGAATTCTTTTCCGCCGATGAGAACTCGCTGGCGCTGCTCATTGAAGAGGGTGCAGGAAATCAGGAGCTGATGCGGAAACTACCGCCGCCACAGTGGTACAGCGCAGCCGATGGACTCTCGACTGTACAGGCCCTTGTCGGCCACTTAGAGCGTGATCCGCAACAGCTGGGAAGCGAGGGCCGAACGGTCCTCGAAGAATTGCACGAGTACAGGGAGGTCCTGCTAAAGACGCAAGCCAAAGGTCTGCGCTGGCATCTTGCAGTGAGCTGGCGTTAGCGTTCCTGCCCTACCGCGAGTCGTCGATGCAGCAGCGCCAAGACCAAGGCGTAGAGAGTGTGGGCCAACTCAGGGTCATACCGGCTGCCTTCATCCCTGAGAAAGGCATGTGCGCCATTGACTTCGTGCCAGCTCAGCCGGGTTCCAACCGCATTCAGACGGTTCAGGATCTGCATCCTGCCTTCGACCGGCACATGCGGATCCTGTCGTCCCCAGATCATCATAAGCTCACCCTCCAGATCGGCCGCGCGTTCCAGTGAATCATCTCCGTGGCCAAGCGAAGCCTTATGCAGATCGGTTGCATAAAAGCAGATCGTGGCTTTCACACGTGGATCAAAGCCGGCCCTAAATGCAAGATGGCCTCCCAGACAGATGCCGAGACTTCCAACTGCACCTGTGGTGTCGACTCGAGATGTGAGGTGGTCGAGCACGACACGTGCATCAGCATCATAGGCGGCGACCGTCTTGCGGTATTTCAGCTCGTTGCCGCGATCAGAGCCGGCCTGGTCATAGGCGAGCACGGTGCCGGCGGGTTCGAACTCATGATAGATCTCCGGACAGGCGACTACATAGCCGTGACCTGCGAAGAACGCGGCCATGCGCCGGATCGGCGCGGTGATCTGGAAGATCTCTGAGTAGAGAGCGATGGCAGGGTAACGACCGGGACCAGACGGACGCATGATGTGGGTCCGCATAGGTCCCGATGGTGTTTCGAGCTCGACTGCTTCCGCATCCACAAGTGTCATGAGCGCGAGTATAAGCGGAGGAGCGACAACTCTCGACTCAAGGAGATCGTCGGACGCGCCGGAACCTGGACAGAGATAGCCGCAGGTTGCCCGGTGACGACGACGCAGGTGCGTCCGCAATGAAAAGGGAGCTCACCGCGAGTGTTGCGGTGAGCTCGTCCGGTGTGCGAAGTTATTTAACGTGTGAGCCGGCGACGGATCGTTCCGGCAGCTCCTAGTATGCCCGTTCCAAGCAGGACTAGGCTCGTCGGTTCCGGTGTGGGGGACGGAGCCGGAGTCGCCGTGACATTCTGAAAGACTGCGGTCAGGTCAACGTAATCCAGATTGCCGGGATTGTTGTTGGTCAGAACGTTCGTGTCTTCCATCCCAGCGTACAGGCCAGCCGGAAATAGGGCGCCGTTCAACACTCCGCCCGAGAACTGGGTCAAGTAGGCGTGATTGTATTTGTCATCGCTCAATGCGGGATCGGAAGAAAAGATGCTGAGAGTGTTACTCAAGTCCTGTACCAGCAACTCAAAGACAAGCGTGTCACCTTTGTTGACGGATCCGAAGTTTGCTGACGTTCCTGTTGTTGTGGTTTGGCTGTTGAAAAGCCATCCTGTCTGAGTTCCCGTGGTGAGGTCAAGCAGCCGGATGGAGTCGGTAAACAACTCTCCGCCTCCGCTCAGCTTGCCGCCCTTTACGAAATAACCAGTGATTGTGCCTGTATCGGTAGCGGTATAGATGGTTGTTGGGGCGACCGTTCCGAGGTTCGCATATGGAATGGCATCCGCCTTGGCACTGACAGCTCCAGAGAGCAGGGCAGCAGAAAGGGCAGCAGAGAGAAATGGGCGCATAGGCTCCTTCAAGCGAACAGACGTTCTTCAATGATCAAAGCACGAAGTAGGCCAAGGTGCGACATGCAAACAAAGAACTTGTAGGTGCAAAAGTGACCAATCAGGCAAACACTTGCAGCTACAAACGAAGAGAGTTGCCTTCCGCCTCGCTGCTCTAGGGAAGGACTCAGGCGAAGAGGAACTCCTTTGTTCGCAGTTCACGGACTGTGTCGCGCAGCTTCGCAGCCTTTTCAAATTCGAACTTCTTTGCGGCCTCGCGCATATCGGACTCGAGCTTTCCGATGTAGACGTCGAGCTCCTGTTGTGTGGAGAAGTCCGGAACACCCGCCGCGTCTTCTGTCAGGTCGGCGTAGTCTGCTTTCAAGATTCCCGCCAGTCCCATTTCGAGCGGCCGGTTGATTGCCTGTGGCGTGAGACCGTGTTCGGTGTTGTAGGCGACCTGAACAGTGCGGCGACGATCGGTCTCGTCCAGCGCGCGCTTCATGGAGTCGGTCATGACATCCGCATATAGGATCGCTCGTCCTTCCAGATGGCGCGCTGCCCGTCCGATTGTCTGGATCAGCGACCCCTGAGAGCGCAGGAAGCCCTCCTTGTCAGCGTCAAGAATGGCTACCAGAGAGACCTCCGGCAGATCGAGGCCCTCACGCAAGAGGTTGATCCCGATCAGCACGTCGTACTCGCCTTTGCGCAGGTCCCGCAGCAGCTTGATGCGCTCAAGCGTCTCGATCTCAGAGTGCATGTAGCGGCAGCGTACGCCGACCTCGGTGTAGTAATTTGCCAGGTCCTCTGCCATGCGCTTGGTGAGTGTCGTTACCAGAACGCGCTGATCTTTGGCGGTGCGGTCGCGGATCTCGGCCAGCAGATCATCAATTTGACCCTTCACCGGTCGTATCTCCACCTGCGGATCAATGAGTCCGGTTGGACGGATGATCTGCTCGACAACCACGCCCGCAGACTTGGTCAGTTCATACGGACCGGGTGTCGCAGAGACGTAAACAATCTGTCCGGTCCGGCCCTCAAACTCATCGAACTTCAACGGGCGATTATCCATGGCGGACGGAAGCCTGAATCCGTAGTCCACCAGGTTCTGCTTGCGCGATCGATCGCCATGCCACATGCCGTGCAGCTGTGGCACGGTGACATGCGATTCATCGATAAAGAGCAGGTAGTCGCGAGGGAAGTAATCGAGCAGCGTTGGTGGCGGTTCTCCGGGCAGCCGGCCGGAGAAGTGACGCGAGTAGTTCTCGATTCCATGGCAGTAGCCGACCGACTTGATCATCTCAAGGTCGAAGCGGGTGCGCTGATGGATACGTTGTGACTCAACGAGACGGCCTTCCTTTTCGAGCTGCGCCTCCCACTCAAACAGTTCACTCAGGATGGAGTCGCTGGCCGTCTTCTTGCGCTCCGGCTGGACCACGTAGTGCGATTTCGGATAGATCGGAAGGCGTGAGTACTTCTGCTTTACCGTGCCGAAGAGCGGATCAATCTGCGAGAGAGCATCGATCTCATCGCCGAAGAGCTCGATGCGATATGCCATCTCGTCGTAGGTTGGGTAGACCTCGATGATGTCGCCGCGCACGCGGAAGGTTCCGCGGCGGAAGTCCACATCATTGCGTTCGTACAGGATCTCTACCAGGCGCCGGGTGATGTCTTCGCGCTTGATCTGCTGGCCTTTTTCGAGTAAGAGCAGCATGCCGTAGTAGGCCTCGGGGCTGCCCAGGCCGTAGATGCACGAGACCGAGGAGACGATGATGGCGTCACGACGTTCAAAGAGGCTTCGCGTCGCTGAGAGACGCAGTTTGTCGAGCTCTTCATTGATGGTGGCTTCTTTCTCAATGAAGAGATCGCCCGCGGGAATGTAGGCCTCCGGCTGGTAGTAGTCATAGTAGGAGACAAAGTACTCGACGGCGTTCTGCGGAAAGAACTGCTTGAACTCGTGATAGAGCTGAGCTGCCAGCGTTTTGTTATGTGCCAGGATGAGTGCCGGCCGATTGGACTCGGCGATGATGGAAGCCATGGTGAAGGTCTTTCCAGAGCCGGTGACGCCGAGCAGGACCTGATCCTTCTCCCCGGCGCTGAGACCTTGCAGAAGCTCTCGTATAGCACGGGGCTGATCGCCCTGCGGCTTATACGAGGTAGTGAGCTGAAAGTCCATTTAGACAGAGTAAATCGGCTGCGCTTCGCGCGTGCTGCCGTGAGCGAATGGCCAAAGCCAGCGGAGTGCCATGGCTCTTTTCCGACGACGCGCCAAGCCCCATCCAACAATACGACTAGGATTGAGTGAGGGGGACGGTGACGATGAGTGCAGGCGTTGAGGTATGGCTGGTGCGTCATGGGGAGACGGAGTGGAGCTTGAGTGGCGCGCACACCAGCCGCACCGACATTCCACTGACCGAGCATGGACGGAAGAGGGCGGAGGAGCTCAGAGAGTTCCTGAAAGGCACGCACTTTGATGCGGTTCTGACCAGCCCGATGCAGCGAGCGAGAGAGACCTGCTCGATCGCCGGCCTGGGCAAGCAAGCCGTGGTCGATGACGGTCTGAAGGAGTGGAACTACGGCATCTATGAAGGAAAGACCACCAAGCAGATTCGCGAGACTGAACCGGGATGGAACGTTTGGCAGAACGAGATACACGATGGAGAGACCGTCGAACAGGTAGGCGAGAGGGCGGACGCGGTGATTACCCGGGCTCTGGCAGACGCAAAGGCCGCTGGCGAGACACAAGGCCGCGTGGCGCTGTTTGCGCACGCACACATCCTGAGGATTCTGGCCGCGCGCTGGATGGGTCTGGAGGCACGCGCTGGTCGGTTGCTGGCGCTCGGAACCGGAAGCGTGAGCCGGTTAGGGTGGGAGCGGGAGACGCGTGTGCTGGCGACGTGGAACCGAGGCTTCGAGGAGTAGATCCTTCCCTGATGCTCCCCACAGGCAGATCAGGAGAGACTGAGTACACGATGAGATGGTTACTCCTTTGGCGGTCGGCGTGGCTCGTTCTCCTGCTCGGTATGCTGCCCTCGCCTGAGGCGCTTGCAGCATGCGCAAAGGGTCGGGTTGTTGATGCTCAGGGGCTTGCGGTGCCAGGCGCACTCATCCTGAGCACCAGCGCGACGGGTCAGGTGGAACGGACGATGGCGGACGCTGCAGGAACATTTGCCCTGCTCTGTCCGCAGGGTGAGGCTCGTCCGGTGAGGGTACGAGCAAGGGTGGAAGGTCTTGAGAGCCTTGAAACTCCTGTAAATGACAGTGACATGCTTCTCGTACTGCGAGCGACCACCGTGGCAGAGCAGGTTACTGTAACGACAACTCGATCCGGTGTCGCCCTGGGGCCGCAGGCAGAGACTGTGGTTGCGCTTGACGGAGGGCAGCTACAGCGTTTCCCGGCATTGACGCTGGACGAGCGATTGCGGCAAGTAGCCGGCTTTGAGCTCTTTCGCCGGGCGAGTTCGTGGGTGGCGAATCCGACCTCGCAGGGTGTGTCGTTGCGCGGTCTTGGGTCAACGGCTGCGAGCCGCTCCCTGGTACTGGTGAATGGAGCGCCGCTGAACGATCCATTTGGCGACTGGGTGCACTGGAACGAGATTCCTCCTGACGCCATTGCAGGAATCGCGATGGCGACGGGCGGCGGGTCGGACCTGTATGGATCAAGCGCCTTAGGTGGAGTTATTGATCTTGTTCCGACCAAACCGACTTCGACTCTCTTTGAAGGAACGCTGGCAGGCGCGGCTGAGGATACCACCGACGCGCATGGGAGACTGGACCTCCGGCAGGGACTGTGGGGTGAGAGTGTTGCCGGTGAGGGTCTGCGAACGGCAGGGTATGTGCCGACGGCCCCTCAGTTTGTAGGAGCAATCGATCGTGCCGCGAATGTGCACTACCAGACAGGCCGGGTGGAGCTCGAAAGGCAGTTTGAGGGGCCGCCGGGTGGAGAGGCGGGTGTCTCCCCCGCGCTGCGTTCTGATCAGGAGGCCAGGGCGGGGGGAAGAGTCAGGCACCAGGTACTTCTGGTGGGCAACCTGCTGAACGAGGCACGGGGGAACGGAACGGAGCTACAGGCCAACGGGTCGCGGATCTGGCGATGGCTGGCGGGCGATGACTGGCAGGCGGGTGAGCGGGTGAGTGGGCGAGCACGGGTGTTCGGTGCAAATGAGGGTTATCGGCAGAGTTTTTCGGCAATCAACGCGGCGCGAACTGTTGAGACATTAACACGACTGCAACACACGACGACGCAGGAGATAGGCGGATCAACCGATGCCGCGCTGCATAGCAGCCACACGGGCGCGGTAGTGGGGGCAGACGTTCGGGATTTGCGAGCGAATGATGTTGAGCGGCCATTCGTACAAGGAGGGGTGAGCTCGGTGCAGACGGTGCCGGCGCGGCAGAGGTTCGTGGGCGGGTTTGTGGAGGCACTAGGAGCGCGGGGGCGGTGGTCGGGTACGGCAAGCCTCCGGGTAGACAGCGCAGCAAATCGTGATACGAAGATGTTTACGTTTTCACCTGCGGGAACCTTGAGTGCCACAATTCCGGTAGCAGATCGGAGCGAGCTCGTGGTGAGCCCAAGGGTAGGTCTGGTTCGGGATCTGGGGCGCGGGTTCGAGATGTATGGAGCAGCCTTCCGCGCGTTTCGAGCGCCGAGCATGAATGAGCTGTATCGACAGGGGCAGGTCGGGCAGGAGTTGACGCTGGCAAATCCGCAGCTTAAGAGCGAACGGGCAACCGGAGCGGATGGCGGGGTGAGCTGGAAGCCAGATTCAGGGCGTTTGGCCATCGAGTCGACCTATTTCTGGACGGAGATCAATCGGCCGGTTTCGGCGGTGCTGGTAAAGAGTACGGCAACCTCGATCACCAACTTGCGGGAGAACCTCGGACAGATACAGAGCCAGGGCGCGGAGTTGCGAGTGCAGGTGAACGAAGGCCGGGCAATCTCAGGCTCGGTCGGATACCAGTATGCGCATGCAGTGGTGACTGGCTTCTCCGCGCAAACATCCCTGGTCGGTAAATGGATTCCGCAGGTGCCGCGACAGAGTGTAACGATGCAACTGCGAGCAGTGGCTGCGCGATGGGGTACGGTGACGGTGGCGGGAAGGGCGAGTGGACAGGCCTTTGATGACAGCTCGAACATCTACCCGCTGCACCGGTTCTTTGCACTGGATGTCTATGGCGAACACGGTCTCAGCCGTGGGTTTATCGCGTTTGTTTCTGTACAGAATGTACTCAATCAACGCATGGACGTGGCGCGGACACCTCTGCTAACTCTAGGCAACCCCGTGCTGGCGCAGGGTGGGGTACGGTTCGCCTGGGGCGGCGCTCGCTAAAGCGCGGAAAGCAGGTGTGGCCAATCGGCAGGAGAGCGGGCCAGCACGGTGGGAGCGGCGTGGGCAAGTGTTTCGGCAGAGAGGCCGAAGGTGCAGCCGATTGAGAGCGTGCCGACGGCCTCGGCGGTGGCAATGTCGACGGCGGAGTCGCCGATCATGACGGTTTCGGCGGGGAGGATGGGGGCTGCGTTCCGGGAGAGGTGGCTGGCTTCAGCGATCAGGGTCCTGAGACCTGTAGGGTCGGGTTTCTTCAGGTGGAAGCTGTCGCCGCCGTAGATCTGGAAGAAGAAGGGAGCAAGATCGAGGCCGGCGCAGATCTCGCGGGAGGGGTCCACGGGCTTATTCGTGAGGACGGCAAGGTGGGCTTCGGGAAGAGTGAGATGGATGGCGGTCAGGGCGTCCAGAACGCCGGGGTAGGGATGGGTGTGGTCGAGTTTGTGGACCCGATAGTGGTCGAGGAAGAAGGTAAGCGCGGCGGTTACAAGTTCCTGATCATGGAGATCGCCTTCAGGATCGCCGAGGGCGCGGCGGAGAAGCATGGAGGCACCGTCGCCGATGAAGGAACGGATGAGGGGGAGTTGCAGCGACGGGCGATGGAGATGGGCGAGGGTTGCGTTGACAGAGTTGGCGAGGTCCTGTTCGGAGTCGATCAGGGTTCCGTCAAGATCGAAGACGATGAGGCGCGGAGGCATAGTGGTGAGTGTGGCTCACGATCCTAACGGGAGCAAATGCGCGGGTTTATCTCCGCGGTCTTCGCCGTGCGAAAGACCGGCCTTTCGAGGGACGCTTGCTCGGAGAAGAAGCAGTCCTCCACTCTGCTGCGCCGAAGGTGCGAACTAACGGATCTCTACATCTCCGGAGCCAGTGACGATGCGGAGGGTGGGCCCGCCGCCGTTGACGGTTCCGTTGACGTGGTGGCTGTTGATATTGCCGGACATCTGGATGGGGGACTGGGTGCGAATGGAGCCGGAGCCGGTGCTCGCATCGAGGTTGTACCCGGCGCCGTTTCCGATGGTGAGGCGGACGGAGCCGGAGCCGGTTTCAAGCTTGGATTCGCCGAGGATTTTGCCGGTAGCTTCGATGTCGCCGGAGCCGGTCTGGGCGCGGAGAGAGCCGTTCATATCGCGGATGCGGATAGAGCCGGAGCCGGTCTGAACACGGACTTCGCCCTGAGCATTTTCTTCAAGCTCGATGTCGCCAGAGCCCGTCTGAAGCATGGCTGGACCGTGCACGCCGCGAGCGCGGACAGAGCCGGAGCCGCTGTCGGCCTTGAGACCGGCGCCGACATCCTGGGTCTCGATGTCGCCGGAGCCGGTGGAGGCCTCGATCTTTGCGCCGCGGGGAAGGGTGATCTCGTAGTCGATGGTGATGTTCCGGTACCGGTCACCGGAATGACGCTCGCCGATCTGGATCGAGTCGCCGCTCTGCTGGATGGGCGGGTTGGAGACGATCTGCTCGATGCGGGACTGAAGATCTCCGCCGCTGCTGCCGCCAAACCAGCTGCTGCCGCCATTGCCATGGAGATGCGCGGCGACGTGGACCTGGGAGTCAGAGCCGGCACGGAGGTGGATGTAGCCGGAACCGGTGGAGACGCTGACGGTGGGCGAGCCCGAGACGTTCAGTGTGCGGTCGAAGTTGTTGTCCGCAGCGAAGGCGACCGTAGTGATGATCAGAGAAGAGAGGCAGAGGAGGTGTCGGGCTTGCATGAGGGGCTCCTTGAGTTTGGTGCCGGTTCTGAGTACGTACGGGTCTGGTGCAACCGCAATGGATGCGGATTCTACGCTTCGGTCAAGAGGACGGCTCTTCTGAAGGAAGATCGTGATGTGTCCAGCATTTATTGCTGGAGAATGACGGTTTCTCCCTGCTTGAGGCCGGAAAGGACTTCGGTTTTGGTGCCGTTCGAAATGCCGACGTTGACGGCTACGATGCGACGGCCCTTCTTCTGCTTGTCGTCGGGAACCTCGACCGTGGCCTTGCGGTCTTTGTCGTAGATGACGGATTGCTCGGGTACAGTGAGGGCGTCCTTGTGCTCTTCGAGGAGGATCTCGGCGTTGGCGGTCATGTTGGCCTTGAGCTCGCCACCGGGATTGTCGATGGAGACGCGAACCTCGAAGGTGGTGACGTTGTCTTTTTCGACACCGAGCGGAGAGATCTTGGTTACCTTGCCCTGAAAGGATTTGTCGCGGAAGCTCTCGACCTTGATACGGGCCGGCTGGCCCATGTAGACCTTGCCGATGTCGGCCTCGTCGACCTTGCCCTGAACGTAGACCTGGGTGGTATCGCCGAGGGTCATGACGAGGGTGGCTGTGGACCCGAGGACAAGGATGGAGGAGACGGCATCGCCGAGCTCGACATTGCGGGAGAGGACGGTGCCTTCCATGGGCGAGGTGATGTTGGTGTAGGAGAGCTGCTCCTGAAGCTGCTGGAGGGCGGCCTGGGACTGGGCGACCTGCGCCTGAGCCTGGTGGAGCTTGGATTGGTCGACAGTGATCTGGGCGAGGGCCTTGTCGCGGGAGTTGGCGGCGAAGACATACTTCTGCTGGGCGTCGTCGAGGGCCTGCTGCGAGACGACGCCGTCCTTTTGCATCTGTTCGGCTCGCTTGAAGGTGTGTTCATACATGGGGAGGTCGGGAGACTCTGCGGCGACGCGGTCGAACTGGATGGCGGCGGTGGCAGCGGTGGCGTTGGACTCGGCGGCGGTGAGTTGAGCGCGCTGCGCGGCGACCTGGGCGAGGATCTCAACCTGATCGAGCTGGGCGAGAGACTGACCGGTGTGCACGTGGGCGTTGATATCTGTGTAGAGCTTGGTGACGATGCCGGAGGCTTTGCTCTTGACCTCCACTTTGAGGATGGGTTGGACCTTGCCGGTAGCGACGACGGAGCGGGCGATATCGCCGCGTTCGACCTTGGCGAGCTGGGAGGGTTCGAGCTTGGCGGAGGAGCCGCGGGCTGCCATGGCGACACCAAGAACGACGGCGAGGACGAGGACGGAGAGGCCGCCCCAGATCCAGAAGTTACGTTTCTTCTTTGGTGCCATTGCTGCGCTCCTCGAGCCGGGCTTCGGGCCAGCGGCTCGTAGGACAGCTTACGCACGCGAGAGACGGATGGTTCCGTAAAGTGGTGGAGAAGGTACCGGGAGGTACCCTCCCCCCCCCCCC
>CAHJWL010000002.1 GCA_903642235.1 Acidobacteriaceae bacterium | reverse complement strand
GGTGGGGGTGTGGGTGGTGTGTGCGGCTGGGCTGCGAAGGCTCGGGGGTGGGGTGACGCGGAGCGATGGTTGCTGCTGGGGTGTGCCGCGGCGGGGTGGGTGTCGTACATGGCGCAGGGAAAGGGGTTCTCGTACCAGCGGTATCCGTTTCTAGTGTTTCTGCTCATGGTGATGGTTTGGGATATGTTCGACGCGCTGGCGGAGCGGGGATGGGTGCGATGGGCGGGGGCGACGGGGCTGCTGACGGCGGCGGTGCTGGCCGGGCTGTTTGTGCACCGTCTGGTTCGGTTTGACCGGCGGGAGCCGGTGCGGCCGCTGGTGGCGGATCTCGATGCGATCGGCGGCAGGGGAATGCCCGTGCAGTGCATGGATACGGCGGGACCCTGCGTTGACGCGATGTATGCGAGTGGGCGGGTGCAGGCGACGGGGTTTGTGTATGACTGCTATCTGCTGGATGGGCGGAGTGCGGTGGTTCAGGGGCTGCGGCGACGATTCTGGGAGCAGGTGGCGCGGGGGCGGCCGGAGGTGTTTGTGGTGACGGACTCGGTGTGCTACGACCAGCCGCGAAGTTTTGCGAAGTTTGCGGGGTGGCCGGAGTTTAGGGAGTATCTTGCCGCGAACTACGCTTTGTTGGAGGAGCGGCAGCCGATGGAGGTGCGGCGGTACTGGAGCCGGGGTATGCGGCCGTTTGGGTACCGGGTGTATGTGCGGCGGTGATGGGGGCGTCGCTTTGCTCCGGGGCTAAGAGCGATGTGTGGGGTTCTTCGCTGCGCTGAGAACGACAAGCGAGGGTGTGAGTGTGGGGAGCGGATCGCGCTGTGCGCGATGGCCCACTCATGACGGTACGACTGTCATGAATGGGGCACCCGCCTTGGGCACCCGCCTTTGGCCTGGCTGGTGGAGTGCGATGGGGTGGTTAGCGGGTGGGGCGGGTCGCGGAGGGTTGGGCGCGCTTCCAGTAACGGGAGAAGCGTTTGAGTTCGTAGCTCTGGCTGTTGTCCGCAAAGGCCGGTGGATCGACCCAGAGCACGGGCAGGGTGAGGCTGATGGTGGCGGCGGCGGCGAGCAGGCGAGGATCGGGGGAGCGCTGGGCAAGGATGTGGTCGGCGCGGGCGTCGGAGGCGGCGGTGAGGATCTGCCGGACGAGGTCGCCGCGGCGAATGGTGACGGCTGGCGGCATCTCGGCGAGACACTCGTTGAGGAAGACGACGCGCTTGCTGCTGATGGCGTCTTCGCGGAGCCAGGCCTCATCCCAGACAAAGCAGGCGGGGGCGTCTGGATGCTGGCTGAAGAGGATGCTCTCGGGGTTGAGGCTATCGGTGTGGATCCAGAGCAGGGGGCGAGTGCCGGGGAGAGAGGGCTGTCTGCCGGGGGGATGTGTGCGCAGCGGAGTTGCATCGGGTGGCTGGTTCGGCTCGGGGGAGATGCGGAAGAGGGTGCTTTCGAGATCTTCGTAGGTGGCGTCGAGCGGGCAGTTGGCGCGCAGGGAGCAGGTTTGGCAGTAGAGGCTGTTGGTGTAGCGCTCCAGGTTCTCGCGATTGAAGAAGTAGGGCTTGTTTGAAAAGGTGCTGGCGACCCATTGCCAGGAGAGATTGTTGCTGGCCGGGTCTCCGTCGAGGAGGTGCTCGAGGAACCAGCGAGCGCCGGTCTGCCAACGAATGTGCAGCCAATGGACGAGGTAGGCGGCCATCCACATGCGTGCGTGGTTGTGGAGGTAGCCGGTCTGCTGCAGATCCGCGGAGAAGCTGTCCATGCAGAGGAGGCCGGTGGTGCCGGAGAGAAGATTTGCGGGCAGATCGGGCTTGTAGGAGGCTCGGTCGAAGCCGGTCTTGTAGGGCTCGCGATCGGTCCAGATGCCGGCGCCGAGGACGGTGTAGAGGCGCTGCCAGAAGTCTCGCCAGGCGAGTTCGTTGATGAACTTTTCGGTCTCGTTGGGGCGCAGGTGGCGGTCCAGGATGTGATCGCGCACTTCGGCAAGGGTGAGGACGCCGTGGCGGAGATAGGGCGAGAGGCGGCTGACGGCGCCGTCGAGGAAGTTGCGCGAGCGGGTGTACTGCGCGGGGTCGACGGCGGTGAGGGCAATGAGGGCAGCGCGGCGGCCGCCGCGGATAGAGCTGATGGTGGTGTCGGGGAGGAAGGGAAAGTCAGCGAGGACGGTGTGGCGATCGGCTGGGGCTGTTGGCATGTGCTTGTGGCTTAAGGATAGAGGGTGAGGCGAAGGAGTAGCGGGGTGTTTGCGGGCGTGCTTCAGCGCATGGACAAGACGGGCGTGCGGCGAAGTCAGGGAGAGCGGTCGCGCTTTGCGCGATGCCCCATTCATGACGTTGTCATGAATGAGGCACCCGCCTTTGGCCGGGCTGGTTTGTGGCAGCGGCCTGGGTGGCGTTTGTCCCGCCTCCATGCCCCAGGTCCCAGAGGCAACCGATAGAATCGGTTGATGGAAGCGAGTGGGACGAAGAAGAAGGCGCTGACGTTTCAGGAGCTGCTGTTTACGCTGCAGCGGTTCTGGGCGGAGCGGGGATGTGTGTTGCAGCAGCCGTATGACGTGGAGGTGGGCGCGGGGACGATGAGCCCGGACACGTTTCTGCGGGTGCTGGGGCCGAAGCCGGTGCGGATTGCGTATGCGCAGCCTTCGCGCAGGCCGGCGGATGGGCGGTATGGGGAGAATCCGAACCGGCTGTTCCGGCATACGCAGCTGCAGGTGATCCTGAAGCCGCCACCGGAGCGGGTGCAGGAGATCTACCTCGAGAGCCTCGAGGCGATCGGGATTGATCTGCGCGAGCATGACATCAAGTTTGAAGAGGACAACTGGGAGTGGCCGGTAGGCGGGGCGTGGGGCGTGGGCTGGCAGGTGATGCTGGACGGGCTTGAGATCACGCAGTTCACGTACTTTCAGCAGTGCGGGGGGATGGATCTGGACCCGATCTGCGGCGAGATCACGTATGGGCTCGAGCGGATTGCGGGGTTTCTGCAGGATGTGGACTCTATCTATGACATTGTGTGGGCGGTCGAGCCGGACACAGGCCGGGAGGTGACGTATGGGGCGATGCGGCTGCCGGAGGAGGAGCAGTTCTCGGCGTACAGCTTTGACTATGCGGATGTGGAGAAGCTGTGGGAGCATCTGCGGCTGTATGAGGCGGAGTGCCTCCAGTTGCTGGAGCGGGGGAAGGCGGTGCTCGGGCCTGGTCCGGGCGGTCGCGGTCGAGAAGCAGATTCCTCCGCTACGCTGCGGAATGACAACCAAGACAAGAAGCCTGACGTGTTAACGGTGAAGCGGTTTCCGGTGCTGGGGGCGTATGAGCTGGCGCTGAAGTGCTCGCATTTGTTCAATCTGCTGGACGCTCGCGGGGCGATCAGCGTGACGGAGCGGGTGGGGGTGATGGCGCGGATCCGGACGCTGGTGGTGGGCGTGGCGAAGCTGTATGCGGGACAAGGAGCGGCGGTTGAGGCTGCGGCACCGCGCGCGTAACGGCTGCGTGGCAGGGTGAAGCGGGTTCTTCGCTTCGCTCAGGATGACAATCTTTGTAGACGGAAGTGGGACGAGGGATGGCTGAGTTTTTGTTTGAGATCGGGTTGGAAGAGGTGCCGGCGCGGATGATCGCTGGCGCCGAGGCGGAGCTGCGGCGGCGGGTGGTGGCGATGCTAGAACGCGAGCGGCTGGTGGAGGCTGAGCCGGGGGCGGAGACGGCGGCCGAGAGCTTTGCGACGCCGCGACGGCTGGCGGTGCGGGTTCGCGGCGTGCGCGAGCGGCAGGAGGATGCGGCCGAGGAGCTGCTGGGGCCGAGTGCGAAGATTGCGTTCAAGGATGGCGTGGCGACGCCGGCTGCGGTGGCGTTTGCGAAGAAGGCGGGGGTGGTGGTCGAGGCGCTCACCGTTGTGACGACGGCGAAGGGCGAGTATCTGCAGGCGAAGGTGGTGCGGGCGGGAAAGACGGCGGCGGAGGTGATTGCGGCGGAGCTGCCGAAGGAATTGGCGGGGATGTACTGGGCCAAGACCATGACCTGGCGTGCGGGGAAGCCAGAGCGGTTTGTGCGGCCGGTGCGGTGGCTGCTGGCGCTGCTGGGGGATGCGGTGGTGCCGGTGAGCTTTGCGGGCAAGGCTTCGGGAAATATCACGTACGGGCACCGGGTGTTGCATGGCGAGGCGCCGGTGGTGATTGAGCGGCCGCATGCGTATGAGACGGAACTGGAGAAGGCGTTTGTAGTGGCAGACGTGGAGGTGCGGCGGGAGCGGATTCGGAAGGCTCTGGACCGGGTGTGCCGCGGGGTTGAGGGTGCGCGGTGGCGCGAGGATGCTGAGCTGGTCGAGACGGTGACACAGCTGACGGAGTGGCCGACGGTGCTGCTGGGCGGGTTTGAGCCCGAGTACCTGACGTTGCCGGAAGAGGTGCTGGTGACGGTGATGCGGGATCACCAGAAGTATTTTGCGGTGGAGGATGCTGCAGGCACGCTGGCGCCGCACTTCCTGACCGTGCTGAACACGGAGGTGAATGCGGCGGGCGAGGCGGTGATCCGGCATGGTAACGAGCGCGTTTTGCGGGCGCGGTTTAATGATGCGCGGTTCTTCTGGGAGTTTGATCAGCGGGTGCCGCTTGAGGAGCGGACGAAGCTGCTCGAGACGGTGACGTTCCAGAAGGATCTGGGCAGTTATGCGGCGAAGACGGAGCGGATGCGGCGGGCGGCAGCGGCGCTGGCGCGGCGGGTGCCCGGGGTTGACGCGCCGGCGTTGGATACTGCGGCGCGGCTGGCGAAGACCGATCTAACGGCGGAGCTGGTGAAGGAGTTCACCGAGCTGCAAGGTGTGGTGGGTGGATTGTATGCGCGGGCGCAGGGCGTGAGCGAGACGGCTTGTGCGGCGATCTACGACCAGTACCGGCCGGTGGGCATGGAGGACAGTGTGCCGCGGACTGCGGAGGGATCGCTGCTGGCGATCGCGGATAAGGCGGATACCATTGCGGGGATGTTTGGGCTTGGAATGGAGCCGACGGGGTCGAAGGATCCGTTTGCGCTGCGGCGGGCGGCGAACGGAATCGTGACGATTCTGGCGCAGGGCTCGTTGCCGCTGACGCTTGTGGAGGTCGCGGAGGCTGGCGCGGAAGGGAAGACGGAGTTGATTGGGCGCATGCTGGGTTTCTTCCGGGAGCGGGTGGAGTTCTACCTGCGCGAGGCGAAGGGGCAGGCGTATGACGTGGTGGCGGCGGTGCTGGCGGCGGGGTTTGAAGACGTGCGCGATGCGGTGGCGCGGGCGGAGGCGGTAACGGCGGTGCGGGTCGCATCCGGTTCTGGCGGCGATGATTTCGCGGCGGTGAGTGCGGCATTCAAGCGGATGAAGAATATTCTGGCGCAGGCGCGGGAGAAGGGCATCGAGGTGCCGGGGCGGGTGGATGAGGCGCTGCTGCTGGAACCGGAGGAGACGGCACTGGCGGAGCGGGCAGGCGATCTGGCGGGGCAGGTGGACGCACTGCGGGCGGCGGGCGAGTATGAGGGCGCGCTGCGGGCGATTGCAGGGCTGCGGCCGCAGGTGGACGCGTTCTTTGACGCGGTGATGGTGATGGTGCCGGAGCCGCAGGTGCGGGGAAACCGGCTGGCTCTGCTGGCGCGCGTGCTAGGGGATTTCTCACGGATTGCGGACTTCTCGGAGATTGTGACGGCGGGGTAGAGCGCCAGTTGCTGCCTGCGGAAAGGCTGCGTTCGGAGACGAGACCACTCAACAGCGATTCGCGCGGAGCAAGCAGCGGGGCTCCACGCGAGCAAGGGACGATCGCGCGACGCGAAAGTGGTATAGGCACGATGTGGCCGGTGTGGTTCCCTGAGAGCACGTACTTCGCTGATGCTGCGTTTCTGTTCGATTGCAAGAGCGGCCACTGTCTTGAGGATCCACGGCGTGCTCTGTGTGGCGAGGGGATCCACCTTCAGGGGAGATGCGGGAGGTGGGCCATGGACTGTTCGCGATGTGTTGAGAGATCACGGCGGAGTGAGCTGCGGATGTTCTGGCGGCTGATTGGAAGCGAGGACAAGCGCTTGTTCACGACATTTGCCGTGGGTGTGACGGGAGCGGGGCTGGGATGGGTGGCGGATGGCGGCCTGGGTGTGTTGACCGGGCTGTTTCTGGGCGCCTGCGTGGGGGAGATCGGCGGGCTGGCGCGATGGGGGTATGCGGCCCGGTCGCCGGAGAAGAAGAGCGGCAAGAGCCTGCAGGGGTGATTGTTGTTGCCCGGCTCTTTTCTGGAAGAGCGACAGCAGATGTCCGAGGGATGACACATCAAGCGAGCGTCGCGCGCAGAGGCGGTCTTGAGATCACTTTTGGATAGCTTTCAGGATCGTTAATTGAGGCGTTGCAGGCGGGCTATGAGCTTCTCGGCAAGGGGCTCGCCGGACTCGGTCCAGAGCAGGCGGCTGGAGATGCCGCAGTGCTTTTCGACTGAGAGGGTAAAGGCGAGGAGCATCTCGACGTTGCGCTGGATGTGCTGGGCGGCTTCGGAGAGGGAGCCGTCGTCGGACTCCGGCGATCTGCCGCGGCGGGAGGCGGAGTCGAACGCGAGCAGATTCGAACTGCTGTCCTCGTCGGCCTCGCCGTCTTCATCGTCTTCGTCGGGCGAGGTGCTGTCCTCGTCGTCGAGGACCCAGGGATAATCGAGTCCAAAGTCGACGCGGATGTGGCCGTTTTGTTCAAAGCTGGAGTCATCGAACTGGGGACCGAAGCCGAGGAACTTGACGGTGGTGGGATGCGGTCGCCAGAGGGTGTCGAGCTGGCCGGCGGGGTCGAGCGTGAGAGCGGAGTCGGCGCTGTAGTTGGGGCTGCCGGGACCGGAGTCGGGGGTCCAGAGGCGCCACTTCATCTCGAACTCATAGGCCATGTCGTCGTGGAGGATCTCGGTGGCCTCAGCGACGGCGGTTTCGATGATGGAGGCGGAGGTGTCCTGGTTGTCTTCGGCGCGATCGTCGGTGACGTAGAGGCGCTGGTAGGCGGGAGCTTCGGAGAAGCTGATGGGGTAGGCGGCGGCGGCCTGCACGCGTTTGGTCTGGGGATCCTTGGGCGGCCCGCTGATAAGCGTGAACTGGCGCATGACGCTGATGAGCGCGGCGGGCAGGGTCTCGAGCCGGAAGTTCGGAAACCAGAGGCTGAGGTAGAGCTGATCGGCCATGCTTTGAGTGTAGCTGGTGGGCGGGCGTGAGGAGACAAGAGCAAACGGGAAAGCCAGGAAAGGAAGACCAAGACAAGAAGGCGAAGAGTAAAGCGAGACAGGAAAGCAAACAGAGAGGCGAGAGAGGAAAACAATGGCGCCATGCGGAGATCTTTCTGCTACGTTGCGCTTCGTCGAGAGGCGGATTCGGGATTTCCGAATGTTTGCGCTGACGTTTCTCCGCGCTTGCGTCGGCCTGTGCGCCTTCCGTCGGCTTAGGCCTGTTCGGCCACGCGCCTGCGGTCGCTTCTGTGCTCTGCGGTTGCCATGTGCTCCGTGCGGGCGGAATGAGAACAGCAGATCCCTACGGGATGACAACCAAGACGGGATGACAACCAAGGTAGGGATGACAACCAAGACGGGATGACCCCCAAGGTAGGGGTGTGCGGAGGCTGATTGTCGCCTGTGCGGGGGTGCAGGGCTGAGAGCTTTGGGTGAGAAGATGTGGGGGACGGCCAAATGCGAACGACGATTGAGCAGGTACGGGCGGCAGTGGTGGTGGGAGCGGGCCTGGTTGCGCTGATCGTCGCCGGGTTCCTGCTGCTGGCGCACTACCGGTCGCATCGGCTGCTGCGGAATCTGCCGGCTCGGCTGGGCGCGGATATTCAGAAGGAGACGAACGGCTACACGTACTCGCAGTCGGTGAAGGGCCGGACGGTGTTTACGCTGCATGCGGCAAAGGCGACGCAGCACAGGGACGGGCGTACGGGGCTTGAGGATGTAGGGATCGTGCTGTACGGGCAGAAGGATGGGCGGGCGGACCGCATCTACGGCAAGCAGTTTGAGTATGACCAGAAGCATGGCATCGTGCGGGCGATGGGTGAGGTGCAGCTGGATCTGCAGGCGCCGGCGCCTGCCAGTGCCGCGGGACGGGCAGAGTACGCGCGCGGCGGCGAGGCAGAACAGACGTCCGCGAAGAAGACGGATGACGCTCAGCCGGTTCATGTGGTGACGAGCGGGCTGGTGTATGTGCAGGAGCTTGGGGTGGCCTCGACTGAGCAGCCGATTCACTTCTCGTACCGGGGCATGACGGGGCAGGCGAAGGGCGCGGCCTACAACTCGGATACGGGCGTGACGACGCTTGAGAGCGAGGTGAGGATCTCCGCGCTGAGGGAGGGACGGCCGACGGCGCTGACGGCGGCGCATGCGGAGCTGGATCGCGTGAACCACAGGATGACGCTCGAGACGGCGCGCTATGTCGTGCTGGCGGATGGTTCAAGCGATCGGGCTCTGAGCGAAGGCGTGACGGCGGGAAGGCTGGTGGTGCATCTCGGGGAAGGGGGCGGGATCGAGGGCGCGGAGGGCTCCGGCGGTGTGGAGGTGGCGAGTGGCGGGAGCCGGATGGAGGCGCCCGAGGGCGTTCTGCATGTGACCGCGGAGGGGAGGCCGGAGCTGGCGGAGATGACTGGCGGGGTGCGGTTTGCGAGTGAGCAGGTGACGGCGGGAGGAGGGGGCGAATCGATCGAGGGCACGGCGGCAGCGGGTGTGGCGCATTTTGACGGGCGTGGTGTGGTGGAGGCGGTGCAGCTTTCAGGCGGGGTGCGGGCAAGCTCCGGCGATGGAGGGCCGCAGGCCTTCCGCACGCTGAGTGGGGAAGAGGTGAATCTTCGGCTGGCGGGCGAGGCGGGCGCGAGCAGGCGATGGGTGCAGCAGGCGACGATGTGGGGAGATGCGCGCGTCCAGAGCGCGCTGCCGGCAGCCGCGGGGCACACGGCGAGCACTGAAGAGATGCGGGCAGAGATCCTGGTCGCGCGATGGCAGCTCGCAGGGAGAGAACCTGCTCTGCGCGAGGTGACGGGAGACGGCCGGACGGAGATTCGCCGGAGCCGCGAGGGTGTGGAGGAGGTAAGCCGCGGGCGGACGCTCGAGGCGACATTCGGCACTGCCGCAGAGACGAAGGACGCGCATGCGAGCGGGCAGCCGGGGAGCGGGCCGGGCAGGCGGCTAGGGGTGATTGCCGCGACGCAGAGCGGGGATGTGGTGATGGAGCGGACGACAAAGACGGCAGCGAAGACGGCGACCGGTGCCGTCGAGACAACGCGGGCGCGGGCGCAGAGAGCGGTTTATGAAGCTGACGCAATGGGCGGAAGGGACGCGGCGGATGGGTCTGTGACGCTGAGCGGCGGAGCGGAGATTGCCGAGGAAGAGAGCACGCTGCGGGCGGATCAGGTGCGCTTGAGCGAGAGTACGGGAGACGCAGAGGCCACAGGATCTGTGCAGGTTACATATCGGCAGACGGCGGCAGACCGTGCGGGGAAGAGGCACGCGGACGCGATGCAGGAGGGAGGCTCGCCGGCGACGCAGGCACGTGAGGATGTTCGAAGCGGCGCGCTGCCAGAGCCGATCCACGCGGTTGCGGCGCGAGCGATGCTGCGCAAGGAGACAGGCGTGGCGACTTTCTTTGGCACACCGGCGCTGCGGGCGCGGTTGTGGCAGGGAGGATCGCAGGTGGAGGCGCCGGTGCTGGTCTTTGCACGCAGGGAGGCGACGCTGGACGCATATGCCGCTGATGCGGGCGAGAGAGCACCGGTGCGCACGGTGCTGGTGAGCAGGGCGGGGGCGAACGCGATCGCGGCGAAGGGGCTGGCGGAGAAGCCGCAGGTGCTGCGGGTTCAGAGTGGACGACTGCACTACGTGGATGCGTCGCGATTGGCGGAGTTCAAGGGGGGTGTGGAGCTCGAAGACGCGAATGGAACGATGCGCAGCCGTGAGGCAGCGGCGATGCTGACGCCGGCGGGTGGAAAGAAGAGAGACGGTGAGGGGCCAGTGAAGGCGGTGGGCTTTGGCGGGCTTTCCGGGGGAGGGCTGGAGCGCGTGACAGCAACGGGAGATGTGGTGATTGAACAGCCAGGCCGAGTGGCGACGGGACAGCACGCCGTGTACTCGGCGTCGGATGGTGTGTTCGTGCTGACGGGCGATGGGGGCGTGCTGCCGAAGGTGACGGATGATGCAAGTGGATCGGTGACCGGGGCGGTGCTTCGCTTCAAGTCGGGGAATGGTTCAGGGGATAATAGCGTGATGGTGGAGGGACGGCTGAAGAACGAAGCGGGTGGCGCGAAGGGCGAGACGGCGGCGACCGGAGACGGCCGTGTGCATACGCAGACGAGGGTGAAGCAGTAAGGATGAAGACTCTCGCGGCGGAGGAGATTGGAAAGCAGTACGGCGGGCGGCAGGTGGTGCGCGGGGTGTCGCTCGAGATCCGGCAGGGCGAGGTGGTGGGCCTGCTGGGACCGAATGGCGCGGGCAAGACGACGAGTTTCTATATGATCGTGGGGCTGGTGCGGCCGGATACGGGACGGGTGCTCGTGGACGGCAAGGACATCAGCCGGCTGCCCATGTATCTGCGGGCGCGTACACACGGGATCAGCTACCTGCCGCAGGAGCCTTCGATCTTTCGCAAGCTGACGGTGGAGGACAACATCCTGGCGGTGCTGGAGACGCAGGAGCTGAGCTGGGAGACGAGGCGCACGCGCACGGAGCGGCTGATTGAGGATCTCAATCTGGGGCATGTACGAAAGACGAGAGGGTATGCGCTCAGCGGAGGGGAGCGGCGGCGGGTTGAGATCGCGCGCTGCCTGGCGATTGAGCCGGCGTTTATTCTGCTGGACGAGCCGTTCTCAGGAATCGATCCGATTGCGGTGCTGGACCTTCAGGAGATTATTGTCGGTTTGAAGCGCAGTGGTATTGGTGTGTTAATCACCGATCACACGGTACGTGAGACTCTGTCGGTGACGGACCGGGCGTACATTATCACCGAGGGCAAGATCTTCCGTGCCGGGACGCCGATGGAGCTGGGCCGGGACGCCGAGGTGAAGCGTATTTACCTGGGTGAGACGTTCTCGATGGATTGAGCCACGAGCTTTGTAGAGCGTTACAACTTCTGTTGTAATGCCGGGTTTTGCGAGGCACGAGGGCGCGTTCGTGAGCATAGACTGGCTCCAGTCGCACGCATGGCATGTAGACTGTGGCCACCTGAGTGACGTGAAGACAGGCACTGAGGCTGACGCAGGACCTGAAGCTCTTTGTGGTGGAGTCGGGCAGGATATTTAGAGCACGCAGGTGGACGCAGAGGCCTGCACGGAAGGAATCGAGGACGCGTGTTACTTCAACCGAAGCTGAATCTGAAGGTGTCGCAGCGGCAGGTACTGACTCCTGGACTGGTCCAGATGGTCAGCGTGCTGGCGCTGAACAAGCTTGAGTTGAAGGAGATGATTAACACCGAGATGATTGAGAATCCGGTGCTTGAGGAGCTCGAAGAGACGGGCGTCTCGTTTGAGGAGATTGCAGGCCGCGAGGGCGACCGGGAGAGGTCTGCTGAAGAGGTTGCAACGGAGAGCGAGCGGGTCGAGAAGGATCCGTTTGATGAGATTGATTTTGGCGAGTACTTCAAGGACTTCCTCGATCCGGGGTATAAGACGGCCTCGAACTTTGAAGAGTATGACAAGCCCTCGTTTGAGCACTTTCTCTCGCAGCCGAGCACGCTGACGGATCACCTGATGTGGCAACTGGGATCGATGACGCTGCGCCGAGAGGTGAAAATGGCGGCGGAGCTGATCATCGGCAACCTTGAGGACAGCGGCTATCTGCTGACGACGGAGGAGGAGCTGATCGACTCCATGCTGCAGTTTGCGGCGCCGCCGCGATTGCAGCCGATTCCCTTTGAGCGCGGGATGCGCGGGCGCGCGGGAGAGATGGTGTCGGCTGGCGGGGGCGAGCTGCCGGAGGGTGGTGTCCTGACGGCCGTGGCAGCGGGCGCAGATGCGGAGCGCGAGCGGCTGCGGGTCGTGGTCTGTGAGGCGCGGCAGGTCATTCACACGCTTGATCCGATCGGCGTGGGCGCGCGGGATCTGCGAGAGTGCCTGCTGCTGCAGATTGAGGCGCAAAGGGCTGAAGCGGCTGTGGCGCTCGGGCGAGTGGCGGCGCGGAGTCTCCGGAAGGGAGTGACGGCGGAGGCGGCGGCCGGAATCTTCGGCACAGCGGCGCACATTGTCACGAACTGCCTGAGTCTGCTGCAGAAGAAAGACATGCGGGAGCTGACACGCGTGTGCGGATGCACGGCAGACGAGGTGAACGCGGCGGTGGAGTATATCCGGACGCTTGATCCGCGGCCGGGCCAGCGCTACAACGAGGCGGAGACGCGACTGATTGAACCTGACGTGGCGTTTGTGAAGCGCGACGACAAGTTCGTGGTGCTGATGAACGAAGAGGATATGCCTGCGCTGCGGCTGAACCAGAGCTATCGCAAGATGATCGGGCAGGAGCAGACGGAGAAGCAGGTCAAGGACTACGTCAAGGAGCGATACAAGTCAGCGATCCAGCTGCTGCGGAATATCGAGCAGCGCAAAAACACGATCCTGCGGACGTGTGAGGTGATTGTGCGGCGGCAGGTTGACTTTCTCGAGCATGGCGTTGAGGCGCTGCGGCCGATGATGATCAAGGAGGTCGCCGAGGAGATCGGCGTGCATCCTTCGACGGTGAGCCGGGCGGTGGCGAACAAATACGTGCATACCTCGCAGGGTGTCTTTGAGCTGCGCTTCTTCTTCTCCGAGGGTGTGAACGGGCCGGAGGGCGGTGATCTGCCGCTGGTGCTGCTGAAGCGCAAGGTGAAGAAGCTGATTGAAGATGAGGACTCGCGCAAGCCGCTGACGGACGATCAACTGGCGGCGGAGCTGCAGCGCCAGGGGATTCAGGTGACGCGGCGGACGGTGGCGAAGTACCGTGAGGATCTGCAGATCCCGAGCACGCACCAACGCCGCGTACGCTGAGGCGCATCCTAACGGGGTGTTGGATGACGAGGTATACGCGCGATGAAGATTGAAGTGACTGGACGACAGACGACGGTGACTCCGAAGCTGAAGCAGCAGGCGGAGTCGGGGCTGCAGCAGATTGCGACGATTGTCGGAAAGACCGGCAACTGCCACGTGATTCTGACCGAGGACAAGTACCGGAAGATCGCTGAAGTGACAGTGCAAGGGAAAGAGATCGAGTTTGTGGCGACTGCCGAAGGCGCTGACATGAGCGTGGCCCTCCATAACGCGCTGGCGAAGGTGGAGCAGCAGACCGTGCGGTACAACCAGAAGCAGACAGTGACTCGCCGACACCCGAAGGATGATTTGAAGACGGCATCTGCGGCCCTGGCGGATGAGGGGCTGGCTTAAGGGGCAGGCGCGTTGCCTTCGTGTGGCGGGTGCGGGTTTGCGGGAGAGCAGGACACATCCGTTACGGGATGACAAGCAGGAAGACAAAGCAGATCCCTTCGGGATGAGAAGCAAGAAAAGCAGATCCCTACGGGATGGAAGCAGGAAGACAAAGCAGATCGTTGCGGGGTAACAACTGAAAGGCCTCAGTTGTTTTTGCGATTGCGATGCGTGCTCTTCGCCGGGTGCAAGGGTGGATGCTAGGATGCCACCATGCCGGCGAAGCGTGTGCCAGAAAAGACGATCACTCCACGCAAGAAGATCAAGGATGGACCCACCGGAGCGCGTGAGCTTGTAGTACTGACGGGCCTTTCCGGCTCCGGGAAGCTCTCCGCGCTGAAGACGTTTGAGGATCTGGGCTACTACTCTGTGGATAACCTACCGCTGGAGCTTATACCGCAGTTCGCGGAGCTGGTGCGACAGTCAAAGTCAATCGATCGCGCGGCGCTGGTGGTGGATGTGCGCGAGGGAATGAAGCTCGAGCAATTCCCCGCGACGCTGCGAAAGATCCAACGGATGCTGCCGACGCGCGTGGTGTATCTCGAGGCGTCGGACGAGGCGCTGATCCGGCGCTTTTCCGAGACGCGGCGGCCGCATCCGCTCGGCCGGGATGAGACCGTGCTGCAGTCTGTTCATGCTGAGCGCAAGCGGCTGGATCCAATCCGGAACGTTGCGGATATCCTCCTGGACACGACAAAGTTCACAGTGCATGAGCTGAAGGCGCACATCAATGCGCAGTTTGATCGTGAAGAGAGCGATCGGAATCTGACCGTATCGACGATCAGCTTCGGATTCAAGAATGGGGTTCCGGCTGAGGCGGATCTGGTCTTTGATGTGCGCTTTCTGCCGAATCCGCACTTTGTGCCGGAGTTTCGAAAACTCACGGGCAAGCACCCCAAGGTGGCGAAGTATGTCAGACAGTTTCCGCAGACACAGGAGTTTCTGGACAAGGTGTCGGAGCTGATGAAGTTCCTGCTGCCGCACTACATCAAGGAAGGCAAGAGCTACCTGACGGTGGCGTTCGGGTGTACGGGCGGGCAACACCGGTCTGTGTTCATCGCCGAAGAGATGAAGAAGCGGCTCGCGGTGGATGGGTACCGGGTGAAGACGGGGCACCGGGATATGCCGCGGTGAGGGTCGTGCCAGCGCGGTTGCTTGTGTGGCTGATTGCTTGAAGTAAGGCAACAGCAGATCCCTGCGGGACGACAACGATTGCGGTGCGATCTGAGGCATTCGCGGAGTCCCTACAATAGAGCCATGCAAGGACGATTCCAGAGGGTGACGGCAGCGTGAGACGAGTATGGCGGCTGCTGGGGTATATGCGACCGTACCTGCTCTCGTCGCTCGGCTCGGTGGTGTTGCTGGCGGTAGTGGGCGCGATGGCGGCGTTCCGTGTGCTGCTGGTGAAGCCGATCTTCGATAACGTGCTCGCGCCCGATGCGCCCCTGTCGCGTGATGTTCTGGTGTTCAAGGTGCCGCACCTGGCGCACGCGCTGGACCTGCACGTCCTGGTTCCGAGTCACTTCCATAATGCATGGACGGTGGTTGCATATGCGCTCGTGGCATCGGCGCTGGTGAAGTCGGCGTGCGATTACGCAGGAACGTACCTGGTGAACTACGCAGGATTCGGAATGATTACGGATCTGCGCAACGACCTGTACGAGGCGGTGCTGCGACGATCGGTAGCGTTCTTCCAGAAGCATGCGACGGGAACGCTGCTGTCGACGCTGATCAACGACATTGAGAAGGTGCAGTTTGCGATGTCGAGCGTACTCGGCGATCTGCTGCAGCAGGTCTTTACGCTGCTGTTCCTGATTGGCGTGGTGGTGTTGTATGGGGGAAAGCTGGCGTGGGTGCTGCTGCTGTTTGTGCCGGTGATTGTTCTGTCGGCGCGGCGGATCGGCAGGCGGGTGCGGCAGACGACGCGGCGCGGGCAGGACAAGCTGGCGGAGATCCAGAACATTCTGCACGAGACGATTACGGGCAACCGGATTGTGAAGGCGTTCGGCATGGAACGCTGGGAGATGCGGCGCTTTCGGCAGGCGGCCACGCGGCTTTTTCGGGCTAATCTGAAGTCGGTGAGTGTGCAGGCGATCAGCTCGCCGCTGATGGACGCGCTGGGATCGGTGGCGATCGCGCTGCTGCTGATGCTGGGCCGGGAGCGCATCAAGCAGCATGCGATGACGACGGGATCGTTTATTGCCTTTCTGGTGGCGGTCTTCACGCTGTACGACCCGGTGCGCAAGTTCGCGCTCTACTACAACAGCTTTCAGCAGGCGCTCGGTGCGAGTGAAGAGATCTTCCGCTTCATGGACGCGCAGGATGACGTGACGGAGAAACGAAGGGCATTTGCGCTGCGAGGATTTGAGCGTGAGGTCACCTTTGATCGCGTGGGCTTTGCATACGCGAGCGAGGGCGAGGTGACGCAGGTGCTGCACGGCATCGATCTGCGGGTGGAGCGCGGAGAGGTGATCGCGCTGGTGGGTCCGAGCGGCGCGGGCAAGTCCTCGCTAGTGAATCTGCTGCCGCGTTTCTTTGATGTGAATGAGGGTGCGATCCGGGTCGATGGACATGATGTGCGCGATGTGACGATCGAGTCACTGCGGCAGCTGATCGGCAAGGTGACGCAGGAGACGGTGCTGTTCAACGACACGGTGCGCAACAACATCGCGTATGGCCGGCCGGATGTGCCGCTCGAGCGGGTGGAGGCGGCGGCAAAGGCGGCGCTGGCGCATGACTTCATTGAGCGCATGCCGGACGGGTATGACACTGTGATCGGGGAGAAGGGCACACGGCTGAGTGGCGGAGAGCGGCAACGGATTGCGATTGCGCGAGCGATTTTGAAGGATGCGCCGATCCTGATCCTGGATGAGGCGACATCGGCGCTCGACGTGGAGAGCGAGCGGTATGTGCAGGCCGCGCTCGCAAACCTCATGCAGGGACGCACGGTATTTGTGATTGCGCATCGGCTCTCTACGGTGCGGAGGGCGAAGCGGATTGCGGTGATTGAGGACGGGCGGATAGCGGAGATCGGAACGCATGAGGAGTTGGTGCAGTCCGGGGGACGCTATCAGCGGTTGTACGAGATGCAGTTTGCGGATGCGGAGCAGGACGATCTGGCGGAGCCGGCTGCCGTGGAGGGAATCGCTTGAACGGTGTGCGATCGATGACAGGCTTTGCGGCGAGCGAGGGAAGCTTCGCGGATGGCACGGCCTTTACGCTGACGATGAAGAGTGTGAACCATCGCTTTCTGGATCTGCAGCTGCGCCTGCCGAGTGGGTGCGATGCGCTCGAGATAGAAATGCGGCGGATGTTGAAGGCGCGGCTCGAACGTGGACACATCGATGTGACGCTCGAGATCGGGCGTGGGGTGAGTGCAGGGTACCGGATCAACGAGGAGGCGCTGGAGGCGTTGGTGGGCAGTCTGCGCGCAGCGATGGAGCGGCTTGGCTTCGTGCGGGAGCCGGAGCTGGCGGCGCTGCTGCGTGTGCCGGGGGTGATGACGACGGACACGCGAGCAAGCCGGCCGCCGGAGGGTGAGATGACGGCGGCGGTGCTGGCGGCAATGGAGCCGGCGATCGAGCAGCTGCAGGCGGTTCGGGAACAAGAGGGAGCGGCGCTGGCGACGGAGCTGCGGGCCGGCATGGAGCGTCTGCTGACGTTGAGCGAGGGGGTGAGCGGGCTGCGAGCGGGGGTGCGTCTGGCGCAGTTTACGCGTCTGCGAACCCGGCTGGCCGAGTTGCTGGATGGAGGCCCTGTCAGCGAGGAACGGCTGCTGACAGAGGCAGGGCTGCTGGCGGAGAAGAGCGATGTGGAAGAGGAGCTGGTGCGGCTGCGGACGCACATTGACCGTTTTGTGGAGCTTCTTGACGCGGGTGGAGCTGTGGGGAAGCGTCTGGATTTTCTGTTGCAGGAGCTGAGCCGCGAGGCGAACACGACGCTTGCGAAGACGGGAAGCGCGGCGGGTTCGGACGGGTTACGGCTGACTGAACTGGGGCTTGAGATGAAGGCGGAGATAGAGCGCGCGCGGGAGCAGGTGCAGAATCTGGAGTGATGGGGGCTCCCTCAAGAGTCTGGGGGAGTGCTGACTTCTTGATGCGCGGGACGGGAGCAAAGACAACAGCAGATCCCTACGGGATGACAACCAAAGTAGGGGACGATACGCAAAGTTGAATGGTATGGCAACCAAGAGCGATACGGGATGGAAATCGAGAGCTACACGGATGGCAATCGAGAGCTACACGGATAGCGACTAACAGGCCGCGGGAGTGACGCACGCGGGGCGCGATCTGCCGGGTCTGCTGCATACTCGTGAGAGCGGTGCGAGAGGGAATGGGAACGACGGAGATATGGCGGGGATCTTGTTCATCATTTCGGCGCCTTCGGGATCGGGCAAGTCGACGCTGGTGAGTCAGCTGCGGACGCTGGTGGAGGGTCTGGATTTTTCGATCTCGTATACGACCAGGCAGCCGCGCGGGTCTGAGGAAGATGGCCGCGAGTATCACTTCACGACGCGCGAGCAGTTCAAGGCGATGATTGATGCGGGCGAGTTTCTGGAGTGGGCGGAGGTCTTTGGCAACTACTACGGGACGGCACGCAGTGCGCTCGATCACGCAAAGACGGTCGGCAAGGATCTGCTGCTGGATATCGATGTGCAGGGCGCACTGCAGGTGATGCAGGCGCTGCCTGCGGCCGTGTCGATCTTCATCGTGCCGCCGAGCCCGGAGGTGCTGGAGATGCGGCTGCGGAACCGCAGCCAGGCGGAGCATGTGACGGAAGAGGCTGTGATTGCGCGACGGCTGGCGCAGGCCCGGCAGGAGATGCTGTGCATATGGGATTACAAGTATGCGTTGGTGAATGACGTTCTCGATCATGCGGTGGCGGAGCTGCGCTCGATCGTGTTGACGGCGCGCGGCGAGAATGGATCGTTACGTGCGCTGGCGGAGACGTGTTTGTCGGGCGGCGCAGATACGGGACGGCTGCGGCCGGTGCTGGATCGCTTTCGCTAGGTACGTACTGGTCTATACCCGATTGGCCGATGGGGTGGTGTGCGGTTTCTCTGGTACCGCGGTTTGGGGTGCGATAGAGTCTTGAGACGGGGGTGTACGGATGACGACAGCGGACGAGGTACTTCATAACAAATACAGCCTGGTGAAGGGTGCGGCGCGACGGGCACGGCAGCTGCAGAACGGTGCGCCGGCGATGATCGCGAGCAAGTCGATGAAGGCCTGCCGTGTGGCGCAGGATGAGATTGAGCAGGGCCAGGTCAGCTACCGCTTTGGTGCGAAGAAGTCCGGCGCGACCGTGCTGGAGATGCCGGCCGCAGTCGAGCCACTCTCGTAGCCGGAGCGCGGAATGGCCGTAGATGCGGAACGGATCCGGGATTTCGTGAGCTATCTGCGCGATCTCGGAATCTATGAGATGTACCGTCACGGCGAGGCAGGAACTCTGTCCGTTGCGGAGTTGCTGGGCGAGAGTGCCGTTACGGCGCAGGTGGTACAGGCGGCTCCCCTTCCGGCACCGGAGACGATCAGGCGGGTTACGGAGCGGCCGGCTGTTGCACCACTGCTCACGATGCGGCCCGCAGCTGGGGCCGGGATGATCGATCCGCGCGTGCCGCTGATGACGGCCGAACCGATCCTGGAGAGTTCGATTCCAAAGCCAATTCCGTTCGATGATCTAGCGCCTCTGCCTGAGGTGCGCGTTGCCGCAAAGGACAAAGTTGCGGCGTTGACCCTGATCCGAGAGCGCATCGGCGACTGTACGCGCTGTCCGCTGGCGTATGCGGGACGGCACACGATCGTGTTCGGCAACGGAGACGCGAACGCCAGGATTTTGTTTGTTGGTGAGGGCCCGGGGGCCGATGAGGACGCGAGCGGTCTGCCGTTTGTAGGCAAGGCAGGGCAGCTGCTGAATAACATGATCGGTGCAATGGGGCTGACGCGGGAGCAGGTGTACATCGCCAACATCGTGAAGTGCCGGCCGCCGGGGAACCGGGCTCCGGAGCCGGTTGAGGCGAACACGTGCTCGCAGTTTTTGCTGGAGCAGATGGATGTGGTGCAGCCGAAGGTGGTGGTGGCGCTGGGATCGACGGCGGCGACGTACCTGCTGGGGGTTAAGCAGTCGCTGAGTTCGCTGCGTGGACGCTGGCACGGCTGCCGGGGAGCGAAGCTGGTGGTGACGTACCATCCGGCGTTTCTGCTGCGGGACCCGCGGCAGAAGGGTGAGGCGTGGAAGGATCTGCAGATGGTGATGGCGGAGCTGGGATTGAAGGCTGCGGCGAAGGGGTAGTCTGCGTCGCAGCGGATGCAGAGCCTGCAAAGAAGAGTTATGGGGCGGCCAGCCGTTTGAGGGAGAAAAGCAGATCCCTACGGGATGACAACAAAAGGGGCTGGGATGAAAGGGTGTGGCTAAGGGGTAGTCTGCGTCGCTGCGGATGCAGAGCCTGCAAGGAAGCGTCATGGGGCGGCCAGACGTTTGAGGTAGAAAAGCAGATCCCTACGGGATGACAACAAAAGGGGGCTGGGGTTGAAGGCTGCGGCGAAGGGGTAGTCTGCGTCGCAGAGTTCTCGAATGATGCGCGAGCGAGCAAGGACAACAGCAGATCCCTACGGGATGACAACAAAAGGGGTCAGCAGATCCCTACGGGATGACAACAAAACGGGGCTGGGACTGAACGGTGCGGCGAACAGCTACTGATTAACGCCGCCGGGTGGGATGATGCGGATGCTGTTGGCGCGGCAGGAGCGGATGTTGGAACAGGCTGTGGCATGCAGGCTGCGGTCTAGGCAGACTTCCACGGCGGTCAGATAGTTGTTGCCGCAGCTCAGGGCGAGGCTCTCACGAGGGATTGCAGGGTTGGCGTGCGCGAACTGCGTGAGGATCTCGTCCGGGGTGGAGGAGGTCTGGTGATTGAGGCTGGAGAGAGTGTTCGGAATGGCGATGGCGTGGAAGGCAGAGCGGGCCTGCGCGAAGTAGGCTTCGGGTGCGAGGCCTGAGCAGGTGCCGTGGGTGGACCATTCGTGACGAAGCAGACCGGCATCGGGGAAGAGGTCGCGGAAGGCGGAGGGATCTGCCGGGCCGGCGGCGTCAAAACAGTGTTCTGGATAGGTGCCATCGTTGTTCTGCGGCCAGAGTCCGTGAAGGACGAAGCCCGGTCTGGCGGCGCACTCGGGCTTGCCGGGATGCGTGGCGCAGAACTCTGGCGACCAGGAGAGGTTGAGCAGGTAGAAGTCAAAGGTGCCGGGCCGGTCGGAGGCTCCGCCGCTCTCTCGGCCGTGGCTGCGACGAGTGTCGCTCCGGCTACCCGAGGGCTCCGCCTCGCGATTGCTGCCCGACCTGTGGTCGTCGCGGGCAGCGCCGGAGGAGCGATCATCCTGCCGGTTGTCGGTCGTGCGGGTCTCCGGCGAGTTTGCCGAGGGCTGATGGTTGTTGCGCACGTAGTTCGCGATAAGGAACATCGGAATGAAGACGAGCAGGGCGAGCAGGCGTTTAGGCATGGCGGCAAGGGTAAGGATACCTGCTTGTGGGCGTGCCTGCTCGCTTCGCTTGCAGGCGGGAAAGCGGTGGGTTTGCCTTCGGCGAAGTGGAGCCCACCCATCCCGCGAAGGGCCGCGGTATGGATGGGGCACCCCGCTTCACGGTGGCTTGCTTTGTGTTGGGGCACCCTGCCTTGCGGTGGCTTGCTTTGTGTTCGGGGCATCTCGCTTCGCGGTGGCTTGTTTGTATCGGGCACCCTGCTTCGCGGTGGGTCCGTGGTAGCGATGACGCGGCCGGCCTACGGTATCGATAGAAGCTTTGTGCTCGTGGCGATAAGCTTGGGGGATGGCCTTGTTCTGCGATGTTGCGTTGCCGGTGCCGCTTGACCGGCTGTTTACATATGCGGTCGGGGAGCGGGTGGCGATGGTCGGTGCGCGGGTGCTGGTGCCGTTCAGCGGGCAGAGGCTGATGGGCGTGGTGGTGCGGGTGCACGATACGCCGCTGCCGGAGGGGCTTGAGGCGAAACCGGTGCAGGCGGTGCTTGACCCGGAGGCGCTGTTGCCGGAGGAGCTGATGCGACTGGCGGGATGGATTGCGAGCTACTACGTCGCGCCGCTTGGCGAGGTGCTGCGTGGCATGCTGCCGCTGATGGCAGAGGTGCGCCGGCAATGGGTGTACCGGATTGCGGAGAAGGGCCGGACGGTGCTGTACGACGGTGCGGAGAAGGGGTCGTCGCGGCGGTCACGGCTAACGCCTGAGGAGCAAAACCGGGAGTATGCGGTGCTGAACTACCTTGAGGCGGGTGAGGCCGCGAAGGCGAGCGCGCTGCGGTCTGCGACGGGTGCGGGGAAGGCGCTGCTCGAAGGCATGGTACGCAAGCGATGGCTGACGCGCGAGGCTGTTGCGGATACACGGGATGCGCGGAGGGTGGATCGCGTCGCGGTGCTGGTGGACGATGTGCGACTGCCGAAGCTGAACGCGAATCAGATGGGTGTGCTGGCGGAGCTGGCGGCGCGCGGGGGACGGCAGCACGTACGGACTCTGCGGGAGCGGCTGACGCAGGCGGGTGTGCCGGAGTCGACTCTGGGCACGTTGGTGCGGCGAGGGCTGGTGCGGCTGGAGGAGGAAGAGACGGCGTTCCGGCTGGGCGGCGTCGGCATGGAGGGAAAGCGAAGCGCGCACGAGCACACGCTCAACGAGGCGCAGACCGAGGCTCTGGCGGTGATTGTTGCGGCGATGGAGAAAGGTGGGTTTCAGCCGCACCTGCTGTACGGCGTAACGGGATCCGGCAAGACAGCGGTGTACGTGGCGGCGATGCAGCGGACGCTGGCGGCGGGCCGGTCGGCGATGCTGCTGGTGCCGGAGATCGGGTTGACGCCGGCGATGGCGGGGCAGATGTTTGCTGCGTTCGGCGGGGAGGTTGCGCTGCTGCACTCCGCTCTGACGCCGGATGAGCGGGCGCAGCAGTGGCGCCGGATCCGGAGCGGGGAGTCACGGGTGGTGGTGGGGACACGATCGGCGGTGTTTGCGCCGATGGTGCGGTTGGGGCTGGTGATCGTCGATGAGGAGCAGGACGGCAGCTACAAGCAGGAGGAGACGCCGCGCTACCACGGGCGGGACGTGGCGGTGATGCGGGCGAAGCTGGCGGAGTGTGTGCTGGTGCTGGGATCGGCGACGCCTTCACTCGAGAGCTGGGCAAATGCGGAGCGAGGCCGCTATGTCCGGATCGAAATGCTTTCGCGAGTGGCGGACCGGCCGCTGCCGGCCGTGGAGCTGGTAGATATGCGGACGGAGTTCCGCGAGGTCGGCAAGGAGGAGATTTTTTCGCGACAGCTGCTCGCCGAGACGCAGGCGACGCTCGATCGTGGAGAGCAGGCGATGATCCTGTTGAACCGGCGAGGGTACTCGTTTGTGGCTCTCTGCCGGAGCTGTGGCGAGAAGATCGAATGCGAGAACTGCGCGATCTCGATGACATTCCATAAGCAGGTAGGCGGCAGCCTGCAGGCAGAACCGGGGCAGCGGCTGGAGTGCCACTACTGCGGCTCACGACGGAGCGTGCCGGAGCGGTGTCCGAAGTGCCAGAGCGAGCACCTGTACTACCTCGGTGCCGGATCGCAGCAGGGTGAGGAGCGCCTGCAGGAGTTGTTTCCGGGTGCGCGGATCGGCCGCATGGATCGCGACACGGTACGGGGCAGAGGTGACATGGAGCGCCTGCTGGCGCGGCTGCACTCCGGTGAGATCAACCTGCTGGTAGGGACGCAGATGATTGCGAAGGGGCATGACGTCCATGGGGTGACGATGGTCGGCGTGGTGGGCGCGGATCTGGCGCTGGGGCTGCCGGACTTTCGCGCATCCGAGCGGGCATTTCAGCTGTTGACGCAGGTTGCCGGCCGAGCCGGCCGCGGAGAGTTGCCGGGGCGTGTGCTGGTGCAGACCTACCATCCGGAGCACTACGCGATCCAGTGCGCGCAGCGGCATGACTACACGGGTTTCGTGGCCAAGGAGATGCAGTTTCGACGATGGATGCACTATCCGCCGTTTACCGTGCTGGCCAACATCCTGGTGCAGAGTGAGCAGCTGGAGGAGGCGGCGGGATGGGCGGCGGAGCTGGGGCGCTGGTTTGGCCGGGCCAAGGTGGAGACGCTGCGCGTTCTGGGGCCGGCGGTGGCTCCCATCTCGCGACTCAAGCGGATCTATCGCTTTCATTTCGTACTGAAGGCGGAGTCGCGCACGGTGCTGGGAGACGCGGTTCGCGGCATGCTGGCGTATGCCGAGGCGCAGGGCATTCCCCGACGGGCGGTGATGGTGGATGTGGATGCGGTTCGCCTGATGTGAAGGCCGGTGGTGGGCAGACCGGCCCCTAGTTCAGCAGATGGAGTTCTTTGCCGGGCTTGAAGCGAACGGCTTTTCCGGGCGCGATGGATACCTCAGCGCCGGTCCGTGGATTGCGGCCGATACCAGTTTTTCTTGGTTTGACAGTGAAGACACCAAAGCCACGGAGCTCGATGCGATCTCCTTCGACCAGCGACCGTTTCATGCTTTCAAAGATGGCGTCAACCGCTGCTTCCGCCTTGGTGCGCGGCAGTCCGGTGCGTTCGACAACCCGCTGTATAAGGTCTTGCTTGATCATCTGAGATACGATCCTTCGCTCTGGATTCCGTAACGGGGGGAGGGGACCGATGCGTGTAGTACCGTGATGTTAGAAACTCACCTGTCCGTTGTCAACGAAAGAGCGCGCCGGTCGGATCAACGGGCCAAAAGGGGGGCGTGAGTTCCAGCTTTCCGGGGCGCTTCAGACGAGTGTGGGGATGGAGAACAGTGGCGATCAAGAGTGACCGGTGGATTCGCGAGCAGGCTCTGCAGCATGGAATGATCGCGCCGTTCAGTGAGAAACAGGTGCGGGAAGGCGTGATTTCGTACGGACTCTCGTCGTACGGGTACGACCTGCGGGTCTCGGACGAGTTCAAGATATTCACAAACGTTAACAGTGCCATCATCGATCCCAAGGCGTTTGATGAACGGTCGTTCGTGACGGTGGAGGCGCCGAGCGTGATTGTGCCGCCGAACTCCTTTGCGCTCGCGCGGTCGATCGAGTACTTCAAGATTCCCAGAGATGTGCTGACAATCTGTGTGGGAAAGAGCACGTATGCCCGCTGCGGGATCATCGTGAACGTGACGCCGTTCGAGCCGGAGTGGGAAGGCTTTGTGACGCTCGAGATCTCGAATACCACTCCGCTGCCAGCGAAGGTGTATGCGAACGAAGGTCTGTGTCAGATTTTGTTTTTTCAGTCGGACGAGGCGTGCGAGGTGAGCTACGCGGACCGTCGCGGAAAGTACCAGAACCAGCAGGGAATCGTTCTGCCAAAGCTTTAGCTGTGCGTTTCGTGCCCAGAGGTGCTCTGCGCGGCGGCCGGAAAGGGTTGCCGCGTGCGCAGGCAGACCCGGGACGATCTCACTCTGTGTACGAGGTAGCCTGCTTTGCTTGAAGAGAAAGACACAGCGCGACAGCGCTTCGGGATTGTTGCGTCGGACCCGCTGCGATTTCTGGGTCTGAAGACAATGTTCCCGACCGAGACTGGCATTGATCTTGTGCCACTCGACGAGACGACGACCGAGGCGGTGCAGCGGCTCGCGTTGATTGTGATTGATGCAACGTGCACCGAACTGCTGTTCGAGCTGATCGATGCCTTTCAGAAGGTACAGCCGGCGGCGCGCCTGCTGGTGGTAGGGGTCGAGGAGGATCCGGCTTATGTGGAGCGCGTGATCGGGGCCGGTGCCAAAGGGTACCTGACGCATAGCGCGTCTGAGGCGGAGATCCGCATGGCGATCAGGATTGTTCTGGATGGCTCGGTGTGGGCACCGCGAAAGGTACTGGCGCGCTTGATCGACCGTGGCATGGAGGAGCAGCGCAAGGAGAAGGCGGTACCGGTTCTGACACCGAGGGAGAAGGATGTTCTTCGCAAGCTTGGCACAGGATCGTCGAACAAGGAGATCGCGGCCGAGCTGGCGATTGATGCCTCTGCTGTGAAGGCGCACGTAGGCCGGCTTATGCGCAAGGTGGGTGTCACGAACCGAACGGCGCTGAGTGTCGAAGCCACCCGGCTGAAGCTGCTTGACTGATTCCCAACGCTTGGCCCTTGTTGATGCCACGTGTGTGGCTGGCAGGTCTGGTGGCAGGTCTATAGACCTCCGTACCGTTGCAGGGACGAGAGATAGGGGAGAGTCTAGGTGCCAGCAACACAGACCTGGGAGAGGGGTCGCAAAGTAGCCGAAGGGCTATGAGCGGCCCCTATTTTTTGCTTCCGAGCCGCTGCGAGAACAACTCCTGCAAAGTTCATGACATCATAAAGTCTGTCACGCCAATCAATTCGGTCGGCTGAGAGCAAGAAGTGATGTCATCGATTGATGAAAGAGGACTTTGTTTATGAAGAAATTTGCGGCTGCGATCTGCGGCCTTATTGTGACGGCTACGTCCATGTCTGCTTTTGGAGCAACGGACAAAGCGAAGCTTGACGGACGGCTCAGGGATGCGAGCGCGGTGATTCGCGAGATTATGGCAACTCCGGACAAGGGAATTCCAAGCAACATTCTGGCCGGGGCGTCGTGTGTCGTTGTAATTCCCAGCTTCAAGAAAGGTGCCTTCCTGGTAGGCGCACAGTACGGCCAAGGCGCTGCGACGTGCAGGACGGCGCGTGGATGGAGCGCTCCGGTGTTTGTTCAGCTGACCGGCGGCAGCTTTGGCTTTCAGATTGGCGGGCAGGCCACGGATCTGGTTCTGGTAGCCATGAATCAGAACGGCCTGCAGGAGATGCTGAAGAACAAGTTCAAGCTGGGTGGCGACGCTGCCGCATCGGCCGGTCCTGTCGGTCGCAACGCGCAGGCTGGTACGGATTGGAAGCTCAATGCTGAGTTCCTTAGCTACTCCCGGTCGAAGGGCCTATTCGCGGGTATTGATCTGGATGGAACGGTTCTGTCCCAGAACCAGGATGACACCCGTACGTTCTACGGTGCGGATCTGCCGTTCGAGACAGTGCTGAAGGGCAATCAGAAGACGCCCGCAGATGCATTGGGCTTTGTGCGCACCGTCGCGAAGTTCTTTGTCGCATCGAAGAATGCCAAGAACGAGTAGCTCTATTTGGGAATCGACACTTTGATGGGCGGCCCCTGCGGCCGCCCATCGCCCTTTGAGCGCACTTCGAATGCGGGGTACTCTTGATCGCGCACAGCACAACACAGACGCTTACCGTTTCCGGCAGCAGGCGAGCGGGACGAGCGACGACCCCGCAGTGGATCGCGTACGCCGCGGTCCGGATGGTTCTTGGTGTGCTAAGCAGTCTGCCGCGAGATGCCTCGCGCGCGCTTGGCGCACTCTGCGGCGCAGCTGCCTTTCGACTGCTCCGTCGATTGCGCGCGGTGGGTCGCCGGAATCTGCAGATCGCGTTTCCTTCCACGACGGAGGCCGACCGCGAGCGGATTTTGCGAGCGGAGTACCGTCAGCTTGGCCACCATCTGGCGGAGTTCGCGCTCATGGCCGGCTACGACCGACAAACGATCAGCAAGCTTATTGCGTATGAGGGACTCGAGCACTTCGAGCGGGCCAGCAGCAGGGGACGAGGTGTGCTGGTGCTGACGGGGCATCTTGGCGCGTGGGAGCTTTCGAGCTTCTTTCACGCGATGATGGGGTTCCCAATGGGTATGGTGATCCGGCGACTGGATAATCCGCTGGTCGACCGGTACGTCAACGCGATCCGTTGCATGCATGGCAATCGTGTTCTGCATAAAGATGACTTTGCCCGCGGTCTGATCTCGGAGATGAAGGCCGGCCGCACGGTCGGGATCCTGATGGACACGAATATGACGCCGCCGCAGGGTACATTTGTTCCTTTCTTCGGCGTGTCCGCGTGCACGGGATCGGGTCTGGCGCGGATTGCCCGGAAGACCGGGGCCGCGGTTCTGCCGGGCTTTCTGCTGGAAGAGCCTGGCGGCCGCTATCGCCTGCATTTCGGTGAGGAACTCGCGATCGACAGCACCGAGGATGGGGAGCGAGACGCCAGCACGAATACGGCGCGCTTCACCGCGGTTCTTGAGGACTACATACGCCGCTTTCCCGAGCAGTGGCTCTGGATGCATCGCCGATGGAAGACGCGGCCGCCGGGTGAACCTGGGGTGTACGTGTGAGCCGGCATGCTGACGAAGAGGATCAGGATCGATGATGACCTTCGACGAGCTTGCCGCTTTCGTCTCTGCCGCCCGTGACGCTGCTGAAGACGGGTACAGGGCCGCCCTTACAGGGGTAGCCTCTTCACAGACCGCGGGGAGTGGACACATCGTCTTTGCCCAGGATGCGGCGTCTCTCGCCCACGCGCTCGAGTCGCAGGCCGGAGCCATTCTGGCGAATGAGCAACTGCGTGAGCAGTTCTGGGGTGAGTCTCGGGAGCGGGGCGGTACATTCCTGAGCCGGCATGCAGGGGGGCAGAGGATTCTCTGGGTGAAGGATGCGCGTCTCGCGTTCGCGCGGGCCGGTTCGCGCCTGCTGCCGCCCTTTGAGGGCCGCACAATCGATCCGACTGCCATCGTTGCGGACGACTGCCGGATGGGCGAGCGGGTGCGGATCGGACCGGGGGTCGTGATTGAGAGGGACGTGGTGCTTGGGGATGGATGTCAACTGGACGCCCGTGTGGTTGTGCATGCGGGAACCTCTCTGGGGCGGAATGTTTCTGTCAAAGCGGGCGCGGTTCTGGGTTCGGCGGGCTTCGGATTCGTGCGGGATGGAGAGACGGGCGAGTACGTTCAGTTTCCGCAGCGTGGACGCCTGGTCATAGAAGAGGACGTGTTCATCGGGGCGAACTGCACGATCGACCGGGGAGCGCTGGGCGAGACGCGTATCGGCCGCGGAACGAAGATCGATAATCTGGTGCACATCGCGCATAACTGCACGGTCGGGCACAACGTCGTAATTGCGGCGCAGACGGGCGTAGCCGGCTCGAGCACGATCGGGGACGGAGCCGTGATAGCCGGACAGGTAGGTATCGCGGATCATGTCATGATCGGTGCGGGAGTCATCCTGGGAGCGAAGGCCGGCGTACCTTCGAATAAGAATCTGCAAGGCGCGGGGCAGATCTTCTGGGGCATTCCGGCGCGACCGCTGCAGCAGTATCTGCGCGAGCTTGCCCGGTTGAAACGGGACTTGGAGTAGAGGGCAGCTATGGCGTTGGTGATTGTGGGTGGAAGTACCCGGAACATCGGAAAGACGAGCGTAGTGGCGGGTCTGATCGCAGCGCTTCGAGAGAGGGAGTGGACCGCGATCAAGATCACGCAGTACGGCCACGGCATCTGCTCCGCGAATGGCAAGGACTGTGATTGCGCGACGGCTGATCACTCCGTGGCGTTTACAGAGGAGCGTGACCGATCCGGAGTGTCAGATAGTTCGCGATACCTGGTGGCAGGAGCGAAACGGTCTCTGTGGGTTCGCACACAGCAGGGAGAGCTCTTTGAAGCCATGCCGCGCTTGCGCCGGGAGATTGCGGAGGGAGGCAATGTGATTGTTGAATCCAACAGCCTGCTACAGTTCATTCAGCCCGATCTATTTCTCTCTGTGCTCGATCCTGCTGTTGAGGATTTCAAGGGATCCGCCCGGCGTTACCTTGATCGTGCCGACCTGATTCTGATGGCGCGACGAGGGGGCACGGAGGTCGCCTGGCAGAGATCTCTTGAAGGCATCCTGCGACGATCGAAGGTACTGTACTTCGATCCTGAAAAGTATGTGAGCGATGATCTAGTTCGGTTTGTCGACGATAAGATGTCTGCAGGGCAGAGCGGATAGCGAACACCTGGGTGGCGAGGGAACGTTGCCAGACTTCCTGCTCTGTTTGGAGTGGCAGACTTTGCGGTGGAGTACGGCCAAAGCGTAGGGGATCTTGTGCGACCAGGGACAGGGAGCAGGCTGAGCAGAAGGAGTTCCATCTCGGGCGCGCATGGGACAGGGAAGAGAATCTCTTGCGGAGCCCGCCCGTGAGTTCTGTACAGGCGCTGGAACTGGCGACGCTCATTATGTTCACGCTGTACTTCGTCACGGCGATGGTAGGTATGCGCCTGTTTGGCGGGGTTCAGTCCGCGGTGTGGTTTGCCGGGTCAAGCGCCATGCGTGCCATGGCTCTGGCGCTCGCGCTGTTCGGCCCTTCTGCAGACATGCGGACCGGTGCGGGTGCATCGGTACTGACGGTGGCAGCGCTGGCTATGCTGCACCGCAGCTTTGCCGAGCAGCTGGATCGGCCAAAGCTGCTGTGGCGGCTGCAGATCGTGCTTGTGCTGCTGACGGTAAGCGGAGCCATGGTCCTCTCGCAGCTGCATACGTCCTATCCCGTTCTTATGTTGCTCGTCAGCACGGTCGTTGGCATACAGGCGGCGTTGACGGCATCGGCACTCTTCAGCTTTTCGGGCGAGGGCGTAGAACTGGCGGGACGTTTTGCCGGCGTGTCCATGCTGGTTTATGCGCTGTCCTACCTGCTGCGGGCGGTGGTGGTTCTGCACTTCGGCTCGCCGAACTATGCCAGAGCTCTGGAGCAGACATCGACGGTATGCCTGGCGGGCGCCCTGGTCTCGGGCGGGGCGACGACCTTTGGATTCACATTTATCGCGGCCGGCAAGCAACGGATCGAGCTGCTGTGGCGGGCGCAGATCGACGAGCTGACCGGCCTGCTGAACCGCTGGGCCTTTAAGCGCATTGCCATCCGTGAGACTGGCCGATCCATGCGGCGGCAGGGGCGGCTCTCAGTGCTGATGATGGATCTGGACGGGATGAAGCGGGTGAATGACCGGCTCGGGCACAGCGGTGGCGATGCGGTGCTGCAGGCAGTTGCTGCCAGCCTGCAGGAGGCGCTCCGCGATCGCGACTCAGTGGCGAGGATGGGTGGGGACGAGTTCTGCATCCTGCTGCCGGATACAGATCTGGCCGAGGCGGTGATTGTGGCGGAGCGGCTGCGCGATCAGATCGCCCGGCTCGAGGTGCGCTACCGAAGCGAGGTCGTCTCGGTGATGGCGAGCTTTGGCGCCAGCTGCAGCGACCACTGCGGATGGAACTGGCAGTTGATGGTGGACGAGAGCGATGCGGCTCTGTACGAGGCGAAGCGCAGCGGGAACACGCGTGTGATCGCAGCGACGAAGGTAGTTGAGACACTGGTCGAGACCGGAGTGGTCGCAGCGTCGGCGCTGGTGAACGAGCGCCGGCGGCGATGAGCGCTTAAGGGCCAGGTCAGATCGAGGCCACAGGAAGCGTTATAAGGTCGTCTACCAAGGCGACCTCTTTCTGGACAAACGGCTCGGCGTAGCGGACGCCGCTGAGCAGGCCATAGTGCCGTGCCGTGGCGAAGGTTCGTTCACGGATCTCTTCTTCTGGGACAAAGAGAGCGCCGCCCTGGTCCTGCCTGGCGTATTGCGACCGGTAGGCGAGCAGGGCCTGCAACCGGGTTTCGATGAAGGGGCTGATGTCGACCGTAAAGGTTGGCCGAACGTCCGCGTAGAGCGACGCGTAGAGGATCTTGTAGGGCCGGTGCGGGGCGTCGCCGCCGGGGAGATCCACGCGGGAGAGGCCGCTGAGAAAACAGGCCTCATACCCGAGTGAGGCCGAGGTGTAATGATCCGGGTGACGGCCCTGCCAGTACGGAAGGATCACGACGCGGGGACGGAGACGGCGGAGAACGGCGGCGATCTTCAGCCGGTTCTCGTAGGTATTCTGCACGTTGCCGTCCGGCAGATCCAGAGCTTCGCGGTGGGCGACACGGAGGATGGTGGCGGCCGCGATGGCCTCGGCCTCACGCTCCACCGCGGATCCACGGGTGCCGGACTCGCCCCGGGTGAGATCGAGGATGCCGGTACGCCAACCACGAGCCTGCATGACGAGCAGAGTGCCACCGCAGGTCTGCTCCACGTCGTCCCGATGCGCTGCGATTGCGAGGATGTCGATTGCGCCCGCGTTCGCGGTGAGATCAGGATGTTGCATCAGTTGGCGGCGTTGGTGACGGCGTCCATGTAGGCGACGTCGAGAGCGGTCCCCTGCACCGTGATGAGTGTGTTGTTGATCTCGGACCCGTCGGCTGTATTGAAGGCGTGCACCTGCCCGCCATAGGCCGTGTAGACCTTGTGGAAGTTTTGTACCCAGCACAGGCCGGTAAGGCTTCCGTAATAGTACGGGTCGAGGTTGTCGTTGGGGTAGGGAACTGTAGCGGCTCCGCCGGGTGTAACGGCCGGCACTATCTGCGCTGCTTTTGCGCCAAGGTCGAAGCGGGTCAGGCAGTTCGCATTCTGATTCAGCCTGGCGCGTTCACCGCCGGAGCAGGCCTGCGAGCCGATCCAGAGCGTGTTGTCGTCGGCGAAGAGCAGCTTGCTGTGATAGCCGTCTGAGATGCCGTAGGTGCCCGTGATCGTGTTCGAGGCAAGGCTGATGGTGCTGAGATTTCCGGTGAACAGACCATCGGCAAGCTGTTGCTGACCGGCCACGTAGAGGGTATCGGCATCGGCGAGGGCGGTGGTCACGCCGCCCGGAACGGGGATGCTGGCAGAGACGGGGCTGGGTTCGGGAGAGACGGCCGGGATGGTTTTATAGTTCAACGGCGCCTGCAGCAGAACGCTGACGCTGGCGATCTGGCCGCCGCATTCGGGGCCGCAGTTCAAGACATAGGCTGTGGTGCCGTCGAGGGAAAAGTAGGCATCGACCGGGCGATCGTAGGTGCCGCTTACGGGCACGACGCAGAAGACCGGATTGTTGATGGGCTGGCAGTCGATGTAGCCGGGCGGGTTGGCCTGATTGGCATTGAGACGGACGACGCGGAAGAGCTGGTTCGAGTTGCGAACCATGGCGAGGATGACAGTATTTCCGCGGTTGACCGCGACCTTGTACACGCCCGGCAGATTGAGATGGTAGGAAAAGGCGGGCGGATTACCGTCAGAGACGATGAGTTGACCGGTAGTCTCCTGGGCGGCGTACACATCGAGGAAGTCCTGCGAGACAGCAACGGAGGAGGAGCGTGATCCTGTAGGCAGGCCGGTCGCGCTGGCGGCGGCCTCTGTCCCGTAGTTGACGTTGAAGAGCGATCCGTCAGAGTTCGAGTAAACATAGCCGCGAACCTGTTCCGGGAAGCTGAGGATGGTGCTGGGATAACCCGAGGAGTAGCCGCTGATGGTGTAGTTGCGCACCGTGTTCTGAATATTGCCGCGGATATCACGCTTGGCATCGAGTACGGTGAGACCGCCTGTGGAGCCATCCGCGCTGACCGAGACCATGACGCGATTGGCGAGTTTGCTGGGCGGGATAGGACGGTTCGCAAAGGTGTATTCAGGGAACTTGTAGTACTGCGGTCCGCAGGAACAGAGCGTCAGGGTCGCAAAGCCGAGCAAAAGCAGGTGAGCGAACTGTGTACGGAACGACTGAAACCGCGAACTTCTGATCTTCAAGAGGAGATGCTCCGAGCCCGCTCAAACACGTCGATCGCGGGCTCTGTGATGTGACGCGAGTATACCAAAACGGACCCTGCCTACTGTGGGACGAAGGGGATCGCCGATGGTGACCGGTCGCGGTTTGGACGGCGGGTTGCCGCTGCCTTTACCATGGCAGAGACGCCGGCCTGCTCGCGTGTGTTGCGAAGGTCAGGTGCAAGGCAAGGATCCTCATGTCAGCTGCACTTGAAAGCATTCAACCCGTGGCGGCCGCAGTGGTGAAGGCGACGGACACTCTGTTCTCGGGCCGGGCCGTGCTGTGCGATGGTGCGATGGGAACGATGCTGTACTCGCGCGGGGTATTCATCAACCGCTGCTATGACGAGCTGAATCTGTCGCAGCCGGACCTGGTTCGGACGGTACATGCCGAGTACCTGCAGGCGGGCTCGGAGATGATCGAGACCAACACCTTTGGCGCGAACTCCGTGCGGCTGGAGCGGTTCGGGCTGCAGGCGAAGACACGCGAGATCAACGCGGCAGGGGTGCGGCTGGCGCGGGAGAGCGTGCGCCAGATCGCGGAGAAGCAGTCGGTTACCGCGTTTGTCGCCGGCGCAATCGGACCGCTTGGTGTGCGGCTGGAGCCGCACGGGAAGTTAACCCGGGAGGAGGCACGCGCCGCGTTCACAGAGCAGGTGCGGGCCCTGGCGGAGGGAGGTCCGGGTGTCGGCGCGGACCTGCTGATTGCGGAGACGATCGCATCTCTTGATGAGGCGGAGCAGGTGATCCGCGCGGCGAAGGCGGAGGCGCCGGAGCTGCCGCTTATCGTGCTGCTGACGGTCGATGAAGCCGGGGCGTGCCTGGAGGGTGAGACCGCAGAGACGGCGGCCGAGCGCATGCAGGCGTGGGGCGCGGATGCTATTGGGTGCAACTGCAGCTCAGGGCCGGCGATTGTGCTCAGCGTGATTGAGCGCATGCGGAAGGTGGTCTCGCTGCCGCTGGCGGCGATGCCGAATGCGGGCATGCCGCGATCGGTCGATGGGCGATCGATCTACATGACCTCGCCCGAGTATATGGCGAGCTTTGCGCGGAAGTTCAGGAAGGCGGGCGCAAGCTTTGTGGGCGGATGCTGTGGAACGACGCCGAGCCACATTCGTGCGATGCGCGGTGCGATGCGGGCGATGGAAGCGCAGACGGAGGGCGTCGAGGCCGAGGACGCGGCCACAGCAGGCAGTCAGACCGAGCCTCCCAAGACCGAGCCGCCGGCCTTGCAGGACCGGTCACGCATCGGCGCCATGATTGCCGCGGGTGAGTTCTGCACTCTGGTTGAGATCGTGCCGCCGCGGGGGATCGACTCGAGCCGTGAAGTCGAAGGCGCGGCCTATCTACACCAGCTTGGCGTGCATGCGATCAACGTGCCGGATTCACCGCGCGCGAGTGCCCGGATGAGTGCGCAGAGCCTGTGCGTGCAGATCCAGCAGCAGGTCGGGATCGAGACGGTGCTGCATTACACCTGCCGCGACCGGAACGTTCTGAGCATACAAAGCGATCTGCTCGGTGCAGCTTCGATGGGGCTCAAGAACATTCTCTGCCTCACGGGGGATCCGCCGAAGCTTGGCAACTACCCGGATGCGACGGCGGTCTTTGATGTGGATGCCATTGGGCTGACGCGGATTGTGCGCGATCTGAACCATGGTCTGGATATTGGGAAGAACCCAATTACGGGTTCGACCGGCTTCACCCTCTCTGTCGCCGCAAATCCTGGCGTCGCCGACATCGACGAAGAGATTCGACGCTTTGAACATAAGGTGGAGGCAGGCGCGGAGTTCTGCATCACGCAGCCTGTCTTTGACCTGCGTTTGCTGGAGCAGTTTCTGCGGCGCATCGAGGGCTTTCGCATACCGGTGATTGCAGGAATATGGCCTTTGACGAGTGCAAAGAACGCGGAGTTTATGAAAAGGGATTTGAAGGTCAGCATGCCGGACGAGATCATCGAGCGCATGGCTCGGTCAGCCTCACCCGAAGCGGCCCGGGCGGAAGGTGTGCTGATTGCACAGGAGATGGTCGCGCAGGTACAGGGTGAGGTGCAGGGCGTCCAGGTGAGTGCACCCTTCGGCAAGTACGCGGCGGCGGCGCAGGTGCTGGACAGCCTGCTGGCAGCACCGGGCGCGGGACGGTAGAGGACCTATGGCTTCTTTTGAAGAACAGATGGCCGCCCTGGAAGGCGTGGTGCAGCGGTTAGAGCAGGGCGAGTTGCCGCTCGATGACTCTGTGCGGTTGTTTGAGGAGGGCATGCAGCTTACGGCTGCCTGCCGGAAGGAGCTGGACGCGGCGGAGGGACGGCTGCAGGTGCTCTCTGCGCGGCCGGGCGGGGCGATGGTAGCGGTGGACATGCCGCTCGAGGGTGAACCAGACGAGAAGCAGTAAGGGAGTGCTCTCCCCGGAAACTTTCCTGCTGTACCTCGCTTCGTGCGCCAGCGGATTCACGCGCTGTTAGAGGGCGCGAAGAGCACTGAGTACATCCTCTGGCTCCGGACGGACGCGGAAGTCAGCATGCGCTTCGGCAAAGGCGATGGTGCTGTCCTGCCGGAGGATGAAGGTTGCGGGCAGGGGCAGGCGCCACGCGATGTCCGGCGCCGTGTCATAGCTTTGGCCGGAGTTGGCGAACGGGATGTTGACGAGGATAGAGCGGTAGTAGGCGCGTGCCTCAACCGGGATGGTGTACGTGATGTCGAACTGGTCGGCGAGGGTGGCGTTGCGGTCGGTGAGAAGCGGGAAGGCGAGGCGATGCTGCTCGGCGGCGAAGCTGTTCTGGCGCTCGGTCTGCGGGGAGATTGCAACGAGAAAGGCTCCGGACCGGCGGAGTTGCGGGAGGGTGTCGCGCCAGGTCTCGAGCTCGGTGATGCAGTAGGGGCACCAGCGGCCGCGGAAGAAGTTGATAACGAGCGGACCGAGGGCAAGCAGGTCGGCGGACGCGATGAGTTTGCCGGTGACGGCATCCGGGAGATTGAACGACGGAGCGGTGTCGCCGACCTTCAGAATGCGGTCTTCGATGCCCGTGGCAAAGAGCTCTTCGGTGGCGCGCTCGGAGACGGCGAGGCGGTCCGCCTGCACAAGATCGCGGGTGCGCGCGGTGATGGCGTCGAGCTTGTCTTGAAGGCTGGTCATTGTGGCTGCGTCACGGGGCTGGAGCTCCTATTGTAAGAGCGTCGCGATGCTGCAGCAGAGTTTCGCGAAGAAGCGTGTAGAGGTACTCGTAGCCCTTGGTGGCCTGGGGATGGAAGAAGGAGAGACAGAGGCCCAGGCGCGCGTCCGAGAAGAAGGGCCGGGTGCGCGGGGTGGCGGCTGGTTGTACCCCGCAACCTGTGAGCTGTGCCAGCAGGCTGTGAACGCTGCTGCCGCCAGCGATGGTGATGTGCGGCCGGTAAAGGGCGAGCTGGCGGAGGAGAAGATCGCCGGTCTCGCCAACGGAGGTGCCGAGAGAGCGATCGTTGCAGACCGGACCGCCGGGTGTCTTCTTCAGGTTCACGAGGGCGAGGCTCTGGAGCAGATGAATGCGCGCGTCACGGCTGCGAAGCTGCTCCCGCGCAGACTGAAAGGAAAGAGCGAGCGCAGGGTCGATGGCGATCTGCCGGGCGAGCAGCGCGAGCAGGAGGGTGACGGGAAAGGTGGAGCGGAGATCAGCGAAGGCGGCGGTGTGCAGGCGCAGGTCAGCGCCGTTCCCCGACCAGCGGCCGCCGGAGTCATTTGGTTCCTTCAGCGCGAACAGGATGCGGACGGGTTGAGTGAGGTACGTGCTGTGCTCGCCGCCAAGAGCGCCGTCTCGCAGGAGCGTGGGTTGGCGGCGTTGCCAGAGGGTGAAGAGGCGGTTCTCGGCGAGCCAGAGTTGGCGGGCGGTGGTAGGAGCCGGCGCCATGATCGACGTGATCAGAAGCCCTCGAGGACGATCTTGCCGTGGGCTTTCCCGGACTCGATGAGGCGGTGAGCTGTCGTGAGGTTGGCGGCGTTGATGGTGCCGAGCGAGGCTGTATGCGTGGTGCGGAGGATGCCCCCGTCGACAAGGCGGGCGACGTCAGTGAGGAGATGATGCTGGGCGATCATGTCGGGGGTCTCAAAGACGGGGCGGGTGAACATGAACTCCCAGTGGAGGCTGGCGGCTTTGCGCTTGAGCGGCTTGGCGTCGAGGGTGGGTGGATCGTCGATGACGCCGATCTTGCCTTGCGGGGCGAGGACATCGACGACGCCGGGATAGTGCTGGGCGGTGGCGGTGAGGCAGGCGATGGTCTCGACCTGCGGGATGCCGATCGCGTCGAGCTGCGGCTTCAGGGGCTGCGCGTGATCGATGACGTGGTGGGCGCCAAGCTGACTGCACCACTGCCGGGTCTCCGGGCGGGAGGCGGTTGCGATGACGGTGAGATCGGTGAGTTGGCGAGCGAGCTGGATGAGAATGGAGCCGACGCCGCCGGCGCCGCCGAGGATCAGGATGGACGATGATTTTGCGGCTGACGGGCTGGTGGGCGCCGGGTGAAGGCGGGCGGCGGCGGTGCGGTGAGGCGAGGTGACCGGGCTACTGGCGCGTGGGATGGAGAAGCGATCAAAGAGGAGCTCCCAGGCGGTGATGGAGGTGAGCGGGAGTGCGGCAGCAGCGGCGAAGGAGAGCGTGGCGGGCTTGCGGGCGACGATGCGTTCGTCGACGAGGTGGAGTTCGGCGTTGGTGCCGGGACGGGCAATGGAGCCGGCGTAGAAGACCTCATCGCCGGGCTGGAAGAGAGTCACATCCGGGCCGATGGAGCGAACGATGCCGGCGGCGTCGTAGCCGAGAACTTTGTACTGCTGGCCGTCGGCGGGTCTGGCGGAGGCACGCACCTTGGCGTCGACGGGGTTGACGGAGACGGCTTTGATCTCGACGAGGAGATCGCGGGCGGAGGGCTCTGGCTCAGGCAGAGTGATGTCGACGAGCGAGTCTGGCGCGTCGATCGGGGAGGGCGTCTGGTAGCCGACAGCTTTCATGCGGTGTATAGATGCGAGCAGGGTCATTGCGGCTGCGAGAGCGAGGACAGAAAGAGCCCACGTGCGCGGCGATCGATTGCTTTGCAGGTGGGCTTCAGGGTTCGTGGGAGAGAAGCAGATCCCTGCGGGACAACAAAAGGGCAGGACAGCGACAAAGCATGCGGGAGAGAAGCAGATCCCTACGGGATGACAACAAAGGGGCAGGACAGCGACAAAGCATGCGGGAGAGAACATGCGGGAGAGAAGCAGATCCCTACGGGATGACAAGAAAAAGAGACAACCAAAAGAGAAAACGGAGAGAGAAAACAAAAAGAGAGTAAGAAGAGAGCGAGACCCGTTCGTTACGGGGCGAGGGAGCAGCTGGTGCTGTCCTGAGCCTCGGTGAGGAGGAGAGCGTTGGCGGCGAGGGTGCGAGCTACACAGGTGTGCTGCGCGTCCTTGGCTCCGTAGCTTGCCCTGGCCGTGTTGTTGTCGTGGTTGATGAAGGCGAAAGACGGCGAGTAGTGGAGGGTATCGGTGGTCTCAATGACCTCCTGGCTGACGACGGGGTTGGGGCTATTGGCTCCGATGGGGCTGCGAAGGGCGTCGATCTTGCTCTGCTTCACAGACGTGGTGATGGCGTAGTTGCCGGCAGAGTCAGGTGCCTGGTTGTAGTCGACGATGAGTGGGTAGGAGATATCGTGCTGGGTCTGAACCGTACCCGAGTTCGACGTGGTGGTGGTGAGCTCGTGCTGATCGGTCTGCTGCGTGAGGTTCTGCTTGAAGATTGTGCTCGAGACTTTTTCGTCCTGCATGTTGCCGAATGAGTTGGACGCCTCTATGGTGGTGCTGACGCGGCCGTGCGAGGTGTTGACGTAGCCGGAGATGGTCCAGGCGCGGGCGGAGCTCACGTTGACGGGGCCGGAGACGGTGCCATCCGCTGCGGTGTTGAGGCTTTCTTCGATGACCGGAGAGGGAGCGGACGTGAGAGTGTCTGTGGTGATTGCGCCGGAGGTGGAGGTGGCGCCTGAGTCAGTGTAGAGGAGCAGGGTGGACGCGATATCGAAGCCGCTGTTGGCGTTGAAGACCGAGACGGCAACACTGTGCTGCTTGCCATCGGCGAGGACGCCGGCGAAGGGTGTGAGATCGACGCGGTAGGGCTTCAGATTGAGGGTCTGGACGCCGGGGATCGGCTCCCACAGGTAGGGATCGATGCCGCCGGTGTAGATCCAGGGGTAGACGGGGGCGACGCCGGCGGGCTTGCCGTCGATGGCGACCTCGGTCTCACGAAAGGCGGAGTTGCCGCAGTTCTGGAGTTCGCCGGCGACGTCTGAGGGGACACAGGTGTACCAGAACTCGTCCGAGGATTGCGATTGCGAGATGACGTCGAGATAGACGCGCTCGAGGTTCTTCGGGAAGGTGAAGGTGCCGGTCGAGGTGTCAGTCGTGGTGCTGACGCGGGCGGTGTCGTTGGTGGGAAAGGCGAGGACAGCATTGGGGACGGCGGGTGCGGGGTTCGAGGCGTTGGCGGGGTAGAAGTCCAGACGGGCGTTGGCGTAGATGATGCCGTTGTAGACGGTGCCGCTATCGGTGCCAACGAAGTTGCCGAGGATCGCCTGACCGACCTGCTTGCGGTGGAAGAGTGCACTGAGATCGGTAACGTCCCGCTCGACGTGCCACGAGGGGCTGAGGGTAGAGCGCGGCTCGGAGGTGGTGCCGAAGTAGATGTTGGCGCCGCCGAGAAAGAACTTTGCGGTGCGATCGAACTGGCGGCCGGCGGTGACGGTGAAGTCTGCCGAGAAGACGACTTTGGCCCAGGGGCCGGCGCAGCCGGAGGGTGGAGTGTAGGTGAGCGGCTTGTTGCTGAAGTCGGCGAAGGCCTGTTCGGAGAGGAGGGGGACGGAGCAGGGCCGGGTCGAAGGTTTGACGATGGGCGGCTCTATGGGTGCGGGCTGCGAGGTGCCGATCTGTGGGGCGGCGGGGGTGACGACGACCTGCGCGATGGCTGGGATGGGGAAAAAGAGAGCAAGCGGAAGGGCTGCAAGCAGGGAGCTACGGCGACGGCGCGTGGTGCGGGGAAGCATGGATGGACCTCCGAGGGGAATGCGCGGAGGATAGCATGTTGTCTCCAGCACTTTCGAGGGACCTGCCTCAACCTGCCGCGCGTTGACTAGAACTGAAGAGGAGAGAACAGGCGGTGGAGAGAAGGTCTTCAGCCTCCTGTCGAAAGGGGTTTGCACCCGTCGGGGCGTGTGGACCGTGTACCCTCAGCAAAACAGGAGAAAAGACGGCTATGGTTGATGTTCCGGTGATTGCGAAGAGCGGGGATGACGAACTGCGACTGCAGGCGGCGATGACGAACCGGCACGGGCTGGTGGCCGGGGCGACCGGGACGGGAAAGACGGTGACGCTGCAGGTGATGGCGGAGGCGCTGAGCTCGATTGGGGTGCCGGTCTTTGCGGCGGATGTGAAGGGGGATCTGTCCGGGATCTCGCAGCCGGGGAAGAGCTCGCCGAAGCTGGAGGCGCGCGTGCAGGCGATGGGGCTGGAAGCCATGGAGTTCGCCGGCTGTCCGGTGGTTTTCTGGGATGTGTTCGGCAAAGAAGGGCATCCGGTAAGGGCGACGATCAGCGAGATGGGACCGCTGCTGCTGGGGCGCATTCTGAACCTGAACGATACGCAGGCGGCGGTGCTGACGCTGGTATTCAAGATCGCGGACGACCATGGGCTGCTGCTGCTGGATATGAAAGACATGCAGGCGATGCTGCAGCATGTGAGCGACCATGCCGCGGACTACAAAGGCGAGTACGGCAACATGTCTGCGGCGAGCCTTGGTGCGATCCAGCGCGGGCTGGTGCAGATCGGACAGCAGGGTGGGGACTGCTTCTTCGGCGAGCCGGCGCTCGATATTCAGGACCTGATTCAGACGCAGGATGGCAAGGGCGTGGTGAACCTGCTGGCGGCGGACAAGCTGATGCAGTCGCCGCAGCTCTATGCGACGTTTCTGCTGTGGCTGATGAGTGAGCTGTTTGAAAAGCTGCCGGAGGTTGGAGATCTGGAGAAGCCGAAGCTGGTGTTTTTCTTTGACGAGGCACATCTGCTGTTCAACGATCTGCCGCCGGCGCTCGGAAGCCGGATCGAGCAGGTGGTGCGGCTGATTCGATCGAAGGGGGTGGGCGTGTTCTTTGTCACGCAGAACCCGATCGATGTGCCGGACGTGATTCTGAGCCAGTTGGGAAATCGGGTGCAGCATGCGCTGCGAGCGTTTTCGCCGCGGGATCAGAAGGCGGTGCGGGCGGCGGCGCAGACGTTTCGGGCGAATCCCACGGTGAATGTGGAAGAGGTGATTACGCAGCTCGGTGTAGGGGAGGCGCTGGTGTCGTTTCTGGACGAGAAGGGGACGCCCGACGTGGTGGAGCGCGCGATGGTGGTGCCGCCGCACTCGCAAATCGGGCCGATAACGCCGGAGCAGCGGGCGGGGATACTTGCGGCGTCGGTCGACCTCGAGAAGGCATATGGAACGGCGATCGATCGGGAGAGTGCGTACGAGAGGTTGAAGGGCAAGGCGGTGGCGTCGTCCGCGGCTGTGGGCGCGCCGGCGGCACCGCCGGTGCCAGCGCCCACGATGGCGCCAACGTCGATCCCGATGCCGTTACCCGGCGAGCCGCAGCAGGCGACGGGCGGAGGATGGATGCAGGAGGCGGTGGGTGTTGGAGGGTCGGTGCTGGGGAGCCTTCTGGGAAGTGGAACGAGAGGGCGGATGACGCCGGCACAGGCTATGGTGCAGTCGGCGGCGCGGTCGATTGGAAGTACGGTCGGGCGGCAGTTGATACGCGGCGTGCTGGGAAGTCTGATGGGCGGCGGCGGAAGCCGGAGGTAAGGTCGCTCTGGCGAGCGACGCCTCCGGCTCTACTGGCCGACTTCTTCCGTCAAGAGGTGGAGCGACGGACCGGGGTGCTGGGCAGGCGCTTCGAGACGCGCGGGGCGGAGCTGGGTGGACGGCTCTTTCCGTTTTTGCGGCGTTTGGAGCTCTGCTCGATGACGGCGCGCATCCAGTAGTTCCCGTCCGCATCGGTTTCGATACCGTGAACCTCGCGTTCGAAGCCGGGGAAGCGTCTGCCGAACTCTTCCATGGCGAGGATGAGCTTGATGACGGGGCTGTCCGGGCCGCCGAAGCGCTCACCGGGCATGGACATCGGGATACCGGGCGGGTAGGGGACGAGCATCACGGCGGCAAGGCGGCCGGCCATCTCGTTGAAGCGTACCTTTTCGGTCTCCTGGCGGAGAAGCTTCTGGTAGGTCTGCGCGGGAGTGAGGACAGGATCGAAGTCTTCGTCGCAGGCCTCATTGACGAGCGAGGCAAGACGAAGCTCGATCATTGCCGCGTTCATCTCGTCCGAGAGCTCTTTGAGCGTCATGTTGCGGTAGCGTGCGGGGAACTTCTGGACGAGCTCTGGCAAAGCTTCTTCCAGGCGCGCCTCCGTATCGTACAGGCGCTTGAACTCGAAGAGGTTCTCAAGCAGCGAGCCCCATTTGCCCTTGGACGTGCCGACCGAGAAGAGAACGAGCACGGTGTAGTCGCCAGTGCGCGCGATCTCGACGCGGCGGCTGTCAAGGAATTCGGTGAGGATGGCAGCAGGAATGCCCCAGTCGGCGATCTTGCCCTGCGCGTTGACGCCCGGGGTGAGAATCGTAACTTTGGCGGGGTCGAGCATGCAGTACTCGTCGGCGATATCGTCATCGTCATAGCCATGCCACTCCTCACCGGGCTTTAGGGTCCAGCAGGAGGGCATATTCATCAGGAGCTCGTCTTCGGCCTCTTCGAAGTCGATGCGGTCGCCTGTGGCGGGATCGGTGACCTGCTCGGGCTGGTAGATGCCAAAGAACCAGCCGTCTCCGTTTTCAGAGGCGGCACGAAGGCGATGGGCGATCGAAGCCATGGCCTGGCGGAAGCTGATGGCGTCCTGGATGGTCTCGTCCATGAGCGTTGGGCCGGCAGGCTCGTCCATCATGGCGGCGGCGACGTCGAGCGAGGCGATGAGCGGATAGAACGGCGATGTTGTGCCATGCATCATGAATGCTTCGTTGAACTGGTCGAAGTCCAGCGGCGCACGGGGGCTGAGCTTGATATGGACCATCGAACCCATCGAGAAGGCCGCCAGCATCTTGTGCGTGGACTGCACAGAGAAGATCGCAGGGCGATCGGGCATATCGTCCGGAACGCCCATGGCGTAGCGGTTGCGGTAGAGGGGGTGGAACTTGGCGTAGGCGTACCAGGCCTCGTCGAAATGGATGCGCGGGACCGACCTGGCGAGCTCCTTGACGACGGTGTCGACGTTGTAGCAGAGGCCGTCATAAGTGGAGTTGGTGACGACAGCGTAGGTGGGCTGCTGGGCACGGGCGCCGATCGAGAAGGGACTCCTGGCGATGAGCTCCTGCACGTTCTCCGGACTGAAGCGCTTGAGCGGAACGAGGCCGATCATGCCGTAGCCATTGCGGGTGGGCTTGAAGTAGACGGGCCGGGCGCCGGTGACGGTGAGCGAGTGGCAGATGGACTTGTGGCAGTTGGCGTCGGCAAGGACGATGTCGTCCTGGGCGATCACGCCATGGCCGATGATCTGGTTCGAGGTGGAAGAGCCGCCGAGGACGTAGAAGGTCCAGTCCGCACCGAAGATGCGGGCGGCATTGCGTTCGGACTCACCGGGAGGTCCGATGTGGTCGAGCCAGGAGCCAAGCGGAGCGCTTGAGATGCCCAGATCGGAGCGGAGGAGGTTTTCACCGAAGAAGCGGTGGAACTCCTGGCCGACAGGATGCTTGAGGAAGGCGACGCCGCCCATGTGCCCGGGTGCGTCCCAGGAGTACGCGCTCTGGTCGTTGTACTTGAGGAGCTCGCGGAAGTAGGGCGGCAGAAGCTGCTCATGGTAGCGTTCGACGGCGGTATCGAGGCGTGAGGCGATGAAGGCCGGGGTATCGCCAAAAAGATGGATGTACTCGTGGACCTGCTTGATGACTTCGAGCGGCAGTTCAGAGACCAGGGTGCGGTCGGCAATAAGAAAGATCGGTACTTTTTTGTTGCGGTGCCGGACGGCGCGCAGGATCTGCAGCGCGGCGGACTCTGCAAACTGGTTATCGCCCTCGAGATCCCAATCGAGCAGGATGGCCGAGTAGGAGGGATCGGAGGTGACCAGCGATAGACCGTCTTCGGGTGTGGAGGTACGGACGACCTCATAACCTTCTGTCTGGATTGCTTCAACAAAGCGTTCCATGGCGCGGTCAGAGACAGAGTCGGTGCGCCCTACTTCACTTGCAATCAACACGACCCATCGACCTTCGTTCATCACACCTCGTTGTACAGGGACCTATTTCGAGGATACAGAACTTTACGAACAGGGACGTAAACCTCGTAGATGGTTTACAGTAAGGGCTCATGCGATGCGCATAGAACGCGTTCTTTTAGCGTCCACCAGCATCGTATGTTGTAGAGGAAAATATATGCCAAGGTTGAGCGCTCTCGCAGCTGTCTCCCTGGCCACGACTTTGACCGCGTCTGCCTGGGGGCAGACGACGATCTCAGCCCGACCGGGAACTATTACGTACATTGAAGGACAGGCGTCACTCGGCACCGCGACAACGGGACAGAGCCTGAACGGGCAATCCAGCGATATGGCACTGCGGGCGGGACAGACGCTTGAGACGACTGTGGGCAGGGCCGAGGTACAGCTGACTCCAGGAATCTTTTTGCGCGTCGGGCAGAACAGTTCTGTGAAGATGATTTCGCCGAGCCTGATCCACACTGTGGTTGAGGTGCAGCGTGGCCGGGCCGAGGTTGAGGTTGATCAGCTCTACCAGCAGAACGATGTGCAAGTAGTGCTCGGCAGCGGGCAGGGAGGCAGCTCGCAGACCCGGCTGGTAAAGCCTGGTCTGTACGAGTTCGATGCCGAGGTGGGTCTGGTTCGGGTCTTTGAGGGACGGGCAGAGATTTCACTCGGACCTAACGTAGACAAACCTGTCACGATCAAGGGCGGCCATTTGCTCGCGCTGAATGGTGACTCACTGAAGCCGAAGGGCTTCGATAAGAAGCGGTCCAACGATGAGTTGACCGCCTGGGGTGATCTGCGCTCGCAGTACAACGGCCAGGAGAATGCCGGTCTGGTTCAGAGCGCGGGCGGCGGGTATGGTCCGGGGTACGGCAGCGGCTACGGTACTGGCTTCGCCGGCTATGGCAACGGCTTCGGGGGCGGCGGTTACGACCTTGGCTTTGGCGCATACCCCTGGTTCCCTGGTGGCGGTTTCTACAGTCCGTTCGGTTTTGGGCTGGGATCCGGCTTCTATGGTGGACCATTCGGCTTTGCTGGCCTTGGATATCCGGGTCTCGGGTATGGATTTAGTGGTGGATATCCGGGGTATGGCTTCGGTGGTCTCGGGGGCTCCGGATATGGTGGTGTCTACGGCGGCGGCTATGCTGGCGGCTCTGGAGGTACTCTTGGCCGTCATCCCGTTCAGGGGAATCGCGGTGGCTCGAGCGGCCAGTTCAGCAACCATGCTGGAACTGGACAGCCTGGCCCCGGCCGGGGTTCGCTCGGCGCGTCTCGTGGAGCGCAGCCAGGTGGTGCCGGTGCAAGTGTCTCGCGCGGGGCCGGATCGGGCGGCGCGGGCGTCTCACGTGGGGCCGGATCGGGCGGCTTCGGCGGCGGCGGCGGTGGTCATATTGGCGGCGGTGGATCGCATCGCTAAGACGTAAGCTCACGGAGCAGTCTTCAAAAGCAAAAGCCCAGTCCATTGACTGGGCTTTTGCGTTTGTGCGGGACGTCGCCAGAGCAGAAGACCCAGAGCAGAAGACCAGGAGCGTTGGGAACGGTGAATCTGAACCGAGGAGCAGGAATGGTGCAGAGTGCTCCTCGAGTGAGCGGCAACAGTTCGATCTTTCAACGAGAGCGAAGGCGACGCTTCAGGGCGGCGGCCGAGGCGAGCAGTGCCGTGGCCGAGAGAGAAAGTGTGCCGGGTTCTGGAACCGGACTCGTTGAGAGATCCACACCAACGACCAGGGTGTTATCGAGTCCGTCGGTGAAGAAGACGTTCCCGTTGGCTGACGCGAAGCCTCCGTCGATACTTCCTCTACTGATGAGATCTTTGACGGGATCGGACCCATCCCAGATGCCGCGGCTCAGAGTTCCATCAGGCGCCTGGTAGAAGCCAAAGAAGAGATTGCCGACGCTGCTTAGAATGTCCCAGTTCGGGCCGGAAGGTTTATCAGAGACCGGAGACTTGGGATTTGGGTTGGGATTAGGTGTGGCTGTGGGCAGGGTAGTTGAGTAGAAAGACTTGCCTGTGATGGCATTTCCGACCTGGTAGCACGTCTGGAACCACGGCGTCCCACACAGGGTCTTCCCATCGAAAGACACAAGAGAGGAATTGATCGCATAGTCGCCGAAATCATCGCCCATGAAGAAGGTCTCACTCTGGGTGTAGGCCACTGTGTACAGCTTGTAGGTGTCGGCGTGGGCAGCGGCGCTAAGTGCGGGAAGAAACACGAAGCTTGCTGACAGAATCGCGGTCGAGATGGAAGGGAGTTTCAGCATTCGGAATCACCTGGCAGAGATGCGGTTTGAGGCAGCGTGGACAGGAGTGGGGAATGTGAACACGGAAGCAACTTGATTGCCAAACAGTAACCACAAAGAATGCGCAATGGTAAGGGTTTCTGTCGGCTCCGACCGAGGATTGCGAGGTTACCATGCAACGACTTGCGGACAAAAGAGTATTTCCACGCTCACTGCCAAGATGCGCCATGCGGCAACATCTGCGCATGGATCGGGTTTACTCCAGTGGGATTGGTTGGCTCCCGGCAGCTGCTATGCCGAGGGGAGGACGATTCCGGAGGAGACACAATGCGATTCTTTCAACACTTGGCAATCTTCGCCGCGCTGCTGTCGCCGATGCTTGTTCCCGCAGCGGCTGCTCATGCGCAGGTCGCGGTGGGTGTTGGCGTCTACCCGGGCTACGAGTACGGGCCACCAGCCTGTTCTTACGGATACTACGGCTATGCGCCGTATGCGTGTGCTCCCTACGGGTACTACGGTCCGAGCTGGTTCAGCGGTGGCGTCTTCATCGGCGCGGGACCGTGGCTGCGGGGCGGCTATGGGTACTATGGCCGGGGTTATGGGTATCGTGGAGCCTATGGGTATCCTGGCCGGGGCTACGGGTATGGATATGGTCGCGGGCCCGGGTACGCGCGCGGTCTTTACGGCGGCGGCTATCGCGGCGGCTTCGGCGGGTACCGTGGGGGGTACGGCGGTGGCCATGGCTTCCTTGGTGGTCGACGGTGATCTGTAGGGAGAGAAGGCGAGCGGCTGCCTGCGGGTAGCCGCTCTTTTCTGGCCGACCGGGCAGGGTGGGTCTGATCGTGCGCTGCATCCTAGGGGGAGGGGCAGTCAGAGACGCACGCACGCGGCAGTCTCCCAGGAGCGAGTATGAGCAAGCTTTCGCAGGATGTAGGCGCCGAGGATCACGTACAGGGGAAAGCCAATGCACGGTACACGCTGGTCGAGTATGGCGACTACCAATGCCCGCCATGCGCGGAGGCTGCCTTCATTGTGAAGCAGATGCAGGAGCACTTCGGCAAGGAGCTGCGGTTTGTCTTCCGCAACTTTCCTCTCGAGCAGCATGAGTTCGCTCAGGAGGCGGCGGAGACCGCTGCCTTTGCCGGCAGCCATGACAAGTTCTGGGAGATGCACGACGCTCTCTACGCCAACCAGACCGAGTTTGAGGACGAGATGTTCCCGGTGCTTGCCCGGAAGCTTGGTTTGAAAGAGCAGGACCTAGAAGAAGCACTTGCCGAAGGGACCTTCGCCGACCGGGTGAAGCAGGATGTGCTGAGCGGCGGGAAGAGTGGAGTGGAGGCGACGCCAACCTTCTTCATCAACGGCAAGCAGCATCAAGGATCGTTCTCGTACGAGAGTCTGGTGAAAGCAATCAAGGCGGCAGGGGGCAGCGAGGCGTAAGCCGTGCGCGCCGGTGGCTCTCTCCTGCAGGGGCGATTGCATCTGAAGAGAGAGAACGTACTTCAAGCTCTTCAGGACTCTCTTATGCCTTCATCCGCAGTCTCGGCTCATACCTTCACTCCGCTTCTGGGAGTCAGTACCGGTCTTCGATCCTTCACTACGCTGGCTGTGGTGGCGTGGTTTGCACGTAGCGGCAAGTTGCCGGTAACAGGGACGTGGGCCTCGTGGATCGCGCATCCGGCAGCGGTGGGGCTCTCCACGGCGGCGGCCCTGGGGGAGTACGTGGGGGATAAGCTGCCGAACACACCGCCGAGAACGGCCCCCTTGCCGCTGGCCGGGCGGGTGATCCTGGGCGGGCTGGTTGGGGCCATTGTGGCAACAGCGCTGCGGCGAAAGGTGGAGAGCGGCGCGGCGATGGGCGCGGCGGGTGCGCTGGCCGGGAGTTTCGGTGGGATGTACCTGCGGCGCGGGCTGACGAAGGGTGCCGGCCTGCCGGATCTGCCGGTGGCGCTGAGTGGAGACGCGGCGGCGGTGACGCTGGCGGTGCGGTCGCTGCAGCGGCTGACGGCTTGAACGTCTAGCCTCGCTGTTGGGTACCCTATCCCCCCCCCCGTACTTTCCTTGCAAAGTCTTCGATCCAGAGGCGATCGTCGTGCCCGTACCAGAAAACGTATGGTGAATGCTGTCTGGGAGTGAGAAGCCTCTAGAAGCAGAATAGACAGTTGCTGGGGGACGTTGCGCCACGGTTGGGAAGAAAGCCGTGTTGCTTCCTCCGGAACGGAGTTAACTGTCGCTTCAACCGCAGCCGAGATCGGCCTGGAAGCGGGCTGATTCCTTTCCTCGTCTTCGGGAACCTGGAGTTGGTCGAGGATGATGACTTTGAGGTTGGCCCAGACGTTTGGCGTGGTCCATGGCTCGATGTGGAAGGTGCGGCTGAGGTAGACGCGATACGGGAGCGCTTCCGCTTCGGCTTGAAGCGTTCGGTACTGCTACTTCTTCGGTGGTGGGGGTGGTGGCGGCCTGGGTGGCGGCGGCCTGGGTGGCGGCGGCGTAGGTTTGGGCATAGGAGGCCAGCCGGCGCGAGTAGTGTCTGGAAAGCGCGTCATGCGGGAATTAGGTGGTGCTGCTTGAAGACCTGATCCTGCCAGTAGCTGAGACGAGCCGTGTCATTTGGCGCTTCGGTGGAGGCCTGGCTGGAGAGCTCGTTTTCCTTCGAGATCAGCTCGGCGAGCTGAGTGCCGGCGTCGTCGGCCCAGGTGGTGTTCCAGAGAGACTCGTAGCCGGCGGCGAGCTCGCTCCAGGAGAACTGGAACTTGGCCATGGTGCGGGTGGCGCCGTCGAGACCGCGAGCGATGGAATAGGCGCTGAGCAGGGCGGTGACGATCGAGAGTACGATGGGGAGCCAGGCGGGAGCTTTGCCGATGAGGGTAGCGGCGGCGCCGCTGGCGAGGAAGAAGGAAACCCCGGAGATCCACTGCTTCTGGCGGGTGTAGTTACTGGCGAGCTCGGCGAAGTAGAGGGCGCGGGTCTCGGCGGCGAGCTGGCACTCCCAGACGACCGTGATTTGGGATTCATTCAGCATGTTAGTTGCTCAGGGATAGTATATCTGGCGCTGTGGCATGGGATGCCAAGCGGCTCGTGTAATTGGAAGCAGGGGGACACGACTGGATCGCGCTTTGCGCGATGGCCCACCTTAGCGACGATGAAGCTGTCGCGAAGATGGGGCACCCAGCGTTGTGGCTGCTTTAGACCTGGGTCACCCGCCCGATACGGACTAGGACCAGCCGTCAGCTGCGCTCGTACCCGTGCGATTCCGCGTTACTTTGTGCAACGCGTCGCCTTCCAGATGAAGAACATATCAGAGAGCTCAATCTCTCTCTTCTCCTCTGCGTATTTGGCTGCAGCGGTGTTGAGGCCAGCAAAAAAGGCTCCCAGGGCGCCGGCGCCCACTGCCACGGGAACCCCAACCCCAAGCTGAACTCCGCACAAAGTACTGACGCCGGCCACAGCCAAAGAGATAGCAGATTTAGCAGCGAGAACCCGGCGAGCAGCCTCTAGCCTAGATTGTAGTTTAGCTATTTCCGGGTTCACGACATCGCTCATGATCTCACTTGCAAGCGATCTTGGATCCTGATTGTGACTCTCGGCCGCGATTGTTCGCATCGCGGTCCGAAGAGCGGTTCTAAACGATAAGAATGAGTCCTTCTCAGCCAGCCGAAGTTCAATGAGGCTCTCCAGAGAAACATTCGTGAGGCTCGGGAAATCGATGTGAATGAAAGGCTCGTCGCTGCTCTTCGGTTGATCCGTTTTCAGAAGAACGTTCTGATGACTCCAAACAGTGGAACTCAAGGCGCCGCGGAACGCTGCTGCGGTTGCCAGATCTGCTCGTAACGCAGCCTCATGAGTGGCCAAAAAGCTAGCAGCTAGGCTTCTGCGTAGAAAATCCTGCTTACTACTCTCCAGCTTTTTTGGGAGAGTTAGCTCTAGGAAGGGGCTAAAGAAGAGCTCTCGATCTCTATACGTGATCTGGTACCGGCGCTTTCCCAACGATCTGATATCAAATCGGTCGCGTCTTTGCGCAACCTCCTCCCACAAGTTGCCCCAGGCCGCTGACCAGGGCGTATCACTCTCGTCTTCCATCATGAGCGAAGATCATCGTACTCATGAGGCACTCTGTAGAAGCGGATTAGTGGAGCGGCGCCGATGTCGCGCAAGTACAGAGCTGTGTCAACTGTTCTGTAGAGATCGTCGAGAAAGTTCTCATTTACATCTATGCTGCTCGCGAGAAGCGACCCGACCGAGTCCGGGAGGTATATTGTGTCGAAGTAATGCCAAGCATGCCGAAAAAGGACATCTATTTGACGCCTTCTACAACTAGGTTGTGGACAGCTTATTCTGTCGTTCAGTCGAGTTCCCGTTCCAGCAATGAGGTTCGACTCACCTTGAGCTGCCTTTGTGTTCGGGATCCACTTGGCTTCGGCATCTCTGAGAGAGCGAATGGTTGAGAAATCCTCAAGCCTCCGCTTGAGCTCTTCGCCTCTGCTGATGGCTGCGCGATCCGCCCACTCAAAGAACCAATAACTTTGCTCCTCGTCTTGTGAGTTCACGGTCTTACCTTCCGAACTTTTGTTTGCCTTGCATCTGGCTCATCATGCGTTGCTGGGCTTTGAGGCCGCCGCCTCCGCCGATCATTTTGAACATCTTGCGCATCTGGGCGTACTGGCGGAGGAGGTTGTTGACCTCTTGGACGGAGGTGCCGGAGCCGGAGGCTATGCGTTTGCGGCGGGAGCCGTTGATGATCTCGTGATCCTGGCGCTCGCGGTTGGTCATGGAGTTGATGATGGATTCGACGCGGGTGAACTGCGATTCGTCGACGTTCTCGGCGGCCTCCGCCATGCCGGCGAAGGGGCCGACGGATGGAAGCATCTTGAGGATGGATTTCATGGAGCCCATCTTCTTGATCTGACGGAGCTGCTCGCGGAAGTCGTCGAGGGTGAAGCCGTCGCCGGAGAGGGCTTTCTTGGCGAACTGCTCGGCCTTGCCGCGGTCGAGCTTTTCTTCGGCGCGCTCGAGCAGGGTGGCGATGTCGCCCATGCCCATGATGCGGGAGACGATGCGGTCTGGGTGGAAGGCCTCGAAGGCGTCTGGTTTTTCGCCGGTACCGAGGAACTTGATGGGGGCGCCGGTGATGTGGCGGATGGAGAGGGCTGCGCCGCCGCGGGCGTCGCCGTCCATCTTGGTGAGGATGACGCCGGTGATGCCGAGGCGATCGTTGAAGGCCTTGGCGGAGTTGACGGCGTCCTGGCCGGTCATGCTGTCGGCGACGAAGAGGATCTCGGAGGGCCTGGTTTCGGCCTTTAGGGCGGCCATCTCGTCCATGAGGAGCTCGTCGATGCCGAGGCGGCCGGCGGTGTCGATGAGGAGGATGTCGTTACCGAAGTTGCGGGCGTCGCGGAGGGCTTCTTTGGCGAGACGGAGAACTTCCGGGGTGCCAGAGACAGAAGCAGGTCCTCCGCCTACGGCGAAGGACGACAGGAACTGCTCGGAGAGCTTGCCTTCGTAGATCTGGGCCTTGACCGAGTCGGCGACGACTTTGAGCTGCTCCCGGGCGGCGGGACGGTAGACGTCGACCGAGACGAGCATGGGCCGGTGGCCGCCTTTTTTGAGCCACTGCGCAAGCTTGCCGGAGGTGGTGGTTTTGCCGGAGCCCTGGAGGCCGGCCATGAGGATGACGGTGGGGGGCTGGGGGGCGAACTTGAAGCGGGCGGTGTCGCGGCCGAGCAGGTTCTGGAGCTCGTCGTTGACGATCTTCACGATCTGTTCTGTGGGGGATAGCGAGGTGGCGACTTCAGAGCCCAGGGCGCGGGTGCGGATGTGTTCGACGAGGGACTGGGTGACGGCGAGGTTGACGTCGGACTCCAGCAGCGCGGTGCGGATCTCGCGCATGGCGTCGGCGATGTTTTCGTCGGTGAGAGTGCCCTGGCCGCGGAGGGTTTTGAAGGATCGCTGGAGCTTGTCGCTGAGGTTTTCAAACATAGAGGTCCTCCGCTGAGTTTAGCAGCGGGGGCGCGGGTGGTTTGTGGGATGCGAGCGCGGGGCGTGGGCTTACTCGAGGAGGGTTCCGCCCTTCATGAAGGTGACGGTGAGATCGACGAGGTGGGTGTCGGGATCGGCGACGGCGCGGTACTTGCCGGAGTAGCCCTCGAGGGTGCGGAGGGCGGTGTTCTTGCGGAGGAAGGTGTTGACGTAGGTGACGTCGTAGAAGTCGCCGGGGTGCATGTGCCAGTTCGTGTCGAACTCGCGCTTCTGCGCCTCGGAGAGGCCGGCGGTCTGGATGGATTGGAGGCGGTACTGATCGCCGGGGATGACATGAACGGTGTAGGCAACCTGATGGGTGGCGGGGTCGAGCCTGGCGGGGGCTTGCACGCGGACATCCTGGTAGCCCTTGGCGTAGTAGGCGTTGGCGACGGAGGCGAGGGTGGCTTTGAGGAGGTTCTGGCCGGCGATGTCGCCGGGATGGAGTTTGGCGGACTTGCTGAAGTCGGCGGTGGAGATGACGTCGGAGCCGGCCCAGGTGAGAGAGGAGACCTTGTAGGGCTCGCCTTCGGTGACGGCGCCGGTGAGGTCGAGGTCAACGCGGCCGGCGGTAACGACGGGGGCGGTGTGGGTGACGGCGTCGAGCTTCGCGTCGAGGAAGCCGTCGTTGCGATAGAGGTTGGCGATGCCGGAGGCAAGGGCGGCGCGGGTGGTGCCTTCTTCGAAGGGATCGCCGACCTGGCTTTTGAGAAAGGTGGCGAGACGCGGCTTCTGCTCGGGCGAGGTGCCGGTGAGGGTGACGGAGTGGATGACGACGGTGGGGGAGTCGACGGCGAAGGAGACGGTAGAGGAGGCTGTGGCGCCAAGGGCGGCGCTGTGGATGGCCGTGACGTGGGCGCTGGCAACGCCTTTCTCTGCGAGCAGAGAGCTGAGGGTGGCGACGACGCTGTCCTGGAGGTTGCCGGCGTTGGGGATACTGCCCTGAAAGAGGGGCTGGCGAGCGCGGACGAGAGACTCGAGTTCTTCGGGCTGCCACCAGACGAAGTTCGCGAAGCGGGCGGTGGCGAGGCCTTCGGGCGGTGTGGGCTGCAGGGTAAAGACGAGGCCCTTGGGGTGTGAGGCGAAGTGGACGTCGACGAAGAGGCCGGTATCGAGGAGGTGCTGGGCGGCGGTCTCGATGGTGGCCTGGGTGCCGGTGCCGCCAGGAGTGAGGCCGGTGGTGGCGAGCAGGGCGGCAGCCGGGAAGGCTGGAGCGCCGGTGAAGGAGATGGGCGGAACGGTAAAGGTCTGGGCGGGAGCGGTTTGGAGGAAGGCGGCAAGGCAGAGGGCCGGCAGGGAGCGAAGCAGATGGGCAGGAACAGGGAACGCGCGCATGCAGGGAACGATAGCGGATTCAGCGGGAATGGCAAGAGACTTTCGGGGGAGATCCGGACTCCGGAGGGTGAGACTTCGGAAGGTGAGAGAGATGCATGGGAACGCGAGGCTTGGGGCGGCTGACAAGTGACGGAGATGGTGCGTGGCGAGGCGGGTTCAGGGTTACTGGTGTGTGGGGGTGCGGAGGGGTGCCGGACGCGGATAATCGAGAGCGATGACGGATGCGCTGACAGATCGTGACGTGCTTGAGGCGTATGCGGCGTACCTGCGAGTGGAACGGGGGCTGCAGCCGGGGAGTGTCGAGGCGTATGCGTGCGATCTCCGGCAGTTTGCGGAGCATCTGGAGCGGTCGCGGGATGGGGTTCTTGCGGGGGCGACGGAGGCGGATGTGCAGGCGCTGCTCGAGGGTTTGCGGGCGAATGGGGTGACGTCGCGGGCGATTGCGCGGAAGCTGAGCGCGCTGCGGGGCTTCTACCGGTGGCTGCTGCTGGATAAGCGGGTTGAGCGGGACCCGACGATGAATCTGGAGACGCCGTCGAGCTGGAAGACGCTGCCGAAGTCGCTGGCCGAGGGTGATGTCAGCGAGATGCTGGAGCGGATGGGCGCGGCCGCGCGCGCGGTGGATGCGGATGGGCTGGCGCTGCGGGACTACGCGATTCTGGAGCTGCTCTACGGGGGCGGGCTGCGGGTGGGTGAGATCTGCGGGCTGCGGGTGGAAGATCTGCGGCTGGATGTAGGGGTCGCCCAGGTTCGCGGCAAGGGCGACAAGGAGCGGATGGTGCCGCTGGGGCGGTCGGCGGTGACGGCTTTGGAGCGCTACCTGAAGGCCGGCCGGCCGGAGCTGCAGCGCGCGGGGCGCAGCCGGGTGGTCGGGATCGAACGACGGCTGTTTCTGAGTGCGCGCGGACGGCCGCTGACGCGGAACCGGGTGTGGACGATGGTGCGGCAGGCGGGCGCGCACGAGGGCGTAAAGGCCAGTCCGCACACGCTGCGGCACAGCTATGCGACGCACATGGTGGAGCACGGAGCGGATCTGCGGAGTGTGCAGACGCTGCTGGGGCATGCGGACATCGCAACGACGCAGGTCTATACGCATGTGGCGCTGGGGCGGCTGAAGGCGGTGCATCGCGCGCATCATCCGCGGGGACGACGGCGCGGCGGGGAGGCGGAGCCGGCGACGGTTGAGAGCGTATGAGCGAGCGCCGGAGCGAGTTTGAGGAGCTGGCGGAGGCGTTTCTGGCGATGCTGGCGGTGGAACGTGGCGCGAGCGAGCACACGACGCGAGCGTACCGGCGCGAGGTGGGGAGTTTTGCGCTGTATCTGGCGGCTCAGATGGGGACGGGCGGCGGTGTGGCCGGGGTGGAGCACACACATATTCGGGCGTATATGGGTGTGTTGTTTCACCGCGGGCTGACAAAGGCGAGTGTGGCGCGGGCGCTGGCGGCGATTCGCAGCTGGTTCAAGTGGATGGCGAAGACGGGGCGGGTGGACAGGAATCCGGCGCTGCTGGTGAGTACACCGAAGCGCTCGCAGCACCTGCCGCGCGTGCCGAGCCTGGAGCAGCTGAACACGGTGCTGAACGGGATGGAGATGAAGACGGGCGTGAGGGCGGCGGAGGACGCGGGTTCCGGGCAGGCCGGCGCGGGGGCGGAGTCGGCGTGGCCGGCGCGGGATCGAGCGATCTTTGAGCTGCTGTACGGGTGTGGAATCCGCAACTCGGAGCTGGTGGGGATCGATCTGGCGGATCTGCGGTGGCGGGATGAGCTGATTCTGGTGCGGGGCAAGGGACGGAAGGAGCGGCAGGTTCCGCTGGGGGACGAGGCGGGTGCGGCTGTGCGGGCGTATCTGGAAGAGCGTGCGGCGCGGCTCAGCGCTGCGGGACGGGGCGGGCTGCTGCTGGAGGGACCACTGCTGCTGAACGCGCGGCTACGCGGTGATGGACGGCTGCGGACGCGCAGTGTGGGACGGATCGTAAAAGCGATTGCGATGAGCCGGGGGCTAGCGGCGGATGTGCATCCGCACACGCTGCGACACGCGTTTGGAACCCACATGCTCGAGGAGGGGGCGGACCTGCGGGCGATCCAGGAGATGCTGGGGCACGAGCGGCTCTCCACCACGCAGCGCTACACGCAGATGACGCTGGGGCAGGTGCAGCGGGTGTACGACGACACGCATCCGCGGGCGAAATGATGGGTACCGGGGCGCTGTTGGTGGCAGGGTATGCAGGAAGACATCTCCCTTGGAAGTCGGTTCTGGCTTCAGGCACTCTCGCGTCCGCGGCGACGTTTTAGTACCGAGGGATGGAGGGATCGATGGAGCGGGACCATTGGTCGATGCCGCCGGCGAGGGACTGGACGTGATCGAGGCCTTGCTGGCGGAGCCACATGGTGACGTTGAGGGAGCGGGCTCCGTGGTGGCAGAGGACGACGGTGGGGCGGTCGGGGTCGAGTTCCTGAAGGCGGGAGGGGATGTCGCCCATGGGGATGTGGGTGGCGCCGGGGATGGCGGCGATCTCGAGCTCCCAGGCTTCGCGGACGTCGAGGAGCAGGGGTGGGGCGGGCTGGTGGCGCTCGGCGGCGAAGGCGTCGACTGAGATCTCGGGCGGAAGGGCGTCTGACATGGGACAAGGATAGCGGGAGCGAAGCGGAATCTCCACTTCCGGGCCCGGTTGCTCACCTCTGTCGCTCAAAACGGTCGTACACTTGGAAGTTGAAGAAGCTCTCAACCAGAACGACCGCGATCAGCCGAGGCGTTCCTTGCGGATCCGAGCGGGAAGCAGGTTTCTCGCTGCGCCCGGGAGTGAGTGTACGGCAGGAAAGCTGAAGCAGAGATGCCACGGCAGACGTGCAAGCGAAGAAGCGAAGCTGCAAGCAGAAGAACAAGGCAGAGAGGCCGAAGCGGGACGTCAGGGCGGGAACGCGAAAGCAGACGCCAGGCGGAGGCGCAGAGGCAACGTGGTTTGAACTCTACGGAGAAGCGTTAGGCGGCACCTCCCCTGCGGGCCTGGCATGTGACGGAAGGGATGGATTGATTTGGAGAAGGTACTGATCGTCGAAGACGAGGTTCACGCCCGCACCGGGTTGACGGAGCTGGTAGAGAGCTGGGGCTATCGGACGGAGGGCGCGGCGAACGGGTTTGAGGGGCTCGAAAAGGTTCAGCAGTGGAGCCCCTCGATCGTGGTGACGGACCTGAAGATGCCGCGGATGGATGGCATGGAGATGCTGGGGCGGCTGAGCGACCTGCCACAGCGGGTGGCTGTGGTGATGCTGACGGCGCAGGGCTCGATTGAGAGCGCGGTGGAGGCGATGCGCATGGGCGCGTTCGACTACCTGCCGAAGCCTGTGGATCCGTCGCGTCTGCGCGCCATTCTGGATAGTGTGAGCCGGCAGATGGATGAGGTGGCGGTCACCGAGGTTGAAGTGGCGAGCCGGCCGTCACGGGACGCGGGAAGCCTGGGGCCGCTGGTTGGGTCGTCGCCGCAGATGCGGGCGATCTACAAGCTGATTGAGCGGGTGGCGCCCTCGAACGTGTCGGTGCTGGTGACGGGGGAGAGCGGCACGGGCAAGGAGCTGGTGGCGCGCAGCCTGCATGAGCTGAGCGGGCGGCGGAACAAGCCGTTTGTGGCGGTGAACTGCGCGGCGATTCCGGAGACGCTGATCGAGAGCGAGATCTTCGGGCACGAGAAGGGTGCGTTCACAGGAGCGCTGGAGCGCCGGGCGGGATGCTTTGAGCTGGCGGAGGAAGGAACGCTGCTGCTCGATGAGATTGGCGAGATGCCGGCGGCGACGCAGGCCAAGCTGCTGCGGGTGCTTGAGGACAGGAAGCTGCGCCGGCTGGGATCAAAGGCGGAGACGCCGGTGGATGTGCGGGTGATCGCGGCGACGAACAAAGATCCGGAGCGAGCGGTCGCGGAGGGCGAGCTGCGCGGCGATCTGTATTACAGGCTGAACGTATTTGCCATCCAGATGCCGCCCCTGCGAGACCATTTGCAGGATGTGGGGGCGATTGCGGAGCGGATGGTGGCGGAGATGAATGCGCGGCATGGATGTGCGATCTCCGGGATTGATCCGGCGCTGCTGGAGCGGCTGAAGACCTATGCGTGGCCGGGCAATGTGCGGGAGCTGCGCAATACGATCGAGCGGGCGACGATCATGGCGGGGCGTGGACGGCTGGGGCTGGATCACCTGCCGTCGCACTTTGGCGAGCCGGGATTTGCGCCGGCCACGGTACGGCCGCGGAGTCAGGGACTGCACGGGATGGCGGCGCTTGACCCGGCGGCGGAGGCAGAGCGCTTTCGCAGGGAGGAAAACACCGTCCGGGTGGAGGTCGGAACGACGGTTGACGAGGCGGAGCGGCAGCTGATTCTGAAGACCCTGCTCTCAACGCACAACAACAAGACGCGGGCGGCCGAGATCCTGGGCATCAGTTCAAAGACACTGCAGAATAAGCTGAAGGAGTACTCGAGCGCGACGGGCAATGGACTCAGCGGGGGACTGGGTGGAGCAGGCGGACTGGAGTAGTGTGCGGTGAGGCTGAAGACCAAGCTTGTGCTTTCGGCCACGGCGCTGACCTCAGCGATTGTGCTGGTTCTATCGACGATGTTTCTGGGTGAGCTGCTGCGCCAGCGGATCGAGCAGACGGCCTCCAGCAACGACGTTCTGGTGCATGAAGTTCTGCTAATGACGCGGCAGACGGTGGAGAGCGGTCTGCGCGATCATCCGCCGACCAAGCCCGGGCAGAGCTCGTTTGACACGGCTGTTGCGGATGCGCTGCAGGCACAGGGACCGTTGATGGACGTGATGCAGGCGATCGTTCGCTACTCGCCGACGGTGCAGGACGTGAGTGTGACGAATTCTGCGCGACGAATCCTGGTGAGTACAGATCCGGACGCGATCGACACGACGATGGAGGCGCGTCCGGACCTGCTGCATCTCCGGGATGAGAGCATTCTGTCGCAGACGCGGCAGGTGTTTGGCCGGCCGCGCGTGCTGGATTTAACGGAGCCGCTGGATCGGAACGGCCGACCGTTTCTGATCGTGCATGTTGGGGTGCGGTCGAGCTTTGTGCGGGCCTCGTACGAGCCCTGGTTGAGGGCGGCACTGCTGTTTGCGCTGCTGGCGGCGGCGGGTGCGATGGTGGCGGCGGGTCTGCTGGCGAGCGCGGCGCTGCAGCCGATCGAGCGCATCAATGAGCGGCTGGCGACACTGGCGGGGACGGAGGGTGAGCTGCCGGAGCAGGCGGAGGTGACGAGCGAACCGCGCGATGCGGTGGTGCGGATGACCCAGACGATCGACCGGCTGGATGCGCAGATGCGATCGACCGAGGCCGGGTACACGACGCTGCGGGCGAATGTGAACCAGATGCTGGAGACGCTGCGGGACGGGGTGCTGCTGTTCGGGGAGGATGGCCGGGCGGCGATGGTCTCGGGCGCGGCCACGTATTTTCTGGATCGGACGGAGAAGGGCATGGTGGGGCGCCTGCTCGAAGAGATCTTCATGCGCGGGACGGCGCTCGGGGAGGCGGTGCTGTGGGCGTATCGCGGGGGCGAGCCGCAGGTGATCGACCGGGTGCCGCTTGAGGATGGAAGGGTCGTTCAGTTCTCGCTCGAACATATCGGTGCGGGGACCGGCCGGCAGATGGGGACGCTGGTGCGGCTGCGCGATATGGAGTCCGCGGCGCAGCTGGAGAAGGAGCTCGAGGTCTCACGACGGCTGGCGGCAGTGGGACGGCTGACGGCGGGGGTGGGCCATGAGGTGAAGAACCCGATCAACGCGATGGTGGTGCACCTGGAGCTGCTGAAGTCCAAGCTGGCGAGGATGGACAATGCCGCTGCGGCCGGCGCGCAGCGGCATGTAGACATTCTGACGGGCGAGATGCAGCGGCTGGACCGGGTGGTGGAGACGCTGGCGGATTTTTCGCGCCCGATGGAGCTGCACCTGACGGAGCGCAGCATTGTGGATGTGATCGAAGCGGTCGCGGAGCTGACCGAGGCGGAGATGGATGAGAACGGCGTGCGCATCCTGACGGAGGCGCCGCGCGAGCCGCTGCTGGTCCGGATTGACGGGGAGCTGATGCGGCAGGCGCTGTTGAATCTGGTTTTAAACGGGATGCAGGCGATGCCGCAGGGCGGTCTTCTGCGACTGGCAAGTTATCGTGACAAGGGCGATGTTGTCGTCGAGGTGGCGGATGCGGGCGACGGTATCACGGAGGACATACTTCCGCGTATCTTCGATCTGTACTTCACGACGAAGGCCAAGGGCAGCGGCATCGGCCTGGCGATGACCTATCGCATCGTGCAGATGCATGGCGGGTCAATGGATGTGCGCTCGACGACGGCGGAGCAGGCTGCGGCGGTGGGGGCACGACCGGGTACGGTGTTTACGGTGCGGTTGCCGACATCGGCGGCGATTGAGGTTCGGAAGCGTGTCGGCCATGGAAGCGGGGAGCGGCGGCCGACAGGAGAGAGTGTGTGACGGGGTCAGGCAGGCTGGGCGTGAGGTCTGATGCGGTACGACGACGGCTGGCGGGCGCCTGCGTCTTTGCCAGTGTGCTTGTGACCGGCTGCCATCACCGGCAGGCGCGGCCGGTGCTCCTGCCACCGCAGACGCCGGTTGCGCTCATTGACGTTCCGCAGCCGCCGACACCGCCCCTGGTGGAGGCGCAAAACCCCAAGCTGCCGGCGGTTCCGACGGCACAGGCGGCGAAGCCAGGCAGGCTGAAGAAGCGATCGCAGAAGAAGCCGCCTGCCGCGGGAACACAGGCGACGACAGCGCCGTCGCCGGCAAAGGTTCCGGGCGAGATTGCGGCGACAGCGGAGACACCGAAGGTGGAGACGCCGGTGGTGGGGATCGGGGCGTTGACGGTGGGTGGCGAGCAGAGTCCGCGGGCGATGCAGGAGGCGAGCGAGCTGGCGGCTGACAATGAGCGCCGGCTCAGCGCGCTGAGCGCGGATGCGGTGAAGGCGCAGGCGGATCTGGTGGGCAAGGCGCGTAACTTCCAGAGGGAGGCGCAGCTGGCGTTAGGCTCCGGCGATGCTGAGGGGGCAAAGACGCTGGCGACGAAGGGAAAGCTTTTGCTGGATGATCTGGAGAAAGACGGGTCGCGGTAGGGGGAACAGAACCCTTCGGGATCGGGAGCAAAAGGCGGAAGCAGATCCCTTTGGGGTCGGGAGCAAAGAGCGTTGAAGGTGAATCGCCCGCCCGAGACACGTGCCGGGGTTCTTCGCTGCGCTCAGAATGACAAGGCAAGAGCAAAGGCAGATGCGGGCGTCTTCACTGTGCTGGAGGAGCGCAAGGCAATCGTTCTACATGCGCCCCTTCTGTATGCCTGACTTTTTGACCGGCCTAGGCTTCTGCTCCGTGGCACTTCTTGAACTTCTTCCCGGAGCCGCAGGGGCAGAGGTCGTTGCGGCCGACTTTTTCGCCGACGAGATGCGGGCCGGATCCGTTGCTGGACGCACCGTTGCCGGCCATGCGGGCCTGCTCGAGGGTGCGCTGGCGTTTTTTCTCGAACTCGCGCTCGAGAGCGTCGATAGTGGTGGTGGGCGCCTTCGCGATGCGAGGGGCGGCGCGCTGCTGAAGCGGCGGCATGGCCGCAACCTGGGCCGGAGCCTGCGGCGATGTGACCGGCATGGTGGGGGCGGAGCCGGCCGAGAGCAGATCCGGAAAGCCTGGATCGGGAAGGGGCTGGTGCTGCAGCGAGGCGAGCTGCGCCTGCTCGAGCTGCTCCGAGCTCTCGATCGGCTGGCCGTCGGGGCCGATGATCTGCATGCGGAAGAGATGGCGCGCGGTGTCTTCCTGGAACTGCAGCATCATGGTCTCGAAGATCTCAAAGGACTCTTTTTTGTAGGCGACGAGCGGATCCTGCTGGGCGTAGCCGCGCAGGCCGATGCCTTCCTTGAGGTGGTCCATCGAGAGGAGATGGTCTTTCCAGAGGCCATCGAGAACGGAGAGCATGACGATGCGCTCGTGGTAGCGCATGCCGGAGTCGCCGAGGATCTGTTCCTTGAGGGTATAGCGCTCCTGGAGCTTGGTGAAGATGGTCTCGCCGAGATCGTGGCGGTTGAGGGAGTGGACGTCGACCTCGTTTTCAAGGCGGGCGCCGAACTGCTCGTAGATGGCGGTGAAGAGGTCGTCGGTCTTCCACTCTTCGACGTGCGCCTTCTCGGGGATGTACTTGTCGAGGAGGTTCGAGAGGATGGTGGAGAGATAGTCCTCGGTGACGAGGGCCTTCTGGTCGGTGCCTTCCATGAGCTGGCGGCGGAGGCCGTAGACGGCTTCGCGCTGCTTGTTCATGACATCGTCGTACTCGAGGACGTGCTTGCGGGACTCGAAGTTTTGGCTTTCGACGGCCTTCTGGGCGGCCTCGATGCGGCGGGAGATCATGCCGCTCTCGATGGGAACGCCTTCTTCCATGCCGAGGCGCTGGAGCAGGGTGGAGACCCACTCGCGGGCGAAGATGCGCATGAGATCGTCTTCGAGCGAGAGATAGAAGCGGCTGGCGCCGGGATCGCCTTGGCGGCCGGCGCGGCCGCGCAGCTGATTATCGACGCGGCGGGACTCGTGGCGCTCGGTGCCGAGGATGTGGAGGCCGCCGGCGGTGATGACGGAGTCGTGCTCGGATTTGGCGGCGCCTTCGTGGGCGGCAGTGGCGGCGTCCCAGGCGGCCTGCGAGGTTTCAAACTCCTGGCCGGAGTAGTAGAAGCGAACCATGCCGGGGCCGGCGACGGGCGAGATCTCGCCCTGGGCGGCGGAGACGGCGCGCGCCTGCGACTTGCGGACGAGGTCCTGGCGGGCCATGAAGTCGGAGTTGCCGCCGAGCAGAATGTCGGTGCCGCGACCGGCCATGTTGGTGGCGATGGTGACCATGCCGAGACGACCGGCCTGGGCGACGATCTCGGCTTCCTTTTCGTGGAACTTGGCGTTGAGGACGACGTGACGGACGCCCTTGCGCTTGAGGATCTCGGAGAGCAGCTCGGATTTTTCGATGGAGGTGGTGCCGACGAGGACGGGCTGCTTGAGGTCGTGCAGGCGGGCGATCTCATCGGCGACGGCGAAGTACTTTTCCTTTGCGGTGCGGAAGACGACGTCCTGGTTCTCGAGCCGGAGCATCTTGCGGTTGGTCGGGATGACGACGATGTCAAGCTTGTAGATCTTGTCGAACTCCGCGGCTTCGGTCTCGGCGGTGCCGGTCATGCCGGAGAGCTTTTTGTACATGCGGAAGTAGTTCTGGAAGGTGATGGTGGCGAGGGTCTGGTCTTCCTTGCGGATGGCGACACCTTCCTTGGCTTCGACGGCCTGGTGGAGGCCATCGGACCAGCGGCGGCCGGGCATGAGGCGGCCGGTGAACTCATCGACGATGATGATCTCGCCGTCTTTGACGACGTACTCGACGTCGCGCTTGTAGAGGTTGTGGGCTTTGACGGCGACTTCGACGTGGTGCTTGAGATCCCAGTTTTCGGGGTCGGCGATGTTGCCGATGCCGAGCAGGCCTTCGATCTTCTCCCAGCCTTCGTCGGTGATGGTGATCGAGCGGGATTTTTCGTCGACGACGAAGTCGCCGGTGTAGATCTTTTCGTCGACTGTCTCTTTGAGCTCGCCAAGTTCGAGTTTGGGGATGATGACGTTGACGCGGGCGTACTTGTCGGTGGTCTGGTCAGTCGGGCCGGAGATGATGAGCGGGGTACGGGCTTCATCGATGAGGATGGAGTCGACTTCATCGACGATGCAGTAGTAGTGAGCGCGCTGAACCTGATCGGCGAGATCGAACTTCATGTTGTCGCGCAGGTAGTCGAAGCCGAACTCGTTGTTGGTGCCGTAGGTGATGTCGGCGGCGTAGGCGGCGCGGCGCTGGGCGTCGTCAAGATCGTGGACGATGACGCCGACGGTGAGGCCGAGGAAGCCGTAGATCTTGCCCATCCACTCGGCGTCGCGCTTGGCGAGGTAGTCGTTGACGGTGACGACGTGGACACCGCGGCCGGCAAGGGCGTTGAGGTAGCAGGGGAGCGTGGCGACGAGGGTCTTGCCTTCGCCGGTCTTCATTTCGGAGATCTTGCCGGAGTGGAGGACGGCGCCGCCGATGAGCTGGACGTCGAAGTGGCGCATGCCGACGACGCGCTTGCCGGCCTCGCGGACGACGGCGAAGGCCTCGGGAAGAAGCTCGTCGAGCACAACCTTTTCGGCGGCGCGGACGGCGTCATTGAAGTCGCTGCGGGCCTCAAAGGAGAGGGTTGCGGGATCGCCGGGCGAGGGAACTTTGGCGACAGCCTCGGCGATGCGGCGGCGGAACTCGATTGTTTTCTCGCGCAGACCCTCGTCAGAGAGCGATTGCACGGAGGGCTCGAGAGCATTGATCTGCGTGACGATCGGCAGCAGGCGCTTGATGGCGCGTTCGTTGCTGGTACCGAAGACTTTGGCGATGGCGGAGTTGAACACGGGGGATCCTTGGGTGCGCTGATGTGGTTGCGCGACTGTGAGCGGGATCTCGCCGGGGGTGGTGTAGACAGGCGAGATGAGAGGGGGACGACGGGCCGAAGAGGGCCGTAGTGGCTCAGGGAGCGTTCGGGGCGTGGTTCAGGACCAGAGACGCGAGCGACGGAAGCGGGAGTGTCGCCGAGGGGGCCACCGAAGCGAGCAGAGATGCCGGCTGGGTACGCACTGCGGAGGGAATGACGATCTTTCGCGCGAGCCGAGGCGCGGCGCGCTGCGTCTGTTGCTGCGGCTCGGGCAGGGGCTGGCTTGGCGTGATGATCGAGAGAGACGCAAGCATGGTACGGGCGTGCAGGGGCGCGAGCGTGGACAGAACCGCGACCAGGAGGAGCACGACGTACATAAGGCTATGGTACTTCAACTGACGCCGGCAGGAAGGGCGATCTGCTGCGAGTTCGGCCGGATCCGGCCGTGTCTACGTGTCTATCTACGTGTCTATAGGATGAGGAGGAGTGTACGAGGAGAGAGCGATGCTGGGTTGGTGGCGGATGGGAGCGACGGCAGGAGTGCTTCTGGCGGGGCTGGCCGCGCAGGCGCAGACAGCTTCGTCGTGGACGGTGAAGCCGGAGTGGGTGCGGGCGCATGAGGAGTTTCTGGCGAGCGATGTGATGGCGGGGCGGGGCAGTGCGACGCGCGACGAGGAGATTGCGGCGACGTATGTGGCGAGTGAATTCGAAGGGTACGGATTGAAGCCGGCGCCGGGGATGGACGGCTACCTGCAGGCGGCGGAGGTGTTTTCGCCTGAGCTGGATGGGCATGCCACGTTGACGGCAGGTGCGGTGACGCTCGAGCAAGGGCGGGATCTGCGGCTGCTGATCTCGTCGGCAACGACGGTCAGCGGCCCGCTGGTCGAAGTGGATGTGCAGAAGCCTATTCCCGAGGGAACTCCGAAGGGTGCCGTCCTGCTGAGCGCCGGGCGAATGGATCAGTCGCAGATGGGACAGTTCGTCCGGGCTGGCCGGAAGGCGGGCGCTGTGGCCATGCTGGTGGCGGATGGGGATGCTGCGACGGCGCTGACGGGGCAGTGGGGCGGAGGGACGCGGGTGCCGGTGCGTCTGGCCGAGACTCATCCGACCGGTTCGGGCACAAACCTGGCTGCGGTGAGCGAGGCGGCGATCGCGCGGTTGCATGCGCAAGCCGGAAAGACGGTGACGCTGGCCGTGCATGTGGTGCCCTCATCCACCGTGAGGAAGACGTACAACGCGATCGGGTATCTCCCGGGCACGGATCCGGCAAGTGGGACGATTCTGCTGACGGCGCACCTGGATCATCTGGGGATCGGCAAGCCAGTGAATGGGGATGCGATCTACAACGGAGCCAACGATGATGCGGCGGGGACGACAGCGGTGCTCGAGCTGGCGCATGCGCTGGCGAGCGGGCCTGCGCCGCGGCGGAGCGTCCTGTTTGTCTGCTATGGGAGTGAGGAGGTGGGGGAGCTGGGGAGCGAGTACTTCGGGCGGCACAGCCCCGTTCCGCTGAAGGGGCTGATTGCAAATCTGGAGTTCGAGATGATCGGCGCACAGGATCCGAAGATGCCGAAGGACACGCTGCTGCTGACGGGATGGGAGAGGTCTGATATTGGACCCATGCTGAAGGCGCATGGAGCAAAACTGGGGCCGGATCCGTATCCGGAGCAGCACTTCTTTGAGCGATCGGACAACTACCAGCTAGCGCTGGAGGGCGTGGTGGCGCATACGGCGGCCGGGTATGGAACGGTGGCCACTTACCATCAGCCGGACGATGATCTGGCGCACCTGAACCTGGAGTTTATGACGACAGTGATCCAATCGCTGGTGGAGCCGGTGCGGTGGCTGGCGACGAGCGAGTTCACGCCGGCGTGGACGAAGGATGGCCAGCCGCATCCATGAATCCCGAACAGAAAATTAGAGAGCAGGAGCAGCACATGAGCGAATCGGCCGAGATGTTTGCGAGGGAGAACGGGGAACGTTTTGTTGCGGAGTTGAAGGAGCTGCTGCGGATTCCGTCGATTGCGACCGATCCGGCGCGGGTGGGCGATGTGCGGCGGGCGGCGGAGTTCTGCCGGAGCGAGCTCGAGCGGATCGGGATGCGGCGGGCGCGGCTGGTGGAGACGTCGACAGAGGAGCAGATCGTTACCGGGGTGGATGGGGTTTCGCGGGTGGTTCCGCTGCGGCTCGGGCATCCTCTGGTGCTGGCGGAGTGGATGGAGGCTGGGGCGGGGGCGCCGACGGTGCTGTGCTACGGGCACTACGATGTGCAGCCGGCGGAGCCGCTGGACGAGTGGCTGTCGCCGCCGTTTGAGCCGACGGAGCGGAACGGGAACCTGTACGCGCGCGGAGCGGTCGACGACAAGGGCCAGATGTGGATGCACGTGAAGGCGCTCGAGAGCCTGTTTGCGGCGGGCGAGGGGCGGCTGCCGGTGAATGTCCGGGTCGTGATCGAAGGCGAGGAGGAGGTAGGCGGCGAGGGTATTGCGGCGTTTGTGCGGGCGCATGGCGAGGAGCTGCAGGCCGATGTCGCGCTGGTCAGCGATACAGAGATGTTTGCGCCCGATCTGCCGACGCTGTGCGTGGGTCTGCGCGGGATGATCTACACGGAGATTGAGGTGCGCGGGGCACGGACGGACCTGCACTCGGGCATGTATGGCGGAGCGGTGCCGAACCCGTTTGTCGCGCTGGCGCAGATCATTGCGCGGCTGAAGGACGAGACGGGCAGGATCCTGATCCCGGGGATCTACGACACGGTGCAGGCGCCGACGGAGGCGGAGCTGGCGGCGTGGCGGGCGCTGCCGTTTGACGAAGAGGAGTACCGGGAGACGGAGGTGGGATCAACGGAGCTGGTGGGGGAGGCTGGCTACTCTGTGCTTGAACGCACGTGGGCGCGGCCGACGCTGGATGTGCACGGCATGCCGGGTGGCTTCGTCGGTGCGGGGGCGAAGACGGTGATTCCGGCGCGTGCGGTCGCGAAGGTGAGCCTGCGGCTGGTGCCGGATATGACGCCGGCGGAGACCTTTGATCAGCTGCAGCGCTATGTGGGGGAGATCGCGCCGAAGGGGGTCGAGGTGGAGGTGCGGCTGATCCACGCGGGCGATCCGATCGTGGTCAGTACGGACAACGTCTACGTGCATGCGGCGACGGAGGCGATGCGGGTGGTGTGGGGCAAGGAGACGGTGTTTGTGCGCGGCGGGGGCTCGATTCCGATTGTGGGTGACTTTGTGCGCGAGCTGGGTATCCCGACCGTGATGATGGGGTTCGGACTGCCGGACGACAATCTGCACGCGCCGAATGAGAAGTTCCATCTGGAGAACTTTCACCACGGCATTCAGTCGATTCTTGGATTTCTGACGAGAGTGGGGGCCGCGAGGCAGACAGAGGCGGCGGAGCGCGACAATGGCCGCTAGCAGTCGCGTGCGCGGGTATGTTCTGGCGGGTGGCCGAAGCTCACGTATGGGAACGGATAAGGCGGAGATCGTTTTTGAGGGCAGAACGCTGCTCGACCGGGCGGTGGCCACGATGGGTGAGGCGTGCGCGGAGGTGACAGTGGTCGGCGACCGGAAGCGCGTGCCGGAGGGCACGGCTTCTGTTCCGGACGGGGTACCTGGGTGCGGACCGATTGGCGGCATTGAGGCTGCGCTCGGAGACTGTGTGCGGAAGGGCGGAGAGATCGCGGTGTTCCTTCCAGTCGATATGCCGCTGTTGCCGGGCGGTCTGCTGCGAGCACTGGTGGGCGCCTGGACGGCCTCGAAGACGATGCGGCTGGGAGTGGTGGTGGAGGACGGGCGGATGCAGCCACTGGTCAGCGCTGTGCATGCCGAGCTGCTGGCGGCGATACGGGCGGCTCTTGGACGTGGCGACTATAAACTGCAGCCGGTGCTCCGCTCCGCTGCGGAAGATCTGGCCAGGCGAATGGATGTGCCGCTTGCCGCTGTGTTCGCGGCGACGCCGCTTCGCTTGGGCAACGGCCGGGTGCTGGCCGGGGATGACGGTGCGGAGCTGCCCTGGAGACCGTCGCCGCTCGAATGGGAGAGGCGGTTGAGCTGGTTCAAGAATCTGAACACGCCAGCCGAGCTTGCGGAGGCTTGTGGCGGGGAGAACAAAGAGTTGGTGCCACCTCTGGGCGAAGAGCATCACACGTAGAGGCATTTATGGACGTGGAGCAGCAGATTCAAGACGAGCGATCACAACCGGAAGCCGGCGAGGAGTTGAAGAGCCTGGCTGAGGCCCCGGAGGGGACGGAGCGTGCCGTCGCGGCGGATCGGGTTCACGGGTTGCCCGCGGTCCAGATCCCGGAGCGGCATGAGTCCGGCGAGGCACGGGGCGATCATGACATCGGCCCGGAGATATCGCTCATCGAGGGAATCTCGGCGGAGGTTGCGCCGGCGGTAGAGGAATTTTTGGAGGGGGCGGCGCAGCAGAACGAAGCTGCGTTTGAAGCGGTTGCCGAGGGGGATACGGCGGAGAAAACGGCGCCATATATCTCTTTTGCGAACATCTCGAAGTCGTTTGGGAGCTTTGACGTTTTAAAAGGTGTGACTTTCTTTGTGAATCCGGGCGAGACGCTCTGCATTCTCGGACGGTCCGGCGTGGGCAAGTCCGTGTCGCTGCAGATGTTGCTGGGATTTCTGAAGCCGGACTCCGGCACGATCTGCGTGGCCGGCGAGGATATTACCGGGTTCGGGGAAGCGCAGCTGCAGGCGATCCGGCGCAAGGTCACGATGGTGTTCCAGAACGGGGCGTTGTTTGACTCGATCAGCGTGGGTGAGAACGTGGCGTTTCCGCTGCGGGAGCGCGGAGAACTAGGGGAAGATCAGATCTTTCAGGTCGTCAAAGGTCTGCTCGAAATGGTGGGCGTCGCGGGGATGGATGCGCTGCTGCCAAGCGATCTTTCGACAGGAATGAAACGTTCGGTTGCAATTGCAAGGGCGCTTGCAAGCCAACCGGAGGCGGTGCTTTATGATGAGCCCACGACGATGGTGGATCCCCTGATGGGACAGTTGCTGGGAAGTCTGATCGATCGGTTAAAGCAGCAGTTACACCTGACAAGTATTGTGGTGACGCACGACATGCGTTTCGCAAAGAGATTAGCGGACCGGGTGGTGTTTCTGCACGAGGGGAACGCACGTTTTTTTGGAACGATGGAAGAGATGGAAGCGAGTGAGGATCCAATCCTGCGAGAGTTTCTCGCGCTCGACCAACTGATTCTTCCTGCTGTGGGCGAAGCGGCGACGGCGAACCGGTCGGCGTAGTTCCTGAACAACTGTTAAGAGGCATTCAAGAGCAGTCAGACCTGCCTTCCGCCGAACGCTGCGGACCGTATGCTGGAAGAGGCCGGGCGAGTTACCCGAAAGAGGGATGTGCAGGCTGGCACAGCGATTGCAAGGTGAAAGTGTCAGCACTCAGAGAGAATCACCCCAGACTCGCGTGAAGAGACGGTGGGTGACCAGCCGGCGAGAGAGACTTCTTGCCGCATGAAGAAAAGGCAAAGCATTGGCAACGCCAGATTATCTGCAGCAGGTGATCGTTTCCGGACGGCGGCGCACGGAGGGAGAGCGCCGGGCGTTTGGCGGACGTACGAGCGCGCGCCGGTGGCCCTCGGTGACGAGCCTGGTGTGGAGTGGGTTGGACGTGGTCACGATCTTTCTGGCATGGATCTTCGCGCTGTGGCTACGCGCCACGATTCCATCGGACGTGCGTTTCCTTGGTGTGTTGCCGTATATCCTTCGCTTGTCGCCGCCGGTGGCCCCCCTCTATATTGGCGGCTTTGCCGTCGGCGTTGTGTTTTTCATGCGGTCCTATGGGCTGTACACGCCGCTGCATCATAGAAGCGGCTTGCACGAGCAGCGGATGGTGGTGCAATCAACCCTGACGGCGGGTCTGGTGCTGTGTGGAACCCTGTACGTCACGCGCAACCTGGACGTCTCCCGGCTGGTGGTCTTCATGCTGGTCGTCATGAGCGCCGCTGCTCTGTGCATCCGACGCGCTGTATCGCGGCGGATGGTGTACAAGCGCTATCTGGACGGTATCGAGACGCGCAACATCCTGATTGTCGGCGCCGGGCGGGTGGGGCATGCGCTGCGCAATCATCTGGAGTCGTTGCAGCACCTTGGCTTTCGCTTTAAGGGCTTCGTGGCCTTGACGGAGCGGGAGGCGGAGACGGGCGACGTCGACGTCATCGGTGACTTGCGGAACTGTGTTTCGATTGCGCGATCCCTGTTTGTGGATGAGATCTTCTTCTCTGTTCCGGCGGCGAAGAAGCTGGTGATCAACCTGGTGGAAGAGGCACGCAGCGCGGGCATTGATGTGCGCGTGGTTCCCGATCTGTATGACGGTCTGGCGTGGAATGCGCCGGTCGAGTACATCGGCCAGTTTCCTACGATTCCGCTGCACCGGCGCGAGTTTCCGATCGGGGGATTCCTGCTGAAGCGCATTCTCGATATCACGCTTTCCCTGTTGGCTTTGCTGGTTACATCGCCGCTTATCGGACTGCTGGCTCTGGCGGTCAAGTTTGGCTCGGCGGGTCCGATCCTCTACCGGGCGCAGCGGATCGGACGCAAGGGACGAACCTTTGTGTGTTACAAGTTCCGCACCATGGTGGTGGGGGCGGACCACATGAAGGCGGATCTGGCGCACATGAATGAGCGGGAGGGCGTGCTGTTCAAGATGCAGAACGACCCGCGTGTGACCAAGGTGGGGCGCTTTCTGCGCAAGTACTCGCTTGATGAGCTGCCGCAGTTTTACAACGTGCTGCGCGGCGATATGAGTCTGGTTGGACCGCGGCCGCCGATTGCCTCCGAGGTGGAGCAGTATGACCTGCCGCATCTGCGACGGCTGGATGTGCTGCCGGGCATTACCGGGCTTTGGCAGGTGGAGGCGCGGCAGGATCCGTCGTTTGACAGCTATATTTCGCTCGATACGGCGTATGTCGAAAACTGGAGTCTGTGGCTGGACCTGAAGATCCTGGCGCGGACGATCAGTGTCGTCTTCAGCGGCACGGGCAGCTGAGGCTGCGGTCGCGCGATTGGGCTGGAGCAGAGCAACAGCAGATCCCTACGGGATGACAACCAAGAAAATGTTCTCGCGGGGTGACGACCCAGAGCAAAAGCAGATCCCTACGGGATGACAACCAAGAAAAATGTCTTCGCGGGATGACGACCCAGAGGAAAAGCAGATCCCTACGGGATGACAACCAAGGAAAATGTTCTTGCGGGATGACGGCCCAAAGAGAACGTCCTCGCGGGATGACAACCAAGGGACGCGGCGATGATCCGTGTCGGGCGAAGACGGTAAACTGATGGTGTGAAGGTTGCACTGGCGCAGATCAATCCGACGGTCGGGGACTTCTCCGCTAATCTAGCGCGGATCGTGGATGCGGCGGAGCGTGCGGCGACCATGCATGCGGAGCTGGTGCTGTTTCCGGAGCTGGCGATCTGCGGGTACCCGCCGGCGGATCTTCTCGAAAAGATGGCGTTTCTGGATCGCGCGCAGGAGGGTGTGGCCGAGCTGGCGCGATGGACGGCTGTGGCCGGCCGACCGGCGATTCTGTGCGGGAGTGTGGAGCGGGCCAACGTGCCTGAAGGGAAGCGGGCCCGGAATATGGCGGTGCTGCTCGATGGCGGGGAGCAGGTCTTTCTGCAGGCTAAGCGGCTGCTGCCGTTCTATGACGTCTTTGATGAGCAGCGATACTTTGAGCCTGCCGCGGAGCAGACGCTGACGGTATGGCGCGGACGCCAGCTAGCCGTCACGATCTGCGAAGACGCCTGGAATGACAAGCTTTTCTGGCCGGAGCGCCGGTATGCGATCGATCCTGTCGATGAGTTGATGCGAGGGTGGCCTGAGGGCGCGGGGCCGCGTTTGATTCTGAATATTTCGGCCTCACCGTACTGGAAGGGAAAGCGGGGCGTACGCGAGGAGATGCTGGGGGCGCTGGCGCGGCGGCATGGGGCGACGGTGGCCATGGTGAACCAGGTGGGCGGCAATGACAGCCTGATCTTTGATGGCTCGTCGCTGGTCGTGTCTCCGGATGGGGTGGTGCGGGCGCGCGGGCTCTCCTTCACAGAGGATCTGGTGGTCTTCGAGACAGAGCAGGAGTCCCTTCGAGAGCCGGATGAGCGCGTTGCGGGCGCGGCTCGGGATGAGCGGGACGAGATCGCGGCGACGTGGGATGCGCTGGTGCTGGGGACGCGAGATTATCTGCGGAAGTGCGGTTTCCGAACGGCGCTGGTGGGTCTGAGCGGCGGCATCGATTCGGCACTGGTGGCGGCGATTGCGGTCGAGGCGCTGGGTGCTGAGAACGTCACGGGCATCGGCATGCCGAGCGAGTACTCTTCGTCGGGATCGATCGAAGACGCGCGTGCGCTGGCGGACAACTTGAAGATCCGGTTCGAGCTGGTGGCGATACGGGAGATCTTTGAGCAGGAGATGGCGGCGCTTGAGCCGATGTTTCGCGGCACCGCGTTCGGGCTGGCGGAGGAGAACCTGCAGGCGCGCATTCGGGGATCGCTGCTGATGGCGCTTTCAAACAAGACGGGCGCCATCGTGCTGACGACCGGGAACAAGAGCGAGATGTCGACCGGCTACTGCACGCTCTACGGCGACATGGTGGGCGGGCTGGCCGTGATTGCGGACGTGTGGAAGACGCGGGTGTACGCGCTGTGCGCGTATGCGAACCGCGAGTGTGAGGTGATTCCGCGGTCGACAATGGAGAAGCCGCCCTCGGCGGAGCTGCGGCCGGGCCAGAAGGATACAGACTCGCTGCCGCCGTACGAGGTGCTCGATCCGATTCTTGAGGCGTACGTCGAGCGGTACGAGAGTGCGGCGGAGATCGCGGAGGCGCAGGGGCTGGAGCTGGATGTTGTGGAGAGCGTGCTGAAGCTGGTGGAACGCAGTGAGTACAAGCGGCAGCAGGCAGCGCTGGTGCTGAAGGTGACGGAGAAGTCGTTTGGGTTAGGGAGACGGTTCCCGATCGCGGTCAAGGTGCAGGTCTAATGGGGAAGGCCGCCCCCGGGCTCTGATAGCAGGCGGGCGGTTCAGAAAGAGGACGACGGCATGGCAAAGTGGATGATGGTACTTGGTGGGATGGTGCTGGGTGTACAGGGTTTGGCACAGACGGCGACGACGCCGGCTGCCGCAGCACAGCAGCCAGCCTCCGGAGGGAAGCAGGCGACGCCTGCTCTGCAGATCCATGGGCTTGATCCTTCGACCCGACTGGACCCGTTTCCACCGACAGATCCGAAGAACTTCACGGCGGCCTCGCCGACGACGGAGACGGTTGATCAGTTTTTGACGGCGCTCTGGGGCTATGACCGGAACCGGCTGTGGCGGGTCTTCTCGATCCAGACGACGCCTGCGCCCGGGGTGAGCCGGGTGACGGTGCTGGTGGCGGACAAGAGCGCGAATGCGAAGGTGCAGCCGACGGCCTTCTTTGTGACGCCGGATGGCAGGCATGCGCTTGCGGGCGATGGTGTGATCGACTTCGGGGCCAAGCCATTTGCAGCGAATCGGCAGATGCTGGAGGCGAGGGCCGATGGGCCGGCCCATGGATCGGCGAACAAGGCGCTCGAGCTGGTGGAGTTTGCGGATATGCAGTGTCCGCACTGCAAGGATGCGCAGGCCAGCATGGACCGGCTGCTGCAGGATTTCCCAAACGCACACATTGTGTACCAGAATTTCCCGATAGCTTCGATCCACCCGTTTGCGACCAAGGCGGCGGAGTACGGTGTGTGCGTGGCCAAGGCGAAGCCTGACGCGTTCTGGACGTACCTGCAGGCGGTCTATGACACGCAGGGCGGGCTGACGGCCGAGGACGGGGATGCGACGCTGAAGGCGGCGGTGGTGAAGGCGGGCGGCGATCCGGCGACGGTGGATGCGTGCGCGGCGACGCCGGCGACAAAGGCGCAGGTGGATGCGTCGCTCAAGCTGGGGTCGGATGTTGGTGTGGATCAGACGCCGGTGCTGGCGATCAATGGACATGTGATGCCGGTGTCGCCCGCGTCGCTTCCGTACGAGACGCTCAAGCAGATCATTACTTTCCAGGCGCAGCAGGATGGGGTGAAGTAGAGGTCTCAGCGGAGAGGGTCAGGAGTTCGGACCAGGCAGGATCTTCGACGGGAACGCCTTCTTTGAGGTTCGTTTCGCGAAGCTGGAGTGTGTTTTCGCCGGGGTACCGCGGGGCTTCGCCGCGGTTCGTGCGCGGGGCCTGGTGGAGTTGGTCGATCAGGGCGGTGGCGGCGCGGTCGAGCTCGGAGGCGGCGGACAGGTTGGCGGGATCAATCGCCAGGAAGATCTGCGAGATCCCGGACTCGAGCATGGGATCCGGTGAGATCTGGTGGGTGGCGTTGCCGCCGGAGAGAAGGGCGGCAAAGAGGTCGAGGGTGAGGGCGAGGCCTGAGCCCTTCCAGAAGCCGACAGGAAGAGCGCGGAAGGTCTGGTAGATGGCGGCGGGGTCGGTGCTGAGGTCGCCTGCCTGATCGAAGCCGCCGGGCACGGGAAGCTGCTCTCCGCGCCGGGCGTAGGCTTCAAGCTGGCCGTAGGAGAACTGGCTCATGGCCATGTCGAGCACGACATGAGGGCCGCCGGCGTACTCGCCCTGTGGCGTGCGGCGCGGGATGGCGAGGACGAGGGGGTTGTTGCCGAGGGTGGCGACGGCGGTGCCCCAGGCGGGGAGGTTGCGGCCGGTGTTGGTCCAGCAGATGGCGAAGAGGCCCTGATCGGCTGCCTGCCAGCCGTAGGTGCCGGCGCGCATCCAGTGGTTGGTGCGGGCGAGAGCAACGGCGCCGAGGCCGTGCGACCGGGCGAGGGCGATGGCGCGCTCCATGGAGGCATAGGCGTTGAGGTTGCCCATGCCGAAGTTGCCGTCCCAGCGCTCGATCGCTCCGTGGCCGAGAACGAAGCTGGGGACCGTGTGGACGTCCACCGAGCCGTTGCGGACCATGGCGACGAGGCGCGGAAAGCGGTTGAGGCCGTGGGTGTAGACGCCATCGCGGGTCGCTTCGGCGATCAGGCGGGCGGAGAGCGCGGCGCGGTCGGGAGAGAGGCCGAGGGTGACAAGGGCACGGGTGAGGTGGTGGAGGAGGTCGGCGAAGGGGACGCGCATAGTGGTTTGATTCGCCGGATGGCCTGAAGGTCGAGGCCGGACGGTTGATCGTGGGGATCCGGCCATTCCCGGTAGAGAAGCAGGTTCCTCGACTGCACTCGGAATGACAAACCAGCTCGCGCCAGAACTTCATCTGGCGCTGAGCCTGATCTAGCGCTGGAACTTCAGAGCGAACTGGAGGATGCGAGGAGCCTGCGCCTCTGTGATCTGGCCAAAGACGGGTGAGTTGATGTCGTCGACGGGCAGGATAAGGTTGGCGTGATTGGTGACGTTGAAGGCCTCGGCGCGGAACTGGAGTTTGGTTCGCTCGTTGAGGGCGAAGCTCTTGTTGAGGGAGGCATCCAGGCTGCCAAAGGCAGGGCCGTCGATGCTGTTGCGGTGCTCGTTGCCGAACTGTCCGGCGTTCGCGACAGGATCAAGCCGTTCGAAGGCGGAGCGGGCGATCCAGTGTGAGACGGAGTGGGGCGCACCCTTGTTCGGGTTGCCGACGACGTCCGGACGATCGCCGAACATGCCGGAGACGCCGGGATGTGGCGCCTGCAGGGAGACGTTGGCAGAGTCAAAGACAGTGAAGGGCGTGCTGGAGTTGAGGGCGGCCAGGGCGCTGAACTGCCAGCCATCGAGGAGGGTGCGGCCGAGACCTGTGAGGCCCTGCGCGAAGGAAATGGCATAGGTCACGCTCCCGGCGAAGCGGTGGCGCGCGTCGAAGAGGGACCGGCCGTACTCCCCTTTGAGATCGAGATTATTCTGCGGGACGTCCAACTCCCCCAGATTGAGCCACGGTGCTGGACCGGACAGATGGAGGCTCGAGGAGTAGTCGAGGTCTTTCGAGAAGGTGTAGGCGAGCGTGTAGTTCAGGCCGGGTGTGCCGCGGCGGGTGAGCGAGACCTGGCCTGAGTGGAAGCTGGAGTTGGCGTTTCCTTCGACCAGACCGGCGGTGCCCAGCTGGCAGATGCCGGAGGTGAGGGTGCAGCCGGAGTAAAGACGGCGGCGGCCGGAGTTGGCAAGGGTGGCGCCCGGCTGGTAGATCGCCGGATTGGCCTCCACCAGACGGGGCAGGCGGGTACCCTTGGCACCGATGTAGCCGATTGAGAGTACCTGGTTCCCGAGGCTCTGGTCGATGGTCAGGTTCCAGTCCTGTGTGTACGGCGGCAGCAGTTTGCGGTCGATGGTGAAGGTGGAGGCAGGGAGGGCGAACTGACCTGAAGCGAAGGGATCGGCTACGGCTGCGAGCGGATTGGCGTAGTTGATGTTTCCGGTCAGGGTTCGAACGACCACGCTCGGAAGCGCCGCGCTGGCAGCGCGCAGGGGCATGCCGACGCCGTTCACCAGCTCGTCAAAGAAGATGCCATAGGCGGACCGGATCACGGTGCGGCTGTTGGCGCGCGGATCCCAGGCGAAGCCGACGCGCGGAGCGATATCTGCTTTGAAGACGGGAGCGATGGTGTCGGGAACGCCGGCGTCTCCGGGAAACAGCAGACCTGTGGGTGCGTTGGGGTGGACGGTTGAGTGCTGGCCCGGGGTAAAGGCGAACAGGCGGTTGTGCGTGTCTTTGAACGGCGTCGTGATCTCGTAGCGCGCGCCGTAGTTCAGGGTGAGGCGCGAGCTCACGCGGTATTCATCCTGAGCGTAGGCGCCGAGCTCCCAGCCGCGCAGGTTGCGGGAGAAGTCGCCGCCGGCCTGGGTGAAGATGTCCGGCCGGCCCAGAAGGAAGTTGGCCAGGGAGTTGTTGGTGACACCCTGAACGGTGAAGCTGAAGGTTCCGGAGGCGAAGTTTGCCTGATAGCCGTTGATCTGTGTGCGGCGGAACTGCGCTCCGAAGCTGGTGACGTGCTTGCCTTCTGTGTGGGCGAGGTTCGCGCTGACGGCGAAGTCGTTCTGGATGGTGTCGCGCGGGTTGATGATCGGATCACCAACGTTGGAGTAGCCCTGGGTCATGATGAGCGGGGCGCCGGTGGCTTCAGGCCGGGTGGAGGTGTAGCCAAAGCCGAACGACTGCGGTGAGTTCCCGGAGAAGCGCTTGTCGAGCAGGATGTGGTTCTGGAAGAAGCTGACGTTCGCGGTGAGGACGGTCTTTGATGAGAACGTGTGCGTCCCGGTCAGGCCGCCCAGATGCGTGTTGGTGTAGTAGCCGACGGGAAAGCCGGGGACGTCGGCACCGAGCTCCGAGTAGGGATTGTGGAGCGACAGCGTGGAGTAACTATAGCGGGCGCTCAGGGTATCCCGCGTGCCGAGCAGCCAGTCTGCCTTGGCGCCGCCCTGGTCGCTGTCGTACTGGCTCAGGTTGGTGGTTTGCGCGAGGTTTGGGTTTTCGGAGGAGTTCGGGACAGGAAAGTAGCTGAGATAACGGGCGGTGATGGGGTTGATCCTGCCGACGAGATTGTTGCCGAAGGGTGTCCGGCCCGCATTCAGCAGGATGGGCGCGTCGGCGGAGAAGTCGCCCGCCCGTTCGGCCAGGGTCGGCACGACGACGCCATGGGTGATGTCCTGGCTGCTGCGAAGGCCCTCATAGTAGGCGAAGAGGTAGACATGGTCGTGAACGAGGGGACCGCCGGCGGTGCCGCCGAACTGGTTCTGCCTGAGCCTTTCCTTGCGTGGGGCGAAGCGGTTATTTGCATTGAGAGCATCGTTGCGGAGGAAGTCGTACACGCTTCCATGAAGCGTGTTTGTACCGGAGCGGGTGACGATCGTGGTGATGCCGCCGCTGGTTCCGCCGAACTCGGCCGGCGCGGTGGTGGTGAGGATGCGGAACTCGGCGATGGCGTCGGCGGGTGGACGAAAGGCGTAGCCGGCATCCAGACGATTGATGTCGCGCATGCCGTCGATCAGAAAGGTATTCGACTCGGGACGCTGGCCGTTGACCTCATAGTTCTGCCCCGCCCGCCGAAAGGCGCCCTGCGTCGTGAGGCTCGCGGAGGCAGGACGGACGCCAGGCTGGAGGATGCCGAGCTGAGCGAAGTTGCGCCCGTTGAGCGGCAGACTCCCAATCTCGCGTTCGCCGACGACAGCGCCCTGTCCGATCTCGTTGGTTTGCAGGCGAGCGGCTTCGGCGTTGACCTCAATGGTCTGCTGCGTGGAGGCGGCGCCAAGCTGTACAACGATCTGCGATTGATTGCCGACATCGAGAGGAATCCGCGCGTTGGTCCAGGTAGCGAAGCCGGTGGACCGTACCTCAAGGCGGTACTCCCCGACAAACAACTCCTGAAACGAGAACTCGCCGTGGCTGTCTGAGCGTTCTCTGTGCTGCTGGGCTGTATCTGTCGAGGTCAGTATCACTTCAGCGCCCGGCAGAACAGCTTTGGTTGCATCGGTGACAACACCGCGCAAGGAGGCGGTGGCACTTTGACTTATGGCTCTCTCAGCCGGAAGAAGAAGGGTCGCCCCGATACCTAGATACAAAGCTATGCGCGTCACACTCGACCTGTTTTCTGAAGGATTGAAAGTGATAGAAACGTACGCCATGCCATCTTGTGCGCGCATCATCCGGAAGATGGAGATGGACGTGTTGAGGTTGGGACGGGATTCACGTCGGCCGGATGAGAGTGGTCGAGCGAGCAGGATGAGGCAGGTGGAGGCGTTCCCGTAGAGAAGCAGGTTCCTCGACTGCGCTCGGAATGACAACAAAAATCGGTGCGGTGGAGGCTAGTGGGCGAGGGCGGGGAGTTTGTCGGAGATGCCAAAGAGGAAGAGTGTGCCGATGATGAAGCTGTAGGCGACGGCGAGAGAGGTGGCGATGGTCTGCAGGCGGGGGAGGTTCGAGCTGCCGGCGAAGACGCCGCCGGCGCTGGCGGTCATGAGGGTGTTCATGGCGAGGAGGCCGAGGACAAAGCAGAGCAGACCGAGGAGTCCCTCTGTTGTTCCGCCGAGCTGGGCGGCGAGGAGAAAGAGCAGGAGCTGCGAGGGGGTTTCGGCGCCGAGGCCGTGAAGGACGCCGACGAAGAAAACGGAGGAGTTGGAGTAATCGAAGCGGAAGGAATCGGGGCGGGGGAGGGTGGGGTTCACGAGGCGGCGGATGCGCCAGGTGAGGTGCTGCGCGCCGGAGACAAGGAGGGCGACGCGGCTCCGCTGCGGGGGCACGCTGTGGGCGGGGTCGTGCCGATGGATGCGGCGGTGGCGGAGCCATGAGATGGCGACGTAGAGGGCGAGGACGATGAGGGTAGCGCCGACCAGGCGTTCGCCGACGGCATCCAGACCGGGCGGGATGGTGAGGTGGAGTGCGATGACGGCCACACCCAGCGCGGCAACGGTGAGAGCGTGGCCGAGGGCGTACAGGAGACCAAGGCGCATGCCATCGCGCCAGCTGCGCTGGATGCCGGTGATATCTGTGATGGCGGCGAGATGGTCGTAGTCAAAGCCATGCCGCAGGCCGAGCAGGGCGCAGGAGAGAAGAGCGAGCTCAAGGGGGTGAGACATGGACAGAGCAAGGGTACGGTGCGTCTGAGGCCGTTGCAAACAGGCCCATGTACCGCGTGAAAGGTGTTGCAGAGAAGGATGCTCTGAGATGGTTTGAGGAGGATCTGCTCTAACGGATCCGCTTCAAGGGATCCGCTCTGAGGGTTCTGCTCTAGGGGTGGGGACGGGTGAACCAGAGCAGGGGTTGGCGCAGGGGGAAGGTGGCGAGGAGCTCTGGATTGTTGGGCTCAAGCGGTGTGAGTTTACGCCAGATGGCGATGTACTCAGCATGGGCAAAGGCGCGGCCGGCGAGCAGAAGGGCGGGGCGGCGGCACGGGAGATCGTGGAAGTGCGGGGCGTCTGACGGGTAAGGCCAGGTTCCGCGATTCTCGATCCAGGGAGCGTGCTTGGCGATGGCGACACGCAGACCGGGGCCGTCCTGGAGCTGGAAGTCCCAGAGAGATTCGAACCTGGTGGAGAGCAGTTCGGCGGCGCCGGCGAGGAGATCCAGGGCGAAGAGAGAGTTGCGGTAGGGGAACCTGCTTGAGAGCTCGTGGGGCAGGGTACCCTCGGCGAGGATCTGAGCGCGCAGGACGACCGAGCGGAAGTGGTGGCGCAGGGCGGTGAGGGCAGCGTCATCCGCGAGCGAATGGGCGCAGGCCGCGGCAAGCAGCAGCCAGACGCCACCGACGTGATCTTTGCGATCGCGGGCGAGACCGGCGGTGCGGGCCGTGTTGAGCTGGTGAAGCAGATCGGTGAACCAGGCCTTGAGGGCGGTGAGATCGGCGGGTGAGAGCAGATCGGGCTGGAGGGTGGCTTGGTACTGGAGGAAGGGGAGAGTCGCGGCGATCTCGGCGAGGGGAGCCAGGGGAACGAGGTCTTCAGGATTGTTGGTGTCGGCAAGCTCGTTGTTCAGCACCGTTGCGGGGGTGATGAAGAGACGTCGAAGGTGCGATGCGGCGGCAGCGGCGTAGGCCGTGGCTCGGACGGAGTCTGTGGGTCGGAGGAGTACGGTCCCGGCAGTGAGGGCGGGGATGACGCCGGTGGTGAGGTCAGAGGTGAGCTTCAGGGTGAGAGCATGATCGGCGGCGGCGAGGATGTGGTCGCCATCGATGGCGGCTATGTCAGGCCGGGTGGTCTCAAGTGCGGTGGACGTCTGAGCGTAGAGCGGGCGAACACGGCCTCGTGCGGAGAGGGAGAGGGCAGCGGCCGTGGAGAGGAAGGAGCGTCGCGTGAGCATGGGGCCTAGCCTGGAGGGTACTGCATTCTCCGGGTGTCCGGCGGACGCACAGAACCCCGGCGCTTGCTGCCGGGGTTCTTTTTAGCGGGTGGAAATGATTGCTAGGCAGAGCGGAGGCGGCGGCGAACGGCACCGGCGGCGCCGATCAGACCTGTTCCGAGGAGCACAAAGGTGCCGGGCTCCGGGGTGACGACCGGTGCCACACTGCCGCCGCCGACCGTGCTCAGGTCGATGCGAATGTCGTTGTAGTCGGAGTCGGTGTAGTAGTAGCCGGGGTAGTTGTGATCGATCAGGTGCGGCAGATCTTCGAAGTCGACGTAGAGACCGCCGTTGCCGTCCGTCGTGACCCAGGTATGGCTTACGCCGTCGGTGCTCACGGTGTTATCGGAGGAGAGGATGGGGTTGGGCTGACCGCCGCTGGTGAGGTAGTAGCCATTGGGATCGGAAAGCTGGCTGTTCTGGACCTCGAACGCGAGTTGATCTCCTTTAGTGACCTCTCCGAGCGCGTAGACCTCACCGGGCATCGCGGTTGCCTGGACAAGGTCATAGCCGAATGTGACGCCTGAGGTGAGGTCGATAAGGCGGATCGAGTCATTGCCGACTGCGTTGCCACCGAGGTAGGTGCCGATGAGAGAGCCGGTGCTTCCGGCAGTGATCGTGCTGCTGGGAACAGGAGTTCCGACGTAGGGGTAGATGGAATCAGCAAAGGCGCTGGCAGTGCCGAGCACGGCAACAGCAGACAGGGCAACGAGAGATGAAAGCGTCACAGGGGAGACCTCGTAGATGTGCAGGTTGGTGCATATGTGCGGCCAAAGCCGGTTTTAAGCTAAGGGCGGCTCTTCGACGGACTTAGGGTGAGGCGCGCACAGATGCAAAACGGCCGAACACGCACCTTATTGCAAGCTTCTCCTCTTAAGTGGGAACTAATTTTCCCTGTCCGCTACGGTGATCTCAGGATCAAAGCTGACGGAACACGTCCTGCCCTGGCGCTCTTTCGGAAGGAGTCAGGGGCGAGCGGCCGCCGGTACTGAGCCCTGGATCGCATCGTCAAGCTGGATGTTGTTTTTCTCGAGCAGGGTGCCTAACGCGTGGTCGAGAGAGATTTGCGCCTTCTGGTAGTTGGAGCGGGCGGCGATCTCGGTCGAGCGGGCCTGGGCGAGGTAGCTTTCGTTCTGAATGACAAGCAGCTGAGTGGACTGGCCCGCGGAGAGGCGGTCGCGCTCGGCATCGAGGAGCTGCAGCTGGAGGTCGAGACTCTTGCTGGCAGCGACATAGGCGGCAAAGGCAGTCTGAACGGCGATGACGCCGTTCTCGATCTCTTCGCGAGCCTCCTGCGCGAGTTTAAGGTTCCGTGCCTCGGACTCCCGGAGCTGGATAACATCGCGGGCTGCGTCTGATGTGGCAATGCGGTTGCGAACCGGAAGCGTGAGCTGAACGCCACCCTGGTAGATGGTGGATGTGCGAAGACCGCCGAGAGCCAGGTTCTGCGGGATGGACGGAGCTCCGGTTCCAGGCGAGCCGAGCGGCTCAAAGGAGACTTCGGACGATCCGCGGACCTCTACATTGGCGTAGAGGTTGAGCTGAGGCAGAACCTGGTTGCGGGCCGTGGTCGCTGTGATGCGATTGGTCTGGACCTGGATCCCGGCCTGTGCGAGATCGGGACGGCGGGCGAGGCCCTGCTCGATGAGGTCCGGGAGGTTGTATTTCTCTTCGACCGGCGGGACAACGATGCGGTCCGTAGGAACGATCTCGGTGAAGGAGGATGCGAAGACGGGCGATCCGGTGCGGATGAGCTGATTGCGCAGGATGACCTCCTGCTGACGGTAGAGACCCTGTGCCTGAATCAGGGCAAACTCCGATGTTGAGGCGAGGGCCGAAACGCGGGTGAGTTCAATGGGGGCGAGCGTTCCCTGTATGACCTGATCGGCATCGTCCTGGCGAAGTTTGAGGGCGGCGCGGAGGGCCTCTTGCTGGACCTGAACGTTTTCGCCCAAGCTGACGAGGTCGTAGTACAGGCGTTCGGTGCCGTAGATGGTGTCGAGAACCTGCTGTTCGAAGAGCAGGCGGGAGACCTTGCTGTTGAGATTGGCGATACGGAGATACCGGAGATTGACGGCGCGGCCGCGGCCACGGAGGAGTGGTTGCGTGACTGTGACGGAGGTGGACGGCGAGTAGAAGGGGTTGAGTTCGCCCCTGATGCCGTAGATGACCTGCGAGTCGTTGTTGGCGGTGGCGGAGATTTGTGTGCCGGGGCTGAAGCCCTGGAGGTAGGCGAAGTTGGCGGCGACATAGGTGAGGGCTTCGGTCTGTGTGGCGGTTCCGGAGCCACTGTCACCGGCGGCGCCAGTGCCGGTCGTGCCGGTACCGGTGGTTCCGGTGAGGGTCACGGTGTTGGACCTGCGGAGGTAGCCGGCTGACAGAATGAACTGGGGGTCGAAGAGCGGGACGTTTGCCTGGGTGTCGGGAGAGAGGCCGGCGGTGTTGAGGGAGAGGTTATTGACGGAGGGAGCGGTGGAGTTGAGTGCGGTGAGGTCCGTGACGGCGGGGGTGGTGGGGTTAGGGGAGGTGGCGGTGGAGTTCAGCAGCGGCGAGCCGGGTCCGCCGACGCCATTTGGCGCTTCATTCACCGTGTAGTCGATGCCGCGCAGGGAGCCTCCGCCCTGGGCGCGACGGATGTCAGTGTCGGCGAGAGAGAGATTGAAGCGGGAGACCTCGACGTCGGGATTGTTCTCAAGCGCGAGGGCGATGGCATCGTGTGCGGAGAGATAGAGCTTGCCGTCTTGAATGAGGCCTGCGAGGCGAGTGCCGATGCCAGGGAAGAGCTGTGGCACGCGGGGCGAGTGATACGGTCCGACCAGGCCAAAGATGGAGAAGCCAAGGCCCTGCGGGTTGATGCGTGCGGCCGGACGAGCAGCCGCGGCACCGTTGACCAGGGAGCTGGGCTGTGGCGCAGCGGGAAGGGGCGCGGTGATCGAGGGGACATTGGGATCAAGGGGCTGTGGCGGCTGCTGGGCCACGCTCAGCGGCGGGACGGAGGCCAGGGTGAGCAGGGTCAGCAGGGAGCGGCGGGTGATCATGGCTTGCTCTCTCCCTGCGATGGATTGGCCGGTTTAGCGCCGGGTTTGCCGCCGGCCTTCTTGCCGCCGCCGCCGTTGGCACCCTGCATGTTGCTGTCGGTGATGGACTGATCGCCGTACTGGGTGGAGCCGCCGATGGGCTGATTCTGCGACTGCGGGGCGGAGGGCGCTGCCTGGCTCTTTGCCTCAGCGACATGGGACTTGATCTTTGCTCCATCCTGAATGTCGTCCGTGACGCTCGAGGCGATGATGTCTCCTGCCTTGAGGCCGCCGAGGACCTCGAGGACGGGGCCGAAGTCGCGGCCAACGTCAATCGGCTGGATATGAACGGTGTCGTTGTTGATCAGCGCGACCACGTTCTTACCGTTGCGAACGGCTACGGCGTCGCCTGAGATGGTGAGAGGACCGGGCCCTGTCTCGGACGGTCCGAAGGTGACCACGGTGTACATGCCGTTGAGCAGCTGCCCCTTTCGGTTGTCGACCTGGACCTCGGTGAGCAGGGTACGGGTGTTCTGATCGATGGAGGAGGCGGTGCGGGTGACGAGACCACTGAACTGTGCGGAGGGGAACTCCTGAAAGCGGAGTGTGGCGGCCTGCCGGGGGTGGATGGAGCCGGCGTAACCCTCTGGAACGGAGACGAGGATGCGGAGGCGATCGACCTGGGCGACGGCGAAGAGAGGACCGCCCTGTCCGCCGCCGGTAGCAGGGGTGCTGGCCGAGGGTGCGTTGCCGCTGGTTCCGGCGGTGTTGGCGGCGCCGCCAGAGGTAGGACCGGGGGTGGCCTGGCCGGCGGGGGCGCTGCCGCTTGAGCCTGCGCCTCCGGCGGAGATGAGGGAGCCGAGATCGACGTTGCGCTGCGTGATGATGCCTTCAAAGGGCGAGGTGACGCGCTCATAGGACTGAAGGGAGATGACGCGGCCGAGGTTGGCGCGGAAGGCGTCCACGTTGCGCTGTGCGGCGGCTACGTTGGCGATCTGGGCGTTGTAGTTGGTATCCTGCTGATCGCCGTCCTGGCGCGAGAAGACGCCTTTGGCGACGAGCACGCGGTAGCGCTCTACCGTGACGCGGGCGAGGGCGAGCTGAGCGTCCTGCTGGGTCTTCTGGGACTCGGCTTGGCGAAGCTGCTCACGCGCTTGGTCGACCTGCTGATCGAGGTCGGGTGAATCAATGATGGCGAGCAGCTGGCCGCGATGGACGTGATCGCCGATGTCTACGAGGCGGCGCTTGAGGTAGCCGCTCGAGCGGGCGTAGATGAAGGCTTCGGTAAGGGGCGTGGTGGTTCCGGGCACGACAAGAGGGGCGCCCGCAGGGGCACGCTCCACACGCACGGCCTCGATGAGCGGGATGGCCTGCTGCTGCTGCCGGGCCTGCTCTTCCGTGCGCTTGTTTCGCGCATGCCGGGGAAGGAAGCCGGCGAAGAAGACGATCAGGATAAGAAGAAAGACAGCAAGGCAGACAAGAAGGAACGCACGGTAGTTGACGGGACGATGCGCCGTTCCTTCGGCCTCGCGACGGCGCTGCCGAACGTGCTTTGCGGTGGAGTTCGCATCAACGAAGCTTTCGCCCACTTTGGTGTCGTCACGAGAGTTCGGATCGGCGAAGCTTTCCCCAAGCCGGTGGCGTTCGGCCAGAGACGGGTCGGCAAACTGGTCCCCGACGGTCTCCATCGATCCGCGGTTGTGATCGAGATAGCTCTGTTCGAGGTCACGATCTTCCGGGGCGGTGGGATGAGAGAAGCTGCTGCCAAGAGGCCCGCGGTCATCCGGGAGGAGCTTCCGGTCAGGCCCGGAGCCTAGCTTATGGTCGTCTGGGGTATCAGGCATTCAAGGGATACTCTCTTCCGATCGGGTTGAGGCGCGGTTAGTGAGAGAAGCGGGTGTGCGGCTGCTCGAAGGAGCAGTTCGAACGGAACTGCACGGAACAGGGGGGAGGCACCTACACCGCCTGCTCCTGTTGGAGAGGTTTGCCGCCGTCGTACTCGGTGTCGATATCACGGTCGTAGTCGATCGGAGCATTTTTCTTGAGCAACGAGTAGATGACGGGAACGACGAAGAGGGTGCCGATGGTAGCGAGCAACAGGCCTCCAATGACAGCACGGCCGAGTGGGGCGTTCTGCTCGCCGCCCTCCCCGAGAGCGAGCGCCATGGGCAGCATGCCGATGATCATGGCGAGGGCCGTCATGCAGACAGGGCGGAGGCGGGTGAAGCCGGCGTTCAGCGCGGCGTCAAAGCGATTCTTGCCAAGGGCGCGCTCGTCATTGGCGAAGACGACCATCAGGATGGAGTTGGCGGTGGCGACGCCGATGGTCATGATGGCACCCATCAGCGAGGGAACATTGAAGGTGGTCTGGGTGATGAAGAGGATCCAGAGGATGCCGGAGAAGCCAAGCGGGATCGCCATGAGGATGATGAGGGGATCGAGCCAGCTCTGGAAGTTGACAGCCATGAGGAGGTAGACCAGACCGAGGGCGAAGATGACACCGATGCCAAGGCGAAGGAAGGAGTCCTGCATGGTTTTGACTTCGCCACGAAGGCCAAGGGTGGTGCCGACCGGCAGGGTGTCGTGCGCCTGATCGATGATCTTGTTGATCGCCGTGGCGACCCCGCCGAGATCGCGCTGATCGACGTCCGCGTAGATGTCAAAGACAGGCTGAATATTAAAGTGATTGATGATGATGGGGCTCGCGTCGCGGCGAAAGGCGACAAGATTCCCGAGCATCTGGCTGGGATTGCCGGAGGCGGCGGTGACCGGGGTCCGGCTGAAGTCCTGGAGGGTGCTGTTGCGGTAGATCGGGGTCTGTACGGTGACCTGGTAGTTGACGCCGTTGGTGGGGTTCAGCCACTCGTTGGGTGCGGTCTGGTTGCTGCCGGTGAGCGAGATGAGGGTGCTCTGGGCGACGTCCTGCTGCGTGAGGCCGAGCTGGCTGGCGCGCGCGCGGTCGACGTTTACCTGCATGGTGGGATAGTCCACCTGCTGATGGATGTGAACGTCCACTGCGCCAGGAATGGCGGCAACCTGCTTCAGCAGACGCTGAGCCAGTTTGTAGTTTTCTTTGCCGCGGCCGAGGATCTGGATGTCGATCGGGGCGGGAAGGCCGAAGTCAAGGATCTGATTGGTAATATTGGCGGGGGTGAAGAAGAAGGTGCCATCGGGAAATTTGGCGGTGAGATCGGCGCGGAGTTCACGCATGTAGCGCTGGGTATCGCGGCCGCCGGGCTTGAGAGCGATCAGGATCTGTCCGTCGGAGTTTGAGATCGTGCCGGTAGACCCGAAGGCAAGATTGATGCCGCCGAAGGGCAGACCGATGTTATCGAGGATGAGATTGACCCGCTCCGGAGGAACGACCTGACGGATTTCGTGTTCGACGGCGGCGAAGTACTGTTCCGAGTCTTCGATACGCATGCCTTGCGGAGGATTGACGTGCAGGGTCATCTGCCCGGAGTCGACGTAGGGGAAGAAGTCGCGGCCGATGAAGAAGAGGAGCGGGAGCGAAAGCAGAACGAAGCCGCCAAAGGCGAGCAGACAGACGGCTGGATTTTCCAGGCACCACTGAAGCACATCTCTGTAGCCGTGGCGAAAGCGCTCGAACTGATGATCGAAGCGCTGGTGCCATCGCCAGATCCAGTTAATCTTCTCTTCGACGCGGGAGGCGTCCTCATCCTGGTAGAGGTGGATCTCGGATGCAAGGAGGAAGTGCATCATGGTGGGAACGAGGGTTCTTGAAAGGAAGTAGGAGGCGAGCATGGCAAAGGCGACGGCCATGGCGAGCGGGGTGAAGAGGAACTTGGCAGCGCCGGTGAGCAGAACAACCGGGATGAAGACGATGCAGATGGAGAGAGTGGAGACAAAGGCCGGTGCGGCGACCTGCTGAGCGGAATCAAGGATGGCGCGGACGAGAGGCTTCTTCTCGGCCATATTGCGATGCGTGTTTTCGATTTCAACGGTGGCATCGTCGACAAGGATGCCGACGGCGAGCGCAAGGCCGCCGAGTGTCATGACGTTGATGGTTTCACCGAGGGCGGTGAGGATAACGAGCGAGGTGGCGATCGAGAGCGGGATCGAGGTGCAGACGATCAGGGTGGAGCGCCAGGATCCGAGGAAGAGCAGGATCATGAGGCCCGTAAGGAGGGCGGCAATAACACCTTCGCGAACGACCTCGGAGATGGACTCGCGGACGAAGAGCGACTGGTCAAAGAGTGGTGTGACCTTCAACGCTGGAGGAAGGCCCGCGGTCACGAACGGGATAGCTTTTCGGACGTTCGAGACGATGTCGAGCGTGGAGGTCTGCCCGTTCTTCAGCACGGTGAGCAACGCGCCGCGCTTGCCATCCTGACGAACGACGTTGGCCTGAACGGCGTAGCCCTCGCGGACCTGGGCGACGTCCTTGATGAACACGACGGAGCCATTGCTCGAGCGGATTGGCAGATCGTTGAGCGCGGAGACTTCGGTGGGCGATGAGTTGAGTTTGACGATCCACTCGCGGTCGCCGAAGCGGGCGGTGCCGGCGGGCAGGATCAGATTCTGCTGATTGATGGCGAGGGAGACATCGGTTGCCGAGAGGTGATGAGCCAGGAGCAGGTTAGGGTCCGTGTCGACCATGATCTGCCGGACCTTCCCGCCATAGGGCAACGGAATGGAAGCCCCCTGAACGTTTGCAAGACGAGGCCGGATGAAGCTGGTGCCGAGATCGTAGAGCTCCTGCTCGCTCAGGCCCTGGCCGCCGAGAGAAAGCTGGAGGATGGGCACGCTCGATGCGTCGAACTTGATGATATTGGGCGGGTAAGTACCGGGGGGCAGCTGCCGCAGGATGGTCTGGACGACGGCTGTGATCTGCGAGATGGCGAGCTCGACCTTGACGGTCGGCTGAAAGTAGACATGGATGACAGAGACGCCCTGGTAGGACTCTGACTCGGAGTGCTCGATATCGTTGACGGTGGTGGTGAGGGCCCGCTCGCAGACGGTGACGATGCGGCCTTCCATCTCCGTCGGGGTCAGGCCGGTGTAGGACCAGACAATGGTAACGACCGGGATGTTGATGTACGGAAAGATGTCCTTCGGCGTCTCGATGGCAGAGCCGATTCCAAGCAGAGCGATGAGCAGGCAGAGAACAACAAAGGTATAGGGGCGGCGAAGCGCGAGTTTAACGATCCACATGCTGAATCACTGTCCTTAGGGTCTTCTTCAGATGGACGCAGGCAGATTGCTAAAGGTTCTTTTCCCGGACTCTTGCGGGAGACTCGCTTTGCCAGCACGCACGATTTGTGCGAAATCGGACCTGATTCTCTGCAATCAGGCGAGTAGGTGGTAGAAACGCATGCGCGGGAGCAGCAAGGAAGCCAGCCGGCGCAACGGACACACGGGGGCGCGGCTAGCGGGCCGCTACACTCTTGGCGGGCGCCGCGCTGCGCTCTGCGAGGGGCTCCTGTCCAGGAGCGCCAGCTTCGCAGCGCTTGAGGATGGCGGCATGCAGGCGATTCTGGAACTCGACAGAGAGGGTGTAGAGCTCGTTATCGCGATAGACCTCGATCGTCTTCCGCGTGGTATCGAGTACGACCTCGCAGTGATGGCAGCTTGCAGAGTGCTCGCGAACCTCTTCCAGGAGATCGGGACTGATCTGTCCGTCGAAGAAGTCTGTCAGCTTGCTGAGGAAGTCTGTGCAGGTCATGCCGGGAGGCCCTCTTGTTTACGCTTCTTGAAGTAACGGCTCAGACGCTCGCGAAGTTGCAGACGGGCGCGAAGAAGTCTGGATTTTACCGCGGGAACGCTGAGATTGAGCGCTTCGGCGGTTTCCTCCGTGGACAGATGTTCGATGTCGCGGAGGGTGAAGACGGTGCGAAAACCTGGAGGCAGACCCTGGATGGCACGCCGGAGAATGTCGGACAGCTCTCCCTGGTCGAAGATCTGCTCGGGATTCGGTCGCCACTCGGCAAAATCGCGGGGAATGCTGCCGTCTTCGGTCTGAACGTCCTGGTCCATGGAGACGGTTTTGGAGGTCTTGCGCTTGCGGAGGCGCATCAGGCTTTCGTTGACGGCGATGCGGGTGAGCCAGGTGGAGAACTTGGAGTTGCCCTGAAACTGGTGCAGCTTTTCGTAGGCTTTGAGGAAGGCGTCCTGCGTGATGTCTTCGGCGTCTTCACGGTTCTGAGTGATGTGCTGAGCGACACGGAAGATCTGTCGCTCGTACTGGCGAACGAGCTGGGCAAAAGCGGCGGCATCACCGGTGCGGGAACGCTCGACCAGCGCCACGTCTGGATGGATTTCTTCGATTCCGGGTGTTTCAATGGCAGGCATAGGCAAAGGTGCAGGACTCAGAGCGGCGAGCGCGGGATTGCGATCGAGACGCTGAGGTTCGGCAAGGTCCATAGTACCTGTTGCAGCCGGGCGGCCCCAAGTCAGAGGGGAGGGCCGAGATGCGGGTGAGAGCGTATCAGCCAAGATTCCGCTTGCGCCGGCTCGAGCACCGGACGGGAGGCGCGGGGCATACTGGAGGCTGGGTTGAACGGCCCTGCGAGAGATCTGACCTGATGTCCTCTATGTTGTTGAAGCTGCTGCCGCTTGTTCTGCTTTCCGTGCTGAGCCTGCCGATCGGGGGACAGGGGAGTTCGTCATCGCACGCCAGGAAGAGCTCCCGTGCCAGCCCGGCGGCTACAGGCAAGAAGAAAGCAGCGCCCAAAGCGGCGGGTGTGCGGGCGAAGACGGGCAAGGGCAAGGCGCCGGTGAGCAGGTCCGGCAGGAAGGGCCCGCTTGCCGTGAAGGGGCATCGGGCGAGTGCGGCTCCCTCACCCCAGACATTGAAACTGGCAAGCGCGTTTCGTGCGACGACGGAGCTGCGGCCGATGGCACAACAACTGGCGGCTCAGCGATTGCCGGCGGCCTACGCGGGTGTGCAGGCGTATGCGCAGAGCCATCCGGGCGACCCAGCGTCTGCGGCTTATCTCGCTCTGGGGCATGCCTACGCGCTTGATCACCGCTACACCGAGGCCGTGGCGGCGTTTCAGTCGGCACTTACGGGAAGCGACGTGCTCGGTGACTATGCGGACTACCTAGGAGCGCAGGCGGCGATCCGGGCGAATCGGCTGGACGTTGCCGCGGCGCTGCTGAAGGGCTTCGCTGAGCGGCATCCGGACAGCATCTTCCTGGCGAATGCGCCGGTGTTGCTGGCCAACCTGACGCTGCAGCAAGGGGACGCGGCCGGTGCGGTGCGCGTGCTCGAGCCGCTGCGCGAGACGGCGACGGCAAAGAATGTGGACTTCCGGTACGCGCTCGGTCGGGCCTACCAGGTTGCCGGGCAGACGGGACAGGCGGCGTCGCTGTATCGCGGGATCTATATCCAGCAGCCGCTCACGAACGAGGCCGTTCAGGCCAGACAGCAGCTGCAGGCCATGGGAGAGGCGCTGACAGCGGCGCAGCGGAAGGTGCATGCCGACCAACTGTTTGACGCCAAGCACTACCTCGAGGCTGCGGAGGAGTACCACTCGATCCAGCGGGAGGATGCGACGCTCTCGCAGGCGGACAAGGATGCGTTGACCATCTACGCGGCAGTCTGCGACTACAAGCTGAAGAGGAGCGGCCGGCGCGAGGTGGAGGGACTGCCGGCGACGAAGGATGACAGCGGCGCGTTGAAGATGTATCTGCTGGCGGAGCTCTCCCGCAGCGAGGGCGACCGCGGCCGGCACGACGCCCTGATCACGCAGATGGTCTCGCAATACCCGGCGAGCCGATGGTTGGAGGAGGCGCTGTACTCGGGTGGAAACATGTACCTGCTGCTGCACGATCCGGAGCAGGCCATCTATCACTATGCCTTGTTGACAAAGCTGTTTCCGACCAGCAGCTACGCGCCCTCCGCGCACTGGCGGACGGCATGGATGAACTACCGGCAACGGCACTATGCTGACGCGGCGCGGCTGATGGAGGAGCAGATCGAGCGATACCCGGGGGGGCAGGAGATTCCTTCGGCAGTCTACTGGCGCGCGCGGATCTATGAGGATGAGGAGCGCAATTTACCTGCGGCGGCGGCCTTCTATCGAGCGCTTTCCTCAACCTACACGAACTACTTCTATGCGGGGCTGGCGCGACAGCGGCTGAACGTACTCGGAACACAGCCGGTGATTACGAGCGGAGTGCTGGCGGGGGTTCGGCGGCCGGAGACGCCGGAGCTGACAGGCGAACTGCCGGAGGACGATCCCCATTTGATCAAGGCCCGTCTGCTGGCCAATGCGTCGTTGAATGAGTACATCGGGCCTGAGATCCAGGCGAGTCCTACAGCGGGGGAGTGGGGCGCGCTGGGGCAGGCGGAGATCTATGCCTCCTATGGCGAGGTAACGCGATCGCTGCAATCGATGAAGCACAGCGGGATCTCGTTTTTTGCGCTGCCGATGGATCAGGTGCCGCTGGTGTACTGGCGGCTGCTGTTTCCGAAGCCGTTCTGGGATGGACTGGTTGCGAACTCGCAGGCGAACGGGCTTGATCCGTATCTTGTCGCATCGCTGATCCGGCAGGAGTCGGAGTTCAACGCGGGAGCGGTGAGCCGGGCAAATGCCTACGGGCTGATGCAGCTGCTGCCCTCGGTGGGGAAGTCGATCGCGAAGAAACGCGGGCTGAAGGGTTTCAGCGCAGGACAGCTGCTGGTGCCGGCGGTGAACCTGCAGCTGGGAACGATCAATCTTCGCGAGGTTCTGGACCGGTTTGGCGGGCAGCCGGAGTATGCGCTGGCGGCCTACAACGCGGGAGATGTTCCGGTGCGGCAATGGATGTCGAGCAGCGATTACAAAGATACAGCGGAGTTTGTGGAGTCGATTCCGTACACGGAGACGCGGGAGTATGTGCAGGCGATTCTGCGCAACCGGGAGATGTATCGGGCGCTGTATGCACCGCGGTAAGAAGACGTTTGATCAAGCGGAACGACGCTCGAGCCTGTCTCCTGGCGGGTGTAATCCGGGCGCAACCGGCGCACCCTTTTCTTCGGAAGGCACTGGACTCCGCCGCAGCGAAACAGCGGTACAGCATCAGGGGAAATGCTCTAGCATGAGGATGGCGCCCGGGTGGTGAAATCGGCAGACACAGCGGACTTAAAATCCGCAGACTCTAAACGGTCGTGGGGGTTCAAGTCCCCCCCCGGGCACCAGGCAGCAAGTTGTCGACTCCTCCTGCAGATCCTCTAGAGACATGCAGGCTCCAGGATGAAAGCTGACTGGTTCGCTTGCGAGAGCAGCAGCGTGAGGTTAGAACCGGATCTTCGCTGCGAGCTGGATGACCCGGCCATTGTAGGAGGGGAGAGTGCCGAAGGCGCGCGGGGTCTGGAAGCCGGTGGTGAGACTGGTGTTGGGCGTGAGCACGTTGTTGACGACCGAGTACTGAGTCTGATTGACCCCGGTGAGATTGGAGTGATTGAGGATGTTGAAGGCCTCACCGATGAGCAGAACGCGGAAGCGTTCGACGCCCAGGGTTTTCGTGATGCGGGGATCGACCGTGACGTAGTTGGGCAGACGGTACATGTTTCGGTCGGATCCCGGGGTGCGCTGATTGGCGGTAAGCAGGGAGCCATTGAGAGCCGTATTGATGAAGGCGGTGTAGGGCTGGCCGGACTGCGCGGTGAGGATGCCGCTGAGATTCCAGCCACCCGCGATCTGGCGGGCGGGGCCGTGCAGACGATCGGCAAGGCTGTTGATATCCCACACGATTGAGGCGACAAAGCGATTGCGAACATCATCGTTGCCTGGGGCAAGATCGAGCCGGGGGTTGAGTGGGTCGTAGGCTTCTTTTCCGTCATCGCTTCCAACCACGACAGCGGTGGCATCGGGAGCGTCGTCAAGGACCTTGGACCAGGTGTAGGCGGTGCTGAACTGCACGCCATGCGAGAAGCGCTTGTCGACCTGCGCGGTGAGACCGTTGTACGCGGAGTGCGCGGTGGATTCGAACTGGAAGATCTGGTTGAAGGCGGGGTTGACGAGAAGGTTGGAGTTGATGCGCTGGTAGTTGAAGACCTGACCGGCGGTGTTGAGGATGGTCGCCGGCGCCTCCGAGATGAAGTTGGCGTTGCGAGTGCGCGTGAGATGGGTTCCACGGACACCGAGGTAGCCGAGTGTCAGAGCGATATCCGGAGCGAGCTGCTGCTCTACCTGCGCGTTGTACTGAACGACGAGTGGCTGATGGTAGTGGTCCGAAAAGAGGAAGAGATTGGAGCGAGCGGCGCTGAAGCCCGCGGGCGGTGTGCAGCCTGGAGCGTTCACCGGGGCGCCGCAGGTGCTGTCAGGATAGGCGATGTTGCCGGGGAAGAACGGCTGACCGGTGGCGTTGGTGTTTGTCGTCGAGGGACTGGTGGACGGCTGGAAGGTGAAGGTCTGCAGGTTGACGCCGTTGTTTGAGCTGGCAGTGCCGGTGAGGATGGAGGGAGTGTTGCCGTAGAACGTGCCGCCGCCGGCACGCAGGACGGTGCGGTCGCTGCCGGCGAAGGGCTGAAAGGCGATACCAAGACGCGGCTGAACGTTGAGATCATCGACAGGAACGCGCGACGTGTCAAAGCCGGTGGAGAAGGCCGTGGGATTGCGTACTCCGGGCTGATGGAAGCTCTGGCGATCCCAACGAACGCCGTAGGTGAGCTGCAGGCGGCGGTTGGCGCGCCAGTCATCCTGCGCGAAGGCGGCAATCTGCGCATTGTCGGGATGAGTTGTGGGGCCGCTGGTACCGGCGCCCGCGTAGGCCTGGATCAGCTGCAGGGTGGCGGCTCCGTTTGCAGAGGCCTGCAGGGGCTGGCCGGTGAGGGCGCGACCGAAGTTCTCGAGGGAATCGAAGGTGTAGGCGCCGGAGAAGTTGCCGGGAAAGTAGTTCAGGATCTGATCCCGCAGGAAGTCCGCGCCGACTTTGATGGTATGGGTGCCGAGCACATAGGAGACGGAGTCGGCATACTGCTGACGATGGAGCGTGGTCTCGCGGGGACTGAAGTTGTTGCGGCCGACTGTGAGCAAGGTGGTGCCGGCGTTGCGCACGGTGGCTTCGGCGTTCTGTGAGTTGGCGAGACCGGGTTCGTTATCGCGCTGATAGCTTCCACGAAGCTGATTGATGACGTGCTGCGTGAGGGTCGTGTTGGCCTCGAGGGCGAAGGTATCCGTGTTTACGTTGGAGTTGCCGGTGTGTTCGGCGGCGCTCGTGGTGCCGCTGTTCTCGAGGTTCTCTCCGGTGAAGCGCTGGCCGTTGTAGCGCGCACTGATGAGGTTAGCGGCGTTCAGGCGGTAGTCCACTTTCGCAAGATAGACATCCTGGTTGAAGGTCGTGAGATAGGTGTTGCTGCGCGCCACGAGATAGTTCTGGGCGGCAAGGACGGCGGGACTCGGTGCGGCGTTCGCCGGCAGAGTCAGCGAGACCGGGATACCGACGCTGTTGCGCTGGCCATCGTAGTCAAAGAAGAAGAAGAGCTTGTTCCTGAGGACAGGTCCGCCAAGATTTCCGCCGAACTGGTGAAAGTGGTACCCCGGTTTGGCTGGCGCGGTGGCGCGCAGACCACGGAGGAAGTAGCTCCGCTGAAGGGAGTAGACCTGGTCGTTGGCGTTGAGACTGCGATCGCGAAAGAACTCGAAGGCGGTGCCGTGAAACGCGTTGGTCCCCGACTTGGTGACAACGTTGATGACAGCTCCGCCGGCACGGCCGAACTCGGGTGCGAAGCTGGAGGTGTTGACCTGGAACTCCTGCACGGCGTCTTGACTGAACTGGTAGGGCGCGCGGCCGGATCCGGTGCGGCCGAGAGTCTGGCCGAAGAAGGTGTTGTTGTTGTCCGCGCCATCGATGGTCAGCGAGTTCAGCGTACCGCGCTGGCCACCAAAGCTTAGATCGCCGCCGCGCACATCCCGGCTGACACCTGGCGTGAGCAGGGTGAAGTCCAGGAAGTTGCGGCCGAGCACGGGAAGCGCCTCGACCGAGCGCTCGTTGACGCTCTCGGCGACATTGGTGCGCGTCGTATCGACGACCGGCGCCCCGGTGCTGATCTCAATAACGGTCTGATCCCCTGCGATGGAGAGGGTGACCGGAAGATCGACGCGGTTGCCAACCTCAACGTCAACGGCAGTGCGCTCCGCCGTAGAAAAGCCGGCATGCTCGATCTTGACGTTATAAAAGCCGACGGGAAGAACGGGCAGGACAAAGGTGCCGCTGCCCGTGGTCCTGACGGAGAAGCTGGTACCTCGCGAAGCATTTGTGATGGTGATGATTGCATCGGGAACGACGGCACCGGAAGGGTCGGTTACCGTGCCTTGGAGAGCTCCCTGATTGCCACCCTGGGCGAGGCCGAAGGGAGCTGTGACGGCGAGAAGAGCAGATGTGAAAAGACGGCGACGCAGGTCCGCGCGCGAGTAAAGCGTTCTACCAAAATCCATGCGCATGGAGAAGATTGTAGCGATCGATTGTGAATAGATGAGGATAAGGCGCGGATGGAAGGGCGCTCTGCGTGAGTCAATTCAGGAACTCAGCCAGGTGTTCATGGTTGGCGGCAATGCAGGCAGGGACACCGGACTGCCCGTCAAAGCTGATCGCGTACTGGATGGAAGATGGTAAGGCCGCCAGCATTTCGGCTCCGCCATGCGGAGAGTGGACCGTGCGCGGAGGCTACCGGGCAAGGGCGAGATTCAGGCTGAGCAGGTTAACGTGAGGCTCTCCCAGTAAGCCAAACTGACGGGGTGTGATGTGCTGGCGAACAAGGGCGTCAACCCTTGCCTCTGAGAGATGGCGCTCACGGGCGACGCGAGGCACCTGATAGAGCGCGGCCGCCGGAGTGATGTCAGGATCAAGTCCCGAGCCTGAGGCGGTGACAAGATCGATCGGGACTGGAGTGGAAGTGCCGGCGCTCTCTGAGCGGACACTCGCCTCCACCCGTTCCACAAGGGTCTTACTCGTTGGCCCGTAGTTCGATCCTGAGGAGGCAGACGCGTCGTATCCAGCACCGGCCGACGAAGGGCGACTGTGAAAGAACCCTGGGCCGGTAAAGGGTTGGCCGATAAGAGCGGAGCCGATGACCTGACCATCGCGGAAGAGAAGCTGGCCATTCGCTTTGTTGCGCATGGTGAGACTGGCGATGCCCGTGACCGCAAGAGGGTAGACGATCCCCAGCAGAAGTGCGGTGATGAGGGTATAGCGGAGGGCGATGAGAACGTGTTGCTTCATGTGCGATGTCCTAAATGCTTGGGTGCGGTGCAGCAGTTTACGAGCCGAGTCAAGCCAAGTGAAGAGCCACGATGATGACGTCCAGCAGCTTGATGCCGACGAAGGGAACGATGAGACCACCGAGTCCGTAGACGAGCATATTGCGCTGCAGAAGCGCAGCAGCAGACATGGGACGGTAGCCGACACCGCGCAGGGCAAGCGGGATGAGGCCGATGATGATCAGGGCGTTGAAGATGACGGCGGAGAGCACAGCCGATTCGGCGTTATGAAGGTGCATAACGTTGAGAGCTTTCAGCACGGGAAAGACACCGGCAAATATAGCCGGAATGATGGCGAAGTATTTGGCAACATCGTTCGAGATGGAGAATGTGGTGAGAGCGCCGCGGGTCATCAGCAGCTGCTTCCCGATCGCGACGATCTCGATCAACTTGGTTGGATTGGAGTCGAGATCAACCATGTTGCCGGCCTCTTTCGCTGCCTGGGTGCCGGAGTTCATGGCGACACCGACGTCGGCCTGAGCAAGCGCGGGTGCGTCGTTGGTTCCGTCGCCCGTCATGGCAACGAGCTTGCCGCTGGCCTGCTCGCGGCGGATCAGATCCATCTTGTCCTTCGGTTTGGCTTCGGCGAGGAAGTCGTCGACACCGGCTTCACGCGCGATGGCCGCGGCGGTAAGAGGGTTATCCCCGGTAATCATGACAGTGCGGATGCCCATGGAGCGGAGCTGCTCAAAGCGCTCCTTCATGCCGCCCTTGACGACGTCCTTGAGGTAGATCACGCCGAGGGCGCGGCCGTTTTCCGCAACAACGAGTGGCGTTCCGCCGCGGCGGGAGATGTCTTCGACAGAGGCGCGAACTTCGGGCGGCATGGGAGCGCCGTGCTCCTGCAGGTAGTCGGCGATCGCATCGGTGGCGCCTTTGCGAATGGAGCGGCCGTCGACCTCGATGCCGCTCATGCGCGTGGTTGCGGAGAAGGGCACGAACTCGGCATTGAGATGCGCGAGCTCGCGGCCGCGCAGGTTGTACTGCTCCTTTGCGAGAACGACGATAGAGCGGCCCTCGGGTGTTTCGTCTGAGAGCGACGACAGCTGCGAGGCGTCCGCGAGGAGCGCCGCCGTCACTCCGGGTGCCGGGATAAACTCGGCAGCCTGTCGATTGCCGATGGTGATGGTGCCGGTCTTGTCGAGCAGCAGCGTGTTGACATCGCCCGCGGCCTCGACGGCGCGGCCCGAGGTCGCGAGGACGTTGTGCTGCACCAGGCGATCCATGCCGGCGATGCCGATGGCGGAGAGCAGGCCGCCAATCGTTGTTGGGATAAGGCAGACGAGCAGGGAGATGAGAACAAAGACGGTCTGCGGCGCGCCGGAGTAGATGGCGAACGGCTGCAAGGTGACGACGGCGAGAAGGAAGATGATGGTGAGACCGGCAAGCAGGATGTTGAGTGCGATCTCATTCGGGGTCTTTTGCCGCTCCGCACCTTCCACGAGCGCGATCATGCGATCGAGAAAGGTCTCTCCGGGATTTGACGTGATGCGGACGGTGATGACGTCGGACAGCACGCGGGTGCCGCCGGTGACTGCGGAGCGATCGCCGCCGGCTTCACGGATGACGGGTGCGGACTCGCCGGTGATGGCGGATTCGTCGACCGAAGCGACACCTTCGATCACTTCTCCATCGCCGGGAATCATCTGGCCGGCGGTGACCCGGACCACATTATCAACACGGAGCTGCGAACTGGGAACTTCACTGACCGCACCATTGCTGACGAGGAAGGCTGTGGTCTCGGACTTGGCCTGACGGAGAGCGTCGGCCTGCGCTTTGCCGCGGCCTTCGGCCATGGCCTCAGCAAAGTTCGCGAAGAGAACGGTAAACCAGAGCCAGAGCGTGATCTGAAGATCAAAGCGGAAGTGATCGCCAGGCGCGGCGCGATGCGTTACGAGATTGACGAGAAGAAGGACCGCGGTGAGAACGCTGCCGATCTCCACGACGAACATGACAGGGTTCTTCATCATGAGCCGGGGATTGAGTTTTACAAGCGCATCAAATGCGGCACGACGAACAATCTTCCTGTCGAACAGAGAGCGGCGTTTTGAATTTGTAGCCATTGCAGTGAATCTCTTTCTTGGAAGCGCGCGTTTAGAAGGTCTGACCGGCACGCAGGAGAAGATCTTCGAGCACAGGCCCGAGTGAAAGGACGGGACAGAAGGTCAGTGCGCCGACGATGACGATCACGCCGGTGAGAAGGATCGTAAAGAGCGGCGTGGTCACGGGAAAGGTGCCGGCTGAGGCAGGAACGATCTTCTTGCCGGCGAGATTGCCGGCGATTGCGAGCATCGGCACGATCATGATGAAGCGGCCGAAGAACATCGCGATGGCGATGGAGTAGTTGAACCAGGGAGTATTTGCATTCAGACCGGCGAACGCGGAGCCGTTATTTCCGGTTGCTGAGGTGTACGCGTAGAGGATTTCGCTCAGACCATGCGGACCATGATTGGCCAGACTGCTGAGTCCAAGCTTGGGCAGGAGCACGCTTACCGCGGAGAAGCCGAGGATCAGGAGTGGAAAGATGAGCAGATAGAGCATCGCCATCTGCACATCAAAGGATTCGATCTTTTTACCGAGGTACTCCGGCGTGCGGCCGACCATAAGACCAGCTATGAAGACGGCCATGACAACGAAGACGAGCATGCCGTAGAGACCAGCACCGACGCCGCCGAAGACGACTTCGCCAAGCAGAATGTTGATCATCGGAACCATGCCACCGAGCGGCGTAAAGCTGTCGTGCATGCCGTTTACAGCGCCGCAGCTGGCGTCGGTTGTGACTGTTGCAAACAGAGCGGAGTTGGCGATGCCAAAGCGAACCTCCTTGCCTTCCATGTTGCCGCCGGACTGCGTCAGCGAGGCGCGGGAATCAACGTGGGGAAGGAGGGGGTTGCCGTGCGACTCGGCCGAATACACGGTGAGGGTGCCGGCAAACCAAAGAACGACCATCGCGGCGAGGACAGCCCAGCCATGCTTCGGCGACCCCACCATCTGTCCAAGCGTCACGGTGAGGCCGGCAGGGATGAGGAAGATCGCCAGCATCTGCAGGAGGTTGCTGAGGGCTGTTGGATTCTCAAACGGATGGGCGCTGTTCGTATTAAAGAATCCTCCCCCATTTGTGCCCAGCATCTTGATCGCCTCCTGCGAGGCGACTGGACCCTGTGCGATGGTCTGCGTGGTGATGGTGGAGGTTTTTCCGTCGGCGCCGGTTACAGTCTGCGGCTCAACGAGCTTTACCGTGTCATAGCTCTTGAAGTTCTGGACGACACCCTGCGAGACGAGAACGAGGGCGAAGACAAGCGAAAGAGGAAGAAGAATCCACAGGGTGCCTCGCGTGAGATCGACCCAGAAGTTGCCGAGGGTCTTGCTCTCGCGGCGAGCGATACCGCGTACAAAGGCGATAGCGAGCGCAAGCCCAACCGCGGCGGACCAGAAGTTATGTGTCGCGAGGCCGAGCATCTGTGTGAGATAGCTCATGGTGGACTCGGGCACATACGACTGCCAGTTCGTGTTTGTCGTGAAAGAGATTGCCGTATTCAGGGCGAGCGCGGATTCGACGCCGGGAAGGTGCTGCGGATTGAAAGGCAGACGTCCCTGCAGCCGCTCGACGATGTAGGTGAGAAGAAGCGTAGCGGCGCTGAAGACGAGCATGGCTAGGGCGTACTCTGTCCAGCGCATCTCCGCCTCGGCGTTGATGCCGGTGACGCGGTAGAGAAGGCGCTCACATGGCGACAGAAGGGGATCGAGCAAGGTTTTGCGCCGATCGAAGACACGCGTCATGTAGCTGCCCATCGGCTTCGCGAGCAGAAGGATTGCCGCGATGAAGACAGCAATTTGAAGCCAACCGTTCAGGGTCATGAGACTGTAACCTTTTTAGAACTTTTCCGGACGAAGCAGGGCATAAACGAGGTAGACGAGGAGCAGCGCTGAGAGCAGGAGAAGGATGCTATTCAGGATCAAGGGCGATCTCCTCGCAGACGATCGCACCCGTGTACATAGCTGATGGCGATCGCAAAGAGCGCGAAGAGAGTCGTGAGGGCGATGATGTCCAAGAGAGAGCCTCCGCGCACACGAGACTAGAAGATGAGGTGAGCCCAAGAAAGGGCGACGGATCAGCTCAAGATGTCGTACGCGCACTTCCTCATCTAAGTCTGCGAAGGCATAGAAAGTCCGTAGGGAAGCCGTAAAGAAGTTGTAAGTGCGGAGAGCACAGGTCTCCTGCGGCTACTCCGGTGCGCTGTCCGCACGCAGTCGGTAGCCCACCCATGGCTCGCTGACGATCAGGCTTTGTCCGTCGCCGCGATCGAGCTTCTTGCGAAGCTGCCCGATCAGAACCCGGAGGTACTCAGGCTGACCATCCCCCGCTGGTCCCCAAATGGAACGAAGAAGAACCTTGTGGGTGAGGACGCGGTCGGGATTGCGGAGAAAGAGAGCAAGGAGGTCGAATTCTTTTGGAGTCAGATGGAGATCCTGTCCGCCGAGCGTGACGGTATGCGCGGCCACGTCCAAGACGAAGCCGGCGATTTCCAGGCGAGCCTCGACGGGGGTGGGTTCCTGCAGGCGGCGAAGATGCACACGAACGCGGGCGAGCAACTCAGGCATGCTGAAAGGTTTCGTGAGATAGTCATCGGCTCCTTCATCGAGAGCTTTGACCTTCATGGCGTCTGTGTCGCGTACGCTGAGGACGATGATCGGAGTGAAGGCGATGCGCCGTACTGCCTGTGTCAGCTCCAATCCATTGAGCTCCGGCATCACGAGATCCGTGATGATGAGGTCTGGACGCTCCGCCTCGAAGTGCTGAAATGCTTCGAGCCCATTCGCAGCGACGGTCACTGCGTAGCCGCTGCTCTGCAGCGATGTGCGAAGCATGCGGGTGATCTGGCGTTCATCATCGACGACAAGAATGCGCTTCATGCGATCTCCTGTGTGACGATATGCAGGTCGACGTGAGGCGCCTCTGCCATGAAGCGTTGTAGAGCGAGGAAATAGAGGTAAGAGCGCAGGCCATGCGTGGCGGACCGACCAACGATAGCCTGCGTGATGCGGTTTGTGTTGATGTACGCCGCGGTTGTTCGTGCGGTGTCCTTGCCGTGGAGGGTGACGATCTCTGCGCCGAGGTTTACAGCGAGTTGAAGACTTGCTTCGAGGGTGCGTCTTCGCTCGTCGACGTCGTCCCGTTCGCGTGGTACGTGAAGGACGTATAGCTCAGCGTCCAGGGCCTCGGCAAGGCGAGCACCCCGAGCGATAAGATCCCGTGCCTGGCGGTTCGAACTGATACAGACGGCGACCTTTTCAGCGACAGTCCAGTGCGAGCCGAGCCGCTTCCGTTTGACATAGTCGTTGAGCGTCCGGTCTACCGCACGTGTTACGCGCTGAAGAGCCATCTCGCGAAGGGCGATCAGGTTGCCGCGACGAAAGAAGTTTGCGAGTGATCGCTCGATGCGATCAGGAGGGTAGATGTCGCCGCGGCGCATGCGTGTGACGAGCGCCTCCGGCGTAACATCGCTGATGACGATTTCGTCCGCGCGGTCGAGCACCCAGTCTGGTACCTGCTCCCGGACAGAGATGCCGGTCAGCGCCTGCACGCGGGGCGCGAGGCTTTCGACGTGCTGGATGTTGATGGTGCTGAGAACATCAATCTTGTTTTCGAGCAGGAGAAGGACATCTTCATAGCGTTTCGTCAGACGGCTGCCCTCGATGTTGGTGTGAGCCAATTCGTCGATGAGCGCGACCTGCGGGGCGCGAGCGAGGATGGCATCAACGTCCATTTCGGAAAAAAGCGTTCCCTTGTAGTCCACGCTTTGCCGGTGAATCTGTTCGAGCCTTGCCGCGAGATCCGCGGTTCCGGCGCGACCATGCGTTTCGACAATGCCGATCACAACATCTTCGCCGCGGCTATGCCGCCTGATTCCCTCGCTCAACATACTGAAAGTTTTGCCGACGCCCGGAGCGTAGCCGAGGAAAAGTTTGAAGCGGCCGCGTTCCTTCTCAGGCGAGCTTGCGAGCAGCCAATCTTCCGGTGACTTTCGGGTTGGATCAGACGATTCAGCCACGCCGTAAGATACCTCTCATGAACTCGCGACGGTTTGCAGAGATCACTCGTTGGAGTATTGCATTCGGCGTCCTCGCCGTGATCGTTGTCCTATATCACAGATGGATTGTTGTTAACCCGACGACGGTCGCGCTTACGCTCCTGCTCTACATCTTAGTGCTTGCGGCGCAGTGGGGCCTGCGGCATGCAGTTGTGATTTCGCTTGCTGCTACGGCTTGCTATAACTTCTACTTCCTGCCGCCGATTGGCACGTTTGTCATCTCCGACCCGGAGAACTGGCTTGCCCTGCTCGCGTTTCTCGCGACGAGCGTCATCGGCAGCCGGCTGGCGCAGAAGGCACGTGATGAAGCGGAGGAGGCACGGGTTCGCCAACGCGAGATCGAGGTTCTTTTCACGCTCAGCCGGGAGCTGCTGCAGACGGAGAATGTGGCGGCCCTGGTACACGCACTGCCAGAGCTCATCAACTCCTCGGCGCGTGCGGAGGCAGTGGTCTTGTACCTGCTTGAAGGCGATCGCCTCTACCAGTCTGGTTTAAATCTGATCTCCGGGGTGGAGATTCCCCACTTCCGGCAGTTGGCGCTGACGCTCTCCGGCCCCGAGACGAGCGCGGGCGAAGAGACGCTGATCCCGTTGCGAGCCGGCGTCCGGCCGCGCGGCCTCCTGATGGTACGCGGCGTGCGCCTCTCACCGGAGAGCTTTCAGGCGATTGGCGATCTGGTCTCTATCGCACTCGATCGCGCGCAGGCGCTTGAGGACGTGGCAAAGAGTGAGGCCACCAAGGAAAGCGAGAGACTTCGAACGCTGATCCTTGATTCGATTACACATGAACTAAGGACGCCGCTGACTTCGATCAAAGGCGCAGCGAGCACCCTGCTGACGGTCGAAACGATGGCGGACGAGGACCGTCGTGAGCTGCTGACAATTGTGGATGAGGAGTCTGACCGGCTGAATCGCTTAGTCAGTCAGGCAGTGGAGATGGCGCAGATCGAGGCGCAAGAGATCCACATGAACTTTAGCCCGATCTCGATCGCGGAGGTAGTGGAGCATGCGCGAACAGGGTGTGGCTCCGTTGAGAGCACGCATGCACTCTCCGTCAATCTGCCGCCGCTGTCGAAGGTGATGGCGGATACAGAGATGGTGGGAAAGGTCCTGTGTAACCTGCTCGAGAACGCCGCTAAGTACTCCAAGCCCAACTCGAGCATTGTGGTCTCAGCGGAAGAGCGGGACGGCTTTGTGCTCACGAGTGTGGCTGACCGCGGAATCGGCATCGACTCAACCGAGCAGGCCCTGATCTTTGACCGGCTGTACCGGTCGCGGGCTCAGGGTGGTGGAACGCCCGGAACGGGAATGGGGCTTGCGATCAGCCGGGCGATTGTGGAGTCTCATGCTGGAACCTTGACCGTAACGAGTCAACTGGATCATGGATCGGTATTCACCTTCAGCCTTCCAGTCGCCAGGAGTTCGAACTAGGCTGCGGAATGGATACGGCAGCCTGTGTCCTCGCAGGAGATCGGGAGGACGATGGAGACTGGAGGAAATCTTTCAGAGGGCAGAGTCGCCTAGGACATGCCGACGATCTCCCCTGCCGCGTCAACGTCAATGTCCATAGCCCGCGACGACTTCGGGAGTCCCGGCATGAGCATCATGCTGCCTGAGATGGCGATGAGGAAGCCGGCACCCGCTGAGAGTGCCATATCGCTGATCGCGAGCGTCCAGTCAGCAGGTGCGCCCATACGCTTGGGATCATCGGAGAGCGAGTACTGGGTCTTTGCCACGCAGATCGGAAGGTGTCCGTAGCCCCAGCGCTCGAACTGAGCAAGCTTCGTTTGCGCACGCTCACTCAGCTGCAGATCCTTTGCGCCGTAGATCGAGCGCGCGAGCTGTCTCAGTTTTTCAACCGGCGGCGTGCCGGGAAGGTATGTCGTCGTGAGGTCTGGTTGTGGATTGGCGTCGATCAGGGCCACAACTTCTCGGGCGAGATCGACTGCACCCTCTCCACCCTTCACAAAGGCCTCAGACAGAGCGAATGCGGCGCCCTGCGCCTCGCAGAAGCTCTTCAGCATCGCGAGTTCTTCGTCCGTGTCCTTGGGAAATCGATTGATTGCCACGACGAGCGGTAGATGGAAGCCACTGACGATCTTCATGTGCTTCTCGAGATTGTGCAGTCCTGCCTCGAGACTGCCTTCGCCTTGATTTCGCATACTCTGAACGGTCGTGACCAGAACGGCAGCCGAAGGCCTGATGCCGGACGATGGCATCACGATGTCCATGTACTTCTCAAAGCCCAGGTCAGAGGCGAAGCCGGTCTCGTTGACAACATAGTCCGCAAGACACAGACCCATCTTCTGGGAGAGGACGGAGCTGGTGCCGTGGGCGATATTGGCGAAGGGTCCACAATGCACGAGTGCTGGCGTCCCTTCGGTGGTCTGCACAAGATTCGGCAGGAGGGCTTCCTTCAGGAGCGCCATCATGGGACCAACCGCGCCGAGGTCGCCGGCAAAGACAGGAGAGCCAGACCGGTTCTCGCCGATCACGATGCGGGTCAGACGGTCGCGCAGATCCTCGCGGCTTTCCGCAAGCGCCAGGATGGCCATGATCTCGGAGGCGGCCGTGATGAGAAACCCGGTCGCACGATTGCTCCCATCCCGCTGCATCCTGTCCGGTGGAGTAACGCTCACCAGGATGCTGCGAAGCGCACGATCGTTCATGTCCAGCGCTCGCGGCCAGGTAATCGCATCCGCATTAATTTCGAGAGCGTTGCCGTGGAAGAGATGGGAATCAATCAACGCGGCGAGCAGATTGTGCGCAGAGGTGATGGCGTGAAAGTCACCGTGGAAGTGCAGATTTATCGATTCGCTCGGTTCAATCTGTGATTTGCCGCCGCCAGCCGCACCGCCTTTCATGCCGAAGACCGGACCGAGGGAGGGCTCGCGCGAGGTAATGATCGCGTGCTTGCCGATACGTTCGAGGCCTTGCACCAGGCCGATCGAGGTGACCGTCTTTCCTTCGCCCGAGGCTGTGGGAGTGGTCGCGGTGACCAGGATCAACTTACCTTGCTGAGAACGAACGCTCTCCTCCTGAAGGAGATCCAGGCTGAGTTTGGCGCTGATCGCACTCCGTTTTTCTACAACAGACTCCGGCAGGCTGAGCTTGGCGACGATTGTTTCGATGGGAAGCAGATTCTTGTGCAAGGGGCCTCGGAGAGTTGGGTGTGGGCTGCGTGATTGAGGGATGCAGCAGGCCTTCCCAGTTTACCGGCTCCGCGCATGCCGGAGGTGCCGATGACTACAGGAAATCCGATGGCGATCTTGTTGGGTGAACGCATGCAGTGCCGCTGCGCCCGCTCTGAAGCAGAGCCATTCCATGAACATTAAGATTGACAAGAAATCCGGCATCGCGGAGACTTCACAGCAATACGTAAATAAATGAAACCGGGAATCCCTGACGAGGTCTCCATCTATGAAGATCCGAAGGAACACGAAGGTCTGGACGCTCCTGATCATTCTCGTGTGTGCCACAGCCCGTTTGCGGGGACAGATCGACACGGCGACGGTCGCAGGCAGGGTCGTCGATGCGACGGGCGCGACGGTCCCGCACGCAACCGTAACTGTAACAAACACCGACACAAACTTTGAGTACCGTACGAGCAGTAATGAGAGCGGGGAGTGGACGATCAGTCCAGTTCACATCGGGATCTACCGGCTTGCAGTCAATGCGGAAGGCTTCAGCCGGGCGCTGGCCGGACCCTTCACACTGAGCGTGCAGCAGCGACAGCAGATTGATCTCACCTTGCAGACCGGAACCGTGACCACGTCGGTGGAGGTCGCGGGAAGTGCTCCTGTGCTCGAGACGGCCAGTTCCGAACGAAGCCAACTCATCGATAGCCGCACGATGCAGACGCTTCCGCTGAATGGCCGCAACCCGGTGCAGTTAGCGCAGTTGACGGCCGGCGTTACGGTGAGTGAGCCGGGATCCCGCGATGAGAGCGGCTTCGGATTCAGCGCGAACGGAGCCCGATCGCTGCAGAACAATTTTCTGCTCGACGGCATCGACGACAACTCCAATTTGCCGGATCTGCTGAATGAGGCGAACTATGCGGTGATGCCCTCTGTCGACGCTTTGCAGGAGTTCCGCGTCGAAACGGATTCGTACTCAGCCGAGTTTGGGCGCGCCACGGGCGCAGTGGTGAACGCGACGACGAAGAGCGGAACAAACCAGATTCACGGCGTGGTGTACGACTTCCTCCGCAATCAGGCGTTTGATGCACGGAACTACTTCGACCAGACGCTGCCGCCGTACCACCAAAACCAGTTCGGTGCGACACTTGGCGCGCCGCTGCGAAAGGACAAGCTGTTTGTGTTCGCGGACTACGAAGGGCTGCGGCTCTCACAGGGACAGACATATACAAGCCTGGTGCCAACATCCGCGCAGAAGGCGGGGAACTTTTCAAGTCAGCTGGATACAACTTCGCCGACGGGTGTTTCTGACTGTAATGGCCAGCCGACGTACGCGGGGGAGTTGTTCGATACCAAACTGACGCAAGCCTCGGCCGCGAGTCCTACCGGCTTTTGCGGAGTGCCGTTCGGATACGCGAACGGTGTCGCGTCAAACATTGTTCCGACAGACAGGATGGATGCGCTGGGAGCGAAGCTGGCGGCGCTGTACCCGGCGCCGAATGCGGCGAACAGCACCGGCTACAACTACGTCTCGAACCCGAAGCTGGTGCGAACGGGAGATCAGGGTGACATTCGTGTGGACCAGGTGATAGACAGCCACGACAATGCCTTTTACCGCTTCAGTATGAGCCGGGCACCGTACACCATTCCGCCGCCACTTCCGGGGCTGGCGGATGGCGGCGGGTTCTTCAGCGGCGCCGGCAACAACAACGCATACTCCATTGCGGTGAGTGAGACCCATGTGTTCAGTCCCAAGAAGGTGGATGAGGTGCGGGTGGGCTGGAACCGGCTCCACTCCAGCCGATTTCAGTTCAACTCAGGAACGGATGTCTCCGGACAGATTGGCTTTCCGGGTGTGCCGTATCAAGCGGGAACGAGCAATGGCGGCCTGCCGCAGATGTTCTTCAACGATGTCGCAACGCTGGGCAGCCCGACTTATCTGCCGTCGAACGAGATTCAGAACACCTACACACTCTCTGACACGTTCACGTTGATTCAAGGGGACCACAGCATCAAGATCGGCGGCGAGTTTCGACCGGAGGAGTTCACGATCTTTCAGCCCGCAGCGCCGCGCGGAACTCTCAGCTTCGGAACGCAGTTTACGGACAATCCGGGGGCGCAGGGAACGGGTGGCAGTGGCTTCGCGACGCTCTTGACAGGCCAACCGGATGGCGGCGCGATCAACAACATCAACAATGTGGACTACAACCGGCGGGTGTACGGGGTATTCCTCCAGGACGACTGGCGAGCAACGCCGAAGCTGACGATTAATGCGGGTGTTCGCTATGACTTCTTCTCAGCGATCAAGGAGCGGCACAACGCGCAGGCAAACTTCAATCCTGTGACAGGAGATCTGGATATCCCGAAGAGCAGCAATGCGGTGCTGACACCAACGTTCGCGGCGCTGCTGGCCGGCAAGGTGAATCGGACGGCGTCGGATGGCTTGATTGCACCTGTGTACACCAACGTCTCGCCGCGGGTGGGACTGGCCTACCAGTTCCAGCCCGGCTGGGTTGTGCGCGCCGCGGGCGGGTTGTTCTTTAACGGCGAAGAGAGCGGACCGTACAGCAACCCGAGCCCGGGCTTCAACCCGCCGTATTTCGCCTCTCAGAACTTTGTCGGACCGTGTAGTTTGCCCTCCTATGCCGCGGTGCAGGACTGCTCCGTTCCGGGCCTGCGCACGCTGGCGAATGGCTTTCCAGCGACGTCTCTGACGGATCCAAACACGCCGAATCTGTTCTCAGAGGATCAACTGCGGACACCGTACGTGGAGCAGTGGCACGTGACGGTGCAGCACGAGATCGGGCCGAAGACGACGGTAGAGGCGGCCTATGTGGGATCGAAGGGAACGCATCTGTACACCACGTCAAATCTGAATCAGGCGACGGCAACGGCCGATCCGACTGCGGACTATGCCTCGCGGCGGCCCTTCTCGTATGTGGACTCTTCAATCGGATGGTTGAAGTCAAATGGCTTTTCAAACTACAACGCGGGACAGGTGCGGCTTGAAGAGCATCTGAACCACGGTGTGGCAGCGATTGTGAACTATACCTACAGTCACGGACTGGGTAACTCGTCGAACGCAAACCTGGGAGCACAGAACAACGACGGGTTCCGGGACATCCGGCGCATCGCCGAGTATGGCAACCTTGATTTTGATGTGCGGCACCGGTTTACAGCGGGGTACTCATGGGATCTGCCGATCGGGCGAGGAATGGCTCTGGGAGGAAAGAGCGGGCCGTTGCTCAATGCGCTTGTCGGAGGATGGCAGCTCTCAGGCGTGGTGACGCTCTCGTCGGGCACGTGGTACACGGTGACAGACTCGAACTCAAACTTCTCAAACTCTGACGGGCAGCAGCGTCCGGACTTCGTTCCGGGACAGAAGGCGTCGGACAAGCCATGCGTGCCGGGCACCTTCTTCAACACCTGCGCCTTCGGGGATCCAGCGTTGGGATCGTTTGGCAACGTGTCATTGAACACGCTGAACGGGCCGGGAAACAAGAACTGGGATGCATCGCTGCTGAAGACGATCGGCTTTGGGGAGGCGCGGCATCTGGAGCTGCGGGGCGAGTTCTATAACGTGCTGAACCATCCGAACCTGCTGTTTGCTGGAGCGGGGCCGCAGAACTCGAACAACGCGACAACCTTTGGGTCGTCGAACTTTGGGGTGCTGACGGCCGCGCGGGACCCGCGGCTGATTCAGATCGGGGCAAAGATCTACTACTGAATATTGCCTGGCACGCCCTAGACCAGAATGAGCTTGCAGCCGAAGGAGCGGACGCGCTCCTGGAGTTCGGGTGCCAGGCTGAGGTCGCTGATGACAATGTCAACCTCTGAAAAGGAGGCGATAAGGCTCATGCTGCGGCGTGTGAACTTGCTGGCATCCGCGACGACGATGATCTCGCGGGCGGCACGGAGCATCGCGCGATTTGCCATGGTCTCTTCGAGATTGGTGCCGCTCACGCCGAACTCCGGATCGCAGCCGGCGCCGCAGAGAAAGAGCTTATCGGCTGAGAACTGCTCGAGCATGTCCTCCGTTGCGCGGCCGACGATCGAGGCCGACTCGTTGCGGACTGTGCCGCCCATCATGATTGTCTGCGTATGCCGCGCACCAAGCAGCTCGACGGCGATATTGACGCCATTTGTAATGACCTGAAGATGGGGAATGTTTTTCAGCTGCCGGGCGACCTCAAGCGTGGTCGTTCCCGAATCGAGAATGACAGTCTCACCTTCCCTGATGAGGGTGGCGGCCATCGCGCCGATACGCTGCTTTTCTTTGGATTGATTCTTCAGGCGCTCGTTGAGCGGGGACTCCCGAAAGACGGTGTCCTGGATGACGGCGCCGCCGTGTGAGCGCTGAATGACGCCACGCTGATGGAGTTCGTTGAGATCGCTGCGGATAGTGACGGCGGAGGTCTTGAAGCGATGAACGAGATCGTTGACCTTGGCGCGGCCTTCGGCACGAATGATCTGCAGGATCTGCATGCGGCGTTCTTCGGCCATCATGCCATCCGGCAAGGGATCATCGTCGGCTGGGCCTGGAGCGGCAGATCGGTTGAGGAGGTCTTTCTTCATAAGAATGCTGCTCCGCGCTGAGGCTCGCAGCCATCATATCGTCCGCACAGCGCGGCAGACACTCCTATTCAGTGATTTCGTAGAGTGATGCGACAGAGCTGCCCGTGCCTTCTAAATACGCAGAAAGACCTTGTTGCGGAACATCCAGAAGAGAAGCAGCCAGTAGACGCCCAGAGTCAGACTGCCGAGCACGAGCGGCTCAAGCGACGCGCCGAACAGGGTGAGCACGGAGTCTCCCAGATGCGTCCGAAAGCTGCTTTGCACAAAGTCCTCAAACAGATGCGCGAAGAGGTAAGCGGCTATCGAGTTGATCCCGACAACGACGAGCGGAAAGGCGAAACGGCGGTGATTTCTTTCATCGATGAACCAGGAAAAGACTGCCAGACAGAGAAAGCAGACACCGCCGCTCCAAAGCGTCCAGGCAGGGGTCCAAATGCGCTTGACTATAGGGCAGATGCCTGTGACGTGGAAGAAGAGACCGGCGGCCATCAGAGTTGCAGCCGCGAGAAAGAAGCGGCGGAGAGGGATCTTCGGTTCGGCTTGCAGGAACCAACGGCCGGCGACGAGGCCGAGGATCATAGTGCCGAGAGTGGGGATAAAGCTGAGAGTGAGGTAGCCGCCATCGTTGAAGAGGAAGGGCTCGGGGCGGCGGAAATGGTTGAGGAACCACACATCAAATGCCTGGCCGAGGTTGCTGTTCTTGTTCCAATGCGCGGAGAACCCTGAGAGAAGGTGACGGTGCCACTCCGGAGGCACGCCCACAGCGGCCCAGGGAAAGTCTGGACCAGGCGCAGGGTAAAGCGCCCAGGCGAACCAGTAGCCGACCAGGATCGCAGCAAACGCCGTCCACTGCCAGCGCGGGCGGGCGTAGGTGAGAAGAAAGGCAAAGCTATAGCCGAGACCAATCTGAGTAAGGGTGTCCTCAAAGGTGAAGTTGGTCATGGGGCTATGGATGGAGCGGAGGAAGAAACCGAGAAATACGAGCAGAACGCTGCGCCAGAGGGTGTGGCCGAGCATGCTGCGGAAGGTGGCGCCGTGCCTGAGGCGGCTGCGCAAAGAGTATGGAAGGGCAACGCCGACGAGAAAGGTGAACGAGGGCTGGATAGTGTCGTGCAGGCTCATGCCAGTCCATTCCACGTGTGATTGATTGAAGCCGAGTATGTGCCAGAAGAAGCTGTTGGGATGTGAGGCGGCGATGTTTGCAAAGCCGAGAACTTCGCCCATCATGAGAAGCATGACGAAGCCGCGGTATGCATCAACAGCGACGTTGCGCCGCTGCTCCGGTGGACGTACTGGCCCCGGTGCGCTTCTTGTTTGCTCTCCCTCATTCTGAACAAGCGTTGCCATCGTTCCCTTTCGGTTGCCGGGCTTTCTGTTTCGAAGTGCCCGATTTTAGCATGGGACTTGCGCGCTTGTTGCGCTGTCTTTGCGGGTCGATTGAGAGAAAGTCTTTGACAGTGCGCTGTTTTTCGCCATAGTCTCTAGCACAAGCCAGTAGTTTCGAATGCTTACGAGTTCTTCGCGAGGATGAGCGAGCCCGGGTCGAGTTTAGGTGCGGTCCCGCCTCTGGAGAGGCAGCAGTCCACAGCAGCAGACGTGCAAGGAGAAGAGAGATGGCGATGAATGAGCGTGCTTTTGGAGCTGCTTGCTGGACGCGGCGCAAGTTTGTTCAACTCAGCGCGGCAAGCGCAGTGCTGGCCGGTGTGACTCGAAGATCGAACGCTGCGCCGGCCTCCTCCACACAGACCATGATCGACGTACCGTTTGAGAAGCGGGACCCGAAGATCGGCATGATCGGTACGGGTGGGCGTGGGACGTCGCTGCTCGGGAACCTGCTGGCGGCAGATGCTCAGATCGTTGCCATCTGCGATGCCGTACCCGCTCATGCGCAGAAGGCGGCAGACCTGGTCATCAAGGCTGGCCAGAAGAAACCGGAGCTATTCACGGACGGCACGCACGCATTTCAGGCATTGCTGCGCAAGCCGGAGATCGATTTTGTATTTGTTGCCACGCCGTGGAGCTGGCATGCGGAGATGGCGGTCGCGGCGATGAAGGCGGGCAAGGATGTGGCCGTCGAGGTGCCGGCGGTGACTACGCTTGAAGACTGCTGGCAGATCGTGCATACGTCGGAGGCAACGCGCAAACACTGCACCATGCTTGAGAACTGCTGCTACGGGTACAACGAGACACTGGTGCTGCGCATGGTGCATGCAGGCAAGTTCGGGGATCTGCTGTATGGAGAAGGCGCTTACCTGCATGATCTCCGCGACGAGCTGTTCTCGGATGAGGGGGAGGGTCTGTGGCGTCGCACCGAGCATACCAAGCGAGACGGAAACCTCTACCCGACACATGGTCTGGGGCCGGTGGCGAACTACATGGGCATCCAGCGTGGAGACCGTTTCGGGCACCTGGTCTCGATGAGCTCGCCGCAACGCGGGCTCGACGCCTACCGAAGAGATCACCTGAAGGCAGGTGATCCGCGGTTGGCGGAAAAATATGTGACTGGCGATATGAATACAACATTGATCAAGACTGCGAATGGGCTGACGATCACAGTGAAGCACACGGTGTCTACCCCGCACCCGTACGATCGCGTGAACTCTGTTGCGGGAACCAAAGGAATCTTTGAGGACTATCCCGCACGCATCTACCTGGAGGGGCAGAATAAGGAAGAGGAGTGGGGGTCAATTGATCAGTACAAGGAGTTCGAACACCCGCTCTGGAAGCGTGAAGGGGAGCTTGCAAAGAAGGTAGGCGGGCATGGTGGAATGGATTACCTGATGCTCTATCGTCTGCTGCAATGTATGCGCGAGGGCTTGCCACCTGACATGGATGTCTATGACGCCGCAGCATGGTCAGCGGTGTCACCTCTCAGTGTGAGTTCAGTAAGCCACGGAAGCGCGCCGATCGACTTCCCAGACTTCACGCAGGGTAAGTGGCAGATGCGGAAGGCCTCCGCACTTGCGACGCAAAGCTAGGCTGGCACGATGAACGAGAGCACAGACAAGTTCGTCGACATGGTGAGCGCAAAGGCGGCAGTCGCGCTTCCGCTCAGTTCGTTTCAGCCGCGGTCCTCGCTTAAGACAAAGGAGCATCTGGAAGAGCGGCCGCGTTTTCCGGTGATCGACTATCACAATCATCTCGACTCCGTAGCGGCAAGCGACCTGCTGCGCATCATGGACATCTGCGAGGTGGAGTTCCTGGTGAATATCACCATGCAGACTGGTGATGCAGCGCTTGCGCAGATGGATCGTTTGCGTGCTGCGGACCGCAGGCGCTTCGCGACAATCGGATGGATGGACTGGACTGGAGTCGAACGCAAGGACTTTGCCGCACTTACCTGTGACCGGCTGGAGCGCATGGTTGAGCATGGAGCGGTTGGCATCAAGTTCTGGAAGGATCTCGGATTGGTGCTGAAGGATGCGCAGGGTGCGCTGCTTCGGATCGATGACCAGCGCTTTGCGCCGATCTTCGCAAAGGCCGCTGAACTTCGACTTCCGGTCATGTTTCATACGGCGGATCCGGACGCGTTTTTCGACCCGATCACAGCCGAGAATGAACGCTATGAGGAGCTGGCGGCGCACCCGGACTGGGGCTTCTCGGACTCTCCCGTCACGAAGCAGGATCTGCTCCAGCAGCGCAATCGTGTGATTGCGCGACATCCGGAGACACAATTTGTCGGTGCGCATCTGGCGGAGAGCGGAGAGGATCTGGGAGCATTATCAGAGTTGCTGGAGACGCACGCGAACCTGCAGATCGATATCAGCGCGCGCACACCGGAGCTTGGTCGCCAGCCTTACAGCGCGCGCGCTTTCTTTCTGAAGTATGCGGACAGAATTGTGTTTGGGACGGATCTGCTTCCGGATGTGGCGATGTATCGCGGCTACTACCGATTTCTGCAGACGGCGGATGAGTACTTCAGCTATCCCACCCATGCGTCCGGTCAGGGCCGATGGAATATTTACGGCATCTTTCTTCCGGACGATGTCTTGCGCAAGGTGTACCGCGAGAACGCTCTCAAGCTGCTTGCACCCTTCCGCTAGGTGATGGCGGCGCGTCAGCAGGCTGCTGCATAGACACGAAGAACATCTCTTACTTTATCGATCAGCAATGATTCCGGAGTGCCGGTGATCTCTCGTTTACGGAGACGTGCATATTGCGCGGGCAGATGGAGACTCAGCATGCTGTTGGGAATCTGCAGGGCGGAGAGGTTGGCAAGCAAGGTCTGTACAGCTGAGGCGACCTCCGGAGTATGCCAGTAATAGCGCACGCGATCGCTGTAGCTGTATTGCCGGAGCAGCGCCTGCTGGTGTGTGTCGCCGCTGTAGTACGGCGCCCACGAGGCCGGAAGAGCGAGCATGGTGCGCTCGATGGTTGTCCGCAGGTTCGACGACTGGCTGGGCGGTACCAACTGCGACTCGATTGCGCTGAGAGCATCCAGACCCTCCCGCAGAGCAAAGGTGAGGGCCGGCCCAACCTTGAGAATAGCGAAGCCGTCTTCAACGAGAGCACTGTAGGCGTCCGGGAGCTGGTAGTCGGTGGAGTGCGCTTCAAAGACGATGCCGCCCGCCGCTTGCCTTCGCCATGCGATAAGAGAGGCAGCTTTGGCGCGGTCGTAGTCGACAACGCTATCGTGATCGAACTCGACCCCAGGCTGAACGACCAGGGCGACGACGCGGGACCAGGCATCCTCAAGACCCGCGGCGAGAAACGCTCTGTGGTGCACCTCAAGCGTATGCGCGGCGGCCTCAGCCGAGGTGACGGCAACGCCTCCGCGGAGCTCGTGTGTGGCTCCGCCCGGGGTTGGGACCTCGGTTCCGATGACATAGACGGGCGGCTCGGCCCCGTCCAGGTGGGCACGCTCAGCTGCCTGGCAGAGCGCGACGCTGCGAGCCGCGATGGCATCATCGCTCAGAGAAGAAGGGTCGTCCTGGCAGGCCATGCTGGCATCAAGGTGAATTTTGCTGAAGCCGGCTGAACTGTAAGCACTGACCATCGCTTGCGCACGCTGCATGGCTGCGGCTGATGAGAGGTGACGCCAGGGGTTAGGGCCGAGATGATCGCCGCCAAGAATGAGGTTTGATGCAGGAAGCCCTGCTCTTTGCACGATGGCCTCAACAAAGGCCCGGAAGGCCTCGGGTTGCATGCCGGTATAGCCGCCATCCTGGTTGACCTGATTGCTGGTTGCTTCGATGAGCAGCAGACTGCCGTCCGTAACGGCTTGCTCTGCCGCGGCGCGCAGAACGAGTGGATGCGCGGAGCACACGGAGTACAAGCCGGCGGAGATGCCCGAGGGCGACGGTGCGAGATGTTGCTGCAGCCGTGTCGTCATGTCAGCGGTAGATGGTGAAATCACCGACGACGCGGTTGATGACCCCCTGAGGGCTTGGAGCATCGGGGCGCAAACCGTGCGAGATGGCGGAATAGAGACCCAGCAGTTGGCCGAAGATAATATCGACCGGTGGGCGATAGAGGTCCGGAAGAACTCCGCGGATGCCGAGAAACGTGTCGCAGAAGGGTGCAACGAGTTCGCGGTCTGATTCGAGCCCGATCACCGTGCAGGAGGCAGTGATTTGCTTGGTCTGGATCTCCTGCATCAGGTCTGCCTCGTACTGAAGGCGAGGCCGTTGTGCAGACAGAAAACAGATCAGATCGGTCTTGCGATCAAGGATAGCCATAGGGCCGTGGCGCAGACCAAGCGAGGTCTGCGCGGATGTCTTGATCTGACCGCCTGACATCTCCAAGACCTTCAGCGAGGCTTCTCTTGCAATGGCAGCAAGCGCGCCGGAGCCGATCATGCAGACGTATGGACTCTTGCGGAGGCTGGCCGCCACGGCAACCTCGGTCGCATCGTCGAGGAGCGGAGATGCGGCGGAGATCATCTCTTCGAGAACGGGCTCGTACTCATCGAGACCCCAGGCGTGGGCGAGACAGTGCCCAAAGATAACCATGTTGGTAAATGAACTCGTCATCGCCAGGCTGCGGTCGTTCACCGAATCATCAAGAACGACGGTGCACACGTTGTCTTGCCCTCGAGCGGCGGCAATCATGCGTGACCTGGGATTGCAGGTCACAACCAGGTGCGAGATCTCAGGAGAGGAAGCGAGGCTTTGTTCAAGCACGTTCAGGCCCTCGGGAGAGTCGCCTGAGCGGGAGAAGGAAATCCACAAATAGCGTCGGCCCGGGATGATGTGATCCGACAGATTGGTGAGCAGATCGGTGCTGGCCACAGCGCTCGTCTCGCATCCCCAGCGCTGCCGCAGGAGCAGAGCTATCGAAAGCCCGATGTAATCGGAGGTGCCCGCCCCGACAAGCATGAGGACAGGACGCTGCTCAAGCGGGCCAGTGACTCCTGCCCGCTCAAGAAAGAGTTGAATCCGGTGCTGCTCCCGCTTGAAGATGCCGAAGGTCGTGCGCCACGTTGTGGGTTGCTGTGCGATCTCACGCGGCGTGAAGAGGAGACCTCGCCTCTCCTGCTCTGTTCTCGGAAGGTCAAGCAGACTCATCAAGGCACTCAAAGATTAAGGCTCCGGAGACGTGGTAAGCAAACGTAATGAAATGAAACGAAGATAATAGTAGCATGCAGAAACGCAGGAATGGATGAAGAGGATCAGGGCACAGCTCATGAACATGGTTCAAGGCCAACGCAGGTTCGATGTGACGATTGCGGGAGAGATCAATCTTGATCTCATTCTGTATGGCTTGCCGCCACACATGCCGACCGAGCGGGAGTTATTGGCGACTGGTTTCAAGATGACGCTGGGCGGATCGTCAGCCATAACCGCGCACAATCTCGCTCTTCTGGGAACTCGTGTCGGTTTCGCGACCCGAGTCTGCGACGACGAGATGGGTCAGTTTGCGATGAGGCGAATCGGAGAGAGTGGCGTGGATGTTTCGACCAGTCCGGGCGAAAGAGAAGAGGGAACCGGTGTCACGATCCTGCTTCCGCACGGGGCGGAACGCCATATCCTGACGTACCCCGGAACAACGGCGGGGCTGACCTGCGACGATCTGCCGTGGACGTATCTCTCCGCCTCCCGACACTTTCATCTGTCTTCGCTTTTTCTGCAAAGCGGCTTACATGCCGGACTGCCGGAGCTCTTGCGACGATTGAGGAGCGCGGGCCTGACCATCTCGCTCGACACCAATGACGATCCAGAGGACGCGTGGGGTGGCATTCTGCATGACGTTCTTGGTTTGATCGATGTCTTTCTCCCAAACGAACGCGAGCTGCTCAGGATCACCGGGTCAGACTCGCTGGATAAAGCTCTTGTGCGGATGGCGGATACGGTGCCTGTCATCGTGGTGAAGTGTGGCTCAAAGGGGTCCGTGATTCAGGTGGACGGGAGAAGGCAAGAGGTGCCGGGAGTTCGCGTCACACCTGTGGATACGATTGGTGCCGGAGACAGTTTCAATGCCGGCTTCCTCAGCGCCTATCTCCACGGCTGCTCGATCTCTGAGGCTGCTCGCTTTGGAAATGTCACAGGTGCCCTGTCCACGCTATCCTTCGGCGGGACAGAGGCATGGCGGAACCGTCAGATGCGGCACCGGTTCTTTCTCGAGAATGGCGCTCCTGACTTCATCCTTGCGTTATCCGAGCCGGGTGGTCCGGCGCGCTAACATATCGCTCTTTGCGAAGCGCATAATGGAGCCAGTGCGGCGGGCACTATATACTAAGAATGTCATCAGGATGCCGGCCCATTCTTTGCATCGACTCACGTTCTGTGTCGATCAATGATGCATGCGCAGAATATCGCGAGTGCAGACGCGGACTATCGACACGCCCAGTTTTGATGGACGACGCACAAAAGGCGTATACGTTCTCACTCCAAGAAGCTCTGCAACGAGAACGGGAAGAGCAGGACCTCGCGGCTTGGGTATAAAGAGCATCTAATAGATGTTCGAGATATCTCGACCCCTCTTCACAACCCTGCGAAGGTATGCAGCGTTGATGCGATGCCATTCGCTCGCGGAGGGATGATCTACAGCTTCCTTTAGAACTTTAGGTGACTTTATCGTGGCTTCCAACAAATTGAATGGTGCTCCCGGCACAGACCTTCTCTGCTTCAGCCATTTGCGCTGGCATTTTGTTACGCAGCGTCCTCAGCATCTTTTGAATCAGGCTGCTCAGCATCGAAGGGTCTTCTACTGGGAAGAACCCGTCTGGCACGAGAAAGCAAAGACTGAGGGCGGGTCGTCAGCACGGTCGTACCTCGAAGTCTTAAACGAGGCGGGTTCCGTCAAGGTCCTTACTCCCCATCTGACTCAGGGGCAGAATGCCTGCGTTGAACAGCGCGATCTGTTGAACGTCTTCCTACAGCAAAACCAGATCAGCAGTTTCATCAGCTGGTACTACACGCCGATGGCTTTAGCTTTCTCCAGCCACTTGAAGGCGGACGCCGTCGTGTATGACTGCATGGATCAGCTCAGCAACTTCCAGAACGCGCCGCCAGATCTGATAGTGCGCGAAAAAGAGTTGATGGGAATTGCGGATGTTGTATTTACAGGCGGACTGAGTCTCTTTGAAGAAAAGCGGCATCAGCACAGAAACGTTCATCTCTTTCCAAGCTCCGTGGATGTAGCACATTTTGCATCTGCCAAAAGAATGGGTCGCAAAGACACTGATCAAGCAGAGATTCCGGGACCTCGCATCGGCTTCTATGGTGTCCTTGATGAGCGTTTCGATCTGGATCTCCTCGCGAGCCTTGCACTCCTGCGACCCAAGCTTCATTTCGTCATCCTTGGACCGGTCGCAAAGATCGATCCGGCATCCTTACCGAGCTCTGACAACATTCACTATCTCGGGAGCAAGCGGTACGACGAATTGCCGGCATACTTAGCCGGTTGGGACGTCGCTATCCTGCCTTTTGCAAGGAATGCATCGACGCAGTTCATCTCGCCGACCAAGACTCCGGAGTATCTTGCGGCCGGTTGTCCGGTTGTGTCGACGCCGATTCGGGACGTTGTGAGAGAGTACGGCGACAAGGGCCTCGTTCAGATCGCTGCTACGGCTGAGGAGTTTGCTGCGGCGCTGGATCAGGCGCTCGAACCTGCGACAGAGACGTGGAAGCTTGCCGTGCAGCGAAAGCTTGCTGATAACTCGTGGGAGTCGACTTGGCGTGCTATGAGCCAATTGGTTGATGGTGCTCTCGCCAAGGGACGTCTCTACGGAAAGGCTGAAGCAAGGGGAGTCTCTTCGCAGCCGTCCGCGGTTAAAGCAACGTCTCCTGGGAGAGAAAATATCTGCACTTTACCTGTAGTAAGAGGTAACTCTACTCAAAGAAAGTTCGTTCCCATCCGGACCGAGCGCTTCGACTACTTGATTGCGGGCGCCGGGTTTGCGGGCAGTGTTCTTGCGGAACGCTTGGCGACGCAGCTCGGCAAGAAGGTTTTGGTCGTCGACAAACGAACCCACATCGCGGGAAACGCCTACGACACCTACAACGCGGATGGAGTGCTGATCCATAGGTACGGACCACACATCTTTCACACCAACAGCGATGATGTCGTGGCGTATCTGTCCCAGTTCACCTCTTGGCGCTCCTATGAGCACCGCGTTCTTTCAAGCGTGGATAACCGTCTGCTTCCGATTCCCATTAACCTGGATACGATCAACCGTCTTTACGATCTCGAGCTGGACGAAGCGGGGATGAAAGTCTTTCTCGGTCAGCGCGCCGTGCATACAGGTGCGATCAGAACTTCTGAAGATATTGTCATCAGCCGTGTTGGCCGCGAGCTTTATGAAAAGTTCTTCCGCAATTACACGAGAAAGCAGTGGGGTCTTGATCCATCGCAACTCGATGCAGCGGTAGCCGGGCGCATTCCCGTTCGCTTTGATCATGACGACCGCTATTTCACCGACTCATTCCAAGCGATGCCGCTTCATGGCTACACCAAGATGTTCGAGGCTATGCTCGATCAGCAGACGATTAGCGTAAAGCTGGGTGAAGACTTTGCTGATGTTGTTGGTTCCTACCCTGACGCAAAGGTGATCTACACAGGTCCAATCGACGAATATTTTGGATTCAAGTTCGGACCGCTTCCATACCGCTCGCTCGAGTTTCGCCACGAAACGCTCAATCAGGAAGTCTTCCAGCAAGCACCTGTGGTGAACTACCCGAATGAGCATGCCTTTACGCGGGTGACGGAGTTCAAGTACCTGACCGGTCAGAAGCACCCAAAGACAAGTGTTGTGTATGAGTACCCGAAGGCTACCGGCGATCCGTACTATCCCATTCCCCGGCCGGAGAATGCGGCTCTCTTTGCTCGCTATCGCGAGCTCGCCGACAGAGCTTCCGACGTAACGTTCTGTGGGCGTCTTGCGAACTATCGTTACTTCAACATGGATCAGGTCGTTGCACAGGCGTTGAAGACCTTCCGCGGTCTCTCCGCGGATGAAAAGCCTGCGATTGTTGGGATGCCGGCGAACGCAAAGATCCCGGTCGAGCAGGGTCAGGCTTAGAGGGCAGGGTTCTGATCTATCGGCAGCGTATCCGCCTGGATGCGCTGTGTTTTTGTCGCAGGCTGCTCGTTTTATGCGTTACTGTTCGCCGCTGCGTCCTCGAGAAATCGGGACCCAGCTGCGATCGCGTAAATGTGACTTTCAATCCACACTCGCCAAGCTGGGGGAACCCTGGCGGAGTGTCTTGGTGCCGGGAGGGGGGGTCGAACCCCCACGAGGTTGCCCTCGGCGGATTTTGAGTCCGCTGCGTCTGCCAGTTCCGCCATCCCGGCTGCCGTCACGGGCGTCTTCATAGTGCCGCGGTGACACGGACAGTATCGCATGGCGCCGAGGACGCGCGGCAATCTGCAAGGTCAATCGATGTGGGGCTGCTCGAGCGCGAAATACGAGCAGGGAAGCAGGCGCCAGAGCATCAGCAAGGCACACGCTTGAATTCACACAGAGAGTGTCTCCTCCCATGGTGAATTTGGTACTCTTAAGCAATGGCAACCAAACAAGATATACTGCGGCGCTCGATCGAACATATCGATATCAAGCAGCACAATGTAGTTGCTCTTGTGGACGCAATGGAGACGATGGCGTTCAGTTCCCGTGATCTGCATCGTGCATCGTCGATCTACGAGCGTATGTTGCGTGATAAAGACTGTGCCGTCATTCTGTGTCTGGCTGGATCCCTGATCAGCTCCGGGTTGAAGCAAATCTTTGTAGATCTAATCCGGAACAATATGGTGGATGCGATTGTATCCACAGGCGCCAATATTGTGGATCAGGACTTCTTTGAGTCCCTCGGCTTCCGTCATTACATCGCAGACGAGCTGTACAAGGCCGGCACAGAGGACAGCGTGCTGCGCGAGCTGATGATCGACCGGATTTACGATACTTTGATCGACGAGTCTGAACTGCGCATCTGCGACGACACGTTGAAGGAGATCGTGGACTCTCTGGAGCCGCGTCCTTACAGCTCGCGCGAGGTTATCGCGGCCATGGGTGCCTATCTGGAGAAGAATGGCAAGATTCCGGCGAAGGGCGGTGTGGATGGTATTGTCTGGGCTGCCTATGAAAAGGACGTGCCGATCTTCTGTCCGGCCTTCTCTGATTGCTCAGCGGGCTTCGGTCTGGTCGCACATCAGCACGAGCGGCAGACGGGGCCGAAGGTCTCCATTGACTCCGCCAAGGACTTCTACGAGTTGACGAAGCTGAAGATCGAGAATCCTACGACGGGCTTGTTGATGATTGGCGGCGGTGTTCCGAAGAACTTTGCACAGGACATCGTTGTGGCTGCCGATGTTCTGGGCGCGGACGCCTCCATGCACAAGTACGCGATCCAGGTCACCGTGGCTGACGTGCGGGACGGCGCTCTGAGCTCGAGCACTCTCAAAGAGGCGAGCTCCTGGGGCAAGGTCGACACTGTATATGAGCAGATGGTCTTCTCGGAAGCGACCATGGCGGTTCCATTGATTGCCGGCTATGCCTATCACAAGCAGGCAGCGGCGGAGCGGAAGGGGCTTCGACTTGCCCGCGTTCTGGATCCCGTCAGCGTATAAGGATGTGTTAGCGACTGGAGCGGCGCAGAGGCTGATACCCTCTGCGCCGTTTGCGTGCCAGGCAAGTTCGCGAGCACGAGTGAAGCCCTCCAGAGCCATGTCGAGTGTGAGACGATGGCAGGGCTGGATCTTCCATCTACGAGAGAAAACGAGAGTAGCTAACGTATGTCGACTTACTCCGCACCGGGCCGGGTCAACCTCATCGGCGAGCACACCGACTACACCGGCGGGCTGGTTCTGCCCATGGCCATCGAGTTTGAGACTCGGGCCACGATCAAAAGTACCGACGACGGTCTGCTCCATCTCACCGCCCGCAACTTTAACGAGACCGCGAGCTACGATCTGGCCGCTTATCCGATGAAGGGACGCCACCACTGGAGCGACTACCCGGTTGGCGTTATAGGTTTGCTGCGGCAACGGGGTGTTCCCGTGACGGGACTTCAGCTTGAGCTCGAAGGCGACGTGCCGCCCAACGCCGGCTTGAGTTCTTCGGCTTCAGTCGAAGTGGCAACGGCGATCGCCGTGTTGCAGAATGCCAAGGTTGCCATACCACCCGCTGAGATCGCAACGCTCTGTCAGGCAGCGGAAAACAACTTTGTCGGCGGCGCCTGCGGCATCATGGATCAGTTTGTAAGCGTCAACGGAACGGCTGGTCATGCACTGCTGCTGGACTGCCGTTCCCTGGAGTACGAACTGCTCGAGCTTCCGGAGTCCATCAGTGTGGTGATCTGCAACTCGATGGTGAAGCATGAGGTAGCGCATGGGGAGTACGGCGATCGTCGCGGCGAAGTAGAGGCTGGCCAGTCGGCACTGGTGAGCGTCGTTCCACATATCAAACAGCTTCGCGATGCCACGCTCGACGACTTGGAGTCAGCGCGCGCGTCCATGTCACCTGAGTCCTTTGCTCGTTGCCGCCACATCATTACGGAAAATGCACGTGTACTCGAAGCGCGGGAGGCACTTCAGACCGGCGACATCGCACGCTTCGGTCAGCTGATGTATGCCGCTCACGCCAGCTTCCGCGATGACTTTGCAGCAAGCTGCCACGAGGTCGATGTGCTGGTGGAGCTGGCGCGCGATCTGCCGGGCTGCTTCGGCGCACGAATTACGGGTGGGGGCTTTGGCGGGTGTACGGTGAATCTGGTCGCGCACGCGCATGCCGCAGCCTTTAAGGAATCGTTGATTGCTCGCTACCAGGAGAAAACGGGCATCGTGGCTGAGTGCTACGTCTCCCGGGCGTCAGACGGTGCCATCGCGAGGCTCCGATGACACTGACGGCGCAGCCGCATCGCCGATGGAACCCGCTTAAGCAGGAGTGGGTGCTGGTCTCTCCCCACCGGACGGATCGGCCCTGGCAGGGACAGACTGAGACACCCGCTGCGCCGGCAGCCTTGCAGTACGATGCCGCATGTTACCTCTGTCCGGGCAATGTGCGCGCGGGTGGTCATCAGACACCGATCTATACGGACACCTTCGTCTTTGAAAATGACTACGCCGCCTTGAAGGCGGATGTTGCACTGGAGACACGGAACGACCAGGGACTTCTCGTCGCCGAAAGCGAACCTGGTCTGTGCCGTGTGATCTGCTTTTCGCCGCGTCACGATCTCACGCTCGCGAAGATGGATGTTGGGGCCATTCGCAAGGTAGTGGATGTCTGGGCGGGGCAGGTCGAAGAGCTTGAGGCCCGGCCGGAAATTCACTATGTACAGATCTTCGAAAATCGCGGCGCAATGATGGGCGCCTCGAACCCGCATCCCCATGGGCAGATCTGGGCGACGCACTCGCTTCCAAATGAACTCATGGCGGAGTTGAAGGGTCAGCAGGCCTATCTGGCGGAACATGGAACATCGCTCCTTCCGGCTTATCTGACTCTCGAGCTGCAGGCTGGCGAGCGGTTGGTTGTCGCGAACGACCACTTCGTCGCGCTTGTGCCGTACTGGGCGGTCTGGCCGTTTGAAACGCTGGTTCTGCCGCGTGCAACCGTGTCGCGGCTGCCCGAGCTGGAGGATGCGGCACGGTCGGGCCTTGCGGATATTCTAAAGCAGCTGACGCGCGCCTATGATGCGGTGTTCGATACTTCATTTCCCTATTCCATGGGGATCCATGGTGCTCCAGCGGATGGCGCGCCGCATCCTGAGTGGCAGATGCATTTGCACTTTTACCCGCCGCTTCTGCGATCGGCGACAATCCGGAAGTTCATGGTGGGGTTTGAGCTGCTGGCATCCCCGCAGCGCGATATCACGCCGGAGACCGCAGCCGACACCCTGCGCAAGGCCTTAGTGAAGAGTCAGGGCCGCTGAGACCTCACTGATGCAGCAGCGATTCAGTCCAGGTATCTGCTTAGGTCGCGAAGAGTTGGCCCATGTCTGCAAAGGCCTTGAACTCAAGCGCGTTGCCGGCGGGATCGAGAAAGAACATCGTCGCCTGCTCGCCCACCTCACCTTTGAAGCGAGTGTAGGGCTCAATAACGAAGTCAACCTGAGCCGCGGTGAGCCGGTCCGCCAGGGACTGCCACGCCTCCAGCGACAGAACGACACCAAAATGTGGAATAGGGACGGCGTGGCCATCGACGGGATTGTTCTGCAGCGTTTCACGCGCTTCGGGCTTCAGGTGCGCGACGATCTGATGCCCGAATAGATTGAAGTCAATCCATTCGGCACAGCTGCGGCCTTCTTCGCAGCCGAGCAGACCGCCATAGAAGGCGCGCGCCGCGTTGAGATCGTCGACGGGAAAAGCAATGTGGAACGGGGTAAGCGACACGCGTGCAGATCTCCTGAAGAGAATAGTACTGCCCACGTGCCGAGCTCTCAACGATGGAAGCTCTGATCGTACCCGCGCAGATAGGCTGACCGGAAGGCGTCACGGTAGGGCGGAAAGGGACCGAGACGCGGATCGTACCCGGGTGTCTCGCGAAAGGCCCGATCCTCTCTCGGGTGGTACTCGCCCTGGTACGCATCGCGTGCTCCCTGATCCAGACCCGTGCGGTACCCGATGTGTTTCGCGCGTTCGATGAGCGGCGGAGCCTCACGATAGGCCTGGGGTGGAGGCGGCGGTGGAGGCGCGTAGTAGGTGCGATGCGAGCAGCCGGACAGGCCGAGGGCAAAGCACGTGAAGAGAAGCTGCAGCGAGTGCGAACGTGGCATCAGAGGCCTCCAGGCTGGCGAGAGACGTCTCTCGCCGCATGAGCTTTCCCTTGTGTAAACCAGCGTCAGCGTAGGAGGTTGCGCGCAACGAAATCAGCAGAGTGGTGTCTCTAGCAGGCTTTGGAGCTTTCGGACGAGCCGACCGGCAGGCGTACCAGGAACTCGGTCTGTCCCGGCTCAGAGCTGAAATGGATCGTCCCGGTGTTCTGTTCGACAAGGCGATGCACAATGCCGAGGCCCAGGCCTGTTCCCACACCAGGCTCCTTCGTGGTGAAGAAGGCGTCGAAGATGCGTGGCTGCAGTTCCGGCTTGATGCCCTCTCCATCGTCCGTGATCGCGATAGCTAGAAAGGTACCTTGCGGCTGAACGTCGAGTGAGGTGGTCACAGTGATGTGACCGCCTGGCGCGACCGCGTCGATCGCATTGTCGATCAGGTTGGTCCAGATCTGATTCAGCCCCTTACAGGCGCACCGCAGCATCGGCAGCCCGGAAGCGAAGCTCTTCGTCAGCACTACCTGCTTTTCGCGAAGCTTGTACCCGAGTATGACAAGCGTTGCCTGAATGCTCTCGTTGAGATCGATCGAATGCAGTTGGCCAGAGCCCTCGTAGGCGTAGGACTTCACGGACTTCACAAGCTCGGTAACGCGGCCGATGCTCTCCTCGATGGTGTTGAGGAGCTGCGTGTTCGAGACGATGGCTGCCACATAGGTGATTGCATCAGAGAATGTCTGCGCGGGAAAGACATGGCGGGCACAGTCCATATCCGTCGCCGTGACTCCAACCGAGACAAGGGTCGGCGCGAGCTTCCAGGCATTCGGGATATTTTGATCTTCGAGCCAGAGAGTGAGTGCTTCTTCAGCGTCGCCCTGCTCAATCGAGCTCATGGGAGGTAACGCTGAGGGATTGAAGGCCTGCTGCTTCAGCTCATACAGACATGTCTTCTGCTCGTCCGTCATATCGCGGTAGTTAAATCGGGTAGAGATCTCCTGCAGGCGCGACAGGTTCTCCCGTAGCTGCGACGAGGCCCGTCTTGCAGCGGCTCCCGGATTGTTGAGTTCGTGCATCAGTCCCGCGGCAAGCGTTCCGAGAGCCGCCATCTTCTCCTGCTGCACAGTATGGTGCTGAGTCTTTTGCAGGCGCATGGCCATATTGCGCAGAATGGCTTGGCGAACCTCCGGGCAGGCAGTCATCAGACTCCAAAAGGCATTCTCATCAAAGCGCAGCAGACGAGTTGCACCGCGGGTTCGCAGGCTGGCAGCGTTGGGGATATTCGCGAGCAAGGGAACCTCTCCGAAAGCGGAGCCCCGCTCGTGAACGTAGACCGTATAGCTGCGCCCGTCTGCCTGTACCTCCAGCACCTCCACATGGCCTTCCAGCAGGATCCAGAAGAAGGCGGCCATATCCCCGGCCCTGGCAAGAACAGTGCCGGGCTCCGGCTGAATCAGCTGCAGCGGCTCCAGACAGCGAAACTGATCTGCACTCAACGAAGCGAGCAGTGGAACTGCGGAGAGTTCCTCAATTAACGCGTCGGTCAACTGTGTCGGGGCCTCGGTCTGGCTGATGCTGGTTGCAGGGGTCATCGGATCTCTCTGGAGAGTGGAATGGTCGTTCATGGCTGCAGGGAAGCAAGGTACTGGTGCACGAACTGAATGGCGATTGAGCCCTCGCCCACCGCGGACGCACAGCGCTTGACCGAGTTGAAGCGAACGTCACCCGCCACAAACACGCCGGGAACGCTGGTCTCGAGGAGGTAAGGGTCCCGATCCAGAGGCCATGCCTGGGGAAAGCGCAGCTTCAGGTCAGGACCGGAGAAGATAAAACCTTTCGCATCCTTGGCGATGTCCGGTGTGATCCAGTCCGTTTTGGGGGCGGCACCGATGAAGATGAAGAGGGAGTTGGTGTCCCGAACCTGCTCCCCTTCGGGCGTGCGGAGGATTAAGCGCTCAAGATGTCCGGAGCCGCAGGCCTTGACCACTTCGGTTCGTGTCATGACTTCGATCTTCGAATTGTTCTCAATCTGATCGATCAGATAGCGCGACATGCTCTTGGCCAGCGAGTCGCCGCGCACCAGCATGGTGACCCGGGCTGCATAGCGGGAGAAGTACATGGCGGCCTGCCCGGCAGAGTTCGCGCCACCGATGATGAAGACCTCCTCGTCCTTGCACGCGAGGGCCTCCGTCTGCGCGGCTCCGTAGTAGATGCCAGCTCCTGTAAGGTGGTCAGCGCCCTCGATGTCGAGCTTGCAGTAGGAGACGCCGGTCGCGATCAGGCAGACCAGACAGCTCACCTCCCGTCCATCACCCATCTTCAGCAGATGGTAGGGGCCCTCGCTGCGCAGCTCACAGACGCGCTGGGTAAGAAACTCGGCGCCCAGCCGCCGGGCCTGCAGGTAGGAGCGCTTGCCGAGTTCTTCGCCGCTGAGGCCCTCCGGGAAGCCAAGATAGTTCTCGATCCGGGAGCTGCTGCCCGCCTGTCCGCCCGGCGCGTCCGCCTCGATGATCAGGGTTTTCAGACCCTCGGACGCTCCGTAGACGCCCGCTGCCAGACCGGCCGGCCCGGCTCCTACGATCACCACATCGTAGAACTCCTGCTCGGCCGTGGTGCGCAGGCCGACCTTGCTCGCGAGCTCGGTGATGCTGGGTTGAACGAGCGAACTCCCGTCGCTGAAGAGCACAACGGGCAGCTTGGAGCCATCGAGCTTGCGTTCTTTGAGTGCGTCGAGCGCTCCTGGTGTGACCTCGGGAGTCAGCCACTGGAAAGGAATCCGGTTGCGGGAGAGAAACTCCCTCACAAGAAAATCACTGGGCGACCAGCGCAAGCCGACCACGCGCACACCGTCGAAGGGAGGCTTATAGCCCTCGTGCCAGTCACCCAGAAGGTCGTCAAGGACGGGGTAGAGCTTCTCTTCGGGCGGATCCCACGGCTTGTTCAGGTAGTAATGAATCTTTGCGGAGTTGATCGCCCGAATAGCCGCTTCTGTGTCGGCATAGGCGGTGAGCAGAACGCGTTTCGCGTCCGGATAGAGCTCCATCGTGCGCTGCAGGAGCTCGACGCCGCTCATGCCCGGCATACGCTGGTCCGACAGGAGCAGAGCCACGACATCACCGCGATCCTTGAGCTGCTGGCAGATGTCGAGCGCGGCCACACCCGAGGCGGCGCGGAGGATGCGGTAGCTCTGCCCGTAGCGCTGCCGCAGGTCTTGTACAACAGCCTCGAGCACGCTGATGTCATCGTCAATCGCAAGCAGAATCGGTTTTGCCATGGATCTGAAACTCCGTCCCATCCAGAAAGCGAGAGTCCGCGTACCTCTATTGAATCTGATTCGTTGCGGGGTCGAACGGTTCAGGACGCTTTTGAGCCATTAGGGTCATTCTCAGGATATCCGGGTCATTGACCGGGTGATTCGGGAACTGTATCGATTCGAAGCATAGAGGCAAAAAGCACGCGTCACGACCGATCGACCGATATCGACTGTGTTCAGGCGCAGGCGCTGCCGGAGGAGTAGTTAGACCATGATTCGACTTGTTCTTGCTGATGATCAATCGATCTTTCGCGCGGGCGCCGCCCGTGTTCTTGCCTTGGAAGATGACATTCGCCTTGTGGCGCAGTGCGAGGATGCCCAGAGGCTCCGCGCAGCCGTCGACGCCCACAAGGGGTCGGTCATTCTTTTCTCCATGGGACTTTCCCTGGCTCTTCCTGAGCTTCTGCCGGCGATTGCCGCGGCCGGAAGCCGGGCGATTCTGATCCTTGAGAATAACGAGCAGGTGGATGACGCCCTTACACTGCAGCTGCACGGCATCGTCTACCGCAGCGTGACGGGCAGTGATCTCATCGAGTGCGTTCGCAAGGTGAATCGCGGTCAGCGCTCCCTGCAGTCCGGCAACGTTACGGTGATGCAGGTTGCGGATAGCGTCGGCGCCAGGGTTCGCGACCGGCTTACGCCCAAAGAGATCCAGATTGTCGCTCTGATCGTTCAGGGCTGCAAGAACAAAGACATCGCCATGCAGCTGGGAACCAAGGAACAGGTCATCAAGAACTACCTGCGGGGTATCTACGACAAGACAGGTGTGTCAGACCGGCTGGAACTCGCTCTCTTTACGATCCACCATAAGGTCCTGGCGGAGGCGGCGGCGAACGCGGGACGGCTGCTGCAGATGAAAAGCGCCTGAGGACCTTGCCAGGGCAACATAGGGTGGGGCGGCTGCCAGTTGCAGGCCGGCCTCATCGACTCAAAGTCCCATCTGCTGCTCGGTAAGCTCATCGATGCGCGTTGGCGCCAGGCCCGACTTCTCTGCAACGCTTTGAGCCTGCGTAAACAGGAGCAGATAGTCCGGCCCTCCCGCCTTTGAGTCTGTCCCGCTCATGTTGAAGCCCCCGAACGGATGTGCCCCCACCATCGCGCCCGTGCATTTGCGATTCAGGTACAGATTACCAACGTGAAACTCGCGTACCGCATAGTCAAGATTCTCGCGGGAGCGCGAGTAGACGGCGCCCGTTAGTCCATACTCCGTTCCATTCGCGATCGTGATCGCATCTTCGAAGCTGGTTGACTTCAACACCGCCAGGAGCGGACCGAAGATCTCTTCCTGGGCGATGCGAGCCTCCGGCCGCACATCAACGAAGACCGTTGGCGGAAGGAAGTATCCACCGTCATTACGGTCTGCAGCACCGCCGCCGCAAAGCAACCGGGCCTCAGCCTGACCGATCCGGATGTACTCCTGTACGCGATCATAGGCAACCTGGTTGATGACGGGACCAAGTGCGGCGTTGGTTACGGGATCTCCGATCGCGATCGCCTCCACATGCTCGCGCAGCCTGTCGCAGAAGACGTCGTAGATCGCTTCATGGACAATCGCACGCGAGCACGCTGAGCACTTCTGCCCGCTAAAACCAAACGCGCTTGCCACTACTCCCTCGATCGCCGTTTCGAGATCGCAGTCAGCGTCGACGATGATCGCATCCTTGCCGCCCATCTCAAGGATCGTTCGCTTGAGGAAGTGCTGGCCAGGCTGCGCTCGTGCCGCTCGCTCATGAATCTCCAGCCCAACCTTCTTCGAGCCGGTGAAGGCAATAAAGCGCGTCTGTGGGTGAGCGACCAGGGCGCTGCCGAAGCCAGGCCCGGCGCCATGACAGAGGTTCACGACGCCGTCCGGCAAACCAGCTTGCTCAAGCAGCAGCAGGAAACGCGCTGCAATCGTTGGCGCATCGACCGACGGCTTGAGTACGACAGTGTTGCCGCAGACGATCGCTGCGGCCGTCATACCGGCCATGATGGCAAGAGGGAAGTTCCACGGCGGAAGGACAGCACCCACTCCAAGCGGGATGTAGCGCAGCGCATTCCGCTCGCCTGGTAGCTGAATCGGCGTCGTCGCGCTGTCGAGACGCATGGCCTCACGGGCGTAGAACTCTAGGAAATCGATCGTCTCGCCGACATCGGCGTCCGCCTCCGCCCAGTTCTTGCCGACCTCAAAGGTCAACCAGGCACAGAGCTCGAACTTGTGTTGGCTTACAAGATCCGCCGTACGCAGAAGGACGTCCGCACGATCCTCCATCGTCCGTCGGCTCCAGAGAGCAAACGCCTGCTGTGCTGCGGAGACGGCCTGCCCGACATGTTGCTCGCCAGCCTCTGCATGCCGGCCGATGATCTGCTGCGGACGTGCCGGATTGACGGAGACAATTGTGTTTGCCGAACCCACCCGCTGGCCGCCGATCACCATCTTGTACTCTCGGCCAAGCTGACCTTCGACGTGGGCCAGAGCCTCCTCCATCCGACGCTTGTTCTCAGGCTCCTTGAAATCCAGAAAAGCTTCATTCTTAAAGGGTGGCAGCTTTGTCGCCGAGCGGGATGGAATCGAAATCGTTGCCATGATGCTCCGATTTTACCTGCCGGAAACAGCGAGGAAGATCGGGCTAGGAGGTCTCGACGATCTTCTCCGTTTCGGCCGACATCTTGGCCGTCCGGTCCAGCTTGTCCCAGTTGAACGGCTTGCCGTCGATCGCACGCTTGATCGTCTTGAGGAGAACTACCGAGAAGACCTGCCGATAGCTGAAGCGCTGAATCCAGATATGGGAGAGCAGCCAGGCGTCTCCCTTGCTGGCCGGGTGCTTGCGCTCGAGCATAAAGGCGAGCGACGAAGCAGCGAAATCGATAATCATGAAGGCGAGAAAGAACGTCAGCAGCCTGTACAGGCTTGCGGTGGAGGCGGTCTCCGGGTGAAAGGAGCGGTCAATAAAGTAGTGGACGATTCCTGCGACGAACATGAGATCGATTAGCGGAGAAACCAGCGGCAGAAGGATCTGAAAGATGACGATGTTCGGCAGAGCGAACAAACCCATTGCACGTCGCCTGGTGATGGCGCCGCGATGCTTGAAGACCGCCTGCAGAATGCCGAAGGACCAGCGAAAACGCTGGCGCATCAGGCCGTCCGCGTTGACCGGAGCTTCGGTAAAGGCGAGTGCCTGATCCTCGTAGATGACGGAGTAGCCCTGCTCCAGCAGATTCATGGTGAGATCGGCGTCTTCGGCAACGGTGTTCGAGTGATAGCCGCCGCCGGCCCGCACGGCCGCTGTCCGCCACGCACCGATAGCTCCCGGCACAACCATTACCACGTCGAAAAGATCGAGCGCACGCCGTTCAAAGTTCTGGCTGGTGATGTACTCGAGCGCCTGCCAGCGTGTCCACAGGTTCACGCGGTTGCCGACCTTGGCATTCCCAGCGACGGCTCCAATCTTTGGGTTGGCAAAGTGGCAGACCAGCCGGCCAATGGCGTCATGCGCGATCACACCATCCGCATCGATGCCGATGTAGATCTCTTCCTCGAGATGATCGAGCGCGAAGTTCAGGGCCTCGGCCTTGCCGCCGTTGGGTTTGGTCAGAATTACGACACGGCCGGACGCAATATCGTCCGGGTACGCCTCTGTTGCAACCTCGAGCGTTCGATCCGTGGATCCATCATCGATCACGAGAATGCGCAGATTCTTGTAGTTCGACATCATCACCGAACGAATCGTGCGAACGATGACGGTCTCCTCGTTATAGGCAGGGATGAGCACAGCAACACGTGGCATGTAGTCAGCTGTCGCGAAGTTCTGCCGCTTGCGAAAGCGATCGATCGTGGCGAACAAGCCAATAATGATCAGCCGCGCACTCATCAGCACGTCACCGACAAAGAAGACATAGATGACAAAGTGGTTGAAGAAAGCGAAGAAGAAAAATGCCACTGAGTCTGCACGCGCCTGCCAGCGCTGCTTCGGCGTCAGCTGCGGCATTACCTGCGCGCGTGTCTTTCCCAGAAGCGCGGAGACAGGAACGATCTCGTAGCCGCGGGCGCGCAAGGCCTGGATCAAAACCGGGAGAGCGGCCACTGTCGGTGCTCGATCGCCACCGCCATCGTGCAGCAGAATAATCGAGCCCCGTGCCCATGGCCGCGTCTCCATGTCGCTGATCTGCTGAAAGACAGAATCTGTGATCTCCTGCGGTGTCTTCTTCGGGTGCTCATCCCAATCGTTCGTATCGATCTTGTTGCCAACGATCACATAGCCGAGCCCCTGAATGCGATCGATCGGCGCGGCCTGATCGTTGGTGTCAGGCTCCTGATCGATCGAGTAAGGCGGCCGGAAGTAGAGCGGCTGCACGCCCAGCTTGGAGGCGAAGAGCCGTTCAGTCAGCGTGAGCTGAAGATCGACCTGCGCGTTTGAAATTTCACTGATGTCCGGATGCGTAAAGGTGTGGTTGCCGATCTCGTGGCCTTCTCGATAAACCCGCTGCATCAGGCCGACATTATCCTGCGCAACTTCGCCGATCATCAAAAATGTTCCCTTGACGTTGTAGCGCTTCAGGATGTCGAGGATCCTTGGCGTCCAGGTCGGATCGGGTCCATCGTCAAAGCTCAGCGCGACCTGCCTGGGATGGTAGCCATACTGCTCCACCGTGTACGAGAGCGGGTATTTCACCATCGATTCGTCGAGGATCACCCGGTACTGCAGCGGCACGGACTTGTCGTCATCCATGGTGATATCGCGAACGCCAGCCTGCGGCTTCCGTGTGACCTTAAGGATGTCGCCCTGGCCCTCCGTATCAATGTCATAGCCCGGATCGACCTGGGTCAGACTCTTCTCCGGATCGGAGTTCATCGGGTTGTCCCAGATGTTCCAGAGCGAATTGTCCTCGCTCCCCAACCGCCAGAGTGCGAAGGTCTGAAGTCCAAGCGCTCGCGCCGCCCGCATCTCGTTCAGTACCGTCACGGCATCCAGAAACCACACCTGGTGGCGTTCCTTCGCATCCTCGTCGTCATAGGCGAAGTGCGGGTTCAGAGTATCGCCATCCAGCTCAACCTGCGACTCGGAATCAGACGCAGCCTGCCATGCTTCCTGCGTCGACATGTTGCGCGATGCCAGAACCTTCTCGGAAGCGGCAGGCTTCTTTGCTGGTTTTCCAGCAGGCAGGGGAGTCGTCCAGTCGTATCCGTAGCTGCCGATGGAGCAGATGATCTTCTGCTTGGGAACTGTCTTCAGAACCTCTTTCAGGTTGTCGATGAACCAGTCCTGCGCGGCGACCGGTCCCGGCCCGCTCTCCGTCTGGTGCTGATCGTAGTTCATCAGCAGCAGGCCATCCGAATGGTCGGCCAGCAACTTGAGATTGAAGCTGTCATCGCCGACCGGAACATTCACATAGAGTCGAAGACCCTTCGCATGAAAGTCCTGATAGATCTCCGTTATGAGTTGACCGAAGCCGTCCTGCGCGTCATCCGGAATCTCCTCAAAGTCCATGGAGAGGCCGTGGTAATCAGGGTTCGCCGCAAGAAACGTGTCCAGTTGACTGAGGAAGTGCGCGCGCGCTTCAGCATTCTTCAGGAAAATTCCGATCGAAGGCAGAAAGGTCTGCTTGACCGGATCGTAGTTGTTCACCAGGGGAAATACTTCTGTGTCGACGCGGGCGGCCGTAATGGTGCGACGAACCTTGTTCTCCGCATCCACCGGGTGCACACCGCTTTGGTCGATCAAGGGATAAGCGCGGTTATCGATGCTGAAGTAGCTCATGCTGCCATCCGGCGAGACCATGTGCAGCCACTCCGGAAACAACAGATCGATCTGCCGGATGTGCTCCTTCAGAGACGAGTAGCTCGCCGGATCGTCTTCGACAAAGTAGGCCGCCCGCAGACCTTCACCCTGGTTCAGCGGCACATCGGAGGGCTTGAGGCTGCTTCGGCGATGTGCCGAGCGATGCAGCTTTTCACCCTTGCGCAAGGGTGCGACCGGTGTGTTCGCGGTGCGGAAGTTGCGCTTGGGGTAACGCAGCAAAAGCTCCGGCAGCGGCCGCATCCGCACCAGCCCAACGACAAAGATGACTCCAACCACAAGACCAAGCAGGGCGAGCACATCGAAGATCCGGCGCAGGCGCTTCCAGCGTTTCCGTTGCGGATCGTAGAAGACTTGCTTCGTCATACTCCTCGGGGACTCACCTCAGGCGCAGTCAATGGCTCAGCATGAATCCTAGCAGCAGCGCTCTTTGCCGGACGACTTTAGACCACCCTCAGACAACCGCGATCCCGCGGCAGACGTATTATGCAGGGAGTGTTCTCCGCCAAAGCACGAGCGTGGTGCGGCATTCTGGGTCTGCTGCTTGCAGGCGCCGTTCTGCGATTGTGGTTCATCCACCATGCCAATCCCATGCAGGGGGATCCGCAGATCTATGGCAACATCGCACACAATCTCCTGCGGCACCACGTGTATAGCTTCGCCGTTGAGCCCGGCCCTTTTCCGCCGACGCTCATCCGTCTTCCCGGCTACCCACTCTTCCTGGCGTTCCTCTTCATCGTCTTTGGTGTCGAGAATTTCTCCGCTGTGCTCGACATGCAGGTCGTCACGGATCTGCTCTCCGCGCTTCTGCTTGCCGTGCTCGCCCGAGACCTGTTTGGCCGGCGTGCCGCGTGGTTCTGCCTGATCCTCAGCTGCCTGTGCCCCTTCACGGCAAATTACACCGCCACGCCTCTCACCGAGACCTTGACCTTGGCCAGCATCACGCTCGCCGTATTCTCCTTTGATCGCTGGCGCTGTTGCCCTGAACTTCAGAACGCGTGGACTCTCGGGATCGGCGCCGCCTTGGCCGTCTCTCTTCTGCTGCGGCCGGAACAGGCACTTCTCACGGCCGCGATAGTGCCCGCTATGCTGCTCGTAAGCTGGCGCCGCTTCGGTGCTGGAACCCGCACCGCCTCGCGATGGAGCGTGTTCGCTCCCGCACTCTCCGCCGCACTCTGCGTCCTCGTGCCGCTCGTACCCTGGACCGCCAGGAACTGGAGCACCTTCCATCTTATTCAGCCGCTCGCGCCACGCTACGCGACCGACCCGGGCGAATCAATCCCGCTCGGCTTTCAGCGCTGGTATCGCAGCTGGGCCATCGATTTCGCCTCAACCGAAGAGGTCTACTGGAACTACGACGGCACAGCGATCGCGTTCACCGACCTCCCGTCCCGCGCGTTTGATTCCCCGGAGCAGAAGCAAGAGACGCTGCGTCTGCTCGGTGACTACAACATCACGAACAGCCCTACGCCACAACTCGACGCTCGCTTCCAGGCGATCGCGCAGGAGCGCATTCATCACTCCCCGCTTCGCTACTACGTGCTGCTGCCAGCGGCACGGCTGGCGAACATGCTGCTGCGCCCCCGTACAGAGCTCACAGGGGTGCAGCTGGCCTGGTGGCGATGGCGAGACAGCCACTCGCAATTTCTGTTCGCGACGCTTTACGCGGGGCTGAATGCTGTCTACCTGCTGCTTGGTGTTTGGGGATGGCGCCGCTGGTGGAACGCGGCGATCGGCGATGAGCGGGCTCTGCTCCTGGCCATAACAGCCTTTGTCGTTCTCCGCTGCGCGCTTCTGCTCACGCTCGACAACTCTGAGCCTCGCTACACTCTGGAGCTGTTTCCACTCCTGATTCTCTGTGCGTCGGCACTGCTCCGCGATGGGTCAGACGCTCTCAACAGAGCGACGCCTAGTGCGAGGTCTTCGAGTCCGTCTTGATCGCGTACCGCTTTGTGTTCACGCTCTGGTTATAGCGAATGTGACTGTACACAGCAGTTTGCGTGTCCTCCGAGGCGAAGAAGAACACCTGCTTCAGCGAGATGCCTCGGGCAGGATCGACCCAGATGGTGACGTGCGCGATGCTGTTTCGCTGCGCCGCATCTTTCGCGACCAGATCAAGCTTCTCCACCTGCACGGCCTGGCTGCCGTCGTTCAGTGATTCAGTGCCCTGGTCTGTGATGGTCCATGTTTTTTCAAGATCCTTCCCGCTCCCACCAAACCCGAGCGTCAGAAAGCTCTCATACTGAGCCTGATTGGTCCGTCCGTCGAGCTCTGTCAGGTGGTTTGGGCCGGGGTCGAAGATGCGCAGCCGGCCGTCCTTGTACTCGACCACCTTGGCCTCCGGCGGCGCGATCACAGCACCCATCTGTAGCGTCGTGCCGGATTTGATGAAGTAGATCGTGCCGTTCTGCGTCGTCGTCTCACGCACGACTCTCTGGAAGGTGTCCTTATGAAAGTCTGCCTCGGCTGACTTGAACTTGAGACTGGCTGCGTCCATCTGGCGCAGAACCGTATTCAGGCGATCCGGAGTGTTCTGGGCCAGAGCTCCGCTGTTGAGGAGCAGAGTACATGTCACAAAGAGGAACGCGGTCGTACTTCGCCCTGCCGTCATTGTTCAAACCTCATGTCAGATGGATGCGCTTTGCTGGAGAAAGTCACTAGCGAAGCACCCAAACGTTGTAGGCGATGACCTTCCCTGCCGCGTCTTTCACGAGCTCGTAGTGCTCCAGACTGACCTCGCCCGAGATGGGCTCAATCAGACGCAGGAACGCTGCCTGCCGCTGCGCTTCGGACTTCGCGTCTGCCATGTCTTCCGCGCGGATCTGGTAGACGAAGCGACTGTTGCCGTGCCGGGTTCCAGCCTCCTTCACGAGAACCTCACTCGATTGCAGCGCAACTGTCTCTGCCGGACGATCCTTGAAGTCGATCAGCCGCGGCGACAGAAAAAGAAAGATCAGGATCAGCGTAACCATCACGTCGTAATGCATGCTGCCGCGTTCGTAGGTCCAGAACAGATAGCTTCGCAGGAGTTTAAGCACGAGCACCTCCGCGTGGCGCCTGCTTTCCGAGCATCGTCTCGCCACCCATGTAGGGCACCAGCACCTCCGGTATGCGCACCGTCCCGTCCGCCTGCTGGTAGTTCTCGAGCACCGCCAGATAGGTTCGCCCTACGGCCAGCCCGCTTCCATTGAGCGTGTGGAGAAACTCTGTCTTCTTCGCGCCTCCAGCTTTGGCTCCTGACCCGGAAGGCCTGTAGCGAATGTTGGCTCGCCGTGCCTGAAACGCTTCGAAGTTCGAGCACGAGCTGATCTCGCGATAGAGACCCTGGCCCGGCAGCCACACCTCCAGGTCATACGTCTTCGCCGCCGCAAAGCCCATATCCCCGGTGCACAGCAGCATCCTCCGGTACGGCAGCCCCAGCCGCTCAAGCACCGTCTCCGCATGCCGCGTCAGCGCCTCATGCGCCGCGGCCGAGTCCTCCGGCCGCACAAACTGCACCAGCTCCACCTTCTGAAACTGGTGTTGCCGAATCAACCCGCGCACATCCTTGCCGTAGCTGCCGGCCTCACTGCGAAAGCACGGCGTATACGCCGTGTATGCGATGGGCAGCTCCGCCTCCTCCAGCGCTTCATCGCGAAAAAGGTTTGTTACAGGCACCTCGGCCGTCGGGATCAGCCAGTGATCGCTCTCCTGGAACTCGCCCGGCGCATACGCGCCCTTGTCGTCGCAGTGAAAGAGGTCCTCGGCAAACTTCGGCAGCTGCCCCGTCCCGAACAGGCTCTTTGAGTTCACCATGAAGGGTGGCAGCACCTCCGTGTACCCGTGCTCGCGTGTATGCAGGTCCAGCATATAGTTCGCGAGCGCCCGCTCCAGCCGCGCTCCCTGGCCCATCTGCACCACAAAGCGGGAGCCGGAGATCTTCGCCGCCCGCTCAAAGTCAAGCACGCCCAGACGCTCGCCAATCTCCCAGTGCGACAAGGCAGGGAAGCGGAACGCCGGCTGCTCGCCCCATGTCTTCTCCATGCGATTCTCGGCCTCGCTGCGGCCTATGGGCACGTCGCTCGCCGGCAGGTTCGGCACCGACTGCATCATCGTCCGCAGCCGGTCGTCAGCCCGCGCGGACGTGGCCTCGAGCGCCTCCACCTCAGACTTCATTGCCCTGGTCTGCTCCGTCATGGCTGTTGCGTCACCACCAGCCTTCCGAAGCGAGGCAATCTCTCCGGTCAACCGGTTGCGCTCCGCCTTCAGGCTCTCTACCTGCGTGATCGCCTCGCGCCGCTCCGCATCCACGCCCGCGAAGTCGCCGAGCACCACTGCCGCCTCGGCACCGCGCGTACGCAGCCGTTCTTCCACCAGACCGAGATTGGACCGCACATAGCCAAGATCAAGCATCCGGACTATTCTAGCGTCCCTGCCCGCTGCAATCGTTCGGCAACACGATCCATGTACTCTGTGGCGATGCGCCCGTTCTTCGCCGCCCTGCTCGCCGTCACACTTGCTTCGCCCGCCGCTCCTCCGGCGTTTGCTGACGCGTACCATGCAACGCCCAAACTGGTTGTTATCCTTGTCATCGACCAGTTCCGCGGAGACTACCTCGACCGCTACCGCGACGCCCTGACCTCGCCGAACGGCTTCAACCTTTTCCTCAAGCGCGGTGCCTACTTCAACGGCTGCTACTTCGACTACGCGAACACCAAGACCGCACCTGGCCACGCCACTATCGGCACCGGCGCCTACACCGACGGTCACGGCATCGGCTCAAATGAATGGTGGGATCTCGCCCGCAACACCGACCGGCCTGTCACCTCCGTAGAAGACGAGCGCTACCGGCTGGTCGGCACCTTCGACGATCTGCCCGTTCCGCCCCCACCCGCCATTCCCCCGGCCGCTCCACGCATCGGGTCCTCGCCCCGCAATCTCCACGCCACCACCCTTGGCGACGAGGTGCGTCTCGCTACCAACGGCCAGGCAAAGCTCTTCGGCGTCTCCCTCAAAGATCGCGCCGCCATTCTTCCCGCGGGCCAGACCGCCAACGCAGCCTTCTGGATCGACGGTGCCACCGGCCGCTTCGTCACCTCCACTTTCTATATGCCCGAGCTTCCCGCATGGGCCACACGGTTCAACAAGGGACCGCGCATCGCCCAGGCGGTCAAAGACTCCGGGCTTGAAGAGACCACGCAGTTCTACAACCTCGTCGGCCGAACGCCCGCCGCCAACAGCTACGAACTTGACTTCAGCGAAGCCCTGATCGACAACGAGAAGCTCGGCGCGAACTCCGTCACCGATGTCCTCACCATCTCGCTCTCCGCCAACGACATCATGGGCCACCAGATGGGCCCTGACTCCGACGCAGAGCGACAGATGGTCGTCGGCCTTGATCGCGATCTCAATACTTTTTTTACATGGCTCGACAAGAAGGTTGGCCTCGCCAACGTCATGGTCGCATTCACCGCCGACCATGGCATCGCTCCCATCCCGCAACAGGCCGCCAGGCTCGGCGTCGACGCCGGCCGACTGGATCTCGAGAGCTTCGCTGATGCCGTGAACATCCGGCTCAATCAGCGGCTCTCTCCTGGCAAATCCGTGAAGTACCTGATGTCTCAGCTCGAACTGCCCTACATCGCCTTCGACACTCGCGTCTTCACCGCCGCAAAGATCTCCGAGGCCGACGCGGAGGCGGCTGTGGCCGAGGTCATCCCGGACGCCATCGCCTCGCTCGGCGCACCGCCGCAGCCTCCAAACAGCCTCGCGTTGTCGGAGGCCACGCGCAAGTACGCCGAGGCGCGCCTGGATCCCGATCCCGGCATCGCCTTTGTTCGGACCCGCGTCGATCTCGCCGCCGGCAAGCTGCCCGACACCGAGTTCGGCCGACGCATCGCGCACAGTTATACGGGGCACGGCGGCTGGTACGTCATGGTCGTTCCTACGCCGTATCAGATGGAGGTTCTCAACGGCATCCAGACCACACACTTCTCGCCCTGGAGCTATGATCGCCACGTCCCGCTGGGCTTTTTGGGGGCGGAGTTCGTGCCCGGCTACTACCGGCAGTCCGCCGCTCCAGTCGATATTGCCGCCACGTTTGCCGCGCTCCTCGGCATCAACGCGCCTTCGAACAGCATCGGGCGAGTTCTCACGGAGATCCTGAAACCCGCCCAGGGAAGCACGCCGCAGCGCTGAGAGCAAGACCGGACCGCTACACTGAAAGAGCATGACGGACCCTCAGAGCTCCTCTCCCGTGAAACTAGAAAAAGGCCCGGATATGCGCGTCACCGTCGCCGGCATCGAGCTTCGATCTCCTGTCATTGCGGCGAGCGGCACCTTTGGCTACGGCCTGGAGTTCGACGACGTCCTCTCGCTCGATCGCATTGGTGCCTTCGTCACCAAGGGTCTCTCGCGCGAGCCCATGGCCGGAAATCCCTCGCCCCGCATTATTGAAACTGCTGCCGGCATGATCAATGCCATCGGCCTGCAGAACGTCGGTGTGCGCGCCTTCATCGCCGACAAGCTGCCGAAACTCCGCAGGATCAAGGGCCTCGTCACCATCGCCAACGTCTTCGGCTTCACCATCGAAGATTGCGTCGAAGTTACCCATGCCCTCAACGACGCCGAGGGCATCGCCATGATTGAGCTCAACGCCAGCTGTCCCAATACCAGCCACGGCGGGATGGTCTTCGGCACCAATCACGAGCTGCTCTTCGAGCTTGTCAGCAAAACCAAAGCGGTCAGCCGCCTGCCGCTGATGGTCAAGCTTTCGCCAAATGTAACCTCCATCGGTCTCATGGCGCGCGTCGCGGCCGACGCCGGCGCCGATGCCCTCTCGCTCGTCAACACCTTTCTCTCGATGGCCATCGACATTGAAACCCGCCGCCCGCGCATCGCCAACGTCACCGGCGGCCTCTCCGGCCCGGCCATCAAGCCTATCGCCGTCCGCATGGTGCACGAGGTCGCAAAAGCCGTCACCCTGCCCATTGTCGGCATGGGCGGCATCCTGAACGAGAAAGATACGGTCGAGTTTCTGCTCGCCGGAGCTACCGCCGTCGAGGTCGGCACGGCCAGCTACGCCGACCCGCGCGCCGTCGAAAACATCGCCACCGGCCTCAGAAAATGGTGCGCGCGGCACGCCATCGAGCGCGTCTCCGAGCTCACCGGAGCCGTTGTCCTTTAACCCCGCCCCCGCCTCAACTAAACTGGTCTCGTGAACTCCTCGAGCGACACCAAGCCTATCCGCCGCGCCCTTCTCTCCGTAACCGACAAGTCCGGCCTCATTGAGTTTGCCCGCACTCTTGCTGCCTTTGGCGTCGATCTGGTCTCTACCGGCGGCACCGCCCGCATGCTCCGCGACGCCGGCCTCGAGATCCGCGACATCGCCGACCTGACCGGCTTCCCGGAGATGCTCGATGGCCGCGTCAAAACCCTCCATCCAAAGGTCCACGGCGGCATCCTCCACATCCGCGGCAACGCCGCGCATGAGGCTTCGGTCGCCGAACACGCCATTCAGCCGATCGACATGGTCATTGTCAACCTCTACGCCTTCGAAGCCACCGCAGCCAGGCCCGGCGTGCTCGTGCATGAACTCATCGAGAACATCGACATCGGTGGGCCGTCGATGGTGCGCTCTGCCGCCAAGAACTTTGAAGACGTCGCCGTTGTCACCAGCGTTGCGGAGTATGCAGGTCTGGCTGCCGAGCTTCAGGCCAACGCCGGCGGTCTCACGCGGGATACCCGCTGGCGTCTTGCCAGACAAGCCTTTGCCCTCACAGCCGCCTATGACGCCGGCATCGCGACAGCTCTCGATGCGCTGTCGACCAGCGAGGCGAACGCGCCTGCCACGGCCAGGCCTGCAAGCCTTCCATCCAGCTTGCGGCTCCTCTATCCGCTGGCAAACAGGCTCCGCTACGGCGAGAACCCGCACCAAAGTGCCGCCCTCTACATCGATGGAAGCGGCAAGGGCATCGCCGCCGCCACGCAGTTGCAGGGCAAAGAGCTCTCCTATAACAATCTCGTCGACCTCGACGCCTGCTGGGCACTCGCCAGCGAGTTCAGCAGCGATGCCGAAGCCGCTGTCGCCATCATCAAACATACCAACCCCTGCGGCGCAGCGACCGGAAAGACGGTTCTTGAGGCCTACACCCGCGCTCTCGAAGCCGATCCGATCTCCGCGTTTGGCGGCGTCATCGGCAGCAATCGCGAGATCGACGGCGAAGCGGCCGAAGAGATCGCCAAGCTGTTTGTCGAGGCGATCGTCGCTCCGGGGTTCACGCCGGAGGCCCTCGCGCGCTTCGGCACAAAGAAGAATCTTCGCCTGCTGACCCTTGATCCAGCGCACAGCAGCCAGGTCTACAAACAGGTCTCAGGCGGCATGCTGGTGCAGGATGCCGATAGCAAGCAGGTAACAGCGGCCGGCCTGAGTTTTCCAACACTCCGCGAGCCTACTGCTGAGGAGCTGCACGCGCTCCTGTTTGCCTGGAAGGTGTGCAAACACGTCAAGTCGAACGCCATCGTCTATGCGCGAGCGATCGCGGCGGGGGCTGCTGGCGGGATTTTCGGCCAGACTGTCGGCGTTGGCGCTGGACAGATGAGCCGCGTGGATGCAGCCAGGTTCGGCGCGCAGAAAGCCGTTCTGCCGCTCGCTGGCACCGTTGCCGCGTCAGACGCCTTTTTCCCCTTCGCCGATGGCCTGGAGGTTGTCGCCGCAGCGGGCGCCACGGCAGTCATTCAGCCGGGAGGCTCGGTTCGCGATCCGGAGGTCATTGCCGCTGCTGACCGGCTCGGCGTCGCCATGGCCTTCACTGGCATCCGTCACTTTCGCCACGGATGACCCTGCCGGTAGCCCTTCTCCCCCATGCGGGTATGGGCCGATGGACACGGTGCCTCTATAATCCGGCCAGACGATTCCGTGCCGGGCGTGTCCCTGCATCCAAGGCCTCAAGCTCTCCGTCTAACAATCGTGGCCTTCTTTCTCTGAGGCTCGTCAGGACCTCTATGACTTTGTTCCACAGCGCGTGCACCGTCTGCCTTCGAGTCTTTGTTGCCACCGCGCTGTTCACCGCCGCTTGCGACGCGGGTGCCGCGCAGACCGCGCCGAAACAGCCGGCAGGACCGGCGAAGAGTGCCGAGTCTGACCGCAGCGCCTCGTACTACCACTACGGCCTGGCACATCTCTACGAGAACATGGCAGTTAATGCCGGCCGCAGCGATTACGCCTCTCAGGCTATCGATGAATACAAGCTCGCGCTGGCTGCGGATCCCAATTCAAAGACGCTGCAGAACGGTCTGGCAGACCTCTACTTTAAGCTCGGTCGTATTCGCGAGGCCGTGACCGCCGCGCAGCAGCAGGTCTCCAAGAACCCTAACGATCTCGAGGCGCACGAGCTTCTGGGCAAGGTGTACCTGCGGTCTCTTGGCGACATGCAGACCCAGCAGTCCGGCGAGATGCTGCAGCTTGCCATCACCGAGTACGAGAAGCTTGTACAGCTCAAACCGAACGATGTTGAAACGCATCTGCTGCTCGGCCAGCTCTACGGCCTGAACCATGATTCAGCCAAGGCCGAGGCGCAGTTCAAAGGCGCACAGAAGATTGACGCGAACTCTGAAGAGGTGGTGCTGAACATAGCTCGCCTCTACACCGAGCAAGGTGATTTTCACCGCGCGGCCGATGTTCTCGCCGCCGTCCCGCAGGACGATCAGACGGCGCGCATCGAGTTCGCCCTGGGCGCGAGCTATGACCAGCTCAAACGGCCAAAAGAGGCCGCCGCAGCCTATCGGGCAGCCCTTGATCTCGAGCCGGAAAATACTCTCGATACGCAGCGTGGTCTCGGCAATGCCTTGCTTCTTGACGGCCAGCTCGACGAAGCTCTGAAGGTCTTTCAACAGATCGTGACGGCAGAGCCGCAGGATGCACAGTCGCAGATCCGTATCTCCGAGATTGAACGCCGTCAGGGCCACTATGAGCTTGCACTCCAAACCCTGAACAAAGCCAAGTCGCTCGTGCAGGACTCCACCGAGCTGAGCTATAACGAAGCGCTGATCTACGACTCGCTCGGCCGCTACGACGATGCCCTCGCTCAGCTCAAACAACTTCTTGCCGCATCCAACCACCCGGACGGCAACTACAGTGACCCCGAGAAGTCCAATCGATACCTCTTCCTCGACCGTCTTGGCGCGATAGAGCGGGAGCAGGGAAGAACTGCCGAATCGGTCGGCTATTACAAGCAGATGACGGCCCTTGGCGGAGACTTCACCCTGCGCGGCTACCAGTCTGAGGTGGACACCTACCGCGAGGCACACCAGCAGCGCGAAGCAACGGCCGTAGCCGAGGATGCCGCCAGGGCTCTTCCGAAAGATCGCGGCGTGCAGCTCATGTACGCGGGCCAGCTCTCCGATACCGGCAAGGTTGACGAAGGCTTCGCGCTCGCCCGCACCCAGCTGAAAAACAGCGCCGAAGATCGCGAAGTCTATCTCGCCCTTGCGCAGATGGACGTCCGCCTCAAGCACTGGACAGACGCGGAGAGCGAACTTAACAAAGCGATGGCGCTTGCCGGCAAGCCGGACGAGAAGCTGAACATCTACTTCCTGCGCGGGACGCTCTATGACCGCCAGAAGCTCTATGACCAGGCGGAGGAAAACTTCTCCAAGGCACTCGCGATCGATCCGCAAAATGCGACCATCCTGAACTATGTCGGTTACATGCTTGCCGAGCGCGGCATTCGTCTTTCAGAAGCTCTCGCCATGATCCGCAAGGCGGTCGATCTTGATCCGCAGAACTACGCCTTCCTCGATTCGCTCGGCTGGGTCTACTACAAGTCCGGCCAATACCCGCAAGCGGAACAATATCTGCGCCAAGCCATCGAGCGATCGAGCTCTGACCCCACCGTTCACGATCATCTCGGGGAGGTTTACGAGAAGACCGGCCGGTTGAAGCTGGCGGTTGAACAGTGGGAGCGCTCCATGACCGAGTATGCTCACTCTCTGCCAGCAGACGCCGACCCCGACGATGTGTCGAAGGTTCAGCACAAACTGCAGAACGCCAGGGTCAAGCTCGCTCGTCTCAACCCGGGACCGGCTGCGAAGGTCTCGAAGCCTTAGATCATCACTCGCCGCTCCTCCGCTCCAGTACACTTAAAGAAGTATGCCGTCTGTTGCGCTTCATCGCTGTGCCGTCTCTGTGGCCGACGGAAATCCTCTCCTCGAGCGTGTTTACCCCGCACGTCCGCGCCCGGCGCACACGGCCTTTCAGCGGGATCGCGAGAGGATCATTCAGGCGCGCGCCTTTCGCCGGCTCGCTGGCAAGACGCAGGTCTTTACCAGCCGTGCCTCCGACCACTTCCGTTCCCGCCTGACGCACACCATTGAGGTCGCGCAGATTGCCCGCGATGTGGCCCAAAGACTGGGCCTGAATGAGGATCTTGCCGAGGCCCTCGCGCTTGTGCATGATATCGGCCATCCGCCCTTCGGCCACGCGGGGGAACGCGCTCTCGACGAATGCCTCGAGCGGCACGGGCTGCGCTTCGATCACAACCTGCACGCACTTCGCATCTGCGAGCACTTCGAGCAGCGCTACGCCGCCCATCGCGGCCTCAATCTTACGTTGGGCGTTCGCGAGGGCATCATCAAGCACTCGCGTGATTACACGGCGGCGCAGCATCCCGAGCTTGCGCCCTACCTTCTCGATCAGCGTCCGCCACTCGAAGCGCAGATCATCGATCTGGCCGACGAGATCGCGTATCTCACAGCGGACCTCGACGACGGCGTTGAGTCAGGTCTGCTCGAGATCCGCCACATCCGGGAGCATGTCTCTCTCTTCGAACGCTCCTTCACCATGGTGGAGCGCATGTTTCCGGGCAGCAGTGAGAAGGGCCTCTTCATCGAGACGCTGCAATGGATGCAAAACACGTTGACCGACGATCTCGCTGTCAGCACAGCCGCGAACGTGGCAGCGATCGGTGCCACGTCGCTCGAAGAGATTCGCCATCACCCGACGCGTCTTGCCCTTTTCTCACCCGCCGTCGAGCGCCTTCGGCTCGAGGAAAAGGCCTACCTCTACAACACGCTGTACAGCAGCCCGCACCTCACGCTTGAGCATGACAAAGCGGAGGAGGTCATCAAGGCGCTCTTCGACTTCTGGATCGATGATCCACAGGAACTGCCGCACGGCTACATCGCCAAGATCGCTGGCGAAGGTCTCGCGCGTGTTGTCGCGGATTACATCGCCGGGATGACGGACAGCTTCATCCTTGACCAGTACGCCCTCATCAAGCGAGCCATCCGACGCTGATCTCCGCGCCGCCATCCGATCGCGCGTGTGATCGATCCGCTACCATGACCAGTATGTCTCCACACCAGAAGCGCGCCCTCGTCACCGGAGGCGCCGGCCTCATCGGCTCTCACATCGTCGATCTCCTGCTGCGGGAGGGTTGGACCGTCCGCATCCTCGACAACCTTGAGCCGCAGACCCACAAGCACGGCAAGCCCGAGTGGGTGAACCCCGCAGCCGAGTTCCGGCAGGGCAACGTACAGGATGCCGGCACCATGCTCTCGGCGCTCCAGGATATCGACGTTGTCTTTCACGAGGCTGCCTACGGCGGGTATATGCCCGAGATGGCGAAGTATGTTCTCGTCAACAGCTTCGGCACGGCACAGCTGCTCGAGCTCATCCGCGATCATCAGCTGCCCATCAGGAAAGTAGTCGTTGCCAGCTCGCAGGCGGTCTACAGCGAGGGCGCGGCAAACTGTCCGGAGCATGGCGCAGTCGTTCCGCTGCTTCGCCCCGCCGAGCAGCTGCGCAGCGGCGACTTCAGCGTGCATTGCCCGGTCTGTGGCAAGCCCACAACCTCGATCCCTACACCGGAGGCCACACCCGGCGGCGGCGAGACCGTCTACGCGCTGACCAAGGTCGATCAGGAGCGGCTCGTCCTGCTCTGGGGCAAGCAGACCGGGGTACCGACCGTGGCGCTTCGCTACTCCTGCACCTACGGCCCGCGACAATCGCTCTTCAACCCCTACACGGGCGTTATCGCTATCTTCTGCACCCGCCTGCTGAACCACCAGCCGCCCGTCATGTATGAGGATGGCGGCCAGACGCGTGATCTCTGCTTTGTCGAAGACATCGCCCGCGCCAACCTGATGGTCGCCACCACCGACGCGCTCGACGGACTGCCCGTCAACGTCGGCAGCGGCCGCGCCACCAGCGTTCGCGATCTCGCGACGATCATCGCCGGCCAGCTCGGCGTCAACCTCGCCCCGCTGGCACGCGGGGAGTTCCGCCCCGGTGAAATCCGCTCTCTGATCTCCGACATCAGCCGCATCCGCACGATCGGCTATGAGCCTCAGACATCCATCGAGCAGGGAATTGCGCGCTATGTTGCCTGGATCAAAACTCAGGGCTCGGTCGAAGACTATTTTTCAAAAGCCGAGGCGGGCTTACGCGCAAAGGGGATCGTTCAGAGCGTCACCGTCTGACAATCGAGCCATCACGAGGACTCAGAGCTTCCTTCTGAGACTTCGCGCGTCTATCCCGCAGGAGTCTCCGTGCCGCCGCTCCCTCGCCGCCTATCAAAGAACAGTGACAGCCGCGCACGCTGGATCTCGTTCGCCTCGTGGCTTTCCCTGAGCGGCCCCTTCATCTCTGCCGGCCAGACGCCCCAACCAGCGGCCGTGAATCTGGTCAGCGGCCATGTCACAAACGCCAGCACGGGCGCCTCCATGGCTCGCGTGCTGGTGCAGGCGAACGGGCATAGCAGTTTCACGAACGCGGATGGCCGTTTCCAGTTGAGTGACACGTCTGCGATCGGGAGCGTGCAGTTCACCAAGCCAGGCTTCTCGCTTAGTCCCGAGCAGCGCGACCCCACCAGCATCGCCGTCACGGGATCGGCTGACCCGCTTGAGGTCTCGTTATGGCCGGAGGCCGTCCTTGCCGGCAGCGTCACCTCGCCTGAGGGCGACCCGTTGCCGCGCGTCGCTGTGACCGCACAGCGCATTCTGTTTCAAAACGGCACACGGCAGGTTCAGACCGCGGGCTTCACCACCACAGACTCCCGTGGCGCCTTTCGCCTGCCCGTTCCTGCCGGCAGCTACGTTCTGCAGACGCGGTATGCGGCACCCGACCTGAGCCGCTCGCTCGCCATTCTGCCAGCCCAGTACCCAGGCTACGCAGCAAACGACGCGACCGGAACCATCGCCGTTGCGAGCGGACAGGAGCTTCACATTGATCTTCATCCTCAGCTTGCTGCAGCCGTTCACGTCACCATCCCGCTTGAGGCTGGCAGCGCGCAGCGTAGCCCCGCTATCACCATTACGACGCAGGACGGGGCAAGCTATCAACCACCACGCCGCATGGCAGCCGAAGGCCTGGTGCTCGACCTCCCCGCGGGTGTCTACCAGCTCTCCGCGCGCCTGGCGGCGCCTGACGGAGAGCGCGCGGGCACCTCTGTCTTGACTGTTCCTGACCACGACACGATCGCGCCCACGCTGCACCTGGATCCGCTTCCTGCCATACCCATCGTCGTCTCTGCCGATCCTTCCTCCGCGCCCAATCCGGACGGCACGACGGCGCTGCCGCTTGATCCTTCCGCTCTGAACCTGCAGCTCGAAGCTCTCGGAACGGGTCTGTCTGAGCCCGGCGGTCAGCCCATCCGCAGTCTTCGTGGAGCGAACGGAACCGCATTCATTGCACCTTCAGGAACATATCGCCTGAGCGGCGGAGAAGGCGGAGGTTGGACCGTTCAGACCGCAACCTCCGGCGACGTCGATCTGCTGCACAACGCTCTCGTTATCGGGTCAAACGCGGGCGCGGATCCTGTTCACATCGTCGCGAGCCGGGCGACCGGAACTCTCTCCGGCGTCACGCGTATCGCCGGCAAGCCCTCCGCCTGCTGGATCGTCCTTGCCGGTGACGCTGGCACTCTGCCGCGTTTCTTTGTCCGGCGCAGTGGAACGGACGGCCAGTTCAGCCTCTCCGCGTTGCCGCTCAGGCGGCTCCGTCTGCTCGCGTTGCCGTTGCTTTCCCTGGCTGACTTCGGGGATCCCGCCGTGCTCGACAAGTTCCAAACCTATGTGCAGGTCATCTCCGTCACAGCGTCCAGCTCAGCCTCGCTCAGTCTCGACGCTGTACCTACGCATGAGCTCTACCCATGATGTTCTCCGTCCGCAGCGCACCTGCCGTCCTGTTGACCATCATGCTCTCGGGGGACCGACTCTGCACATCGCAGATCCCCGTTGCGAAGCCGCCCTTCCATGTAAGCGGCGTCGTCCTCCGCGCCGACACGAACGTTCCGGTTCCCCGTTGCCATCTCTCGATGCGTCCCGAAGGCCAGCCGGGTAATCGGCGCCGCGGAGCCTTCGACGCAAACCTCTACACCGCCGAAGCGGACCCGCAGGGCCGCTTCTTCTTTAACCTGCCAAGCGAAGGAAGCTGGCAGCTCAGCGCCTCGGGAACAGGCTTTCGCACGCAGTTCTATAACGAGCACGAGAGCTTCTCAAGCGCCGTGGTTCTTCGCTCCGGCATGCCTACGCCGTCGCTCGTCTTCCGGCTCGAGCCGGACTCTACCCTGGCCGGCTTTGTACGGGATGAGGCAGGAGAGCCTGTTCGGAACGCGCTTCTCTCCCTGCAGATCGCGGCTCCTCCGCTGGAGATCTACGGAAACCGCCGCCAGCGCGCCACAACGGATGATCGAGGCCACTACGAGATCGCCGGCATCTCACCCGGCAGCTATCGCCTTTCCGTCCAGGCTGCGCCCTGGTATGCCGCCGGTGCGCAGGCGAGGGCCGGTGATCCCGTCTTCGATGTGGTCTACCCAACCACCTGGTATCCGGGCGTCTTCGACGTTGACGCCGCCGGTGCGATCAGCCTTTACAAGGGCGAGGCCAAGCAGATCGACTTCAACCTGCTCCCGATTCCTGCCGGTCACCTTCACTTTCCTGATGTCTCCCGTACCAACCCGGCGGCTCCTCTTTACGGACCTACGATCGAGCCAATCGAGAATGGATCGGTAAACGGGGTTATGACGCAGGTCTCCGGCCCCTCCGGTCAGGTTGAGATCGGCAACCTGGCACCCGGACTCTACCGTGTCATCCAGCCGCAGGCCGACGGGCAGGTCGCCACTTCATTTGTACGGGTTGCCGCGGGAGCAAACCTGTCGCTCTCGGCCGCCAGCTCCGCCAGCACGGCGGATGTCACCGTTCACGTGCAGGGGGAGGAGCGTTCGGGCCGGTCACGGGTCAACCTGACCGACGTCATAAGCGGCGCAGTCTATAACAGCGCCTCCGGGGGCGCCTTCGGTCTTCATCGCCGGCCGCCGCAGCCCGAAGAAAACGCCGCGGCGGACACACTTGCCGAGCGCCACCTGGCCGTTCCCGCCGGCCGCTACCAGGTCACGCTCGCCGGCGACCCTGAGCTCTATCTCACATCGCTCGAACTCAAGGGCAAGCCCGTCGCCGGCCGTATCGTTACACTCCCCGGTGGACCAGTCGCTCTTACTCTCAACGTAGCCCATGGCCGCGCTCACGTGAGCGGACGCGCCAGTCTCGCCGGAAAGCCGGTTGAAGGTGCAATGGTTCTCTTGGTCCCCACCAGCTTCGGACAGATTGGCGCCATCGATCTGCTTCGGCGCGACCAGAGCAACACCGACGGAAGCTTCGAGCTCGCGGACATCATCCCGGGAGACTACATCCTGCTTGCCATCGATCACGGCTGGGCTATTAACTGGCATGATCTTTCCACGCTGAGCCCCTATCTCCTGAAGGGCACACCGCTCTCACTGCCGCCGCAGAGCCGAAGCGAACAGGAGATTGCGGCACAGGCACCCTAGCTGCAGGTCCGCCTGTCGACGCACGCTCAGCCCGCGACGGCTGCTGCGTAGATCGTTCTAGACCTGTAGCGCTTCCGCGGTCCTGTAACGGCGTGTTGGACCAAAAAGCAACGTCCCGGACCAAGCCTGTACGCCGAAACATACATGTCCTCGCCACACACATGCGTTGCGTGTGCCCGCAGAGTTCCGCTGTGGCTGCGGCAAAACTGCAGCGCCTGGAACAGTTCACCCGTCTCCGCGAATAGCAGATCGAATCCCATCCCCGTTCGCCGGACCCGGTAACTCTGCGATCCCCTGAACTCCGCCCCATTGCCCATTGTCACGGCAACCCGCTCTCGAAACACGGCACCCCCGGCTGCCGTCTCCAGAACCTCAGCCTGCCCTGTCATCCTTGCCTGCCCCACGATCTCGCGTTCAAGGGTCCACGTTCCCAGCAGGAAGGAGAAGGCTGTGCCGGCCCTCAGAGAGGCGCTCCCGTCGCCGCTCAAGGCTTCTCCTCCTCCGCCGAACCTGCCCCCGGCAGCAGTGTGGATGTGGCTTTAAACTTGCGGAAGTCTTCATCCACCAGGCGGGCACTGCCATTGAAGCTGAAAAACAGCAGAAACCGGGCTGCGCCTTTCCCTTCAAGAAGCGTCGGCAACCAAACCTCGCCGTTAATTTTCTTCTGTTCCATGCCAAACGTTGTGCCTTCCTTAATGCTCGCGACCAGACCGCCGCCGATCTTAAAGGAACGATTGAAGCGCCCTTCCGTCTTGGCCAGCTCCTTATCGTCCTCGTCTACCCATACCGTTCCCACCAGATCGCGGATCAGATCCTCCGCCCGGTTCCGCGTCTTTGCCTTCGGATCTCCGGCATAGTCTGCCGCAATGGCAGAACGCCCGCCAAGTTGCACACGGCGTGCATTGAAGAAGCTCCCGAGCTCCAGAATCCGCGACATGGTCACCTCTTCATTGCCGCGCGGATCCGTCTCCTTGCCCTTTCCGTCATTCCGCTCGCGCTTCTCCCGCGCCGTCTTCACCTCTTTGTCGATCCGTTCATCTTCTTTCTTCAGTTCATCCGCAGACAGCGTCCTTCCATCCTTGCTCACCATCTTCCGTACCGGCACACCCTGCAGCCAGAAGACGTCAAACACCCGCACCTCACGCTTCTTCACCCCACCATGGCCGTCAGCCTCCTCCATCGTCTGCGTCTGCCGATAGGTGTAGTCCTGCAGGATCTGCTCGTCGTGCCGCTGATTCGCTTCAACCGCACGCATCAGCCCTCCGATCTCGGGCACTGGACGCTCCAGATGGTTGGAAGATGCAGCGTCCGGAGCGCTCTTTTGCGCTGGTCCGGAAGCAACCAGCATCGCGAGGAGGAGTAGACCGCACACGCTGCTCATTGCTTCACTGTACAAGTCTGGCGCCCAGCACTCGCTGTCTCCGTCGCCTGATCCACATCCTTGCCGCTTCTGAGCAAAAGCGCGCCCACATATTGGTAGGAAGACCGCTCATGTGGAGCCTTCCTGCACAGCCTCGGACCAAAGGTGTCATGTGCGCCAGGGCTTCGATAGGTCTAGCATAGATAGAGGCGCGAGCCCACCTCGCGTCCGCATACGAGGATTCAAATGCCTACCAAGGTAGGGACAAGCTCCCGGCCCGCCGCCTCCGCCAGTAAAATCTCCAGCCCCGCCCCTCAGCAACTCGATCGTGACCAGGTCTTCGACATCTTCCGTCGCTGGGGGTATCTCCAGGCCTCGCTCGACCCGCTCGGCCAGTATCTTCCGCCTGAGCCTTTCCCGACGCCCGCTCCCGAAGGCGACTTCGCCCGTGAGGCCCGCGGCTTCTACTGTGGCACCATCGCCGCCGAGTTCATGCACATCCCAGGCCCTGAGCAGCGCCAGTGGATCGAGTCGCGCCTCGAAGCATCCGCGCCGCAACCCGACCAGGCCCGCGTCCTCTCGCAGCTCATCCGCGCCGATGTCTTCGAGCAGGTCATTCAGGCCCGGTATCTCGGGACAAAGCGCTTCTCGCTCGAAGGCCTCACCGCCCTCATTCCCTTTCTCAACCAGCTGCTGGACACCTCCGCAGGCCAGGGCGTGACGACCGCTATGCTCGCGATGAGCCACCGCGGCCGCCTCAACGTGATGGTCAACATCATCGGCCGGCTTGCCTCCGAGATCTTTACCAAGTTTGAGGATGTCGATCCCCGTTCCACCCTCGGCGGCGGCGACGTCAAGTATCACATCGGCGCGACAGGGACGTATGAGGCTCTCGATGGCCAGAAGCTCTCTCTCCATCTGGCCTCCAATCCGTCGCACCTTGAGGCCGTCGATCCCGTTGTGCTCGGCCGTGCCCGCGCCAAGCAGGAACGCCTCGGCAAAGACGGCAAGAGGAAGGTTCTCCCCGTTATCCTTCATGGAGATGCTGCCTTTGCCGGGCAGGGAATCGTCGCCGAAGTGCTCAATATGGCCACTCTTCCCGGCTATAACGTAGGCGGAACCGTCCACATCATCGTCAACAACCTGCTTGGCTTCACGGCTGTCCCTGAAGAGTCCAACTCTTCGCGTTTCGCCACCGATCTTGCCAAGCGGCTCCCTATTCCGATCTTCCATGTCAACGCCGAAGATCCAGCCGCTGTCGTGCGCATCGCTGCCCTGGCCGCGGAGTACCGTGCCACCTTCCATACGGATATCGTCGTCGACCTTATCGGGTATCGCCGTCACGGCCACTCCGAGGTCGACGACCCCACCGTCACCCAGCCTCGCCGCTACGCTCTCATCAAGGATCGCAAGCCGCTCTCCGATCTCTATGCCGCGCAGATCGGCGTCAATCCCGAAGCCGAGATCGCCGCCGTGCAGCAGGAGCTTCTCGACCAACAAAAGAGTGCCACCACAGCCGATCACATCCCGCATCTCTCCTCTCTCCCCGACTACTGGGCTCCCTACCACGGCGGCGAGCTACAGCCCTCGGACGAAGTCCGGACCGGTCTGCCTGCCGAGCGCATCAACGCCCTCGTTCAAGGCCTCATCCGCTATCCGGCGGACTTCAACATTCACGCCAAAGTGAAGAAGCTCTTCGAGCAGCGCGCGGAGATGGGCACAGGCAAGCGGCCGTTTGACTACGGCATGGCCGAACTCGTCGCCTTCGCCTCGCTTCTCGAACAGGGAACACCCGTCCGCCTCACCGGCCAGGACTCGGAGCGCGGCACCTTTAATCAGCGCCACTCCGTCATGGTCGACATCGAAACCGAGCGCAAGTTCTTCCCGCTGCAGCACCTCTCAGAGAAGCAGGCGCGCTTCGAGGTCTACAACTCCCTCCTCTCTGAGGCCGGTGTTCTCGGCTTCGAATACGGCTTTGCCCGCGATTACCCCGAAGCTCTCGTCCTCTGGGAGGCTCAATTCGGCGACTTCGCCAACGGCGCCCAAATTATCGTCGACCAGTTCATCTCCGCCAGCGAAGCCAAGTGGGGCCTGCTCTCGGGCGTTGTTATGCTGCTGCCGCACGGCTACGAGGGCCAGGGACCGGAGCACTCCTCCGCCCGCATGGAGCGTTACCTCCAGCTCTGCGCCAACGACAACATGCAGATCTGCCAGCCTTCCACCGCCGCCCAGCATTTCCATCTGCTTCGCCGCCAGGCGATGCGACCCTGGCGTAAGCCGCTCGTCATCTTCACGCCGAAGAGTATGCTTCGCCACCCTGACGCCAGCTCTTCGCTCGCCGACTTCGCTGTCGACGGCTTCCGCTCTGTCCTGCCGGACAGCTCCGTCCAGGACCCTCGCCGCCTCCTCGTCTGCTCCGGCAAGATCGGCCACAATCTCCGCGTTGAGCGCGAAAAGCGCAAGGACACCTCGATCGCCATCCTTTTTCTGGAGCAGCTCTACCCGTGGCCCGCTGCAGAGCTCCAGGCCGCCCTCGACCAGCACCCACATGCGAAAGAGATCGTTTGGGTTCAGGAAGAGCCGGCTAACATGGGCGCGCACTCCTATGTCATGCCCCTGCTTCGCCGTCTTGCCCGCGATCGCGCCGTCCTCTCGGTCAAGCGCAGCGCCTCCGCCAGTCCGGCCACCGGCTCGGCCAAGGCGCATGAACTTGAAGAGAAGACCCTGATTGACGTGGCTTTCGGCAACCTTCGCTAGGTCTGCCTGCTTTCAGGCACCGTCAATACCTCCGACGGAAACAGCCTGGGCCGGCATCTCTGCCGGCCCAGCTGTATAGGAGGACGTTTGCGACGCAGCACTCTGGCTGCTGGTTGATTCGTTCGTTATCTTCTCCACTCCCCTGAGATCTCTGTCAGCACGCTTCGTTACCGTGCTGTCTGTTGCTTAGGAGATAGCAGGTTCCTGGCCAAACTCTCCGGCCTCGCCACTCTGCGAAAATCGCATGTTTTGCACTCTCGAGGAGGAAGTAATCAGTTTCTGAGAACATCTTTACTCCTTTGAAAGAAAAGTGATCATCTCTTTGCATAAGCCAGATGAGTCCTATTACTTCCGCGTGGGTACTCGTACTGTATAGGTCACGTAGAGTAACTAAAAACGGGAACTTTCGCGTGGTTACGCCGGCAAGCTTGACCCAACTACAAGCGATCTCCAGCAGAAAACATCTCGGCGGTTCCGCCAAGGCATCCACCTCGCCATGAGCCTCTTCGCCTCCCTCGCACGCGATCCTGAAACCTCCAGCGACCCGGCCAGCTCCCGCCGCAGCTTTCTCCGCGGAGCGACCACCGCCCTCGCCGCCGCTGGCCTTGGGCCCCTTGCCGCAGGCCAAAGCCCCACGAAACCAAACGCGCAGGACGCCGTTCACCTTCCGGAACTGCACGCGGACACCGAAGCTCCAGACAAGACACCCGGTCCGTTTGAAGCTCCCTCACAGCGCACCGGCTTCGCTGTCGTTGGCCTGGGAACACTCTCCCTCAACCAGATCCTGCCCGCCTTCGCGAAGAGCAAGTACTGCCGCGTCGCCGCCCTTGTCAGCGGCGATCGTGACAAGTCCCGCAAGATCGCTGCCCAGTACGGCATCCCTGATCGCTCCCTCTACGACTACAAGACCTACGACCAGCTCGCCCAGAATCCTGACGTACAGGCTATCTACATCGTCCTTCCGAACAGCCTGCACGCCGAATTCGTTGTTCGCGGCGCCAAGGCCGGCAAACACATCCTCTGCGAAAAACCCATGGCGACCAGCGTTAAGGACTGTGAGCGCATGATTGCTGCCTGCAAGGCTGCCAACGTGAAGCTCATGATCGCCTACCGTCAGCAGTACGAGCCGATGAATCGCCAGATCATCAAGATGGTCAAGGAAGGCAAACTCGGCACCGTCAAGAGCTTCATCGCCACAAACGGGCAGAATCAGGGCGACCCGGCACAGTGGCGGCAGAAGCTGGCGCTCGCCGGCGGCGGCTGCCTTCCGGACGTAGGCATCTACTGCTTCAATGCCGCTCGCTTTCTCTCCGGCGAGGAGCCATCCGAGGTTGTCGCCTTTACGACCCAGCCGAAATCCGACCCTCGCTTCACCGAGGTTGAGGAGAGCTGCGGCTTTACCCTGCACTTTCCCAGTGGCCTCATCGCCACCTGCTCCACCGGCTATGGCATCCACCGATCGCAGTTCCTTCGGATCGAAGGCGAAAAGGCCTGGGCAGAGCTAAGCCCTGCCTTCGCCTACACCGGCATTAAGCTAAAGACCAACAGGACCGAAGACGGCCACAACGTCCTTTCGGAACCCTCCATCGAGGAAAAAGACCAGTTCGCCCTCGAGATGGACCACATGGCGCAATGCGTTCAGCAGAATCTTCAGCCGCATACTCCCGGCGAAGAGGGGCTTCACGATCAGCGCATCACCGATGCCATCTACGAGTCCGCCCGCACGGGCAGATCCGTCAAAATAGCCCCGCCGCCACAACCCACACGCGGACCCGACCCCCAGGAATCCTAAGCAGAAAAATAGGAGGGAGGAGCTTTCACCCCGCCCTCCAAACCTCTGCTTCTTTGTACAACCTCGTTTTACGGCAGAGCAGCAGGGGAGCGCCCTGACCGCAAGCGACACGCTTTCGAGCGCGCGCAAAGTCTCGGAGACGGAGTGGTAGCTGCATCCACATCGCCAAACGGAGTGAGCAAGTTTAAGATTGTTAGAGAACTCTAACCTAGAGGCTGTGTTCATTTACAGCAGTAACCGCTCCTAAGTACCTCATTTCATTGTGACGAGCCATCTTGCACTGCAGTGCACCTGAAGCGGCAACTCACTTCCTAATCAGCCTGGATCATGTCCGCTGAGAGGAACGACCCGGTCAGACCGCCAAAGCCGGCGTAATCTCTCGCACGTAAATCTGGTGAGAGACGCGGGGCGGCACCTGTCCTTCGTGCATCGCATAGACCCGGTCACGAAGGATCGTGTCCGCGGCCGTCACTCGCTCCCGGGAGCGCAGGTACTCCAGCCAGGACTCCATGATGAAGCTTTCAATCAAATGCTCCGGATCCTCCGCCTCCCGGTAGATGCCCCAGCGCATCGCACCGTCCCGCAGACGCACGCCCCGTAGCTCGTGGATAGCGTGTGTAAATTCGGTGTAGCGGGCCAGCGGCACGTGGTATTCAACCGTAATCCGCACCGGGCCTTCACTCGGGTCGTTCTCGGCTCCCGGCACCGCCGCCAGCTCTGGCGCGGGCCGCTTGAAGATATAAGGTGTGTGATGCGGGATGGCGCCCTGCAGAATATGAAAGCGGCGCACCAGCGGCAGTGATGCCACCAGCCCCACACCGGCTGAGAGCAGCGCCGCATTGGTTGACCCATGCTCCGCGACGAAGCCCCAGGTGATTGATCCCAGAGCCATCCCACCCTGAAAGGTCATCAGGTACGTTCCCAGCGCCCGCGCCTGAACCCACGCCGGAACCGCCAGCTGCACGCTCACATTCAGCTGCGACATCGTGCTCGTCCATGCAAAGCCTGACACGACCAGCATCGGAATCACGATCCACGGCGTATGGATCAGAGCCAGCGCGATCAGCGTCACTCCCTGATAGATCGAGGAGGCCGCGATGATCTTGTCCGCGGTGAACCGTCGGCGGATCTTCGGCAGCTGCGTTGCCGCGATCACAGCCCCTGCACCGAGCGACCCGTTTAGAATTCCGTAGCCAAGCGCTCCTGCTCGCAAATCCCGTTTCGCTACCACAGCCAGCAGCGACCAGATTCCTGAAACGAAGAAGGTAAAGGTAAACGCACGAATCAGCGAAGACTGCAGTGTCGGCGAGTACCGCACATACCGCAGGCCTGATCGGATGGACCCCGCGATTCGCTCTGCCGGCAGCGCGCTCTTGAACAGCGGCGTTCTTTTCCATCGCACCAGCACCCAGATCACGCCCGCAAAGGAAAGCGCGTTCAACAGGAACACCGATCCCGCGCCGCCATGCACACTGGCAAATCCCGCCACCATAAGGCCGCCCAGCGCCGGTCCAAGCGCTCGTGCCAGATTATTGCTCGCCGCATTGAGCGACACCGTGTCCGGAATCAGCTCCCGCGGCACCAGCTCCGGCACGATCGCCTGCCAGGCCGGATTGTTCATCGCCGACCCCACGTTCAGCAGGAACGTGAAGCCCAGCAAGGCCCACGGTGAGACATGCCCCAACAACGTAAACACGGCCAGGATAGCGACGCTTACCAGCATCCAGATCTGCCAGAAGATCAGCAGCTGCCGCCTGTCGAAGATGTCTGCCGTTGCTCCCGCGAGCAGGCCGAGAAGCAGAACCGGCAGACTGGCGGCTGTCTGCATTAGCGCGACCAGAAGCGGGCTCGTGGTGAGCACCGTCATAAGCCAGGTGCCGGCCGTGTCCTGCATCCATGTGCCGACGGAGGAGATCGTCGACGCGAGCCATCGGTCGCGAAAGAGCGCAATCCGCAACGGCGCAAAACCCGTATCGCGTACAGGCTTGGAGATTGGTTCCTCTGGAGTTGCGTCGGTCTCTGTGTTCGTCAGAGGCACCTGTAAAGTCTATGCCACCGTCTGCCGATACAGCATTCAAGGCGCTTCGGTGGTGGCCAGTAACTACCCTGAGTCGTGCCGAGGAGTGAAGGAATGATCTCAACCTCTCAAATGCCATCATTTACGCGCTGCGCAGAGATGGTTGCCCGGATGAATTTGGAACGCATGTCTCCATATGAGTGCAACAAATTGCAGAAGTGCACGGAAAAGGTTCTTTCCCCTATCGTGGCAACTTGAGATTTCTTGCACTTAACCCCGCATTGTTTTGCGTAGACTTTGGCCCGGCAAATGCTATTACTCTGTACAGAAAGCCACTCTCTTAGGTGACCAGAATGCGTAAACCCTTGTTCCTTTTGTTGACCTTTGCCTTGATCGTGATGACCGCCCGCGGAGTGAGCGCCTCCACAGACTGCCAGAAATGGCTTGCCGACTATAAGAAGGCGCTGGCTGAGAAGACCAGTACACAAAAGTTGCTCGCAGCCAGACATCGTGCTCGCGCCTACGCCCACCGCAAGCTCGTTGAGTTGACCACCCCTTCTCCAAAGCCGGTACCGACACATGTCTCGAGTGTGCGCCCGCACCTCACACCGGCGCAGATGCTCAAGAAGTTCGATGTGCTCTGCGGTGAACTGCCGGTGGATCCCGCACCGCAGGTTCTGGACGCCCGTATGGCGCCGGACGAGTTCATCTCCGAGATGGCGATGGGCGGACCGGTGGATCTCGATTCGGCTCCTGGTGACGAGACGCTGATCGCTGAAAATGCTCCGCCCGCCTATGACGGTCCGTCTGCCAACACAGAGGTCCCCTCGAGCGGTCCCTACTATCCGGTCTTCGGACCCGGTGCCGGCCCCGGCTTTGGTGGGAGCGTCAGGACTCCCAGCGGAGCGCCCCCGGTTACACTTCCACCATCCGCTCCGCCCGTCGCGCCACCCCTGGCTCCTGTGCCGGAGCCCAGCAGCATCGTCCTTCTTCTGACCGGGGGTGCCGGTGTCTTTACCGCCGCCCGCCGTCGCTCTGGACGATAGGGGAGGAGAGCGTATCTCGGGAGCAGGAGTTGCTTCCGACTAAAGCTGCAGACCAACACGGAATACTGGGCACGGGACAGGTTGGAACCCCTCCTCTTGCCTCCGCTTCCTGGAACAAACCCGCAGGTCTTGATTATGCTCAGCGTAGGAAGTCACGTTGGCCCCCTTGCTCAGGGGGCCTTTTCTCGAGCACTTGAAAGCTGAGAAAACCGTCGCTTAAAGAGGAAACCCACGCAGCGCGGTGGGGGCTGATGCGTGGGTGTTCCTTATAAAACAACGAAGTGGGTGGACTTCGTTATGACTGACTCAACCCGAAGGGAGTCTTGCCACTCCCAAACGTTACTGTTTTTACGCCTGTCTGTCAACCTTTTCGGTGTGAAAAGCTCCGCGTGACCCTATAAGCGGCAGATAAGCAGCTCTCGCTCGTAGATCATCTCCGGAGGTAAATGATCGTGCAGCTGCAGAAACAGCTCCTCATGCCCCATGACCTCCGCCTTCCATTGCTCCCGGTCCACCTGCTCCAGTGCCGCGAACTCCTTCGCCGGGAAACTCATTCCTTCCCACCGCATATCTTCGTAGTACGGCGTCCAGCCGATCGGTGTCTCACGCGCTGCCACTCGTCCACGCACCCGGTCCACCACCCACGCCAGCACCCGCATGTTCTCGGAGTACCCCGGCCAGACAAACCGTCCCTCCGCATCCTTTCGGAACCAGTTCACCGTGAAGATCCGCGGCGTCTTTGTCAGGGACCGCTGCATCCGGATCCAGTGCCGGAAGTAGTCCGCCATGTGATATCCGCAGAAGGGAAGCATTGCCATTGGATCGCGCCGCACCTTGCCCAGCGCCCCACCCGCCGCCGCCGTCGTCTCCGACCCCATCGTCGCCCCGGCATAGACGCCTGCTGACCAGTTGAAGCTCTCCGCCACCAGCGGCATCGTCGTCGATCGCCGTCCGCCGAACAGAAATGCCGCAATCGGCACGCCTGCCGCATCCTCCCACGCCGGGTCAATCGTCGGACACTGCGCTGCCGGCGCTGTGAACCGCCCATTCGGATGCGCCGCCGTTGCGCCCGTTTCCTTCGCAATCTCCGGCGTCCAGACATTTCCTCGCCAGTCCAGGCACTCCGCCGGCGGCACGTCCGTCATGCCCTCCCACCACACGCCGCCCTCCGGCGTCAGCGCCACGTTGGTAAAGATCGTGTTCCGCTGAAGTGTCGCCATCGCATTTGGATTCGTCTTTGCGCTCGTCCCCGGAGCCACTCCGAAGAATCCCGCCTCCGGATTGATTGCCCGCAGCTGCCCGTTCGCGTCCGGCTTGATCCAGGCGATATCGTCCCCTACCGTCCAGACCTTCCAGCCTTCAAACCCCGCCGGTGGAATCATCATCGCAAAGTTCGTCTTCCCGCACGCTGACGGAAATGCCGCCGCCACATACGTCTTTTCGCTCCTGCCTGCAGCGTCCTTCGGAGACTCCACACCCACAATCAGCATGTGCTCCGCCATCCATCCCTCGTCCCGCGCAATGTTTGAGGCAATCCGCAGCGCAAAGCACTTCTTGCCCAGCAGTGCATTGCCCCCATAGCCCGATCCGTAGCTCCAGATCTCGCGCGTCTCCGGAAAATGCACGATGTACTTCAGCTCATTGCACGGCCACGTCACATCCTGCTCGCCCGGCCCGAGCGGCGCGCCCACCGTGTGCATGCACGGCACCACCCGCTTTTCATCCTTGTCGATCTCGCGAAACACCGGCGCGCCGATACGCGCCATAATCCGCATATTCACCACCGCATACGCCGAGTCTGTCAGCTGCACGCCGATCTGGCTCATCGGGCTGCCCACCGGCCCCATCGAGTACGGCAGCACATACATCACGCGGCCCCGCATCGCTCCGCGAAACAGCCCCTTCAGCTTCTTTCGCATTGCGAACGGGTCTTCCCAGTTGTTCGTCGGACCCGCCGCGTCGCGGCTTAAGGAACAGAGAAACGTCCGATCCTCCACGCGCGCCACATCGTTCGGAGCCGACCGCGCATAAAAGCACCCCGGCCACAGCTCCGGGTGCAGTCGCGTAAATGTCCCCGCCTCGACCAGCCTGTCGCACAGCATGTCGTACTCCGCCTGCGATCCGTCGATCCAGTGGATCGACTCCGGCTGGGTCAGGTCTGCCATCTTCTCTACCCAGCGGATCAGGTGCTTGTTCGTCGTCAGCGGCTTGCTGGAAGCGGTCTCGAAATGGGACTGGCCGAGGGTCTCGGCTGCCGTCAACGTGGAAGTCTTCATGAGATATCGTGAGCTCCTCTCGCCACAATCCTTCGCCACCCCATGGCGGAAGTCAAACCAATCGTCGCAGCGGAGGATTACGTCTTACCTTCGGCTCGGGGCTTTCCTCGAGAAACGGCTGAAGAATCTGGCGCGTTGTGTTGGGGACGATACCTGCACCTCTCGGCATCATCTGCATGAAAGTCGCTGGCGCCGGGCCTCGCTCCTGCCGACGCAAATGGGTCGCCCTTGCGTATCATCAGAGGTGAGCCGGCGAGCGTCTCGGCCCTGAAGTGAGACATCTTGACCAGCAAAAAAGCCCTGCAGGAAGCCACCCCAAAAGACCCGTTGGATGCCGTTCCGGACGATCCGCAGACCCGCCGCACGCGTGCCCGATCAGGTCGCCGCAGCCTTGTCGAAGCCAGCGAAGCCCAGGACGCCGCACTCCTCGCCCGCGAACTCCGCACCTCGCAGACAGAGCAGGAGCTCGCCGTCCTCGTTGTCGCCGAGTTCACCGGCGAGCTTCGCAAGCGCAAACAGCTCACCAGCGCTGCCCGCCTCGCCCGCACCTCTGCCGCCGTCATCGCCGGAGAAGACGAGCTCCCGCTTCCTGCCGCCTCCGCTCTGGACTTCGAGGCCAGCCGCGCCGAGTTTGAAGAACTCGCACGCTCGGCCGGTGCGACCATCGCTGCTACCCTCGTCCAGCGCCGTCAGCGGGCCGATCCCTTCAGCCTCGTCGGCGAGGGCAAGCTCGAAGAGATCGTCGGCGCCGTCGCCAGCACCAATGCGTCGCTCGTCCTCTTCGACCACGACCTCACCCCCTCGCAGCTCCGCAACATCGAAGCCCGCCTCACCTGCCACGTCATCGACCGCTCGCAGCTCATCCTCGACATCTTCGCCCGCCACGCCCGCACCCGCGAGGGCCAGCTCCAGGTGGAGCTCGCACAGCTTGAGTACCAGCTGCCCCGCCTCGCCGGTCGCGGCCGCGCCATGTCCCAGCTCGGCGGCGGCATCGGCACCCGTGGCCCGGGCGAGACCCAGCTCGAGACCGATCGCCGCAAGATCAATCTCCGCCTCGACCACATCAAGACCCAGCTCGACTCCGTCCGCCGCATCCGCCATCAGCAGCGCCAGCGCCGCGAGGCCGTCCCTGTTCCCGTCGTCGCTCTCGTCGGCTACACCAACGCCGGCAAGAGCACCCTCTTCAACGCTCTTACCGAGGCCGGCGTCCTCGAGTCCAGCCGCATGTTCGCCACGCTCGATCCCAAGCTCCGCCAACTGCAGCTTCCGTCCCGCCGCAAAATCCTGCTCTCCGATACGGTCGGCTTCATCCGCAACCTGCCCCACACCCTCGTCACCAGCTTCCGCGCCACCCTCGAAGAGGTCGAACGCGCCGAGATCCTCCTTCATGTCCAGGATGCCTCCAGCCCCACGCGCGACGAGCAGAAATCACAGGTGGAAAAGGTCCTGACCGAGCTCGCCGTCTCCGCAAAGCCTGTCATCCAGGTCCTGAACAAGATCGATCTCGTCCCGCCGGACGAGCGCGCCCACCTCTCTATCGACCGCGACGCCGTCCCTGTCTCCTCACTCGAGCACACTGGCCTTGACCAGCTTCTGCTCGCCATCGACGCCGCTCTCATCGTCGATCCGCTCGTCGAGACCAGCTTTCGTCTCCCCCAATCCGAAGGCGCCATCCTCGCTTCGCTCGAAGGCGGAGCCATCATCGATGAGAAACGCTTCGAAGGCAACCTCGTCTTTCTCCGCGCCCGGGGACCAGCCTCGCTCCTCGACCGCTACCGCCGCTTTCGTGACAAACAGGAACGCCCGGCCGAGCACCTTCAGGCGCAGTAACCAGGATCCACTCCCGCCACTGCTGGAACTCACCGCGACCCTTCCTTAGTGTCGTCTCAGCATCAACCGATCGCCCCATCCACCAGCGTCTGCGCCTCGGTCTGTATCGCCTTCAGCTGCTCCGCGCCCTTGAAGCTCTCGGCATAGATCTTGTACACGTCCTCGGTTCCCGAAGGCCGCGCCGCAAACCAGCCATCCGCCGTCGTCACCTTCAGCCCGCCAATTGCCGCGTGGTTCCCCGGAGCCTCCGTCAAGACCCCCGTAATCTTCTCCCCCGCCAGCGTCGTCGCCGTTACCTCGCTCGACGTCAGTTTCCCCAGCTTCGCCTTCTGCTCCTTGGTCGCCTTCGCGTCAATCCGCTGGTACACCGGATCGCCGTATTTCGCCGTCAGCTCGCCGTACAGCAGCCCCGGGTCCTTGCCCGTCGTCGCCGTCATCTCCGCCGCCAGCAGCCCCAAAATCAAGCCGTCCTTATCCGTCGTCCAGACCTTTCCGTTCCGCCGCAAGAACGTCGCTCCGGCCGACTCCTCGCCCACAAACCCCAGCGTCCCATCCATCAGCCCATCCACAAACCACTTGAAGCCCACCGGCACCTCCAGCATCGGCCGCCCCAGCCCCTTCGCCACCCGGTCAATGATCGACGACGACACCAGCGTCTTCCCAATCCCAACCTTGTCCGACCACTCCGGCCTGTGCGTGAACAGGTACTGGATCGACACCGCCAGGTAGTGATTCGGGTTCAGCAGCCCCGTCGTCTTCGTCACAATCCCGTGCCGGTCATGGTCCGTATCGCACGCCCAGCTCACGTCATATCGGTCCTTATTCGCAATCATCGACGCCATCGCAAACGGGCTCGAGCAGTCCATCCGGATCCGCCCATCCCAGTCGCACGTCATAAACCGAAACGTCGGGTCCACATACTTGTTCAACACCTCGAGCGGCAGCTTCCATCGCTCGGCAATCCGCGGCCAATACGCCACCCCCGCCCCGCCCAGCGGATCCACACCCAGCGTCAGTCCCGACCCGGCGATCGCCGCGAAGTCGATCACACTCCCGAGGTCCTCGACGTAGCTCGTGATGTAGTCGTGCTTCGTCGTCGTTCCCGCCGCCAGCGCCCGTGCATACGGCATCCGGTTGATCTCGCCGCCATCCACTCCTGCAGCGATCAGCGCATTCGCCCGGTTCTCGATCCACTTCGTCGCCGTCGTATCCGCCGGCCCGCCACTCGGCGGGTTGTACTTGAACCCACCATCCTCTGGCGGATTGTGCGACGGTGTAATCACGATTCCATCCGCCAGCCCATCCGTTCGCCCCGCGTTATAGGTGAGAATGGCGTGCGAGAGCACCGGCGTCGGCGTATACCCCGTGTCCTGGTCAACCTTGACTGCCACCCCGTTCGCCGCCAGCACCTCGAGCGCCGTCGCAAACGCAGGCTCGCTCAGCGCATGCGTATCCTGCGCCAGAAACAGCGGCCCCGTCGTCCCCTGATCTTTTCTGTATTCGCAGATCGCTTGCGTGATCGCCGCAATATGGTCCTCATTGAAACTCGTCGCGAACGAACTCCCGCGATGCCCCGACGTCCCAAAGCTCACCCGCTCCGCTGCCACTCCCGCATCCGGATGCAGTGCGTAGTACGCCGTCAACAGCTTCGGCACACTCACCAGAGTCTCAGGCCGCGGATGCTGCCCAGGCTGATTCGTCACGTTCATACACGTCTCCAGGACCAAATCGTCGCGTCGCAAACACTGCGCAGCAAACGCCACTTTACTTGAGGACAGGTCACAGCGGAAAGCGACAGCGTACTTCACTTCGAGGGTCTGATCCGATCAGACCCTCATTACTGGAGGCATCAGAGACCCTGCCTGGTCTCGACCTTCGCGACACGCTCATGCAAGTCTGTCATGCTCTTCAAAATGAGCAACGCATCCGCGTGGCTCTGATTCTGCATGGCATCCATCCGCGTCTCCAGCCTGGCGATGCGTTGATTGTTGAAGAGCACGCCAATGAGGACAGGAAGGAACGGGGCGAAAACAGCGATAAGAATACCTTCAAGTGTTAGGTTCACTGCACACCTCCGCAGCCCCATGATGCCAGAGATACATCCACCGAACAAGACAGCAGCACATCGTGACTACAACGAGTCGTCCTGACGATGGCGTGCGATGATTCTGCTTCTCGTCTGTAATTGCGCTCCGCCGGAACGTGCCCGCGCGCCTCTGGCTGTTGCCTCGATGCGAAAGCGACGCGCACTTCCTAACCTGTCATCCGCTCTCCCACCTCCGAGGCATTTCCATCCGTCTTCCGCATCCCTACTCTGTCTCTCAGGACGAACACGTACCCGTCCCTGATCGCAGAGCAGAGGGAGAGACTGATGTCCCCGAGACAGCGCGGAGCGCAACCACGCACACGCTGTCGACGATCAGGCTGGACCACCCTCCTCCTCCTCACGCTCGCGCTCTCCCTACTAACCTCGAACGCCCAGGCCGCCACCGCCACTCTCCTCGCCGACGCCCACCTCTCCACCGCCCAGCCCACCGTCAACTTTGGCACACTCACCAACCTTGCCGTCGGCAACGGCTTCACCACGCTCCTTCAGTTCGACCTCTCACCGCTCCCCACCGGCACCACCGCCGCGCAGGTCTCCCGCGCCACCCTCCGCCTCTTCGTCAATCGCGCCGACACCCCCGGTCTCCTTTCCCTCTCGCCTGTCACCTCCACCTGGGGCGAGTACAGCGTCACTTCCAGCAGCGCTCCTACCATCGGCGCCAGCATTGCCGTCATCCAGGTCTCCACCGCCGGGCAGTACGTCACCGTCGACGTTACAAAACAGGTCCAGGCCTGGATCACCACCTCCGCCACCAACTTCGGCCTTGCCCTCACCGCCGGCACTGCCGTCCTGCAGTTTGATTCCAAAGAGAACGACCTCACCAGCCACCCCGCCGAACTCGATATCACCCTCGCCACCACCAGCGGCACGGGCACTGTCGGTCCCGCAGGTCCAGTCGGCCCACCCGGTCCAGTCGGCCCACCCGGTCCAGCCGGTCCGCCTGGTCCAGCCGGCGCTACAGGCCCAGCCGGACCCGTCGGCCTGACCGGCTCGCAGGGCCCCGCCGGTGTCATGAACTACCAGGGCCCCTGGAGCTCGCTCACCACCTACCCCGCCAACGCCGTCGTTGCCTACGCCGGCTCCTCCTATCTCTCGCTCGTCTCCGCCAATCGGGGCAACACACCCGGCCTCTCCGCCGCCGTCTGGGGTCTGCTCGCCGCCGCCGGCCAGAACGGCGTCAGCTCCACACCCGGCAGCTCCGGCATCCCGCAGATCCTCACCTACCAGGGCACCTACACCGCTTCGACCGCCTACGCCTCGGGCGACATCGTCCAGTACAACGGATCGTCCTACATCTCACTGCTCGCCGGTAATCGGGGCAGCACGCCCCCCAGCGCCACCACCGCCTGGGGCCTGCTGGCCGCCGCAGGCCAAACCACCATAGGCGCCGCGAGCACAACGCAGCAGAGCCTCACTTACCAGGGCACCTACGCGCCCGCTACCAACTACGCTCTCGGCGACATCATCCAGTACAACGGCTCGTCGTTTGTCTCACTGCTTGCCTCCAACCATGGCAACACCCCCGGCCTTGTCCCTACCGCCTGGGGCCTGCTTGCGTCCGCCCTCGCCGGCCCGCAGGGTGCAGCCGGTCCGTCCGGCCCCGGTGGCCCCACCGGCCTTCAGGGCAATCCCGGCGTTGTCGGTCCCCAGGGGCCGGTCGGTCCCACCGGCGTAGCCGGCCCGCAAGGTCCACCCGGCCTCACCTACCAGGGCGCCTATCGCTCCACGACCAATTACGCGCTCGGCGATATCGTTCTCTGGCAAGGCGTCACCTACACCTCGCTCTCTGCTTCAAACCACGGCAACGCACCCGACATCACTCCCCAGAGCTGGGGCGTGCTCGCCACCCCGGGTCCCGCCGGCCCGACCGGTCCACAGGGTCTGACCGGCCTCACCGGTCCGCAAGGCTACCAGGGCCTCGTCGGTCCACCCGGCCCCTCAGGTCCCACCGGCCCCATCGGCATGGAGGGACCGGCCGGAGCTCAGGGCCTCACCGGCCCGCAGGGCTCGCGTGGCGATCTAGGCCCACAGGGGCTGCAGGGCCTCCCCGGTCAGGCCGGCGCGCAGGGCATTCCCGGCACAACAGGTCCTATCGGCCAGCAGGGCCCCATGGGGGCTGTCGGTCCCGCCGGTCCCGTAGGCCTCACCCCGCAGGGTGCCTACAGCTCGTCGCGCAACTACGCCCTCGCCGACGCCGTCACCTTCAACGGCTCCGGCTACGTCTCCCTCGCGAACTCAAACGCCGGTCATACGCCGGATCAGAGCCCCCAGCAGTGGTCCCTCTTCGCCGCTGCCGGCTCCACAGGAGCCACCGGCCCGGCAGGTCCCGCAGGCTCGCCCGGATCGATCGGCCCGCAGGGTGCTCCAGGCCAGGCGGGCCCCACCGGTGCGCAAGGGCCCGCCGGTCCTCAAGGGCCGCCCGTCGCGAACTTCACCGGCGCCTACAGCTCCGTAGCCAACTACGCCCTCAACGACGCTGTCAGCTTCTCCGGCTCGACCTGGATCTCGCTCTCCGCCGGCAATCGCGGCAACACTCCTGACGCCAGTCCGTCTTTTTGGACCCTCCTCGTCGCTCGGGGCGCCACGGGTGCTGCCGGGCCCGCAGGCGCAACCGGAGCTCCCGGATCGATGGGTCCGGCTGGCCCTTCAGGACCAACCGGCGCGCAGGGACCGCAAGGCCAGACCGGTCCGGCCGGCATCGCTGGCATCAACTTCCGCAGCGCCTGGCTCTCAAATGCGAACTACCAGACCAACGACGCCGTGACCTTCCAGGGCACCACATGGATCGCCACGGCCAGCAGCTCCGGCGTTCAGCCCGGCAGCACCTCCGCCTGGTCGGTGCTTGCGGCCGCCGGTTTCAACGGTCCCTCCGGCCCCACGGGAACGTCCGCGACTATCACCCTTGGCTCCGTCACCACCGGCGCTCCCGGCACCACGGCCCAGGTCACCAACTCCGGCACCAGCTCTGCTGCCGTCCTCAACTTCACTATCCCCGCCGGCCAAACCGGCGCTGCGGGTACTGGCGGCGGCGGTGCCGGTACAGGCGCCAGCACCAGCGGCATACCCTTCGCCTCCGTCATGCACTCCGTGAGCTTTCAGACCCTCTTCTACTCCGTTAACAGCGCCACCGCGGCCCTGAGTGAAACCGCCTCGGTCCTCACGTGGGTGCCCAACGGCTGCACCGCCACCAGCCTCGCCGTCTACTCCACCCAGGCCAACACCCTCATCGTCACCCTCCGCACCGGCACGTCCGGAGCCATGCAACCCTCGACGCTCTCCTGCACCGTCTCGGCAAACAGCAGCTGTACCACGACAGGGAGCGTCACCGTCGCTTCCGGTGCCTTCGTCGACCTCAACATCACCGGCGCCAATGGCGCCGCCGCCCCGGTTTGGACCGCGCTCGCCTGTCAGTAGCGCAGGCAGATCCAAACGCATCAGTAAGAGAGACTCAAAGCGTCAACAGCCTGCCGGAGAGCTCATTGAGAGTACGAAAGCGTGCAAGAAGGCCTTTCTAGAGGCCCTTTTCGTAGCGAAATAGTGACGGAAACGTGGGTTTAGAGGGGCAACGCCGCGCGCAACTGGTGTACGAGAGACGCAAAGGTGACGGGTGGAGGTGCGCCTTCGGCGTCAAGCAGGTGCTCGAGTGTCCGCGCGAGACGCGTTCCTTCAGGGTAGCCGAACATGCCCAGCGATCCTGCAAGCTTGTGCGCGGAGATGGCCGCCTCGCTTCGCAGCGGAGCCGTAAGTGACTCTGCTTGAAGACTTTCCGCTGCGCGTTCCAAGAGAGCGACATGCTCGCGCAGCATAGGCAGCTTGCGCCGCCAGAGCTCCTTCAGAAGAGCGGCTGTCTTGGCTTTAGCTGCATCCTGATCCATACGCGCTCCTTCGTACAAGGAGGAACCTTAATCCTTCCAGCCGAGAACATCCGAGATCTGCTGGGCCAGCGTGAGCGGATCAAAGGGCTTAAAGAGCACGGAGGCCACACCCAGATCGGCAAACCGGCGCTGGTCTGTGCCTTGAACTTTAGCGGTCAGCAAGATCACTGGAATGTGTGCGATAGCTGGTTCCAGCTGCATCTGGCGAAAGGTGGTCGGACCGTCCATTCCAGGCATCATGACATCCATCAGGATGGCGTCGGGGAGCGCCGCCGCGGCTGTCGCGATGCCCTCGACGCCTGAGGAGGCGGTGAGGACCTGCCAGTTGGCAACAGCCTCGAGCGAAAGCGCGGCGACCTCGCGGATATCGTCTTCGTCGTCGATGATCAGGATACGTCGCATCTGGGTGGCTATCGTTTCGTGGTCGAAAATGCTGCTCAAAGTGCGGTTATCAGCATGAAAAAACCTTTATTCACGCTATTTTGGCTGAGTTCTGCTGCGTTTTTGCGTCTAGCAGGCGCGGCTTTACAGAAGCTGCGTTCAGGGGCGGTTGCGGCAGGGTTCCGAGACGGCGAAGCCGCTGCACCATCGAGAGAACCAGCTCTTCCACCTCCTTCGGCTGAACGCGCGCTTTGGTCAGGAACTCTGTCGGGCCAAGACGCAGCTTGCTCATCTCGACATCCGAGACCTCCCGGCCGGAGTAGACGACCAGGGGAAGGGTGTCGAGGCCCGGCTGCTGGCGCATCCACTCCACGAAGGAAAATCCATCGCCGTCCGGAAGGGTGAGATCCAGAATGAGCAGGTCCGGGCGATGCGTGACGCAGTGGCGGATGGCCTGCTGGCGGGTGGCGGCATGTTTCACGTGCACATTGGCCTGCTCAAAGCTGGCGATGACGACACTGGCGAGATCGTAGTCGTCCTCGACCAGCAGAACCTGTGCGGGACCGTCGCCGCGGCGAAGAACACGGCCGAGTTCGGCGAAGAGAAGATGCTCGTTGAAGGGCTTCTGCACCCAGCCCTGCGCGTCGCCGGCAATCTCTCGGCGAAGAATGGGAGAGAGCACGCTGAGGACGACGACGGGAATCGCAGCGGTGGCCGGAGTATCCCGCAGGCGCTGCAGGGTCTCCCACCCGCTCAGGCCGGGCATGTAGAGATCGAGGAGGATGGCTTCGACGCGGTTCTGGCTGGCGAGGGCGATAGCCTGCTCGCCGGAGGCTGCCTCAAGGCACTCATAGCCCTGCTGGATGAGGTGCTCGCAGACGACGGTGCGGATACTCGCCTCATCGTCGCAGACAAGGATGCAGCCTTCGCCGACAGGCAAGGGCGGCGCCGGAAGCTGCGCGTCAGAGGCACGCGCGGTACGCGGCAGCATGACATAAAAGGTAGTGCCGGGCCCGAGATTGCGCTGGGCCCAGATGGATCCGGAGTGCTGCTGGACGATGGTGCGGCAGATAGCGAGACCGAGGCCGGTCCCGCCCTTTTGCCGCGCATCGGATGGCTCCACCTGCTGAAAGCGGTCGAAGATGTTGTCGAGCTTCTCAACCGGAATGCCACGGCCCTCGTCGGAGACGCGGAGGAGGATGGAGTCCGATGTGGATTCGGCCTGGACGCGAATGGTGGAGGCCGAGGGTGAGAACTTGACAGCATTTGAGAGCAGGTTTGTGAGGACCTGGAGGATGCGATCGGAGTCGGCATCGAAGAACAGGCCGTCGGCGGCGCCGGCCGTGGTGAGTTCGATGTGAACGGCAGCCGCTTCGGCCATGGGTGTCATCGTGTCTACGGCGGAGATGGCAAGCTCATGAAGAGAGCAGCGGCGAAGCTGAAGTGGAGCCCGTCCAGATTCCATACGCTCGAGATCAAGAATGTCGTTGATGAGCCGGATGAGCCTGTCCGTATTGGTCACGGCGATACGCAGGAGGTTTTGCGCCTTCGGATCGAGTGAACCCATGACGCCCGAAGAGAGCAGGCCGAGCGAGCCGCGGATGCTGGTGAGCGGAGTGCGGAGCTCGTGCGAGACGGTGGAGATGAACTCGTCTTTTAGAGTGTCGAGCTCTGATCGTTCGTTGAGCCGCTGTCGATCCTGCTGGACCTGCCGGGTTGCGGTGACCAACTGGTCAGCAAGGATGCGGGCGAGTCGTTGCGATCGCAGAAAGGCGAGGAGAAAAGTGATGGAGAGAAGAAGAAGGCAGCTACACGCGGCAATCAGGAAAGGATGCATGAGGTAACCAATAAAGTAACCGGACTGGGAAGAATAGTAACCCTTGTTTACAGATTCTTCGCAGAAAAGTGAAAGAAATACCGGCGTACTCGAACTGCGCTCTTTCGTTAGTATCTCCTCAGAGTGCCGAGATGCTCTGTGCGGCGCAATGGACGTTTCGTTGTAGAGCCTGATCCAAAGCGGGGGTTGCGACTTTTCTCGGCAGAGCGACGAGAGCTTTTATTAGGAACAGCTTAGCTCACTTCGAGAGCAAGCATCAGTGGTTGGCAGGTTCGCGAGTGAGACTCTATTAAGTAGGTGAGCGCGGCGACAGACCGAACGAGCGAGGCGGATAGTTTGCTCATTCAAGGTAACTGACAGGCGCCTTAATCGCATAGATTAGAGAGTTCTTGAAGTGGTTACTTTCGTGCGGATCCTGTGCGGGCCAAAGGCGGTCGTCGGGGGGCTAGGGAGACAGCACCTTCGGATCAGGTGCGGTGCTCGGTCCGGCGTGGAAGGATGCCGGCTGGCGCGCTTCCGGGAAGAACCGTCCTCCATTCGACCTGAAAGCTGCCCGTGTAGCCGAAGAGTTTTCCCCAGGTGGCATTTGTTGCATTGACGTTGATGCGGAAGCATTTATGCCGGTCGTCGTACCACTCGTGGACCTCGGCTACGCCGGAAAAGAGGAGCGGAAACCGGAAGGCGAGGGGTCCCTCGTAGAAGCGCTGTTCTCCGGACCGGAGACGCAGGCCCCCCTCCGGGGAGACACTGAGATCGAGATCGACGGCGAGGTGCTGGTGCGTGCCGAGGTAGTCCACGATGCGCCGGCGATCTTCGCTGTAGATCATGTACGCGTCAAAGCGGCGGGTCTTCCGGGTCGCAAAGGTGCGCACCCAGGTGACGGTTTCGCGGCCCAGCAGATCGCGGTATGCGTAGTTCTGGATGGTGAATGGAACGTCACGGCCGGTCTCCGGGAACATGATGCTGCGCCACGTGCCGATATAGAGAAAGGGAAGAGTGTAGGGCGCGCCGTGCCAGATATGGTCCATGCGGCCTGTGCCGATGGCGGCAACTCCGCTCGCAGAGGTGAGTGAAAAGCGGCGTTGAATCTGCGGAGGCAGGTTTGCGAAGTCGGAGCCGAGGGCGGTTTCGTAGATTGAGGTCACATCTGCTCCTGCGGCGGCGAGCGGCGGCAGCGTTTGGCGGAGGGAAGCGAACCGGAGGCAAGCCAGCCGCTGAGGGAGAGCGCAAGGACGGCGAGGTTGAGGGAGAACGGATTGAAGGCAGCCTGAAAGTATGTGGGAGAGTTCACCGCGACGGCGACTGTGGCGGCGAGCATAAGGGCGGCGTTCAGGAGCAGGAGAGAGCGGACCCGCCAAGTGACGAGAAGGAGCACGCCGAAGGCAATCTCCGCAGCGCCAATCCAGGGGAGAGCTGCGACAGATAGACCGGCCTGCTCGAGCATGCGTTGCTCGTCCAGGTTGCGAAAGAGCAGCTTCGGGACGAGCCCGTGCCACAGCCAGACAGCCGCAATCGCGCCCCGACAGAGCGCGTGAATGAGGCTGAAGGTCAGTGAAACTTCGGGTGTCTGGCCGGTCTCCGCCCAGAGGCGAAGGCGATCGAAGCTCCAAGCTGTGGCCCAGCCCATGAGCGGCCGGAAGAGGGCGCGGTCGATCAGCCGGCCGAGAACTCCGAAGCGAACCCGATAGTCATACCAGGTGAAGAAGCGAAGCCCCGCTGACGTAGACACATAGCGCCAGTAGCCTGAGCCTTCGCGGATCAACGACTTCGGATCGGCAGAGGCAAAGCTGAGCGACGAGGTCGCGTCGCCAGCTGCGGAGGTTCGCTGGCCGACGCTTTCGCCGGTACCACGGATCGCGAGGCCGAAGCCGATGCGAGTTTCATAGAGGAAGCGTTGCGGCTCGTCCGGCGATGCCCGCGGGAGGTAACGGATGGTGGTGAAGCGCAGATCCCATCGCTGGTGAAGGTCCGGAACCTGCGTGAGCCGCCAGACGCTGTCCAGATCGGCCTGGAAAAGGATCTCGACGTAGAGGCCGGGGCGGACGGGCACGGGATGAGCTTAGCAAAGATGATTGTCAGACAGCAGACACCTGGCCGGAGGGCAACGTGAAAAGAAGCATGGCGTTGTTAGGCTAGGAGCTGCACTTTGCACGCGGCCAGCCCGCGATGAGGTAGCCACGGATGAATGTGAACTTTGCGGAGCGAGCTCACAACCACAACTGGAAGCTGGACCCGATTGTGCGCTCGCTGCTGGATACGGACTTCTACAAGCTCCTGATGCTGCAGTTTATCTGGAAGAACTTTCCCCGGACGCGGGTTACGAGCGAGGTGCACAATCGAACGCTTTCCGTACGGCTGGCAGAGCGCGTTGGAGCTGCGGCTCTGCGCGAGCAGATGGAGCATGTACGCGGTCTGCGCTACCGAAAGAGCGAGCTGGTATGGCTGGCGGGCAACTCTTTTTACGGCGTGCGGTCCATCTTCGAACCGGGCTTTCTGGACTGGCTGGAGCACGACTTCCGGCTCAGCGAGTACACGATTGATGAGCAGGATGGGCAGCTGGTGCTGCGCTTTGATGGCTTGTGGACCGCGGTGACGATGTGGGAGATCTATGCGCTGGCGATCGTGAGCGAGTTAAAGACACGAGCCGCCCTGGCGGAGATGCGCGAGCTGGAACTGGACGTACTGTACGCGCGGGCGAAGACGCGGTTGTGGGACAAGCTGGAGCGTTTGCGCGGGGTGCCGGGGCTGAAGGTTTCGGATTTTGGAACGCGGCGGAGGCACAGCTTTCTCTGGCAGGAGTATGCCGTGGGGGCGTTGCGGGCGGTTCTGGGCGAGGGAATGACGGGCACGAGCAATACCGCACTCGCGTACAAGCATGATCTCGAAGCGATCGGCACGAACGCGCATGAGCTTCCGATGGCTCTGGCGGCAATGGCGACGACCGATGCGGAGCTGAAGGCCTCGCAGTACCGGGTACTGGAGCTGTGGCAGCGAAGTTATGGGGGGTCGCTGCTGATCATGCTGCCGGACACGTTCGGGACCACGCAGTTTCTGGAAGACGCACCGGAGTGGGTCCTGGACTGGACGGGCCAGCGGGCGGATTCAAAACCTCCAATGGAGGCGGGAGACGAGTACATCGACTGGATCATGCGGCGGGGCGGGGACTCGAAGACGAAACGCTTGATTGCAAGTGACGGGCTGGATGTGGATGACATTCTGACGCTGCACCGGTACTTCGAGGGGCGGATCCGGTTCAGCGCGGGGTGGGGGACGCTGCTGACAAATGATTTCAGGGGCTGCCATCCGCGCGGGGAGTGTACGCTTGAGCCGCTCAGCCTGGTATGCAAGCTGACCAGCGTAGGGGGCCGGCCTACGGTGAAACTGAGCGACAACGTGAACAAGGCCGTTGGACCGAGGGAGGAGGTGGAGCGGTACAAGCGGGTGTTCGGGAGCGTTGGTGTGGGCCTGGAGGCGGTGTTGGTGTAAGACGGTGCTCCGCACGCCGCCGGCGGTAGAGAAGCGGATCCCTAGGAGATGACAACCAAAAAGCGGGGCCTAGGCGTGGGTATCCGGTGCGGCGAGGGTTGCGTAGCTGAGCGCGCCGAGGAGCGTGACGGCACTGCAGAGAAAGAGCGAGACGGTGAAGGAGTGGGTCCGGTCGAGCAGCCAGCCGGTAAGGATCGGCGCGGCGGAGGCGATGGTGAAGCCGGCGAAGTTCTGAAGGGCAGAGAGGGAGGCGACGTGGTGGGGAGCGCCGATGGACTGCGCGTACCCCCATCCGGAGGTGCCGGCAAAGTGGATGAAGAAGAGCGCCATGCTGAAGCCGGCGACAGCAACGGCGGTCGAGGCGCTGCGGGCGACGATGAGGGTGCTGGCCGCAGAGAGAACCATGCCGGCGACGAGGCAGGCGCGGTGGATGGTGTTGAGAGAAAGCCGGCGACGGGTTACGAGAGCATCGGTGACCAGGCCGCTGGTGAGCATGCCGGCGGCACCGAAGAGGAAGGGAATGGCGGCGATCCAGCCGGTGCGGGCCAGTGAGAGATGGCGGGCAATCTGGAGGTAGCCGGGGACCCACGCGGTGTAGAGCCAGTTGGTGTAGTTGATGCCGCCAAAGCCGAGCATCATGCCCCAGACTGTGCGGCGGCGGAGCAGATCTGTCCAGGAGGTCTCGGGAGTCTGGGTGGAGTCGCGAGCAGGCTCGCGATGGGATGTCTCGGCGCGCGCGCGGTACAGGGCAAACCATGCGAGGGAAAGCACGAGGCCGGCGATGCCGAGGAGGATGAACATGTGACGCCAGCCACTGTGAAGAAGAAGGAGAGTGAGAACAGGCGGAGCGATGGCGAGGCCGATCGTCTGCGACGAGCTCATGACTGCGGTGGCGCGGGCACGGAAGCTGGGTGGGAACCACTCGCGAACCGTCTGTACGCCGGCGGGGTAGAAGGGGGACTCGCCGATGCCGAGAAGGACGCGAAGAGCGAGAAAAGACGGAAATCCGGGAACGAAGCCGGTGAGGAGCTGAGCCAAAGACCAGAGGGTGAGACCTGAGCCAAGCGCGGTCCGCGTGCCGCTGCGGGCGAGCAGAGCGATGAGCGGGATCTGTGAGAAGCCGTACGCGAGCGAGAAGGCGGAGAGCAGCCAGCCCATCTCGACGCCGGTGAGGTGGAGATCGGCGCGGACGGTGGTGTTAGCGACGGCGAGCGAGGAACGATCGAAGAAGTTGATGACGCCGGCAAGAAAGAGCAGGGCGAGGGTGACGGCCTGGTAGCGGCGCAGGGAGTGTGGCGGCGGAGAGAGGCTCATCGATGATCGGCTCGCGTCACAAGGCTTCCTTGTATCACGGGACCGCTGAGGATCGTGGTTTTGGAGCGTTTCGGGGAAGAGCGGCAGACGGACGCCGAACCGCATCGAAGCTGGAAAGAGGATAGAACGGCCATGGCGGATGCGGAGCAAGGCGAAGGGGCCCTGCGGAGGGAGCTGAAAAAGCAACTGCGGGCTCTGCTGGCGGGCGGGCAGGCGCATGCGGACTTTGAGAGGGTGATCGCAGACCTGCCGGATGCGATGCGCGGCGTGCGGCCGGAGCGAGTGCCGTATTCGGCATGGCAGCTGCTGGAGCATCTGCGCATTACGCAACGGGACATCCTGGAGTTTTCGACAAACCGCAGTGGCGACGGGTACAAGGAACGGCAGTGGCCGGCGGAGTACTGGCCGAAGGAGAGCGAGCTAATGGTGGACGGGGCATGGGACGAGTCCGTTGCGGCGATCCGGGCAGACCGCTCTGCTTTTGAAGCGCTGCTTGGAAGCGAGAAAGTCGAGGATGCGGATCTGGTGACGCCATTTGCCTGGGGTCAGGGGCAGACACTGCTGCGGGAGGCTTTGCTCCTCGCGGACCACACGGCCTATCACCTGGGCGAGATGATGCTCCTGCGCCGTCTGCTTGGGGTCTGGGGACAGGAAAGCAGCCAATGAACGAGCCTGCTCTGATACGAGAGATGCTGGGACAGCCGCCGTCGCAGCCGCGGACGCTGGCCGTGGTGGGACTCTCCGACCGACCGGACCGACCCAGCCATTATGTTTCGAAGTACATGCAGGAGCAGGGGTATCGCATTCTTCCGGTGAATCCGGCCCTAAAGGCCGTGCTTGGCCTGCCGTGTTCCACCTCTGTGCTTACTCTTCCGGAGCGCCCGGATGTGGTGAATGTCTTCCGGTTGCCGAGCGCTATTCCGGCCATTGTGGATGAGATGATCCTGCGCGGCCTGACACGGCTGTGGGTGCAGCAGGGGATTATGAATCTACAAGCTGCGGAACGGGCCGAGGCGGCGGGTATCGGCGTGGTTATGGACCGCTGCATTATGGTGGAGCACAAACGGCTGCTTGGCTGAGAGAGACGAAGGGCCCTTGCGGCGGCGGAAACGCCTAAAATGTACATAGATGAAACGTCAACGCCATTGCCTCCTCGTCCTCGCCGTCATGTTTCTGGCGGCCTTTGCCATTTCCGCATCGGCACAGATGCAGGCTGTCGGTGATGGCGGGCCGGGGCCGTTCAAGGCGAAGCACCTTACGGCGGAGCTGACGAGCTCTGCCTCCGCGGTGGCTCCAGGACGCTCCGTGCAGGCAGGGCTGGTGCTGACGCTTGAGCAGGGATGGCACGTTTACTGGATCAACGCGGGTGATGCGGGCGAGGCACCGGCGCTTAAGTGGACGTTGCCGGCGGGCATCACGGTGGGAGCGATGCAATTTCCCATTCCGAAGCGGCTGCCGCTCGGACCGCTGATGGACTTCGGCTACGAGGATGCCGTGGCCCTCCCTTTGACGCTCACGGCCGCTCCGAGCACGCGACCCGGACGCTTGCATCTGGACGCGCTGGTGACGTGGGTGGTATGCCGGGAGGTGTGTGTTCCGGGCAAGGCGAAGATGGGTCTGGACCTCGATGTCATTCCGAACGCTCCGGCAGCGCCGCCCGCCAAGGGCGCGTTGGGAGAGGCGCTGACACTGCTGCCGAAGCCTCTGCCGGCAGGCGCGCATGTGACGGTCACAGGAGGTGCCAAGGACTTCGTTCTCACGCTGACCACCGGACGCAAAGAGGAGGACGCGGAGTTTTATCCGTTTGACCAGGACCTGATTGCGAATGCACCGGACCAGGATCTGCAGGAGAGGCCGGATGGGGTGAGACTCTGGGTGCCGCGCTCGCCGGAGCTCAAGGCGCTGCCGAAGCAGATCCATGGGCTGTTACGGCTTGACGACAACGTTGCCTACGAGTTCACGACGCCGGTGACGCCGGGTGAGATACCGCGGGTACAGGAGGCTGTGAAACCAGCGTCGGCCGGGGGGACGAGCGTGACGGTGCTGGGAGCAATCGGCCTGGCGTTCGTCGGTGGGATCATCCTGAACCTGATGCCGTGCGTCTTTCCGGTGCTGTTCCTGAAGGGTCTGGCGTTGGTGCAGACGTCGGGGGAGGAACGGGCGAAGATGCGATCGCACGGCCTGGTGTATGCGCTGGGGATCCTGCTGAGCTTCTGGGCGATCGTGGCGGTGCTGCTGGCGGTGCGGTCGACGACGAACCAGATCGGCTGGGGATTTCAGCTGCAGTCCCCGACGTTTCTGGCGGTGCTGGCGCTGGGGCTGTTCTTCTTTTCGCTGTCGCTGGCCGGGCAGTTTGATTTTGGACTCTCGCTTACGAGCGCGGGCGACTCCCTGACGCGCAAACAGGGGTACGCGGGAAGCTTCTTTACCGGGGTGCTGGCGACGGTGGTGGCGACACCGTGCACGGCGCCTCTGATGGGTGCGGCGATCGGCTTTGCGCTGGCACAGCCGATGTGGGTCACTTTTGCGGTATTTACGGCGCTGGCGCTGGGGCTGGCGGCACCCTACCTGGCGCTGACGATCCAGCCGGGATGGACAAAGGTGCTGCCCCGGCCGGGCGCGTGGATGGAGACGCTGAAGCAGCTGACGGCGGTGCCGCTGTTTGCCACGGTGATCTGGCTGACGTGGGTCTATGGACATCTTTACAGCGACAGCGCGGTGCCGCAGCGCGGCGTCGATCGTGTTGCGATGCTGCTGCTGGGATTTTTGCTGCTGGCGATTGCCGGATGGGTGCTGGCGAAGTGGCCGGCCAACCGCAAATCGACGATTGCGGCGGCGGTGCTGGGTGCGCTGGCTCTGGCGGCGCCGCTCTACCAGAAGAAGGACACGACGCTAGCCTGGCAGCCGTACTCGCAGGCCACGCTCGACACGGCGCGGGCGGCGGGGAAGCCGGTGTTTATCGACTTCACGGCGGCGTGGTGCCTCTCCTGCCAGGTGAATGAGCGGCTGGTACTAAAGTCCTCTGAGGTGCAGGAGCAGTTCCGGTCGCGGGGCGTGGTGCTGGTCCGCGCGGACTGGACGCAGTACGATGACGCGATCACGCGGGAGCTGGCGAGCGTCGGGCGCAGCGGCGTGCCGACCTATGTGCTCTATCCGGCGGCAAAGGACAGCAAGGCGGATGTGCTGCCGGAGCTGCTGACGAAGCCGATTGTGCTCGATGCGCTAAAGGCGGGGCTGCGGTAGCCCCCTTTGCTTGTTGCCTAAAATATTCGATTGAGATGGTTTAGGTCTGGACCTTCGGTGCTGTGTGTTGTGCAAGCATTTCTGTTAGCGCCTTGAGCGGTGGTGCTTTCAGCGTAGTGGCCGGGACGGGGTACGTGCGCCACGGCGAGATGTTGTGGAGGGGGGAGAAGCAGATCCCTACGGGATGACAACCAAAGAGCGGGCAACGGCAACGGTAACGGCGGGTCCTTTGCTTTGCTCAGGATGAATGTGCGGAGGGGCTGGTAGAGGGATGTAGGTGGTGTTTGCGTTATGGGGGGAGAAGCAGATCCCTACGGGATGACAACCAAGGAGCGGGCAACGGCAACGGCAACGGCAACGGGCAGCGGCAGCGGCAACAGCGAGCGGGCAACGGTAACGGCGAACGGGCAACGGCAACGGCGGGTCTTTCGCTTTGCTCAGGATGACAGTGCGGAGGGGAGTGCCCTCTGCTCTGTTCGTGACGGGACGGCCTTAACGGGTGGGGCTCTCGTCGCGTTTGGCGGTCTTTCTGCGGGTGATCTCGTTCATGCGGGCGGCGAGCTGTCGTTCGCGGCCTTCTTCTGTGGGCTGGTAGTAGCGGCGGTTGGCGAGGGAGGCGGGGAGGCACTGCATGTCGGCGACGCGGCCTTCGAGATCATGCGCGTACTGGTAGTCCTTGCCGTACTCGAGCTCCTTCATGAGGCGCGTGGGTGCGTTGCGAAGGTGCAGCGGGACGGGCTCGGCGGCGGTTGCCGCGATGTCGGCCTGCACGGCGCTGTAGGCGGTGTAGACGGCGTTCGACTTGGGCGCGAGGGCGAGGTAGAGGACGGCCTGGGCGAGGGCGAGGCCGCCTTCGGGCTGACCGAGGAAGTGCATGGCGTCGCGGGCGGAGAGGCAGAGGTTGAGAGCTTCGGGTGCGGCGAGGCCGATATCCTCGACGGCCATGCGGACGATGCGGCGCGCGACGAACATGGGATCTTCGCCGGCCTCGAGCATGCGGCCGAGCCAGTAGAGCGCGGCGTCGGCGTCGGAGTTGCGGACGGACTTGTGCAGGGCGGAGATGATGTCGTAGTGCTGCTCGCCTTTCTTGTCGTAGAGCAGGACGCGGCGCTGCATGGCTTCGGCAGCGAGGTCGTTTGTGATGGCGGCGACGCCACGCGCCTGGGCGAGGGAGGCGGAGACGTCGAGCGCGTTGAGGGCGTTGCGGGCGTCGCCGCTTGAGAAGCTGGCGATGGTGGCGAGGGCTTCCGGGCTGATCGTCAGGCCGGTGCTGCCGAGGCCGCGATCCGGATCGTGAAGAGCGCGATCGAGCAAGGTTACAATTTGCTCTTCGCTGAGCGCCTGCAGGGTGTAGACGCGGCAGCGGCTGAGCAGGGCGGCGTTGATCTCGAAGGAGGGGTTCTCGGTCGTGGCGCCGATGAGGCGGATGGTGCCGCGTTCGACGAAGGGCAGAAAGGCGTCCTGCTGGGCCTTGTTGAAGCGATGGATCTCGTCGACGAAGAGGATGGTGCGCATGCCGAAGGCGGAGGCTTTCTCGGCCTCGGCCATGACCTGCTTGATCTCCTTGATGCCGCTCATGACGGCGGAGAACTCGATGAAGGAGGCGCTGGTGACGTGCGCGATGATCTGGGCGAGGGTGGTTTTGCCGACGCCGGGCGGTCCCCAGAAGATGATGGACGTGCTGCTGTCGCGCTCGATGGCGAGGCGGAGGGGTTTACCGGGGCCGAGCAGGTGCTCCTGGCCGGCGTACTCGTCGAGGGTGCGCGGACGCATGCGTTCGGCGAGCGGGGTGGTGTCGCGGAGGCCGGCGACGTGGGCGGCGGGGCTGGTGTCGAAGAGGCTCATGCGGGGGAGTTCACGGTTGCGAGAGAGGCTGGTACACCGACGCGGGCGCGCTGCCGCTGCGCTTCGTAGAGAAGGATGGAGCCGGCGACAGCGGCGTTGAGGCTTTCGACGGTGCCGGCCGAGGGGATGGTGATGCGGGCGTCAGCGAGGGCGAGCAGATCGGAGGGCAGGCCGGCGCCTTCGTTGCCGATCAGGAGGGCAATGCCGGTGGTGAGGTCGACGGCTTCGATCTCGGTGATCGCGTCGTCTCCGATCACGGGCTCGGTGCCGATCCCTTCGCCGACGGCGGCGAGCAGGCGGACACCCTGGGTACGCAGGGTCATGAGGTCGTCGATGGCGCAGGGCACGACAGGGATGCGAAAGATGGAGCCGACGGAGGCGCGCAGCGCCTTGCCGTTCCACGGGCTGACGGTGCCGGGCGTGGTGAGGACGCCGCTCGCGCCGAAGGCCTCTGCCGAGCGGATGAGGGTGCCGAGGTTGCCGGGGTCCTGCAGGCCGCAGGCGACGAGGATGAGGGGCGTGCCCCAGAGGACCTCGGCGAGGGTGCGGACGGGCGGCAGCATAAGAGCGGCGATGCCTTGCGGAGAGCGGGTTTCGCCGAGGCTCGAGAAGAGCTCGTCGTCGAGGCGGAGGAGTTCGAGCGAGTGCGGGAGGAAGGTGGGCGTGGGACGGCGGTCGCTGAGGAAGACGGTTTTAAGCAGCATGCCGCTGCGCAGGGCCTCTTGGACGAGGTGCTCGCCTTCGATCGCGATGAGGCCGTTCGAGAGGCGGGGATGGCCGGCGAAGGCGCCGCGCAGCTGCTTGACGCGGGAATTCTGCCGGCTGGAGACGACGCTGTCGCTGGGAGACATTGCCTCTGATCTTACGCCGGGTGGCGGCGTGAACCGGGGTGGTGACGGGGCGGCTGATTGAGTCTGGAGGGGGCGTGTGCTAGTTTGTGGAATTGCGGTGTTTCTGAGTGAATGTCGGTTCGGAACGCCTGCGGTGGAGCGACTTTGGCTGCAGAGATGTTGAAGATTCATCCGGATGAGCCGGAGGCGGCTCATGTGCAGCGCGTGGTCCGCGCGTTACAGTCAGGGCAGGTCGTCGCTATACCAACGGACACCTTTTATGGTCTGGCGGTCGATCCGGTGAACCTGTGGGCGGTCGACCGGATCTACGATCTGAAGACGCGCTCACGGCACAAGCCGCTCTCGCTGCTGCTGAGTGATGTGTCGCAGGCGATTGAGCTGGCGCGAGGTATTGACGGAACCTTTGACCGGCTGAGCGAGCGCTTCTGGCCGGGGCCGCTGACGATTATTGTAAAGGCGGGATCGCGGCTGCCGCTGCGCGTGACGGCGAATACCGGCAATGTGGCGCTGCGGGTGCCGGAGGCGGCGATTCCGCGGGCGATTGTGAAGGAGCTGGGCCTGCCGATCACGGCGACCTCGGCCAACCTGCAGGGTCTGCCGGAGTGCACGTACGCGAACTGTGTGCGCGAGCAGCTGGGTGGAGAGCTGCCGATGATTGTGGATGGCGGGCCGACGGCGCGATCGACGGCAACGACGATTGTTGACCTCTCAGGCGGCGGCGATTCCTGGACGATTCTGCGCGAGGGAGCGATTCCGACGCACGAGATTGCACTGGCTCTCCAGCGGTAGCGGTAGGAAAGAGGCGGGGCTGCGGGCGGTCTGACGGATGGTATAAAGGCTAGCTCTAGGCTGTCTTGAGGCTATCTAGAGCTCATCTTGAGGCTATTTTGGGGCTATCTTGAGGCTAACTTGGGGGCACCAAGACGCGATCCAGGCCGTACACTCCGGACCTGCTGCTTGCTTTCTATGTGGTCTGCGCTGCGATGGTTGAAGCTTCCTCAAAGACGGTGCGTAGGCGAAGGGGCTGGCGTCTGCCTGTCGTGGTCCTGCTGACGGCGCTGGCGCTGGCGACGGTATGGTGTGTCGCGATCTATCAGCGCATTGCGCAAGCGGCCGCGCAGGACCAGGCAGTCCTCTCTGATGCGATTGCAGTGTTTGGCGCGGCGGAGTATGCGGGGCGGCCCTCGCCGGTGTTTCACGCGCGGCTGGACCATGCGGTGGCGCTTTACCAGAAGGGCATAGCGCCGCTTGTGATCACGCTGGGTGGCGGCAGCAACAAGGACTCCGGCAAGACAGAGGGAGGCGTCGGCCGCGACTACCTGCTGGCGCGCGGTGTGCCGATGGAGAACATCATTGCCGAGACGACCTCGGTCGATACGGAGCAGCAGGTGCATCGGCTGGCGGCGATTGCGCGGGATCATGGCCTGCGGCATGTTGTGGTGGTGTCGGATGGAACGCATATGTTCCGGATACGCGCGCTGTGCGACGAGGCAGGGCTCGATGTGTACACGTCACCGCGGCCGGCGGTGGGGCACATCGGCCGGTACGATCTGGCGCTGCGGTATTTGCACGAGATTGCGAGCTATACGTCGTTTCGACTGGATCTGCATGGCGGCAGTGTGTACCGGGCGATGGTCGGGCAGGCTGATGGCGGGTAGCGCCGGCTAGCGGAGCAGCCACCCTGCGAGGAGCGCCGAAAAGAGGGTGGAGCTGCCGTTGACGAGATCGTTGCCGAGAAGGCCGCGACGCTCCAGGGTGGCGCCGAGCAGGCTGTCGAAGAGCAGACCGGCGGCGCCGGCGGCAAAGAGGACCACGGCTTGGCGCGGGGACTCCAGACCGGGGATGCCGGCGAGGATCACAAGACCGGCGCCGAGGAGACCGGCGGCTGTTCCGGGCAGGCTGATGCCGCCATCGGTGCCGGGCGGGACGGAGCGCAGGGTGGTTAGCAGCCAGGTAGGACCGCCGAGCGCCTGGCCGATCTCGGAGGAGAGGGTGTCGGCGGTGGCCTCGGCCAGGGCGGCGAGCGCCCCCGGATAGAAGCCGGCGGCCGCGCAGAGGCCGGCCGCGCCGAGATTGGCGGCGATCTGTGAGGCGCGCCGACCGGAGCGCGGCTCAGCCAGGCCGCCTGCCTCCTTGAGGCGGCGCTTGTAGCGCGTCGCGGCGAAGGTGAGCAGGAAGAGGACGACGAGCGGGAGAAGCGCGGGGGAGAGGCCGTGCGGGAGAGGTTCGTTCTCGGTGAGAGCGGGCGTGGCGCGCGTTGCCAGGAGCAGGCAGATCAGGCCGCCGAGCGCGGAGGCGGCAGCGGTCGCTGCGCGCAGCCGCCACACCACGAGCGCGAAGCAGAGACTCAGCAGCAACGGCCAGGGAGAGAGGCGATTCGGTCGCCAGAGGGCATGTTCCAGGTGCGCGAGGCCGACGGCGAGAGCGAGCGTGACTGATGCCGTCAGGGCGCGGCTCTGCAGGCGATCGCGCGCCGGTGCAATCGCCTTCGTTCCTGCGCCGGCGTCCTGCGGCTGCGCGGGCGTGGTGGCATGGACCGGGCTGGGCCGCGCTTGCACGGGGTTGGACCTCAAGGTTGCTGATTTACAATCTCAGGTGAAGCATAGCCAATTGAAGCGAGAACGTGGGAGCAGGTTTGTCACAAGTCATTCAAGCAGCAGAGAAGTGCCGGCGAAGTGTGTCCGGTAAGCGTCGGCAGTCTCCCTCTCTTTCTTCTGCAGTTCCTGCTGTTGTCGGGTGTGTGCTGGCGCTGGCCAGTGCTGGCTGTGGAAACACATATCGGCCGGTAATCGCGGCGATCAATCCGGTGGGTCCGGCAGGGCAGCCAAACAAATACGCGATTGCGATCTCACAGCCGACGCCGAATGGACCGGGTCTGGTCACGTTCGTCGACTTTTCGGGCGACAGCATTCTGAATACGACGGCGATTGGCGTCTCCCCGTACTACCTTGCGCTGGACGCGACGAGCGCGACCGGAAGCGCGGGAACGGCTTACACGCTCAATAACGACGGAACGATCAACAGTTTTGCGCTGTCTCCGGCCACCCTGCTCTCAAATAACGTTCTGTCGTCGTCGCTGCTGCCGAGCAATCCGCTGCCCAACAGCATCTTCATTCCGGGCACGAATATTTACATTACCGAGCCTGGGCGGAGCCTGGTTGCACAGCTCTCGACGGCAAGCTTTACGACGACAGGAACACCGGCCGGGCCGGCACTTCGGCAGGAGCTGCCTGTCACCACCAACCCGATCTATATTGTGGGCGTGCCGGCGGCGCCACGGGTGTACTCCATCAGCCAGGGCAACGGGGTAGCGGCTGGCGCGGTCGCGGCGATTGAGAACCTCTCCACCGGTCTGCCGACGATCTCGAATACGATCCCGGTCGGCATCGACCCGGTCTACGGTGTGATGTCCGCCGATACGCGCCGCGTGTTCATCATGAACCGGGGAAGCAACTCGGTGAGCGTGATCAATTCACAGACGAACTCGCTGGACAGCACACACCCGACGATTCCGGTCGGTACTGCGCCGCTCTGGGGCGATATCGTCCCGACGCGGAATGAAGTTGCTGTGCTGAATGCGGGAGATGGAACGATCCCCGGCTCGGTAAGCCTTATCAATACGCCATTGTGCAACGCTGTCGCTTTGGCGTCGAACCCGGCCTGCGACCCGGCAAATCCGGTGGATGCGGTGAACTTCGGACAGATTCTGGCGACGATTCCGGTTGGACGGAGTCCGCTGGTGATGTCGGTGCTTTCGGATGGAACGAAAGCGTATGTCGCGAACTCCGGCGACACAGTCGATTGTCCGGCTGCAATCACGAGCTTGCATCCCGCGATCCCGCCGACAAAAGGCTGTGGCACAGTGAGCGTGATCAATTTGCAGACGAACACCGTTGAGGCGACGCTCACGGTCGCAGGTCATCCCAACTTTCTGGTTGGGACAGCCGGAACACCTACGGGCAAGGTCTACATCACGTCGGGAGAGACGAGCATTCTAACGATCCTACGGACCGACGTCGACCAGGTGCAGACGTATAGTACCGACCTGCAGGGCGCGGGAGTTCAGGTGCGCGTGACAGCTCAGTAGGGCGGGGTGTTGCGCAGAAAAGGAACGGCCAGGTCGCATAGACCTGGCCGTTTGCTGCAGTGGAAGGCGGCCGGGACTATGCGCCAGCCGCTCCGGCCATGATGATGGGCATCGTCGGGGTCTGCGATCCGCCCTCGTTTTCGACTGTGATGCCGAAGGCCTTTGCCGCTACGCCCTGTGGGAGCTTCGGCATGATGAGGCTGGCGTTGCCGGCAGCGTCAGGGTGGAAGGTGCCGACGGCGATGGGAGCGCTGCCGCCTGCAGGGATGATCCAGAGCTCGTAGACCTTCGCGGGTTCGAGGGGTTCCATGTTATTTGCGACGAAGACCAGAGCTCCCTTCGCGGGGACGTAGGTGGCCTTGCCCTGGGGAACGGGCGCCTGCTTGGAGAGCGTAAGGGTGACGCGCTGTGCCGAGGGGTCGTTGATGGTATCCATCAGCCGCCGTGCGTCGTTGCTTTGCGCTGTGACCAGGGCGATCTGGTGGTTGACCGACTCAACTTCACCGCGCAGGCTCTCCCGCTCGCGTACGTTTCCGGCGACCATAACGGCGAGGCCAGCGGCCACGGCCCAACCGGTCCAGGGAAGAACGCGGGTGATACCGTGCGGCTTCGTTGACCGATCAGAGTCGTCGGGAGAGGGTACGGCCCCAAATGCCGGAGTGGACCCTTGCCGAGAGGCCTCGGTCAGGCGCTGCGGCGCGAGCGCGGGGAGGTCTCGCGTATCTCCGGCACGAGCCGCCGTCGAGGCGCTGCGCTGCCGGGGTTCCCGTGCGACCTGCTGGAGCAGGCGATCGCGTCCAAGTGCGGGCGGAGAGTGAAGCTCCGCGGTGCTGGCGAGCACGGCGAGGTCGCCCTGGATCTGTGCCAGCTCTTCGCGACAGAGCGAGCATGTGGCAAGGTGCTCCCGCACCTGGCGGTTCTGCTCCGGAGTGAGGAACTGCAGGGCAAAGAGAGCGAGATCTTCTGGATCGATGTGACGGTTCGAGTTCATGCCTGCAGCCCCTTTCTCAGCGTTAACAGCGCGCTGCGGATCCTTGTCTTGACTGTCCCGAGCGGGTCGCCGGTCATCTCGGCGATCTCGGAGTGGGTAAGGCCGTCGAAGAACGCCATCTCAAGCGTCTTTCGCTGCTCGGTCGGCAGTTTGCCGATGATGACCCGAGCCTTGTCCATCATGCCGTTGCGGACGGCCTCTTCCCCGAGGTCATAGCCTGAGGGAAGCTGCATATCGTCGACCTGCTCGGAGGGCTTTTTGCGCCGCAGAGCATCAATCGAGCGATTCCGGGAGACCACGGCGAGCCAGCCGCCGAGGGTTCCGCGTGTTGCGATGAAGCTGTCTGGATTTCGCCAGATCTGCAGAAAAATCTCCTGCAGGACATCCTCTGCTGAAGCCGGGTCGCGAAGCACCCGAAGAGCGACGGAGTACACGATCTTTCCGTACCGGTCGTACAGTGAGCCCATGGCTGAGTCATCGCCGCGCTGAACCATCTTCAGCAGGGTGACATCGTCAGGTCCCAACGGCGGCGGACTGTTTTCTCGTCCCGTCTCTCTCAACATACGAACGCACCTAAAATGAAAGCAGATTGGATGGAGTTTGCCACTTCTGTGCTTAAAGCGTCAAAAGTTACCAAGGTGTAGAAGACTTCTTCAGCCGTCTCCACTGTACCCGAACATACTACGAGCTCGCAGCAGAGGACTCGTTTCTCCAACACGAAAAGTCGCATAGAAAAGGGACAGATGGCCGATCGGTTGCGCCTGGACAAGCTGATGGTGGATCGCGGTCTGGTGCTCTCGCGGGAGAGAGCACAAGCGCTGATCCTGGCCGGCCGGGTGCTGGTGGAGGAGCAGAGGGTCGATAAACCAGGTGCGGCGATGAGACCGGAGGCTGCGCTGCGGATTCTGGGAGACGACCTGCGCTATGTGAGCCGGGGCGGATTGAAGCTGGAGCGGGCTCTGTCGCACTGGAAGATCGACTTGAGTGGATGGAGCTGCGTCGACATAGGCACCTCGACCGGCGGCTTCATCGACTGCATGCTGCAGCATGGGGCGGCGCGTGTGGTCGGCGTGGATACAGGCTATGGGCAGATGGCGGAGCGTCTCCGGCAGGACCCGCGGGTTATATTGCGGGAGCGTACGAACGCGCGGCTGCTTGCGCCGGGCAGCCTGCTCTCCGCAGGGTCGGCAAGGCCGCAGTTCTTTGCGATGGACGTGTCGTTCATCGGGGCGTCGCTGGTGCTGCCGGCGGTTGTGGGCGCTTTGGGTGACGAGGGTGCGGCCTGGGTGGGCGAGGCGGTGGTGCTGGTAAAGCCGCAGTTCGAGGCGGGGCGCGAGCACGTGGGCAAGGGCGGCATTGTGCGGGACGAGGCGGCGCGGCGGCTGGCGATAGAAAAGGTCGCTGACACCCTGACGCGACTGGGCGGGTCGGGGCTGGAGGTTATTGACTCACCCATCCGCGGCATGGAAGGAAACCACGAGTATCTGCTGCATGCGCAGATCGGCTGACAAAGGCGATCGATATCGCGGCTACACTAGAGCTGCATGATGCTTGCCGCAATCATCTCCAAGCCGCAGAAACCCGAGTTGGCGACCCTTCTTCCTGAGCTGATCGGGTGGCTTCGCGCCCGCAGCTATGATGCGGTGCTTGATGAGTCCAGCGCGGCCTATGTGCCGGGGCTGTCGGGTGTGCGGCGTGAGGCACTGCCGAAGCACACGCCGAACCTCGTTATTGTGCTGGGCGGGGACGGCACGCTGATCTCCGCGGCGCGCGCCTTTGCCACGACGAAGACGCCGATCCTGTCGGTCAATCTGGGGTCGCTGGGCTTTCTGACCGAGGTGCCGCTCTCGGACCTGTATGGCACGCTGGACGCCTGGTGCTCGAACTGCGCGGTGATCGACCCGCGCGAGATGATGCAGGCGGAGCTGCGGCGCGACGGAAAGCTGCTGCAGACATGGACGGCTCTGAACGATGTTGTCGTGGCGAAGGGAACGATCGCGCGCATGGCGGACTTTTCTATTGATATCGATTCGCAGAAGGTCGCTACCTTCCGGGCGGACGGGATAATCGTCTCGACGGCTACGGGATCAACGGCCTATAACCTGGCGGCGAATGGGCCGATCGTGATGCCATCGGTGCCGGCAACGATCGTGACACCGATCTGTCCACACCTTCTAACGCTGCGGCCGATCGTGGTGCCGTCCAGCTCAAATGTCTGCATTCACGTAGTGGGCGTGCCGAATGAGACGTACCTGACGGTGGATGGGCAGGAGGGTGTGTCCGTGCAGGTGAATGATGTGATTAATTGTCATCGCTCGGAGCACACTGTCCGGCTGCTGCGCCACCAGCCGAACGGACTCTTCAATGTGCTGCGATCGAAGTTGAAATGGGGCGAGCGGTAACGCCGTTTACCGGCGAAGGGTGACGACCGGCGCGGCGGGATGGCAGAAGACGCGGCCGTGGTTCAAGGCGATACGGCGGCTCGCGAGCGAGGCCATTTCAGGGTCGTGCGTGACCATGACGATGGTGTTGCCCTGTGCATGCAACTGGCTGAGCAGGCCGGCAACGATGGTCTGGTTTGCCTCGTCGAGATTACCGGTAGGCTCATCGGCCAGCAGGATAGGTGGGTTGTTGATAAGGGCGCGGGCGATGCAGACGCGCTGCTGCTCTCCGCCGGAGAGCTCGCTGGGCAGATGGCCGGCGCGGTCGGAAAGACCCACGCGCGCCAGCGCCGCCCGGGCTTCGTTTGCGTCCGTCATGGAATGAAAGTATTGGGCGAGCATGACGTTTTCAAGCGCGGTGAGATAGGGGATGAGGTGGAACTGCTGGAAGATGAAGCCGATCTTCTCGGCGCGAAAGCGATCAAGAGCGCTCGGAGACATACTCTTCACGTCTACGCCGTCGATGCGGAGCTCTCCCCGGGTGGGGCGGTCCAGGCAGCCGAGCAGGTTGACGAGAGTACTTTTGCCGGAGCCGGAGGGGCCGGTGATGGCAACCCACTCGCCGGCGACGATGGAGAAGCTTGCGGACTCAAGGGCCTGCACAGTTCCGGCGTGGCCGGTGTATTCCCGCGTGACGTGTTCCAGAGAGATAACGGCGCACTCGGCACGGGTCTGGTCGGGAAGGGGAGTGGCCGACGAGTTTGCTGAGGGCATCGGATCTTTCCTCCTCTCCGAAGGGTACGTCTTCGGGGTGAACGCCATGGCTCAACGAAGATCGGCACTGAACGGTGTGCCAAGTCAGCCCTGTACCTGAAGTTTAGCAGCGGCCGAGGTGTCTGGTGCCGACCTGAGGCTGCGAGGCTGTCGGATCTAGACGCTGTACCCTGAGGGAAACGACGCAGCAGCCAGAAGGACCTGTCATGTCTCTCCTTTGGGAGTTTTTTGCTCTCGCCTTTTCCGCACTTCTTCCGCTGATCAATCCCCTGGGCTCGGCCTTTGTCTTTCTTGGTTTGGCGGGTATTGTGCCGGCCCAGGTTTATAAGTCTCTGGCACGCCGGATCGCGATCAATACCATTCTCTTCCTCGCGATTGTTGAGATTGTGGGATCGACTATCCTGAGCTTCTTCGGCGTGTCGCTGCCGATCGTACAGGTCTCAGGCGGCCTGGTGATTGCGGCGATCGCGTGGACGCTCCTGAACTCCGACGATACGAAGTCATCAACCCGCGAGCTGGACGATAAGGTGGATACGCTCAGCGCGGAGCGGGACGGGGGTCTCGGCGATAAAACCTTTTATCCTTTTACCTTTCCCGTGACCGCGGGCCCGGGTACGATTGTGACGATGCTGACGCTCAGCGCGCACGTTCCCCGGGGATCCATCGCCGGCAGCGTGCTCGCTCACCTGGGCATCTTTCTTGCTTCGGTCGTGCTGTGCGGGTTTGTCTACTTCGCTTACGCATACGCCCCGAAGATTGCACGAGCTATTCCGCCCTCGACCGCGCACGGGATCCTTCGCGTCATTGCTTTCATCCTGCTGTGCATCGGGGTGCAGATTGCCTGGAACGGATTTGTTGGCCTGTATGTGCTCCTGCCGACGCATTTGTAGATGACGCTGCAGGGGTGTGAGGCGGTCGGCCTCGGTCTCAAGGGTTAAAGGCATGGGACGGCCGCGCCGTCTGGCCTGTTTTCGGGCTTGGGCGTCTGCAGGGCAGAAGATCCGGAGGGATCTGTGCGGCAGGCAGGAAGGAAGTGCGTGAGAGCACGGCGGCGTCTTAGATGGCGTCTTACATAAGGAGGAGACCTTCAGGAGAGATGCAACTTTCTGCCTTTTCCTGTCCAATGTTTTTCTCATTAAGCGCCGCTAACCCTCTTTTTATGTTGAAGTTATGCTTGGCATAACGCATGTTCCACCGTACACTGAACACGAAGTCAGGCCCCGCATCCATAGCAAACATCCAGTGCTGCAGGAAACTCGTCACCACTACAGTGAAGAAACTCTCTCCATCTCGTCTGCTGGCCGCCTCCATGCTGTCTCTATGCCTGAGCGTGATGGCCGTGGCGCAAAAGCCGCTGATCGCTCGTCAGCCGCCCGCCGTCTCCGAGTACATCCTCGGCGCGGGCGACCAAGTCAGCCTGCACGTCGTGGACCTCGATGACATTTCGGATAAGCCGATCCGCATCGATCCGAACGGCTTTGTTGATCTGGCCCTGATCGGTCGGGTCGAGGCCGGCGGCCTGACGATTGAGCAGCTGCGCGAGCAGCTTCGGATCAAGCTGACGAAGTACATCAACTCACCCCAGATTTCAATCAATCTGGTGGAGAACCAGAGCCGGTCAGTCTCTGTCATCGGATCGGTGAACACACCCGGGGTTCACGCGCTGGAGGGGCCTCGTCGTCTGATTGAGGTGATCTCGATGGCGGGTGGGGTGAGGCCGGACGCTGGATCGCGCGTGATCCTGACGCGTCAGGCCCGCTGGGGTGAACTCCCGCTAGCACAGGCCAAGATGGATCCGAGCTCCACGTACAGCACTGCCACGCTCTCGGTCGAGAGCCTGATGAGTGCCACCAATCCATCCGAGAACATTCTGATCGATCCCGGCGACGTCATCTCGATTCCAAAGGCCGACGTAATCTACGTGCTCGGAACGGTGCGCAAGGCAGGTGGCTTCCCGCTCGCGTCCAAGGATTCAATGACGCTGCTCGAGACGCTGTCGCTGGCTGAGGGTCTGGACCGCAACGCCGCGGCCGGCAAGGCCCGCATTCTTCGCCCACCGCCCGGCGGAGAGGGCAAGGTCAGGGAGATCCCGGTCAACATCACCAACATTGAGAACGGCAGGGAGCCCGATATTCCGCTCTACGCCAACGATGTGCTCTTTGTGCCAAACAGCTACGTGAAAGCTGGTGTGGAGAGAACGGCGGAGGCCATTCTGCAGGTCGCGACCGGAGTTATTGTCTACCGTCGTTAGAACGGAACGTCGCTTGCTTCGATTTGCTTGACTCACTTTGCAGTTGCTGGAGAAGCACTCTCCCAGGAGAACCCTATGAACCAGATTTCGCCCCTTTATCGACGCGAGCAGGTGAGCCGGGTTCCACTGCGCACTGCACCCGAATCTGAGGAGCAGCAGGCCTTTCGACCGAGCCGCTCGCAGCCGCATGCCAATCTGCTGATGGACTACGTGCGCACCATATCGCGCTGGCGCGTGGCAATCCTCTGCTGTGCGGTTGTCGGCGGCCTGCTCAGCCTGCTCTTCAACCTGGATGTTCTGCCGCTCTATCAGGCAAGGACCTCGCTCGACATCCAGAGCATCAACGGCGACTTTCTGAACATGCGGAACGTGGCGCCGACCGGGGATGGCGGCGCCTTCTCGAATGAGTCGTATGTGCAGACACAGATCAAGCTGCTTCAGAGCACGACCCTGCTTGATCGAACGGTCGATCATCTGAAGGCCGAACCGCATCCGGCATCGCTCGACCGTCAGGATCTGATCTCAACGCTTAAGCGGAGTCTGCATCTCTCGCATGGCCAGGATCTTGCATTCAACGATCTGGTGGACGACACGGCCAAGCGGGTGAAGGTGAAGCCGCTCGGTATCACACGCCTGGTGGAGGTCACCTGTGACTCCTGGGATGCGCGCTTTGCCGCGCGCTTTTGCAATACGCTGACCGAGCAGTTCAGAGAGGTCGATCTTGAAACGCGAGGCACCGAGGCGCAGAAGACCAGTGAATGGCTGACGCGGCAGGTTGCCGATGTCCGCCAGAAGGCCGAGGAGTCGCAGCGCAAGCTCGAAGCGGCTACCGGCGGCGATGGCCTCGCGCTCTCGCAGTCGAGCAACAGCATCGGTGAGGACCGCCTGCGTCAGCTGCAGGGCGAGCTGGTCCGGGCGCAGGCCGAGCGCATGCAACGGGAGTCGCAGTCGCGCATCGCTCAGACCTCGGCCGCGGATGCACTGCCGGCTTCAATTGAGAGCGCCTCGTACCGCGATTACAAGCAGAAGCTCGCGGACCTGAACGCGCGTGTGGCCGAACTTGTACCGCCGCTGACCGAGGACAACCCCAAGGTCATGCATCTCCGGTCAGAGATCCGCGAGATCGAGCGCGGCATGACACAGGAGCGCTCCTCGACGACCGATCGCATGCGCAATGAGTTCGAGTCCGCCCGCCGGCACGAGGACCTCCTGAACGCGGCCTACGCAACCCTGCAATCGAGTGTGTCGAGTGAGATGAGCAAGGCGGCCCGGGTAAACCTGCTGCGGCGCGAGGTGGAGAGCGAGCAGACCCTCTACCAGACGCTCCTGCAGCGGGCAAAGGAGGCCGGCTTCGCCTCCGCGATGCAGGCGACGACGATTCGCGTGGTGGATCGCGGCATCCCGCCGCGGCTGCCAATCTCTCCGCGCCGCGGCGTGGCTGGCGGTGTCGGCGTGGTTCTCGGCTCCTTCTGCGGCCTGGGCTTTGCGTTTTTCAGAGATCGCCATGCGAATGTCTTTCGAGTTCCCGGCGAGGCCGAGCGACACCTGCATGTGCACGAACTGGGCGTGATCCCCTCGGCCAACACCAGCCGCCGCGGGCAGATCCTGCCGGTGCTGCGCACCAGATCTTTGGCGAGTGGCGCCGTTTTTGACAGCAGCTCAGCGCCAGCGCTTACCTGCTGGAACGAGAACTTCTCGATCGTCGCCGAGGCCTACCGCAACACGACGCACTCCATCCTGCTGGCGGGCGTGGCACGCCGCCGGTCGCGGGTGTATGTGGTGACCAGTCCGAATGCCGGCGAGGGAAAGACGACTGTAACGACTAACCTGGGAATCGCTCTGAGCAAGTCCAAGCTGCGCGTGGTCGTAATCGACGGCGATCTGCGAAAGCCCGGTCTGCACAAGAATCTGCTGGTGGAAAACAACTTCGGTCTGCGAAACATCCTGCGCGACGAGGTGAGCGTGGCCACGGCGTCTCTAAGCGAGCTCTGCAAACAGACGGTGGTGCCGAACCTGTTTATGATTCCGTCGGGCACCGGCCGGGAAGAGGTCGTCGAGCTGCTGCACTCCGGCAGCGCGATCACGCGCCTGCTCGACCGGCTCGCGCTGGAGTTTGATGTGGTCCTTATCGATACGCCGCCCATGCTGCATATGGCGGATGCGCGCATTCTCGCGGCGCAATCGGATGGTGTGCTGCTGGTGCTGCGAGCGGGCCTGACCAGCCGTGACCAGGCGTCAAGCGCCTGCGACCTGTTTGAGAACGATCAGGTACCCCTGGTCGGCACGATCCTCAACGACTTCAATCCGGTGCGCGAAGGCCGGAGCGAATACTACCAGTCCTACTACCGCTACAAGGAAGAGATCGAGGCAGCCGAAGCAGCTGGCGTAGGTCTATGAGCCCTTTGGGGAGCTCCGCTCTTCTGCCCGACCCCTCTGAGATGGAGGGATCGGTCCCGGTGCCGCTCCCGGAGGAGACGCCGGAGCAGTCCATTGTAGCCACGCGTGTTGCCGAAGCAGCGGCTCCGAGCAAGGTCATGCGTCATCTGGTGAGCGGAACGTCGGCGCTTGGTGCGGGTGTCGTGATCGAACGCGGCGCCGGCTTTCTAGCCAATGCTCTCGCCTTGCGTTTCGGAGGTCTGGCCACCTTTGGCGCGTACTCCTTTGCCATCTCGACGGCGAACAATATCGCAACCTATGCCGCCGCCGGCATTGGAGCGACCGCCGCCAGGTTCTCCGGGAAGTACCAGCACGGGGCACCCGGATACTCCACACTGGCACGCGTGCTCGCCCTGGTCTCGGTCGTATCAGCGCTGGTCGCAGCAGGTGGTCTCTGGCTCGGTGCGGTCCCGGTCGCGCGGCTTTTGGGACAGCCTCATCTCACCAGCCTTCTGCGCTGGGCGGCGCTCTCTGCCGCCGGTATCGTCGTTCTTGAGTGCGCCCGCGGCTTCTTTGTAGGGCAACGGCGGCTGCGCGCCCTGCTGCTTCTCTCTTTTGTTGTGGGCGCAGGCATGCTGACCCTGCTTCCTTTCGCGGCGAAGCATCACAATCCCGTACGCATGATCGTCGCGCAGGGAGCGCTCACGGTCGCAGCGGTAGGTGTCTGTCTGCTCCTCGCCCGACCGCTCAAGCTGCTCTCCCCGCCGAACCGGACGAGACCACAGGAGTTCCGTCCGATGCTCCGGGAGGTCTGGGGCTTCGGTCTTGTCCAGCTTGCGGGCCTTGTGGGATCGAACGTTGCCGGCTGGTGGCTGATTACGATGGTTGCCCGGGCGGATAGCTCGTTTGTGCAGATGGGTCTGTTCGGCATTGCCAGCCAGCTGCGCAATCTTGTGGGCCTGGCGCCCAGCCTTCTGACCGAGGGCAGCTACGCCGTGATGGCGGATCCAGAGGGCGAGAACTCGAGAACGCCGCATCATGTGCTCGGATTTACAAGCTATGTGTCGTCCCTGACGGGAATGGTCCTTGCCTCGACGGGAATTATTCTCGCCCCATGGCTGCTTCGCCTCCTTTATAAAGTCTCGTACAACGACGCGTCGGTGACCGTCGCGCTGGCTCTCGCACTGGCGGTGGTGCATATGGGGAACGCACCGGCGGCGGCGAGGCTCAGCATCGTCTCAATCCGGGCGAGCGGACTGATCAACACGGCGTGGGCGGTCTTTGTCGCCGCGGTTGGAACCCTTCTGATGCTGCACGGAGGAACCGCTGCGATGGCCATGGGGATCTACCTGCTGGCGCATGCCATGTCCTCTGCCCTGGTGCTCCTCACCCTTGCCCGGAAGGACGGCCTGCCGCGCGGGCTTCCTCTGCTCTTCCTGATCGCAACCGGAAGCACAACGATGCTTGCGGCTCTCGCCAGTATTCGCGCTGCACGGCCGCAGCAGGCAGCGACTCTCACTGGCGGCATGCTACTGCTGCTGCTGGTGAGCCTCGGTGTTGTGCTGGCCCTTGGGCGACGGCATCACTGGCTGCCGAGCCGGGCGGCCGTCGCGCGGCTCACGGGCTACCTTACCGGCTCCCTCCAATCCCTTCTGCGGAGGCGATCGCATGCCTGAGCTGATGGATGACCGGGCGGCTCGCGCGAGCCGAGCGGCCGGCGTGGAAGCTTCGAGCTCGCTTTCGCTGGTAAGTGCGGCTCCGACATCTCCGGAAGCGACGACCGGCAGCCCCGTGCATGTGCTCGCGTACGTCCACCTCCGGAATATTCATGGCTCGACCGGCGCCGGGCGCGTGGCACGGCAGCTCACCGAACACCTCGCCGCCCGGACTGATGTGCGGCTGCGCATTCTGGCCGATGCCGCGGATCAGAGCCGCATCCTGCCGCTGGTCGGAGAGCCGTGGCAGAGCTTCCGCTACCACAGCTTCAAGACGGAGACCTCGCGCCAGCAGGCACGCTGGTTTCTGCTCAATCAACCGAAGGCGGAGAGCTTCTGGCCGGAGGCGGACATCGTCTTCTGCACCGGCGAATCGTACGTACCGACCACCCGCGCGCGCCTGGTGGTCACCGTGCATGATGCCGCCTTTTTTGAGCCGAGAGCGCATCGCCAGAACGCCGCCTTCTGGCGTCAACGTCTGAAGTGGACGCTGCTGTTCCGCCGCCTGGCTGCACGCGCCGACATGATCCACACCGTGTCGCAGTTCTCCGCCGATCGTCTGACGCACTACTTTCCCGCGCTTGCCTCCCGGCTCCGGGTGGTGCCCAATGCCGTTACGCCGCACTTCTTCCACCCGGTGCCGCAGGCCGGACGGGAGTTCCTTCGCGACCAGGGCCTGCGCGACCGTCCCTTTGCGCTGGTCCCGGGGGGGCTGCACTTCCGTAAGAACGCCGACCTGATCCTGGCGGCCGCGCCGCGGCTGCTTGAGCGCTATCCCGATCTGATCTTGGCTATCGTGAATCACTCCGATCCGCAGTATGCGGCGCGTGCCGCCGCACTTGGACCGCGCGTCCGGCTGCTGGGGTTTGTGGAGGAAGAGGCGCTGCACGCGCTCTACGCGACCGCGCGGGTTGTCTGGTTTCCCTCGCTCTACGAGGGCTTTGGTCTGCCGGTGCTGGAGGCCATGGCAACGGGGACGCCGGTGGTTGCGAGCCGGGCCTCCTCGCTGCCGGAGATTGCCGGAGGCGCGGCCCTGCTGGCCAGGGCGACCGACGTGGCCGACCATCTGGAGCAGATCTTTCGCGTTCTCGACGAACCTGCCCTCGCCCGGGAGCTCCGCGGCCGAGGCTGCGCCCGCGCTGCCCTGTTTACCTGGGAGCGCTCCGCCGCTCTGCTGAAACAGCACTTCGACACGCTTCTCTAACCGAATCGTCTTCCGCGCGACAACTGCCCCGACCATGATCGCAACAGAGATCTCGCAACCCGGCACCCTCCCCCGAGCGACACCGGCGCTTGCTGCCCGCGCACGGATAGTTGTGGTCCAGAGCGGCGCGCGCGATGCCTATCAGGTCGCGCTCGCGCTCGAGGAGGCGGGCCTGCTGGAGGCGCTGGTGACGGACCTGTTCTGGCCGGCGGACCGGGGATGGGCCCGAACGCTTGCGCGCCGTCTGCCGGCTGCTCTTGCGGCCATGCTTCGCCAACGCAGCGAGCCGCGCCTGCCGTGGCAGCGCCTTCATCTCTGCGCGTTGACCGGAGCGGTCACTCTCCTGCTCGAAAAGCTGCACGGGGTTCCGTTGCCGATCCGCCGGCACACCATGCGGAACGCCGATGCGACGCTCGGCCGCGCCGCCGGCCGACTGGCAAACCGGCGCAACGCCGGTCTGCTCAGCTACAGCTACTACGGCTATGACGCGTTCACAGAGTATCGCGGCGGGGGCATGCTGTTTCAGCTGCACCCGCATCCGGCGAGCATGCGCCGCCTGCTCCGCGAAGAGCTGGCCGCGCATCCGGATTGTGCGAGCTCCCTTGAGCAGGAGTGGGAGCTTGCCCTGCCCGAGGAGGAGTTCCAGCATCTGGTGAGCGAGACCACGATGGCGCGGTCGTTTCTGGCCGCCTCATCTTTTACGCGCTCCACTCTGGTTGAGCATGGGACACCGCAGGAGGCCGTGCATGTTGTTCCTTATGGCGTCGACTGCTCGCGCTTCAGACCCGATCCGGAACAACAGGCCCAGAGGGGCGGCAGGTTGCGCCTGCTCTTTGTGGGCCGTATTAATCAGCGCAAGGGCATCAAGTATCTGCTTGAGGCCATGCGCCTGCTCGGAAGCGATCAGCTGGAGCTTACCGTCTGCGGCCGTGTGGTGGACGATCTGGCGCTCTTCCGGCCGTTTGGAGACCGCATCACGATCCGGCCGGACGTCAGCGCACCGGAGCTGCTCGCCGCCTATCAGAGCGCGGATCTGTTCGTCTTTCCGTCGGTTGCTGAAGGCTTCGGCCAGGTGCTGCTGGAGTCGCTGGCCTGTGGTCTGCCGATTCTCTCAACCACCCACACTGCCGCGCCGGACCTGATTGAGCAACGCCGGCAGGGCTTTGTGGTCGCGCCGCGCCGTCCGGAGCTGCTGGCCGAACAGGTCGAATGGGCGCTGACCCATCGAGCCGAGCTCTTCGCGATGCGGGGGGAGGCGCGCAGGCTGGCCGAGGAGTTCACCTGGGAGCGCTTTCGCGCGGGCGTGGTGCAGGCGGTCGAGCAGAGCTTTGCGCGCGGCGAGGCTGCCACGCCAGGGCCGGCTGCTGCCCGCCTGAAAGGAGCGATCCATGCTGTTTGAGATCCTGCTCGGCGCCGCTATCCTCATAGCGCTGGGCGGCGCTGCGATCGCGCTCGACGGCAGCCGCGATGTGTTCCATCCGCTCCTGTTCATCGGGCCCATGTTCGCGTTCCTGTACGGCTGGATGCCGTGGAAGCTGGTGAGCACCGGCGGGCTGGCACAGTATCTCGATGGAGATCAGCTGCTGAGCGTCCAGCGGCTGTTTGTTCTGGGTGTGCTCGCCTTTGTTCTGGCGTGCCTGGCGGCCGGTGTGCGCATCCAGCGCCGTGCAGGCGAGACGTTCACGGCGACATCGCCGCTGGTTGCCCGTCGTCTGCTGGTCGGGGGCGCGCTGGCCGGATCGCTCGGCCTGCTGTGCTGGGGCATCACCATCGTGAATGTTGGCGGCTTCGTCAACGCCTACAGCGCCTCCTACTCAGGCGGCTGGGACGACAGCGGCTATGTGCGCGACGGAAGCCTGCTGCTGCTGACGGGCATCCTGCTTGCCGTCTCCGCGCTGTCGATGGGGGCGCCGAAGGCATGGAGTCTGGCGGTCATCGCCCTTTACGGAACACCATGGCTCTCGCAGGCTCTGCTCATGGCGCGACGCGGCCCCACCTTCGCCTTTGTGCTCGTCGTGCTGATGGGGTGGTACTTCAACCGGAAGAAGCGACCGCCTCTGCTGGCGGTGGCCCTGCTGGGCGGATGCCTGGGCTGGCTCGTGCTCTTTCTGGTCACCAATCGCAGCAGCATCTACCTGGGATCGAGCTTCGATGTGACGACCGATGTCAGCAATATCGTTGAAAAACCAGACACCGGCAACGAATATATCTACGGCTCGGGCACAGTGCTTTCGGCCGAACGCCGCGACCATTACTTCTGGATGCGGCGCTATCTGGCGCAGGTGCTGGTGCGCCCGATTCCGTCTGCCATCTGGCCGACCAAATACGAGGACTTCGGCGTTCCGGAGCTGCTGCACAATGCCGGAACCGGAGAGGGATTTGGCGACGCCTTAGGCTGGGTGGGTGCGGCCGGCTCGGCTCCCGGCATCGTTGCCGACCTGTGGGTGGAGCTGTGGTGGTTCGCCGTGCCGGCCATGGCGGTGCTGGGCTTCAGCTACGGCTGGGTGTGGCGGCGCGCGGTCACCCGTGGCGGCCCGTGGACCAGCCAGTATGTCATTCTCTCCGCTCTCTCCATTTACCTGGTGATGCAGACGATGGAGGCAGTGATCTTCCGCACCCTTCTGCTCTCTGCTCCGTGCTGGCTTACCTGGCGCTGGGCACTCAAGGCCCGGCCGCTTGAGAGCCGTCAGCCGTCACCGCCGCAGCGATCACATGCGGTGCTGGCCGGAAGGAGCGCTGATTTTGGCTGAGACAGCAACATATTGGAGAAGCCCGGTGATCGAGGACTGGAGTCAGGACCAGAATGAGGACCCGAGTCGGGTTTCGCGTCAGAACCCCGTCTCTGCGAGACTACGACCGTTGCGACTGGCGGTGGTTTGGATCGATTGGTATGCCTACCATGTGGCGCGCTTTGAAGGCCTGCTTGCGCATCCGGAGCTCGCGGGGCGCGTGGCGGGCGTGGAGTTGGTCGGGGGCATCGGCGTGCATGCCGGCTTGAAGTTTCGCGAGGAGCTTCCGCCGCATCTTCCGGTTGAAACTCTTCTGCCGCAGACAGGCTGGCACGAGGCCGGCAAGCTTCACCTTTCGCGGCTGGTCTGGCGGCACCTGACGCGGCTTGATCCGGCTGCGGTGCTGGTGCCCGGGTACTACACGCTGCCTGCCATTGCAGCCGCGCTGTGGGCCAAAGCTCACTCCCGCACCAGCATCCTGATGACGGAGAGCACTGCCTTTGATCACAGACGGGTGGGATGGAGGGAGGCGGCAAAGTCTCTTTTGATCCGAACCCTTTTCGATGCGGCGGTGTCCGGCGGCAGTGCGCATCGCCGCTATCTCGCACAGCTGGGCTTTCCCATGGACCGCGTGGCCGAGCGCTACGATGTCGTTGACAATGCAGCTCTGGCAGCCGCCGCAGTCGAGGAGAGAGCCGCGTCCTGCCCGGAGACCCTCGATCTGCCCTCGCAGCCTTTTTTCCTGTACGTGGGGCGGCTCGCACCGGAGAAGAACATTGAGACGCTTTTAGCTGCCTGGCTCCAATTTCGGCGGGAGGGCGGCCAGTGGGCGCTGGTCCTGGTCGGCGACGGCCCCACTCTGCCTGCGCTCGAGGCCACAGCCAGGGCCTCCGGTTTCGCAAGCGAGATCGTCTTTGCTGGCCTTCGCTCCTCGCGTGAGCTGCCGCGCTTCTATGCCAGGGCCGGCTGCTTTGTTCTTCCCAGCACACGCGAGCCGTGGGGTCTGGTGGTCAACGAGGCCATGGCCTGCGGGCTGCCGGTGCTCGTCTCGTCCCAGTGCGGCTGTGCGGAGGATCTGGTCCACGAAGGCCAGAATGGCTTTACCTTTGTTCCCGCCTCCATCACGATCCTGACCGAAAGGCTGCGGCAGATCGCCGAACTGACACCGGAGGCCCGGAGAGCGATGGGGGAAGCATCTATCCAGATCATTAGTGCGTACACACCACAGCAGTTCGGTCAGGAAATTGCACGCGTACTGAACGAGTCCGGGGCGGGCGCCCCGAGCGCAGCGACCCCGGATATCCAGGAACGTCCTTAATCTCTGGCCAGCAGGTAACTGAGGCTTTACAGCCGCACACAGGCCCGCCAGCGCACAATCACCAACGGAAGAACGCCTTGCCCTTTGCCGCCTCATCCCGATTCTCTGCGGAAACCCCGTCGAGCGCTGCCGCTCACGCGGCCAGCCGATGGATCAGTGTTGTGACGCATCTGGATCCGCGGTACGGGGGGCTGAGTGCGGTGGTGCCGCAGCTGAGTACAGCGGTTGCTGCGCAAGGCCATATATCTATGGCACTTGCAGCATTCTGCGCTCCCGGCGAGCTCTTCTCCGCGGCGAACTTTGCGGAACTCACACTGACAGAATGGCCTGCGGGTCGAGGGGCGTGGCTGCGTGACGGCTCGTTGCGGCTGCGCTTTCGCGATCTCTTGCGCCAGGCGGATGGCCTTCACGTGCACGGATTGTGGGAGCACAGCACCCTGATTGCCGCACGCGCCGCGCGCACACAGCGGCTGCCGTATGTGCTTTCCGCGCATGGAATGCTGGAACCGTGGGCCTTACGGAACAAGCGTCTGAAGAAGCTGGTGTACGCGGCCCTGCTCGAACGGCCAAACCTCGAGCGAGCCAGCTGCCTGCACGCTTTAACCCGGGCGGAGGCACAGGATTACCGAAGTTTCGGCTGCACCGCGCCGATAGCGGTCGTTCCAAATGGAGTTCGCATTCCGAACCAGATCTCTTCTGACGCTTTCCTTATGCAACATCCTGCGCTCAAAGGGAAGAGAATTGTCCTTTTTCTCGGAAGAATTCACTTCAAGAAAGGCCTGGATCTGCTCTTGCATGCGTGGAAGCAAATAATTGTTCGCTGGCCGGACGCTCACCTGGTTCTTGCCGGTCCGGACTTTGAAGGCACCCGCGCTCGTCTGACGACCTTGATTGAGCAAGAGCAGCTGCGTGAGGCTGTGCTCTTTACCGGCATGCTGCGTGACGATCTGAAGTGGAGTGCGCTTGCAGCAGCAGAGTGCTTTGTTCTGCCTTCTTTTTCAGAAGGCCTTAGCGTGTCGGTTCTGGAGGCGATGGGCGTGGGCCTGCCGGTTATCGTCTCCGAGCACTGCAATCTCCCGGAGGTGGCTGACCTTCATGCCGGCTGGGTCATTCCGGCCGAGATTGCACCTCTTACGCAGGCTCTCGAGGGGATGCTCCAGAACAGACCGCGAACCAACGCGGCCATCGGCGTGCGAGGCAGGGAGTTTGTGCGCACTCACTACAACTGGACCACTGTCGCCCGGCAGATGGATGAGGTGTACAGCTGGGTACAAGGTGGGCCGGCACCGGTCCATGTTGATCTGCTTCTTCCGGAGGCGGGCCGATGACACCGATTGATCTTCGCCGGTACGACAACTCCTGGTACTCGCCCGGTCGCTCTTGTGTCTGGCGAAGCCTGTGGATGTTTCTCGGTCTTCCGCTCTTCCGATCCACCTGGTTTGCCTCCTCCGCGGCACGGGTTGCGCTGCTGCGGATCTTTGGCGCGCGGATTGGTCAGCGGGTCGTCATCCGCCAGCATGTGACAGTCAAGTACCCGTGGCATCTCTCGGTGGGTGATGACTGCTGGATAGGCGAGCAGGTCTGGATCGATAACCTTACGCTGGTCAGGTTGGGAAGCAGCGTCTGCCTGTCGCAAGGCGCTTATCTCTGCACGGGCAATCACGACTGGACGGATCCAGCATTTGGACTCAAGATCGCGCCGATTGATCTGGAACACGGGTCCTGGGCTGGTGCGAAGTGTCTTCTTCTGCCAGGAACTTCGATCGGAGAAGGAGCAGTCGCGGGTGCAGGAAGTGTTGTCTCAGGACGGGTCCCCGCGTACCAAATCTTTGCCGGAAACCCGGCAGTGTTTGTGAAGGAGCGTGTGCTCCGGCGCGCCGGCGGCGTCCTCGAGCCGATCTGGCAGGAGGTGATTCGGTGAGAGTCCTTCTGCTGAACCAGTTCTTCTGGCCGGATTCCGCGGCGACCAGCCAGTTGCTGACGGATCTTGCACGAGCGCTGGCGGCGGAGGGCCATGAGGTCACCGCGATCAGCTCGGACAAGGGCGGCTACGCGCTTTCGGCGGATGCTGTGGACGCGCCGCCAGTCCGTGTGTTTCGCGTGAAAGCTCTGCCCTTTGTTCGGGGGACGGTGGGCCGCCTGCTCTCCTATCTCACGTTCTATGTCTCGGCCGCGATCCACGGCCTGCTGCTGCCGAAGCAGGATCTGGTTCTTACGCTTACAACACCTCCGCTGCTCTCGCTGCTGGGCACGCTGATAAAAGCCGTTCGCGGTTCGCGACACTTCATCTGGGAGATGGACGTCTACCCTGATGTTGCGGTGGACCTGGCGTACTTCAAGGCAGGTGGATTGGCGGATCGTGTCACGGGTTTGCTGGCAGACTTCTCACGTCGGTCGGCCACCGGGATCATCGCCCTTGGCGAGTGCATGAAGGATCGCCTGGTGCGTCGTGGCATTGTGCCCTCACGGATCTTCGTCGCGGAGAACTGGGCGGATGGCTCTGCGATCGTTCCTCTCGCGCGGCGGGAGACCACGGCAGCTCTGGTGGTGCTGTATTCAGGCAATCTTGGGCTGGCGCACGACCTCTCCACCATCACTGCCAGCATCGGTGCTCTTCGCGGGGATCCACGCTTTCGCTTCCTCTTTGTGGGCAGCGGAGGACGCCGCGCCGAGCTTCTGACCTTTGTCGAAGAACAGGGTATCGACTCGGTCGAGTTGCGGCCGTATGTGCAGCGCGAGAGCCTGAGCGAGAGTCTGGCTGCTGGAGATATCGGCCTGGTCACGCAGCGGGACGCCTGCTGCGGGTCCGTCGTTCCAAGCAAGGTCTATGGCCTCCTGGCTGCGGGCAGACCTTTGCTCTTCATCGGTCCTGCTGCGGCGACGCCGGCGCGCATCATCGCTCGGTCAGGCTGCGGCTGGCACATCAATGTCGGCGACACGGAAGGGTTGACTGCTCTTCTGCGCCGGCTTGCTGACAACCCCGACGAGGTTCGCGTGGCCGGAATCGCTGCGCGACGCGCTCTGCTCGATCACTATGACCTTCCTCATGGTGTGTCGCGCCTTCTTTCCATCCTCGATGCGCACCGCATCGACGCACCGCACGTCTCCCCATCGCCGTATCCCGTACGCTCGGCCAACTCTGCTTCTCTGACTTGATCGGTTGACGAAAGGAGAACCCCGACGATGCATGCTTTGACTGCTTTTCTGTTACTTGCGTTCGCTCTTTGCCTGGTTCTTACCCCGCTGTGCCGTGATCTGTTCCTTCGCTTCGATATCGTGGATCACCCGGATGAGCTGCGGAAGTTTCACCTCAAACCGATACCGCGTATCGGCGGCATTCCCATCGTGCTCTCCTATGCCGGGGCTATGGGGCTGATGCTGTTTTTTGCTCCTGCAGGAGCTCGCCTTTCGATCCAACACAGCACGTTGATTCTGGAGCTTGTGCCGGCAGTCGCCATCATCTTCCTGACGGGGCTGCTTGACGATTTGCTTACGTTGAAGCCCTGGCAGAAGCTCGGCGGGCAGCTGCTCGCGGCGAGTTTTGCCGTCTCGCTGGGAGCGCGGATCTCACTCTCCAACGGACACCCCGGCTCATTGTGGATCACGGTTCCGCTCAGCCTGCTCTGGCTTATCGGCTGCACGAACGCCGTCAACCTGATCGATGGGCTGGATGGGCTCGCAACAGGTGTCGGTCTTTTTGCAACTACCACCACGCTGATTGTTGCTATTATTCAGGGCAATCTTGGGCTCGCCATGGCGACCGCGCCGCTGGCCGGCTGTCTGCTTGCCTTTCTGCGCTATAACTTTAGTCCTGCCTCCGTCTTCCTGGGTGATAGTGGAAGTCTGACCATCGGGTTCATGCTGGGCTGCTTCAGCTTGATCTGGAGTCAGCACACGGGAACGCTCTTGGGGATGGCGGCCCCGCTGATGGCGCTGGCGCTGCCGCTGATCGACGTCAGTCTTTCGATCGGCCGGCGGATGCTGCGGAACAAACCGATCTTCCAGGGAGATCGCGGGCATATTCACCACATGGTGCTGGCGCGGGGCTTCAAGCCGCGCGATGCTGCTCTCATTCTGTACGGCGTCTCTGCGCTGGCAGCCTTTCTGGCTCTTCTGCAGAGCTTTACGAGCTATCAATTTCGTGGGTTGATCCTCCTGGTGTTCTGCGCCCTTGTCTGGACGGGTGTGAACTATCTCGGCTATGTGGAACTCAGCGCCGCTCGCAAGACTCTGACGCACCGCATGGTGCTGCGCGTCCTCAAAGAAGAGATTTACATGCAGGAGCTCACACGATCGCTTGCCGCCGCGAACTCCATTGAAGAGTGCTGGCAGGTCGTTCGTGGGGCCTGCCATGACCTTAGCTTTGCCTCCGTGCAGATGCTCCTGCAGGACGAATCGTACGAAGCTACATTTCTCAACCGGCTGAACGATCACTCATGGAAGTTGACGGTCACGCTCGGCAAGAAAGGCCACCTGATCCTCACACGCGTGCAGGACAGCAGCTCTCCGCGGCACATGATGGTGGTCCTTGATCATTTGCAGCAGACGATTCGCGCGCGCGAGCATCTGCTTCTGAAGTCGAAGACGAACCGCGAAGCGGTTGTCGCCACCGGAGCAGCCTAGGTACGCGGCACTGGCGAGCGCTGTGACGTTGTCTCCTGGTGGCGATGTGCGCGTGCTGCGCGGCGGCAGTGTCAGTGAGAGACAAAAACTGTAACGATGTTCGACAGGAGCGTCTCATTCGCGGTGTCGTGCGCCCAGACCTGTAATGTATGCTGGCCAACGCTCAACGTGGACGTATCAATTTCATAGAGGAAGGGCGCGGAGCCTACGTGCTTCCATCCCGCCTCCACGCCATCTATCAGCAGGTAGGATCCTGCCGCATCCAGTGCCCGCGTCATTGCGGCAGTGGCTTCGACGATTCCCGAGAGCGCCTGTCCACTGAGCGGATAGGTCAATCGAACGGGTCCGGAGCCGGTGGTCGCGGGAAGGTCCAGCACGGATGGGGAAGGTGCCATGGCAGCTGCTGCGACACTCGGATTCGACACCGTGACAGCGACCGGGCTGGAGAGAACGGTGTTATTGCCGGTGTCGTGAGCCCAAAGCTGCAAGGTATGAGACCCGTTCACAAGCGTGGTCGTGTCGAGCGCGTACTGGTAGGGTGCCTGCGTGATGCGTCGTGTACCAACGGCAACGCCATCAACCATCAGATAGGAGCCGGCCGCATCGAGTGAAAGCGTCAGCTGAGCAGACACGGTGGTCGCGCCTGAGAGGACCGCGTTGGCGCCCGGCCGCGTGATCGCCACCGCGGGCGAGGTGGGCGCCTGTACGGGGGCGGACGGAGATGGAGCGGTGCTGACGGGCGAGGGCGGAGCAGGGGGTGCAATTGGAGTGGAGGGCGCGGTCGGAGTAGGGGGAGGTGGCTGCGGCACGGGCGGCGGTGTTGTTGGCCCGGAGCCTGCATCGGCGTAGATTTGCACCACTGTCGGGTTATTTGCCTGCCAGTAGTCGGCATGCACCATGAGGATGTCGCCATGGCGCACAGCTGCTGTCAGCTGAGTGCGCGCCGCGGCAAGCCTGGCCGGGTCCACGTCGTTAACCAGGTTCACGCTGAAGGCGTGGGGGTAGAAGCCATAGACCGAAGCATCGGTTCCCAGATCCCCGTGAAAGAGAAAGGTCTTGAACGGAGCGGTGTACGCGTAGAACTTTGGCGTCGACTCCTCCGGAATCAAGAGAGAGTCAGGGAGAGCGGCGGCGGCCTGCTGGAAGATGGAGGCGTCGAGCGTGGCCCCGTTGGTCTCCACCGTTGAATCAAGGTAGAAGAGGGTGGCTCCCCAGCGATCGTGGGCCGCCTTCATCTTGCGAATGATCTGGGACGCGATCTGAGAGTCTGGCAGGTAGGTCTGGCCCGCCGTACCATCGGCATTCTGCACAAATTGCTGCGGCCGCACGCAGACACCGACGCGAAATCCTGCGTCGTGGATGGTCTTGAAGTACGCATCGTCGAGCTTCATGCCGGCGTAGCGGGAGCTCGGATCCCGAACGATCGATTCCATCTCCGGCGCAACCGTGCCGATCTGATCCGGCGAGCAGACGTAGCTTGTCTCCTGCGGATACTGTTCGCCCTCGATATCCCATGTGATGACACCCTGCGCGTTCAGGTGCTGCAGGTTGGCGACGGTTGCTGCCGCCTGATCGAGCACACGCCGTTGAAACTTGACGAGCCCCGCTGCAGTCGTGATGTCGAAGTCGCTGGCCTGTGCATCGTTGAAGTAGCGACGCGGGTTATTCGGGAAGCCGCCCGGCTTTGTGGGGTCACCGGTTGGTGAACTCGCCAGGTAGGCCGTGCCGATGATGCGCCGGTCGCTCCAATTCAGGGCCGACGGCCATGTTTTCGTCCAACTCTGGTCTGCATCGGCCGAGAGTGACGCGATCGGCGTTCCGGAGGCCGCAAAGCGCAGCGAGACGGTGAAGCTATCCGTCTGCCCGGGAAGCACGGGCCGGTCCAGATGCGGTTGGAAGGTGGCCAGGCCATCGGGTGTCGTGGTGCTGATCAGCGGCGTATAGGCATTTGGCTGACTGGCCGGCATGAAGCCGGTGTACAGCGGCTTCGACGCGCTGGGGACGACGGCCGCAACCAGGCCAGATCCGAAGTCGGCTGCCAGCGCGCTCGGGCCTGTCGTGTTGTAGCTGAGCTGGGGGTAGCTTGCATTGTTAAAACCTGCCGGCAAGGCAGGGAAGTGCAGCACGAAGGGGAAGATCGAGGCGCCCTCAAGAACCATGCCGGAGGAGGCGTTGTTGGTCTCGGTCACGTTCATGTTGAGAGTGTCACCGGCCTGCTGAAACTGCACCCGGATCGATCCCCACGTGAAGGGATAGGTCCAGGTTTTGCTTCCCGCGTCCCACTGCCTGCCGTTGTTGCTCTCACCCCAGCCGTACTGCCCACTCGTACTGATGACCCCCTGAAGGTCCGTCATCTTCATGTGCCAGATATGGAATGCGTCACTTGGATTCTGGCTTACATCCTCAAGCGACACGCCGCGATAGCTGATCTGCTGCACTCCCTGCGGACCATAGGTGACCTGCAGATTGGTCTGTGCCGTCATCTTTCGTTCCACGGCAAGCGCGAGGCCAGCCGTCAGCAGGGAACAGGCGAGAAGTACGCGAATCTTCATCGGGGTCAGCCATCCTGCGGACAAGGTTGCCGGACGGTTTGGTCGGCGTGTGGGCCGCTTGTTCCCGTCGTCCTGCGTTCTCATGGTTGCCCACGGTCTCCTTAGGGTCTGTACAACTTCTCTGTTATTCCGGAGAGTGCCTGTGCGTTTGCGCGCTCAGTTCCCTTTGGGAAGAGCCGCAGCATCCGGCGATGCTGAGAGCAGGTGGGCATGCACGATGAAACGCTTCGGCGCAGCGCCGATGTAATCGAAGGGAAAGCAGGTGACAAGGGTCAACTCGGGCCTTGATCGAATGGCGAGCACGTCCACCTGCTCGGGGGAGACGACCTCTGTGGAGTCGACCTCGTAGTGGTAGGTGCCGGAGGCATCCGTCACACGGATGTCCATGCCCGTCTGAATGCGGCGCAGCGGACGGAAGTAGGTGTCGCGGTGGCCGGCCAGCCCCAGGGTTCCAAGGCCACCAGGGTAGGCGGTGCCCTCGATGTGGCCGACGCCCCTGAGCAGACTTGAACTCTCAATACCAGCCGTCATGGGAACGGACAGACCGATGATGGGAATCTCGAGCTTTCCGATGACATCTCCGGGCTGACGAGCCGGGCGGCTGGCGGAGTTCTGTGAAGCTCCGGAAGTATCTCCCTGGCTGTGTGCCGCCCCGGGCGATCCCGGGAGTGACATGGCGAAGGCCTGCTGCCGCGACCGAAGGGATGTCACAGCTGCGAGCAGAATGGTGCCTAGACAAAGAGTGGCTGCCAACCACAACAGCCACTCCAAGCCATGGAACGCCCGTCTGCCTGATTCATCGGCCAGCATCGCCTAGGAGGCGGACCGGTCCGCGAGACGCCGGCGCCGCAGCAAGGATGCACCGGTCGCTGCGATGAGTCCCGCCAGCAGGGTTGCCGGAAGAGCACTGGCTGTGTGCGGCAGCCGATCAATGACCGGCTTTGGCGGCTTGTTGCTGGCCACCTGCTGCATCTTCTCCGCCTTGATGGATGGCGCCGCATCCGCAGGTCCTACTGTCGAGGAAGACAGCAGCCAGAGCGTCACAATCTCCATATCTTCTTTTGTAAGACCGCTGACCTCAGCGGGCCGGCCCTCTGACGCAGGATCGATCGCGGGTACTTTGCTGTCGTTGAGTTTTGCCAGGGCAACAGCATCAGATTTGGGATAGACGAACTCGAGCGCCGGTGTGCTGCTGCCAAAGGTGAAGCCGCGCAGGGCAGAGGCGCCGTCCGGACCTGCGGTCCAGGCGACCGCTCCGGTCTTTCCAGCGCTCTTTACCTTCGGGTCCTGCACACTGATGAAAGTGGAATGCTGACTACCGCTTGCCGCATCGATCCGGACGATGTAGCGGTCCTGCAGATGGTCCAGTACCTTGATCGAGTACGAGCCGGGCTGAAGCGTCATGCCCGGGACGAGCGTCTGCTGTGAGACTGTGAACTTTGCCGACGGCTGCTCCGACCCCGCTGCCAGAACAGGAAGGGGAAGGGACAGGGCAAGAAACAAAGGAATGATCGGTACAACGCGCATACTTTCTCCTTGGGTAACTGCGGGGAGTACCAGAACTCAAGCTCGAGCACCGGCTTCTTGCTGATCTAGGATGCAGCAGGTGCACCATCTTAGACACGGCAAGTCGCGAACTCAATCACTCTCTGGTAACGCCTGGGCAGATCACCAGGGTTAATACTTCGTCATCCCCTGCTGTGCGCGGCCAGCTAGGGATACAGGCGCTGAACACTCCAGCCCTGGTCTTTGCGGGAGAAGAGAAAACGATCGTGCAGGCGATCCGGGCCGTCTTTCCAGAACTCCATACGGAGCGGATACAGGAAGTATCCCCGCCAGTACTCTGGCCGCGGCACCTCACCCGGATGCTTCTCATCAAAGGCGCGTACCTGGGCTTCAAGTAGCTCCCGGCTCTCGAGCGGCCGGCTCTGGGCTGAGACGGCGGCGCCAAGCTGGCTTCGGCGCGAGCGGCTATGGAAGTACGTGTCCACGTCCTCGCCTGGCATATCCTTGATCGTTCCTTCGAGGCGAACCTGCCGCCTGAGACTCTTCCAGTGAAAGCACATCGCGGCCTGAGGATTTGCTGACAGCTGCAGCCCCTTCTCGCTTCCGTCGTTGGTAAAGAAGCTGAAGCCACTCGCAGACGTACCCTTCAAGAGGACCATACGGACGCTCGGCATGCCGTCCTTGCCGGCAGTTGCCAGCGCGACGGCATTGGGGTCGTTCGGTTCGCTTGCTTCCGCCTCCTTCATCCACTCCTGAAAGAGCGTAAACGGGTCGGCGGAAGTGAACTCTTGCTCGTCCATACTGGGAGGATAGACGTTCCCGGGCTGAGGGGGACCGGCTGCTCACGACCCCATGCACTTCGTATCGCGTCCTTACGGTCAGACCAACACCGCTTCGCCGCGTGTAATCAGTCGGCAACACCGGCGAACAGATCGTCTGTGGAAGCGACGCTTTGCGGCTTTGCTGCGGCAGCCAGGCTATAGAACTCGTACTGGCCGTGTTCGCGAAAGAATTCCTCGGTGCGCTCCATCAGCGGGGCCTGCGACACATGCGCCCGGAATGCGTCCATCTTGCGCGTCCGCACAGCCGAGACGTCCAGCTGCACACTCCAGGGCGAGGGAAGTGGAGGTTGACGGTCCGGAAGAAAGACGTTTGTCGTCAAGGTATACAGCCGCTGCGGTTGAAAGGGTCTGGCGAGCTCGGGATAGCGCCGCTCCCGCCCGCTCCAGTGAAAGGCCGCAGTTGCAAGGGCCGAGACCATCATGTGATCGGCATGAGTATTCAGCGCACCATCCGCACCGAAGGTGAGGAGCAGATGCGGCTGAAAGCGCCGTATGCGCTCCACGATGCGTCCGGCCACCCGGGAGAAGTCCTCAAACTCCAGACGGCCGTCCTGATAGTCGAGCAGCTCGTGATGCCGGACGCCGAGGACCGCGCAGGACGCGGCAAACTCGGCGCGGCGCATCCGCCCAAGCTCTTCACCGTTCTCGGCTGTTCCGCGTGCCGTCGCCGCCTGGCCATCTGTAAGACAGAGGACGTAGGATTCGATGCCGCGGTCTGCGGCCAGAGCCAGCGCCCCGCCAAAGGCGAAGCACTCATCGTCCGGATGCGCGACGACGCACATCAACTTCAAGCCCATGTGCGTGCCTCCGTAAAGCGCTCTTCATCGGGATCGATCTCAAGATCCGCCTCTTCAAACAGGATCTCCAGTGGAGAGAGATCCTCCTCAAGAAGCTCCGACGCCGCGAGCGTACTCTCTGCCGGCTCGAGCTCAACCGACTCCGGGCCTGCGGCCGCGACGGGCGCGAAGCTCCTGCGATGGAGCGCACACGGCCCATGCAGCTTGAGCGCGCGGCGATGCTCCGGCGTCGCATAGCCTTTGTGAGAGGCAAGTCCGTACTGCGGGTGGACGAGGTCCAGCTCTCGCATGCGCTGGTCGCGATGAACCTTGGCCACAACGGATGCGGCGGCGATCGAGAGGCTGATCGCGTCGCCGTAGAAGAGCTTCGTCTGCGCGCAGCTGTGATCGACCCGCATGGCATCGATGAGCAGATGATCCGGTTCAACCGCGAGCGAGGTAACGGCAAGCAGCATGGCCTGGCGGGTCGCCTGATAGATGTTGATCAGGTCGATCGTGCCCGCGTCCACCTCGGCCACGCTCACCGCCACGGCTGTCCTGCGGATGCGTTTATCCAGCCGTTCGCGATCCTCTCGCGTCATCTGCTTGGAGTCTTTCAGACCCGCCTGTGCAAGGTGCGCCATGCGCCTGGGCAGAATGACGGCTGCTGCCACCACTGGACCGAAAAGAGCTCCACGGCCAACCTCATCGACTCCTGCAATCTGCGCGTAGCCGCGATAGCGGAGCGCCTGCTCGGCCGCGTCCGAGCAGATCAGCTGCTTGAGCATGCGCTGCTTTGCAGTGGCCCGCGTGACGGCCTGTACCGCTGCCGCATGCGGAGTCAGGCGCTTGCGGGAGGTTGCACCGGCTTTTGACAACTTTTCAGCCACTGGAGTCTCAAGTCTATCGTGGCGAGCGGACGACTGAAAGTCGGCGCAAACAGAGGCGAACGAGGACGCACCGCAAAAGACAGAGACCCCAGCCGAAGCCAGGGTCCTACCGCCGAACGGAGACGCAGTTAGACTGCGCGGGCTACTTCACGCAGACGAGCCGCCTTGCCGCGCAGACCGCGGAGATAGAACAGCTTGGCGCGGCGAACCTGGAAGGAACGGATCTTTTCGACCTTGTCGACGACCTTGGAGTTGTACGGAAAGATGCGCTCAACGCCCTGGCCAAAGCTCATCTTGCGGACAGTAAAGGTACCTTGCGGGCCCTTGCGCGAGGAGATGACCAGACCTTCAAAGGCCTGCAGCCGCTCTTTTTCGCCTTCCTTGATCTTTACCTGAACACGAATGGTATCGCCCGGAGCGAACGCGGGGAGGTCGGTCCGCTCAAGTTTCGCGGCCAGCTTCTGCATGATTGGATTGATTGACATGACACAACTTTCCTAGGTTGGACTCAATTCCAAAGTGTACACGTATTTGGCTCTCCGTTCATTCGGGAACTGGTTCGGCAGCGCGCCGCAGCTCCGCCAGGACACTTTGGTCCTCCGGGCTGAGATCGGCTACGGCCAGCAGCTCCGGCCGGTTCCGCAGTGTCTTTTCGAGGCTCTTTCGCCGACGCCAGCGCCGGATGGCATCGTGATCGCCCCCGCTGAGAAGCTCCGGGACGGAGACGCCGCGAAAGCTTTCCGGACGCGTGTAGTGCGGATAGTCAAGCAGACCGCCGCTGCCGTAGGTTGAGCGCGGAACGCCATCCACTTTGGCTCCGTCGTGCCGCTCTGCCGCGCCAAAGCTCTCATACCGCGCGGAGTCCGGGTTTCCGAGAACACCCGGGAGCAGACGCACCACCGCATCCACTATCACCGCGGCGCCGATCTCTCCACCTGAAAGCACGTAGTCGCCGATCGATATCTCGCCATCACAGAGCAGCTCGCTGACCCGCTCATCCACACCTTCATAGCGGCCGCAGAGCAGCACGACGCGGTCGAGCGCGGCCAGCTCCTGGGCGACGGCCTGCGTGAATGGCCGGCCCTGCGCCGAGAGCAGCAGCACCCGGTCGCCCGTGCGCTCTCCTTTTGCCGGGAGCGCAAGCGACTCCACGGCTGCGAAGATCGGCTCAGCTTTCAGCACCATGCCTTCTCCGCCGCCGTAGGGCCGGTCATCGACTGTGCGGTGCCGATCGTAGGTGAAGCTGCGCAGGTCCATCGTTTGTACCTCCACCAGCCCGCGCTCCCGCGCCCGGCGCAGAACACCAAAGTCCAATGGTCCTGTGAAGAACTCCGGAAAGATCGTCACCAGATCAAAGCGCATGCAGTCTCCCCCCTCCGATTCTTGTGGTCAGCCGATGATGCTGGACCGCGACCTACAACCGAAGAGGCATCGGCGAGCGCGGGTATGGCTGCTACCGTCGGTTTGTCCAGACCAGCCGTGATGGATCTCGGTCCTGCACGGCCGGCAGGTCCGCAGCTTGGAATCGAAAAGGCCAGTCCCGTGTCGCAGCTCACCTTTGCCGCCGTTCTCATTATGCCGCTGTCGCTTGCGTCGTTGCAGGCCGGCGCGCAGATGGTTCCGGTGTCCGGCGCGGAGCCGCTGCCCATCAGTCTTCCGGAGAGCTCGTCGCATCTTTACAGCACCAGCAGCACAGCGGACGCACCAGCGCTCGACGTCATGGTGACGGCGAGCAGCTCCACTTCGGTAGCAACAGAGCCGGAGCCGACCGGAGAGAGCCCGGCAGCCTCTTCAAGTTACGGGGAGCCAGTGCTCCCTGCGCCTGCCTCCGTTCCAGCTGCACCCGCTTTCGCTCCGGCTGCGCCTGCCTCCATGCCGGCTACGCCTGCGGGCACGTCCCCCGGCGCGTCTGTTGCGGCGCTGGCGGCCCCTGTCATTCTGACGCCAAAGCCGGCGAAGGTGCGCGATCTGCCGTCTCCGCTTCGCGGAGATCAGCCGCGTGTCCGGCCGTTCCGGGCGGTGGCCTTCGGGCTCACGGCCAGCAGCCTTGGAGCGGGGGCGGAGCTTGCGATTCCGGTGGCCCGCACCCTGAATGTGCGGGCGGGCGGGAACTATGTCCTGCTGCATTACCCATTCAATATTGACGGAATCGACTACAGCCCCGGTCTAAAATTCACCTCAGGCCGGGCCACGGTCGACTGGTTTCCGCATCGTGGGGCCTTCCATGTCAGCGCGGGTGCGCTCTACTTTCGCAACAGCATCAGCGGAACAGCTGACGTGGTCGAAGCGCAGACCTTCTCTCTCGGCGGCACAAACTACATCAACAGTGTCGACGATCCGATCCACGGTGCGGCCAGTATCGCGTATGGCAAGCAGATCGCGCCGATGGTGCTGCTGGGCTTTGGCAATATTCTTCCGCGGAGCGGCCGCCATGTCTCCATGCCGTTCGAGTTTGGCGGCGCTTACATGCGGGCGCCTACGTTGAATCTGAAGCTGAGCGGGACTGCCTGCACCATGCAGGGCTGCTTCAACGCTGCAACCGACCCGCAGGTTCAGAGCAATCTGACAAAGGAGGTCAATACGCTGCAGAGCGATATGCGCTTTCTGCAGGTGTATCCCATTGTCTCGCTCGGTCTTGCCTGCCGCTTCTGAGCAGAGCCGATTTACGATTCCTCACCGGAGGTCGCTGTGCTCAGGTCGAGCAGCCCCGGCGGGAGGTCCATGTGAATCGTCTTGCCGACGGGATCGATCGTGCGCAGGAAACCTTTGATGAAGGGAAGCATTGCCTCTCCGAGATCGCCCGCAAGGGTGACGACCAGCAGAGGGCTGGCGTCCTCGAGACGCCTGCGGCCATCGGATGAGGTTGGGAACTCCACGTCTTCAACGACGCCGACCAGCTGATCCCCATCGAAGACCGAGCAACCGATCAGGTCACTGATGTAGGCCGCGCCCTCCTCAAGGGCCTCACGGTGGGCGGCCTCGACGAGGAGGTCGTAGCCGGATACGGCTTCTGCCGCCTCAATGGTCTCGACGCCCCTAATCGCGAGCACGATCCGACCCTCGTTGCGTCCTTTGGGCATCCAGCTTGCAGAGATCGAGCATGCCCGCGCCGCAGCGGGCTCCCCGGCGAAGCCCTCTCGTGCGAGATAAAGGTGGCTTCGACCGACGAGCTTCTCCGGAAAGTCGGTCAGCAGCTCGGCGAGTACCTCCCCCTTGCGCCCCTGCGGCCGTAGCAGGTGAGCCAGCGCGATCCATCGTTCTGTCATCGAGAGCCCGTGAACTGGTGCAGCTGAGGATAGAAGGTAAGCTGCACGGTTGCCGTCGTGTCAGTCTGCAGACCGGTTTTGTAGACCGGTGCCTTCCAGCGTTCGTACTGAACCAATGCATCCAGCTCGATGTCAGGCCGCAGCCGCTTGACCACCTCGGCCTTGAACTGGTTCTGGGTAGTCCCGTAGAGGATGAAGTCCTTCGCGTCTTTCTTCCGCAGATACTCCAGCTGGACCCACTCGTTTCCGCTCAGATGATAGGTCAGCCACGCCTGGCCGCTCTTGCCCTCGCGGCCGGTCCAATCGCCCAAGATGAAGCCCTTGTTGGTGTAGGCTTGCCGCTGAATGGTCTCGTAGTAGTTGAAGGTTCCAGCGATACTTCGCTGGACGGACTGGTCCGCCATGGTCGACTCCGCTCGCAGATCCAACTTCCGCAGTCCAGGGATCTGCGAGAGGTAGAGGCCGGTACGAAAAGCTGCCCGGCGCGGCGCGCTGATCGGAGTCACGTCATCGTGCGTGATGGAGTCCAGGGTGAGCGTTGCGTAGCGTCGAACAAATGGCAGCCGGTAGGAGAATGTGAAGTCGCTGAAGCGCGCACCAGGATCGTCGCGCGAATACTTCTCCACAGCCGTTGTGTCGTTAATGTCGAAGAAACCCTTGAAGAAGGTGTGCAGCGTAACAGGGGAGTGCCCCTTGCCGCCAAAGACAATCGTCCGCTGAAAGCCGAACTCGAAGTTCTCCGTGGGCCGCAGTGAAAACATCTCTGAATGCGCGTAGGGATGGTTCGGGAACGTGTGTCCCTTTAAGCTGCCGTAGAAGAAGTCATAGCGGAGCGGACCTAGAATGCGCGACACATAGGGGATAAACAGCGGCTCGACCCGGTTGATGCGGAAGGCGTACATGCTCTCCGCGTTGTTGCTCCACGCCATCGCTCCGCCGGCGTTGGGCCCAAGCCACGCGTCTGTTTTGCCCAGCGAGATCTCATGATCGGCAATGTGGTAGGAGATGGCCGCATCCACCAGGCGGAACGGGTTTTCGGATGCAAGTGGCCCTTCGGGAATCGTGGCTTGCGGGCGATTGAAGCCCGCATACGGCACGATTCCGTCCAGCCCGGAAAGACCAGCAGCCAGGGTATTGGAGTAGCCCGTCGCCGACGGCGAGTGCTGGTATTCGCCGCGAACATGCAGTGAAAACCGGCCCGACTCATTGACGCTGTTGAAGCCCGTGATGTTGTTAAAGCCTCCCTGGTAGGGACGGCCGTAGTCATTCACCACTGTCTGCCCGATGTGAAAGCTATCGCGAAGCGGCGTTCCGGCGATTCCCATCAGACGCGTGTACCCGGAGTACAGGCCGAAGACTGCGCCACGGGGCTCCTGGTTGGTGGGCTGCTCGTCGTGCAGTTCGTCGAGCACCGCCGCCAGAATCTCCTGGGCCTCCGCGTTCTCGCCATTCAGGATGTCGTCCTGGGACTTCTGCAGCATGTGCAGCACAGCGCGCCGCGTCCATGGGCGCATGCCGACGAACATGGAGTCGGCGTAGCCCATGGAGTACAGCCGCAGCATAGCCGGATAGATCCAGCTGTCGACCGGGATGTAGGTTGAACCGTACCGGTCGACAAACTCTTTGGCCAACGGGGTTCCGTATTTGGTGTAGCCGTCGAACGGATTGCGCGGGGTCGCCGTAGCTGGCAGAGGCTGCACCGAGGCAGTCTGTACCGGGGCTGCAAGGGAGTCTGGTGGCGGCGCGACCGGGATACTGGGCACAGACGTAGCGGTGACGAGCGTGGATGCCGGAGCCTGTGCCGGATCACCGGGCATGGAAGCCTGTGCTAGCAAGGGCACGGCGTTGCCGGCCAGCAACGCGGCAGAGAGTAGGTTGAATCGGATGGACACTCGCACCTCAAGCCCGGCGTGTTTTTCGAGCGTCCTAAGTGTAACTGGCGATGTAAGCTTTCTCCTGTGACGAAGGTGGCTTCCTTGCTCTTGTGCGGCTGACGGAGTGTAACGGCAAACCGCAGCGACTCAGCCGCTGCGGATCACTTTGGTTGGGGCACCGCATGGCTGCGCGCCTTGACGGGGAGCAGACCGCGCACGGAGAGCACGCGCCGCATAGCCTTCAGAACGTCGACAGTTTGCGTTGCGGCACCTGCCGGCTGCCACGACACGCACTCAATCAGCGCCGGTCCGTCACCGCCACGCGCCCGCAGAACGGATTCCTGCATGACACGGTAGAGCGCGACCGCATCCGCGGCATCCACCGGCATGCCCGGAACACCCCAGTTCTGGGCGCGATCGCTGATCCGATCTGAACGTTGCTTTCCGGCGCGGGGCAGTACGAGGAAGATGATGGGCAGCTCACGACGGCCGGCTGTGCCGAAGCTCTGCTTCCACACGGCCGGCGAAACCTCGCCGGCACGCGCATACAGCAGCACCAGGCGGCTCTCGCCCTGCACGCGCAGAGCACTCGCCGCCCCGACCGCCAGAGACAGCCGCTCTATAGCGGCTGCGATGGACGGCAGGAGCAGAACTCCGGGCGCCATCGTCTCCAGGACGGCGGCACCCCGCCGTTGCGTTCTCACCGCGCTCCCCGGCACATCGCTGACCAGATCGCCTGCTCCGAGTGACAGGAGTGAACTCGCACGGCATGCCTCCTCGCCGCGCAGACTGTGCCCTCCGGCGGCGAGAGCCGCAGCGTTGGGCTCGAGCGCCCGCAGAGCCTTCATCCCTGCATACATCTGCTGGAGAACAGCATGGGGAACTAATGGGTTCTCGAATGTTTCAGCCTGTTTCTTCATTGCCCCTGCCTTTCCAACGCCACGGACCTCTGTACAGCAGGCAGCAAAAGGCGAGAGCTCCTGTGGAGCCCTCGCCTTTCAGGTGAGACTCTCAGGCGCGCGCTGGATCCTTCGCCTCGACATCGAGGCCCAGATCCTCGAAAGCCTTCTTTGCGACCGCTGTTTTGATCGAGCCCTCCCGCGCCAGCTTCGAAAGCGCCGCGCCGACGATCGCTTCGGCGCTCACCTCGAAGTGCCGCCGCAGATGCTCGCGATTGTCCGATCGGCCGAAGCCATCCGTTCCCAGCGTCACCAGACGCTGGCCCAGCCAGGGGGCAAGGCCATCCGGCAGCGCTTTCATATAATCGCTGGCGGCGATGATGGGTCCTTTCGTGCTGCCGAGCGCCTCAAGTACAGTCGGGACCCGCTCTGGCTCCGCGGGATGCAGACGGTTCCAGCGCTCCGTCTCAAGCGCATTCCGCCGCAGCTCGTTGTAGCTTGTCACGCTCCAGACGTCGGCCTGTACGTTGTACGTTTCGGCCAGGATGCTCTGTGCCCGGATGACCTCGTTCAGGATTGGTCCCGAGCCAAACAGCTGGACGGTTGCGTTGATCGGGGCCGTCGCCTTGTTCTTGGCGGCCGGTCTGACTTTATAGATGCCGCGCAGGATGCCATCTGCAACACCCTCCGGCATAGCCGGCATTGTGTAGTCCTCGTTGTACATGGTGATGTAGAAGAAGCAGTCCTCGCCCTCTTCATACATGCGTCGTATGCCGTCCTGCACGATGACCGCGAGCTCATAGACGTATGCGGGATCATATGTAACACATGTGGGCACAGTGCTGGCCAGCACGATGGAGTGCCCGTCCTGGTGCTGCAGACCCTCGCCCAGCATCGTCGTCCGTCCGGCCGTCCCGCCCATCAGGAAGCCTTTGCCGCGGGAGTCCGCAAACGCCCACACCATGTCCCCGACGCGCTGAAAGCCGAACATCGAGTAGTACATATAGAAAGGGATCGTCGGCACCTTGTAGTTGGCGTACGCTGTGCCCGCGGCCGTAAATGAAGCCATCGACCCCGCTTCGGTGATTCCTTCCTCAAGAATCTGGCCGTCTGACTCTTCCCGGTAGCTCAGCAGCATGTCGGAATCATGCGGAACGTATTTCTGCCCCTCCGGCGCGTAGATCCCAACCTGGCGGATCGCCGATTCGAGCCCAAACGTTCGCCCCTCATCCGGAACAATCGGAACAATCAGCCTGCCGATCTTTGGATTTTTCAGCAGACCGCGCAAGAGGCTGACGAACCCCATGGTGGTGGAGACTTCACGGCCCTTCGATCCGCCCGTCCACTCCGCCAGAGCACTCAGCTCCGGCGCTTTGAAGTCACTCGCCGGTACCTCGCGCTTCGGCAGATACCCGCCCAGCTCCTGCCGCCGTGCATGCAGATACTGGATCTCAGGCGCGTCGTCGCCCGGCTTGTAGAACGCCCCGTCCTTCGCCGCGCCCTCCGGCAGTGGGATGTCGAAGCGCTGCACGAAGGCTGTTACGCCGTCGTCGGTCAGCTTCTTTTCCTGGTGGCTCGCATTGCGCGCCTCGGTCGATCCGAGACCGTATCCCTTCACAGTCTTGGCCAGGATGACGGTGGGCCCGCCCTTGTGCTCGATCGCCCGCTTATAGGCGTTGAAGATCTTCAGCGGATCGTGCCCGCCGCGATGCAGCCGCGCCAGCTGCTCATCGGTTTTATCGGCGACAAGCTCCAGAAGTTCAGGGTACCGGCCGAAGAACTCTCGACGCAGGTACGCGCCTCCCTTCGCCTTGAAGGCCTGAAAGTCACCATCGACGCACTCTTCCATCCGCTTCAGGAGGAGGCCCTTGTGGTCGCGCGCGAACAGCTCATCCCAGTCCGAGCCCCACACTACCTTGATCACATTCCAGCCAGCGCCGCGGAAGACACCCTCGAGCTCGTCGATGATCCGCTTGTTGCCCCGCACCGGTCCGTCCAGCCGCTGCAGATTGCAGTTCACGACGAAGATCAGGTTATCGAGGTTTTCGCGGCTTCCGAGCCCGATCGCTCCGAGCGTATCCACCTCGTCGGTCTCGCCATCGCCGACAAACGCCCACACCTTGCGATCCGTCTTCTCGATGAGCCCGCGATTCTCGAGATACCGCATGAAGCGTGCCTGGTAGATGGCATTGAGCGGCCCGATACCCATCGATACCGTCGGGAACCGCCAGAAGTCCGGCATCAGCCAGGGGTGCGGATAGCTTGAAAGCGCCGGCTCGCCGCGCAGTTCATGGCGGAAGTTTCCCAGCCGCTTCTCATCGAAGCGCCCTTCGAGATACGCGCGCGCATAGACCCCTGGCGACGCATGCCCCTGGAAATAGATGAAATCGCCTGGCTGCTCCTCGCCTGTGGCACCCGTGTACCTGGCCCGAAAGAAGTGGTTGAAGCCGACTTCCAGAAGCGTTGCCAGTGACGAGTACGTTGAGATATGGCCGCCGATGCCGGCGTCTTTCTTATTCTGCCCGTGCACCATCGCCATCGCGTTCCAGCGAATAAGTGCTTCGACGCGCTTCTCCATCGAGCGATCGCCGGGGTACGGCACTTCGTCATGCTTCGGGATGGTGTTCAGGTAAGGCGTCGTCAGCTCGCTTGCGACCGGAACGCCAGCCTCCCGCGCCCGCGCCCGCAGAGCTTCGATCACCTCCGCACCCTGCTCCCAGTCAGCCGCGACGACGTCGTCAAACGCCTCAATCCACTCCGCGACTTCGGCGGAAAAGTCCAGCTTTACGGCATCATCCATCTTCGTTGTCATGGCTCGTTCCTGGGAAAGTCTGTCCCGCCAGCCCTAACCAGGACCGCCGCGGCAATCGCTTCTAACGATATAAGCAGCGCACCCTGTTCGTCATCTGTTTCACAGGAATGCCCGTGCTTAGGTGGAATAGTCGGCGTTGATCCGGACATACTCCGCCGTGAGATCGCAGGTGATGAAGCGGCACTCTGCCTCACCTCGCCCCAGATCGATTGCGATGGTGTACTCCGCTTCGAGCATCTCGGCATGCGCGGCGTCCTTGCTGAGATCTTCCACTTCCATGCCGTGCGCAAACACCGGTACCTCGCCGATGGCGATGCGCATGCGTTCCGCTTCGACCGGAACGCCGCTCCGCCCTGCCGCCGCCAGCAAGCGCCCCCAGTTTGGATCCGCGCCCGACCATGCCGTCTTGCACAGCGGCGAGTTCGCAACTGTTCGCGCGACCAGATGCGCCTCGGCCTCCGTCTCCGCTCCGGTGACATGCAGCGTTATGACGTGGCCGACGCCCTCGCCGTCCTGTACGATCTGCCGTGCCAGCGAGCGGCAGACGAGCGACATCGCACTCCGAAAGGCCTCACGCACGCGGGCGTCTGCCGCGACGCCGCTCGCGCCGCTCGCGAGCAGCAGGACGCTATCGTTGGTTGAGGTATCCCCGTCGATGGAGATCGCATTGAAGCTCTCCTCGACTGCCGGTGCCAGCAGCGCGCGCAGGTCTTCCGCCTCGGCGGCGAGATCCGTAAAGAGGTACACCAGCATGGTCGCGTGCGGCGCCGCGGCAGTCTCGACCGGCAAACCCAGCTGCGGTGCAATCATCCCCGCGCCCTTGCAGACTCCCAGCAGCCGAACCTCCGCCTCGTCCACATCCACCACGGCCCGCGCCACCTTCATCCGCGTATCCGTCGTCAGGATGGCCGCGGCAAACGCCTCTGCGTGCTCGATGGTCGCGCCCATGGATTCGCGCAGCTCCGGCATCGCTGCCAAAACCTTGTCAAGGGGAAACGGTACGCCGATGATCCCCGTAGAGGAAGGGAAGACCTCGTCGAAGATGCAGCCCATCGCCTCCGCGGCCGCCACACAGGTCTGCCGGCAGGCCTCGATCCCTGGCGCTCCGGTCGCGCAGTTGGCGTTGCCGGCATTTACCAGAACGGCGCTTACCCGGCCGGCCGTCCTGGCCAGGTGTTCGCGGCCGACTGTAATGGGTGCGGCCACCACGGCATTCTTTGTGTAACTGGCCGCCGCGACTCCGCCGCCTGCGACAGATGCGGCTGCCAGATCAGGGTTTCCGCTGGCCTTGATCCCTGCCCGTACCGCCCCCCACAGGAAGCCGCGCGGCAGACCTGCATCGTGTTGCGTCTCCGATGCCGCCGGCCGCTCCACCTGTTGAGTCTCACCTGTCATCCACTTACTCTAGCAAGCAGATGTTTTTCCTGCTCGACTCGGCGAAGGAGCGCGGTCCTGTCACTTACTAGCAATCTCAGGGTGCACTTGCCCGCACTGCCCGTTCGATATCAGCCGTAACCTGCGGACACATGTAGGAAAGATCGCTCTCGGTGGAAGTAAAGATCAGAAGCAATTCAGTCTCTTGCTGTAAGTCAGAAGGTGTCAGCGTAGCGTGCGCTGCAGCAAATGCCTTCACACGCGTGTCGGCTGGCCGAGTTGTATCTTGCACAGTGTTGTATTTGCGGACGCCCTGCGCCGCATACGCATATGCGGCAACTTCAAGGGTAGGCATGTGCGCCAGAACTCCGGTTGAGAGCGCCGTCTCCCATGCATTCGCGACAAGGATGTAACCAGGGTTGTAGTCCGCTCTTAGTCTCGCGCCGAACTCCGCCTGACTTCGCTGCGCAAGCGCCGGCATCGCCTCGCTCGCTTCCTTTAAGGCCGTACTATAGCGGGTAACATGGCCGCACTCGAGTTGCACATGCTCCAGATTTGCTGTCATTTCTTCGTGCATGGACTCTCGTGTCTCACGCACGAGATGCCGGTTGTGAATCGTCTCTCTCAACCCCTCTAACCCGAACGCAATCAGAATGCCGAGTGTCACAATGGCGATGTGGATAAGAAAGTCCTTGAAGCCGTGCACGGGACCTTGCGGCGCGTGGATTTCCATGGACCCGAGTGTAGCGTCACAGCGGGTGTCGTTCTACACGTAATGCCATCACCCGCTTACCATGCAGGTATCTACCATACGGAGAACCAGGCGCCATGCTGCTTCAGTCACTTCGCGAACAGGTCCTTGAAGCCAACCTTGAACTTGTCAGGCGAGGTCTGGTTCTCTATACCTTCGGCAATGCTTCGGGTGTTGATCGAGAGCAGGGCTTGATCGTGATCAAGCCTTCGGGCGTCGAGTATGACGATCTCCGGCCTGAACACATGGTGGTGACTGACCTCCGCGGAACGATCGTGGAAGGCGCTCTCAAGCCCTCCTCTGATCTCGCAACACACACACTGCTCTACCGCGAGTTCCCTGCCATTGGTGGCGTTGTGCACACCCATTCCGAGTTTGCCACCTCCTTTGCTCAGGCCGGTCTCTCCCTTCCCGCCTTTGGCACCACTCACGCCGATACCTTTCACGGAGCGATTCCCTGCACGAAGCCGCTGCACGATGACGCGATTGCCGGCCATTACGAGCATGAGACCGGTCTGGCCATCGTCCGGTGCTTCCGCCTCTCCGCCTCCGGTTCCATCCAGACCAGACCCGTCCCCGGCGATGCCACCCACGCCGCCGATGCCGGCGGCGCCATGAGCCCGGACCCCAGCCAAACCGGTGGCTCTGCCTTCGCTCTCGACCCGCTTGCCGTTCCTGCTTGCCTCGTCGCCGGCCACGCCCCCTTTGTCTGGGGCAGAAGCGTGCACGACGCCGCCCGAACCGCCGTCATTCTCGAGACGGTTGCTCGTATGGCCTACCGAACACTGACGCTGAAGAGCGAGGCTGACGTCGTGTCGCAGGCGCTGCTCGACCGGCACTACTTCCGCAAGCATGGCGAGACAGCCACGTACGGCCAGGATCCGACGTAAAGCAACCGCGTTCCCGCGCGATGATACTGTTCGCGAAGACCACGGCACAGGAGTCCGCCGCATCTCTCAACAAAGCAGCGAGCACAAGGAGAACAGAATGGGTAGTCAGGCGGGCAAGCACCCGGTACGCGGCATTCTAGCGGGCGCCATCGGCGGCGTCGTTGCCGCCTGGGTCATGAACCAGTTCACCACCGGCGCTGGACCGAAGCTGCAGGAGGCTCTTCAGAGCGACGAAGAGAACAAGGAGCTACACGAGCAGAGGGAGCAGCAAAAGGAGGATCCGCAGCCGGACGCGACCATGAAGGCCGCCGACGCGCTCGTCAATACGGTGACCCGCGGCGAGCATCTCTCCTGGGCGGCAAAGCAGACCGGCGGCCCTCTCGTTCACTACAGCTTCGGTGCGCTGATGGGCGGTGTGTATGGCGGTCTCGCGGAGTACCTGCCTGCCGTTCGCTCTGGCTTCGGGCTGACCTTTGGCGGTGTGCTCTTTGCCGGGGCCGATCTGCTGGCTGTTCCGGCTCTGAACCTCTCCGGATCGCCGAAGGACGCATCGGCGGCCTCCTATGCCACGCCCGCGGCAGCGCATCTGCTCTACGGCGCTACCACGGAGCTGGTCCGGCGGACGGTTCGCCGGCTGATCTGACCGGCGATGCCGGTCTGTGAGTCCGCGGCCCTGCACTCTGCCGGTCTGGAAGCCGATCCGGGGCGATGTCTGTGGCTGCAGACGACTCGTCCCTGTGACTTTTCCCCAAGTTCAGGAGAGGTCGACCTGAAGAGTTCGTCCCTCGCGTGAACTCTCGCGCGCCATTTCGAGCAGGCGGATGGCGCGCCGGCCGTCGTCTGCCGTGACGGCCAGCTGATCCGTGCCGCGGATTGCGTCACGTACGTTGGCGTAGAAGCCGCGGTAATCTCCGGGTTCGGTTCGGACTGTGGATCGCTCCAGCTTGCCTGGAGCGGTCACCGGATCAGGGGCGATCACCAGGTCTCCCCACATGGCTTGCGGTTCACGCAGCCATTCCTCTTCGGCTCCCATCCGCGGTACCGTGGCTCCGCCGACGAGCGCGGGTTCCTGAGGATCCAGACCGGCCTTGCGGTAGCTGCCTTTCGTCCCGTGCAGCAGAAACCGGGGTGCAGCCTCGGCGGCGATCATGGTGGCGCTCAGAGTTGCACGGAGATGACTAAAGGTGAGGACGATGTCGAAGGCGTCCTCGATGGAGCTCTGATCCCGCTCCTGTCGAACGCTGGCTGTGATGGTCTGCGGAGTGCCAAAGAGCGCCAGGGCCTGATCGACGAGGTGCGGTCCGAGGTCGAAGAGAATGCCATTGGCCGGGTTGGCCGTCTCCTTCCAGGTTCCTTCTCGTGGGGAGGGGCGAAATCGATCGAAACGGGACTGGAATGTGACCAGGCGGCCCAGAGTTCCCGCCGCAAGCAGCTCTTTTACGGTGAGGAAGTCGCCATCCCAGCGGCGATTGTGGAATGGAGCCAGAACGAGTTTGCATTCCTGCGCGAGCGAGGCGAGCTCGCATGCCTGCCCCGCGCTTGCGGCGAAAGGCTTATCCACTACAACGTGTTTTCCGGCCCGGAGCATGTCCCGGGCAAGCGCGGCGTGGGTGTCGTTCGGTGTGGCAACCACAACCAGCTGGATCTGCGGGTCTGTGATGGCTTCCTCGACTGAACGAAGCACCCGGACTCCTGTGCTTTGCTGAGGATAGGCGATGGCTGCTTCGTCGCCCCGGCGCTGAACGATGGCCTGCAGCCGCAGGCCGGGTACGGCGGAGACGAAGGGTGCATGAAAGACGCGCCCGGCAAGCCCAAACCCGATCACTGCAACTCCGATGTCTTGCATGCGTTTAGCCTCGTATCTCGTGCAGGGCGGGGTAAATGCGACGGTATCGCCGATAGACCTCATCCATCGCCGCCGCGTGGAAGGGTTCAATGGTCTCCGCAACGTGAACCGCATCGGCGCACGCTGCCTGAATCCTGGGCCAGACGCCGGCTCCGGTGCCGGCGAGAAGCGCTGCTCCGAATGCGCCACCCTCTTCGGCCGCCAGCATCTGCACCGGCCTGCCGTACACATCGGCCTGGATCTGACGCCAGAGTCTTCCGCGGGCACCGCCGCCGCCAAGCCGGATGGAGGTGACAGGGACGTTCAGATCGGCGAAGAGAGTCAGGGAGTCTCGCAGGCTCATCGCGACACCTTCGAGCACGGCGCGGAGAAAGTGGGCCCGCGTATGGGTCGCGGTTACCCCGACGAAGGCGGCCCGCGCTTCGGCGTCGAGATGGGGGGTTCGTTCCCCGAAGAGGTAAGGGGCCCACATCAGACCGTCGCAACCCGGAGGCACCGTTGCTGCTTCGGCAAGCAGATCGTCATAGCTGGTTGATGGCGCGAAGGTGTCGCGGAAGAAGCGAAGGCTCAGGCCTGCTCCGTTTGTGACACCCATGACGTGCCAGAGGTCCGGCGCGGCATGGCAGAAGGTGTGCAGTCGCCCGCGCGGATCCTTGACGGGCTCGTCGGTAGCGGCAAAGACGACGCCGCTGGTGCCGATGGTGGCGGAGACGCTGCCGGGCGAGAGGATACCCATGCCGATTGCGCCCGCTCCCTGATCGCCGGCTCCGGCGGCTACAGGCAGACCCAAAGAAAGGCCGGTTGCGGCGGCTCCTTCGGAGCTGATACGGCTGCAGATTTCAGGGCTCTCAAAGAGGGGAGGCAACCAGCGGACGGGTATGCCGGCGAGCTCTGCGAGTTCGGTCGACCACTGGCGCCGTTTCACATCGAGCAGCAGCGTTCCGCTTGCCTCCTGGACGTCCATCGCAAACTCGCCGGTGAGACGGTAGCGGATATAGTCCTTCGGGCACAGCACGTGAGCGATGCGGGCGAAGATCTCCGGCTCGTGGCGCTTGACCCAAAGCAGCTTGGTGAGCGTGAAGTTGGGCAGAGCTGGATTGCCCACAAGCTCGATGAGCCGTTCAAAGCCAACTGTAGCCGTCAGCCAATCGCACTCAGGCTGCGTCCGTTGATCGCACCAGATGAGCGCCGGACGGAGAACAGCTCCGGCGGCGTCGAGCATTACGCAGCCGTGCATCTGGCCTGTGAGCCCAACGGCGTGAAGGGCGTCCGGCGACTCCAGAGCGGCAAGCGCCTCCTGAATCGCTCGTTGCGCAGCGATCCACCAGTCAGCGGGATTCTGTTCAGCCCAACCGAAGTGGTCGGACTGGATACCGGGGTGCTCCGCGGAGGCGGACGAGACGACGCTGCCGTCGTCGCTGATGATGACGGCCCGTGTTCCACCTGTTCCGACGTCAATACCCAAAAGCATGCTGACCGGCTCCCTTTGCCGCCAGACGAGTTTATCTCTGTCCGGGCGCTCTTCGCAGCGGCAGTTACAGGCCGGCATTCTCTGCCATGGCCGACTTTTTTGAAGATTCTGCCAGCAGGCTTGCATCCATGACTACTGAGAAAGATCCTGAGGACGGACCAAGGTCGCCTCCATATAGCGGTTTGACGGGAGCAGGTACGATTACAGGCATGACTCAAAGTTCAAGGGTGAGGGCGCTTGGGCGCGGCTTTGTCGCGTTGGCTGTGCTTGGCTGCGGAGGCGTACTGGCGCAGGCGCAAGCTGGCGGAGCTGCTGGAGGGCAGGCCGGATCGAGCGGCAGCACCAGCGGAGGATCCTCGAGTGCGACGTCCAGCGGCTCCACCAGCGCGGTCAGCGTTTCTGGGGCGCAGCAACAGCTGTACTCCGCCGGCGGCCAGAACGGGGCACAGGTCACGCAGGACTCGTACAAGGGATCGTTGATTGAAGGAAAGGCGACCGGCACGGAGATCGATCTTTCGCTCGAAGATGCGCTGCGCCGCGGTCTGCGCACGAACCTCGGTCTTATTCTTCAAACCTCTAACCAGAAGAGTTCGAATGGACAGAGGCTGGAGCAGCTACAGTCGCTTCTTCCGACCGTCACCGGTACTGCCAGCATCGAGGTGGAACAGATTAACCTGGCTGCGTTCGGGTTGAAGTTTCCCGGCCTCAACCCGATTATCGGCCCCTTTCAGGTTGTAGATTTTCGCGCGTATCTCACGCAGAATCTGGTGAACGTTCAGGCGCTCGAGAGCTATCTTGCGGCAAAGCATAATTTTCAGAGCGCCAAGCTTTCGGCCGAAGATGCGCGCGACCTGGTGGTGCTCACGGTCGGCAATGCATATCTTCTGTGCATCGCGGATGGCGCGCGCATTGAGGCCGTCAATGCCGAGCTTGCGACGTCAAAGGTGACGCTTGATCAGGCCGTTGCTTCACACGAAGCGGGAACAAGCCCACGCATCGATGTGCTGCGGGCACAGGTGGATTATCAGAATGAGCAGCAGACTCTGATCTCGGCCGCGAATCAGCTGGCGAAGGATAAGCTGGCTCTTGCACGAACGATCGGTCTGCCGCTCGAGCAGCGATATCGGCTGACAGACCTGGTGCCGTACAAGGCTCTTGACGGCATGGATCCAGACGCCGCGTTTGCACGAGCGTTGAAGACCCGCAAGGATCTGGCAGCCTCTGTTGAGTCGGTCAAAGGGGCCAAGAACGCGAAGACGGCCGCCTTCGCCGACCAGTTGCCGGTTCTGAGCGCGAATGGGGATTTCGGGGATATTGGCGAGACGCCTGGCCACTCGCACGGCACCTTCACTGCGACGGGGCAGGTAAGCGCGCCCATCCTGCAGATTGCCCGCACGCGCGGAGAGAAGGCGGTGGCGGACGCGCAGTTTGAGTCCGCCAAAGCCAATCTCTCCGATCAGATTCAGCAGGTCAACGCCGATGTCCGGGACAGTCTTCTGGACATCCAGGCGGCTGCAAAGCTGGTCGATGTCGCGCGGTCGAACCTTGCTCTCGCGCAGGAGGTCCTGGATGAGGCACAACAGCGCTTCCGTGCCGGTGTCAGCGATAACCTTCCTGTCTCCCAGGCGCAGAGCCAGACAGAACAGGCCAACAATCAATACATCAGTGCGCTTTACCAGCACAATGTGGCAAAGCTCTCTCTTGCGCGGGCGATGGGTGTCGCGCAGACAAATTTCAATGACTTTCTCGGAGGTAAGTGAGCGTGGCAGAGCAAACAGATCAGAACCAGCAGGGCGGTGGTGAAGGTGGCGAGCAGACTGCGCAGATTACCGGGACTGTTCAGATCAAGCAGCAAGGACAGGCTGGAGCCGAAGGACAGCCCGAGGGAGATGGCAAGAAGAAAGATCAGAAGGATGAGAAGGACGGCAAGCCGGACGCAGAGGCTGAAAGCCCGGCAAAGAAGTCACGACGCAAGTTCATCATCATCGCCGTCGTCATTCTGCTTGTGATCATTGCCGGTCTCTTCTACTGGCACTCCACCTATTCTGAGGATACGGATGACGCTCAGGTGGATGGTGATCTGTACCAGGTGAGCTCCCGTGTGACGGGCCAAGTGACCAAGGTCTACATCGACGACAACCAGAAGGTCGAAGCGGGACAGGCTATTGCGGAGATCGATCCGCGTGATTATCTGGTGGCGCTCGAACAGGCGCAGGCCAATCTGGCAAGCGCTCAAGCGTCGGCAACGCAGGCGATCTCGAATGTGCCGATTACAAGTCTCACAACGCGTACGTCGACGGGAACGGCGTCATCGGGCGTGCTGAGCGCGGAGGCTGGAGTCTCGCAGGCACAAAAGCAGGTGCAGGCTGCTGCGGCGCGCGTGGATCAGGCTCAAGCCAACGCTATCAAGTCACAGCTGGATGTGGAGCGCTACACACCGCTGGTTCAGAAAGACGTGATCTCGAAACAGCAGTTTGACGCTGCGGTGGCGCAGGCTGCCGCTGACAAGGCGACAGTGCTCAACACGCAGGCGACTCTGATCGCGCAGCAGGATGCAGTGCGGCAGATGCAGCAGCAGGCAAACCAGTCGAGGCTGCAGGCAAGTGAAGCTCTCAAGAACGGGCCGCAGCAGATCAAAGTGCAGCAGGCGCGTGCCGACTCAGCCATTGCGGATGTGAAGCAGGCGCAGGCGAGGGTCGACCAAGCGAAATTGAATCTCTCCTACACTCACATCGTTGCGCCAGTCTCAGGCATTGTGAACAAGAAGAATGTTCAGCTGGGAGCCAACGTCAGCATCGGGCAGGATCTGCTTACGGTCGTGCCTGTGAACAATCTCTGGGTCACGGCGAATCTGAAGGAGACCCAACTTAACAAGATTCGTCCAGGTCAGCGGGTCTCGATCGAGGTTGACGCGCTGGGTGGGCGGAAGTTCTCGGGAACTGTAACTCAGGTGGGCGGCGCGACGGGATCGCGGCTGTCACTGTTTCCTCCGGAGAACGCTACGGGAAACTATGTGAAGGTGGTCCAGCGGATTCCCGTCCGGATCGACTTCACTAACCTGCAGGATGAGAACAAGGACTTTGCACTGCGTCCTGGCTTCTCCGTGGTTCCAACTGTGACGGTCAAGAATTAGCTCTCCATGGTGTGAGGAGGCCCTGCAGCCGATGCAGGGCTTTCTTGTTTAAGCATGAGTGGAGCCGCCAGTCAGGGGAAGGTACAACGCCTGCGATACGCCGGATTTAGGATCGTTCCAACTTCCCGCACATCTACACGGGAGTACCCTGAATTTCTATGCCGATCGCCCTCGCCTTTTTCGTCCAGTACGCCTACGGAATCCTGTTTTTCTGGGTTTTGCTGGAGCAGCTCGGCATTCCGATCCCCTCGATACCGCTGCTGCTGACGGCCGGTACATTGTCCGCCACGCATCGCATTCATGCGTCGTACGCGCTGGCGGATGTGGTGCTGGCGTGTCTGATCGCGGACAGCATGTGGTTCGTTCTGGGGCAGAGGTATGGCGGTGCGGTGCTGCGACTGCTCTGTCGATTTTCGCTCGAGGCTTCCACCTGCGTTGCCAAGACAGAAGGCTACTTCACACGGCGCGGCCCGGTGACGTTGCTGTTTGCGAAGTTCATTCCGGGGCTCTCCACGTTGGCTGCACCGATCTCTGGCCAGGCCGGGATGCCGTACAGCCGCTTTCTGCTCTGGGATCTCGCCGGTTCTGTTCTTTGGGCCGAGACCTATCTGCTGGCCGGCCGCTTCTTTGGTGACATCGCGCAGAAGAGCCAGCGGTTCTTCGAGATCATCAGCCGCTTTGCCTTCGCTATTGTGATCCTGCTGGTGTTCTCTCTCATGGCTTACAGGGTATGGAAGAATCGCCGTTTTCTCCTTGAGATACGCGAGTTGAGACTTGAGCCCGAGGAGTTGAAACGGATGCTGGATACGGCTGCAGCGCAGGGAAACACGGCTCCCTTTATCGTCGACCTGCGCCATCCTCTTGACTACCTGCCGGATCCTCGCGTGCTTCCGGGTGCGGTCCGCGTCAGCCCAAGCGAGATCGCCGCACAAAGCGAGATGATTCCCCGGGATCGGGATGTGATCCTCTACTGCACCTGCCCGAGTGAAGAGACAAGCGCCCGTGTGGCCAAGCAACTGCTGCGCCTGGGAATTTACCGGGTGCGACCCCTTCGCGGGGGTTTTGAACGCTGGCGCGATGCGGGATATCCGCTTGAAGATTACGTTGCGCCGGCCGAGCAGGCCAGCCGAACGGCGGCGGTTCTCGCCAGTTAGGGCCGTTTCTCCTCGTGGCTGAAGGATGGCCGACCAGGTCTTACCTGTGTGCAAGAGGGTACGCAAAGCGGCGGTTTTGAGCGATTATGGTTGTCATGCCTGCCAACCTGTCCGCCACCCATGCCGCGCCGAACCGCATTTTGTCTGTTGATATCCTTCGCGGACTTACGATTGCGCTCATGATCCTTGTGAACGACCCTGGTGATGGCCGACACACCTATGCGCAGCTGGAGCACGCACAGTGGAGCGGGTTGACCTTAACCGACCTCGTTTTCCCTACATTTTTGTTCCTGGTCGGTGCCTCAATCATCTTTTCGTTGGCAAACCGTGTCGCCCGGGGAGAGTCCCGTGCCGCTCTGGCTCGCAATATCGTCCGGCGCGCATTCACCATACTTCTGATCGACTGGCTTATCGCTCTGTTCCCCTTCTTTCACGTTACACAGCTGCGTATCTACGGTGTTCTGACTCGCATCGCGATCTGCTATCTGATCGTCGGGCTGCTCTGTCTGGTCACGCGCCGGGCGGCTGTTCTGCTTTCTCTGGCTATAACCCTTCTGGTCAGCTATTGGATTCTCATGCGCTTTGTGCCCGTTCCCGGCTTCGGCGTGCCGACGCATGACATCCCGCTGCTCGATCCTGACAGGAACCTGGCAGCGTACATCGATCGTGGCTTCAACGCGTTTACGCAGTCGGTCTTTCACACCGGGCACCTGTATGAGGTCACACGTGATCCTGAAGGTCTGCTGAGCACGTTGCCGTCGATCGCAACGGCGCTGTTCGGCGCACTGGCCGGTCTATGGCTGCGCCGGTCCACGGCGGTCCAGCATCAGGGAAGTCTCGATCTAGCCCTGCCGGCCAATGAGGCCAAACGCGAAGCTTTGGGGCGAACGGAGCAGGCGGTTCAGACACCTGGGAGAACTCTGGCCGGACTGGTGACGGCGTGTGCGCTTTGCCTGATTCTGGGGTTTGCCTGGGATGCGGCCTTTCCGATCAACAAGAAGCTTTGGACGAGCTCTTACGTCTTTGCCGCTGCCGGCTTCAGTCTTTTGGGACTCTCGGTCTGCTACGGGCTGATTGATACATTGCGGCTGGAGCGGCGATCAAAGATCTTTCGTGCTGCGCTCTGGCCCTGGCTGGTCTTTGGATCGAACGCCATTACAGCGTATGCCGTCTCTGAGCTGCTGATTGAGGCAGGCGGCCTGCTTCATTTCAGCGATGCGAGCGCGATTGATGGCCGGCCGGTGTCGTTGTGGGGATGGATCTACCAGCACATCTTTGCTCACGGTCACTCGACCAGCAACACGTCGCTCGCCTTTGCGCTCAGCTATGTGGCGATCTGCTTTCTACCGAATCTGTTGCTTTGGCGGAAGCGCATCTTCCTCAAGGTCTAGTCGTCTTCGGTCGTCCCTCTAAGCGCAGGTACGATGAGGGAGGATGTCGAAGGAGCTGTGTCGTGCCGTATACGGATCTGCGTGAATGGATCGCCCGTTTGGATCGGGCGAAGGAGTTGAAGCGTATTGCCGCACCTGTCTCGCCCTATCTGGAGATGGCGGAGATCGCGGACCGGACGGCAAAGCTCGAGCGCGGTGGACGGCCGTGGGGTGGCCCGGCCCTGCTCTTTGAGAATGTTGTCGGACACCCGGGCGCACGCGTCTTGATGAATCAGTTCGGCTCCGAGGCGCGAATGAAGCTGGCTGTCGATGCGGACTCCTTTGACGACATTGCCGACCGGATCCGGGCCTTGATCCATCCGGAGACACCTGTCAGCCTGCTCGACAAGCTGAAGCTGCTGCCGAAGCTGGCGGAGGTCGGAAGTTTCTTTCCGAAGCTGGTGGCGGCCAAAGAGGCTCCTTGTAAGGAGGTCATCCTGCGTGGGGCTGACGTCGACCTCAGGAAGCTGCCGGTGCTCACGACGTGGCCGGGAGATGGCGGACCGTTTATCACGCTGCCCTGCGTGATCACGCGGGATGCGCGGTCGGGCAAGCGGAACGTGGGTATGTACCGCATGCAGGTGTATGACGGCCAGACGACCGGCATGCACTGGCAACGGCAGAAGGTTGCGGCGGAGCAGATGCGCGACCGCTTGCGGGCGAGCGTGGGCACGCCAGCGGAGGCAGTCGATCTGATGGCGATGACCGCCGGTGGCATCACAACGGCACAGAATGCGGGCTTGCCGACAGGGCTGGCGCAGCACACCATTGCAGCCATCCGCAACAATCGGCTTGAGGTTGCGGTGGCGATCGGGACCGATCCGGCGACAACATTTTCCGCCATCGTACCGGCGCCGCCAGAGGTCGAGGAGTACCTGATTGCAGGGTTTCTTCGCGGCAAGCCGGTTGATTTGGTCAAGGCTGAGACCGTCGCGCTTGAGGTGCCGGCGCATGCGGAGTACATCCTTGAGGGGTATGTCGATCTTGCCGAGCTTCGCTCTGAGGGGCCGTTTGGTGATCACACCGGTTTCTACACCATGCCGGATGACTACCCGGTCTTCCATCTGACGTGCATCACGCATCGCAAGAAGCCGATCTACGCGGCGACGGTGGTAGGCAAGCCACCGATGGAAGACGCGTGGATGGGCAAGGCGGTAGAGCGGATCTTCCTGCCGCTGATGCAGCTTACTCTGCCGGAGATCGTCGATGTGAACCTTCCGCCGGCCGGCGTCTTCCACAATCTGATGATTGTTTCGATCCGGAAGTCCTACGCCGGCCACGCACGCAAGGTGATGAGCGGGATCTGGGCTTTAGGGCAGGCGATGTTTACCAAGTGCATCGTCGTGGTCGATGAGGACTGCGACGTCCATGATCTTGCCGAGGTCACGCTCAGAACCGCGAACAACATTGATCCCGAGCGCGACATTCAGTTCACGCTCGGGCCTGTGGACTCGCTCGACCATGCCAGCAGGCTGCCGAACTACGGATCGAAGATGGGTATTGACGCGACGCGGAAGTGGGCGGCAGAGGGCTTCACCCGGCCATGGCCTCAGATGCTGGCGATGCCTGCCGAGGTGAAGAGTCGAGTTGACGCAATCTGGTCGAAGCTGGGCATCGGCTGATCCAAGACAGCGATCAGGACTTCATCAAGGCTCGAATTGTCGGCGGCGCCATTACTGCATTTTTTATGTCAGCATCCGCTTCCATGAGGGTCACCACGGCCTGCGTGATCTCCTGATCGACTCTGGAGCCATCGCGCAGCTCAATCGGATAGCGGATGTAGAGCTGCAGGCCCCCATCAACAAGCTGCAGTCTGGAGTTGATGGCGGGTGCGGGAATGGGCGAATCCATCCATGCCTCTACCTGCCGGTGCTGACTGTCGATGCGTGGCTTGTAGGTGTCGTAGACGCCTTCGATCAGTTTCGTGAGGCGTGCGGATGCCTGTGTGTAGTTGGCCGTGAGTGCGAGTTTCACAGAGAGCTCATGCCAGCCGTAGTCCGCGCCGGGCATCTGCCGGTAGAGCGGCGTTCCGGATTGGAAGAGGACTGAGTTCGCGAAGACAGCAATGCGACCGGTGGGCTGCAGCTCCGTGCCGCTGCCCGCAAGCTCCATCATGTAGAAGCGCACCAAGCCAACATCGATCACATCGCCGGTGACGCCGGCCACGGTGATGCGATCGCCGACACGTACACCGAAGCGGCCGACGATGAAGAAGTAGGCCGCGACGGAGAGAAGAATGGTCTGCAGGCCGACTGCAATGCCGGCGGTGATGAAGCCGGCGAAGGTAGCCAGCGAATTGAACTGGGTGACAAAACCGAATATGAGGATCAGACCGCTCAGGAAGCCGATGACGACGCGACGCGTAACGATCAGCTGACGGCGGCGGCGGATGTCCTGTACGTAGCGCGTAGTGGCTCGCTGCCAGAGATTGCTGAGCAGGAAAAGGATGCCAAGGGCGATGGCGATCCCGAGGACCTTCAGCAGCAGCTGGCGGAGCACGGTGCGATACTCCGAGTCAACGACGGCGCGCCACGCAAGCAGATTGGCACGGCTCTGCTCGAGAGTGATGATCTCCTGCGAGAGCGGCACAAGTGCGCCCGAAAGGGCATTGAAGGTTGAGGTGATGACGTCGTAGTGATGTCGCACTGCCTGGATGTTGACGACAGGCGGCGCGATGTTTGCGGAGATGGGGGCGTTGATGGCGGCGCCATTCTGTGCCTCGGTCTGCTGCGCCAGGGTCTGACTGCTGGCGATCACACCGCGCACCAGCTGTGTCAGCGGCTGACGAAGGGCTATCGTCTGGTCGCGCAGGCTGTCTGATTCCTTCACCCAGGAATCGATCGAGTGGCGTGTGGCTAGCAGCTGAAAGAGTACGACGGCCTGTGTACTTACACCGGACGACCGGGCTGCGCTGAGGCTTTCGAGCGATCCGGGAACAATCGTCTTGCCCTTGCTGGCGATGAGTTCAGGCACGCTGCGCTGCAACCGATCGATGTCACCGGGAAGTCCGCCGTTCGCTCCTGTATCCGAGGTTTCGGTGATCTTGCGCATGGAATCAGACATGGCCTGGTAAAGCTCGATGCCACCCTCGGTCTCTTCCTGCTGCTGTAAGAGCGCTGTCTTCTGCCGAGCTTTTGCGACATCGAGACGCTGATTGATCACCTGCAGCTGCGCCTTGAGATCAGCAAGGCGCTGCGTCACACCTATGCGCACGGTCTGCAGTTTTTGCGCTTCGCCCTCGGGCGCCGCAGCACTCTGAATGCCGTTTTGTCTGGCGAACGCGGCGAGAAGAGAGGCCTCCGCACGGCTGGACTGAAAGGCGAGATCCGCGACCTGCGTGGCTTGCGCGAGGGCCTGATCGCGATAGAGCAGGTCACTAGGCTCCCCGATTTTTTGGATCGGGGCAACCGCCAGGCGGAAGACGCGGACGACCGCGTTGAGGTGGCTGAGAATGGCTGTATTGCGGGCTTGCAGATCGAAGCTCTGCGGGGCCGGAAGGACCTCGCCCGGGGGAGGTGGATGTGCCGCACTCCCTGCCGCTGGTATGTTGGCCGGAACGGCCTGAGATGCCCGCGCCTGGTTGGCCGCGGTCTGGTTGGTCGCGGTCTGGGGTGCCTGCGACGGTGCCATTGCCAGACCTTGTGACGGGATGGAGGAGCTCAGGGCAAACAGCACGAGCGAGATTGCCGCGGCCGAGCCGGATCTGCGAAGAGTGACTCGCAGGCGATTCGATTCGCCCGCGCGGGAGAGAGTCGTACGAGAAGAGGGCGTCCTTTTCTCGCGTGCAAGGAGCTTCAGAATCACTTCGTTCCTGTCTGCGTACGGGGGAGTTGGTCAAGCATGGCTGCTCTGGTTCGTCGCGGAGTTAGTTGACGGTAGCAAGCGTGAGCGAAAGGAGATTGCGCACCCAGCGAAGCGGGCGTTTGTCGCCGCTACTGACAAGCTTGAAGGCACCATCGTCGCCGAGGTCATGCCCGTCGACACGGGTTGCGACGATGACGGAGGCAGTATTCAGATCAGGCGAGATCTCGGACGCGGAGTAGAGGACGAAATAGAAGTCAGTGCCTTGCGCCCGCATATAGCTTCGCAGAAAGGTCGACTGCGTCTCCGGAGAGAAGGTGAGACCAGATGCGCGAAGAAGATCAGAGACTGCGACTCCTGTGTAGACTTCGTCTCGGCCGGAGTGCGTGTTGTGCACCTTGAGCGTGCTCTGGGGCATGCTGGCGAAGTCCGGCGGAGAGATCTGCCGGGAGACACCATTGAGAGTGAGGGTAAGCACACCCGAACGTTGCGGCGGTGCGTGTCTTCCGGGCGCGGCGCTCTGACCAACTGCCTGGCTTTCGGTCTGGCCCAGGGCCTGGTGCGGGCAGGCGGTCGAGGCGAGAAGAGCGACCAGCAAGGCAAGTTTTATCTGACGGGGAGCAAAGGGGTTCATCAAGCCATCCTACGAGCGAAATTACCTCCTCTCCGCGCGGGATGTGAGGAGGGTACGGGCCAGGGTGCAGCTATACTATGCCTATGTCGATTGTCCGTAATGCTGCAGCGATTGCCAAGGGGATGAGTATTACCTTGAAGGAGGCCTTCCAGCCGACCGAGGTGGAGAACTATCCGGATGGCAAGGGGCCGATGCGGGGTGCGAAGTTCGAGCAGCGCTTCCGGGGTAAGCACCAGCTGCAGCGCGACGAGAATGGTCTGGAGAAGTGTGTTGCCTGCTTCCTGTGTGCGGCGGCATGCCCCTCCAATTGCATCTATATCGAAGCTGCAGAGAACACGGAGGAGGTGCGAATCTCCTCTGCGGAACGCTACGCCAAGGTGTACAACATCGACTATAACCGCTGCATTTTCTGCGGATACTGCGTTGAAGCGTGTCCTACGGATGCGATCACCCATGGTCACGGTTTCGAACTGGCATCGCTGAATGCGACGAATCTGGTGATGCGAAAGGAAGATATGCTGGTCCCGATCTCCTCTTTGCCAGATAACGTGCGTTCCGATAAAGATCAGGCAGAGGTGCTCTCCTAGAGTTCTCGCCTTCTGCTTTTCAACGATTATGCTTCCCGACCAATCGTCCAAACCTGCCATTCTGCACATCTGCCGGCGCGAGACGCTTCGCCCGCTACGGGACCAGATCCTGCGTCTCTCTGGATTCCTTGTGGATTCTACGATCAGTTCCGTTGACGGTCTGGCCATGTTCTGGGCTCGCCACTACGATCTCGTTCTGGTGGATGTCGAAGGGCAAGCAGGTGTAGGGGAAGCCGAAAGTCTGTGCTCCGAGATCAAGACGGCGCAGCATACGCAGAAGGTCGCTTTTGTCTGTAACTGGAGAGTTGCGAACCTGACAGATTGCCCGGACGAGATTCTGCGCACGGAGTTTGACCCGGCTGCCTTTGTTGCCGGTGTACGCGGAGCGGTACACAGACACTAAATGTATGCCGCCGGGTTGCGGATCATAGAGAGCTGTGCTACAACTGAATCATTCCAGTCTGCCTCGGCAGATTTGAATTTCATGCAGAGTGGTTGAGGGACGAGCCCTACGACGCCACGACAACCGGACAGAATACTTCGTACCGGTGTCAACTCTCTCCTGGAGACAGGGAACATGAGATTCGGAGAACGCAGCCGTTCTTCCAGCATGGCTGCACCCCGTATTTCCTTCCTTTGCCGTGTAGGCACCCCAGAGTGAGTCAGCGTTCTAGCCAGCCAGACCCCTCCTCCACTGGAGAGTGCAATGGCTTATTCCTGTAGAACGTACGAGCTACACTGTAACGAATGCGGTCGATCTTTTGGGAATCAACCGCTTTCGGCTTGTGACGTCTGCCTGGCTCCCCTCGAAGTGCACTACGATTTGGAAGCGATTCGGCCGCACGTAAGCCGCGCATCGATCGCGGCTGGTCCGTTCAACATATGGCGTTATAAAGCGCTGCTCCCGCTCCCTGACGGCTTTGAGCCGGATCTGCCGGTCGGCTTCACACCCCTTGTTCGAGCCAGTTCACTCGGTCGGCGCATTGGGGCGGAAAAGCTCTACATCAAGAATGATGCTGTATGCTTCCCGACGCTCTCTTTCAAGGATCGAGTGGTTTCCGTGGCGCTGGCAAATGCGCAGGCATTCGGGTTCACGACGGTTGGCTGCTCTTCGACCGGAAATCTGGCCAATGCTGTAGCGGCCCAGGCGGCTCGCCTTGGCTTGAAGGCGACCATTCTGGTTCCTGCTGATCTTGAGCCCGCAAAGATCCTGAACACATTGGTCTATGGCGCTCGACTGGTCAGGGTGGAAGGAAACTACGATCACGTAAATCGTCTTTGCACACAGATCGCGGAGGAGTATCGGTGGGGTCTGGTCAATGTAAATCTAAGGCCCTACTACGCTGAGGGATCAAAGACGGTTGGATACGAGATCGCGGAGCAGCTTGGATGGAGGCTGCCTGACAACATCGTGTGCCCGATGGCCGGCGGATCGCTGATCCGCAAGATTCGCAAGGCCTTCAAGGAACTCATCGCGCTCGGGCTGGTTGAAGAGAAGCCAGTTCGCTTCTTTGGCGCGCAGGCAACCGGATGCTCGCCGATTGCACAGTCCGTAAAGCAAGGGCTGGACTACATTGAGCCGCAGCGGCCGAACACAATTGCCCGGTCTCTTGCTATCGGCAATCCGGCGGATGGACCCGCTGCTTCGAAGATGATTCAGGACACGGGAGGGTATGCGGAGGACGTCTCTGACCTCGAAGTTGTCTCCGGTATTCAGGAACTGGCCGAGACTGAAGGCATCTTTACGGAGACCGCGGGCGGCGTAACAACGGCTGTAACGGCTCGGCTGTATGCGCACGGCCGCATCACACGCGACCAGGTTACAGTGTCGGTGATTACGGGTAATGGTCTAAAGACGACAGATGCTCTGGCCGGAAGCTACCCGACAGAGCAGAGCATCCGGCCGAGGCTGGCGGACTTCACGGCCTATATCCAGCAGTTGGAGCAGGTGAGCGAACCGGAGCTTGCCACCGTAGGAGCTTACTGATGCCGATCCAAGTAACGCTGCCCACAGCCTTTACGCGTCATACCGGGGGCAAGAAGACCTTTAACTCTGGCGCAGAGAACCTGCCGGGACTGCTGAGCGACATCGATCAGACCTTCCCAGCTCTGGGAACACAGATCAAAGACGAGCAGGGACAGCTGCGCCGCTTTGTAAATATCTACGTGAACGATGAAGATATCCGGTTCCTGGGAGGGGAGACGTATGCCTTCCAGGATGGCGACGAGGTGATGCTTATTCCGTCCATTGCCGGAGGGCGATAGATAAGCTCGGCTCGGCTTTCATGATGTTGCCAGGACCCAGCAAACTTTGAAGCAACGATCCTTCTGAAAAGAAACTCTTACAGGAAGTATTGACTTCAGGTTTATCTCCTGCACCAGAAAGAAGGCACTTCCATGTTCCTGATCCTTGCGGTTGTACTCCTTGTTCTTTGGGTTGGCGGCTTTTTTGTCATGCATATCAGCAGCTTCGCAATTCATCTGCTGATACTTTTCGCCATCATCTCCGTGATTTTAAACTTTGTCACTGGCCGGCGTGCCTAGGCTCCAACAGCCACTATCAAGGATCTAACGTACAAAGGACCGAGCCTAGGCTCGGTCCTTTCTTTGCGCTGGACTGCTGCGAGAGCTACTGATGTGCCTGCGAGGGAGCGTGTTCTACCGGCGGCGGTATGACATTCGCAAGAGCATCCGGCGTCTCCTCCTGGAGCTCCGGAAGAGCGCTCTCCAGTGCAATCTGAAGGACCTGATCCATCTCCGTGACGAAGTGCAGCTTCATGGATGTTTTCAGAAGCTCCGGGAGATCGGCAACATCCTTCCGGTTCTGTTCCGGAACAATGGCCTCGAAGATGCCTGCCCGGTGCGCCGCCAGCAGCTTCTCCTTCAGACCGCCGATCGGAAGAACCTTTCCGCGAAGGGTAATCTCGCCCGTCATGGCGATGTCCCTGCGCACCTTGATCTTCGTAAGAGCACTGGCCAGAGCTGTTGCCAGCGTGATGCCGGCGGATGGTCCATCCTTGGGGATGGCTCCTTCCGGCACGTGCACGTGGATGTCCAGGTTGCGGTAGAAATCCTTTTGCAGCCCAAGATGATGCGATCGGGAACGAATGTAGCTGAGGGCAGCCTGTGCGGACTCCTGCATCACCTCACCGAGTTGACCGGTTGTCGTCAGCTTGCCGCGCCCGTCCAGCACCTGTACTTCGGTCTGGAGGATGGTCCCGCCGACTTCAGTCCAGGCCAAGCCTGTAACAAGCCCGATCTCGCTCTTTTCTTCAGCAAGGGAATCCCGGAACTTGGCTACGCCGAGGAGGTCGGAGAGGTTTTCTCCTGTGACCGTCTCGTGATGCTCGGCTCCGTTTTTCACGACGCGGCGAGCGACCTTTCGCGCGACATTGCCAATCTCTCGTTCGAGGTTTCGGACGCCAGCCTCGCGCGTATATCCACGGATGACCTGCTTCAGGGAATCATCTTCGAAGTCGATCTGGCTTTCGGTGAGGCCAGCACCTTCGCGCTGCTTCTTGACCAAGTACTGTTTGGCGATTTCGAGCTTCTCAATTTCTGTATATCCGTGCAGACGAAGGATCTCCATACGATCCTGGAGCGGCCCAGGGATGGTGTGGAGCACATTGGCAGTGGCCACAAACAGAACCTGCGAGAGATCGTATTCGACGTCGAGGTAGTGATCCTGGAAAGCCGTATTCTGCTCCGGATCCAGTACCTCCAGCAGAGCACTCGCCGGATCGCCGCGAAAGTCCGACGCCATCTTATCGATCTCGTCCAGCATGAAGACAGGGTTCTTGGTGCCAGCCTTCTTCATATTCTGAATGATCTGTCCAGGCAAGGCACCGATGTAGGTTCGCCGATGTCCCCGAATCTCTGCTTCGTCGCGAACGCCGCCGAGCGACATGCGGATAAATTTTCGACCTGTCGCCTTGGCGATTGACATGCCGAGGGAGGTCTTCCCTACACCCGGGGGCCCAACAAAGCAGAGGATGGACCCTTTCGGATTCTTGACCAACTGGCGCACTGCGAGGAACTCGAGAATGCGCTCTTTGATCTTCTCCAGGCCATAGTGGTCCTGATCGAGGATCTGTTCCGCATGTTCAATCGAGCGAATCTCTTTGGATCGTTTGCGCCATGGCACAGCCAGCAGCCAGTCCAGATAGTTGCGGGAGACTGTGGACTCAGCCGACATGGGCGGCATGGCTTCAAGCTTTTTGAGCTCTTGGAGGCTCTTCTCAAGCACGTCCTTGGGCATGCCTGCGGTCTCGATCTTCTTCTTCAGCTCATCGAACTCGCTCTTTTCGCCGCGTCCCAGTTCCTTCTGAATCGCCTTGATTTTTTCGTTGAGGTAGTACTCTTTCTGCGCCTTTTCCATCTGACGCTTGACCCGAGACTGAATCGTGCGGTCAACGTTGAGCTTCTCAATTGCGACATCAAGAGTGTCCGCAACGCGAGCCAGCCTCTCCTCTGTGTCAAACACATCCAGCAACTGCTGCTTTTCCTCAATGGAAAGCTGCAGGTTTGCAGCGATTGTGTCAGCCAGCTTTGCGGGCTCGTCCGTGCGTACGCTGGCGGCCATCGTTTCGTAGTTCAGTGACTGCTGAAGCTTGACGTACTGCTCAAACAGCGACGTGACCCGCTGCATGGTCTGCTCAATCTGCGGAGTCATGTCCGGCGTTGCGCCAGCGGTCCTCACCGTTGCGACGAAGAAGCCGTCCTCATCATTGACTTCGCTGGCACGGGCACGCTCGACACCTTCCACCAGGACCTTGATGTTGCCGTCCGGCATCTTGACGCTCTGCACGATGTTTCCGATGGTGCCGGTCTGAAAGATGTCACTTGCAGTCGGTTCGTCCACTGACGCATCGTGCTGTGTTGCCAGGAAGATCTTTCGATCGCCGTTCAGAGCCTCTTCAAGCGCGCGCACGCTCGATTCGCGGCCCACAACAAATGGCGTCATCATGTACGGAAAGATGACCATGTCCCGAATCGGCATCATCGGCAGTTTGCGGATGTCGCCAGCGAGAACTTCTTTGGATTGGTTCGTCATAGATCTCCTCCAAATAAGACGTTTGCCGCTCGGGAACGGTGCAACGGCTCATGGCATTGAGTGATTGTACTTCTTCATGAAGCAGCAAAGATCGCGCCGGGTGCGCGATTGAGCAAGCTTGGTTGAGCAGATGAATACGGAGGGCACTGGAGGCGAGGACTGGCTGTTGCCGGTGGAAGATGCAGAGACGCTCCGCAAGGCTGCGGAGCGTCAGAAAAGCGCAGACCTGGAGACTCTATCCTGCCTTCTCGAGCAGTGTGTGCAGCGTCAGGGAGCGCTTTTGGACCATCTCTGCAGAGATGGAGAGATCCTTAACCTTCTTGTTGCCTGGAACGTAGTACATCAGGTCGAGCATGAGTTCCTCGAGAATCATACGCAGACCGCGGGCACCGACCTTGCGGTCCAGAGCTTCCCGCGCGATCTCCCGTGCGGCATCCTCGGTGAATGTCACCTTCACGCCCTCAAACTCGAAGAGCTTGCTGTACTGCTTAAGAATGGCGTTCCGAGGCTTGGTCAGGATGTCGATGAGTGCGGCTTCGTCCAGCTCGTCCAACACGCCCATCACGGGCAGACGTCCGACGAACTCAGGAATCAAGCCGTACTTGAGGAGATCCTGGGGCTGTGCCTGACGCAGCAACTCCGAGTCGCGCTGTGCGCGGATCGGCGTGACATCTCCATCCTTCGCCTCGATCTCACCTACAGCCTTGAAGCCGAGAGCCTTCTTTCCGACACGCCGGCCGATCACCTTCTCAAGACCAACGAAGGCGCCTCCGCAGATAAATAGGATGTTGGTGGTATCCACGGCCGTGAACTCCTGATGGGGGTGCTTGCGGCCACCTTGCGGTGGGACATTCGCGACCGTACCCTCCAGGATCTTGAGCAGCGCCTGCTGTACTCCCTCGCCCGAGACGTCGCGAGTGATCGACGGGTTTTCGTCCTTTCGGCCGATCTTGTCGATTTCATCGATGTAGATGATGCCGCTTTGTGCCCGGCTGACGTCGCCATCAGCGGCCTGGAGCAGCTTGAGGATGATGTTCTCCACATCCTCGCCGACGTATCCTGCCTCGGTCAGCGTTGTAGCGTCAACGATTGCAAAGGGAACATCAAGCATCTTCGCCAAAGTGTGCGCGAGGAGGGTCTTTCCTGAACCAGTCGGGCCGACAAGGAGGATGTTCGACTTTGCCAGTTCGACATCATTGCCGCGTGTCTTGTTCATCTGAATGCGCTTGTAGTGGTTATAGACCGCTACTGCGAGCTTCTTCTTGGTCTGCTCCTGGCCAATCACGTACTCATCGAGAAAGGCCTTGACCTCCTGCGGTTTTGGCAGATGAGCGGGCGCGGTACCTGGCTGAGCTTCGGTGCGATCGTCTTCAAGGATCGAGTTGCAAACCGCGACGCATTCATCACAGATGTACGCGCGTGGATAGTCAGAGGGAGACGAGATCAGCTTCGCGACCGACTCCTGAGACTTGTGGCAGAACGAACATCGAAGGGAATCGTCGGTACCGCGGGATGTCTTCATGGCGATGACTGTACTCCGGACAACCCAAACTCGGTTGCGACACTCAGTTTACACCCCGAAGACCTGCGTAGAGACTCGAGGCGGAGTACCAAAGGCGCCGCAATGAACAAGAGCCAAGGCCCATTTCCTAGACCCTGGCTCTGCGGCTGACGATTCGCTAAACGCGTGGACGATCGATGATGTCGTCGATCAATCCATACTCCTTGGCTTGCAGGGCCGTCATAATGAAGTCGCGGTCCGTATCCCGCTCAATCTGCTCGAGCGACTGCGCGGTGTGGTTTGCCATGATCTTGTTCATCAGCTCCCGGATGCGAAGAATCTCGCGAGCATGGATGTCGATTTCGGTCGCCTGTCCGCTGATGCCGCCGCCCATAATCAGCGGCTGATGGATCAGGATACGGGCATTTGGAAGAGCAAAGCGCTTTCCCTTTTTGCCGGCCATAAGAAGGAAGGCCCCCATACTGGCAGCCTGACCGATACAGAGGGTCTGCACATCATTCTTGATGTACTGCATCGTGTCGTAGATTGCCATTCCGGCTGTGATCGATCCGCCTGGCGAATTGATGTAGAGCTGAATGTCCTTCTCGGGGTCCTCACCGCTCAGGAAAAGCAGCTGCGCGATGATGACGTTGGCGATGTTGTCATCGATCGGCGTTCCAAGAAAGATAATGTTATCCCGAAGCAGACGGCTGTAGATGTCGTAGGCGCGTTCGCCCCGGCTCGTCTGCTCAATGACCATCGGTACAAGTCCCATGGGTCTCACTTCCTTCTCAGCATGCGCTGTGTTCTACGTTGTTGACTGGGTTTACGAACTGCGACCAGGACTAGGACGCCAGCTTCTCGAACACGATCGATCCGGTTCGTTCCCGGCGCATCTGCTCGCGAATGCGCTCCAGACTGCCATCCTTCGACAGACGATCGCGAAGTGTCTCGAGCGGTTCACGGGATTGAATGGAGAGCAGCAGCAGTTCGCGATCAAAGTCGGCATCGCTGATCTCGACCTGCTCCTTTTCAGCCAGCTTATCGAGGATCATCGAGGCTTTCACCTCGTTGATGGCCTGATCGCGCTGCGCGTCGCGCAAGCGGGCAAAGTCGAGTTTGCGCATCTCGTCGGCCTGCATTCCCTGCTGTGCGAGCGCACGTAGACCGCGGTCCAGCCTGGCCTCGATCTGCTGCTGCACGAAGGCCTCCGGAACAGGGAACTCGAAGCGGGCGATGAGCTGCTCCAGCATCTCGTCCTTGGCCCGGCCCTGAAGCGCTTCCTTCTTACGCTGCGACGCCATCTCGCGAAGCTTCCCTTCGAAATCCTCAAAACTTTCGTAGGAGCCGAGCTGTTTCGCCAGATCTGCGTCCCGCTCCGGAAGAGACTTGCGCTTAATCGCCTTTACCGTGACCGCATAGGCGACGGTCTGACCGGCAAGCCGGGGCTCGCCGAATTCCTTCGGGTAATCAACCTCAAAGCCAAGCTCCTGCCCGGGCTTTGCTCCCTTAAGAGCGTCGTTGAAGGCGGGCAAGGTGTTCGCTCCACCTACCTCGACCAGAACATCCTGGCCGACGATCGGTTCCATAGGCTCGGCACTCTGCGCACCGTCTTCGCCCACCGTTTCCGCCAGCGCTTTTACATCCCCTTTGAACTCGATCTCGGCCCAGTCGCCCTCCACAAGCGGCCTGTCCTCTTCCACTGTCTCAACAGTGGAGAAGCCATCGAGGACGCGGTCGAGTTCGGCTTTGTACTCTGCGTCCGTCAGCTCGACGTCGGGTCGCTTTACGGTGAGATCCTCATAGCCACTGATCTCAAACTCCGGCCGCACTTCGAAGGTTGCCGTGAAACGCAGTGGCTGCCCATCCTGCAGCAGCAGATTTGTCAGTTGAGGCTCAGAGATCGGCTGAAGATTCTGCTGCTCGAGTGCCTGCCGAAACCGATTCGTCACCAGACTCTCGAGCACCTCCTGCCGCAGCTCCTTGTTGAACTTGGAGCGGATCAGACTTTCAGGAACCTTTCCTGCGCGAAACCCGGGTATGCGCGCCTGGGTCTGATAGCGCTTGATCACCTTGCGAAAGCTCCTCGTGACCTCGTCTGCATCCGCCTCAACACTGATCTCCTTCGTGAGCGCAGGATTCATGGCAGGGGAAGCGTTATGGACGTGGTCATGGGTGTGGGCGTGCTCGCCCTGGTGCGCTGCTGCGTGCTCGTCTGCTAAAGCCTCTGTCGGCGCAGTCAGTTCGGTCGTCTCATTCACAGTCAAAATCATGCCTTCCGGGGAAGAGAAGTGCGCCTTCGCAACGTCGCGCGTGGTCGCCAAACCCCTGCTCTCACTCTACGAGTCTTTCACCGGGGGGGTCAAACTGCCGGCGGATTTGATCTGTTTAGAGGGGCGGCTGACCGTTGTCTGGGAGTGCAAACACCTCCATGCGAAGTCTCCACTGCAAGGTCTGGCCAGGTTGCAGAACGTTGATGCCGGCAGAGTCATCCGAGGTCCAGGCGCGGCTGAAGGGATCGTCATAGTTTGTCTGAAAACCGACAACGATCCTGTTCTCCGTGGGTGACGTGTGCAGATGGATGGCTCGGATCTGCGGGGACATGGCTGTCATGCGGATCCCTACGCCGCTGCGTGTGTCGCGAATCTCCATCACCGGCCCGTTATCGAGAAAGCCGGAGCGAAGATTAGCAAAGGTATCTTCGAGTTCAATCTCGCGCAGAACCTTTCCTGCACGATCCGTAAAGTCGAGCGGTGTTCCAGCAACGGCGGTCAAACGTCCGGTCGCGCGGCCGTTCATCATCTCTTCATGGGCCTCCGCGGGCAGACGCAGACGGACTCCGGTTCGCGCTCCGCTGGGCAGCAGGATCTGGGGCCGCCAGCCGAGGCCAAAGGGAACCGGCTCACTGCCCTCGTTGCGCGCGACAAGTTTGAGCTCAAATGCCCGGCTGCTCAGCAGAGCAGTGATCGAAACGCTGGTGTGGGATGGCCATCGGCCGCCGAAGTCGCTGGCTACGAAGCTGCCTTGCACCGTCCCACCATTCGGCATGATGTTGTGCTTTACGGAGTCCGCCTCCATCTTCAGAAGGGACCCGCCCTGGCTGACTGGTGTACTGCCGAGCAGGCCGGTCGCGGGAAGGGTCAGGGATCGACCTCTCCAATTGGTGAGGACCTCTGTGGGCGAGTCGTCCCGTGTACTCGGGATGAATCCGGCCCATGGAGCCTCAATTGGCGACCCGAGACGAAGGCTCTCCGCGCCATGAGCATCCGCCTGCGTTCCTGACATGAGCTTTACGGCATCGTCAAGCGACGGAGATGAGAGCAAAGGGACGGCGCCGCGGCCGGGAAGCGACAGCATGATCTGAAAGACGTTCAGTCCACGACCGGGCAGAAGCGTGGCGGAGAGGAACTCGGGGGTGCTGCCTTCAGCAAGCAGTGTCCGCTGCATGACGACGGCCTCCTGGCCGCCGGGCATGGGCGGGAGCTCTACCTGCGGCGTCCTCATGGACAGCTCCGTTTTGAGCTTGCGAAATCTGCCATGGAGATGGGCCACATAGCCGATGATGAAGATGATCAGAGCCGTTGCCGTGAGGAAGGCCATCACAGCCGTCCGGTTCTCGCCTGTCCATCTCCAGGTCTGCTGCTGCCGTTTTTTGATATCGCCAGTCAGCAGCTTCGCGTACATGCGGCTTAGTCGAGGATCTTCCATGGCTCACCATCCGGTCTGGGAATTCTACGCGCTCAGATGACTGCCTCTGTCGAGAGGGGAAACGGAGCACCATCTTTGGAATCCAACCTCGTTGCAGGCGAGAGAATCACAGAATTTGTCAAAGCTTCTGGCATGAGGGAACGGAATGAACTCGAAGGGATATTGGTTTACATTTGCGATCGGCGTGGCCGCAGGAGCGTCTGTTGCGCTGCTCTACGCCCCACAAACAGGGATGAAGACCAGGCGACGGCTGAAGAACGGCATCGGAGACGCCGGAGACTACCTGGAAGATGCGAGAGAGTACCTCAAGGCACAGGCGGAGCGCCTGAGTGACGAGGCACAGGCGGCTTTGGCACGCACCCGCGTACAGGTCGAAGATGCGGTCGATGTCGTTGGAGATCTGGCGAACTCAGCCCTGAGGCAGGCGAAGTCCCTGGTGTGAGACCGGATGAGTTTCGGTAGAGAAAGCAAAAGAGCCCCGGCGGGAAGAGTGCCGAGGCTCCGCTTGCGTTTACGCGAGAGAGAGTGCCAGACCGCCAACCCGCTCGGTCCCGTCTGATGAGATCGGCCGGTAGAAGAGCTGATTGTTGTCGAGGTAGACCTCCAGGAACGCTGGCCGCTGGCTGATGGCACCCGCGATCAGAGCTTCAGAGAGGGGATCTTCGACATAGCGCTGCAGAGCGCGGCGAAGCGGCCGAGCCCCATAACTTCTATCCACCAGTGTCTTCTCAAGGATCCACTTCTTGGCGTCGTCATTGACGCTGAGAGTGATTGCCTTGTGCACCAGATTTGTATTCAGCTGCTGCACCAGCAATTCAAGGATCTGCATGAGGTCAGAGTCGCTGAGAGCCGTGAAGATGATGATCTCGTCCAGCCGATTCAGGAACTCCGGGTTGAAGGTCCGCTTGACCTCACCTTTAACCATTTCCTCAATCTTGTCGAGAACGACGTCTTCAACACGCGACTGAAAGCCGAGACCCTCGCGTTTCATCAGGTGTTTTGCACCGATGTTCGAGGTCATGATCAGGATCGTGTTCTTGAAGTCGACTGTGTTTCCCAGCCCGTCCGTCAGTTGACCGTCCTCGAAGACCTGCAAGAGAAGGTTGAATACATCCGGGTGAGCCTTTTCAATCTCGTCGAGCAGCACAACGGAGTACGGGCTGCGCTTGACGCGCTCCGTGAGCTGACCGCCTTCCTCGTAGCCGACGTAGCCTGGAGGCGAGCCGATGAGCTTCGACACCGAGTGCTTCTCCATGAACTCCGACATGTCGAAGCGGATGAGCGACTTTTCACTGCCGAACAGGAACTGCGCCAGAGTGCGCGCCATCTCCGTCTTGCCGACGCCCGTCGGCCCGAGGAAGAGAAAACTTCCAATAGGACGAGCCGGATTTTTGAGGCCGGCTCGCGAGCGGCGGATGGCACGCGCGAGCGCCGAGATCGCCTTCTCCTGCGAGATGACGCGCTTGTGCAGCTCTTCTTCGACTCGGAGCAGACGCTGCGTCTCCTCTTCCTTCAGTGACGTGATCGGCACGCCGGTCCAGCGGCTTACGACATCTTCGATGTCTTCACGCGTGACGATCCCTGCGGAGGAGTCGTCGAGGTGGTACTTGTCGCGAAGAAGGCGAAGGTTTTCACGCTCTTTCCGCTCCTCGTCTGAATAAAAGCGCGCCTTTTCGAACTCGTGGTTCGCAATGGCATTTTCCATCCGGTGCACGATGAACTTAATTCGCTTTTGTACCTCGGTCAGCTCCTCTGGAAGAGAGGTCTGGCGCAGCTTGACGCGTGCGCCGGCTTCGTCGATCAGATCGATGGCCTTGTCCGGCAGAAAACGGTCCGGAATGTAGCGGCTGGAGTGCGAGACGGAGAACGAGATTGCGTCATCGGTGTAGCTGACGGCGTGGAACTTCTCGTACTTCTCCTTGATACCCATGATGATCTTGATGGCATCTTCTTCGTTCGGCGGCGGAACCTTGACGGCCTGGAAGCGCCGCTCAAGCGAGCGATCCTTCTCGATCGACTTGCGGTATTCCGCCGGCGTTGTAGCACCGATGCACTGAATTTCACCGCGGCTGAGAGCCGGCTTCAAGATGTTCGCCGCGTCGAGCGATCCTTCCGCCGAGCCAGCACCAACCAGGGTATGCAACTCATCGATGAAGACGATTGAGTTCTGATTCTCCATCAACTCCTTCATGATGGTCTTCAGCCGTTCTTCGAACTGGCCGCGGTACTTTGTTCCCGCAACGATGAGGGAAAGATCGAGCGCAAGAACCTTTTTGTCCGCGAGGAAACTAGGCACTTCGCCGTCAGCGATCTTCTGCGCCAGACCTTCCACGATAGCCGTTTTACCGACACCGGGCTCGCCAATGAGCACTGGATTGTTCTTGGTCCGGCGGCAGAGGATCTGGATGACGCGGTCGACCTCTGTATCTCGTCCAACCAGAGGATCAAGCTGCTGGTCCATCGCTGACTGCGTCAGATCACGGCTGAACTCGGCGAGCATACTCTGCTCCTGCCGGCCGCCGCTTCCTGCCTGCTTGCCTTGCGCGGGGGTCTTTTCCTGGGTGGTGCGCTGCAGTTCTTCGCGAATGGTTGGCAGGCGCAGGCCGCGTTCCGTCAGGATCTCGGCCGCAAAGCACTTCTCTTCGCGCAGAAGTCCGAGCAGCAGATGCTCCGTGCCGATATGCTTGTGGCTGAGGCGCTCGGCCTCTTCCGCGGCATACGCAAGAACCCGCTTGCACTCGTTTGAGAGCGGCAGATCAACCGAAGTCGACACTTTCTCGCGAATGGTGGTGTGCTGTTCAATCTGCTTGCGAATGGACTCTACAGACGTATGCGACCGCAAGAATCGATTCGTTAGTGCCTTGTCCTCACGCAGCAGACCGAGCAGCAGGTGCTCCGTCTCGATATAGGGTGAGCCGAACTGACTCGCCTCATAGCGCGCAAAGAAGATGACTCGCCGCGCCTTTTCCGTATAGCGTTCGAACATGTTTTCCCCTTCTCAGCCCTTGGCCCGGCCGGTAAAGCCGGTCCAACCTCTACTGATGCTGCAACACCCCGCTTTGCTTCAGACCGGGGCACCCAGGCTGCCCGGTGGAACAGCCATCCTGCATCTCCAAGTGTAGACCTCTGCACAGATCGGTGAAATAACGGCGAATCTATCGCCACCGTACCGCAAAGCACACTTGTATGGTGTGCAAAAGTGACCCGCAATGGTACCAACGGTGCACTCCTTGGTACTTGCATGTGTCTGCAGCATGCAGAGGTACCTGATGCTGGGCGGCGTGTTACACGGATTGAAGCTGGCCCTTGTGCAGCAGCAGCATGCGATCGCAGCGCCGGGCAAAGGTCCGGTTATGGGTCACCATGACGCTGGATATGCTGTTTGACGCGTGCAGACGCTGGATGAGACTGAAGATAGCCTCGGCCGTTTCCTCGTCCAGATCGCCCGTCGGTTCGTCGGCCAGCAGGATTCGAGGTTCTGTGACCAAGGCGCGGGCCAGGCTGATGCGCTGCTGCTCTCCGCCACTCAGCTCTCCCGAGCGGTGATGGACGCGATGAGAAAGGCCGACCTCCGCGAGCCAGTGTGCTGCTCTCGCGAGAGCTGGCCGACGGCCGAGGCCACCGGCCATCAAAGGGAGTGCGATGTTTTCAAGTGCGGTGAACTCCGGCAGAAGATAGTGCAGCTGCCAGACGTAGCCGATGCTGCGGTTCCGAAAGCGGGCCGCCTCCGCTGTTGACATCCGGCTGAGTCTTTGTTCGCCGTACCAAACTTCCCCTGCGGTCGGCCGATCGAGCGCAGCGAGCAGATGCAGCAGCGAGCTCTTGCCGGCGCCGCTTTCACCGATGATGGAGACGAACTCGCCCGGCTGGAGATCGAAGGTGAGATCACGAAAGAGCTGAAGCTCACCGGCGTCGCCCCGTGTCACGGAGGCGTACTGCTTGCACAACCGGTCGGCGCGGAGGATGGCCGTTCCGCTCCTTCTGTCGTCATTCATAGCGCAGCGCCTCCGCGGGCAGGACGGAGGCTGCCGATGCCGACGGGTAGAGAGTGGCGAGCAGGCTGACGCCCAGACTTACAAGGGAGACGAGAAGGCCATCCCGCACTCGAAGGGCAAACGGAAGGTAGTCGATCGAGTAGACGGATGCGTCCAGATGGATAAAGCGGTAGTGGGCGCCGGCCCAGCTCAGGCCATACCCGAGACACAGGCCGAGGACGGTTCCGACGGCGGAGATAAGGAAGCCCTGCAAAAGGAAGATGCGGCGAATCTGCGCACCTGTGACGCCGAAGCCCATCAGCACAGCGATGTCGCGCGTCTTTTCCATCACAACCATGGTCAGAGCGATGAGGATGTTGAGCGCGGCAACGCAGACGATCAGGGCTAATACGATGAAGGTTACAACCTGCTCCAGCTTCAGCGCGCGAAACAGCTCACGGTTCTGCTCCATCCAGTTTGTTGTTTGAAAGCCGGGCCCGGCCGCCTGGGCGATCGCGTCGCCGATCTCTTTCGCGCGGTAGAGATCGTCGACTTTGAAGGAGATGACCGAGATCAGGTCCGGCTCGGAGAAGAGTCGCTGGGCGTCGGAGAGGCGGGTGAAGGCGTAGGCCTGGTCGTACTGGAAGAAGCCTGAGGTAAAGACTCCAACCACGCGAAAGCGCTGATACCGCGGGATGAGTCCGAAGGGTGTCAGCTCGCCCTGTGGACTGGTGACCAGAACTGTATCGCCAACTCTCGCGCCAACGTCGGCTGCGAGTTCACTGCCGATGACGAGAGGGGGCGCTGCTGCCACGCCTGCGGCAAGGAGCGCGGTGTCGTGAGAGGGTGCAAGCTCCGCGGCGCTGCCCTGTTTGATTGATTGCAGCAGGTCGCCGACCTGCATCTGATCCGCGGGAAGAATGCCTTCCACAAGCGCTCCTCCACTCCGGGCATTGCGCGAGAGCAGGACCTGTCCATACAGGCCTGGAGCAGCGGCCGTCACATGCGGGACGCGCCTCAGCCTGGTCAGCAAGGGCCGCCAGTCACGGATGCCATCGGCCGCGACACGCATCAGCGAGACATGCGAGGTTGAGCCGATCAGCCGCTCCTGCAGATCCCGGCGCATGCCATTGGTGATGGCCAGTGCGATGATGAGCGATGCGACACCAGCCGCTACGCCCAGAACAGAGATGAACGTGACGATGCCGACTACCGCCTGCCGCCGTTTCGCCCGCAGATAGCGGAACGCGAGGAAGAATTCAAAGCGCATCGGAGTGTTCCGGCCGGCATGGCATCAGCGAACCACCGTCTTCACGCTGGACATGTTCTCCGCGCGATCGTAGACACGCACCGCCAGCGTGTGTTCGGTGGAACCCGCCCGGGTCGCTGGTTCAGCCGGCATCTTCGCGGGAAGCGGCGAACGTACCTCGTACTGTTCGCTGAGGGCATCGGACAGGCCGCCGACCGGCTCGACGTACTGCCACGGCCCGGCATCAATCGAGAACTCCGCGTGCGCAATGGGCGAGGTGGCATCATGTGCTTCAAAGGTCCACAGCACGGCGCCCTGCTCAAGATGAGCATGGAGCGGACCCGGCACTGGCGGTGTTGTATCGACGGTGAAGAGCGCGCTGACGCGATCGCCGCTTAGTGTTTCGGCATCCGTATGCACCGGAGCGTCGCTGGCAGTGACCTTCGCCTCATACCGGCCGTCGGGAAGCAGGGACGCGTCAAAGCTTAGAAAGCGATCGGAGATCTTGTCCTTGAGAAGCCTCCATGTTGTCTCGCCCGGACTTCGGTATGAGACAGCGAAGGTTAGATCGTCGTTATTGTCATCGTGCGCCGCCCAGCGGATGACGATGCCATTCCGATCTTTCTGTGCGGTGAGCGGACTTGTTGACGTCTCCTGCTGCACCAGATTGATGGCCTGGGCGGCGGCCGCGTTTCCAGAGGGAAAGACAACCTGAACGGTCGCAGGCTGTTGCGGGGAGACGGTGGAGGTGATGCGGGCACCGGTCGCAACCACGACATCATCGACGACAGGCGCGACATTGCGTGGAAGGTAGTTCAGGGTGACGGAGCTGACCGCTCCGCTGGGCAGCAGGGCCGCTCGCCACTGGGCGTACCGGCCTTCCGGCAGTCCGCGAGCGTCACCGCTGGCGACTAGAGGGATCCAGTCGCTCCAGCCTTGCGCAGCACCCGGCACGTTGCCGGTCCGTACGGAGAACTCCGCCCCCCGACCATCAGTCTGAGTCTCGGCGCGCCCCCAGCGCGCGTACTGGCCAGCGTCGAAGACCTCACTTATGTAGACGGGTTTGGGGGGCTCATCCTGCAGCCGTACGACGCTTCCGCTGTTGCTGGTTCCGGCGAGAAGACCAGCCGGCCCGTCTGCAAGAACTGTCGCCTGGCCTGCCTCCGTGTGCGCGACCTCGGAGAAGCGGCCGGCGATCGCGGGATCGATCCGGTACACGCGTCCCCTGTTTCCTGTCGCGGCCAGCACCTGACCTTTATGAACCAGCAGCGCGTAGATGACGTCGTCCTTGAGCGAGAGCAGCCGCTGCGGTGTTCCATCCGGCGCGATGCGGTCGATCTCCGACCCGTCAGGCACCACACTATTGGATCCCGCCGCGCTGGTTGAGCCGGGCTGAAGCAGGGTGATGCTGACGCCGACTGCGCCGGTGACAGGAAGCGGCGGCAGGGAGCCCGGACCCTTTGCGCCCACGGCTGCTGCATAGATGGCTCCGCTCCCGTCGGTTGCGAGCGAGGTGATCTCCCGATGCGCTGCTGCGTACGCCGCAAAGGGCTTTGCGCCGGGGTGTCGCGTATCCAGCCGGTAGATGACGCCGGCTCCGTCAGACCCGGCCCAGAGCACGCCGGCACTGGTGAGCAGCAGAGAGCGAATATGAAGATCGGCAGTCCGGAAGAGCAGATCCGGTGTGGTCGAATCGGGAGCCAGCCGGTATACCGCAGCCGGTGCGCCGGTTGCCACGTAGAGCGTTCCATCGGCCGCTACAGCCATGTCCCAGAGGTACTTCGGCCTTTCCGAGGTTGCCTCGGGGTCGAAGACCACCTTGTCAGTGCCAGGTCTCGCGCCTAGTCTGTCGAGTCTGTAGACCCGTCCGCCAGGTGAGGTCGCGGCAAAGACTGTGCCGTCCGGTGCTGCTTTGACAGCCTGTACGCCAATCTCCTTGCCGCTGAAGATCTTTTCAGCCGTACCATCTGCCGCTATGCGGACGACAGCCGCTGCGCCGCCGGCGCTTCCACCGAGTCCCGCGTAGACTGCTCCTTTCGGACCCTGGGCCAGAGCCCAGATGTAGCTTTCACTTGCTGTGTATAGCTTCGCAACGGCCAGACCAGCCTCCAGGCGGCCGTCGCTGCGCAGTGCGATGCCGTCTTGTGTGCCGCGCTGGAACTCGTCATACCTGTCGGTCGTCCATTGCCTGGTTCCCTGCGCGGATGCCAGAGGCGAGGCCGCCAAGCCTGCAAAGAGCGCGGCTGCTGCAATCAGTCTTCGGGCATACACGATCACTCGTTGTCCTCGTATCATCGTTGTCCTTAGCGCACGGTCAGGGTCAAGACCTGGGATCCGGAGAGCGCGTTACCGGCCGGGCTGGATCCGAGCTCGACGACGCTCTCGCCTGTCAGCCGGAGCCGCTGTGCACTCTTGAGCGGCTCGAAGATATTGGCCATTGACAGCGGAAGCTCGGCCAGGGGCGCGGCATCCAGCACGGCCTGCGCCGTGTGGGTCAGAAGGGTCACATAGACCCGGTCATTTGCGTGCGTGGCATTCAGCCGGTTCACTGTGTCGGCGAGCGACAGCGGATGCGCCGTTCCGGGCTCGAGCAGCCGATCCAGAGTCGCTCCGTCGCTGACCAGAAGGCGTACTGGTCCGGGTTCGAGCGTGTCCGGCAGGGTAAGGTGGGTGTGCACGTGCTGCGCGGCTTGCTGATAGGGCTGCAGAACGCTCTCCACATCAACGGCCTGGCCCGGTTGAGCTTCAAGCAGGTTCGCGCGCGCACTCTCGAGAGTGGCTATGCGGCGGCGGTTGGAAATTTCAAGGCGCAGGTCGACACCGGTCATCCGGGGCTGTTCGAGAGGGTTGCTGAAGAGCGGTATGAATCGCTCGCCGACCGTCAGCGCAGCTGTCACTGCACCGGGATTGAAGCTTCCCTGCGCTTGCCAGCCGGTGAGCCTGACCGGCGGAAGAAGTGATTCGGCACGACCCTGGGACGGGCGTAACGCCAGCCGGATCTCTCCCTCAAGCCTGTAGCTTGCCTCGGACGAGCCGCTCCGAAGCTCCTGGAGAGATTGGTAGATTGCGGCCATCATGAGCTGGGGCGTCAGATCGCGATGGTTTGCGACGGCAAAGTGCATGGTCTTCGCTGCCATCCGCTCGCCCTCTGGCGCCAGGGTGACGGTGACAGGAATCATGCGGGCCTGGGCTCCGATCCTGCCGTAGATGGCTGACGATCGATCCTGTGTGAAGGCGCCCATGATCTCCGTGGCGTTCACGATTTTGAACGAGTTCAGAGGGCTGGCAAGTGTGGCGACGACCTCTGCCTTCGCCATGGGCAGGTCGATCTCGCCCGATTGTGTCAGGGGATGTCCGCAGGCGAGCAATTTGTCGGCCTCGACGAAGGAGACGGTGCAGGTTCCAGTCACGGAAAGATCGCCCTGAACCAGAACGGCGCTGACCACACTTCCCGGCTCAAGCGGCTCCCTCTGGCGCTTGCTGCTGTCCATTCCGCCCAGGCCGCTTACCGGAGTGAGTCCCAGCGCTTTGAAGCGGTCGCCGAAGCGGTCGATCGTCTCCTGGCTGAAGCCGCTGAAGACCAGCGGCGCCTCCATGGGCTGCAGGTCCGCGGCTCCTGTTGCCTGAAGGGACTGCGTCGGAGAGGTGTCCTCTCCGCTGACCTCCAGCATCTGCCCGATCGGTGTGATTCCTGCGATGGGCTCCTTGCTGAACTGCCCAATGCGATAGCTCAGCGCGCCGACAAGCTTGCCGTCGATGTAGACCGGGCTGCCGCTCATACCGGCGACGACGCCGGTGTACTCCGGCTTGCTGCCATGCAGGCGTGCCAGGATGAGATCGCGCTTCGGTCCGAGAGCGTTTGTAAGTCGCCCGAGGATCTCGACGGACATGGCCTCGGGATGAACACCAGTGAAGACGGTGTAGGCCACGCCCTGCTGACCGGGGTGAACATCCTCGAGGGGGTAGAGAATGGTCTTTGAAGGCGGCCCGCTCGTCTCAGCAGCCGTCTGTACTCGCGCAACGCCGCTGGTTCCTGTTCCGATCATCAAGCAACCGAGTGCGGCGCGGAGCGTCCTTTTATGCAGCATCACGTCTACAGACTAGAGTGTCGGACGCTCCGCGGGGAAACTGACGTGCTTCTATGCGGGTCACTAGAGCCGCTGAGCCTGCTCTCGCCGGAGTACAGTAACCATGATGCAAGCTCTCTCTCTTCGCTGCCGGTCTGCGCTTTCTGTTCTGCTTGTCACAGCTCTGTTTGCGCCCTTCGGTATGGCCCAGGATGCGCCTGGATCAACGCCGGCCCAGCAACAAGGAACGCCCGATGCCGGCCCGCAGACGGACGACGGCCCTATCATTCTGAAAAAGAAGAAAGAGCCCGCAGAGCCGCCGCCGCCGGCCGCACCGGAAGAACCGAGGGTCAAGAACCCGAATAATGAGACCTACTCCATCCGGGTCGACGTGCCGATCGTGAACCTCGATGTCAATGTCATTCTCGACAAGACGCATCAGTTCGTCCCCGGTCTGAAACAGCCCAACTTTCAGGTGATTGAAGATGGCGTTGTGCAGCAGGTGCAAAGCGTTCGCGTCGCGCAAACACCCATCACAGCTGTCATGCTGCTCGAGTTCGCGGCAAACAGCTATTACTTCATCAACGACATGCGGAACGCCGCTGTGAGCTTCTTTCAGACGCTTAAGCCGGACGACTACATTGCCGTTGTCACCTACGATCTCCGCACACATATCCTCACCGACTTTACAAATAACAAGCAGATCGTCGCCGATGCCCTGCGGAGTCTGGTGATCCCCGGCTTCTCCGATACAGACGTCTTCGACGCGCTGTATGAGACGTTGGACCGCATCTCCCGTATCGAAGGCCGCAAGTACATCATTCTGATCGGGACAGGACGGGATACATTCTCAAAGCTGACGCTGGACAAGATGCTGGCGAAGGTCAAAGCCTCACAGGACATCACAATTTTCTCGATTGGAACGGGGGCCTTCATCCGGGAGATCGCGGATTCGCGCGGCGGTTTGGGGGGCAGTCAGCGGATGGACTACCTGCAGGCAGAGAACCAGCTCAAGACCTTTGCACAGATGACGGGTGGCCTGTACTTCAACCCCCTGTTCCAGGGAGCATTACCGGACGTTTTTCACCAGATAAATGACTCGATCCGCAATCAGTACGTGCTCACATACCGGCCCACGAACACGGCGAACGACGGCGGCTTTCGCCGTGTCAAAGTACAGCTGGTCGACAACGAAGGACACCCGCTGCGGATGCAGGACGAAAAAGGCAAGCCCCTGAAGTACTCCGTTGTTGCCCGGGACGGGTACCGCGCCAAGCTGCCGGTGGAGTGATTACCTCACCCGCGGCTAGCTGTTTGCAAGTTTGCGGGCCCGCTGGGTTGATCTCTTGACAGCCTTGATGAGGGTCACTCTTAAGCCGCCCTCCTCAAGCTCCAGGATGCCGTCCACGGTGCATCCTGCCGGTGTGGTCACGGCGTCCTTGAGCAGCGCTGGATGCGCTCCGGTTTCGAGTACCATCTTTGCCGAACCAAGCGTTGTCTGAGCTGCCAGCAGGGTGGCCACATCGCGCGGCAGACCGACGTTCACACCTGCCTCAGCCAGGGCTTCGATGATGATGTACAGAAATGCGGGACCTGATCCGGAGAGCCCGGTGACGGCGTCCATGTGCTTTTCATCGAGCACAACAGTGCGGCCTACGGTGGCAAACATACTGGTCGCAAGAGCGAGGGCGCCCGCGCCGGCAAAGCGGCCGCCGCAGAGCGCGGTCATACCTTCAGCGACCGTCGCCGGTGTGTTCGGCATCGCGCGCACGACGGGGAGGTCGCAGCCAGCGCTTTCTTCAATGGTCCGAGTCCGCACGGAGGCGGCGAGTGAGATCAGGATCTTTCCCGGGTGCAGCGCGGGACGGATCTCCTCGACCAGATCAGCGATTTGGACGGGTTTCACGGCAAGCAGAAGGACATCGGCAGAACGCGCTGCTGCCAGGTTGTCCGTGCCTACAGGCACACCCCAGCGATCATCCAGGCTGCGAGCGCGCTCCGCATGGCGAACCGTTGCCGCGATCTGGTCAGGACGGAGCAGGTTGTTGGCAAGGAAGGCATCGAGCAGGATGCCGCCCATCTTGCCTGCGCCAAGAACAGCAATGTGAACGTCCTTCATCGCTTCACGGGAGGCCGTCGGCTGAGTCATAGCCATCAAGCTAACAGAGGCATCTCTGAGCGTTATGCATGAGAGATGTGACGGACCGTCCGGTAAGCACGGCTAGCTGAGCGGAAGACCTGGTAGAACTTACGTCGCAACGGAGCAGGCACGCGGGCGTACAGAGGAGCGGACTCTAATTACGCCATAAAAGACCAGAGAGACACCCCTGGCGGGGCGCCTCTCTCAGTGAGCCCGGCTCTAGGCCGTGGTCTTGACACAGTAGGTATCGAAGGCTCGCTGCAGTTCCTGGGCGATCGCCGGAGCCGTGGAGGTTTCAATCGCGGATCGCTGCATGAGATAGACGAGTTGCCCGTCGCGAAGGATCGCGATCGCAGGCGAAGTGGGAGGATGACCGCCAAAGTAGCTGCGTGCCCGCTCCGTTGCCTCACGGTCCTGACCAGCAAAGACGGTGACAGCATGATCCGGCATGGTGGCATTTTGCATGGCAAGGCGAACGCCTGGCCGCATCTTGCCTGCAGCGCAGCCGCAGATGGAGTTCACGACGACCATGGTCGTGCCCTTCTCGCTGACGGCCGCGTCGACCTCTGCCGCGGTACGGGTTTCTTTCAGACCAGCGCGGGTTAGTTCCTCGCGCATCGGAATCACCATAATCTCTGGATACATTTTGCTTCCCCCAAGGGCCGCCACATCGGAGCCTCTTCTTATTGTAACGGTCTATCTGACCCTGAGACGAGTGCGTCTGCGTGCTGATGATCGGTAGTGCCTCAGTTTGAAATTGAGGCACTACGAGCTGATCGCGTGGGGGCAGAGGCACATCGTCTGGGGTACTCTGAGACCTGTGGCCACTCTCCAGGTGCAGGAACAGGTTGCGTTGGCGCCGTTTACCACACTCGGCGTGGGTGGGTCGGCACGCTTCTTCGCCCGCGTTGCCTCTGAGAACGAGCTCGAAGAAGCCGTAGCCTTTGCCACGAAGCATTCACTGCCGCTCTTCGCGCTTGGGGGCGGATCAAACCTTGTCATCCGGGATGAAGGCTTTCACGGGCTGGTCCTTCATCTGGCGATCGGGGGCGAGATGCAGATGAGCGGGGCAGGCGATGGCATTCGCTACGACGTTCCTGCAGGTGTGAGCTGGGACGACTTCGTGCTGTCAGCGTGCGAACACGGGCTGACAGGGGTCGAGTGTCTGGCCGGTATTCCGGGACTTACGGGGGGAACTCCGGTGCAGAACGTGGGGGCGTACGGCCAGGAGGTCTCACAGACGATCGGGAGTGTGCGCGTCTATGACCGTGTGGTGCGAGCTTTTCTTGTACTCACAAATGAGCAGTGCTGTTTTGCCTACCGGACTTCATGCTTCAATACCCAGCCCTCCGGCCGCTATCTGGTGACGCAGGTCAGCTTCGATCTCAAGGCAGGCGCTTCGGCGGCGCTTCGCTATCCGGAGTTGAAGAGCCGCTTTTTGGACAGCACACCTCTCCCGCTTGAGGTGTACCACGTGGTCCGGGAGATCCGTCGAGCGAAGGGGATGCTGTTCTCGGCGAGCGATCCTGACAGCCGCTCTGCCGGGTCGTTCTTCAAGAATCCTTTCGTTCCGGCCAGCCGTCTGGGTGAGATTGCCGAGGAGGCCGCTGTCGCACCCGCGAGCGTGCCGCACTGGCCAGCGGCGCTCGAGGACAGGTCAGCCCCGCATGTGAAGCTTGCGGCCGCCTGGCTGGTGCAGATGGCCGGCTTTCCCAAGGGCTTCTCGGACGGCGCTGTCGGGATCTCCTCCCGGCACTCTCTGGCGCTTGTAAACCGGGGCGGCGCTCACTTCTCTGATGTTGCTCGTTTGCGCGATCGCATACGGGAGGAGGTGTACGCCCGGTTCTCAATCCGGCTCGAACAGGAGCCGGTAGAGCTCGGTCCGGAGACCAGGGATCCGTTCTAGCGGACAGGATCCAGGCCGATGTTCGGCAGCTTCGTCTGAACGTCCGAGGACAGGAGCCAGTCCAGGAAGCGATGGGCGGCGGCGCGGTCTCCACTCCCAAGCACGACGGCGTACTCCTTCATCTCGGGATACTGGGATGCGGGTACCAGAACATACGATCCGACCTGACGGTAGTGCGCGGACATTGCCAGCGTGAGCGAGATAAGACCGAGTTGAACGCCGCCGGATTCGACCAGCTCCGCAACCTGCGGAATATCCTCCACAACGGCCAGCTTCGGCTCGAGAGACGGCATCAGCTTGAGCCTGGCGAGAGCAGCCGCGGCGGAGCGGCCGAACGGGGTGTGCAGAGTGTCAGCGACACCGAGCTTCTGCAGCCGAGGATCGCTGAGCCGTTCAAGGTTCAGCGGCTGCAGTGGAGAGTCTTTGCGTGCAAAGAGGACGAGCGTTCCTTTGGCGTACGGAACAGGGGCTTTCGCATCGGCCAGACCGTCCGCCACCAGCTTTTCGGGAAAGGTGAAGTCGGCGCCAAGAAACAGATCGGATTTTTCACCGCGCTCGAGCCGCGCTACCTGATCACTTGCGGTTCCGGCGGTGACCGCCAGCTTTACGCCGGTCTGCCGTTCATACGTCTGCGCTATCACCGGCATGATGGGACCCAGATCGGACGTGACGGTCACTCGCAGAATCTTTGAAGAGGTCTGCGCCTCTACTGTGGCGGTTGCGCTTGATGAGGCGATGGCTACCGCCGCAAACATTGCAGTGCGGATCAGCCGGCGGGCTGGCCGCATTTGTCTTCGAGCGCAGGTGCGATACCCTGTCATCATCCATGAACGTAGCATCCCATGCTCTTCGATGCACGCAGTGCGGTTCAGAAAGTGTGGGCGACAGTGCGCCTGCGGACTTTCGCTGCACGACGTGCCGGGGTCTCTTTGAGGTGGTGTATCCCTGGTCGAAGGCGGAGGCCGGACAGCCGGAGTCATCTCCGGCTGAGGCGGCAGCGGAAGCCCGTTTGCCAAACGCGAGTGCTTTGCGTTGGCTCTGGCAGGAGCGGCGCACATCGACGCTTGCGGCTGATCAGTCGGGTGTCTGGCGCTTTCGTGATCTGCTGCCGATTCTGAAGGATACCGAGCATCCTGTTACGCTCCGGGAGGGCAACACGCCGCTCTATGAGCTTCCACGATCCGCCGCGGCGTTGGGAATCAACTGGCTGCTGGCGAAACACCAGGGCATCAATCCGACCGGCTCCTTCAAAGACACAGGAATGACAGCGGCACTGTCAGTGGCTGCTGAACGCGGGTTCGAGTGGGTGGCCTGCGCCTCGACCGGGAACACCTCGGCGGCGATGTCGGCGTATGCGGCCCGGGCCGGGCTGCGCTCGATCGTGCTGATCCCGGAGGGCAAGATCGCCTGGGGAAAGCTTTCGCAATCCATAGACTATGGGGCAGTGACCCTGCAGCTGAAGACCGACTTCGATGGCTGTGTGCGTGTTCTGAACGAGCTGATCCAGCGCCTGCCGATTTATCTGCTCAACTCCGTTAACCCCTATCGTCTGGAGGGTCAGAAGACACCTGCCTTTGAGATGCTGGAGCAGATGGACTGGCAGGTACCTGAGCACATTCTCGTTCCGGGAGGAAATCTCGCGAACAATGCTGCCCTGGGAAAGGGTTTCGAAGAACTGCATCATCTTGGCCTGATCGGGCGTATGCCGAAGATCTCGGTGATCCAAGCTGCGGGGGCAAGTCCTTTGGTGCAGAGCATGCAGGTGAACGGGGGCCGCGAGCTGCTGCCGATGACGGCGGATACGCGTGCAACCGCTATACGGATCGGCAATCCTGCAAGCTTCCATAAAGCAGTCCGTACTATTCAGAGCACGGGCGGATGGACGGAGGCCGTCTCCGAGCAGGAGATTGCCCTGGCGAAGGCGGAGATCGGCGCTGAAGGCATTGGGTGCGAGCCGGCCTCCGCAGTCACGCTTGCTGGCTTGAAAAAGCTTGTGGCACAAGGGAAGATCACGCCTGAAGAGCGTGTGGTGTTGATTCTGACCGGGCACACCCTTAAGGATCCGCAGTACACGATTGATTATCATCGCGGGGCTCTGCTAACCGAACAGGAGATGGGCGAGGCCAGCCTGCGGGAGAGTGCGCGACACCACGAGCTCCGCAGAGAGCCGATGGTGCTTGATGTAGACGGCGACACGGTTCTTCACACGGTCGCACGCATGGTGGAAAGCGGGGCGGCTGTCCCTGCATGACGGATGCACCGGAACCGCGTGCAGTCGAGGGACGAGCTACTCTGGACCGGCTTAGTCAGGAGCAAAGCGAGGCCGATCCTGACCGGCTGCGACTTACGCTCCCGGCGACGTCGGCGAATCTCGGGCCGGGCTTTGACTCGCTGGGACTTGCGCTCTCGCTGTTTCTCACGATTGAAGCCAGTGCGGCAGAGATCTTTTCGATTGATGCGTCCGGCCGGGAGGCGCACCTTACGAGTACGCTGGACGATAACCTGATCCTCACCACGTACCGCGAGATCCTGGAACGGCATCAGCGGCCGGTTCGACCGCTTTCCCTCAGACTTCACAACGAGATTCCGCTGGGTATGGGATGCGGGTCCTCGGCGGCTGCATTGTGTGCGGGGGTTCTGCTGGCGAATCACTTCGGGCAGCTGGGGTGGACGATGGAGCAGATTCTGAACGAGGCTGCTCACAGGGAAGGTCATCCGGACAATGTGGCCGCATGTTTCCTGGGGGGATTGACTGCTTCAAAGACAGGACCGGCAGTTCCCAAAGCTTCTGAGGGCTTGTCAACCGCTGCTCTCAGCTTCGGCGCAGAGCTCGAATGGCGGCTTCTGTTGGCGCTGCCTCATGCGAGTCTTTCGACTGCAAAGGCGCGTCAACTTCTGCCCGACAGCTACAGTCGCGCTGACGCTATCCATGCTGTACAGTCGACTGCCCTGCTGGTGACTGCGTTTGCGCTGGATCGACCGGATTTGTTGTGGACGGCTACTGACGATCGCCTTCACCAGCCGTACCGCACGGCGGTGTGTCCTTTGCTTCGGTCCTTGCTGCCGCTCTCGGGGCGAGACGGCGTTTACAGCGTGACGCTGTCAGGAGCGGGTCCGTCTGTCCTGTTGATCGTCCAAAAATCCTTTTCGGCGGATCTGGTCTGGGCGGCTGCCGGGCAAGAGGTCACGGAGGTTTTAGAGCTCAGCATTGCCGGAGGCGCCAGGATTTCCTCGAAGCGGTAATTGAACGAAAGTTACCTAAGATTGCTTTACCCGCACTCACTTCTTCTCTAGTCTCCGGTTTGTAGACAGTTCTGGGGAGGGCTGCTACAACGCCCGTTGACCTCGCAAGCGAGGTCCGGGCGTTTTCTTCTGCGATTTGGGCGCTTTCGCTCAGAACAGGCTCTACAGGCGCCTGCCGATGTTGCATCCATCCCGGGTGGAACGCATCTAGAACTGAAGCACTATGTTCCGCGGGTCTCGCGGTGAGTCTTGATGTCGAGAAGGGAAGTTAGGCAATGGCCGGTCAGTTTGTCAGCGCAATCAGTGATGCAGCCTTCGAGAAGGAAGTTCTTCAATCCGAGCAGCCGGTCCTCGTCGATTTCTGGGCGGCATGGTGCGGCCCGTGCCGGGCACTTGCACCCGTTGTCGACGAAGTAGCTACCGAGTATCAGGGTAAGCTCAAAGTCATGAAGATGGACGTGGATGCTAACAATCAGACACCAGCCCGTTATGGAATTCGCGGGATCCCAGCTCTGCTCCTATTCAAGGACGGCAAGGTGGCGGAACAGATTGTTGGCTTTGTCCCAAAGGATACGATCGAAAAGACGATAGCCAAGGTTCTTGGCTGAAGCTTTATTCATACTGGTAGAGAGGGGTCGAAGCGCTTTGCTTCGGCCTCTTTCTCTTGCAACCGGACTGCTGTTGCTACACTCGGAAGTCAATGCTGGAATGGATGTTATTCCGCGTCATCATGGTCGCGGTCTTTATCCTGGCCAATGCTTTTTTTGTCGCTGCCGAGTTCGCTCTGGTCAGCGTACGGGAGACGCGGGTTGAGCAGTTGCTGGCGCAGGGACGATCCGGCGCCAGAGCGGTGCTGCACCTCAAGCGATCGATCGATGAGTTTCTGCCGGCGGTACAGTTCGGAGTGACGCTGGCGGCGCTTGCCTTGGGATGGTTGGGTGAGCCAGTCATCACGGAGATGCTGCTGCAGGCTGCGCGGGTGGGTCATGTGGCATTTCCCGTTACTGTGCTTCATCCAGTCGCCATCTCGATCGCATTTGCAATCATCACGTATTTTGAGGTTCTGCTGGGCGAGCTGGTTCCGAAGTCGCTGGCGCTGCAGCGAGCAGAGAGGATTGCACTCGCGGTGGCGCCGCCGATGGATGCATTCATCCGGCTCACGCGACCTGCCGTTCGGCTGATGAACGCCTCCGCAACCCTGGTGTTACGGCTTTTTCGCGCGCCGCTGCGGGGTGAGGGCGCGGGACACTCTCCGGAAGAGCTGAAGCTTGTGGCCACGGCGACGCGCCGGCTGGGACTGCTGCCGGTCTTTCAGGAAGAGATCATTCATCGCGCCATTGAGCTGAACCATGTGACGGTACGGGAGATCATGACGCCGCGTGCGAAGATGTTCCTGCTCAACGCTGACCTGCCAATCGAGGCTGCCAGTGCGCGGCTGATCGAAGAGCAGCACTCCCGCGTGCCGGTCTTTGACCCAGCACCAAAGGCCGGAGCGGCCGAGCAGGACCGGATCGTCGGAATCCTGTATTCGAAGGATGTCTCACGCCTGATGCACTTCCGGGCTGCTTCAGGGGTTCTCAGAGGCGGGTCCTCGACGTTAACGGTGCGGCAGATTATGCGTCCGGCGACTGTCGTTCCCGAGACGAAGCTGGCGGTGGAACTGCTGCAGGAGTTTCAGCAGGATCGCCGGCAGATCGCGATCGTGGTCGATGAGTTTGGATCGACTGTCGGGCTGGTCACGGCCGAGGATGCTCTTGAGCAGATCGTCGGCGAGCTTGAGGATGAGTTTGATGTTGTGCCGCGGATGCTGCCGCCCGTTGCGGACGTGATGGAGATGGACGGCACAACGCCACTGCGTGATCTTACGACACAGCTGCGATGGAACTTTCCGCGCGAGGCGGGCGTCGAGACGCTGGCGGGTTTCCTTCTGACACAGCTTGGGCGACTGCCTGTTGTGGGGGACCAGATCACGCATGAGGGCCGCGTGTTTGTCGTTTCGGAGATGCAGGAACGACGAATAGCACGGGTTCGCATTACCGGTCTCTAGAGAGCAGATGCCTGCGCCGAAGAGTCTCCTGTTAGTTTCGTGAAGACGTGTATCGACCCCTGCTCCATGCCTGCCGAAGAACACTGCTGACTGCGCCGGTGCTCTGGGTCGTGGTCTCCGTCGTGTTCTTTCTGATTCACCTTGTACCGGGAGATCCCATCGCCCAGATGCTGGGTGAGGGTGCGACTGCGACCGATACTGCCGCGCTGCGGCATGTGTACGGTCTGGATGCGCCGCTCCCACAGCAGTATCTGCACTACTGGCGCGGCGTTGTTCATGCCGATCTGGGTGAGTCCCTGCGACTGCATGACTCTGTCGTACACCTCGTGGCACAGCGCTACCCGTACACCCTGGCCCTTACGGCGGCGGCTCTGCTGCTGGGAACGTGCCTTTCTGTGCCCGCCGGAGTGTTTTCGGCTACGCGAAGAGGGCAAGCGGCGGATCGGGTAATCAGCGTACTCTCGCTGGTCGGGCTTTCATTTCCCAATTTTGCGTTGGGCCCGATTCTTATTCTGCTGTTTTCGATACGGCTGGGGTGGCTTCCGGTCTCGGGCGCGGGTGCGAGCGGGGGATCGCCCGGCGAGTTTGTCTCTCATCTAATTTTGCCGGCGATCACGCTGGGGCTCTCGCTGGCGGCTATTCTGACGCGGATGGTGCGCTCCGCCATGCTTGAGGAGCTTACACAGGAGTATGTGCGCACGGCTCGTGCAAAGGGATTGACGGAGACACGCATCCTGTACCGCCATGCCCTGCCAAACGCGATGGTTCCAGTGTTAACCGTGCTTGGCCTGCAGTTCGGCAGCCTGCTGGCCGGGGCGATTGTGACCGAGACGATCTTTAGCTGGCCAGGAATCGGGCGGCTGACACTGTCGGCGATCTCGAACCGGGACTATCCCCTGGTGCAGGGGTGTCTGCTGACGATCGGTTTGACCTATATCGTGGCAAACCTCCTGACGGACGTGGCGTACACGCTTGTCGACCCGAGACTCCGGCGCGCGTAGATGGCCGCCTCCGCACCGTGCGAGTATGTCACCGCATGTCACTCTGGACGGCTTTGCCAAACCGAGTGCCCGCCCCATAGCCTAGGAGGCGTATGAGAGCCGTCCTGCTATTTGCCTTGCTCGCAGCACCTGGATTTGCGCAGACGCCTAATCCGCTTTCGAGACTCGCCCCCAAGCCGGTTCCGGAGCCGGTCAATCCTCCTGCACGAACGCTGCGCGATGCGCGTGATCAGCTCACGTTCGATCTGCCGGCTGGGTGGAACTTCAGCCGGCACGATGGGGAGTTCAGCACGTTTGCGCTCGATGCGCGGTCTGCGCTGGCGGAGACGCGTTTCCATGCGGCGGCAGCGCTCGACTTCAATCCGTTTCCGTACTCGACCTTTTCAGGGGCATTCTTCTATGTAAGCGTTACACCGCGGTCGACGGCTCTCTCTTGCTCCAATCAGGCTGCTGCTCCGGCCTCTCATGCGTCGCCGCCGCTAACCCTGGACGGAACGACGTTCAAGCGGGGGTACACCGAACATGGCGGCAGCTGCATTGAGAGCCGCGATGATGTTTACACTGCGCTGCGTGGAAACAACTGCCTGCGATTCGATCTCGTGATCAACACGTTCTGTGGCGGGGAGGTATCAGGCGCACGCGATATGACTCCAGCGGAGCTGAACGCAGTACGCGGTCGGATAGAGGGTGTTCTGCGTTCGGTGCGCTTCGATCATAGCCAGGCACCGGGAGAGCCGTCGTTGAGCCGGCGTGGAAACGGAGAGAACTAGAGCTCGATCAGACGAGGCTCCAGGCCTTCTGCCGTGATGTTAACTACCGCAACGCTGATCGGCAGTTTAAACCGGCGCGGACCGGCACTGCCGGGATTGAGATAGAGGACGCTGTCTTTCCAAAGCATCGAGGGTTTATGCGAGTGACCACTGATGACGGCGCTTACTTGAGCTGCAGCAGGGTTCAGATCCAGGTCAGCAAGCGCATGGACGAGATAGAACAGATGGCCTTGCAGATCAACCGCTTCAGTCGGTGGAAGGAGAGCGGCAGCGCCACGACGGTCGATGTTGCCTCGGATCGCTGTAACGGGCGCGATCTGTGCCAGAGCTTCGAGAATGGGTCCATCCCCGACGTCGCCGGCATGCAGGATGGCGGTGGAGTCGGCGAGGGCGGCAAGGACCTCGGGCCGAAGCAGCCCGTGAGTGTCAGAGAGGATGCCGATCTGCATCAGTGTATGCTCCTGTGCTGCAGGCGGGGGTCGAAGCGGTCGCGCAGGGCATCTCCGAGGAAGTTGAAGGCGAGGACAAGCAGCATGACAGCGATCGCGGGGAAGAAGACGAGATGAGGCGCGTCGAAGAGATGCGATCGCGCGTCGTTCAGCATGGCGCCCCAACTTGGTGCCGGCGGTGGAACGCCGAGGCCGAGAAAGCTCAAGGTCGCTTCCGAGAGAACCGCTCCTGCCATGCCGATGGATGCCTGAACCAGCAAGGGCGATAAAGTGTTCGGAAGGATGTGACGCAGCAGCACCCTCGCATCGGAGGCTCCCAGGGAGCGTGCGGCTTCCACGAACTCTCTCTGCTTCACGGCCATTACCTGCGCTCGAACCAGCCGCGCATAGTTGACCCAGCCGGAGAGTGAAAGCGCAAGAACTACGTTCAACAGGCCTGGACCCATGAAGGCAACAAAGGCGATGGCAAGCAGGATGCCGGGCAGCGCCAGGAAGGCGTTGGCGACGTAGACGTTGAGCAACATGTCCGTGAGGCCGCCATAGTAGCCGGACAGGGCGCCAGCCATTACGCCGAGAACGAGAGACAGGCCCACAACGGCGAAACCGACTGAGAGCGAGATCCGTGCGCCATAGAGGATGCGGGACAGGATGTCGCGGCCGAGTTCATCTGTGCCGAACAGTGCGGCCGCCGAGGGAGAGCGAAGGCGGCTACCTAGATTGAGCGCAGCCGGATCATGGGGAGCGAGCCATGGCGCCAGAACGGCCGAGGCCATAAAGAGGCAGAGCAGGAGAAGACCGACCGGGAGCAGAGGATTGCGGCGTACCCACACCAACACGGGCACCCTGCCTTTCAAAGCAAGTGCGGTGCGGCGTCCGGGGTCGATGTGGTTAGGCACTGGCCAAGCATGCGACACGAGGAGATCTCTTCGCAAGCTGACCCGCTATGATGAGCGTGGTTTGCTACTCCGATCTGCGGGATACCCCTCTGCGCATTCTTCTTTACGGGCTCAACTTTTCGCCGGAGCTTACCGGCATCGGGAAATATACGGGTGAGATGGCTGCCTGGCTGGCGGATCGCGGGCACCAAGTCCATGTGGTTGCGGCGCCGCCCTACTACCCAGCCTGGTGTATCCGCGCGGACTACCGGGGACAGGCGTTTCGAACAGAGCATCCAGGATCCGGGCTCACGGTCTACCGCACACCTCTCTATGTTCCGGCAAAACCCTCCGGAGTCAAGCGCATGCTGCACCTGTTCTCTTTCATGCTGGGGAGTGTTCCAAGGATGTTGCGGGAGATCTTCTGGCGACCGGAGGTTGTGTGGACGGTGGAGCCAACATTCTTTGGCGCGCCACTGGCACTGCTGGTCGGTCGCGCAGCAGGAGCGGGCACGTGGCTGCATGTGCAGGACTACGAGGTGGATGCTGCCTTTGATCTGGGATTGCTGCCGGCTAAGGGAGCGGTACACGCCGTGGCGCTCGCACTCGAGCGATATTTCACTCGCGCGTTTGATCGCGTCTCGTCGATCTCCCCTATGATGGTCGCGCGTGCGCAGCAGAAGGGCGTCTCTCCGGAGCAAGCTGTTCTCTTTCCGAACTGGGTGGATGTTGCAGCGATTCAACCGGAAGGTGACGGAGAACAGAATGCGTTTCGCCAGGAGCTTGGGCTTGCGGGGAAGACCATTCTGCTCTACTCCGGGAACATGGGAAACAAGCAGGGACTGGAGTCTTTGGCTCCGCTGGCGGCGTCGTTCGCCTCAGACCCGTCAGTGCATTTCGTCTTCTGCGGCGATGGTGCGTTTCGGCCACAGCTGGAGACTCTGGTAGCCGGACTTCGCAATGTGACGCTCCTGGCGCTGCAACCGATGGAGCGGCTGAATGCGTTGCTCAATGCAGCCGATGTTCATCTGCTTCTCCAGCGAGCAGGGGCGGCCGACCTGGTCATGCCGTCAAAGTTGACGGGAATGCTCTCGAGCGGCCGGCCTGTGCTGGCAACGGCAGATCGCGGAACCATGCTCGCGGAGGTCATCTCAGGGATGGGGGAGGAAGGCGCACTTGGCTTGACCGTCTCTCCCGGAGATGCGGATGCTCTGCATGCGGCGGCGAAGCGCCTGATCGAATCGCCTGAGCTTCGACGCGTACAGGGACAGAATGCCCGGCAGTATGCTGTACGGTGGCTGAGCAAAGAGGAGGTCCTGACACGCTTTGAACAGCAGCTACAACAGATGGGTCATGCGAATGAAAAGAGAAGCCGATAGGCTCGAGTAAGATTAACCAGAATGAGTTGAGGATGTCCATGAAACGAGCATTGATTACAGGCGTTACCGGCCAAGACGGTGCTTATCTCGCCGAATTTTTACTGGCGAAAGGGTACGAGGTTCATGGCATCAAGCGACGCACGTCCCTCTTCAACACAGCGCGCATTGATCACATCTACGAAGATCCTCACATCGAGCACCGTAACTTCATCCTGCATTATGGGGACATGACGGATTCGTCGTCACTCATCCACATCGTTCAGAAGGTGCAGCCGGATGAAATTTACAACCTGGCCGCGCAGTCGCACGTGCAGGTTTCGTTTGAGGAGCCGGAGTATACGGCGAACTCCGATGCTCTAGGCGTGCTGCGTCTGCTGGAGGCGATCCGGATTCTGGGCCTCGAGAAGAAGACGAAGTTCTATCAGGCGTCGACATCCGAGCTCTACGGCCTGGTACAGGAGATTCCGCAGAGGGAGACAACGCCCTTCTATCCGCGCTCGCCGTACGCAGTCGCGAAGCTGTATGGCTACTGGATCGTAGTCAACTACCGTGAGGCATACGGCATGTACGCGTGCAACGGCATCCTGTTCAACCACGAGAGCCCATTGCGAGGCGAAACCTTTGTGACGCGGAAGATCACACGCGGCCTGGCACGGATCAAGGTCGGTCTGCAGGACAACCTCTTTATGGGCAACATCGACGCCAAGCGCGATTGGGGCCATGCGCGCGATTACATCGAAATGCAGTGGTTGATGCTGCAGCAGGAGAAGCCGCAGGACTTTGTGATTGCCACCGGACAGCAGTACAGCGTGCGCGAGTTCATTAATCGTTGCGCGGCGCTTCTGGAGCTTGACCTGACGTGGCAGGGAAGTGGTGTGGAAGAAAAAGCGGTCGATGGGACCGGCAAGGTGATCGTCGCGATCGATCCACGCTATTTTCGACCCACAGAAGTCGAGACGCTGCTGGGAGATCCGAGCAAGGCGCAACGCGAGTTAGGCTGGACGCCTCGGACCAGCTTTGATGATTTGGTGAAGGAGATGGTGCAGGCTGATCTCGTCTCCGCGCAGCGCGACGCGCTGGTTCGCCAGCATGGTTTCGCCGCATATAGTGTGCGGGAGAGCTAGGCTGATGGAGCCGAGGTACATGCCGAAGGATGCCCGCATTTTCATCGCGGGCCATCGAGGTCTGGTCGGTTCCGCGATTCATCGCGAGTTGACGCAGCTTGGCTACAGCACGGTGATCACGCGATCGCGGAGCGACCTTGATCTTCTTGACGCAGGGGCGGTTCGTACCTTTTTTGCCGAGGAGAAGCCGCAGTTCGTGTTTCTCGCGGCAGCGAAGGTGGGTGGCATTCTGGCAAATAATACATACCCGGCTGATTTCATCCGCGACAATCTCACTCTTCAGAACAATGTCATCGATGCGAGTTATCAGAGCGGTGTGGATCGGCTTCTCTTTCTCGGGTCATCCTGTATCTATCCGAAGCTGGCGCCACAACCCATGCCGGAGAGCTCCTTGCTGACGGGACCTCTCGAGGCGACCAATAGGCCCTACGCCCTTGCGAAGATCGCAGGTATCGAAATGTGCTGGAGCTATAACCGTCAGTACGGCACGAAGTATCTTGCAGCGATGCCAACCAATCTGTACGGCCCGAATGACAACTTCGATCTCAATAACTCCCATGTGCTGCCGGCTCTTCTGCGTAAGACAGCAGAGGCGATCCGGACGGGCGCGGACTCTGTCACAGTCTGGGGCACAGGAACACCGCGGCGGGAGTTGCTGTACTCCGACGATCTGGCGCAGGCATGCGTGTTTCTGATGAATCTGGACGAAGCGCGCTACGGCACTCTGCTCCTGGAGGACGCGCCACCGCTGATCAATATCGGAACAGGCGAAGATGTAAGCATCCGGGAGCTTGCGGAAATGATTGCTCGCGTACTGGGGTTTTCCGGCAAGCTCGTCTTCGACGCAACTAAGCCTGATGGAACGCCACGCAAGCTGATGGACGTGACCCGACTGCATACCTTGGGTTGGAAGCACGTTACCAGTTTGGAACATGGAATAGGACGCACATGGAGCGCGGTCCGCGCTCAGCTATCCTGACCTTACACCTTGTAAGTCTGCTGCCTCTTTCTCTCAGTTAAGTCTGTAGTTTGCTGACACTCTTTTCGTTGCCTTGGATACTCTCTCCCGATCTGCGCCTCGTTACGCAGACGGAGGTATCTGCATGCTTCGGAGGAGATGTCGATGTCCGACCAAGACCGACGCCATAACCCGACTGCTTTAGGCAGCGCCCACGAACGTGGGATTAACCGACGGCATTCCTCCTTTCTAGAATCAGCTCTATCGCAGGTCTCTTCAGAGCCGCGATCAGCTCTTTCAGAGGAATACCTGATGGTCGGACACATTGCTTTCCCTTTGCGGGCTATGCTCGCTCTGCTTTTCTTCGCTTCCAGCTTTGCGCACGCAGTCACGAGAGGGTTTGTAAATGGCCCGAACGTGGCGGAGCAGTTGCTCCTGAGCGAGGCAAATCAAGACCGTATCGCTCACAACCTGCATGCTCTGAAACGCGACACGATGCTGTCGCAGGCAGCGCTCTTTCATGCCTTCCAAATGGCTGAGCATGCTGATATCTCGCATGGGTTCCCCGGTGAGCCGGATCTGTCGCAGCGCGGCGCGAGTGCTGGAGTCCACTTTTCACTTATTACAGAGAACGTGGCCGAGGCGCAGGACCCCACGATCATCCATGATCTCTGGATGCACTCAAGTGGTCATAGGGCAAATCTGCTTGATCCCGCGGTGAACGTGGTCGGAATTGCCGTAGTCACGCGCAATCAGGAGGTCTTTGCTGTTGAGGATTTTGCATCGACCGTGGACTCTTTGTCTCTGGACGATCAGGAGTTAACTGTTGTCAATCTGCTCAATACAAGCGGACTCGCGATCGGCAATTCGGACGGCCAAAGCCTGGCGAATGCACGCCTAACCTGCACGATGTCGAGTGGGTATGCCGGTCTACGACAGCCTTGGTACATCATGCGTTACACAGCCTCTCGCCTGGATCAGCTCCCAGCGCAGCTCAAGGATCGATTGAGTACCGGCAAGTACCACCAGGCCGTAGTCGGAGCGTGTCCGCACTCCGATTCCGGGGCGTTTACTTCCTATAGCATCGCGGTTCTGCTGTATCCATAGACAGATGGCCGCGCCGCTTGTGCAAAGAGTGTAGCCGTGTTCGCGTAGCTCTTCGGCTTCATGCATGTTGCTTGCCGACTGGCTCGTCATCTCTACGGGCGAGCATCAGTTCACGGTAAAGGCTACGTAGCAGATCGGAACGTGCAAACGTTTGGAGATCTCCTGTTGGGTGTACTGCTTCGAAGTGGCATGTTCTGTTTAAGGGCGGCCCTATTCCGCAACGATCTGGGGGTGCTGTTTTGACCCATCAGGTCGCTTTTGCTATAAAGGGTATGTGGCTCGTCTCCCGGGCGTGACATCATCATTCCTGAGTAGCTCAATGGCAGAGCATTCGGCTGTTAACCGAAGGGTTGTAGGTTCGAGTCCTACCTCAGGAGCCATGTCTTCCTTGTGAACTGCTGCCAGCAAATCGCTCAGTGACTCTCGGACAGGTGTGTAGAGTGCTCCGAACGTCGTACTTGGGGTGATGTAGGTCTAAGTTCATCGGAAGCGAGGCTCCTAAAGATTTCTCCTTCTGTTCACAGTCATTCAGCATTGTGCCTGCGGCTTCAGCGCTGCGGCGGCGCGGAATGTTCGTCTATAGCAGTACAGAGCGGCCATTGCCTGCTTTTGTTTCCGACACTACTGTATGAGTGTGTCCGCATCTCTGCATCACAGAAAACAGCGTTGTGCTTCTCTGCATTGCCTGTTGCTGGCAGGTCTTCTTGCCATTGGTCAAATCCAGGCAGATGCTCAAGAAAAGCCTGCGGACGAGACCGTCGCCAGTGCCGGATCGAACGGCGCGACGGCGCTTGGCGACGTACAGCGCAGCCTTAACACTGGTCATGCAGAGAACGCGTTGAAGCTGGCGGAGACTCTCCCCCAGCAACCAGGCCGAAGCAGGTTGTTGGGGGAGAGTTTCTATGCCCTTGGACGATTTCGTGAAGCAGATGCAGAGCTGGCAAAGGCCGTCGCAGAGAATGCGAGCGATCTCGAAGCGATTCAATTTCGCGGCCTGACTCTCTTTCGCCAGGGCCGTCCCGGTGAGGCCATTCCTTTTCTAGAGCGGGCGCATACGTGGACTGAAGAGACGCGAACAGACCCGGCTTACGTTCTTGCCCTGTGCTATATCGAAAGTCGCCGCTATGATGATGCCCGGCACGCCTTTGCGGAGCAGTATGGTCTTTCAGGAGACAGCGCGGCTGCTCATCTTCTCGCAGCGCGCATGCTTCTGCGGCGGGAGTTTGTACAGATCGCCCAGCAGGAGGCCCGAAAGGCTTTGGAGCTTGATCCGAGCCTTCCGCTGGCACATCGCCTGCTGGGCGAGGTTGCGCTTGCCGGAGAGCATCTGGAAGAAGCAGCCGCGGAGCTCGAGAGTGAGCGAGCGCGAAATCCGTTGGACGGAGAGACCTACGATCGCCTTGGCGATACGTACGCGCGACTAGGGGACTATCTCAGGGCGCAACAGATGCTCGACCGGGCGGTTCTCCTCGAGCCTACGTCGACGGGTCCGTATATTCTGCTCGGAAAGGTTCTGCTGCGACGCCAGGATGCGGCGAGTGCTGCAGGATATCTTGAGCGCGCTGAGACAATGGATCCTGCAAACTTCATGACTCACACTCTTCTTGCACAGGCATACCACATCATGGGGCGGAGTCAGGACGCACGTCGTGAAACGGAGTTGGCGCAGAGGCTTCATATCGATACCGGACCGCAAATACAGACGCTCCGATAGCGGGCAGCCTCGGGGGAATGCAATCCGTCCATTTTCCTGGAAGGCGAGCACATCTTCCTCGCAAAACCGCCACGTGATAGCGGCTGTGCTTAGCGTTACGGGTAAGGACAAGTCCAATTAAGGAGTACTGACTGGCTTGCCCATAGTGACTGTCTTGAGCTGCTTGCCGCCTTCCTCCAAGACATACAAGCGGTTCGTGGGCAGATCCTTCCAGACATCCTGTCTGCCGGACGGCCACAGGATCTCTACACTCGCAACGATCTCCGCTCGATCAAGGCCGAAGTGTAACCGCAGATCATTTTGCGAGAAGTAGCTACCGCCACTGCGGACTTCGTCGATCTGACGTAGAGGCATTTTAGCTTGAGGATCGGTCTTCGCCGTGACAATGACACGCGCACCGATGCCAGTGCGATTGCTCTTCGTTCCAACGGCTCGGACCTTTATAAACTTTCGAGGAAGGGAAGTGTCACAGCGCAACAGTTGCGGTGTGGTGTTGACGCAATTGACGACGATGTCCAGATCACCATCGTTGTCGTAGTCACCAAACGCGCAGCCACGTGCAGGCACGGGCGCAGCCATTCCTGGTCCCGCTATGTCGGTTACTTCTTCAAACTGGCCATTGCGAAGATTTCGGTAGACATACTTGTGCTCTGCATAGGGTGCGTCGATGTGGGATCCATCCACCTCAGGGTAGACATGGCCATTCGAGATGAAAATGTCAAGCCAGCCATCGTTGTCTAGATCCATGAAAGCTACGCCCCATCCCAGATACCGTGTGTTGACTCCAAGACCGGAGAGATACGTGTGGTCTTCGAAGGTACCGTCCCCTAAGTTCTGGTAGAGCGAGTCGGTGTCTCCAGCAAAGTTTGTCTTGACGATGTCGAGAAGGCCATCGCGATTGAAGTCACCAACTGCTACTCCCATACCTGCCTGTGGTTTTCCGTCCGGCGAGTAGGCGATGCCCGCTTCGATCGCTACATCCTTGAAGGTGCCATCTTTTTGGTTCAAGTAATACGTGGCCGCAGTCGAGTCATTTGCAACATAGATGTCCGGCCAGCCATCGTTATCCAGATCCGCGACAACTACTGACAGCGCATACGTACCGACGGTGTTCCGGATCCCTGCTTTCTCGGACACGTCAGTAAACGTACCATCCCCATTGTTGCGATAAAGCAGATTACTCCCACCGTTGAGGCCGGGCGGTCCACAGGCTACCTGAATGCCCTTATAGGCACATCCCGCGGCTTCCGGGAGCGGCGCTGTTTTAATGTCGAAGTCGATATAGTTACAGACAAAGAGATCGAGATGCCCGTTCCGGGTAGCGTCAAGAAAAGCACAACCAGAGTTCCAGCGTCGAGTCTTTTGCAGAAGGCCAGCCTTGGCGGTGATGTCGGTGAAGGTTCCATCTCCATGATTCTTGTAGAGGCTGTTTTGGCCATAGTAGGTGACGAAAAGATCATCAAAGCCGTCATTGTCGAAGTCGCCGACGCAGCAGCCTTGTCCCCATCCTGAGCGCGTGATTCCACTCTTCGCGGTGATATCGGTGAAGGTTCCGTCCCGATTATTCTTAAAGAGACGGGAGATTGGTTCCTCTCCTAAAGGGAAGCCCTCGATGCGGGTCCCATTCACCAGGAAGATGTCGAGCCAGTCATCCTGATCGAAATCGTAGAAGGCTACACCGCAGCCGGTAGTTTCAAGCAGGTAGCGGTTCTTGTGTTCTGCACCATAGGTTGTTTTTGCGTGGAGTCCCGTAGACTTCGCGACGTCGACAAAGCTGAAGCCTAGCGGAGTACCCGACACGACCGAGGGGGTCTTTGGCGCTGCTTTTGCGGCTGCTGCATACGTTGTACGGGAGGCAGTGGAGGGCACCTGCGCAGGAGCAGATAGTGCCAGAACGTCTTCGAGCGAAAGAACCAAGGCCGTCCGACAAAGACTCTTGAGAAAAGTGCGGCGGCTGTCGTCTGTGTTGTACATACTTCCTTCAGCTAGAAGATCTTAGGCTGGCGAGTATATAAGTCACAGATGCGGCGTGGCAATCGCCACGGCAGTAGTTGCGACGGGACCGTCCGTGGCATCTCCACGTCTCCAGGCCCGCGAGGCAGTGTTCCGGATGGGCCACACCGCACGCAGGTATTCATACAGGCACTCGATTCCTCGCGAGTGCATCCAAATGGTTTAGTCCTTCATCCCAGAGGAAGCCAGATTAGACAGGAGTCACGGTGTCTTCATGAAGATTGTTATATTTGGGCTTGCCGTATCTTCGTCTTGGGGAAACGGTCATGCCACACTCTGGCGGTCCCTTATCAAAGCCCTTCTGCAACGCGGGCATACCGTAACTTTCTACGAGAAGAATCTTCCCTATTATGTAAATAGCCGAGATCTTTTCGAACTGGGTCTTGGGGGCAATCTGCAGTTCTACGCAGATTTTGCTGCTGTTCGAGATCAAGCTCTTTCAGAGCTAGCTGTGGCTGACCTAGCTATCTATACCAGTTATTGTCCAGATGGAAGAGTGGCGGCGGAGTTGCTTCTTGAATCTTCCGCTCGTATCAAATGCTTTTACGATCTTGACACCCCTGTAACCCTCGATGGTCTGGCGAGGAATAAAACCGTCGACTATCTTCCGCTGGATGGCTTGTCTCGCTTTGACCTGGTCCTCAGTTTCACCGGCGGCCGTGCCATCACGGAGCTTCAAACGAAGCTGGGAGCTCGTGCGGTTGCGACGTTATATGGATCGGTAGACCCTGAACTGCACAGGCCAGCATCTCCAAGGCCAGACCTGACAGCGACTCTCTCGTATCTAGGAACCTATGCTGCAGATCGGCAGCAAAAGCTGGATGATCTCTTTCTCCTATCAGCCATGGCACAGCCAAATGCAAGATTCCTCCTCGCCGGATCGCTTTATCCCTCGTGCGAGTGGCCAGCAAACGTTATGTTTTTAGAACATCTGCCACCTCAGGATCATGCGGCATTCTTTTCGTCCTGCGATGCGACACTGAATATTACCAGAGGTGCTATGACAGACTACGGATATTGCCCTTCCGGGCGTCTCTTCGAAGCAGCGGCATGCGAGGCGGTCATTCTTTCCGACTGGTGGGAGGGCCTGGATACCTTCTTTACTCCTGATAGAGAGATCTTTATCGTGGAGTCTTCAAAGGATGTTCTAAGAATACTCGGACACGATAAGCAGGAGCTGCTCAACGTTGCCAAAGCAGCGAGGCAACGCGTCCTTCGAGATCACACTGGAGAGGCAAGAGCAATCGAACTAGAAGCTACCTGCTCGCAGTTTTGCGGCACTAGCGTCTGAGCCACTGAGGTAGGAAGGAGCATTTATGTGGGGCATCATTCCAGCCGCGGGGCATGGAAGCCGAATTCAGCCGCTGGCCTTCTCAAAAGAGTTACTGCCAGTGGGTAGTCGCCTTGAGCAGGGTATCGAACGTCCACGGGCTGTCTGTGAGTATCTGATTGAGCGCATGATTGCAGCCGGTGCGGACAAACTATGTTTTGTCATCTCTCCAGGTAAGACGGACATTTTAGAGTACTTCGGATCGCGCCTCTGGGGCGCTGACTTGGTGTATGTCGTGCAGCCAGATCCTGCAGGGCTTTGTGATGCTATTTTCAGAGCTTCACCACTCATTGCAGAAGGAGATTCCATCTTGATCGGCCTTCCCGATACAATTTGGTTTCCGAGTGACGGCTTTGCGGCGCTCCCTGATGGGCCTCTTTCCTTCCTGCTTTTCCCTGTCGACCATCCAGAGCTCTTCGATGCGGTGGTCACATCATCGGAGGGTTTAGTAAAGGAGATCGAAGTTAAGCAGGTACTGCCTTCAACATCCTGGGTCTGGGGGGGAGTTCGGATGTCTGCACAGGTGTTTCACGAATTGAGAAACTTATGGTCTCGTGAGGAGTGTAGAGAAGAGTACCTCGGAAACCTGGTCAATCTCTGGCTTACAGCCGGAGGAAGGGCTCGAGGGATCCGGGCCGGTCAGTCCTATGTGGATGTGGGGACTCTCAATGGGTATCGCTCAGCCATTCGGCTGCTCGAGCAAGATGCAGTTCGGTAAGCTAAAGAGATGGAGATACAAGAACGATTATGCACCAACCTTCCCGGGACAATACGGAATTTATAAAGGCTCGTGTCGCAGCGCTGGGTCCTTGGTTCCACAATTTGGATTTACAAGGAGTTCGGACAGCAAAGGATCACTTCTTGGGTGATTACCCTCAAGTGAAGTACGATTCTTTCCGCGAGAGCTTGCCCCGCGACATGAGGGGCTTGTCTGTGCTCGACATAGGTTGTAATGCCGGCTTTTACTCAATGGAGATGAAACGCAGGGGAGCTGACAGAGTCGTTGGAATCGATTCCGATGATCGATACCTGGAACAGGCAAGGTTTGCCTCCAGCGTATGTAATCTGAGTATCGAATTCCTCCGTATGACGATCTGGGACATAGCTGCACTAAAGGAGCGCTTCGATCTGGTGATCTTTATGGGTGTTTTCTACCATTTACGTCACCCCCTTCTAGCTCTCGATCTGATTCACGAGCATGTGGCCAAGGATCTCTTGCTCTTTCAAAGTATGCAGCGAGGGTCGCGGTTGGTCGACCTTGTTGCCGAAGACTACGATTTTAAAGAAGTGGAAGTTTTCAACACGGCGTCGTTCCCAGCCATGTACTTTATTGAGCGTAGTTATTCTCACGATGAAACGAATTGGTGGATCCCAAACAGACCTGGCATGGAAGCCATGCTGCGCTCTGCAGGTTTTGAGATCGAGGGCCGCCCTGAGGACGAAGTCTATCTCTGCCGTCGCAAGGCGATTGCCGTGCCGCCGGATGGGCCGCATAGCGTCTATCCATCCTCGAATCTCGTTTTGAGGTCGAATGAGTAGGAGCGGCAACATTGATGCCGGACAGGGCCTGTTGCTTGCCCGGGCATTCTTGGCAGAGCGCAGCTTAGAAGCTGCGGAAGCGGCTTACAACGAAGCACAGCAGGGAGGGGCGGATCCTGACGAGTGCTCGAGCGGTCGATGGCAGATTTCTATGCTACGCGGAGACATGGAGTCAGCTTGGCTGGAATCAGATGCGATCCGAAGACGAGAACGAAATGATGTTCACCGGTTCTGGGATGGGACAGATCCGACCGAAAGAACGGTCATGGTGCGCTGCTTACATGGGTATGGGGATACTATTCAGATGATCCAATATCTTCCTCTACTCTGTGGAAAAGCCAAGAGGGTTGTGCTTGAGGTTCCTCCCAGGCTGATGAAGTTGATTGCTGACTTGGAGATCAGTGCAAACGATCATTTTGAACTGATCACATGGCAAGAAGGCTTGCCGAGAAAAGAACCTCCGTGGAATATGCAAATCGAAGTGATGGAATTACCTTATCTATTTCGTACTCAGATAAGTGATCTGCCAATCCTAAGCTCGTATTTACGCTTCAAGTCTGAAGCCGTCCAGAGAGCTTCAGCAATCATGGGCCAAGGCAGGCTGCAAAGGATCGGATTGGTCTGGACTGCAGGTGCTTGGAATCAGCATCGGGCACTTCCGTTCAAATTCCTCCGCCCACTTCTTCGACATTCAGCGGAGTTTTGGAACTTGGTGGAGCAGACAAGTCCCTATGAGAAGAGCCAAACAGACATGCCTGACCAACTCCTCGATGCCACTAAAATCGGGACTGGCATCCATAGTCTTGCAGCACTTATCTGCAATCTCGACCTTGTTATAACAACAGATACACTGGCGGCGCATCTAGCTGGTGCAGCAGGCGTCCCTGTGTGGATGATGATACCTTTTGTAGGTGACTGGAGATGGATGGACCTGCGTACGACATCGCCCTGGTACCCGTCGATGCGTATCTTCAGGCAAAGTAGTCCGGGTGATTGGGCGAATGTTCTCTTAAGTGTTGATCATGCATTAGGTGAGCTTCTAGGCTAAGTAATGAGACCATACTGCTCATCACCTTTGACCGAAGCGTGGGATCAATATGACGCCTACCTCTTCGATATAGACGGAACTCTCGTCGTGAGTGAGGACGCTGTACACTACTTCGCATTTTGCGACGCTCTAAAGATGTTATCGGGGCAAGTGTTAAATCTAGATGGCGTCGTAGCACACGGAAATACTGACAGAGGCATCCTTCGCGATGCTTTGTTGCTGAACGGCATCCCGGAAGAGCAATGGCGGCCGCTGCTGGTTCAAGGCTGTGAAGTAATGAGAGATTTCGTTCGAGCTCATAAAGACGAGCTCCGTGTGCGAGCTCTTCCGGGCGTGGCTAACCTTCTTAGCCACCTTGCTGAACGAGGAGCTATCTTGGGAGTCGCCACTGGAAACCTGGAAGCAATTGGCAGAAGTAAGCTGGAAGCCGCAGGTCTCGGCCAATTTTTCACATGCGGCAGCTACAGTGACCAGGATGAATTCAGGCAGGATGTATTTCGGCGTGCAGTGACGTCGGTCCGAGCACAAATTGGAGACGGCGGCAGAATTTGTATAATCGGCGATACACCGGCGGACATTCGCGCAGCTCGGTTCAACGGCATTGACATCTTCGCAGTCGCGACCGGTGTGTACAGCATAGAGGAGTTAAGAAAGGAGCATCCGGATATGGTTTGCTCCACCTTTCTGGATCTTCCTATCCGAAAGTAGCCCGGCTATTAGAGAAATAAACCGCCATCTGAAAGTGCAGATTTACTTGCTGTGATCTGACAACAGCTGTTCAAATTCCAGTGCTCGATGATTACAGGTGTGCTCATCGAGCACTCTCTGCTGAGCGCGCTGGCCAATCTGTTCTCGATCGCTGTCACTTAGGTGGCGAAGTATGTAGAGGGTCTCGTCTGTGTTAGTTGGTAGAAGAATCTCTTGACCAGGTGTTAAGAAGTCACTGAGCCCGGGCCACTGGTCCGAGATGATTGCAGTACTACAAGCCGCTGCCTCAAAGAGCCGGACAGAAGGGGACCAACCAGCCGCGATCATTTCTCTCCGCGTGAGGTTCAAAGTAAATCGTGAAGACGAGTAAAAACGCGGGTGATCACACGGCGAGACATGTGTAATCCGACGAACATTGTCTGGCCAGGACAGCGTCTCGGGATACTGCGGCCCAGCAACTAAAAAGGTCATGTTCGGTTGCGAGAGTGCAGGCCCGCCCATGAAAATATTCAAGCCTGATTGCCGGTCTTGCGCGTAAGTCCCGAGGTAACTCAGGTCCGCAGAGAATCGACTCACCGAACTCATTCGCCTATACACTTCCGGATCTACCGAGCAGTAAAACGCACTGGCCTTCTTCGCTCCAAACACCTCTTCAAGTTCCATCAGTATGGGACCACCTGTAAAGCTAAGGTAAGCAGCATAGTGGGGGATGAGAGCGGCACTTAGATACGCCGTCGAACTACTAGCACGCAAATGAGCCATTGTTATTGGTGTGTCGATGTCGTAGAAGAACACAGGCTGCTCTGATCGCTCAAAGAGCTTACGCGAGAGATCGAGAGCGGAGGAAAAGTAGGAGCCGATAACGATCACATCCGCATCTGAGCTTTTGGCCAGAAGACTACCTGACTCTAAAGCCCAGTCCGTAAACAAATGCACCTTACAAAAGGGAGGGTCCGGCATGTCGCGATTATCGCGGTACCATTCGACATCCTGTTCAATAAAGTCGATCTCATGCCCTCTCTGAAACAGTGCCTTACACAACGACCTGAAGGTCGTTGCATGACCGTTCCCCCATGAGGAGGTGATTGTAAGACCATAGATAGCTATCTTCACCGCAAGGCACTCGTTGCCAGCTTCCGCCTGTTCAGACAGAACGTAAACGCATCGTGTGCCTGTAATGCGCGCTGCGCGTACGTATGATCTCTCAGAGCTCGCGATCGAAAGGCTGCTCCTATTTGCTGGCGGCTTTCTGAGGTCGTTGTGTAAAAAGCCGTCCTTACGTCTTCTGCGCTCTTCACGATCAAAAGCTCACTATCTGGCTGAAAGCAGTCGTCGATGCCCGGCCAGTCATCGCAGAGCAGGCACGCTCCTGCTCCGGCAACCTCGAAGACGCGAGTGGGTGGAGAGAACCCGGTGTTGGCCATAGAAGCGCGATTGATATTAAGAACAAGCTCTGCTGAGCAATTTATCCGATTGTGGTCTCTCGTCGGAACGTGGCCAATCCAACGAACGTTAGAAGGGAATTGCTTGTCCCCCCAACCTTCTCCACCGATGAGAAAGCGCATCTCCGGCGCGAGAGCTGCAGCCCTTACAAACAACTCATCAACTCGCGCTTCTCGGTCCGGCAGGCGATTTCCCAGAAAGGCAACATCACAAGCGAGTGAGGGATCTTTCAGTACAGGGAAGTGCGTCTCAGGGTCGAGACCGTTGTACATACTGAAGTAAGCTTGAGCGCCGAAAGCACGATATCCACTCTCGCATATAGGACCTCCTCCATAGGTGAGCACGGCATCGTACCGCGGCATCGAGGTTCTGAAGGCATCCTGAAGATTCTCCTGCATCCTCGCGAGAGTAGCGGGTGCATCAACGTCCCAGAAAGTTATAGCGCAGCGATCGTGCAGCTCATTTATCCTCGCTTCCAGAACCTCGTCATCAACTCCAATTCCGGAATGCTTTACAACCACGTCTGCGGTAGAGGCTAGGGAGAGCATGGCGTCTAGATCGAGACCAGGCCGGTAGACTACGGAGTTAATGTAGTCGAAAACATCTGAGTCTCTGTGTTGCTGCCTTCCATATGCATCAGCTTCTGCAAAGGTTATTGTGTGTCCAAGACGATGAAGGTATTTGTAACATCCCCGATAGTAGGTAGCAGCTCCATTCCAGTATGACGAAACGATACTCGAGCCGAAAGCAAAAATCTTCATGCCAGAACCTCACGGCAGATCGCGGTCAGCTCATGAGCGCGATGCTCACAGGTATGGTGAGATCGGATGGTCTCTAACCCCCGCTGAGCCTGTGCTTCTCCTCTTGCCGGATCCCGGAGAAAAGCTTCCATTGCTTCTCTCATCTTCGTGCCTGTTTCGACAAAGGTAAGGTCTCCAGGACGGAAGAGGTTCTCGGAGTCCTGCCACGGCGCTGAGATCAAAGGCAGACCGCAGGCAAGTGCTTCAAACACTCGGATAGTTGGGATGCCCAGCATAGTTGTCGCATAGTATCGACGAGGGATGTGCACTGTAAGTTTGGAGCCCGCGTAGATCTGAGGAGCTTGCAAATTAGGAAGGTAGCCCCCGTAACTCACTCCAGCCTGCTCTAAAGCCTCAATACCCCCATGCGGGTAGCGCACACCATACACTTCAACGCGAAGTGATGGCTGGGCGATGACTGGCGTCAATAAGAACTCTTTGATCTCGGCAGATCTCTCGTCATCACCCCAATTGCCAATCCAAACTACGTCATTCTGCTTCGGGGCATTTGGGGTAGGCGTAAAGACGGTAGTATCAGCAGCTTCGTGAAGCACCCAGAGGCGCGTCATCGAGAACTTATCCTTGTAAATTCCACGTAGCACACTACCGAAGACGATGATGCCGTCGAAGTGTCGAATGCCAAGACTCTCCAACTGTGCCGGAGCGGAAAGGCTCCTGTGGTGCGTGTCGTGAAATAGCAACGCAAATCCAAGCTGGTGTTTGAGCGTCAGGAGCGTACTCGCAAGTTCCGGAGTCGTCCACTCGTGCAGAATCACTACATCAGAGCCGGCGAGAGCAGCGCGCCAGTAATCAAGATCTGATTCTTTGTTGTAGGTCCGAACTGTAAGGTCTGGGTAAGTATCGTCGAACTGATCCAGAGATGCTGCACCAGCTTCTTCTTCTTGCAGGTTGTTAATGGACCATGCTTGCTCAGGTTCATAAATGCAAACGGCGTGACCCAGCCTTACCATAGCGCGCAGCAGCCCTCTTACAAAATGAGCATTTCCATTGTTCCAGTCTGATCGCACCGAGTGTGTGAAATAGGCGATTGCAAGGTTATTGGACATAGGTTGAAAGGGACAAAACATGATCGTAGCATTCGCTCTGGTTTGAAAGCAGCTTTGTATAAAGACTGAGATAGCTGGCGGTCATTGCCGCCGAGCTATAGTGACGCGCACGATCTAAAGCTTGTACTTGCAGGTTGGCCAGGTACCCCCTATCATTCGCAATTGTCAGAAGCAGGGTCTGCAACTCTCTTGACGTTTTAAAGTAGACGGCTGCCGATCCCCAGACTTCTCGGAAGGAGGGTATGTCGTTTGCGATGATTGCGCAGCCGCAGAGCGCAGCTTCAAGTGGAGCGAGTCCGAATGGTTCGTAGATTGAAGCAGCAATGTAAAGACTACTTCGGCGAAATAGATTATGGAGTTCGGGCTCCGGTAGAAAACCCAAATAGTGGACATTGGAAGGGTGCAGAAGGGCGGTAGGTACGTCTTCACTCTCGCCTGCGACCATAAGTGGGAAATCACGGATTTGCGTGACAGCAGTCACATTCTTTGATCGATCCCAGAATCGCCCTGCGGTAACTGCTTGAAGAACTCGCTCGAATGAGCCTTCGGGCGCTGCTACGGTGCGGCCATTTGCGACTATCGTTGAGGGTGAAGAGACAGAAAAGTTCTTCTTAAGCGCGAACATCATGCAGGACGTGGGAGCGACTACCCAATCTGCTCCGTTGAGTCCGCTCTGTACCAAGTCGACGTAGCGTGACAACCATGGGCTCGATGCAAGTCCCTCGGGAACACAAACATCAGCCCAGCTCAGAACATCGCTATGGGCAACGAGCAGTTTTGGTATGCCGAGTGACAGCTGTCCAAAGCAGAACTGATTCGAGTGAAAGAGATCCGGCTCAAAAGTTCTGACAAGGGAATGGAGGAGCTCCTCACCCTTCTCGACAATCATGTCGTTGTCGACCATCCACTCGAGCGGAATCTCCGAGGCGACATAGAGGAAGCGTCCTTGTGCCGCCTCCTCGAGTCGTGAACACCAAGCCGACTGACTCTCTGACGGCAGCCTTCCGAAACTTACCAAAGCTACGGAGCATCCTTGTTGAAGCAGGCCCTCGGTCAATTCTTTGGTGTAGGTCCAGACACCACCTAGAGTGTCAGTGGTTAGGAGCACACGCATTCTAGTTCTCCAAGCGTGGCAGGTGTTGGAGCCTGCAGATCACTGAAACCCTTGTCCGAAAACAGGTTGAGGTAAAAGGAGTGAGCACGTTCCCAGGCACGCTCGTCCGGCTGCTCACCGAACGTACTTACGTACTCTGGGCTTCCTGGAAACGGGAACATCGGAACCGGCTCGCTGACCCAAACGCCCTTCGACTTTAAGTAATCCTGCCAGCGAGAAACATCAAGGGGATTATCCGCAGCTGTCTTGATCAAGTTGGCCTGCACCCAGGGAATGCGCTTACGAGCGTACGCCAAGAGCTCAGTAATCCGGTCAGTAGTCACGCGACAGTTCTTGTTCATTGCGTCTCGTCCGATGTCGGTGATTGACTCGATCCCGCATTCAAAAGAGACGCAACGGGCTCTTTCAAGTAGTTCAAGTGAACTCTCGTCCCATAGATCAATGCGAGTCTGGAAGCCGATCGAAACGGGTCGCGTGGCTATCGCTTCTAGAAGAGCGCGAACCTGCCGTCCGACACCAAATATTTCATCTATGAAGTAGATGTAATCCACGCCTCGAGAGATGAGCGCATCAATCTCTGCCAAGACGTTGGTCAAATCTCGCTCACGGTATTTGTTTCGAAACAGTGTTTTGTTGCAGAAAGTACAGGCATACGGACAGCCACGCGCAAACTCTATCTCAGCACCGCGACTCAGATGATCAGCGCCGTTGCCTTGAAAGATGTGATGCAAGTGAACGTGCTTCTCGACCGGATAGTCAGAGTAGTCCAAAGGGCCCAAAGCCTTCATGTCGGTAACGCCAAGACCTGGCGAGCTATGAAACACTCCGTTTTCATCCGTCCAACTGCATCCCGCGATCATCTCCTTCGGCATAGTCGCAAGCAACGGAATCGTTTGATCAGGTTCCCCTCGAAGTACGATCGTGCCGCCGGTCTTCTGGAGGGTCGTACGAGGTGTGACGGATCCATGGGGACCGATAATTACCTTTTCGGAGCGGCGACCAAGCTGATCAATCCAGTGTCTCGGCACACGAAGTTCTGGTTGCGGACACCGCCAGAAAAGATACGAGGGGGCGGTCGGCATGACAAGGAAGTCCTCGTCGAACACCTCAAGACGAGCACGCACATCATCTACAGAAAGACCATCCATCCATGCATCGATCAGTAAGACATCCTGACCTGCTGATCGCAGCATTTCTCGCGCGGACAGAAGTTCCAGAGGGAAGTGAGGCTCTGCACAGCCAAAATAAGTCGAGCCCTCAAAAGTCCATTTGGGATTCACCAAAGCGAATCTCACGCTACCTCCTCCGAGACTAAATCTTCAGCTAGGACTGGTAACCGTTGTGTTCGAAGTATCTCCCGATTCGCATGCCAGAACTCCCGAAGTGACTCGATAACGCTGTGCAAACTCGTTGACGGCACCCATCCGGTGTCGCGCGTCATCTTGTCAGTGTTTGAGACGTAAAGTGGCTGATCTCCGGGACGAATCTCACTAGAACGAAGGTTAGCTCGCCGCCCTGTGATGTCTTCCATCTTCGTGAGCATTTCGCGAACAGAGACGCTCCTGTCCGGCCCCCCGCCCAAATTATAGATTTCACCGCACGTCTGCTTCTGATGGAGTCGGGCTGCTTGCATAGCGTCGACGAGGTCAGAGACGTGAAGCACGTCACGCACCTGATACCCGTTGCCATAAATCGTGATCGGCCGCCCTTCGAGAATACTGTAGAGGAAATGAGCTACCCAGCCCTGGTCTTCATTGCCGAACTGGCGCGGGCCAGCGATACACGACATCCGGAAAACAACAGTTGGCAGGTGAAAGATCCGTGCGTAGTCGCGGACATACTGATCGGCTGCTCCTTTTGAGCAGCCGTATGGAGAGTGGAAATCAAGCATCTCCTGCTCGCTTACACCACGAAAAGTTTTGTCGGTGGCACGGTAGTGAGCGCCCTCAACTGTAACTGGAACAGAGTGCAAACCGCCGTAGACCTTATTCGTGGACGTGAACAGCAAGAAAGGGCGCCGCCCTGATCGTCGCGCAGCTTCAAGCACGTTGAATGTGCCCAGGGCATTCACCTCAAAATCTGATCTGGGGTGGTCTACCGAGGTCGTCACCGCCACCTGAGCAGCCAGATGGTAGATCTCCGTAACATCGTGTGCTGCTGAAGCTAGAGCAGCCGCGTCACGAATATCGCCATCAATCACCTCCAACTCCATAGCTGAATCCAGGGATCGCAGCCAGCGAACGTTGTGGGAGACTCCGGGGCGAGAAAGATTATCAAAAACACGAACCCTGGTTCCAGAGCGTTGCATCAGCCGTTCCACTAGGTTTGAACCGATAAAGCCTGCACCGCCGGTTACAAGAACGGTGCGGTTTTCGTGCGGCGTTTCAGTCACTGAGTGGGCCTCCGTTGCGCCTTGTTCATCGTAGCTTATTGACTACGCCGTCAATCCGTATGTATTCAGTTCTCGCAGCATAGTGTCCGCTTTGTCGTCTGCCTCTTGACCCTGCAGCCATGCGGCCAGTTCCCGAAAGCCATCCTCATGCGTCACTTGCGGCTCGTACCCCAGCAGCGTTCGGGCCTGCGTCAGGTCGGCATAGCAATGACGAATGTCTCCAGCTCTGTATTTGTGTGTAATGACTGCACCGATGTCTTTCCCGAGCGCGCGCGCGAGGAGCTCCGCCACACGGCGAATAGGTATCGGTGTGCCGCAGCCAATATTAATAACGTGGCCATTACTCTCCGGGCGTTCCATCGCGAGGAGGTTGGCGCGCACGATGTCATGGACGCTTACGAAATCCCGCATCTGCTCGCCATCTTCGAAGACCAAGGGTGCCTGGTCATTAATAAGCCGCGCAGCAAAGATCGCCGCTACACCGGTATACGGATTGGAGAGCGCCTGGCGCGTGCCGTAGATGTTGAAGAACCGTAGTGCGGTCACGGGTATGCCGTAGGTTCGCCCGTAGATTAGGCAAAGCTCTTCCTGGTCGCGCTTGGAAAGTGCGTAGATGGAATTGATCTCGGAAGGTTTATTTTCATTTGTGGGCAATGGTCTTAGAACGCCCTGGCAAAATGAGCAATGCAGTTCCCATTGGCCAACTCTAAGTTGACTTACCGGTCGTACCGGAGGAGTTGCCTCCCTTGAACACTTCGAGCACTGATAGCGGCCCTCACCGTAGATCGACATCGATGAGGCGACGATCAGCTTTTCAGGCGCGATCTTTGCGTCCAGCATCGCTTGCAGGAGCTCCGCTGTCCCTTGCGTATTCACGCTCATGTAGCGACTGATCTCGTACATCGATTGCCCAACACCAACCGTTGCAGCGAAGTGATAAACCACATCAACGTCGCGCAGCACTGCTCGCATGCGGTTGGGGTCACGCACATCTCCAACTACAAGCTCGACTTCGGGAGAGAGATAGTCCGGCGCTCCAGCTTTGTGTACCTGCGGTGTAAGGTCGTCGATGACACGCACCTTGTGTCCGGCGCGAAGAAGGCCATCTGCCAGGTGCGAGCCAACAAAGCCGGCACCGCCGGTGATCAACACCTGCTTGGACCTGATTCCAGGTTGCGTCATCGAGCGACGACCTCCTCGGGCGCGGCCCGTAGTTCTTGACTCTTGATCTGATATGCCGATGCCGGAGCATACCGCTTTATAGCCCACTCGGCAAACCGCACGAACTCAGAGTTGTCCCTCGGAGGGCTGGTATGGTGTTCTTCCAGACCTAGATGATTGGGGGTGAAACATAGTGTAAGTGCCACCTTAAACGGTTCCAGCGCTGACATTTGCCGATCGAACCATTCCATTGCACCAGGGCGGAACGAATCCGCCCAACTCAGTCCGGTGCGAATATGCTGGACGCCGTGCGCCTTCATCCACGTCACCGCATCATTCAGTCGCGGATCCTCGAAGTGAAACCACTGGCAGAAGCCGACGCTGCCATCTGTCGGGAAGATCTTCGCTGCCGGCTTCTCCGTTCCATCATCGCGGACGAGGCCGAGATAGTAGTGGCGGTAATAGGACGAGCCCTCCGCTTCCTTATGGCGTGTCTCCGCAGGCCAACTGGGCGGAAGATCAAAAAGGCTGTACCAGTGAATGCGTTCCACCTGCCCTTGAAGGAGGCTAAGAGTGCGCTCGAATCCGAAGGTCTGGACCTCTTCCGCGCCGAAGGAGGAGACGCCGACCTCCGTAACCCAAACCGGACGGCCGCTGATTTCGCGAGCTTCCATGATCTTTGCAGGCCAGTCTGATACCTGCCAGTGATTCCAGTCGAGCGGAAAACCATGCACACCGACGGCATCTACGACAGTCATCACACCATAGCTCGCCATGAGACGAAGAAAATCCGGATCGCAGGAAGATACGCCGCCAAGAACAATCGTTAGCTGCGGATTCTGCCGCCGGATCGCCGTTGCTGCCTGCTTGACCATATCTGCGAAGCGTTCCCAGCCGGGATCCAGATGAAAATTCCAGTGCGAAAGGTTATTCGGCTCGTTCCAAAGCACGACAGCTTCGACCATAAACACCCTCTCCCAAGCAAAACAAAGCCAAGACCGAACACATCTGCAGAGCTCGGTCAAGTTCTCAACCGGCCGGGAAGCATCTGTGCGTCTGTCTGAAAACATTCTATGTACAACTGTCGCATTGGAGAGGAATGTTGATCCTCAGGTTGCTTCAAAGATCATTGAGGTGCCTTCGCAAGCACCCAAAGATCTGGTCAGAGCGGGATTGTGCTGGGCTTGCCCCCCGCGGCAGTGGAGACGCTTTGAAGGTCAGACTTCGGAGGGGACGTCGCGATCATGCTTGCTAGTCCAGCACTCCAGCGTGACTACCAGGCGGATAGAATACCGGAGGAAGGCGTGGTACTACGCCTGACGGAAGGAGCTCGTAGTGAAAGCGTTTGTGAAGCGGGAGAGCACTCGTGGCTTGTGGCTGGAGGACGTTCCGGAGCCTCAGCCCGGCATCAACGATGTGAAGATTCGTGTGCTGATGACGGGTATCTGTGGAACCGATCTTCACATCTACGAGTGGGATGCGTGGGCACAAAAGACCATTCCACTTGGGCTTACCATTGGTCACGAGTTCGTCGGTGAAGTCGTAGAAGTAGGGTCAAACGTTGCCGATTTTCGAGCAGGAGATCTGGTATCGGGCGAGGGGCATGTCGTCTGCGGACGCTGCCGCAACTGCCTGGCAGGTCGCCGTCATCTCTGCGCGCATACGCTCGGTACCGGGGTGCAGCGGAACGGCTGCTTCGCGCAGTACATCGTGCTTCCCATGACAAACGTCTGGCGCCACTCGCCTGGCATTCCACTCGAGATCGCAGCCATCTTTGATCCTCTAGGCAATGCTGTTCACACCGCTCTGGCCTTTCCCGTTCTGGGCGAAGATGTGCTGGTCACCGGGGCCGGCCCGATCGGCATCATGGCCGCCGCCGTTGCGCGTCATGCGGGCGCACGTCACGTCGTGATCTCAGACCCGAACCCCTACCGGCTTGCTCTTGCCGAAAAGGTCGGTGTCACCCGGGCGATCAATCCCAGAGCCACACCTCTTCCGTCTCTGATGACCGATTTACATATGACCGAAGGCTTTGACGTGGGCCTCGAGATGTCCGGAAATGCTCACGCGTTTCGCGACATGCTGGCGACCATGAGTCACGGCGGAAAGATCGCGATGCTCGGCATACCCGCGGAACCGATTGCTGTCGACTGGAACCAGATCATCTTCAACCAGCTAACGCTCCGCGGCATCTATGGTCGAGAGATGTATGAGACCTGGTACAAGATGAGCGTGATGCTTGAAAGTGGTTTAGACATCACCAATGTCATTACGCATCGCTTGCCGTGGCGGGAGTTCGAGGACGGCTTTGCTGCAATGCGTTCAGGAGATTCCGGCAAAGTTGTTCTTGACTGGACCACGTAGAGAGTTCTTGTCTCTCCATGAAGTTGATGCAAGAGGATACAATCAGCTCAGACGCGTTCCACGATCGTCTGGCTTCCAATCGGCAGATCAGGGCTATAAGCAATGAATCAGAGTAACGCGGACACGGCATCCTGTAGCCCGCAAATCCGGCCTGACAGCCTCTTCGAGCGTGTCGCCTGGTTCTATGCACTGTGCCGGGAGTACCTCTTCCGCGACCATACACACGAGATCATCCAGAGCCTCTTCCCGGAGGAGCCGCCGCCGAGCGGTACACGTCTTCTGGAGCTCGGCTGTGGGCCTGGCTTTTATGCCTGTCGATTGTCTGCTGAGTATCCTGCTCTTCGAACCACGGGCGTTGACCTGTCAGAGACGCTCATCCGTCGTGCCGAGGGCCGGGCGGCAGCGCGCCAACTCTCAAACTGCAGCTTCCAGCATGCGGATGCGCACTCGCTTCCATACCCGTCTGCCTCTATTGACTGCATTGTTGTGTCACGGCTCTTTCTGATTGTGCCGGATAAAGAAGGCATCGTCCGGGAGATCTTTCGGGTGCTGAAGCCCGCCGGCCGCTGTTTTATCGCGGAGCCAACTTCGGGCTTCAGGACCCGCCTGCCGCTCGCCCTCATGTGGCTCTTGGCAAGGCTCACTACCTCTCCGGCGGGAAAATATCGTGAACCGCAACAGGCTGACGTGATGAGCAAGGAAGCCTTTGAAGCTCTCGTGCGAACGCAACCCTGGTCGCTTTCCACACTGGACGCGGACGGTTGGTATCAATACGCAGTCTGTGTCCGGGGCCATGCGCAACCTGTCCCGGTCGGGGTTGACGCGGCGGCGGCGCTTGCTGCAGATGCTCCAGGTACAGTCGGGAAGAACCCTGCTTTTCGCGACGGCAATCTCCAGCACGCCTGAGACTTGGCACGGGGCTCTGCTTTCGTGCTGCAGTTCGGTAATAGTCGTCTCTGCTACGCTCTTTTGAAGGACATGTCCTACAAAATTCTTGATCCTAGAGTTAATGACCCGCGCTTGGGCGGCCAGTGTGCTTTGGCCATAATGGCGAAGGCTCCCCGCGAGGGCAAGGTAAAGACGCGTTTGTCTCCTCCTCTCACCCTTGCTCAGACAGCTGCCTTGAATACCTGCTTTCTGCGCGACACCGCGGCTAGCCTCGGTAGCGTCCCGAAAGCTTCATGGCTCGTCTGCTACACACCGGTGGGAGAAGAAGCAGCGTTTGACGAAGTCTTTCCCGAGCCGTTCACCCTGATTCCGCAGCGCGGAGGCGTCTTTGGCGAGCGTCTGCTTGCAGCCGCACAGGATATCCTCGCGTGCGGCTATCAGAGCGTTTGCTTGATTGACTCCGACTCACCAACGGTTCCGGCGGAGGCGTATGCGCAGGCTGTAGAAGCCCTGGCCCTTCCCGGAGACCGCGTTGTACTCGGCCCGTCATACGACGGCGGCTACTACCTGATCGGACTGAAGGCGGCTCACGAATCTCCCTTTCAGAACATCTCCTGGTCGACCCCTACCGTCGCGCGGGAGACGCGTCAGCGCTGTTGCGAGGCTTTGCTGGAGGTCGTCGATCTGCCGGTCTGGTATGACGTTGACGATCAGGAGACGCTCACTCTACTACAAGCGGAACTTCTGAACGGAACACAACCGCCATTCGCTACCATGCGGGGGTACGCGGCACCGGCTACACGCGACTTTCTTAAGGCTCTTGAGCCTGCCTACGCTTTCGCAAAGAATCACCGGGATTTCATCGCTCGATGAGAGCTTTGCGAGACACGATGTCTCTGCCCACAGCGTCACAGCCGGCTGCTACATGGTGGCAGGCGCGAGCCTGGCAAACCAACGTCGCCCTGCTCCTGCTGGGGCTGCTTCTGTTCCTGCTGTCGCGTCATCTCGTCGTTGAATATGACGACTACATCATCGGTTTCTCGGGCACGTCGGGCTGGTCGGTGTGGTGTTATGTTCTGGCAAGTTTCCTTGTGTTGACGCAGCCTGCGAATCGATCCACGCTGCCGATCATCCTTGGCGTTGCTATTCTCTGTCGTTTAACGCCGCTCTTCGGGGACGCGTTTCTCTCCTCCGATGTCTATCGCTATGTATGGGACGGTATCGCTCAACACGCCGGCATCAATCCATATCGGTACGTTCCAGCGGATCCGGCAATGATGGCGCTTCGCGGAGCGTCAGAGGGCAACATCTTTCCAGCCATCAACCGAGCCACCTACGCTCACACCATCTATCCGCCGTTTGCTCAGATGTTCTTCTGGCTGGTGACCTTCATTTCGGCAACCCTGGTGATGATGAAGACGGCTCTTGTCCTCTGCGAGGGCATTACCGTGTGGTCGCTGCTCTGGTTGCTGCGAGCCTTGGGCAGGCCGCGAGAGCAGGTGATCCTGTATGCATGGGCGCCGATTTTGATCTGGGAAATTGCGGGCTCCGGGCATCTCGACTCGCTTGCCATGGCGCTGATTGGCTTGGCGCTGGTCGCTCGCTACCAGCGCCGGCCGACGATGACGGGGATCTTCCTTGCACTTGCCGTTCTGACCAAGCTGTACCCACTGGTTCTCTTTCCAGCGCTGTACATGCGACATCCCTTCGACCGCAAAACTTCAACAGTAAAGCACGGCGTCGAGTGGACGATGCCGGCCGTCATGGCGCTGCTCTTTGCGGCGGGGTATGCGACTTACTCTTCCGTTGGACGGCTTGTCTTCGGCTTTCTTGGCGGCTATGTGGAAGAAGAGGGGATGACCTCCGGCGCGCGCTATTTTCTGCTGGATCTGGTGCACCACGTCCCCGGCCTTCACCAGGTTCCGACAGCGGTTTTTCTCGCTTTTTCCGCAGCGACCTTTGCCGGCATCTCTTGGTGGGCCTGGCAGAGCGCCTCACCGGCAATCGGTCAGAAAGCCTCTATTGCCACCCCACTCAAGGAGCAGCTACACGCACATCAGGCAGCCGCTTTCCTGCCCCCAGCTTTTGCTCTGGCGGGAGCGCTCATGCTGCTTTTCAGCCCACACTATGCCTGGTACATCATCTGGCTCATTCCGTTCTTCACTCTCTTGCCTGTGCTTCCGGGGCTTGGCTATGTGATGGGCTTTTTCTATCTCTACACCACAGCCCTTGCGGCTCCAGGACCGAAGATGTTTCTCGCGAACGAGATTCTCTACGGCATCCTGGTGGCGACCACATGTGTTCAGCTGGCCTCCATCTATGTACCGGCTCTACGGCTCAGCTTCTGGCAGTCACAGCAGCCAGTGTTGCTTGCAGATTGAACGTCGCAAGAAGAGCCAAGTAGCTGGCCAGTGCCTTATTTCGTTTTTCCTGCAGCCTGTCGTGCCGCTACCCACCCCGGCTTTGTTATCTGTCGGCTGCGTCCGAGCGCAAGAGACTCTGCAGGGACGGTCTCAGTGATGCAGCTGCCGGCAGCCACATAGGCTCCGGCGCCGACCGTTACCGGCGCGACCAGTGTCGAGTCCGAGCCGATGAAGGCACCATCTCCGATCGTTGTCAGGTGCTTGTGCGCCCCGTCGTAGTTACAGGTGATCGCCCCAGCGCCTATGTTGACACCTCCACCGATCTCGGCATCGCCGAGGTAGCTCAGGTGATTGGCCTTTGATCCTTTACCAAGCCGGACTTTCTTGGTCTCGCAGAAGTTTCCAACATGCGCTCCTTCGCCGATCTCGCTCTCCGGCCGTAGATGCGCATACGGTCCGATGAGCGCGCCAGCGGCAACCTGAGCACCGTCGAGGATGCAGCCGTTTCGCAGCAGAACCCCATCGCCAAGAGTGGAGTTCTGCACAACGGAGAAAGAGCGGATACGACAGTCCGAGCCGATACGCGTTGCGCCCAGCAGTTGCACGAAGGGCTCGAGAACTGTGTCCGAACCAACCTCGACGGCCGCGTCGATCACGCATGTATCTGGCCGAAGAATCGTGACTCCCTGCGCCATCAGCCGCTTCGCTTTTTCAAAACGCATGGCAGCATCCAGGTGCATCATCTCAGCGATCGTGTTTGCGCCAAGCACCTCGTCCACACTGTCCGCTTTGACTGCTACGACGCGCTCGCCGCTGGCGACCAGCATCGCCGCAACATCGGTCAGATACAACTCACCATGCGCGTTGTCGTTGGAGAGCTGATCCAGCTTGCTGAAGAGAGAAGTTGTCCGGAAGCAGTAGATACCGGAGTTGATCTCGGGCGCTGACATCTGTTCTGCCGTCAGAGCCTTCTGCTCCACAATTGCCGTCACCTCGGCCGAGCGTTCGGCAACCCTCAAAACACGACCATAGCCCGTCGGATCTGCCGGAACTGCCGTCAAAATCGTCATCGAGGCATGCTCGCGCAGGTGAGTCTCGCATACGGCAGCAAGTGTCTCCGGCCGAATGAGTGGAACGTCACCGGAAAGGACCAGCAGATTATCAGGGAGCGATGCGGCGGCTTGATCGCTCAGATACGCTTTTACCTGCTGCAACGCATGTCCTGTGCCACGCTGCTCAGCCTGCAGAACGAAGCGCACGCCAGTAGCTTCCACTGCAGACCGGACCCTCTCAGCCTCGTGACCGATGATACAGAGGATGCGATCAGCAGGAATGATTGCCTTGGCGGCAGCAATCACATGCAACAGGAGTGCTTGTCCGCCAATCTCATGCAAGACCTTTGGTCTTTTGCTTTTAAGCCGCGTGCCCTTGCCGGCAGCCATGATGGCTATCGCAAGGCCGCTCGTGTCCATGCCTGTGTCCATAGATCTCGCATCCTTTCACACGGCGCCACACACCGCACTCCCACAGAAGCGGTGTGGTTCAAGCTTGGTTACTGTGCCTGCGCCGGACCGCCGGGGGGCGGCGGAATCGTGACATCCACAGGAGTCACAGTGCCGAGTCCGCTCAACTGCGGCTTAATCTGCTGCTCGTTGCCGACCACAATGATGGCGAGCTTCGACACGTCGATGTACTTGCCGGCAACACGGGTGACATCCGCAGCAGAGACCTTCTCCACCCCGACACGATATTTCTCCAGGAAATCGAGAGGATACCCATAGAAGGCTAGCGTGACCTGCTCATTCAAGATCTTGTCTGGTGAGTCGTAGTTGAAGATGAAAGAGTTCAAGACCTGATCCTTTGCACTCTTCAGCTCGTCCGCACTCGGGGGCTGCGTCTTTAACTTGCCAATCTCGTCGAGAACGGCCTTTGTTGCCGGCACGGTGCTCTCGCTCTTCGTTCCGACGCCTACTACGAACAGCCCCGGATGATCATAGGCCGCCCCGTAACTGCCGCCGACCGAATAGGCGAGACCGAGCTTGGTCCGAACCTCCTGAACTACCCGCGATCCGAAGCCGCCCGAAAAGATTTCATTCATTACGGCAAGAGCGTAGAGATCAGGATTGTTTCGTTCAGTTCCGAGCCCGAAGACGTTCACGCTGGACTGATTGACATCGTTTTTCTCAACGAAGAAGATGCCGGGCTTCGGTCCGGTGAACTTGTTTTCCACGGGAGCCGGCAGCGAACCACGCTTGAGGCCGCTAAAGGCTGTTCTGAGCTTCGCCTCCATCTGCCCGCTGTCAAAGTCGCCGGAGAGCGAGACGATCATGCCATTCGGGACGACTGTCTTTTCATGCCAGCTCTGCAGATCGGCAAGTGTCACCGCATCTACACTCGCGTATTCGGTCTGCCGTCCATAGGGACTATTCTTGCCATAGGCCAACTGGCTGACCTCACGTCCTGCGATCGCCTCCGCACTGTCATTCCGGCGCGAGATACCGGTAGCGATCTGCTGTTTGGCAAGATCAAGTTTGTCTTCCTTGAAGACGGGGTGCAGCAGAAGATCCGTCGCGAGCGGAAAGACAGTGTCGAAGTCACCCTTCAGGCTGGACCAGGAGAGAGTCGTGGACGCCAGCCCGCCACCTGTCTCGATCTTTGCCGCTTTGTTCTCCATCTGGTCGTCCAGCGTGTCGCCATCCAATGCGGCCGTACCGCTGGTGCGCCAAGCCTGCCCGTAAAGACTCACCAGACCGGTTTTTGCGGACGGTTCATCGCGCCGGCCGCCGCGAATGAGGATGGATCCATCGATGAACGGCAGTTCGTGATCCTCCTGCAGAAAAATCACGAGGCCGTTCTGCAGTTCAATACGCTTCGGCTGCCGTGGATTGAAGGCGGGCAGTGCAGGAATCGGGATCGTGCTCCAGGGATGGGCTGCAGTCGGAGGCGTGGCCTGTGCAAGAGCAGATCGTGATGTCAGCGGCAGCACAGCCAGCGGCAGCAGGGAAAGTGCGAACGAAAGTGGGGCAGAAAGCAGAGAACTGCGGCGGAGATGGATCACAAGCCGCCTCCTGTCTGACCGGCAACGGGCGCCGCTGTACCGGGCTTCGACGACGGTGCAACGTACTCGATACGTGCGCTCGTCCGATTGCCCTCGACAAAGATTTTATTCGCCACTCGCTTCACGTCCGCCTTGGTCACTGCGTCCACCTTATTCAACTGGCGAAAGAGCTCGCGCCAATCCCCAAATCTTGTCTGATATTCCGCAAGTTGCTGTGCCAGACCCTCATTGTTTCCCAATCCTCGTAGCAGGTCGGCCTTTGCTCGCGTCTTATACCGGGCCAACTCAGCATCTGAGATCTCCTGCGACTTCAACAGGTCAAACTCCTTGTGAATCGCCACCCGCATCTGCTCCGGTGTGTGTCCCGGAAGAGGAACTGCGTAGACAGCGAACATCGATGGAAATTTGTCTCCGGGAAAGTTTGGGATTCCTTCAGCTTCGGCGGAGATCTTCTGGTCCCTTACCAAGCTGCGATACAGCCGCGCGGTACGCCCATTTGAGAAGAGGTCTGCGATGGCGTCATAGACGGCATCATCAGGATCTCGGTAATCCGGCCGATGATAGCCCTCGATGTAGAAGGGCTGTGTCGCCTCGCGGATAACGACCGTCTTCTCGGAAAATTGCCTTGGCTCAACCGTGGTCATCTCCTCGGGTTTCGGTCCGGACGGGATCGCTCCGAAGTATCGCTCGAGTACGGGCAGCGTACTCGCCGTCTTGAAATCACCGACAACGGCCACAACGATATTCGCGGGCACATAGTATTTCTTATGGAAGGCCTCTGCTTCTGTCGCATTCACCTGGCTGATCTCACTCTCCCAGCCAACTGCAGGCACACGGTACGGGTGCGCGACATACGCCGCGGCGAGGAACTGTTCCACCATGCGGCCGGTCGGGGAAGAATCGGATCGCATCCGGCGCTCCTCCTGCACCACATCCCGCTCTTTGTAAAACTCCCGTTCGACCGGATGGCCGATGCGTCCGCTCTCGAGGTAGGCCCAGAGTTCCAGGCGATTCGAGGGCATGCTCCAGAAATACTGCGTTGAATCTTCGCCGGTGGAAGCATTAATGCCGGTGGCCCCATTCTGCTCCGCGATCTGCGAGAACTGATTTGGTACGACGAAGCTCTGAGCCTTTGCCACAGCCTCATCGAAACTCTTCTTCAGTTCAGCCAGCCGGGTTGGATCTTGCCCTACACGCTTGCGGAACTCGACATCGTAGGCCGCCCAGGCCGTCTCCACTTTCTCGAGCGCAACCTTCTCCGCCGCGTAGTCGGTCGTGCCGACCTGGTCCGTTCCCTTGAAGGCCATATGCTCAAACATGTGCGCCAGGCCGCTCGCGCCGTTTGGATCGTTAGCGCTCCCAGCATTTACCAGGGTGTAGAAGCTGAATACCGGTGCCTCTGGCCGTTCACAGAGCACAAGCGTCAACCCGTTCGGCAGCACCTTGACCGTAGTTCGCCGCTCAAAGCTGGCCAGATCCTGTGCCGCGGCAAAGGATCCCGCAGCCAGGATGCCGATTGCAAGCCATCGTCCGATGAAACGTTCCAGATACAAGCTCAACCTCACAGTTCCGATATGGACAGACTATAAGACGTCAACACGCGTCCGTTGTGACGCATGACTGCTCGCTGCCGTGCACGTCACGCACTTTGACGGCTACGAATGCCGGCAGCCAGAGTATCCAGTACGCCGGAAAGAATGGTGACGGCAGCGGCGGCCGCGATTCCTGTCATCAAACCGAGCAGAAGACCGCTGAACGCCTCACGTCCCTCGGCTTTGAGCTGCACCACGGAAGCTGCCGCCAGGAACTGCTGTTTGACCCAGGCGTTTCTCTCCGAGGAAGGACCCCTCCGCAGACTTGAGGCCGCCGCCGCCCTCCAATCCCCGCGCTCGACCGCAGCAATCAAATGCGGATACTCCGCAAACAGCCGGCCGGGGCCAAGGTTGTAGACCATGTCCAGAAGCGCAAGCTTTGCCGTGTCTGGAAGGGCCTCATACCCGCTGATATGCAACCGCAAATAGCTCTCAAAACCCCGGATCGTGTCTCGCAGCTTTGCATCAATGGCGTCATCCGGCAGATACAGCCCCAGCTTGCTCACGTAGAACTTTGCCGCCCGCCCCGACTTCATGGCGCGTACACGGGCGAATTCCCGACCGATCTGATCGAGCCCGGCTGGTTGATCCCCCACGACAAAGGGCAGGCTGAGAGCTGCGATCTCATTTCCAAGCATCAGGCCGACGCCCACCGTAACCTTGCCAACGGTGTCCAGGTACATCCAGGGAACGGATCCTTCAAACTCCCTGATCTTTTCCAGCGCCTGATCGAGATATCCAGCCATACCCAAACCTAGCATGGTGTACGAAACGAAGCAGCTGCACGGGCGTGCGGCGTGGACGTCCTCCATACAACTGAGCAGATCGTCAATCCCCCAAACCTTGCAGGGTCACTCCCTCTGTTGGCTACAGATCTGCTCTTGCGACCGTTGCAAGCTCCTGTAAACATCGGCTCGACCATGCTGAAGCTACCGCCGCTTATTGCAAGCTCAATCCCTCGCCCCCGTCGCCGGCAGGCCCTTCTCCGGACGATGCCTGCGCTCTTCTGCGTAGCGATGGCCATGCTCTTGCTGCTTTCTTCTTCCTGCGCGATGGCGCAACGGTCTGCGATCTCCACGCGGGCTCGACAGGCCCTCCAGGCGACGCAGCTCGAAGATGTCGGTGAACTTCCAGGATCGCAGCCGCTGGTTTTCACGCTGTACATAAGGCAGTCACCGCAGCAAACAGCGGCCCTCGATCAGCTGCTCTCCGCGCAGATCGACAGCATCAACCCGAGTTACCATCACTGGCTCACCCCGGCTGAGTACGCCGATAAGTTTGGCATGACCGCACAGACCCTGGGTGAGATGTCCTCATGGCTCGCCTCGCAAGGTTTCAGCATCCGCTCCGTCTCTGCCGCGCGGACCTCAATCACTATTGCCGGTGCTGCCAGTCAGGTACAGAGTGCCTTTGGCGTTCCTCTGCACAGGGTGGCAGCCGCGGGCAACATTTATTTCGCGAATGTGGCGGAACCAACGACCCCGGCCGCCCTTGCCGCTCAGGTTGAGAGCATCTCCGGGCTCGATGATCTGCCGCCGCCGGCAAGCTCTCGAAGTACGCTGAGTACAGGAGGGAACGCCTCGCTCGCGGCTCTCATCCCGCAGGCAATCGGCTCGAGCGCGGCACAGGGCGACCTGGGCCGTTCGCCGTCGACGGCCGCTCCTCCTGCAACCGATCCGCTTACTCAGCTGACCGAGTTGGTAGACGCAAACACAAGCGCCGTCGTAACCCTCTCGTCTGCGGCGTGTCTGAACGACCTCTCGTCCGCGGAGATCGCTGCGTACCGCGCTCTCCTCCGCCAGGCGAACGCGCAGGGCATGACCATCGTAGCCCCGAGCGCCTGCTCCTTAACTCAGGCGGGGGACTCGTCGGTGTTGAGCGAGCGGCCGAGCTTTCCCGCCGCCCTGGGCGAGGTCACCGCAGTAAGGCTTGCACCGGCCGCCATCACCTCCGCCGCCAGCACGGCAGCCGAGGTCAGACCCACATGGCAGGCGGCGCCGGGGCTGCCGCCAGATGCTTTCCGCCATGAACCCGACCTCACCGCGGACTCGGCGGAGGCGCTCGCAACCACACTGCGAACACTCGTTCAGCAGACAGGCCAGCGCCTCGGAAATGTAAATGCAACGCTGTATGCTCTGGCCAAGACACCCGGCCTCTACACGCAGCCAACCACAGTCGCCGATGGGCTGACGCCTACATCCGGCACCGGACGCTGGGAGCCTGCATCCGGCCTGGGCAAGATCGATTTGGCAACTCTGCTCAAGGTCTTTCCCCGCGCTACAGCCTCTATCTCGACCATCACAGGCGTGCAGTCTTCGAGCTACGCGGTCCGCTATGGCGACAGCTTCACCCTCACTGCGAAGGTTGTTCCCAACTCCTACGGCTCGATGAACCCGACAGGCACGGTGGTCTTTTCAGCATCGTCCCAGGGGACTCTGGGCAGCTCAACCATCGATGGAAACGGCAATGCAACGCTCATCCCCGATGTCCTGCCCGTGGGGACCTACGCCATCTCCGCCGTCTACTCGGGCGATGGAAGCTACACCGGTTCAGCCAGTACCATCAAGGCGACGGTCACAATCAGTCCGGTGAACGCAACGTTGACGGCGTCCGTTGCGCCCGCAACCAACGTTCCGTACGGGGCCACGGCCACAGTGACGGCAACCGTGGCTCTCCCTGGCGCGAACGCAGCACCGAGCGGCCCGGTCTCCGCCCAGATTGAAGGCATTACGGGGGCCCTGTACACGGCAGTCCTTAGCCCGAACCCCGGCGGAAACACAGCCACCGCCAACATCGTTGTGTCCGTTCCGTCACCAGGCACCTACGAGCTCGATGTGATGTGCCAGGGAACAACCAACTACCAGTGCCAGACGCCGCCCCGTCTCCCGCTGAAGGCGGTCAAGGGATACACCAACACTGCCATCTCCGTCACACCCTCTGCACCGCAAGCCGGACAACCGATTACACTTACGGCGACAGTTGCCAATGCTGGCAACGGAACCGGCACGTACGTCTACAACGGCTCTGTCAGCTTCTACGACTCCGGCAAGCTGCTGGCCACCTCGCCTGTTGCGACCAATCAAGCAACCATCAGCCTGGCGCTTTCAGGAAGTAGAACCCATACCATCACCGCCATCTACACCGGGGACTCCAACTGGAACACCAGTACCTCGGGCGCCGTGGCTGTCAGCCCAACGATACTGCCTGATTCACTAACTCTTGCTTCTACCGTCTCCGGCTCCAACTCGCTCGCGGGTGTCAACATCATCTTCACCGCCATGACCACGACCACCATCACCTACGGCACTGGTCCGACCGGTACCATCACGTTCTTTGATACCTTCAACGGCGCGGTCGTGCAGCTCGGCAACCCGGCAACGCTTGTGGCGAACGGCCCGACAGCCTCGATCGGCCTGTTCACCACGACGGGTCTCCTGCCCGGGACGCACCACATCTACGCCCAATACAGCGGCGACGGCAACTATGCCTCGGCCATCAGCGCTGTGCTCGTCCTCTCCCTCTCTGACTTCAATGTCACCATGACGCCGACATCGCTTTCCCTGGCGCAGGGCAAGAGCCAGCAGGTCACGGTCTTTGTAGGAGAGAGCGGAGGCTTTGCCGGTACTGTAAGCCTTGGCTGCACGCCGCCTGCATCGAGCGCGTCTACCTGCAGCTTTGCTCCTGCCGCTGTCTCGGGCGGCGGCGCGACGGTTCTAACCATTACGACAACAGCGGCGAGCGCAACAAGAGCTTTAGAGACACCCGTCCGCAGAGTGGGTCTCTGGAAGGTGGCCACCGGTGTCTCTCTTGCCGCACTGGGTCTGGTGATCTTTCCAATTCGTCGCCGCGTCTTGCCTGGCCTGCTCACGGTGTTCATCGCCGCCGGGCTCCTCACCGCCAATCTCGGCTGCGGCCTTGGCGTCACAGACGCCGCCAGTTCCGCTGCGAGCACTGATCCCGGATCGTCCGGCTCCTCGGCTACCGGAGGAACTCCGCTCGGCACGCAAAACTTCGTGATAACCGCGGCCGGATCGGACGGGACCAACACCATTCGGCACACCTATCAATATCAGGTGACCGTGCAATAGGAGACGAGGTGTTTGGAAAGCTCGGCAGAGAGCGCAACTTTAATGCAGCACCTGGTTTAACCACGCAGAGAATCTCTCCGGCTTTGCGTGTCAGGCAGGATGCGCTGGTATTTACCTTCCGTCCAAGCGCGAGACCTGAGATTCTAGGACTGTCTATGCCGAGCTTCCCCAACCCTCTCTCCGTCGTCGCCCTGCTTCTTTCACCAGTCCTGCTTCTTTCGCCAAGGCTTAGCTTTGCCCTGAATCAGCCAGACCGCATTGCCGCTGTCGATGGTGGGTCCCGTGGAGTCGTCGCGCACAGTGTTGCCGGTCGAACCAAGGCCGCTACGGATCTGGGTCAGGCACCGGCCGATCAGCGCATCGAGGGAGTCACCCTCTTCTTCAGTCGTACCCTCGCGCAACAGGCCGCACTCGATCAGCTCATGGCGGCCCAGCAGACGCCGGGTTCACCGCAGTACCGCCATTGGCTGACGCCGGCGCAGTTCGGGGAGCAGTTCGGCCTTTCGGCCGCGGATCTTGCAAAGGTGAAAAGCTGGCTCGGCTCACAAGGGTTGACCATCACCTACACCGCCCCCAGTAGCTCACTTGTCACAGTTAGCGGCACCGTAGCGCAAATCCAGCAGGCGTTTGGCGTCAGCATGCACTCGCTCCTCTCACACGGGGAGCAGCACATTGCCAATATGACCGATCCGGTTCTTCCCGCAGCGATTGCAAATGTTGTCTCCGGCATCGTTGGTCTGAATGACTTCAAACCGGTCTCCCATGCACGTTCCCATCTCGTTGCGGCAAAGGAAGCAACACCTGCCTTCACCTCGGGCCAAAGCGGCTCGCACTTCCTTGCTCCGAGCGACTTTCACACCATCTATAACTCTCAGCCCCTCCTGTCCGCCGCTATTAACGGCACTGGCGCAACTATCGCCGTCATGGGACAGACAGACATCTCTCTTCCGGCAGTCGCGGCTTTCAGGGCGGCAGGTGGCCTGCCCGCGCAGGTGTCGACCATTGTCTCTGCAAGCGCCGCAGACCCGGGTAGCCAAGCAGATGATCTTCCCGAGGCACAGCTTGATGTGGAATGGGCGGGTGCCTCAGCACCGAATGCCAGGATTGTCTATGTCAACAGCTCCCACGCTTCAAACGGAGTCTTCAACTCGCTCCTGTTTGCCATAACAGCAAGAACCGCACCGATTCTCTCGATCAGCTACGGGAACTGTGAGCCGGCCCTGGATGCGGCATTTATCTCCAGCTTCAGCACCTTGTTTCAGCAGGCAAATGTCCAGGGTCAGACGATCATTGCTCCCGGTGGTGACTCGGGGGCAACCGACTGCGATTACGAGTCCGTCAGCGCTGCAGATGGTCTGGCTGTCGACTTCCCGGCAAGCTCTCCGTATGTGACTGCCGTTGGTGGAACGATGTTCACCGACACCGTCTCGCCAAGCACTTACTGGCAGAGCGCGACTGGCACTTCTGACGTGGTCTCCTCCGCACTCGGTTACGTTCCGGAGGCGGTCTGGAATGAATACGCCTATTTCGGAGGACTTGCAGCGGGTGGAGGCGGAGCGAGCCTTTACTTCACCAAGCCAGTCTGGCAGGTTGGCGCTGGCGTTCCCTCTGACCTCTCGCGAGATGTTCCGGATGTTGCCCTCGCTGCCGCGTCGGGCCACGATGGATACCTCTACTGTGTTCCCGTCATCAGCGGTGTCACGACCGTGGCCTCTTGTACGGACGGGTTCCGTGACGCATCTGGGACGCTTGCGGTCGTTGGTGGAACCAGCGCCGGCGTCCCCTCTTTTGCTGGCATTCTTGCCCTTGTGGAACAGAAGATAGGAGCAACAACCGGTCTCGGAAACATCAATCCCGTGCTCTATGGTCTGGGGGGCAGCGCTGCTTTTCACGACATCACGACAGGGAACAACAATAGCCCATGCCCGGCCGGCGCCCCCGACTGCCAGACGGCGAACAGCATAGGATTCAGCGCCGCGGCCGGGTACGATCTCGCGACCGGTTGGGGAAGCGTTGATGCGAATAATCTGGCTAATGCCTGGCAGACTGCTACTCCGGCAGGGGTTGCCAGCACTACAGGTTCAGCCGGCACAGTGACAACGGTGACGCTTCCAACAGGTGCGCAGAGTTGCGGCATCAGTGGCGGCGCAATCACCATAACGGTCGGAGTGACCGAAGCCGTTGCCCTCAATGGTCTGGCTACCGGCGTCGTCCCGACCGGATCCGTTCAGATGCTGATAGACGGAGCACCTGTAGGGGCACCGGTCACTTTGACCAACGGCACGGCGACTTTTACGGCACCGACAACTGGCTTAAGCTCGGGCTCTCATAATGTCGCCGCGGTTTATCTGGGCAGCGCCACTTTCGCGCCGTCTAAAGGTTATCTTGCAAAGACCGTGCTCCCAAACCCATTAGCGCCCACCAGAATCATCGATATCGTCTCGACCACTATCCCTGACTTCTCGCTCTCGCCTTGTCTGCCGGCGATGACCGTGCGAAGCGGCAGCACAAGTGCACCCGTTGTGCTGAGCGTCACGTCGTTCACCGGATTCAGCGGCCCGGTTACCTTCTCGGCAAGCACAGACTCCAGTCTTGCTGCAGGCTTCAAGTTCTCCGCACCCTCAGCCACCGTTTCGACCACCGCCGCTGGGACAGTCACGCTCAGCTTCTCAGCTTTCAGTACGGCGACGAGCAATGCGCTTGGCACAACCGGACTGTATCGCATGCCCGCCTCCGGAACTGCAAGTCTGGAACATCCGGGTCTGCTCGGAACGGGTGCTGGAACGGTTGCGCTCGCGTCCGTCCTGATTCTCGTACTTCCGCGGCGCAAGAGAATCGCTGGCCTTTTCGCGGCAGTCCTTTCCATCTCTGCTATCAGCCTGATAGGGTGCGGCTCCGGAACGGCTTCAAGCAATGGAGGGACAACTACCCAAACCGTTACCACTCCAACCGCAGCAGGAACGTATCTGGTCAACGTGACGGCAAGTGGCACCAACAGCACAGGTCAGGCGCTTGTACATACGGTCATCTTGACCCTTACCGTAACGAACTAGCCTGACATTTCTTCCTGGAGAGGGTTCACGCAGGAGCGGAGCCCTTTCGGTTAAATCTGCTCAGCCTCGCCGGCACTTCGTTGACCCTGGCTCAGGGCAATAAAGGCGTCCTGCGCGGAGCAGGGTGCGCCTTGCGGTACCGCGCGTAGATAGCTTCCGTCTGCCTGGAGGAGGCGCGCTTTTACGTCATCCTTCAGATAGGTTCCGAGGATCTCATCACGCAGTCTTTGACTAAGGTCCTGCTGCAGAACCGGGAAGACGACTTCGCAGCGCTCATAGAGGTTTCTCGGCATCCAGTCCGCACTTCCACAGAAGACCTCGGGCTCGCCTCCGTTCGCGAAGCTGAAGATGCGACTGTGTTCCAGAAACCTGCCAACAATCGAGCGCACACGAATGCGCTCACTCAGGCCCGGCACTTCCGGCCGCAGCGAGCACATGCCACGAATGATCAGATCAATCTCAACGCCCGCCTGACTTGCTTCATAGAGAGCTTCTACACACCCGCGATCGAGCAGAGCGTTCATCTTCGCCACAATGCTTGCGGGCCGGCCGGCTTTGGCATGCTCTGTCTCACGGCGGATTAGCTTCTCAAGATCGGCTGCAAGGGTCAGGGGAGCGACCAGCAACGGCCTGTAGGCCTCGCCTTCGGCCTCTGCCGTCAGGTAATTGAACACCGCCTGCACAGCCGCGGTAATCTCCGGCCTGGCCGTCAGCAGGCTGATGTCGGTGTAGAACCGCGCCGTGACTGGATTGTAGTTTCCCGTACCCAGGTGAGCGTAGCGCCGGATGATCCCGTCCGCATCACGTCGCACCAGTAGAGCCAGCTTGCAGTGCGTCTTCAGGCCGAAGATCCCATGGAAGACGCCGACTCCGGCATCTTCAAGCTCCCGCGCCCAACGGATGTTCGACGCTTCATCAAAGCGAGCCATCAATTCCACAACGACCGTCACATCTTTGCTCTGCGCCGCTTCGATCAGTGCACGAAACATCGAGGAGTCCGCACTGGTTCGATACAGTGTCTGCTTCATGGAGATGACTGCGGGGTCTACAGCGCCTGACCCGACAAACCCCTCGACGGTTTTGTAGCTGTCAAAAGGATGGTGCAAGAGCACGTCCTGCACACGGAGTTCGTCGAACAAGTCCGTCGACTTCGTGCCCAGTTTGTACTCCTTACCCGCAAAGATCGGATACTTCAGGTCTGGACGCTTCGCCTCGGAGTAGAGGTTCATAAGACGCGAGAGGTTGACAGGTCCGTCCGTTTGAAAAACCTGCCACGCTTCCATCTCGAAGTTGGTCAAGAGCCGCTGCGTGATCTCCTGTGTCGCCGAGCACTCAATCTCCAGGCGAACAGCGTCTCCTTTACGCCGGTTGTGCAACTCCGCGCGTACGCTCTCGAGAACCGAGCGTGACTCCTCCTCCTGCATATAGAGGTTGCTATTGCGCGTTACACGGAATGCCGCACTTTCGAGCACCTGGTAGCCCCTGTACATGCGCTCCAGCTGTGACTCGATCAACTCATGCAGAAGGATAAAGTCGTTCGTGCCGTCCTTTCCAGGAAGGCTCACCAGACGTGGGAGTGAGCGGGGTACTGTCAGAACACCGAGCACGGGAACCGTCTTTATACCGGCCGTAGGCTTCCGCTTATGCCGCAGCAGCAACGCAATGCAGAGAGCCTTGTTCAACACGCGCGGGAAAGGGTGTGAGGGATCGATGGTCACCGGAGTCAGCAGCGGATCCACCTCGCTGGTATAAAACTGCAGCGCGGCCTTTCTTGCCGCGTCGTCCAACTCCTTCCAGTGCAGCACCCTTATCTTTTCGGCGGCAAGCGCCGGCAAAAGTTGTTTGTTCCAGCAGCGGTACTGCGCACGAACGAAGGAATCAATCTGCTTGGTGAGAGCGTTGAGCCGTACTTCAAGCGTCATCCCGCCTTCATCAGCGGCCTGCGCCTGATTGTCTCCGTCCTCGATGCGCTGCATCATGCCGGCTACGCGGATCTCAATAAACTCATCGAGATTGCTCGCCGTGATGGCCAGAAACTTCACCCGTTCCAGGAGGGGATTCGTCGCGTCCACGGCCTCCTCAAGCACACGCTCATTGAAGCGGAGCCAGCTCTCATCGCGGCTGAAAAAACGCGTCATGACCGGAGTTTCAACCGGAGCAGCAGCTTTTGCTTTTCGCTTTGCGCTCCGCTTTTTGCTTGTTTTGGTCACCGGATTCAGCTCACGTGCATCAGTTGGTTGGTTGACAGTCATAGCGTCAGTAAGACTATGTCACTGATGTTACGACTGTGCATATTGCTCAGGGAGAGGCCGTCTCACTGTTAGAGCGCGAGCCGCTACAAAAAAGCGGCAGCCGTGCGGCTGCCGTTCCGTTTCAAAACGAAGAGTCTGTCCTCATTGGTGGCGATACATCGACCATTGCAGATACTTCTCCGTGGCCTCCATTACCGGACTGGCAACAGTCGAGAAGTTCGCTGCAACATGATGCTCGAAGCCGTTCTCGCAGATGTAGTGCAGCAGATCCTGCATCTTCGGAATCTCTACAACACCCGCGCCGCCAAACGTCTGCAGTGGATCATCCGTAAAGCGACCTTCGCCAACATATCCGGTGATCCGTCCGTTGGCGTCATCAGTCGAGAAGCGTGCAAAGCTCATTGCACCTGACTTCACAGTGCCATCCAGCGTTCCGTAGGTGTTCTCCTTGCCCACCGTTCCAGCGATGATCTGCTGAAAGTCCATCTTTACCTCTTTGAAGAAGTGCTTGGGCAGGTTAGAGCAGTGAAAGCAGACGGCTTTATCCGGGTTATCACCATAGTTGTTGTTCCAGTCCAGCAGAGCGCTCGGCGTCTCGCTGGCAAGACCCAGCGCGTACATGCTCAGCGTGCCCATGGTGTCCGTCTCACACGCACTCGGAATCAGATTCTCACTCATCATGCTCATGACGGTGCAGGGAACCACTCCGAAGTACTCCTCCATGGATGTCCAGCACTGCACGGAACTGATCGTCAGCTCGTGTGAGGTCATAAATCCGTCGATGACGACGCCCAGCTTTGACATCTTCAGCAGAGCCGCTTCTGGAGTGTTGTTGAGCGGCAGATAGCTCTTGATGGTTGCCAGCTTCGTCTGCACACGCTCTTCGGTGTCCGGCAGCTTTGCAATCTGGCCAAAGACCTCGCTCAGATCGAGTGTGTCTACGGTAATGCCGGACATCTCCAGCAGCTTCTCTGAGTAGCGAACGGTGTTGAAGGCCGCAGGACGGGCGCCGATCGCCCCGATCCGCAGGTTCTCGAAGCCCTTGACAACCCGGCAGATACTTGCAAACCAGACCAGGTCCGCTTTGAACTCATCAGAGTCAGGAGCCTCCGTATGCAGGCGCGTGAGCGAGTAGGGAATCCGGTACTGTTTCAAGTTGTTACAGATCGACATTTTGCCGCAGAAGCTGTCGCGGCGGAAAGCAATCGTCATCTTGCCGGCCTGGTCTGGCGTTGCCTGGATGAGGACGGGCACGCGCAGATCCGCCAGGCGCAGTGTGTCGGCAAGCCCGCGCTCTTCGCCGAAGTTCGGCAACGTGATGATGATGCCGTCGATCTCTTTTGCGTGCTTCTGGAAGAGCGCTGCACACTTCTTTGCGTCGTCGTACGTCTCTACCGCGCCATGCGCGGTCTCCTCGGGGGATAACACGATGGCCCTTATGCCCGCGGCTTCGAGCGCTGCCATCATCTCTAATCGACCGCTTGTGGCCAGATGGCTCGGAAAGAAGCCACGGTTGCCAACGATCACACCAAACGTCATTTGCCTACCCATTGCCATTCCTCACGCGACCTTCAAAAAGAGCATTCGTAAGCTCAGCAGGCATGCGCCGTTCTCTGCAGACTCTGCCGCTTCTCATGAACGCGCCAGAGAGAGAAGAGAGCCGCCGGGGATGGGAACCGGCGGCATCACCGTGCACCTTAATCTGCCAGGGCCTGGATGTGAGCCTGTGGCTCATTCGGAGCGATGCGGTACCCGCGCCAGCCGTAATAGATGACAAACAGGTAGCAGAGCAGCGGCACAAAGAGAGAGTGATGGATTCCAATCCGGTCTGCCAGAAAACCCATCAGAACCGGAATCAGGGCTGCACCTACTATGCCTTGCACCAGCAGACCGGAACCGCGGCCGGTCAACGGTCCAAGTTCGGCGACAGCCAAGGTGAAGATGGTCGGGAACATGATGGAATTGAAGAGACCAACACAGATGATCGTCGCCACCGCGACCATACCACTGGTCAGCAGGGAAGCCAGCACAAAGATCCCGGCCCCGACGCCGGCGTACATCAGCAGCTTGTTGGCGGCAATGCGCTGCATGGCAGCCGATCCTGCGAATCGCCCAAGCATGGTCAGGAACCAGAAGAGCGACAGAAGCTTGGCTCCAGTCTGTAAGGGCATATTGCCAATATCAGGTTCCGCAAGGTACTTCACCAGATAGCTTGCAACGCTGACCTCCGCGCCGACGTAGATGAAGATGGCAACGGCTCCCAGGTAAAGGTGAGGGTGACTCCAGACGCTGTCCTCTTTCCCCCCGAGACTTCCGGGACGGAAGTCGCGCGTAACCTCCAGGCGCGGAAAGCGATAGAACGCAATCGCCAAGGCAAGCAGGACCATCGTCCCAGCGATAACAAGGTAGGGAAGCTTGATGCTGGCCGCTTGATGAATGCGGTAGGCCGTCAGTGCAGCGCCCCCTGAGGGTACCTGCGCCGCAGCAACCGTGGCGCCGCCTAGTATCAGGATGCTGCCGAAGTAGGGAGCCACCGTGTCGCCAAGGGTATTAAAGGCCTGAGTCAGATTCAATCGGCTTGAAGAGGTCTCGGGTGGTCCCAAGATAGCCACATACGGGTTGGCCGCTACCTGCAGAACGGTGATGCCGGCTGCTAGAACAACCTCCGCACCTAGGAAGAAAGGGTATGAGGCTGCCCCGGCTGCCGGGATCACCAGCAGGGCGCCGATACCCATTGCGATCAAACCGACCACCATCGTCCGCTGATAGCCGATCCACTCCACCAGCTTGCCTGCCGGTTGCGCGAAGATAAAATACGAGCCGAAGAAGGCAAGCTGCACGAAGGAGGCCTGTGTATAGTTCAAGCCGAAGATCAACTGCAGTCTCGGAATGAGTGTGTCATTCAGAACGGTGCAGAATCCCCACACGAAGAACAGGGTCGACACTGTCGCCATGGCACTGTAGTTGGTTTTGCCCGGAGCGTTGCTGAAGCCGGCATTCGTAGCGGAAGTCATTGCCATGCGTTGAAGATGATCACTTTCTAGCCTTAGATGACGGCTCTGCTGCTTTAATGCGCCAGGATATGCTCACCGCTCACCTCAAAAGCCAGTACCCCAAGGCCGCCGCCCCAACATCTGAGGCGAAGCTTCTGGAGCCGGAGCCGGAGTTGCATGACCAGCCGAGATGAAACGTATGTCCGGAAGGTGCTGACCTTTATAGCTCCGATACTGTAAATCCAAACCGCTCGACTATATCAGCTCTATCAACGCTTCGGCTCCTGGGTCATTCCGCTCGCCATGACTTTGACAACAGCTTCGGATGTCAGCGACTCTGAGGAGGGTCGTGGCCGTTCCTCTATCGGTCCACCTCAGGAGATACCTCATGCTTGTACGCACACTCGGGATCGTCACCGTCGCCGCCGCAATGTCCCTTACCGTGCCTTCGGCTACCGCTCAGACTGCCGGCCAGGATATGAAGAACGCTGGAACAGATACGAAGAGCGCCGCTAAGTCCACCGGTCACGGAATCAGCAAGGGAACAAAGAAGGGCTACAGCAAGACCAAGCACGGGACCAAGAAGGTCTATCACAAGGTCGATGGCAACCCCAGCACCAAGTAGCAGCTTCGCTCTAATCAGATAAGGTGCTCGCTTACAGGGCGGAGGACGAGAGCCTGTCCGGTTCACGTCTCCGCCGAGAGCCACACCGAGGTGTGATGCTTACACCTGCTGTTTGCTAAAGCCGGTAGTAGATCTCTCTGGGAAGACCAGCATGGCTGCTCCCGCGACGAGTGCTACCCAATACAGATCTGCGCCGAACAGATGAATCAACTGCAGCCATACTGGCGCCAGCAGCAGCACATCCGCTGCGCCAAGCACGAACTGCATCGCCAGCAAGGATGCGATCACGCGCACCAGTGCATGCTCTCCCTGCCGCCAGGCAGTTGCGACCAGCCACAACACAAAAGCCCCCGCAACCACTGCACTGGCTGGATGCACCCAGCGTACCCGCAGCAACATCGGAGCAGTCTTTGAGAAGTCGGCCGCAACCGCTGCGCGCAGACTGACAGACGGATAGAGCGTGTCTCCGAGTGCCGCCAGACTGCCGCTAACGGCCACCAGCAGGGTCGCTCCCAGACCTGCCACTGCCCATAGAAATCGAAGCGCGCCCTGTCGCATCTCTCGCCACCGCTGTCCCGTTCCGAGCAGCCGGGCGGTCAACGTCAAGGCTCCCAGAAGTAGAAGCGTGTTCGACAGATGCACACTGAGCATGACAACGCGCCCCAGGCTCTGGTTTCCCGTAACGTACCCCAATTTCACCAGCAACGCCCCAAGAAACGCTTCATTCAGGAGCAGAAGTCCTGAGACAACCGCCATCCCACGCGCCGCCTGCCCTTTCAGCGTAGACCGGAAGACCCACAGAAGAAGCCCAATTACCGCAAATGCGGCCCCACCAGTCATGCACCGGTGTGTGAACTCGATGACCGTGTCGACTCTCGGCGCTAATGGCACCACCTGTCCATTACAGAGCGGCCAGTGATTGCCGCAGCCAGCGCCCGAGCCTGTTGCCCGCACCAAAGCACCCCACAGGATGACCAGGATGTTATATCCAACGATCCCCCACGCATACCGTGTCGCCAGCACACGGGACCGCGTCCACCTACGCTCCACAGTCGTCGAGATCGCCGTCGTTGCCATACCTTTATTCTACGAGCGCTGAGCACGTCTGTACGTTTGACCCAGCCCTGACCACCCGTTACACTCACAAAGGTGGCGACGCGTTGTACCTCGTGGCCCTTCGTACTGCCTGTGTTGCCCCCTCGTTCAATGGTAGGACCGACGACTCTGAATCGTTCAATCGGGGTTCGAATCCCTGGGGGGCAACCATCTCCTCCATCCGCAAACGGCGAAGACATCTCTGAAGGGTAAGACGCCGGAGTAAGTCCCTGACTTATGAAGCGACGCACATGTTTCTTCGGGGGACAGCTGCCTCGAAATTACTTCACACTATAGGCACCGACATCGATCCTACCAGTATGAGTTCGCGGGTTCCCGACGTAGTCTAGCAATCCCATAAGGCTCCCCGGAGTTTGGGGATCACCCGCGCCTATCGCCGGAGAAGCCCCTTGAAGGCTGAAGTCTCCCGCCTCTGCATCCGAGAAAAGAGGATCACTGGTCACGTTATTCACTCCGGGCCCGACGTTCGAGCCATAGTACAGGTTGTAACCAGTCCTTCCTGGGTCCCAGCCCAAAGGGTTGTAGTAATTGACTCTGTTGTTGGCGAAGATATTATTCTCCCAAGTCACTGTAGCTGATGTCATCGGAAGGATCTCCACACCAACGGTGTTGTTGAAAAACGTGTTGTTATACACACTGATGTTGTAAATAGAGGATCCACTGCTAGCGCTGTACCAGGTGCCTATGACGATTCCTGCGCTCACACAATGTTCAGCGATGTTGTCGCGGAGAATAATGTCTCGGGTATCTGGCTGTCCAGGCTCTGCTAAAGCTTCATACCCAACACCCGTGTGAGAGACCATATTTCTTTCAATTAGCCCGGAAAACCCTCCGTTATCATAGAATGCTACGGCTGGATTGTTGTACCAGATTGTGCCGTCGCGACGAACACCGATGTACTCGGCTTTATTGTGAATGAAGGCGAAGTTATTTGCTCCACTCCAGGAAGAGATCGCGATTCCATCCGTATCGTGGACGTAGTTATCTTCAATAACTGTGTCTGTCGCTCCGTCGTTCACTGTTACAACTTCGCTCATCACAGTGTTAATATCTCCGAACTCATTACCAGTGACTGTGACATGGCTGGAACGCCAGATTCGAAAAAAGAGAAGTGCGGCCGATCCATCAAAGAACGGGTAAACATTCTTATTGCTCAAAAACCGATTTTGCTTCACTTCGATGTAAGAGCTGTTTGAATCCACACGGATCCCCTGCTGCATAGCGCCATCACACGTGAGATGTTGAAACGTAAAACCTTGAATTCTTGCAAAGCTATGCCCGCTTACTTTCACGAGCGGCACTCCATCTCTTACAGTTCCTAAATAGCCGTAATCCAGGATCACCTGGTCACCACCGCAGGCGACGCCCGTGTACCCACCGCAGCCGCCGGGTGGAACGTAAAAGCCATATGGCTGAAATGTGATGTAGTTTGTCGGCGTCCCCGAAACGTTCAGGGAAAGCCTCTCATGGTACGTTCCCGCTCGTACACTAACGACCGAGCCTGGGGTGGCGCTATCCATCGCATGTTGAATGCTTAGCCAAGGCGCAGACAAGTTGCCAGGATTCGAGTCGCTTCCGTTCGGGGCAACGTAGTAGTTGAGATTCAGAGTGGCTTCAGCTGTTGAGCTGCGAGCTTGACCTGAAGCCAGAGACATTGGGAGCAAACCCGCGGTTCCCAACGTGTTCCGAGCGATAGCAGAAACTCTGGTCTGGGCTTTGGATAGATTGCATAGCACTGAAAGGGTTAGCACCGCATAGGTGATTAGCACTCCCGACAGCATTGAGAAGCGTGGAAAAATCTGGCCTCGAGTGACCTGCACAATTCCTCCTGAGTAGCGTCGCGAATCGTTTTGCTACGCACCTTCGAGCAGAACGAGACTCTTAGTCCCTCGATCGCAAAGCGCCGTTGACCGGTGTACGTGAAGAGTTGGAGTGAGTGAGCAGCCAGAGATCACAGCTCAGAGATACGTAAGAGGTGACAACCAGCACGCGAAGTGTAGCCGCCGCGTAAAAGCAGCGCCCAAGTGCCCAAAGGTCCCCAACAACTATGAGACGTGCAAGTTGTGTACCAAATCGAACACGGAAAGGCATCTCGCTCAAACAAACTGGTCTCGGGCGGGCAGGCCCAGGTCAAACTCCAGGAAAAGTCTGTGTACCTGGAAGTTCTTGCCCAGATGTGAGCAGGTTGTTCCATGAGAAAGACGATGAAGACGGTTCTGACGTGGGCTTAGACCGGGACTGCGTAGAGACAAGGACCCTGTACCTGCCAAGTGTAAAAGCTCTCACCGGAGCCGCTCGGAGTTGGACGAAGGGCTTTGGGGGTGTCTCGCATCCGACGCTAAATAGAACACATCCCGCATGGAAGCCATGCCTGATTGCCTGACGGCTGGACGCTATCCCTCATGGTCCGCCGGAACATCTGCTGCCGGGTCTGTCGCCCGCATCCTTCAAAGCTCTCTGCTTCGACTTCGCTTCGTTATGGCGCTGTTTCACTCAAGCCAAGCCTAGGCGGTCTGCGACTAAAGCTCCCCGCCTTCCCTGGGAAGAAGAAGCGGCCTCGTGACACAACACAGTATCCTCTGTATCAACATCGAGCAGCATGGCACTAGCAATAAGGTCCAAAGTTACGATAAGCTTCCGCTTTCCATTACGTTGCAGAATGGTACCTTCCAGACCCGCAAACGGCCCAGATTTTAAACGTACTCTCCTGCCGGAACTGTGGAATGGACACGGTGTTGCCTTCCATTTTGTGAGAAGAGATCTTAAGGCGTCCATTTCTTCATCCGGAAAGATGATCGCTGAACCACTTGCCGTCAGAAGTCGGACTACCCCAGGCACAGAAAGCAAGCGTAGTCGGGCTTCGAAGCGCATTCGAACGAAGACGTAACAAGGGAAGAGGGGAAGTGAGACTTCTACTCTGCGCTGTCGCCACATACGTGTTTCGGAATAGAGCGGGACATAGCAATGCATGTTTTCGAGACTCAACCTGTGTGCAATCGATTTCTCATGCCTTGCAAGGGTGTATGCGATGTACCAGCGCTCCCCTATATCCACGTTGTCAGCCTTCATCCCCTTGCCCTCCGGTGCTTCCCGCAGATCAAGCGGGTAATCTGCAGCCGATTCTTCAACTAACTCTCTGCCTGCCCACTAGTGACAACAGAATAGTGAGTGCAGACGAGATCCATCTGTGCGGTGTATGACATAAGACGAGGGTTGCGATCAAGCTTAATGTGTCACGAATGTAATGGAACGCACGGATGATCGCGGCCCCTCGTGGCAACTTCGTGAGTAGCTCATGACCGTAAATCACCAACACCGTGGTTTAGTGCTCGTGCTTGAGGATGTGCGAGAAACTGCCACTCTGATCAGGTCGCTCTTGATTAAGAGCGGCTTCTCCGTGGTCCTGGCCGAGGATGAGCAGGCGGCAATCATGCGAGCACGCCTCGAAACTCCAGACGTGGTCCTGATCTGCTTAGGTCTAGCTACTGATCAGCTCGTTTCTGTAGCCGATCGTATCCGGGATGCTGCAGAACTTGGAGGTAACCTTCCCATGGTTGTCTCATGCACAGAAACGCTTCCGGAAGGACTAGAAGTTAAAGTGTGCGACACAACCTATCTCGTCAGACCTGACGATTTCGATCAACTAAGGCGAATGCTTGCTCGCTTAGCGTCGGTTGGTACGGTAAATTGACGCGCTTCGGACCGCGGATGAGGTTTTCACGACGACTTTTCACAACCTTGTAGCATTCACATGCAAGTTGCTCCAAGAGTTGTCGGTTCAGAATCCGAATGCGTCCACGAGAATAACGAATCGCGCCCATGTCCTGCAGGTGTCCGGCTGCAACAGTGACACTCTCGCGACGCCCACCTAACATATTGGCGATAAGCTCCTGAGTAAGAAGGAATTCATCATGATTCACGCCGTCATGACACAGAAGTAGCCATCTGCACAGCCGCTGCTCGAGTGGATGCAGGCGGTTGCATATAGCCGTCTGAGACACTTGTGTGAGCAGAGCAAAGGTATACCGCAACAGCACGTGCTGCAACGCGTCGGCCTGGACAAACTGCGCCTGCAGTGAACGGGGGGAGACACGCCAAGCCGTCCCGGCGACTTGAACAACAGCACGAACCGAACTCATCCCATCGGCGAGGAATAATGCTACGCCAAGCATCCCGTCGTTAGCGATTAATGCTGTCTCAGCTGTGGTGCCGTCCCGTGTTGTATAGAGGCAAGACACCACACAGGTTTTCGGGAAGTAGGCCCAGCGAACTGGTTCCTGAGCTTCAGAAAGAACTTGGCCAACCGACAAGGAAACTTCAATCGGAAACAACTTTGACCGTTGCATCAGGGACAACGTATCTAGAAGCGTGTTACCTGTAATTCCTTCAATACCCAACGTATTCATTACCTAAGTTCCTCCGCCACTATCTAGAGTGCACGCCGACCAGCGGTTCTCGCTAGGAGCGTCAACCAGAACAGATGATTATGGGGAGGAGCGAACTATACCACACGAAGCTCAAGCTACTTCTGTAAGCCAGCATACAGACGAACTGGAGAACGTTAGCTAGCTTCAATTCGGTAGCAGTACGGCTTCACAGACTCATCGCTTGAAGTAGCAAGAGCGCTAGGTTGCTGGAACTGAGATACGACGCCTTCAGGCTACTGTGGCAAACGGCTGAAGGTAAGGAAGGCTTCACGGTATTCAGCAGGCGTAAGTATCTACCTGAAGTCGGAGTTATACATAAGTAATTGCAAGACAATGGCTTACGCCAGATATCATCGGCGTTTGGGAGGGCGAAGCTCTGTCAATTGCTGCCTTTGTGATTTGACAAGTGAACGTCGGAAAGCTCTCTCGTTCAGAGATCGCTTTGAATGCACCTCTTGTCCAGTTCGTAATTGGAGACCTGCCTACACGCTCTCGTCGCCTCAGGTGTTCGGGCACCATCTCACAGCGAATGACTCCCTCCCTGTAACACTCAGTAGGTATCCGCCTCTAACCAGGTGACGTTTTACGAAGATTTCGCAAAGATGAGCGCGCTATGTATCGAAACTGGGTAAAGAGTGCTGTAGACCGCTTCCTCGGAGTAGCAGCAATGATTGTGTCTTTACCTGTAATCGCTGTGATTTGTCTTCTCATTCGAGTGATTATGGGACGACCTATTTTATTCAGACAGGATCGGCCGGGCCTTCATGGCCGTCTCTTTACATGCCTCAAGTTTAGGACGATGACAGATTCTAGGGACGGGCAAGGCAGGCTGCTTGACGAACGACAACGCATGGTGCCACTTGGAGCATGGTTGAGGCGCACAAGTCTCGACGAGCTGCCCCAGCTCTGGAACATAGTGCGTGGCGAACTTAGCATCGTGGGCCCCAGGCCTTTGCTCAAGGAATACCTCCCGTACTACACACGCGAGGAGCAGCGCCGGCACTCGATTAAGCCAGGTCTCACAGGATGGGCACAGATTCATGGCCGAAACAGCCTGAACTTCGATGAGCGGCTGAAGATGGATGTGTGGTACGTGGACAGGCTATCGTGGCGAGTGGATCTGCATATCCTGCTTGCCACAATCAAATTGGTGTTTACGGGTAAGGGTACAGACCTCATGTCATACCCGCCTCTTCACGAGCAGCGTCGATCCCAACAGCAGTCTCAAAGGGTAGAGCCTGACTTAAGAGAGCAGATTTAATAAAGAAGTAAGGCTCAAGGGAACATTTGCTCCTCCTCCTCATAACTCATCAGACACAGCGGGTTAGCGGATCTTGCTGTGACTTCGCACTTTGCAGGGTAGAACATGGATATACACGAAAAGAGTAAAGGCGAGGGTCTACAACCGCGCATGCTGTTTGTAACTACGATAGCTGCTACACTCCGTGCATTTCTGCTTCCTATCGCACAGCATTTTCGCGAGAAAGGCTGGCGCGTGGATGCAATGGCCAATGGTGTGGCGAGTGATGCAATCTCACAGGCTGTTTTCAATCGGGTCTGGAATACTCAGTGGAGCCGTAATCCTATACTTGCGAGCAACATGATGATGACTCGTGACTTACGAAGGATCGCGATCCAAGAGGACTACGATATCGTTCACGTTCACACTCCTGTAGCCGCTTTTGTAACCCGCTTTGCTCTTGAACCCGTTCGTCAAAAGAACAACCTTCAAGTCATCTATACAGCTCATGGCTTTCATTTTCATCCCGTGGGAGGAATTGTCCGCAACACGCTCTTTGGTTTCCTGGAACAAAGAGCTGCAAACTGGACAGACTTTCTCGTAGTCATGAACCGGGAGGATCTGAAAGCCGCAGAGCAGAAACATCTTGTCGAGTCAGATCGCCTGCGATTCATGCCTGGAATTGGTGTTGATCGATCGCGCTACTCAAGTTCCTCGGTGTCTGAAGTCGAGGTGCAAGGGCTAAGAGAAGAGCTGAACCTTTCTGTAAATACGCCGGTGTTACTCATGGTTGCGGAATTTACGAAGCGCAAGCACCACGCGGATGCTCTCCGAGCATTTCAGAGGCTTGCTGACCCGAAAGCTCGACTGGTCTGTGCGGGAGGTGGCCCACTTCTGGAGTCGATGAGGCGATTAGCCACAGGCTTAGGGATCGGGGATCGCGTCCACTTCCTGGGTATCCGCCACGATGTCCCCGTTTTGATGAAGGCCGCTCGAGCTCTGGTACTTCCATCGAGTCAGGAGGGGCTGCCTCGGTGCGTGATGGAAGCACTGACAATGGGGATTCCTGTTATTGGCTCCCGCATCAGGGGAACCGCGGAGTTACTTGAGCGGAACGCTGGCTTGCTTGTGGATGTGGGTGCCATCGATCAGTTAGCAGATGCCATGAGAATCGTAATTGAGGACGGAGCTGCAGCAATGGCCATGGGCCAGAACGGACGCATACAGAGCAAAGCCTACGATCTCAGAGGCATCCTCCACATGCATGAGGCCTTGTATGAAGAGGCACTCGAACTGCGGCGCGCAAGAAACTCGAAGGGCTCGCAACGCCTGATCAGTGCATAAACGGAGTGACCAGGCGACACAGCCGGTCTCGGTAATCAGAAGCCGTAAGTTCAAGGGATCGGGCTTCGACCTGGTCTTGAAACAACAGCAGTAAAGATGAATCTCCCGCACTTCACCGCCAAGTGGACGACCCCTCAATGACCAGACACCGCATTCTGCTCTCGGTTCCTCATATGGCTGGTTCCGAAATCCGGTATGTGCAGGAAGCATTTGCGTCGAATTGGCTTTCCACCGTCGGCCCAAATATCTCTGCCTTCGAAGCAGAGTTTGAGGCCTTTGTGGGTTTGCCTGCTGTGGCACTAAGTAGTGGCACTGCAGCGATCCACTTAGCTTTACGGCTGTTCGGTGTTCAGCCGGGAGACGAGGTCTTCTGCCAAGACCTAACCTTTGTCGCAACGGCCAATCCCATCCGGTATCTCGGTGCTGAACCTGTCTTTATAGATTCGGATCGTAAAACCTGGAACATGGATCCTGACCTGCTTGCGGATGCCCTCCGCGAGCGCGCCTCTGTGAATCGTCTGCCACGCGCAGTCATTGTGGTTGATCTGTTTGGACAGTGCGCGGACCATCAGCCATTGCAGGAGATCTGCCGCAGATACAACATTCCTTTATTGGAGGATGCAGCGGAAGCGCTCGGCGGAACTTATCGAGGGGGCTCTGCAGGAACCTGGGGCGACATCGGTATCTTCTCGTTCAATGGAAACAAGATCATCACGACCACGGGAGGCGGCATGTTGGTGTCGGCCAACAAGGATTGGGTCGATAAAGCCCGCTTCTGGTCCACACAAGCGCGCTGTCCAGGCGTTGCTTACGATCATGCGGAACTGGGCTACAACTACCGAATGAGTAATCTCCTTGCGGGTGTAGGGCGCGGGCAGCTTGAGGTTCTTCCTCTACGAGTTAAGCAGCGCCGTGCTGTGGCATTTGCATACCGCGAGGCGTTCCACGATATCTCTGGAATCTCTTTCATGCCCCAGGCTGATCATGGCCTGCATACAAACTGGCTGAGTTGCTTCCTTATTGATGAACGTATCTTTGGCCACACACGGGATGAGCTCATACGCATTCTTGACCGTGCCGGCATAGAGTCGCGGCCTGTCTGGAAGCCAATGCACCTGCAGAAGTTGTTTCAGGGTTGCTCACGGTATGGGGGCGCCGTTGGCGAAAGCTTATTTGCCGAAGGAATCTGCCTGCCTAGCTCGAGCAGTCTCACCCCTGAAGCACACACCTACGTTGCGAACGTTATTCGAGAAGCGGCAGGTGTCCCCAAACTCTCAAGCTTAACAATGACGACAGTGGGGCAAGAATCTCACCTGGAGCACAGACAATATGCCTTGGCTAAAGCTCTCTAAAACGCAAAGCTACTTACTACGGCGTGGAACAATCTGCGTCTCCCAGTGCCTTTTGTTCGCAATGGCAGGAGTGATGGCATTCCTGCTTCGCTTTGACTTCAACCTGCCTTCACGATATTTGGTCTACTTGCTCTTTTCTGTTCCAGTGTGGGTCCTTGTGAAAGGCGTCGTCTTTCATCTGCTGGCACTTGATCGGGGTGGCTGGCGTTACGTTTCAGTTCCTGACATTGTCCGGTTGGCGATCGGGAACATTCTAGGATCCATCCTGGCTCTACTGTTTATAGTCTTCCTTGCACCTGCGGGCTTTCCAAGATCCATCTATGTGTTGGATCTCCTCCTTTGCAGCATGATGACCGCTGCCGCGCGCCTTGTAGCACGCCTGCTGGCTAAATCTGTTCTGCGGCCTGTCACCGTGCCCAAGAGGATCGCGATTTATGGAGCCGGCAAGGCTGGTGTCACCTTGTTATCTGAAATCCGGCAGAATCCTTTACTCGGCTATATCGTTTGTGGATTCATTGATGACGATCCAAGGAAGGCAGGGCAGTTTATTCAGGGCGTTCCTGTACTCGGGATGGGTGCTGACCTCACGAGGATAGCGAGCAAGCGGGCACTCGAAGAAGTCCTGATCGCAATTCGCTCCGCTCCAGGCTCGTGTATGACGTCGGTCTTGCAGAGTTGCCATGAAGCCGGACTGCGTTGCCGCACCATTCCAAGTCTCGCCGAGATTATTGAGAACCGTGCATTGACTCAACAAGTGCGGGATGTTGCTGTTGAAGATCTACTCGGTCGCGCACCTGTCCTCCTCGATGGGCAGGCAATCCGCGCAACCTTTGGTGATCAGGTCGTAATGGTCACCGGGGCAGCGGGTTCCATCGGATCGGAACTTTGCCGACAGATCGCTCGCTTTGGTCCGCGCATGATCGTCGGCTACGAGGTTGCCGAGACACCTCTTTTTGAGATCGATCAGGAGCTTCGACGAACGTTTCCGGAGGTGGTGTTCTGTCCTGAAATCGGCAGTGTTCAAAACAGACACCGTCTCGATGAGGTAATGAGACGCCACCGCCCGACCGTGATCTACCACGCGGCTGCGTATAAGCATGTTCCGCTAATGGAAGCTCACTTGTTTGAAGCTGTTGAGAACAATGTTCTTGGAACATACAACATCACGCAAGCAGCCGCTCAGCACGGCGTGCGCTCCTTTGTAATGATCTCTTCCGATAAGGCAGTTCGTCCGACGAATGTGATGGGTGCAACAAAGCGTGCCGCAGAGCTTCTGGTGAACGCGTTTCAGAACGGAGGAACCCGATATGCATCAGTGCGCTTCGGAAACGTTTTGGGGTCAAACGGCAGCGTTGTGCCTATTTTCAAGAAACAAATAGCATCGGGTGGTCCCATCACAATCACCCATCCAGAGATGAAGCGCTACTTCATGACAATCCCCGAAGCAGCTCAACTGGTTCTGCAAGCCTCCACGATGAGCAAGGGCGGAGAAATCTTTGTTCTCGATATGGGAAAGCAGGTCCGTATCGTCGATTTAGCGACAAACCTGATTCTGCTATCCGGCCTTCGACCGCAGGAGGATATTCGCTTGCAATTCACAGGCATTCGACCAGGCGAAAAACTGTATGAGGAGCTAAGCTGCTCTGATGAGAGCACCATCCCGACCTTTCACGACAAGATCCAGATCTATTCTGGCCCGGTGCTCGCTGAGGATGAAACGCGAAGGCGCCTGAACGCTATTCGCGAGTACTGTGCCGAGCGGAATGCTCAGAAACTTGTTTTAGAACTAAAGAAGATGGTTCCTGAGTACAATCCGAGCGGCGAGATTCTTAGCTATCTGTTTTCTTCAGATCAGGACTCAGAGAAGAGTCTGGTGTCAATGATGACAGACGAAGTGACGGCATAGCAGAGGTGGTTCAACGTGGGGCAACAGGAATGTGGTTGTGCTCTTGCCCAGAGATGCTCCGACTGTCAGAGGGAAGGTCATCGTCGTGAATCACCAATGCCCGGGTGTTTCTGCTGAGATGCAAAGTCAGACCCATGGCCCGATCAAAAGTCGCAGGATCGCTTGTCGAATGGTCCCAGCAATGCCGTAAGTCCGACTGTCCCTACGAGAATAGAAGAAGGAACGTCTGTCAGGGCTGACCTATCGCACCTGAAAATGAGGTTCAGTCAAGGAACCGTGTAGAAGAACTATCGCTGAAAGCGCCTACTAGGCGTGAACCCCGGGAGACCTCGATGTCCGCACCCAACCTATCATCGTCCAATCGATCGCTTCAAAGCCAAATAGAGAGCCCGTTCTCCGGCGTCGGTGAGGGACGTCAGCCAAGTATCATCACGGCTTATCTACGTGTGTTGCTGCGAAATCGGACCCTGATCGCGATCTGTGGACTAAGTGGGCTGCTTGCGGCGCTACTTATCTCGCTTTCGATGCGTGCGGAATATGAAGCCACAGCACGAATCGACGTGGAGCTGGAGAGCACAAATCCTCTGATGGCGAATCAAAGTGCCTTGGAAAGTAGCCAAATCAGTACGAAGCTCGAGACGCAGCTGAGTATTTTGCAGAGTGACGCTGTTGCGAAAACCGTTATCGATCAATTGCGCCTTGGGGCAAACTGCCATTTCAGCAAAGTCCTTTGCAGCAGCCCCGTCTTGCCGTTTAGGGAATTAACACCAGAGACGCGAGCTAACCTGCTTCGCCTTTACCACAAAGGACTTCACGCAGAGCTCGTGCCAAAAACGCAGCTCCTGGAGGTTAGATTCCGCAGTACAGACTCACGCTTGGCTGCAGACATTGTGAATGCTATTTCGGATGCTGACATACATCAAAACTTCCAGCAGCGCTTGGACGGCGTAGAGCGGGCCTCAACCTGGTTGAAGGGGCAGTTGGAGGATGTCAAGAAGCAGGCTGAGACTGCACAAGAAAAATTCGTAGCGTACGAGCAAAAGGTTGGAATCGTCAGCGTGGATGGGAGCCACAATGTCGTTCTGAATCGAGTAGACGAACTGAACCGTCAGCTGTCTACAATGCAAGCGGAGAGGATCGTCAAGGAAGGGCAGTATCGAGTGGCAGTATCGGGCAACCCGGAACTGATCGCGGCTGTTGTTCCAGAAAGCGTGATTCACACCTTGCGAAAACAGCAGGCTGATCTGAATATGCAGTACGCGGAGCTCTCTGCTAAATACGATGATCAGTACCCAAAGATCGTTCAACTACGCAGTGAATCGAAAGATCTCCAAGGTGCTATCGACCAAGAGATCCGCAACATACGAGAGCGGATTCAGCAGGAGTACATGGCCTCAAAGAGTTCTGAGCAGATGCTGGAGGGCGCGTTAGAGAAGCAGAAGATGGATGCGTTGCGGGTGGATGCTTCAGCGGTTCAGTATGCACTTCTGCAACGCGATGTGCAGACCAGCCGTGATTTGTATGAAAGCTTAGTGAGAAAATTGAAAGAAGCTGGAATTGATCAAGGACTTCGCTCAAGTGACCTGCGGGTAATTGACGAAGCAGAGATCCCGGTCATTCCAGTACGGCCGCGAATCCCTGTGAACCTCACGCTGGGCCTTTTGAGCGGCCTTCTCGCCGGCGTAGCGGCAGGCTTTGTTCGAGAGAGCTCTGATGACTCGATCCGTACACCCGATGATGTGGAAAATGAATGCTTTCTGCCTGCGCTGGCGATTGTTCCTAGACTAACGAGGATGGAGCCGAACCGAGGAGCACCTGAACTGCCGGCTGTTTCAGTTACCTTGCCTGTCACACTCCAGGAACCAGAGTCCCTGGCTGCTGAAGCTTACCGTACGTTTCGTACAGCGTTGCTTTCGTCCGAGGAGTCATCGCCTCGCGTCATTTGCTTTGTGAGCGGGCGAGGAAGGGAAGGTAAGAGCACGAGTGCGGTGAATACAGCTGTTGTGCTAGCGCAGCAAGGCAGCCGCGTTTTGCTGGTAGACGCGGATATGCGGTGCCCAACGATCCATTCGCACTTTCAACTGCCGCTTGAAAGCGGGCTGAGTGAGTGCCTGGGCGAGGGGCGCGTGCCCACACCTATCAGGATCCCTGATACAACGCTCTTCGTCTTACGTGCAGGACTACGTCCGCCTTATATCTCCGAGCTCTTGAGCTCGATGCGAATGAAGCACCTTCTCCGCGTCTGGCGAAATGAGTACGATTTCGTAATCATAGACACCCCTCCCGTGCTTGCCTTTACAGATGGAGTCATCATGGCTGGCTTAGCAGATGCGACAGTCCTAGTCGTACGTTCCACGACAACGAATAAGCAAGCGTTGGCTTACGTCAGGCAGCGTCTTGAACGTGCAAACGCCTCTGTGTGTGGTGTTTTACTAAATGACGTGCGCTTCGACTCCTTTGACGCCGATACGTTGTTCGACGAGCGGGCGTACGCCCGCTATCAGGAAAGCATCACCGCATAGGAAGAGAAATATCTGGCTTTTCCAAGGAGATTATGCACCCTCTAGCGAGAGCACTTTTCATTGCTGCGGTCACCCTGTCGATTTCATCCGGCGACGTTCGATCTTCAGCACAGAGCAGTCTTGGCAAGACTTCGGTGGAGGTAAAACAGTCCACCTTAATCAATGCTGGTGACCTGCTGGAGGTGGCGGTATTCGAGAGTTCTGATCTATGCACGAAGGCTCGCGTTGGCGAGAGCGGGGAAGTGCTGCTTCCGCTGCTCGGCAAGGTACGTCTGCAAGGATTGACCGTGGCTGATGCGGCGGCCTGGATCCGCAGTCAGTTGATCAAACAGAGATTCGTGAAAGATCCGAAGGTGACAGTCAGCGTCACAGAATATGCGGTGGGGGGAGTATCCGTCATGGGTGAGGTGAAGAAGCCGGGCGTCTACACAGCCATGGGATCTCACCGGCTCAACGACTACCTGTCACTTGCTGAGGGTCTGACACAGCAGGCCGGTACGCGAGTGTCGGTCTCGCATCGGCCCGCGCCGGACCAGATCGCGGTTGTGCAGATAAGCAGCACAGGGAGATCAACACCTCAAAGCAATCCGCTAATTGACCCAGGAGACACAATCGTAGTGTCCAGGGCTGGCGAGGTATACGTGGTAGGAGACGTTGTGCGGCCGGGTAAATATCTTATGGATCACGACGAGCAGTTAACGATAGTGCAGGCTCTGGCATTAGCACAGGGCGCAAATCGAACAGCCTTGTTGAAACGTGCAGTTATCATCCGAAAGACGGATACCGGGCGTACAGAGCTTCCTGTCAATGTCGGAAAGGTGCTTACGATGCAATCGACGGATTTGACACTGATCGATAATGACATCTTATTTGTCCCCGTTAGCAGAACAAAGACAGCTGTGAATCGAAGTCTCGAAGCTATCGTGCAGACGGCCGTGGGTGCCGCGAGTTATCGTGCCTTCTAAAGTGAGTAACAACGGATCTACGACATGAGCACAGCAGCCGCAGCACTGAGAGACGTGAAGGAAGGATCAATTCCATCGTTAACAAACAACTTCATGTGGACGCTTGGAGGAAACATCATCTACAGCGCAAGCCAGTGGGGTATGTTGTCGGTGTTGGCGAAGCGGGGGTCGCCAGCGATCGTGGGTGTCTTTGCGCTTGGCCTCGCGCTGTCTGCACCTATATTTATGTTCTCGAATCTGCAGTTGCGAAGTGTGCAAGCAACTGACGCACAGCTGAGGTATAACTTCGCCGACTTCTTTGTGCTGAGATCTATGTGTACGTTGATTGCCCTGCTTGTCATCGTCGGCATTTCTCTGGTCGCCGGATACCATGGCGAGGTTCTCGTCGTCCTTTTTGCGCTGAGTGTGGCAAAAGGCTTCGAATCCTGGAGTGATGTTGTCGCAGGGCTGCTGCAAAGGCACGAGCGGCTTGATCTCGCCGCACGTGCTGTCACTGTTCGCGGCGTAGTTTCATTCCTCGTTTTCGCGAGTGTCTTTGAAACGACACGGAAGCTGAGCGTTGCATGTATCTCCCTCGCAGGTACGTGGGCCATCATCGTGTGTATGTATGATCTGGCGCTGGCTCGAGGTGTTCTTCAAGAGGAAGAAACTTTTCTGTCTGCTTCGACAATCAGAATGTGGAAGTTGCTGAAGACGAGCCTTCCTCTCGGATTTGTCATGAGTCTGGTCTCCTTAAACGCAAACTTGCCACGGTATCTGGTAACGCATTATCTCGGCACCAGTGAACTTGGTATCTTCGCATCGCTCGCGTACCTGCTTACGGCGGTGAGCTTATTATCGTTAGCGCTGGGTCAGGCAGCCTCCGCGCGAATGGCCAGAATGTTTGCAGTCGGAGAACTGGGAAGATTCCGCGACGTGCTGGCAAAGCTTGCCGCTTTTGGTGCAGGCGTCGGCGGCGTTGCCTGTGCCGTTGCACTCGGGTTTGGTCGGACGCTGCTCAGGCTACTCTATGGTCACTCGTATGAAGCGCATCAAGGGCTGCTGCTGCTCCTTGCTGCAACGGCAGGTATCAGCACGATCGCAACGTTCATGGGGTTTGCAGCTACATCTGCCCAGAGCTTCCGGGCGCAGGTTCCGGTGATCGCGGGAATGACGATGACTACGATGGTAGGTTCCTGGCTTCTGATTCCTCGGCTGGGGTTGAACGGCGCTGGCTTCGCTCTGCTGTTGTCTGCCATCGTTCAATTGGTAGGGTTAACGCTTGTAACGTGGAGAGCGATGAACGCCCGCCGGAAGCTTCTATGATACGAGTGCTCAATGTTATGGGAGGTTTGAATCGGGGAGGAGCGGAGACCTGGATGATTCAGGCTCTGCAGAAGATGAGGGACACAGGCATCCATTCTGATTTTCTGGTGCATGAAGAAGGGCCATTCCACTACCAGGCCGAGGCGGCGGCACTGGGCTCGCGAATAATTGTCATCAGAGGAGTGCGCTTCCCGCCACTCTACGCATGGAACCTGCTGCTGATACTTAGAAAATACGGTCCTTACCAGGTCATTCACTCACACGTCCATCATTTCAGCGGACTCCTGCTATTAGTAGCTGCCATCGCCGGCGTGCCCGTGCGGGTTGTTCAGAGCCATCTCGATACGCGTCAGCTGGATGCACAGGCGGGAACTCGTCGTCGCCTGTACACGGGCTTGATGAAAAGACTGATCTGGCGCTGGGCGACAGTTGGTATAGCGGTCAGCAGAAAAGCCGCAGATGCCCTGTTCCCACCCGATTGGGGAAAGCAGAGGAAGTGGCGTGTGATGCTGCTGGGGGTTGATCCGGCGCCGTTTAGAGATCCCGTGTATGGCGAGATCTTGCGGCGAGAGTTAGCTATTCCTGCGGGTGTAACTGTAATCGGTCACGTCGGACGGTTTGAGCCGCAGAAGAATCATGCTTTTCTTTTGCGCATCGCAGCGGAGTTTCTGAAAAGGGTTCCAGAGGCGGTTGTTCTTTTGGTAGGAGATGGTCCGTGCAGAAAAGATCTTGAGGCCGAGGCAAGGGAGCTTGGGATTGAAGGGCAGGTACGCTTTGCGGGTGTGCGGAAGGATGTGCCTGCTTTGATGCGAGGGGTGATGGACGTCTTTGTACTGCCGTCGCTGTTTGAAGGTCTGCCGCTTGTACTTCTTGAAGCGCAACTGGCGGGCCTGCGTTGCCTCTTATCGGACACCATCGCAGAAGAGACCGATCTTGTGCCCTCGCTCGTTTTTCGCGAGTCTCTTGGTTCGTCCGCGGCGTCTTGGGCAAGCCGACTTCAATCGCTACTGGATCTGCCGCTTGCAACAACGGCGGCCGATACTTCAGAGCTCATAGGAATCGATAGATCAATCCAGGGGTTATTGGAATGCTATTCAGTTCCAACCGGCGGCTACAAGGGTCACGCTCTTTCCTAGGAATGGCCTGATCTTCATGAGAGCAGCGGAGTTTCAGGAACGTTCGTTCGTCATCGTCTGCACCTCTTTCTGTGTGGTCGCGGCGGCTATCGGTTGGATTGCTAATCCAGGCGAACTCACTCTGCCGCTCGCATTAGCCTCCCTACTTCCTCCACTTATAGTGGCCTTCATGCGCGCGAGACGCAACGGGATGGCGGATCCTCTGGCAGTCTTTTCCTTATGCTTTGCAGCCTATAACGGTGTCTTACTCCTAAGACTGAACTACGGAGCAGTTCCACATGAAGTCCCATTTGCCATCGATCGGACCATGTTGTTCCATGCAGGTCTTGAGAGCGGTCTTGGATCCCTTGGTCTGGTGCTTGGATGGCTGCTCTCGAAGAATCGGCGTTCGAAACCATTCCCACAACGTAGCCCGAAGGAGTGCACGGCCGCATTTCTGACGGGAAGCGCTTCGTATCTGCTTGGAATCGGGCTCTACATGCTTCAGTACTGGCAGATGGGCGGCTACATGCAGTCAGTTGCAATGGATCGCGGACAACGATTTGAGGTGCTGAAAGGCACCGTAAGTACGCCGTATGACGGCTTCGTCGTCGCTGGTCTGAGCATGATGGCCTACGCCAGCGTCGGTACGACTAAGTTCAGAGTGCTGCTCTCCTCCGCCGCCTGCCTGCTTTGGTTGGGTCTCGTGCTCCTCCAGGGTGATCGACGGCTCGCAGTACAGATTCTTATGGCGCTCGCAGTCGTCATCGGAACCCTGAGACCAAAGCTTACAAAGCTTCGCCCGCTTGCTTTCGTCGCGATCGCCGGTGCTTACTCGGTGGCTGTCCTCTTTGGGCAATATCGAGAGCTGATCTATGATCTTGCAGCGGGCCGATCTACGCTGAGACAGGCAGAAATTGCGGCCGACAGCAAAGAATCTGTTTCGAGCAAGCCAGAAGACACGGAACTCGGCGGTCCTTACGTCTCGGTACTCTATTACTCGACCGGCTCAGAACCTCTGCGCTGGGGTCTTTCTTACGCCATGTCCATTCCAGCGCTACTTCCCAGAGCGATTTATCCGGGAGCGAAACTGCCCCCGATCTCCGCCGATCTCGATCAGGCGCTTCACGAAGGAGTCGGTCCTGTTTACGGATGGGGCTTCAGTCCGATTGCAGAGGGTTTTGCAAACTTCGGCTTGGTAGGTCCCTTTGGAGTGATGGTGCTCTGGTCTATTTGCTTTGCGTGGCTTGGTACAAATCGCTACCGCAGCCTTGCCGGGCTGGTCATATGCGCCACTCTTTTGCAGGAGGCTGTGAATGCAAACCGTATCGATTTTCGCTACGTGTACTTTGAAAGCATGTTTTGCATCAGTGCCGTCGTTGTCTCGATGGTCATGATGAAGGTAGCTACTGAGATCACAAACAGGGGCTCGCATCCTGTCCGCACGCTCGAAACGAACGTTCGCTTCAGAGCAATGCAAAGAAGAAGTTCCCAGTAACAAGGCTCGTACACCCACTCTCCGTGGAGGTGAACTTTGAACGTAACGATTCCACTTGAGCATCATTTTCGCCGCACACCGGATGGCCGCGTCTGGACTGAAACTACGTTTGCGTATAACTTCTGGCAGCGATATCTGCAGGTGTTTAGTTCAGTTCGGGTGATCGCGCGTGTTCGGAATGTGGATACCTCCATGGCAGGCTGGAAGCAGGCGTCGGGCCCGGCCGTCACCTTCATCGATATTCCCGACTACCAGGGCCCATACCAGTACCTTGCGTGTTGGTTAAGGATCCGCGCTGTTCTGCGCGAGCAGGCGCGTCACAGTCAGGCGGTTATTCTTCGGGTTGGCTCTTCCCTTGGCTCCGCATTCGTTGGGTACTTCCGCCGTGGTCAGCCGTTCGGCGTCGAAGTCGTGGCGGATCCCTATGATGTCTTTCAACGTGGTTCTGTCATTCATTCGCTGCGGCCGTTGTTTCGGGTTTGGTTCACAGCAAAGCTGAAGCGACTCTGCCGTGCGGCCTGTGCAGCGGCGTACGTCACGAAACATGCGCTCCAGGCCAGGTACCCGTGTCCCGCGTTCTCCACCTCCTTCTCTGATGTGGAGATCGATTCCGAAGCCCTGGTATCGTCTCCCCGCGATGGAACCGTACCGCTCTCCCGACCACCGCGGCTCATCTGCATCGGAACGCTGGCTCAGATGTACAAAGGCGTCGATGTTCTGCTTCGAGCTGCGGCCAGCTGCATCCAGCAGGGATGTCTCCTTTCTCTGACAGTCGTTGGCGAGGGCCGGCACCGGTCGGAGTTGGAAGAACTCGCCGCCAGCCTCGGGCTCAAGGAACGTGTATCCTTCGTCGGCCAGTTACCGGCCGGACAGGCTGTAAGAGAAGCTTTGGACGCCAGCGATCTGTTTGTTATGCCCTCAAGACAAGAGGGCTTGCCACGAGCAATGGTTGAGGCCATGGCTCGTGCGTTGCCCTGTATCGGGTCCGACATAGGCGGCATTCCCGAACTGATCTCATCGGATGGCATCGTGCCCGTAGGAGATGATGCGGCACTTGCCCGCGCTATCATCAACACTCTGCAGGACCCCATACGTATGGCTCGCATGTCCGCTGAGAACCTCGCGCGGGCATACGACTTCCGTGAAGAATCGCTCCTGGAGAGCCGCACAGAGTTCCTGAATCTTGTGAGAGAGAATACCGCTGCCTGGATACAGCGTTCCAGGCCCGCAGTCTCGGTCTAGTGCGGGCGCGGCTGCACATTCGCTTGATCGATTGCAAAGATCCCGCGTCGCACAATAAAACCGAATATCTTGGAGATGCTGGTTGAACTGCTGCTAGACGATATAAATTCTTTTCACCGGAACACCGCCGATAACGCTGCGCCCTAGTATTTGACTCATGTGTTCTCAATCGGAGCGAGGTCACTCGCAACCTGAAGTACGACCGAAACGCAGAATGTTTGAAACAGAGATACAGATGTTTCCGTAGTAGGGAAAACGGCAACTTCATCTGACCACATGCCTTGGAGACTAGTGTGTACGATATTGCGATTGTGGGAAGCGGTATAGCTTGCTCGATGACTCTCTGTCATCTAGCAGAGCGTCTGAGAGACAAACCCGTCCAAACCGAGATGCTGCGTATCGGCATCATCGAGAAGGAAGGAGAGATGTGGACTGGAGTCCCCTACGGCAGGCGTTCAGTCATTGGGGCACTGACCTTTCAGAAGCTGCAGGAGTTTCTGGAGGAGCCCGAGCGGAGCTGCTACATCGAGTGGCTCAGGGCAACTGCCGGGTCCTGGCTCCAAACCTTGAGGGAGTGGGGTGGTTCTGGCGCGGCGAAATGGATCTCAGACAACCAATCCTTGATGGACCAAGACAAATGGGGTGAGTTATATCTCCCGAGATTTCTGTTTGGCTTGTACGTGTCCAGTCAGGCGGCATGTGCAGTTGAGGAGCTGTCAAGACTTGGACTGGCCAGTGTGACCCGCATCCAGGGAGAGGCTGTCGGAATATCCGGCATGTCCGGCAGGCCACGGGCCATCGACGTGGAGGATGATCGTGGCGCGCGCCGTTCGCTTCACGCAGCAAGAGTCGTGCTGGCAATTGGCAGTCCGCCTCAGAAAGCAGTTCAAGGCAGTGCTGTTACTGGTCGACCCAGCCACGTTTACATCAATGACATGTACTCACCTTCTGAAATTGCCAGCATGTATAGGATTCAGAAAGCTCTTTCTGCCCTCCCGGATAAAACGTCAGCCAATCTTCTGATCCTGGGATCAAACGCCAGCGCTCTTGAAGCACTCTACCTCATAAATCATCGCCCGAGGATCAGACATCGAATTAACTCAATCGTTATTTTCTCCCATAGTGGTCTGCTTCCTTACAAAATATCTGAAGAGACCGTGGAGTTTCGGCTGTTGGCTCTTGAAGAGCTTCGAATTGCAGCCTCTTTCTGTGCCGCCGACCTGATGGCCGCAATCTCTTCTGATATCAGAAGAGCCGAAGCCCTTGGACTTAACGTTGCGGATCTGCGCGATCTTGTCGGAGCCGCGGTGAATCAATCGATCGACTTGATGCACGTACGGGAACAAGAGAGATTTATATGCGAACACGGCGTGAATTACTCGAGAATGATGCGTCGAGCTGGTCGTGATACTCGTAATGCTGCGGACGAGTTGGTTGATCAGGGCATCCTTACCACGGTCAGGGGAGCGCTTCGTCGCTTGGAGCCGTTCCCATCGGGAAGCGGTCTGATGCGGGCAATCTACACACTTGCTGATGAGCCGGCTGAGATGACATACCCCCTACCGTTTCGCATAACTATCAATTGCGGTGGCTTCGAGGATCTCGACTATTCCTCGTCACGCCTGATTAACAGTTTGGTCAGCAACAGAATCTGTAAGGTCAACAGCACAAGGCGTGGATTTCTGGTTGACGAAAATCTAAAAGCGGGTGAGAACGTCTATGTCATCGGTCCGCTTGTTGCGGGTAACTTCAATGACAGAATCCGGTTTTGGCATGTTGAAAGTGCTTCCAGAATATCTGGATTGGCTAAGTTACTGGCGGAGTCGTTGTTTGACTCTCTTTTCCTGTCCTCCGAAGCAGCTGTTTCAAGCACCATGAGTTTCAAAGAGGACGTGACCTCCGTTGTCAGTCCTTCTTCCTTGTAGCTTGGGAGCGAGCGAGACCGACAGAAAGCGTTGGTGTTCTTGCTGACGTTTTACTAGAATGTGGGTATCGAGCAAGGTTCACTTCATATATGTCAAAAGTAGTTTTTCTAGGTGCCGGCGGAATCGCGATTGTTGCCGCAGAGATTGCCAGATCCCAAGGAATGGAGATAGTCGGCTTTCTGGACGACAAGCTTGAGAAGCACGGGGTTGACTTCTGCAAAGCTCCTGTTCTCGGTGGCTTCAACTTACTACCTGCTCTGCGCTCAAGCGTGTCTCAAGCGGTTGTTGCATTTGGTGACTGCCGTGGTCGGATCAATTGCGCGCAGCAGGCCTTGTCATATGGGTTTTCTCTTCCTAAGCTGGTTCACTCTTCGGCGATCCTTTCGCCAGACGTTTGCATAGGGCAGGGAGCAATCGTCATGCCCGGCGCCATCATCAACTCCGGAGCGCGAGTCGGCAGCAATGTCATATTGAACACTGCAGCTAGTGTCGATCACGAGTGCACAATCGGCGATGGTGTGCATATTGGCCCAGGAACGCGCCTCTCGGGTTTGGTCACAATTGGGGTGGCCACTTGGATTGGAACTGGAAGTACTATTCGCGAGTCAGTCCATATCGGCGACGATGTTTTTGTCGGAGCGGGTTCGCTCATACTAAAAGATATTCCGGACGGCGTTGTGGCCTATGGGTCGCCTGCCAAAGTCATCCGCGGCAATCCGTCAGTACCCACGCTTGAGGCCTCACTGCGCTAGAAAGTCGAGTACAGGTCATACCTGTGAGCAATCCATGCCCCCGCGATCTCATTGAGAGTCGCGCAGCTTATTATTCGGAAAGGCAAACATCCGCAACAGGTATTTTTTTTATAAAAGAGCAGGAAATGGGCAGAGAGTCGCCGAGATGGAACCCAAACTGAAAGATAACACCTGATACCTCAATCTGCCAACATAAGTTTATACAAGCTGATGGCGGTCTTAAGCTTTGTAAAGCCGACGTTCTTTGGTTGCGGGGGTAGGATTTGAACCTACGACCTTTGGGTTATGAGCCCAACGAGCTACCGGGCTGCTCCACCCCGCTCTGTAAATATAGCTTTACGACTCTTCTGCGTCAAGGAAGGAGGCGGCGCTGTCAGAGCAGTCTCCGCAGCGTGCAGCCATGCGGAAAGCAGCCCCGTATGGAGGCGTCAGCGCAGTGATCATCGGAACTCCTTGGCCCGCTGACAGCATCCCCACGCACGTTTCTCTACGCTTCCAGATAGCGCGGGATGATCTTCCCCTGAGAGCGACAGCCTTCTGCCGCGATCGTAACTTTTCTCGGAGATACGTGTCCAAGAGAACAGCCGGAGACCGTAACGTGGGCCCGGTGTCAGGCTGTGGCAAGGAGCGAAGATGCACGCGAAAGAGGATCGGCAGACGTCCAAAGTAATGCGATCTCTGGTACTGGTCGGTGCGGCACTCGCCGCCACCAGCGAGGGAGTGCCACAGAATAAAAGCGCGGTGGTGCCAGACGCGCAGGTAGAAGCAAACGTTCTCCGGGCGCTTGCGGCCGACGGACAACTGGCCGATCAGCAGATTAGTTCTGCGGCAGTGTACGGTGTGGTCACGCTCACAGGCCATGTTAGGGATGAAGCAACACGATCTCTTGCGGAGGATCGTGTCTCCCGCACAGCAGGCGTACAAAAAGTCGTGGATGAGCTGACCATCGCCAGTCAGACGGCGGCCGCATCGCCCTCTTCACCGATCGAAGCGCAAGGATCAAACCCGCAGCTGCAATCGGATGGCTCGCTGGCACCCTCGCCGGATCCCCAGAACGGCGGACAGCCGCCGGTAGCTCAGCCGCAGAGTGGTGAGAGTGCAGCCCAGTCCGGATACCCGCCACAGGTGTCACAGCCCGGATCTTCCTCCGCGCCGCCCAGTCCCGATGGCCAGGCAGGGCCGCCACCAGCACCTTCGTACGGCACTAACCAGCCTGCCTACGGACCGCCGAATCAGTCGCCCGACTCACAGCCGGGTCAGACGCCCTATGGTCAACCCCCATACCCCCAGGCAGGGCAGCCGCCGTATGGTCAGGGACAGTCGCAACCACCGAACGGGCGGGCAGGTCAGCCGCCGTACGATGCGCCGTCGCAGCCTCCGTATGGACAACAGAACCCGTATGCCCGCGGTCGGGGCGCGTACTTGGGCCAGCCTGGCGGTCGGGTGGTTTCCGTGCCGGCCGGCACACCCCTGCAGCTCCGGATGAACGAAGGTATCGACAGCAGACATAGTCAGATCGGCAGCACGTTCAGCGGAACGGTCATTCGGGATGTGGTTGCCGAGGGCCAGATCGCCATCCCGCGCGGCGCAACGGTGCAGGGGACCGTTGTCGATGCTACAAAGGGCGGCTCCATCAAGGGCCATGCCACACTTGCCCTTCAAGTCACCCAGGTCACTCTGGGCGGCCGCGTATACCCGCTCACCTCAACGATCTGGCAGCAGGATGGCCCTGACAAGACTGGTCGCACCGTCGGAAGCGTCATCGGTCTCGGCGTTGTCGGCGCGCTGATCGGGGGCGTGGCCGGCGGTGGTGCCGGTGCCGCGATCGGCGCCGGTGCAGGTGGTGCCGCCGGTATCGGAGCCTCCGCCGCCTCCGGAGGTCCGCAGGTTTTCCTGCCGCCAGAGGCTGTTATCGCCTTTCAGATAAGTCAGCCGGTCAGCATCGTGACAGTGTCGCAGGCGGAGATGGAGTGGTTAGGCTACGGTATCTCCGGTGGAGGTCCCCCGCAGGTGCGTCGCCGTTATCCACCGCCGCCGCCCTACTACTACGGTCCGGGGTACTACTACGGACCACGTGCCTACTACAGGCCCTACCCGTACTAATAAATCTCGAGTAAATGCAAGGGGCTCGCGCTGTCGAGCTCCTTGCTGTTTAACCCAGGCATGTCGGAGGCCTGCCAGAAGAGGCATGTCTCCCTCATTTATACTGAGGTTGCCCTGCTGAGGTGCGGACGCCCGTCCTGCCTCGCAAACCTCCGGGCATACCTGCACGCCCCGATTGGTCGGGTGTGAGTGCTGAGAGTAAAGGTCGTCCTTCCAGCTATGATTCGTCTCCTGCAGCAGAACAGCAGTGCGGTAAAGTTCATCTTCGCGTTCATCATCATTGCCGCTATAGGCACCATGGTCATCACGCTGGTGCCCGGGATCTTCGACACAGCCGGCAATGCCGGTAGCGCCGACGTCTTTGCGACCGTGCATGATCCCGGCTGGTCAGGTCGTCTCGAAAGCGGATCGACGATCAGACAAACCGAGGTGGCGCAACTGGCACAGCGGCAGCTGCAGCAGCAGAACCTGCCTGACATGCTCATGCCCTACATGGAGCAGCGCGCCGGTCAGATCCTGGTCCAGCGCGAGATCCTCAAGCATGAAGCCGACCGTATGCACTTGCAGGTCTCTGACGAGGATCTTCGCCGCGAGCTTCGCACCGGTGCCTTTGCCCAGTACCTGTTTCCGAACGGCACCTACATCGGCGACGACGCCTATATCAACTTCGTGCAGAGCGCCTTCCGCACCACCCGCGCGAGCTTTGAGTCTCAGGTCAAGAGCGACATGGAACTGAACCGCCTGCAGTCCATGCTTACGGGCGGCGTCAACGTCTCTGACAACGCCGTCCGCGAGGCCTCGCTCAAGCAGAACGTCAAGGTCAAGTTTGATTACGTCGTCGTCTCTCCCGAAGATGTCCGCAAACAGATCAATCCAACGGATGCTCAGCTCCACACCTTTTTCGACCAGAATAAGACCCGCTACGCAACGGCTATCCCGGAGGCTCGCAAGATCCAGTACGTCGCCTTTGACGCCTCCAATCTGCCGGGCGGCAAGCCCCAGGTGTCCGACGCTGATCTGCAGGGCTACTACACCGCTCATCAGGCGCAGTTCACCGTCAAGGAGCAGGTCAAAGTTCGCCACATTCTGATCGCCGTCCCGGCCGGTGCTGACGCCAAAGCTGCCTCCGCCGCAAAGGCCAAGGCAGAGGACCTTCTTAAGCAGATCAAGGCCGGCGGCGACTTCGCCGATCTGGCACAGAAAAACTCCGACGACCCCGGCAGCAAAACCCAGGGCGGGGAACTCGGCTTCCTCGATCGCGGCCGCACTGTGCCGGAGTTCGATAAGACCGCCTTCTCGCTCTCGCCGGGCCAGACCTCGGACGTTATTAAGACCCAGTTCGGCTACCACATCCTGCAGGTCGAAGCGAAGAATACGGCGCATGTCAAGCCTCTCTCCGAGGTTCGTGGCGAGATCCTGCCCGTTCTTGAACAGCAGCGCGCAAGCACGGCCGAGCAAAGCTTTGCCAGCCAGCTTGTAGCCGATGCGGCCAAGAACGGCATCGAGAAAGCCGCCGCCAGCAAGGGCCTTCAAGCGCAGGTTACCGACTTTGTCGCGAAGGATGGCGTGGTCGCCGGTGTAGCGGACGGAACCGGTCTCCTCACCAAGGCCTTCACCACTGCCAAGGGTGCTGCGCCCGAGTCCGTCGCAACCGGCGATGGCTTCGCCGTCTTCCAGGTCCAGGACATCAGAGCCGCACACGCACCGGACTTCGACACCTACAAGCAGCACATCGCCGATGACTATCGCGAGCAGCAGGTCCCCCAGCTCATGCAGGCGGCGCTCTCGAAACTCGGTGCGCGCGCCAAACAGCTCAACGACCTCAAAAAGGCTGCAGGCGAAGAGAACCTTCAGGTGAAATCAAGCGATCTCGTCGGCCACGATGGTCAGGTTGCGGATCTCGGCTCGCTCGCCGGTGCTGCATCCGTCGTCTTCTCCCTCCCCAAAGGCCAAATCTCGGAGCCCATCAACACCGGCCGCACCGGTGCCGTTCTCGTCGTTACCGACCGGCAAGAGCCCGACGCGCAGGAGATCGCCAAGAACTTCAATCAGACGCGCGACAGTCTGCTGAATGCGCAAAGGGAAGAGATCTTCCGCGTTTACCTCGGCAACGTCACAGAGAGCTATCAAAAGAGCGGTGCGGTTCACCTCTCCAAACGTGCTGCACCGGCGGGCGCTTCGCCTTTCGGTCAGTAAGTCCTGTTGTCCTCTGAATGCCCGGCTCTCGTCGTTGCTTGACGGAGTCGGGCTTTCTTTGTCGGGCGACTTGATCCCGCCTCGGGCATCATAGTCACTAAGCGCGGAGGAGGTCCGCGCGATCCTATGAGCTTCGATCCCTCTCGGCAGGAAAGACTGTCCGGCATCCTGCTTCATGTCACCTCGCTTCCGTCCTACGGCGGCGTCGGCGACTTCGGTCCCGCGGCCTTCGCCTTTGTCGACTTTCTGCACGCGGCAAAGCAGCGTCTCTGGCAGGTTCTGCCGTTAAGCCCCACCGGCTACGGCAGTTCGCCCTACTCCGCCCTGTCTGCCTTCGCCGGCAACCCCCTCCTTATCAGCCTCGAGCGTCTCGTCGACGACGGCTGGATCGAGCGCGATCGCATCAAGGGCCTGCCCGGACACGAAGGCCCCGCCGACTTCGGTGAAGCCACACGCCTGAAGCTGCCGCTCATTGAAGAGGCAGCCGCCAATTTCCTCGATCGCGCAACGTCCGACCAGCGCATGGCCTTTCAGAAGTTCTGCAATGACAACATCTCCTGGCTTCCGGATTACGCCATGTTCACCGTGCTCCGTCGCCAGTTTGGCTACGCGAGCTGGAACGAGTGGCCGTCCGAGTTCGCGCATCGCAAGCATGACGCGCTCACCCGCGTTCTCAACGAGCGCAGCCGCGAACTCGCCATCGAGCAGGCCGTGCAGTTCTTCTTCGATCAGCAGTGGTGCGCCCTCCGTTCCTTCTGCGCCCAGCGCGATATCCGCACCCTTGGCGACGTCGCTATCTTCGTCAACTACGACAGCGCTGACGTTTGGACTCATTCCGAGATCTTCGAGCTCGACGAGCAGAAGAAGCCTTTGCGCGTCTCCGGCGTTCCCCCCGACTACTTCTCCGCCACCGGCCAGCGCTGGGGCAATCCCCTCTACAAATGGGGGCTGCTTCAGGAACGCGGCTTTGATTGGTGGGTAGCCCGCATCCGCCGTGCCCTCATCCTCTACGACAGTGTTCGTCTGGACCACTTCCGCGGCTTCGAGGCCTATTGGTCCATAGCCGCCGAGGAAGAGACGGCCATGAACGGACAGTGGGTCAAGGCCCCCGGCTATGCGCTGTTCGATCGCCTGAAAGCCGCCTTCGGCGAGCTTCCCTTCATAGCGGAAGATCTCGGCCTGATCACCCCGGAGGTCAGCGCTCTGCGTGAGCACTTCGGCATGCCCGGTATGCGCATCCTGCAGTTCGGCTTCGCGGATCGCGGCGGCCACATGTACCTGCCGCACATGTTCATACCGAACACTGTCGCGTACACCGGCACCCACGACAACAACACCACGCTCGGCTGGTGGCAGAACGACGCTACCGTCAGCGAGCGCGCCAACGTCCAGACCTATCTGCAGACCATCACCAACGACGGCGAGATCGTCTGGGCCATGATCAAGGCAGCAGCCCACTCCGTCGCCAATCTCTGTATCTTTCCCCTGCAGGATGTCCTCCATCTCGGCAGCGAGGCCCGCATGAACACACCCGCCGCCGGCCTCGGCAATTGGACCTGGCGCTACAACTCCGACGCGCTCCACCCGGACTTCGCCAAGCAGCTTGCAGCCCTGATGGAGATGACCGATCGCGATGGCGTTCATCCCGAAACACAGCCGCCGCCGGTCGCGCAGACCACCGCCGCGAACGCGATAGACTAAACCCACTATTTGTTTCTGAGGAGATCGAATGCCATTGTCTGGCGAAGCCATCCGCACCATGAATTACGTTGACGATATCGCCGTAACGCTCCGCCGCATCCTGTCCGTGCTGCCGTCGCTCACACCCGAGGAACGCGCGCGCGTCGCCGAGCACATCAAAACCTCCGATCCCAGCTTCGAGTCCGTCGTCGCCGCCGTCTCAACCGGAAAATGAACCCGTCCGAGACCGCCGTCGTCCGGCTGGAGCACATCGCCGTCATCGGCGCCGGGCTCGCCGGACGCAGCTTCTCCCGCCACCTCCTCGCGCGCGGCTTTCGCGTCTCCCTTGAAGATGTCCTCCCCTCCAATCTCCGGCGTGTGACCAGCGAGCTCGAGCAGGCACACCTCGAGGACCGCCGGGATGCTCTTACCCTTGTCGCCACAGTCGAGGACGCCGTTCGCTCCGCCGACCTCGCGATTGACTTCGTACCCGACGAACTCGAGTCCAAGCTCGAAATCCTGTCCATGATCGATCGCATGGCGCCCCCCCGCACCATCCTTCTCACGCCCACTGACGTCCTCAGCATCTCCGATCTCGCCTCCTGCACCTACCGCGCTGAGCGCTGCTTCGGCCTCTCCGGCCTCTCGCGGCACACGGCCTTCTCGCCCGAGGCAGAGCTGTCGCTGCTGCATCCGGCGACGGCTGATGCCGCCGTTCTAGCGAGCCTCGGAAGCTTCCTCACCGACATCGGCCTCCCCTTCCAAACCAGGCTTGATCCCTTTCCATCACTCCTTGCCGGCCGGTAACGGAACCAAAATTACGGCACCTGCGTAACCCCGCTTGAACTCCTGAGTCCAACCCTCCATGCGCAGCGCCGTAGAGATCCTGAAGCAGGTCTTCGAGTCCATCACAGCCAACAAGCTGCGCTCGTTTCTCACTATGTTCGGCATCGCCTGGGGCGTCGCCTCGCTCCTTCTTCTCATCGGCCTCGGCGAAGGCTTCCGCTCCGGCCAGCGCCGCTCTCTCGCCACCCTCGGCACCGACATCATCTTCCTCAATGCCGGCACCATCCCCGCCCTTCCCGGCCAGCACACCGGCGGCCGTCCCTACCGCCTCACCCTCTCTGACTGCCTCGCTATTCGCCGCGCTCCTCACGTTCGCGACATCACGGCCTTGATCATTCGGGGTGACCTCAAACAGACCAGTGAGTTCAGCAGCTTTGCCGGTGGTGTCTGGGGTGTCGAGTCCAACGTCCAGAAGATCCGCACCATCCCCCTCGCGCAGGGCCGCTACTTCGATGCCGACGACATCAGCCAGCATCGGCACGTCGTGCTTCTCGGCTCAAAGGCCAACGATCTCCTGTTCATGGGTCATCCCTCGCTCGGCGCGTTCATGACAATCAACGGGCTTCGCTTCCAGGTCGTCGGGGTCGCCGCGAAGAGCGGCCGCGGCAACAACAACAATCAGAACCAGAACCTCTACATCCCAATCTCCACCATGATCGACAACTTCGCGCTCGTCGGCGCGAATCAGCCCCTCGACTCCCTCAGTGGCATCGACTACCAGCCCACCACCGAAGACACCAACGAGACCGCCAAGGCTGAGGTCCATCAGATCGTCGCCGGCCGCCACGGCTTCAAACCCACTGATCTCGACGCCTTTGATGAGTGGGACACGATTAAGGCCAACCGCACCGTCGGCGTCATCTTCACCGCCATGGACGTCTTTCTCGGCGGCGTCGGTGTCGTCACCCTCGCCCTCGGTGCCGTCGGCATCATCAACATCATGCTCGTCACCGTCACCGAGCGCACCAAAGAGATAGGCCTGCGCAAAGCTCTCGGCGCTACCCACCGCAGCATCCTCTTTCAGTTCTTCCTTGAGGGCCTCATGCTCACCGGCATCAGCGGCGTCATCGGCATCGCCGCCGCCGCCGCTCTCATGCTGGTGCTCGGCCGCGTTATGGGCAACAACGACATGGGCTTCGATCCTCCCCGCCTCGTCCCCTGGTCTGCCGCCATGGCTCTCGGAACCCTCAGCCTCTGCGGCATCCTCGCCGGCATCTACCCCGCCCGCAAGGCCGCGATGCTTGAACCCGTCGAAGCTCTCAGAAAGGAGTAATCGCCATGTCCTCAAGCATGCTCCGCGACATCTTCGGCCAGGCCATCGAAGCCATGCGCCATAACCTTCGTCGCACCGCTATCACCGTGCTCGGCATGGCCTGGGGCATCGCCACCGTCGTCCTTCTGCTCGCCTACGGTGCAGGCTTCGGTCGCGCCTTTGAGACCATCTTTGCCCAGTTCGGGACGAACATGATCGGCGTCTTTCCCGGCACTACCTCCGAGCAGGCCGGCGGTGCCAGGGCCGGCGTTAAAGTCCGCCTCCACGTCGACGATGTCGAGCGCATCCAGGAGAGCCTCCAGGGCGTGACCGCCGCCTCCCCCGTCATGTACAAGAACGTCTCCGTCCAGAACGACCTCCACAGCTACACCTGGGAGGCCGACGGTGTCCGGCCCGAACTCATCAGCATCATGAACATGGACATAGCGCAGGGCCGCTGGTTCACCGCCAACGATCTCCAGGGGCGCGCCCACGTCGCCGTCATCGGCTCCGAAGCCAAGCAGAAGCTCTTCTCCGGCGCCTACGCCCTCGGGCAAACCATCCGCGTCAGCGGCGTCAGCTTTGAGGTCGTCGGCGTCCTCAAGGCCAAGATGCAGGAGGGCGACGACAACCTCAACCGCATCGTCTATCTCCCCTTCTCCACCTACTCCGACATCAAGGACACCCGCGACATCGACGGACTCTGGTTCAGCTACCGCGGCGACCACACCGCCGTCCAGCAGGCCACGCGAGTCCTGCTCGGTACCGCCCACGCCTTTCGGCCGTCCGACCGCAACGCCATCTTCATCGCCGACATCATGCAGCAGCTCTCGCAGTTCCGCCTCATCTCGCTCGCGCTCGAAGCCCTCCTGCTCTTTATCGGCGCCCTCACCCTCGGCATCGCCGGCATCGGCCTCATGAACATCATGCTCGTCAGCGTGCAGCAGCGAACCCGCGAGATCGGCGTCGAGAAAGCCCTCGGCGCCCGCCGCTCCCACATCCTCATGCAGTTCCTCTCGGAGGCCATGGTCATCACCCTGGTAGGCGGCCTCAGCGGCGTCGCTCTCGCCTACATCATCGCGAAAACCGTCGGCAGCATTACCCTCTACAGCGCCCTCGCCTCAAACGCCGAAGCCGCCGACATCCACCTGCTCATCTCGCCCACCATCGTCATCGTCGCCACCACCATCCTGGTCATCGTCGGAACCATCAGCGGCATGATCCCCGCCATCCAGGCCTCCAAACTAGACCCGATCGAAGCCCTTCGCTACGACTGATCTTTGATCCGGCGTGCTTCCTGCAACGCCGCAACATCCGCCAGGTCCTGGGGCCGTGCCGCCGCCAGCTTCGACGCGATAAGATCCATGCTCGAGAGAAAAAATGCTGTCTGGCCCGTTGTAGCGTCGATGACCGCTTCGATACGTCGTTCCCAGGCAGTGTCAAAACGAACCCCGTCAATATGCATAAGCACATCCACCATCACCGGATCGCGTCCCATCCGGAAGAACTTGCCTTGATCGCTAAAATCATCCGGTCGAAGATTGCTAAGAGGCGCGCCAAACTCTGTCAGTGCAGCGTAAACAGCTCCAGCGTTCTCGCTGTCGGGGCTGACAAATAGGTCAATGTCTTTGGTAGCCCGCGGCTGCGCATGGAAGGACACGGCATAGCCTCCTACTATTAGGTATCTAACGCGCAGGTCGCTGAATAACCTTAAGAGTTCTTTGAAGTCGTCGAACATCCAGAGTCGGTTCCTTCAATCTGTAGATCGCCAGAGTGATTTCCGTCACCGCAAGCATCCGCTCCGAGCATGTTTTCGCCTGCCATTCCTCATACTCGGCCACCTTCATCGCTGAAAAACTCGTGAAGCTCCGAGGGGTCTTGTCCATGCCTCAACTATGAACCCGTAGTGCCTTAGTTGCAATTCTTAGTTGTCCACCTTAGGCCGCTCATACGGCTTCTGCATGGACGCCCGCGCCTCATTCACCGCACCCTGCGTATTGTCATTCGTCTGCACTGCCAGCCGGTACTCATTCACCGCCCGGTCCCGCTGCCCCGTCACGTCGAAGATCCGACCCAGCTCCACATGGCTCCAAACCTCCGTCCACTTTGGGTCCCCGTCCCCGCGCAGCGAATCGCGAAAGCTGTTCGCCGCCGACTGATAGTTCCGCTGCGTAAAGAACACCTCGCCGATCCGGTACGCCGCCAGCGACGATGTCTTGTTCGCGTCCAGCGCCTTCTGGTATTCCCCCAGCGCCGCGATCAGATCGCCCTGCGCCACCTGCTGCTGTCCGCGCAGCACAGCCACCTTCACCGCCAGGTCCGGCGTGCTCTTCAGCAGCCATCCCTGCGGATCAACCGTGATCTTCCGTGGCCGGCCAAAGGTCTCCACGCTAAACGGCGACTCCTGTCCGGAGACATCCACCCGCCGAACCTCTGTCTTGCCATCCGTCTCGATCCTCAGTTCCACCGGCATCCGGAACAAATCCAGGTCCTGATCAATCGATCCACTCGTTCGGAACCCCTTGTTGTTGCCCAGCCGAAACACGGTGTACTTGTTGGCAAACGTCGGCGCCCCCGTCCCATCCACCCATTGCGCAAAGAAAGGTGTCAGCTGCAGCTGCGTCTGCGCCTCAATCACCTTCTCCACGTCGCTCGTGCGCACGCCCTTGTCCGTGTACTGGCTCAACAGCCCGCGCAGAAACTTCGTGAACACCTCATCGCCCATCTCCCATCGCAGCATATGGAAGATCATCGCGCCCTTCTCGAGCGTCATCGACTGAAACTGCGGCGAGAAATAATCCAACCGCCCAAGCGTGCTCAACGGCTCCGTGTCATACGCCAGCGCACCCGCCGAGACATCATTGACTGCCGTCTCGAACGCCGTCTTGCCCGCGCTGTCCTCCAGGTACATCAGCTCTGCATACCGGCTCATCCCGTTCGTAATCCATGCATCATTCAGCGTCTGCGGCGACACCTCCGACCCCCACCACTGATGTGCAATCGTGTTGGCCAGCAGGCGCTGCGACGCATGATCGCTGATCCGCCGCCCCGCAATCGCTACCACCTCCGGAGCCCATGCCGCCGAGACCGAGTCATCCGGCAGCTCCACAACGTTCAAGCGCCCCGACTCCGGCTGCCCGAAGGTCGACGACATGAACTCGAACTCCTTCGTCGCCGTCTGCCCAAACGAGAGCGCATCCGCCTTATGCTTGTCGGTCGTGTACACCGCCACGTTGTTCACGCCCGCTGGACTCACCGGTGCCAGAAACTTGCCCGCCACAATCGTCCCCGGAAACCCCGGCTTCGCCCAGTTGAACGTGTACTCGCTGCGGTTGCCTGGCAGGCTCTTTACCGCGCTCACGCCCGATCCACTGCCGACCACCCGCTCGTCCGAAGGCACCCGTACATGCATCTCCGCCGTAAACCGATTCGTGAACAGTCCCACCATAGGGAACCATCGCCCCGGATACAGCAGAATGCTGATCGGGTCCGCCACCGCCGCCAGCTTGATGCCCTCAACCGGACTCGTATCCGCGCCCGTCAACACGCCTGCGTACTCAAACGTCCACGTCGTCGTCGTGTTCTTCGCCATCGGCGTCGCGAGCGTCACCCGCACCGTCGAGTTCGTCGAGAGCCGCTCATTCTGCAGCGGTTTCCTTGCCGCATCCGTCAGCTTCGTAATCTGCAGACCGTTATTCAACTCAAAGCTCGCCGTCGTCAGATCATCAAGCGCCGTAAAGTTCACCACCGCCGTCGCTGTCAGCTTGTTCGCAGCCGGATCAAGCTCCGCGTTAATGACGTAGCTATTGATCTGCAACGGAACGCGCGTCGGTGCTGCAAACACAGCAGGGGTCAGGGCAGGAAAGAGCAGGAGAGCCGCACAGCTCCAGAAAGCACATCGCATGCGCACAGAGTCCTTCGGGGCGAAACTTCCGCCAACATTAGGTTAGACGCACCGCCTCCCAAATCAGACGTAATACCGGCTGCAGGGCGTTCACCGACGCAGGCCGTGGCCACTCTTTTGTCCTCCTGCCTTTCTTGTCCTGCTTTCTTGTCCTGCCTTCTGCCGTCCTGCCTTCTGTTGTCCTGCCTCTTGTTGTCCTGCCTTTTGTTGTCATCCCGTAGGGATCTGCTTCTCTGCTGCTGTCTCTGCCACTCCAGCCGTTCCGCCACCTTCCATCAGCTCAACCACCACCTCCGCCACCCGCTCCGTCCCCCGTGCCCGGCCCTCCCCGGCTGGCCAAAGCGACGCCCGTACCGCCCGCAGCCCCTCAACCTGCCCTTCCCGCACCGGCCCGTCCTCCAGCAGCCCCCGCAGCTCCGCCGTCACCCGCTCCGCCGTGAACCCCTCATTGATCAGCTCCGGAACCACCCGCCGCCCCGCCAGCAGATTCACCATCGCCACCGGCAGCACGCCAGCCGCATCCCGCTCCGCCACGATCTCTTCCGGATACCGCACCAGCCGCTTCGCCACCCGGAACGTCATCGCTGACACCCTGTACACCACCACAAACGGGTTCCCCACCACGGCCGCCAGCACCGTCGCCGTCCCACTCGCCACCACACTCGCCCGCGCCTGCTCGAGCGCCGCACGCGCATCCGGAACTAGGGTGATCGATGAGTTCACATCCCAATTAATCTTTGGTAGTAAGTCCTTGAGGACAAAGTCACTCACCGATTCCGCCGTCAACGTTGAAGCCACTGGAATCAAAAAGTCGTACCCGGACCCTAGCGCCTTTGCCGCTTCCAGCATCATCGGAAGGTTCGCTGTCACCTCTTTCCACCGACTCCCGGGAAGCAGTGCAATCCATGGCCGGTCCAAATGAGAACTCCGGCTTTGGGCCGCGAGATTTGCAAACAGATGTCGTTCCGCATATGCCTCCCGGGATCCCACCTCACCCGTGCCCCCCGCCAGCGGATGCCCCACAAACTCCGCCTGCACCCCCCGCGCCCGGTAAAAGTTCTCCTCAAACGGAAAGATCACCAGCATCCGGTCCACCCGCTCCTGCACCCATCGCAGCCGCCCCCGCTTCCACGCCCACAGCTGCGGACTCACAAACCAGACCACTGGCACGCCCATCCGCTTCAGGTGCTTCGCCAGCCGGAAGTTCACATCCGGAAAGTCAATCAGCACCGCCGCCGCCGGCCGCCTCGCCCGGATCGCCCGCACTAATCGCCGGTACTCCCGCAGGATCCGCGGCACATGCCGCAGTATCTCCGTGACCCCCATCACGGCCACATCCTCCGCTCGCACCACCCGCTCGAGCCCCGCCCCCGCCATCGCCAGCCCGCCCAGCCCGAAGAACGTCGACTCCGGCACCCGCGCCCGCAACGCCGCCATTACCTCGGCCCCATAATGGTCGCCTGAAGCCTCACCCGCAGATAAAAATATCGAAGCCATCCGCAGTCAGTCTACGCACCCGCTACGACTGAAACCTCAGTTCGCCGGCACCGACTCCGCCGCGACCACCGACCCCATCTCCTGGTCCTTATACTGCAGCTGATACAGCTTCCAGTAGAGCCCCCGCTCCAGCAGCAGCTCCTGGTGCGTCCCCTGCTCGCGCAGCTGCCCCTTGTGCATCACCAGGATCGTCTCCGCACGCTGGATCGTCGACAGCCGATGCGCAATCAGCACACTCGTCCGTCCCGTAATCATCCGTTCGAGCGCCGCCCGCACCCGCAGCTCCGTCTCCGTATCCACCGAGCTCGTCGCCTCATCCAGAATCAGGATCGCCGGCGCATGCGCCATCGCCCGCGCAAAGCTGATCAGCTGCTTCTGTCCCGTCGACAGCGTCGCCCCGCGCTCCGTCACCGGCTCATCAAATGCCATCGGCAGTGACCGGATGAAATCGCCTACATTTACGTCATCCGCCGCCTGCTCGAGTTGCGCATCTGTAATCCAGCCCGACCCCAGCCGGATGTTCGTCGCAATCGTGCCCGTAAACAGGAACGGATCCTGCAGCACTACCCCAAATCGCCGCCGCAGCGTCATCAGCTCGAGCTCGCGTACATCGACGCCGTCGATCAGGATCGCCCCGTGCTGCACGTCATAGAACCGCATCATCAGCGCCGTAATCGTCGTCTTGCCGGCGCCCGTATGTCCCACGATCGCTGCGGTCTCTCCGGCTTCAATCACAAAACTCACATCCCGAAGAATCCACTCAATACCTGTGCGCCCGCGCAGCTCCGCCAGAGTCGCACCGCGCAGACCAGCCGCGTCCTCCTCGTTGATTGCCTGATAGCTGAACCACACATTCCGAAACTCAATCCGGCCCGACCCGTCTCCCACCCGCGCCGCAGCCGGCGAAAGAATCTCAGGTTCCGTATCGAGCAGCGTAAACACCCTCTCACTCGCCGCCATCGCCGCCTGCAGGATGTTGTACTTCTCACTCAGATCCATAATCGGCCGGAAGAACCGCTGCGCATATTGCATGAACGCAATCAGCACACCCAGAGTCACCGCCCCGTGCAGCACACTTAATCCGCCCCGCCAAATCACCAGCGCAATCGCAACTGAGCTCAGCAGCTCTACCGCCGGGTAGTACAGCGCGTATGCGAGAATCGCGTCCTTGAACGCATCCATGTGCTGCCGGTTGATCGCTGCAAAATCGTCGTACGCCCGCTGCTCGCGATTGAACAGCTGCACAATCTGCATGCCGCTCACATGCTCCTGCATGTAGCTGTTGATCCGTGCAATCGCCGCCCGGATCCTACGGTAGCTCTCCCGCACATGCGTGCGAAACACCTTCGTCACATACAGAATGCCCGGCAGTACGGAGAGCGTCAGCAGGGCCAGCGGCCAGCTCATCCGCAGCATGATCAGCACGATAAACAGCAGAACAAAAACATCCTCGAAGATCGCCAGCACGCCCGAGGTAAACATCTCGTTCAGCGCGTCCACGTCACTCGTCACCCGCGTCACCAGCTTGCCCACTGGGTTACGATCGAAAAACGCCGGCTGCATCTGCTGAATATGCCGGAAGATCTCCTTACGCAGGTCGAACATGACCTTCTGTCCGGTCCACTGCATCAGGTACGTCTGTAGAAATTCAAGCGCAAACGTCAGTAGGAGCGCGCCAAGGTATAGCCCGCCGATCTCGGAGATGCCCGTCATCGGATCGCGGCTCAGATGCCCCGCAAGCCACGACGGCGTGTGCGCCCGCGTCTTGTCCAGATAGCTGTCAACCGCCACCTTGACCAGGTACGGCCCAACCACATCGGATCCGGCCTTCACCAGAATCGCCGCCGCGCTCAGTCCAGTCTGCAGCTTGTAGGGCCGCAGATATGTGAGCAGCCGCCGCATCAGTCGGCTGTCATACGCCTTGCCAACTACGTCGTCATCCGCTGTAGGCTTCTTGGCTGCGTCTGCACTCTGTGCCTTTGCCGCGTCCTTCTGCTTCCCGGGGCTTCCCGCCGACTGCTTCTGTGTGTCCTCTGCCATGCGCTCTTCCGATTCTAGATGCGCCGGAACCCCCACGGGCTCACGATCCGGCGCCGCCCCCCTCGCAAACCTGCTGTCGCGCAAAGAAGCGTTGTCTGACACAAGCCGATACAGTCCTGCCCCGCTGCAGACCGCCCTACAATAAAAGCAGCGCATGGATTCCCTCGGCCTCTACGTCTCCATCCCGTTCTGCCGCGCCAAGTGCACCTTCTGCAACTTCGCCTCGGACAGCTTCGCGCCCGGCCGCCTTCCCGCCTACATCGAAACCCTCACCCGCGAGATCGCCCACGCCCGCCATCGCGCCACCGCCATCGGCGCCCCCCTGCCGGAACTCGTCACCACCCTCTACCTCGGTGGAGGCACCCCCAGCCTCCTCTCCGCCGATCAGGTCCAAACGGTCTTCCATCTCCTCAAGAGCCACTTCACCCTCGCCCCCGACGCCGAGATCACCCTCGAAGCCGCGCCCGGCCAGCTCGCCGACCCCACCCTCGAGGCCTTCCAGCACCACGGCGTCAACCGCCTCTCCTTCGGCGTCCAAAGCTTCATCGATCGCGAGACCGCCGCCATCGGCCGCCTCCACACCGCCGCCCAGTGTCTCGCCGAACTTGATCGCGTCCGCCGCGCCGGCATCCCGAACCTCTGCCTCGACCTCATCGCCGGCCTCCCCCACCAGACCGAAGCCTCCTGGCTCCACTCCCTCGACCAGGCCATCGCCACCGGCGTCCCGCACCTAAGCGTCTACCTGCTCGAGCTCGACGAAGACTCCCGCCTCGGCCGCGAAGCCCTCTCCTCCGGCACCCGCTACGGAGCCGCCGCCCTCCCCACGGATGACGACGCCGCCCACTTCTACGAGCTCGCCTGCGCCCGCCTTGAGACCGCCGGCATCCCCCAATACGAGATCTCCAACTTCGCCCACCCCGGCCACCACTCGCGCCACAACCTCAAATACTGGCACCGCGAGCCGTACCTCGGCCTCGGCCTCGACGCCCACTCCATGCTCCTCACCCCCGACGGAGCCACCCTCCGCTTCAGCAACCCCGACGACCTCGATCGCTACGCCGTCGAGATTGCCCATCGCGAGCAGGAAAGCCGCGGGCAGGGAAGCGGCTCACCGCACACCAAGCTCGAACCTGCCGCCGCTTCCTCAACCCACCCCATCGCTCCACCACCAGCTCTCACCATCCTCTCCACCCGCCACACTCCGACCGCCGCCTGCATCTCCGCCGTCGACCGCCTCACCGACCAGGCCGTCCTCGAAGAGACCTTGTTCCTCGGCCTCCGCACCAACGACGGCCTCTCCACCGCCGACCTCGCCCGCACCTTCCCCGCGTCCGCTCTCGCACCGCTCGCTCCCATCTTTCAGGAAGCCGAACGCGACGGCCTGCTCCGCCGCACCAACGATCGCATTACCCTTACCCCCCACGGCCGCCTCCTCTCGAACGAAGTCTTCGGCCGCCTCCTCGCATCCTGATCGCCATCATCGCCGCCTTCTCACACCCTGATCGCCGTCCTTAGTTGTCATCCCGTAGGGATCTGCTTCTCTCCGGGAACGCCCGTCAAACCCTTTTTAGTTGTCATCCCGCAGGGATCTGCTTCTCTCCGGGAACGTCCAGTCAAACTCCTTTTACTTGTCATCCCGTAGGGATCTGCTTCTCTACCAAGATCTCCATAAGCCCCGTCATCTCAACCGAAGGCACAACGCGCCGCAGCGGAGAGACCCCGTCATCTGAAAGAGCACGCTACCCTCACCATCCCCGACCCCATCACACCGGGCCGCTATAAGTCTTTCGTACCCCGCTCGCCGTACCCACGCAAAAAGAAGACCATCTGCCGCTCCTCCTTCAAGCAGAAGTCCAAGCTCCCCGCAAGCAAGATCCGTCCCGCCCAGCAGGTGTGGGGATCGATTTTGTATACAACGGTGGCGTCCCCACCCAAACTCAAGGGGCGATGTTGATGGAGGTCTCGACTTAGGTGTCAGTTTTCGGTTGGCTGTTCAATCGAATCAACCACCAGCACATTGACTGGCTGCTTCATTGATATGAGCTTCAAACCGAGTTGTTCTTCGAGCGCGGTGTAAATGGATGGCCTGCCACTCTCGTCCGTCGCTGCGTGGTTGGCCGGTGTGTATTCCAGCGTGAAATCATACTTTCCCGAAAGACCGGTCTTGTCCACCACGGGCCTGCCTGTCTCTTTGGCAAGGAGAAACGGTAGATCGGTGAGCGGTGAATTGGCCCACTTGACCTTCCCGCCGTCTCCGCCAAATTGCGAGATGCCAGTCGTAGTGTCGGAAGGCTCTCTCAACTTCGATCCACTCTTAGCGATGACCAAAGCATAAGCAGGCATCTCACGTATTTCCATGTGGGCCCTCATGCCAAATCGCTCGGCAAAGACGTCCTGCATCATGCCGGCCTTCTGATCGCGTTTCAACTTGGCAAACGCTGCTGCATCCTCGCTACTTACACGAGCCTCAATTGCATACATCTGTTGCCCGGTCGCCCATTTGGGAAGTCCAAGGATTCGCGTCGGGTCCATAAGATGATAGGCGAACTGCACTACAAAGACCGCAGGCACGCAAGCGGCACTCAGTCCGTTAGGTAGAAAGCGCACACCGCCCTCTCCGTCATTACAACTATTTGCGGACATTGGTTTGACAGAAATGACCTCCCACTTAAGCTGATCAGAGGGCTGGGCCTGCATCCCGGCAACATCGAGGAGCACGGCACATATCACCGCAGGGAGGAGACGGCTGGGCATTGCGTCAAGCCTAGCTTAGGACAACGAAGCTCACAACTCGGAGAGGCCGCGAGAACACGTTAGTCCCCAGAAACGCGGTTTCGGAAGTGGTAACACCTGGCACCTCAGGTCGGTCACGTCCGAATCAACGAAGACATTCAGAGCACACTGAATCGCATGCGAGTTCCTCTCCAGCCGCCGCGCCTAGGTCTCCTCCGACCCTCCGCTCTAAGATCAAAGCAGTCATCTCTCGTCCCCCTTAGGAGTCCCAGCCCCATGCCGATCGATCTTCGCAGCGACACCGTGACCCAGCCCACCCCCGCCATGCGCGCTGCCATGGCCTCGGCCGAGGTCGGCGATGACGTCTACTCCGAAGACCCAACCATCAATCGCCTCGAGCGCTGCGCCGCCGAGATCTTTGAGCGCGAGGCCGCCCTCTTCGTTCCCACCGGCACCATGGGCAACCAGATAGCGATCAAACTCCACACGGAGCCTGGGCAGGAGGTCCTCTGCGAGTCCCGCGCCCACATCCTCGACTGGGAGATGGGCATGGTCGCCAGCTTCTCCGGCTGCACCCTCCGGCCGGTCCCCGCTCCGCGCGGCATCCTCACCTGGCAGCTTCTCCAGCCCGCCATCGCCCCGAAGATCTACTACCGCGCCCCCACCGGCCTCATCTGCCTCGAAAACACACACAACATGGCCGGCGGCACCGTGACCCCGCTCGGCACGCTCGAAGAGATCTGGGCCGGCGCCGCATCAGCAGGCCTGCCGGTCCATCTCGATGGCGCTCGCGTCTTCAACGCCGCCGCCGCGCTTGGGCTTTCGGTCGCGACGATCACACGCGGCTTCTCCACGGTTAATTTTTGTCTGTCAAAGGGCCTCGGCGCGCCCGTCGGCTCCATGCTTGTCGGCTCGCAGACTCAGATAGATCGCGCCCGGTCCGTCCGCAAGGCCCTCGGCGGCGGCATGCGGCAGGCCGGCATCCTTGCCGCGGCTGGCCTCATCGCGCTCGAGCGGATGCCCGCCCGCCTCCGGGAAGACCACGCCAACGCCCGCCTCCTCGCGGAAGCCATCGCAACCATCCCCGACGCCGTGATCGATCTCGACGCCGTCGAGAGCAACATCGTCATCTTCTCCCTGCGTGACCGGGGCGACGCCCCGGCCGTCGTAGCCGCTCTTCGCTCCGACGGCGTGCTCGCCAGCGCTATCGGTCCGCATACCATTCGCTTCGTCACCCACTTCGACGTCTCGCGCGAGCAGTGCGAGCAGGCCGCCGACCGCACACGCTCCCTTCTCACCCATGTGCCGGCATAGGCGTGGTCGTGCGCGTGTCGTGGCGCTGCAGACGTGCGAAAAACGCGACAAAACAGCATCGTGAAGGCGTTTTAGCTGACAAAAGCTGTCATTTCGAGCGCGGGAAAGCCATGTATTCACAGAGGATTCGCACTCGGCTTGGAGCCGCCACGCTAAGCTGAGGAAGACCCTGCCAGATGCGCCATAATTTCCTGAGGAAATCAGACCGTTGAGTCAGACCATCTTTGTCCTGGAAGACGAGGCCGATATCCTTCGCCTCGTGCAGTATCACCTTGAAGGCGCAGGATTTACGGTCAGGCCGTACCCGACCCAGGGCACCCTCCTCGCCGACGCCGAACGTCAACCGCCCGCTCTCTTCCTGCTTGACATCATGGTCCCGGGCGGCGATGGCCTCGATCTCTGTCGCCGCCTCCGCCAGAATCCCAACCTCTCCATCATCCCCATCATCTTCCTCACCGCCCGCGCCGCCGAGAACGACCGTGTTCTCGGGCTCGAGCTGGGAGCTGATGATTACATTACTAAGCCCTTTGGAACGAGAGAGTTGACGGCTCGCGTCAAAGCCGTCTTACGGCGTTTCGAGCGTCCCAGTTCGCCCTCAATCGTCAAGTTTGAGGCCATCGAAATCGATGCGAGCGCCATGCAGCTTCGCGTGGACGGTGAACTCGTAACTACCACCGCCACCGAGTTCCGCCTGCTCGATTACCTCGCACGACATCCCGGGCGCGTTTTCAGCCGTGATCATCTGCTCGATGCTGTCTGGGGAGATGCCCGCTTTGTTACTCCTCGCTCGGTCGACGTGTATGTCCGGCGCATTCGCGAGAAGATTGAAGCTGATCCCGAGATACCGCGGTATCTTAAAACGATGCGGGGCGCCGGCTACCGGTTCGAGATTCCGAAGATCTCTCAGATGTAGAGCCTCTGAGATCGTTGCTCGTGCTCCGGGATGTTCTGCCCGGCAGGGGACTGTTTCGACATGACTCGCAGCCTCTTCTTTAGCTTCTTCGTCCGGCTGTTAGTCGCCATGGCACTGGTTCTCCTGGTGAACCTGTGGCTTCAACCTACGCACTGGTGGTTGACAGTTCTCTTTGTTCTCGGGTTTGCCTCACTGAACGCGTGGATGCTTGCACGGGCCGTTCGGGCCAGCATTTTGCCACTGCAGCACTCGGCCGCGACGCTTGCGCAACGGCGATCTTCGGGCAGCAACGCAGAAAACTCGCTGGTCGCACAGATGGTCGACCGCGTAACCGACCAGCGCTACAGTGACTTTGATTCGCTGGCTCGAAGTCTGGCCCGTGCCGTGCGCGAGATTCAGCAGGCGCTGGCGATGGCGGACGCAAGTCGCGATGAGCTTGCCGCGATGATCGACAGTCTTCAAGACGCGGTGATTGCCGTTGATACGGCGGGACGCATTCAGTGGACGAGCGAGCGGATGCGACGGCTGCTATCGACGGCGGCGGGAAGCATTCGCACCGGCCATGCTCTGGTGCAGACGATACGAGATCCTGAGGTCCTGGAATGTGTCAGAACAGCCCTGGAGCAGCGCACCTTTAATCAGCGTCGAACGACACTCTTTATTCCCGGCCACATCGTTGAGGTTAATGCGTCTCCCATGCCGTCGGGCGGGGCAGTAGTTCTGCTGCATGATGTGACACGCATAGAGCAGGTTGAACGCGCCCAGCGCGACTTCGTCGCCAACGTGTCACATGAACTTCGGACACCGCTGACATCTATCTCCGGCTACGTTGAGACGCTCTTGGAGTTCGAGGCCTCGTTGAGCTCGCAGGCGCGCAGCTTCCTGGAGACGATCTTGAAGAATGCGTCACGGATGAACCGTCTTACGGAGGACCTGCTGACCATGGCACGCGTCGAAAGCGCCGGGCAGGAGCTTCATCCGGCACCGACACGGGCGGATCTTCTGGTGCTTGAGGCGATCCAGAGCGTGAGCGGTCTGGTGCAGGATGCTCAGGCGGAGATTGACGCTTCTGACCTGCTGCCGGAGTCGGTTTTTGCGGATCACGACGCCGTAATTCAGGTGCTTATGAATTTGATTGAGAATGCGATCAAGTATGGCCGTGAGAAGGTGTCTGGCCGGTCCCGTGTCGTTGTAAGTACAAGACGGGTGTCGGAGCCGATGGACGCGGTTGAGTTTGGCGTACGTGACTTTGGCGCCGGTATTGCTTCCGAGCACCTTCCGCGGCTTTTTGAGCGCTTTTACCGGGTCGACAAGGCTCGATCGCTCGAGACCGGAGGAACGGGACTGGGGCTGGCCATTGCTCGTCACATGGTGCAAGCGCAGGGCGGTGAGATCCGCGCGGAAAGTGAGCTGAATCGCGGAAGTCATTTTCTCTTCACCCTGCCCATCGCGCGTTCGGTATGAAGGGCGAGCTCCTCGACGCAACTCCTACCTTGTCCGCCTATTCTCATCGATGTAACGTCTCCTTAACACAGGCATCCCACACTGAGACAGTAGCCCGATACTCGTATTGATCTCCCAGGAGCAAACAAGTGAGACTGTCTTTCCTTTTGGCCGGCGTCGTTGGCCTCTCCTCCATCGCGGCATCTGCGCAGAACATCAATGGCGCTGGTGCGACCTTTCCGTATCCCATCTACTCGCGCTGGTTCAGCGAGTTCGCCAAGGTTGATTCGAATGTTCACATCAACTACCAGTCCATTGGTTCAGGTGGCGGCATTCGCCAGGTCTCCGAGGGAACAGTCGACTTTGGAGCGACCGACGGTCCGATGAACGATGACCAGATCAAGGGCGCCAAGATCAAGACGATACACATCCCAACCGTGTTGGGAGCGGTGGTGCCGGTGTATAACCTGCCGGGTCTGAATAAGGAGCTGAACTTCTCTCCAGATGTCATTGCGGACATCTACTTAGGAAAGATCAGCAAGTGGAATGACCCGCGTCTGGCCAAAGACAATCCGGGTGTGAATCTGCCTGCAGATGCCATTCTTCCGGTCTACCGGTCCGATGGATCAGGCACGACGTATATCTTCACGGACTTTCTTTCAAAGGTGAGTTCGGAGTGGGCCCAAAAGGTAGGCAAGAACACCTCGGTGAAGTGGCCTACCGGGATCGGGCAGAAGGGAAACGAGGGAGTTGCGGGTATGGTGAGACAGTCACCGCATGCCTTCGGCTACGTCGAGTTGATCTATGCGGCGCAGAACAAGATGCCGTTTGGGGCGGTGCGGAACGCCTCCGGCCAATTTGTAAGAGCGTCCACCGAAGGTGTGACGGAAGCTGCGGCAGCTGCGGCGAAGAGCATGCCAGCTGATTATCGAGTGTCGATCACAAATGCGCAGGGAGCGGGCTCGTACCCGATCGCTTCCTTTACGTGGCTGCTGATTCCTGAACATGCAACAGATCCGGCGAAGGCAAAGGCGATGCAGGCGTTTCTAGGCTGGATGCTTGATCATGGCGAGGCGGAAGCGGCTAGTATGACGTATGCTCCGCTTCCCAAAGCCGTGCAGGATTCGGTTCGAAAGACCATCCAGAGCATTCACTGAGGGCAGGAGAGCAGATCTCTTCAAGCAACAGTGAAGAGGTCTGCCTCGCTCGATGGAAACCTCCGGTACATTTCGCGTCTTTCTCACGCACTTCAGGCTTGCACAGGGCACCCGCGTTTCTCTTGTATGACCAGCGAACCTACCCCGCAAACTCTTATTCCGGCACCCCAGCTGCAGATTTCGCCTGAGAAGCTGACAAGCGCACGATCGGAGTCTGAGCCATCTGCAGTCCGGCTCTTTCTGAACTCACGCGGGAGCAGCGGCCTGGCGGATCAGGGCTTTGCTGCTTTGATGTTGCTTTGTGCCTGCTCCATCTTTGCCATTGTCGGCTTCATCTTCGTCATTCTGGTGCTGCGGTCAAGGCTGTCCCTGGCGCAGTTTGGATCGCACTTTTTCACGCACACGGGGTGGGATCCGGTCAGTGGAGATTTTGGTGCATTTCCCTTTATCTACGGGACTCTCGTGAGCTCGTTGCTGGCTCTGCTCATTGCGGTGCCGCTGGCGCTTGGCGTGGCAATCTTCATTACGGAACTGTGCCCGCGCCGGCTGAAGGCGCCGATCTCCTTTCTGACCGAGCTTCTGGCGGCGATTCCGTCTGTGGTGTACGGGTTATGGGCGGTGTTCGTGCTGGTGCCCATCATGCGCGATCAACTGGGCCCCTTTCTGGTGAAGTATCTGGGCTGGACCCACCTGTTTGAAGGCGCAAACTTCGGTGTTGGGCTTTTGACTGCGAGCATCATTCTCGCAATCATGATTCTGCCAATCATCTCCTCGCTCACACGCGACATCATGCAGGCGGTGCCGAACTCACAGCGGGAGGCCGTGCTTGCGCTGGGTGCGACCCGCTGGGAGATGATACGGATCGGCGTTCTGCGCAACTCACGCATTGGCATTGTAGGTGCGGTTATGCTCGGACTTGGCCGGGCACTGGGTGAGACGATGGCGGTCACGATGGTGATTGGGAATCATCCGGAGGTTCCGCACTCACTCTTTGCACCCGGATACACGCTCGCATCAGTGATCGCGAACGAGTTTTCCGAGGCCACTGGAGACCTTTATCTCTCTGCGCTGATTGAGATCGGTCTCGCGTTATTTCTGGTGACGATCGTGGTGAACGCGATTGCGCGGCTAATGGTCTGGGCCGTAACACGCGGCGCTCCGGCGAGGATCTCCTGATGACGTCTGCCTCAGTCACGAACACCACACCAGCGACGCCGCAACGGCCTCCGCTACGCCACTCTCGATCGAACGGGATGCGTCGCTCCTTCATGGACGCCTTCGTGGTTGGTCTGGCGACGCTCGCCACGCTTCTGGTCATCGCTCCCCTGGTCGCGATCCTCGGATACCTCTTGTACAAGGGCGCAAGCTCACTCAATCTGGCCTTCTTCACGCATATTCCAGCGCCGGTAGGTGAGCCGGGCGGAGGCATGGCGAACTCCATTGTCGGATCTGGCATTGTGCTCCTGCTCGCAAGTTTTATGGGTGTCCCAGTCGGCATAGCGGCGGGCGTTTATCTGGCCGAGTTCGGCCGCGGGAAGGCGTTGGCAGCGGCGGTTCGGTTTACGGCGGATGTGCTGAATGGCGTGCCGTCGATCGTGATGGGTATCTCTGTCTATGCGCTTGTTGTGCTGAAGCAAAAGCATTTCTCCGCGCTGGCGGGCGGCATCGCGCTCGCGATCATGATGGTGCCTACCATCACGCGGACGACGGAAGAGATGTTGCTGATTGTGCCCAACGCGGTCCGTGAAGCGGCGTTGGGGCTCGGTGTGCCCAAATGGCGGACGGCTCTTTCAATAAGCCTGCGAACGGCATCACCGGGCATCATCACCGGATGCATGCTGGCCTTTGCACGGGTGGCCGGAGAGACGGCACCGCTGCTGTTTACGGCGTTCGGCAACCAGTTTTGGAACTTTCACCTGAACGAACCGATCGCCGCGCTTCCATTACAGATCTTTATCTATGCGATCTCACCCTACGACGAATGGCACCGGCTGGCATGGGCGGGAGCCCTGGTGCTGATTCTTCTCATCATGGTCTCTGTCACACTTGTTCGCATCTTTGCAGGGCGCGGCATTTTGAAAGGAAACAGCTAGTGGGCGTCGATATTCTCGTCGAGAGTCTGAATGCGTGGTACGGGACGACCCACACGCTTCAGGATATTAATCTGCGGATCCCGGCGAATCACGCGACAGCATTGATCGGGCCATCAGGCTGCGGAAAGAGCACGTTTGTCCGCTGCCTCAACCGGATGCATGAGACCAACCCGGATGCGCGGGCAACCGGCATGGTCCGCATGGGAGAGATTGACATTTACAAAGACGCATCCCCGGTGGAGATTCGGCGACGCGTCGGAATGGTCTTTCAGCGGCCAAATCCGTTCCCTACGATGTCGATCTACGACAACGTGATCAGTGGACTGAAGCTGAATGGATTTCGCAATCGGCGCATTCTGGACGAGACGGTTGAGAGATCGCTCAAGCAGGCAGCATTGTGGGAAGAGGTCAAGGACGATCTAAAGAAGAAATCTGGCGCGTCTCTCTCCGGCGGCCAGCAGCAACGGCTCTGCATCGCGCGCGCTGTCGCAGTTGATCCCGAGGTCCTCCTGATGGATGAACCGGCGAGCGCGCTCGATCCTGTATCGACCTCCAAGATTGAAGATCTAATTTTTCATTTGAAAGCGCAGTACACCATTGTGATCGTGACGCACAACATGCAACAGGCCGCGCGTGTTGCCGAGAACACGGGTTTCTTCCTCTCCGGCAAGATGGTTGAATTCGATTCGACGCATAAGATCTTTACCAATCCCCGAGACAAGCGAACCGAGGATTACATCACGGGGAGGTTCGGCTGATGGCACTGCGAATCAACTTTCACCAGCGTCTCGACGACCTAAAAGAGCGGCTGCTGGTTATGGCAGGCATGGCGGAACAGGCAATTCAGCGGTCCATCGAGGCGTATACGACGCGTGATCTTTCCATCTGCGAGCTTGTTTTCCGGTCAGAGCCGGCGATTAATAAGCTCGAGCGTGAGATCGATCAGATGGCGCTTGATCTGCTTGCCATGGAGCAGCCAATGGCGATTGATTTGCGCTTTATTCTCTCAGTGATTCGCATCAATGCCGATCTCGAACGGGTAGGCGATCAAGCTGTGAATATTGCGGTGAGGGTGCGGGAGATGGGTGCATTTGCAAACATCGATCTGCCGGTCGATATTCCGCGGCTGGCTTCGCTCGCAGCGGCCATGGTGCGAAAGGCGCTGCAGGCCTTTATTGAAGCCGATGCGGAGCTCGCGCGATCTGTGCTGATGCTTGACGACCAGGTCGACGACATGAATAACAGCGCCTTCTATTCGCTTTCAAGCTTGATCAAAGAGCGGCCTGAGCTGACGCCGCAGTCTCTCAATGCGCTCATCATCGCTCGGAACCTGGAGCGGGTTGGTGACCACGCGACCAACATCGCGGAGGACGTGATCTTCTGGGTGCGGGGCTTTGACGTGCGGCACAATAGCAGACCCGCAGAGGCTGTCACGGACTCCCTCTAGGAGAGAGCTGTTCCAATGTGCGCGGATCTGCCTCGTGCCCGTGCTGCCGTTTCTCTGCGTTCCACCAACGCAGCTGCCCGAGCAGTGGAAACCACAGGCCCAGCCTGATCTCTTCTTCGTCAAAGATGTGCGCGTAGTTCTCGAGTTGCCGCCTATGGCGCTCTTGTTCGCGATTAAGAAGCGTCTCGAGTGCATCATCGTCGTTCACCCCGGTAGCATGGCTCGCGGTCTTGTAGTCGATGATCCAGAGATGCTGGTCCCCCATGTCGCATGGCGCTGGGCCGGCACGGAAAATGCGATCGATACGAGAGCGCCTTGGCTGCTCGTCCCAGGTGGTTATGGCGAGTTCGTTGCGGGCATGCGTGCGCGCTGTTAGCAGCCATTGGCCGACAGGGTCGCTGAGAGTCTTTCGAAGGGCCGTCATACCAATTTGAACGTGCTGTTGAACGGTGTCGGGCGGAAGTCCGTTTGCCCGGGCGACAGCGCGCAGGCGCGGCTCCCATGCTGGAAGCTCCCGCAGGAGTTGTTGAACGGTCCGGCCTCCCGCAAGACTGCGAGCAGCCTCCTCAAGGAAGGTGTGAATCGTTACGCCGAGACAGCGTGAGGCGAAGGATCCGTACGGACGCAGAGTGCCGGCGCCGTTGAAGGCCGTGCTAGTGCGCTCGACTCCGTCATATCCTGAAAAGAGCGGGAAGGGACGGACACTCAGCGGCAATCGCTCCAGCTGCGGGGCTGCTTGTGCAATGGTCTCGCCAGCTTCGTCACCTGTCGCGGCGAGGTCGAGCGTTCCGCTGGAGGGAGGCACACTCGCGGAAGCTGTATGCGCCGGAGTGGCGAGTCGCTCCTTTGCAGCAGGCCACGCAGCGTCCAGCAGGCTGCCGGATTCTGCAGTCACGCCGCCATTCTTCTGCGTGCAGGCGACTCCAAAGAGGTGCAGCTCTTCCCGTGCACGCGTGCAGGCCACATAAAACAAACGCTTTCGCTCTGCGGCCGCCCTGCGCGCCTGCAGAGAGCGAAGCCACCCATTCAGTGAGGTAGCTTCCTCTCCCTTTGCAGCAATCGGCGACAGAATGACATTTCCGCTGCGCGACTCTTCCCACTCGAAGAGCCGTGACGCGTCGCGCGGGCTACGCCGCTCTAGTTCCGGTACGAGAACCACATCCCACTCGAGGCCCTTTGAACCATGGATCGTAATCAGATCGACTGCGTCCGCGGTGTTATCCGGAGAGGCGTAGAGATGTTTCAGCCGGCGCATCAACGTGGGGATCCTGACTTCGCCGGCCTCGCGATCGATCGTGCGAAGAAGATCAAGAAAGGTGCTGACGTTCCGTAAGGCTGTTTGATCGAGGAAGAGATTTCCGCCGAGTGATCGCCATGTGCGCTCCACGCGCTCGGGCAGGCGCACATGCGGCGATGTGCGCACTGCCGCCTGGAGGGTCGGCCATGATCGCTCCAGCCGCAGAAGGCCATCCGCAGAGAGCTCCGTGCCCCATCTGGCGATCAGGTCCGCAACAGCAAGATTTCGGGATTGCAGATCATCCCGCCCGGTGAGTGTGTGCAGATCGGCCATACCGAGGCCGCACCATGGAGCGTGCAGGACCGCAAGCCAGGCCGTGCGATCCGCGGGATGGAGCAGGGCACGCGTCAAAGCGAGAAGATCAAGGATCTCCCGCCGTTCATCAAGAGTGTCGATTTTGAGAGCGCGAAAGGGAATCGGTGTGTCTCGACGTAACTCCGAAAGCACAGCGGTCAGGCTGCTCCGGGATCGGACCAGGATAGCGATGCGCCATGGAGAGGTGCGATCCGCTGGAAGCGGGCGGGCTCTCCAGCGCTCGATGATGTGTCGGATGTTGCGGGCGTTCTTGGCGGCTTGTGCTTTGACTCTCTGTCGTGAGTCCTGAGCATCCGCCGGAAGTACCGTCAGATGCCAAGCGGTTCCATTGCTGCCGTTGACGTCCAGGGTGGCCTTCCTGGTTGCGTCCGCGAAGACGTACTCGACAGCCTCCGAATGTTTGGGCTGTTGCGGAAACACTCTGCCGAAGTCCTCATTGAATGCTGCTACGAGGCCGGCCTGCGAACGGAAGTTTGCTGTCAGGTAGAGCGGGCCGATCGGCAGATTTCCAAGTCGACCGGTGCGCATGGACTCGACGAATCGCTCGACGCGAGCCTGCCGGAAGAGATAGATCGATTGCTTCGGATCGCCGACGAGAAAGACTGTCTTTCCCTCGTCGGCCCAGCCGTCGGTGAGATGCTCGATGAGTTCGTACTGCCTGGAACTGGTGTCCTGCATCTCGTCCACAAGCAGATGCTTCAGTTCGGTTCCAAGAGAGCTTTCGAGAGCGCCCATGCCATGCTGCTGCTGGAGCGCATAGCGAGCTAGAAGGGACGGCTCGGTGAAGTCCGACTTACCCGTTTCGCTAAAGACGACCTGCAACTCAGCCAGAGCCCGGCGAAGAACACGGAAGAGCGCCTTGGTGATGGGCCATTGCTCGTCGGGAAATCTGGAGGGCGGCAAGGTGCCGAGCTCATTCAGGAGATCGAGCAGAGCTGGATGCTCCTGCGCTTCAAGCGCGAGTTGCTTCAGGAGAGCTTTGTCGCTTGCATCGGTCTCGAAAGAGATGTGGTTGCGGGCAAAGCTCTTTCGCCAGGTGTGTTGCGTTGGTGCGATCAGCAGATGAGCAAGAGCGCGCCAGTGCACCAGACTCTCCGCAGCGGCAGACGGCGCGCTATGGAGTTCCCGACAGATAGCTATAGGAGACGGTCGATTATCGTACCCGGAACGGGCGCTCAGGCTGTTCGCAAGGCTGGTCAGACGCCGTAGCAGAGGCTCCGGAAAGGCCTCGGAAAGACGGGTCAGACCCTCACAGACTACCTGCTCAAGCGACTGGTCCAGCTTCTTGCGGAGGAGCAGGTCAAGGGCGTGCACACTGAAGTCTTCCTCTTGGAGCGGGATGAGCGAGCCCCATTGCTCGCGCTCCGCCAACATGCCAGCAACGAGTGAGATGCAAGCGTTGAGATCACCATCGCGGTGCAGCAGCAGATCGTGCAGAGCCCCAGCGAGCGCGGTTTCTGTTCCGCCGAGATGCGACCAGGTTCGGCGAGCAGCTTCCTCATAGAGAAAAGAAGGCTCCTCTACCGGCGTGAGCGAACCATTGCCGCCGCACAGGATGGGCAGCGATCTCGCGATCTCTGCGCAGACCGCATCGATGGTCCGGATGCGCAGCCGACGTGGATCATCAAGCAGGTTCCAGCTGAGGGTGCGGTCGCGCTCCAGGGCAGCTCGCGCCAGCGATCGTGTGAGGCGATCAAAGTCAGAGGCCTCGCTTCGTTGGTCGGAGGCGTCATGCGCTTGCTGGAGCTCCCGCAGGATGCGTCGCCGGATCTCCTCGGTTGCGGCCTTGGTGAAGGTGATGGCGAGCACCTGCTCCGGATCGGTGACACTCGGATGCCCGAGCAGCCGCAGGTAGCGCTGAAGGAGTAAACCCGTCTTACCAGAGCCTGCAGGTGCTTCGACAATCCATGACCGGTCGACGTCGAGAGCCTGCTCGCGTGCCAGCGCATCGGGTATACGCGAAGGCATCTGCACAAGCTTAGCCATGCTGTTGATCCGCCTCCTCCATGGATGCGTCCTCTGTGAGAGTTTCGTTCGCAATGCTTGATGTATCCAGGCGACAGAGCAGGCGCTGACCGCAGCGCACGCAAGTTGCGGGGTACTGCTTCGGACGAACGCGTAGATCGCCCTCCGCGAACTCGATGGCAAGTCGCTCGAGTATCTCGTGCCACCGCACAATCTGTGCGTCAAAGCTTTCAGCATCCATGCTCGCCGGGCGTACGGAGCCATGTGCATGCAGAATGCCCGGGGCTGCAGCGAAACCGCGCAGGCTCATGTCCTTGCCCGCGCGCACCTGACCGAAGCCAACCGCCGCCAGCGGGAGGGCTGTGCCGTTGCTCTGATCTCCCCCTTTGCTGGCGAGAATGGCATAGAGAGGTACTTGCGGCTGATCGGGCCGGTCCCCAAGCCAACCACTTGTGTTTGCCGAACCCGTCTTGTAGTCAAGGACAACCTGCTGACCATCGACAAGGTCGATCCGATCCATGCGCAGGGAGAGGCGAAGAGGACCTAATGCAATATTCTTTCGTGCTTCCTCCTGCGCGACGACGGTGAACTCCGGACGGCGAAGTTCCATCTGGATCCAATCGTGCAGCAGCGTGGTCAAGCGAAGCCGCTGCGCACGGAGGTAGGCACTGTCCCACGGAGTCGTCTTTGCGGTTTGCGCTTTGTTAAGACCTGCTTCGACGGCGCGCTGGATCATCTCGTCGCGTTCGACCTGGCTTAGAGCGCGCAGTTCACGTTGGCTTTCAAGCGTCTTCCAGAACTCTTCAAGGGCGCTATGAACGGCGCTGCCGCGCTCCATGGAATTCAGCCCTGGCCCACGCTCGCGGAGCTCGGAGGCGCCAAGGCGCAGCTCTGCAAACGCGCGAAACCCACATGCGGCTTGCAACTCCAGAATGCGGACACCGCCAGGAAGTACCTGGTCAGGAAGAGGTGTAATGCCTGTTGCGTCTAGAACACGCTCCAGTGTCACAGGCGCATTCGTGGGCTGCTCCTGGCCAATCAGGTCATCGAGAGGAACATCGGAAAGCTGGAGCTCACGAAGGATGGCCGCTGCCCGCTGCGATCCCTCGGACGCCGTCGAGTGCGCATAGCTCACGATGAACTCATGTGATGAAGCAGCCAGGCGACGAGTCAGTTGGAACGCCGCGGCTCGCTCGCGCTCCGCATCCGTGCCCGGCATCTGCAGTTCGCGTTGCAGGCTCCAAGAGAGCAGCGGGAGAGTGGCCGCACTGGGCGGCCACTGCATCTCTCCTCCGCGCAAGAGCCAGAGTGCGTCGAAGCTCTGCCCCGCGGCCTCAAGTGGACCAAGGATCTGCACAGGGGCATCGTTCGCTTCGGGTGCGAAGATGAGCTCTTTGGAGAGACGATCAAGAGTGTCGAGGGCCTGTTGAAGATCGATCCCCTGGTTGACGAAATCGAGGCTTGCCAGCTGGTCGAGAGCGCTCTCCCATCGCTCGCGAAGCTGGTACTCGTGGCTTGTGAGTGACGAGACAGAGGTGCACCACTGCGAGCGCGCGAGCCATGCACGCATCCAGTCAGACCATTCCGCGAAACCGCGAGGATGAAGATCGAACTTGGACTGTGCCTCTTCCATGTTCTTGATCGCCCTAAAAAGACCTGATAGCCGACCGTGTAGGTTCTCGCTCTGCTCAAGCTCCTGTCCTAAGCCGCTTAGTGTGATCTCTGGACGGAGGCGCAGCTGCTGACGCAGGCTGAAGGCATCGAACTCGGCACGTGCTGTTACCTCCTGATCTTCGGCAGCAAAGTAAGGGGAGAGTAGAAGACGGCTTACTTTCTCGAGCGGCAGCGGCTCCAGGGCCCAGTGAAGCAAGTCCAGAGCACTTTGCACCATGGGTTGATGTGCCATGGGCCGGCCGAGGGAAAACTCAAAAGGTACGAGGTCGGAGTTCGCCGCGATGTCCTCGAGTTCAGGAGAGAGAAGCTCCCGCAGTACCGAGTCGATTGTGTCTCTCTCAAGATCGAGATTGTTCACGATGAGAGCAATGCGGGCGTCAGGCACGTCTCGGAGACGCGCCCGTATCCAGAGCGCGCAGGTGCGCAACTCCTCCGTCTGGTCTGGAGCGGTCACAAGCAAGCCATGGGGTGTGCCGGGCTCCTGACCTTGAACAACAGAGCCGCCAGCCAAGCGAAGAGATTCCAGAAGCGCACCCTGCGCAGGAAGTAAGCGGTCGAATCCGAGCAGCAGTGCCCCCTCCAGTGCGCCTGCAAGTCTAAAATCCCTGGGGGTGAGCTGTTGTATCAGCTCGTCTTCAAGTAAAGCCTCACTCAACAGAGACTCCTGCCGGCATACATCTTCGAAAGAGCGGGCCCAAAGCGCAAATTGCAGCGGGTCGCCTTGCAGGTGATGGCTTGACCGTCGTAGTAGTTGTTGGCCACCGTAGGCGCATACGCGGCGCCATGCTTTCGCCGCGAGATCAACCAGCGAATCAATGCTGCGCAGGCTGGCCGCGGCGGCAGACGTTGTGATTACGCCTCTCCAGACATGTTGCTCTTGTAACGGTGTAAGCAGGAGGGCGGATACCCTGCCATCCAGCAAGAGCCTCTTCCAGAGGAGTTGCAGCCAGCTACGCCAGCTTAAGATCTTCGCGGGTTCCCAGGTCGTCAGTTGACGACTGTGCTGGATGCGGTCCCAAGCGCGCTGCAGCGTGCGCGCTGCTCGTTCGTTCGGTGTAAGAAGGAGAGTCCCTCGATCGAGTGCAGCAAGAACTTCTGTTGAAATCATCTCCCCCATACCTTTACAGGATACGCCCGCGTGCCTGGCCTTCTGGGCTCTGCTTTCCACATCCGCTTCGACCTCACTTCGCCAGCGTCGCACGCCGCATGAGGCTTAGTGTCAGGAGCACGCATGTTGCCAGCACGGGAACGACAAGCGCTCTCTGAAGTGATCCTGAGCGGGTAGAGAGGACGCCCATCAACCACGGAAGCGCCGCCGCTCCAAGACCACTCACCGCAATGACGATACCGGCCTGGCGGGCACGCGGCCGCTGTTCCATGAGCAGAGACAACGTAATGGGAAACCAGGGGGACAGGCTCAGGCCAAGACATACGGCGGTGAGAGCGATTGTCGCAGCCGTGTAAGCAAACATCAGGCAACCGGTCAAGAGCAAAGTTGTGAGCAGAGCCAGTCTCCAGACGAAGGTCTCCGGCAGCTTCCGTAGAAGTCCTGCGGAGCCTATGCGGCCAAGCGTCAGACTCATCCACAGGAGAAGAGTTGTGTATTGACTGATCGCGAGGGTCTTGTCTCCATAGCGGAAGGCGTAGGTCGTGAGCCAGCCGCTCAGGCAGGTCTCAAGGCCGCCATAGAAAAAGAGCATTGCCATAAAAAATACGAAGGTCGTTCGAAGCAGCCCTGGTCTTTGCCCGGGCTCGGCTACCTGCTCTATCGGGCGACTCTCCGTAAAGCCGGTGCGCATCTGAAGGGCGAGTCCAGAAGCGCAGATAGCGAAGAGCACAGCAAGGGCGAGGATCAGGTGCGGCAGAGCGACATGGGGGGAAAGCCAGCCGGAGAGCAAGGGCGCGAGCATCGCACCGAAGCTCCAGAAGAAGTTCAGAAGTGAGAGCGCGGAGGCTCTCTTTTCGCTGAAGCGCTGACCGGCAAGGATGTTGACAGCGGTAAGGGAATGACCTATCCCGAAGCCGGCAAGCAGGAGGGCAGGGCACGCGAAGCTCAATCCCGGCGAGATGGCAAACACAAAAAGTCCCAGGCTAGAAGCTGATACTCCCAAAAGGAGGCCTCGCTTGAGCCTCCACGAAATAGTGGCGCCCCCAAGAAAGGAACCGCAGAACTGGGCCAGCAGCAGGAGGCCACTCTGTTCATCGCGCAGATGCCATTGCCTGGTGAGCAAAGGGAGAAGTGGTCCGAGCATCGCTGTCCCAAGACCGGTAAGGATGAAGGCAAAGAGCATCATGCCGAGCGAAGGAACCTGCTCCGCGCCAGCAATCGAGTGTCGCTCCGGTACTCTTTGCTCCGCCGCCTCTGCCTCTGCCTTCATCTCCTCAACCTCGATCGGCTCTGGTGCATGGCGGTTGCGCTGTCACCCATTATTATCGTGATTGTGACCAATTTGCTCAGCAGAGCTCGGCTCGTTCTAGTCGCATCTATCGCCATTACTGAAGCCTTGGGCTGCCGGCCTACGACTCCGGGAGGAACTTCCAGCAGAAGTTCCGCTGCCCTGCAGCAATTTCCGGTACGTGGCAAGGTAGTGGCGGTCCAGAGGAGCAGTGTCACGCTTGACCATGAAGCGGTTCCGGGGTTCATGGGCGCGATGACGATGCCGTACAAGTTGAAGAATCCAGCAGATGCAACGGAGCTCCATCCTGGAGATCGCATTGCGGCAACCATTCTGGTGCGAAAGGATGCCGACGGATTCTCTGATCCTATGCTGGACCAGATTGTCGTGACCGCCCAGGCGCGGCCGGACTACAGACCCGCGGTGCAGTATCACACGCCGGCACCCGGTGATCTGGTACCAAACTTCGCATTATTGAACCAGTCAGATCGCACGATTCATCTGGATCAGTTCCGCGGTCGCCTGCTTCTCGCAACCTTTGTTTTTACACGGTGCACGGTTGCGGACTATTGCCCGCGCATGAGCCGCAATTTCGCGGCGATTGATGAAGCGCTTGCAAAAGACCCGAAGCTGTATGGAGAGACGCACCTGCTCTCTATCTCGTTTGATCCACTGTATGACACGCCCCAGGTGCTGCGAAGCTACGGCGGCTCCTACACCGGGCGTTTCACAAAGGAGACCTTTGCGCACTGGGATTTTGCCGCACCCCCGGAGGCTGAGCTAGCTGCAGTTGCTCAGTTCTTTGGCGTCGGAATTACACCCGGCGACTCCGGCTCTCTCTACCATTCGCTGTCGACAGCGCTGATAGATCGACAGGGACGCATTGTTGTCTGGTATCCCACTAATGAATGGACGCCGGACGAGATGCTTGCCGAGATTCAGAAGGCCGCAAGGGTGTAGTTGCGTGGCGCACCCGTAGCGGTCAGTACGAAGTTGAAGGAGTTGACAGGATGGCTAAACTAACGATCGGCGTCGGTATTCTCCTTATTTTGATTGCGATTGGCGGCTTCGTAGCCACTGGCTCAAATCATCCAACGGCACTCATTCCCGCAGGAGCAGGCTTGTTGTTCTGTATCTTCGGCGCTCTCGCGAGTTCATCCGAGCTGAAGAAGCGCATGCTCTGGATGCACGTTGCGGTCACGCTGGCGCTGCTGCTCTTTCTCGGGTCCATCAAGGCAGACATCGACGTCTTTCGTCTGGCCCATGGAGCGGCCTTTGAACATCCGATTGCGCTCGAAGAGAAGGCGGCCATGTCGCTGGTCTGTCTGCTCTTCGTGCTGCTCTGCGTTCGATCATTTATAGCGGCGCGTAGAACCCGGCTTGCCCTTTAGCACCAGCGGCGTGAGTAGTTCCCGATGAAAGGCCTTCGATGTCCATCAGTTCGAGCTTAGGGTCGCCCAGCCTGCCCAGCGGTGACCGCGCTTCTCGCGGAACAGGCCGTGCAACGACGGCCGGTCTAACCGCGGAGCGCCCGAAACCTCCGCTGAAGAAGGTTCTTCCGGAGATCGGAAGACTCGTATACCCGCGACGATGGCTGCTCGCCAGTGGCTTCGGGCTCATGATCATCAATCGTGCCAGCGGTCTGGTTCTCCCTGCGAGCACGCGATACCTGATTGACGATGTGATGGACAAACGGCAGATCGGGCTTCTGCCCATCATTGTCGGCGCCGTCGTGATCGCGACGATCCTGCAGGGCATCACGTCTTTCACGCTCACGCAGCTGCTTTCAAAGGCTGGCCAACGCCTCATTGCGGAGCTCCGCACGCAGGTGCAATCCCACATTGGACGGCTGCCCGTCTCGTTCTACGATTCAAACCGGACGGGCACACTTGTTGCGCGCATCATGACTGATGTAGAAGGCGTGCGAAATATCATCGGCACCGGTGTGATCGACTTCTTTGGCGGTGTGCTGACTGCAATTTTTGCCTTCTGCTATCTCATCTCGCTCTCGGTCAAGATGACGCTGCTGACGTTTGTCATCCTGATGATCTTTGGCTTAATTCTTCAGCGCGCCTTTAAGGTAATTCGTCCGATCTTCCGGGAACGCTCAAAGATCAATGCGGAGGTGACGGGCCGCCTGACGGAGTCATTGGGCGGGGTTCGCGTGGTGAAGGGATACCACGCGGAGGAAAGTGAGGCCAGTGTTTTTGCCGCAGGGGCGCAGCGGCTTCTTAATAATGTGATCAGCTCTCTCACGGCGCAAAGCTTCATGGCGCTTGCTTCGACTGCTGTGCTTGGTTTTGTCGGTGCCCTGGTGATGTGGCTGGGAGCTCACCAGGTCGTGGCCGGGCACCTGACCAAGGGTGGCTACGTCACCTATGTCATGTTTCTCGCGTTCATGATCGCGCCGATCGTGCAGCTTGTCTCAATCGGGACACAGCTCACGGAGGCTATCGCGGGCATCGATCGGACCTCCGAGATCCTGTCTGAGCGGGAGGAGGATAGTGAGCCTGGCCGCGCTGTCGCTCTTCCTGTGCTGCGGGGCGACGTTGTCTTCGACGATGTCACCTTCGAGTACGAGCCGGGAAAGCCCGTACTGCACGGCATCTCCTTCACGTCGCGACCGGGCACCTCAACGGCGCTGGTCGGCTCTTCGGGTTCCGGCAAGTCGACGATCATCTCGCTGCTGTGCGCCTTTCACACGGCAACGGGCGGACACGTCCTTGTAGATGAAGTCGATCTCGCCACCGTGAAGCTTTCAAGCTATCGCAATCAGCTTGGGGTGGTACTCCAGGAAACGTTTCTCTTTGACGGAAGCATCCGTGAGAACATACTTTTCTCGCGGCCGGAGGCGACCGAGGTGCAGCTGATGGAGGCCTGCCGAATCGCACGTGTGGATGAGTTTGCGGAACGATTTCCGGAGGGCTACGAAACGATCGTCGGAGAGCGGGGCGTCAAGCTATCCGGCGGACAACGGCAGCGACTCTCCATCGCACGGGCGATCCTCGCTGACCCACGAATTCTTATCCTCGACGAGGCGACCAGTTCTCTGGATTCGGAGTCCGAAGCGATGATCCAGACAGGGTTGAACTACCTCATGCAGGGTCGCACAACCTTTGTTATCGCGCATCGGCTCTCTACCATCCGGCGAGCCGACCAGATCCTGGTAATCGAGCAAGGACACATTGTCGAACAGGGGACACACTCTACTCTGCTGGCCGAACAGGGCCGGTACTTCGACCTGTACACACGCCAGCATGGTTTGGAGACAAACCTCTTCCTGGCGCCCGGTGAGGGCGGCGCCATTTCCGCAGAGACTGTGACGAGCAAGGCGTAACGTATGCCGCCCGGACAACACTTCCTGAAGGACCAGCCTCGCAGCAGGAACGTATGACACTTGAAGAGCAGTTCGGCCAGATAGATATCTATGTCTTCGATCAGATCCTTCGGGGCAATCTGGGATCGAATATGCGGCTGCTCGATGCAGGCTGTGGGTATGGTCGCAATCTTGTCTACCTGCTCCGTGAAAGATGCAACGTGTTTGCCCTGGATAGCGAGGCCGGAGCTGTCGTGCACGTGCGATCGCTGGCGAAGCAACTTGCCCCCGATCTTCCTGAGACGAACTTTGTGCAGGCATTCATTGAAGCACTTCCGTTCGACAAAGGGTTCTTTGACGCAATCGTCTGCAACTCCGTTCTGCACTTCGCGCGCGACGAGGCTCATTTCCTGACGATGATCGAGGAGCTTTGGCGTGTTCTGAGGCCTGGAGGCCTGCTCTTCTGCCGACTAGGCTCCCACATCGGTATGGACTTCGAGCCGGTACGGGAGAACATCTTTCGAATCGGCGATGGCAGCGAATGGTTCCTTGTCAGCGAGTCCACACTGCTCGAAATCACCGAGCAGCTTGACGCAACGCTTGTCGACCCGCTCAAGACCACAATCGTTCAGGACTACCGCTGCATGACGACGTGGGTGTTGCGTAAGCCGCTGGAAGAGGAAAAGCCACAACCCTGACTGGATGAACCTTATTCCTGCATACCCAATTCCTGGAGCAGGAACGCGTAATCGAAGGCAATCTCCTTCAGGTAGTCGTAACGGCCACTCGCCCCGCCGTGGCCCGCGTCCATGTTGACGTGCAACAACAACGGCGTGTGATCGGTCTTCAGCCGGCGCAGTTTGGCGACGTACTTGGCCGGCTCCCAATACATGACCTGCGAATCATTGAGACTGGTCTTTACCAGCATGGCGGGATACGCGCCGGCTTGCAGATTGTCATACGGGGAGTAGCTGCGCATGTAAGCGAAGGCTTCGGCCTCATTCGGATTGCCCCATTCTTCATACTCTGCGACGGTCAAGGGAAGTGAGGCGTCAAGCATGGTGTTCATGACATCGACGAAGGGCACATGCGACAGCACGGCGCGGAAGAGATCCGGCCTGAGATTGACAACCGCTCCCATCAGCAGGCCGCCAGCACTTCCACCTTCGATCGCGACACGCTCTCGGTGGCCATAACGCTGCTCGACCAGGGCTTCGGTCACTTCGACGAAATCGCTGAAGGTGTTGCGCTTGACCATCATTTTGCCGGCATCATGCCACAGATCGCCCATCTCTCCGCCGCCACGAATGTGTGCATACGCAAGCACGAGCCCGCGATCCAGCAGCGAGAGCCGCGTCGCGCTGAAGCCGATCGGCAAGGGGTAGCCGTACGATCCGTAGCCATAAACGTAGAGCGGGTTCGAGCCATCCTTCGCGAAGTGATCGCGACGGTACACAAGCGAAACCGGCACACGCGTGCCATCCTGCGCCGTAATCCAGATTCTTTCAGAGCCGTATCGCGCCCGATCGAACTTGCCCGGGATCTCCTGTTCTTTCAGGAGGGTCGACTCGCCGGTACTCACGTCATAGCGATAGACCGAGGCCGGTGAGACAAGCGATTGATAGCTGTAGCGGAAGGTGGTCGTTTCGAACTCTCGATTGACGTGTCCTGCTGCCGTGTAGGCGGGCTCCGGGAATGCAATCTCACTCGCCGCTCCGAGGCGTGTTCCTTCAACGAACGGAAGAACCTCGAGAGTGGTGAGACCAGCGCGCCGCCGGGAGCAGACGCAGAAGCTCTGGAAGAGATCGAAGTCCTCGAGCGGTGCATCCTGCACCTCCGGGAGAAACTCGGTCCAGTGCTCGCGGCCGGGCGAGTCGACTGGAGCCGTCACAACGCGAAAGTTCTTCCCTATGTCATTGACGCGAATGTAAAAAAGGCCGCCGCGGTGATCCACCGAGTATTCCTGCTCTTCTACCCGCGGCGCCAGAACTCGAAAGTCCTGTTCGGGTGCAGACGCGTCGAGAAACCGCGCTTCGCTGGTCGTGTGACTTCCCGCCTCCAGCAGGATGAACTTCCCATCACGCGTGCGGCCGACTCCAAGATTGAAGCGTTCGTCTGCTTCCTCGTAAGCCGGTGTGTCAGCTTCTTTCGACTGTCCTACGATGTGCCGCCAAAGCTTATCCTGTCGCTTGGTCTGCTCATCTTCTGTGGTGTAGAAAAGAGTTCGCCCATCGGCTGCCCAGGTCATCGAGCCGACACGTTCTGCTGTGTCCGGAAGGTCTTCGCCCGTGCGCAGATCCCGCAGGTGTAGCGTGTATTGGCGAAATCCGGTCGCGTCGGTTGTGTATGCAAGCAGCCAGCCGTCCGGACTGACTGCCATGCCGCCAAGCGACATGAAAGCATGTCCCTCGGCAAGCTTGTTGACATCAAGCAGAACGACCTCAGCGTCAGCCTCATCGATCTCCTTGCCGGCAGCTTTGCGCCTGCAGTGGATCGCGTATTGACTACCCTCGACTGTACGTGTGGAGTACCACCAGCCCTGGTAGGGGTAGGGCACTGACTCGTCCGTTTCTTTGATGTGCGAGAGCATTTCGCTATACAGCTTTGCCTGCAGACCTTCGGTACCGGACATTGCCTGAGCGGTATACGCGTTCTCAGCCTCCAGATAGGCGATGACCTCAGGCGAGTTCTTGTCGCGCAACCAGCCGAAGTCGTCGGAGAGTGTCTGGCCATGAAGCACGGTGGATTTGGGATCGCGGCGTGCGACCGGTGCTGGAGATGTCATTTAGTCTGGTTCCTCGGCCCTGGAGGACAGACTATCGCCTTTTAGAGGATTGAGGCCACGAGGCAAGGTGTACTTCATATTCAGGAGATACAGTCTTTGCTCTTGAGGTCTATGATGCTGTCGTCATAGGGAGATTGCCCATGTCTTCGACTCAGCCTGCTCCATGGAACCTCCGATTCCTCTGCATGCTCTGCGCAGCACTTCTTTTCACCTCTGCCCACCTTCGCGCTCAGGCGGGAGAGTCAGACCAGCCAACGTCGACTGCAACGCCCGCATCTTCAGGCTCACGTGGGCGGGAGACTCAGCATCAAGAGGCTGGAAGTGTTGAGGCAACCGCGCCGGCGATCCGCGACAGGATCTTTCTTCGGCAAGCAGCGGCCAATCGCATGCTCGCGCTCAAGGTGAGCGAGTTGGTTCAGCATAAATCGATTAGTGATGAGATAAAGGACTTTGCTACTCACCTCATTGCCGAACACAGCAGTCTCGACGATGGTCTGAGAGCCGTCGCTGAGTCGCAGGGTGTCATGCTTCCGGTGAAGCTCCCTCCGCGGGAGCTGATGGTATATGAGCGACTCAACAACCTGTCAGGTGAAGAGTTCGACCGTGAGTACATCAGGACAGTCGCAGAGGGTGAACATCGCGCTCTGCGGGACTTCCGATCCGAAGCGGCTAACACCCTGGATGAAAGCTTGCGAACGACCGTGCAAAATGGGACGAAACTGATTCGTCAGCAGATGGTTGCGGCTGATCAGATTGTGCGAAACAAGGGTGTGCAGACCAGCCGCCCAGCAAAGGTGGCAGCGTCAGACCTTCCGCAGTAGAGGACGCACTCTCCGCCGCTGCAGGAAGGCTGATAATGGAAGCCAGAGGCTCTATCCATGCCGCGCTGGCTTCTCGGTCTTTGCTTTGTCTTTTTTCTTCCTTCTGCTGTGTATGCGGAAACAGTCGCTGGACTGCCAGCTCCGCAAGGGTATGTAAACGATTTTGCGGGCGTCCTGTCGGACCCGGTCCGACAACAGGTCGAATCGCTGTGCACTGCTGTTGATCGACAGGCCCATGCGCAGGTCGCTGTGGTGACGGTCAAGACCATCGACGGCGATCAGTCGATTGAGGAGTTCGCCACAGAGCTTGAAGAGAAATGGAAGGTAGGCGCGAAGGGCACAGATCGTGGTGTCTTGATGCTGCTTGTGATGAGCCCGCGAAAAGGCCGGATCGAAGTCGGGTACGGGCTTGAGGGTATTCTGAACGACGCAAAGGTCGGTGACATCGGACGATCGATGGTAGCGGACGCACAGGCGAACGACTACGATGCTGCGGTTCCACTTGGCGTCCGGCAAATTGCGACGGTGATCGCGACCGACGCCGGAGTGACGTTGACCTCAGGCTCTCGAGCCTCTGGGCGTCAGGCAGCGCAACCTACCTCGATTGGCATTGGCCAAATCCTGCTGTTCGTACTTCTCGGCATCTTCGTGCTGTCTGTCATGGGACGCGGAGGCCGGGGTGGCCGAGGCGGCGGCGGTGGTCTGGGATGGTTTGTCCTTGGGAACATCCTGGGCGGCGGCCTGGGTGGCGGCGGCCGCGGTGGATACGGCGGCGGCTTCGGTGGCGGCAGCGATAACGACAGTGGTGGATTCGGGGGGTTCGATGGCGGTTCGTCAGGGGGTGGAGGCGCATCCGGAGACTTCTGACGCATCACACCCGTCAGCGCAGCGATGGCAGAGTGTTACAGTACAGCCGGAACATTCTTGGAGCGATGCTCGTAGACTGAAACAGCCCGTACGGGCAGAGGAAAAGACATGAAGGGCACCTGGGTTGCAATTGGAGCAGTTGTTATCGTTGTTCTGCTTTGCCTTTTAGGCTTTGGCAGCTATGTAAGCACGAAGAACCAGTTGGTCAAGATGAACGAGGATGTGGATCAGGCCTATTCGCAGGTGAACGTCGTTCAGCAAAGGAGATTGGATCTCATTCCGAATCTGGTCGCGACAGTGAAAGGCTACGTAACCGAAGAGACCACGGTCCTGACGAACATTGCAAACGCGCGGGCGGGTGTTTTAGGAGCTCCGGACCGAGCGTCGGCTATCAATGCAAACTCCAAACTCGACGTGGCGCTCGGACCATTTTTCCGCCTGCAGGAGCAGTATCCAAACCTGAAGGGTAACGAGCAGTTTATCCGGCTGTCAGATGAACTGGCGGGGACGGAAAATCGCATTGCCGTGGAGCGCAGCCGGTACAATCGCACACTGCGGGACTATGACGTTTATGTGCAGCAGTTTCCGAACAGCGTGTGGGCTGGGATGGCTGGATTCCGGTACCGCGACGAGTACTTCAAGGGAAACCCTGAGAACTCTAACGCGCCAAAGGTTGATTTCAGCAAGTAGGACGAACAAGGGAGTGAGAGGACCTCGAAAGAGGTCCTTTCACTCCCTGAAGTCAGTTCAACTACTTGGTGAAAGAAGAAATGGCGGATGCTTCATCGTCTTTCACATCGAAGACGGTGTAAAGCTTGGTGATCTGAAGGAGATCATGAACCTTCTTCGTGAGATTAAGCAGCTTTAGTTCACCGCCTGCATTCTTTACCGTGGTGAAGGCGCTCACGAGCTCACCGATGCCAGAGCTGTCGATATAGTTGATATCTCCAAGGTTCAGGAGGATCTTCTTTGAACCTTTTGCGAGTACGTCCCGCACGGCGTCACGGATGGTCACGCTGCCTTCCCCGAGGGTGATGCGTCCGCTGAGATCTAAAATGGTAATGCCGTCTACCTGGCGAGTGGATACCTTCATGCTCATCGAAAAGCTCTCCTTATAAAGCCCGACTTATGCGGGCGTCCTGTGTTTGATCAGAGTCACTTCTGTGCCCGGGTGAGTTTTGCGAAAGTTTACCTCATCCATGAATGCCTTAATGAGGAAGATCCCGCGACCGGAGCCGCGCAGAATGTTTTCAGGTGCAAGAGGGTCGGGAATCGACTCAGGATCGAGGCCAGCTCCCTGGTCGGCCACTCTTACCAGCAGATCGTCGGTCGTCGTCTCAAAGGAGACGGTCACCTGCTTGTTGGTGTCATAAGCGTTGCCGTGCAGGACCGCATTCACGACGGCTTCGCGAACAGCCATGGCGATATTTCCTCGCGTGTCTTCGTCAAAGCCGACCCGCTCGGCATATTCTTCGATGGCGCGTTCCGCCTGATCCACGCTGGCAAGCGAGGAGGAAAGCGTCATGCTCATACGGCTTGCCGTTGAATCTGCCAAGAGCAGAACCTCGATCGATCACAGTGTAGAAGCGAATGTCTGGAAAGCAACTGTCTCGCAGTGTGCGGCTCTGATCGGGGATTGTCAAGGGAGGCTCTTGGTCATAGCATGGCGAGCGACTAAGGACTCGCGGCCTGCTGTGTGGGCGTATATGTTTGGAGAAGTGCTTGGCAGACAGGTACTCGCAGGTAACTTTGCGAGATGCACAGCCTGGCATCTCAGCGGAGACAACCAGACTGATGAAGATTCTGTATGCCGGCAGTCTGACGCCAAATGATTCCGCTCTGTATCGGTTGTGGGCTCTTGAGCGTCTCGGGCATGTGGTAGTCCCTTTCGACATCAATCGATACGAGCTGTCTCATCCAGTGCTGCGGAAGCTGGCATTTCGAGCCGTGTTGGGACCCCATGTCCAGCGTCTTAATCGGGAACTGCTGGCCATAGCTGAACGGCACGGGGTAGAAGCGCTCTGGGCAGACAAGGTTCTGGGTCTGCAACCCTCCACTCTACGAGCGATGCGCCGCAGGCAGATCGTGACGGCGAGCTACATGATCGATAACGCATTTGGGCCGCGACGCGATCCGGGATGGCGCCTCTACATGAAGTGTCTTAAGGAGTTTGACCTGCATATAACGCAGCGGGATGTAAGTGTGCGCGACTACTCCATGCGGGGAGCGCGACGCGTCCTGAAAATTCAGACGGCTTACGAGCCGACGCTGCACTTTTCTCCGCCAGCCGGATGGAGCGACGCGGATCGCACGCGAGAGATCTCCTTCATCGGCAGCCCATATGACAACCGGGCTCAGTTCTTGCTGCGATTGGCGACCGAGTTTCAGCTGCCGTTGACCCTCTCCGGCTCCAGCGTCTGGCGGTCCGCCCTCTCGCAGGAGCTGCTCGCGAAGCTGTTTTCGGGGGAAGACGGTGTATACCACGACGCCTACCGGGAGGCGATCTGGGCGTCAAAGATCAACTTGAGCTTCCTGACACATTCAAATCAGGACGAGTTCGCACACAAAAGCTTCGAGATCGCGGCATGTGGCGGATTCTTACTGGCGGAGCGCTCAGACGGTCATCGTGCGCGTTTTCGCGAGGATGAAGAGGCAGTTTTCTTTTCCGGCATCGACGAATGCGTCGCTAAGATACATCGCTATCTGCCGGATGAAGCGGCGCGAATGCGCATCGCCGCTGCAGGCCACGCCCGCGCTGAGAAGAGCGGCTACAGTAATGACGCCCAGGTTGAAAAGATAGTAACGGTGCTCGCAGAGATTGCGCATTCTCTGGCCAAAAACTGAGAAACCCAGCGAGCAGTGCATCTCTCGCGCGTGGCTTAGAGATACTTCCCATCTGCCAGTTCGCGGACGAGATCAAGATCTGCGGCCAGGAAGTCATAGCCGGGTAGCGCCTCGAGGGGCGACCAGCGCATCTCGTTGAAGATGCGATTTTCGAGTTCTCCCTCGAACTCCTGAACAACAAAAAATTGCAGATCGATAGAAGCGCCGTTTCGATAGCGGTGACGAAGACCGGCCACATGGCGACCGATCGTGGCGTTAATGCCAAGTTCCTCATTCAACTCACGCGCCAAGGCCGTCTCAGGGGTCTCCCCCGCTTCAATTTTTCCGCCGGGAAACTCCCATTTCAGACTCATCGGTTGATCCGGCCTGCGCTGGCAGATCAGAACCTCACGAATCTGCGCGGGCTGCTCACGCAGAATGAGCGCAGCCACTACGTATCGGACCGTGGGAGTCATGGAGGCGTCGACCTGCCCCTTCAGCTTGCGAATAGGCTCTTTCACTACACTCTGATAACTAAGACGAGAAGAGCAGGTAAAAGGGCTCAGCAAACTTTTGCATCATTTCACGCGAGGTCCCCGGCAGAGGGCCGAGAATGGCCCTAAACAGCGGCAGGAAGATAGATTGGCCACCCAACCTGCCGTGCATGTTCGGCGAGAGCCTGTGTCGGATTGACGGCAAAGGGCCGACCCGCCAGTGCGAGCATGGCGGCGTCATGAACAGAGTTGCCAAAGACCACGTCGGGCGCGAGTACACCGGCTTGTCGCAGAGCTGTGACCTTGCCCTCATCAGTTGGTACTGCCACAAGTGCATTCGTGACGACGCCGTTTGCACATGCGACTCTCGCGGCGAGAACATGGTCGGCAGAGATGCCAAGCTCGCGGACGCCTTCTTCAATGACCCAGTTATTTGTGGAACTGACGGCCCAGATCTCCGTTCCTGTGAGATGTAACTGCTCGACGAGGCGACGTAGTTCGGGAAAGATCCTCGCGTGAATGAATTCGGCGACGTAGACTTTGGCAACCCGACGCATTTCGTCTTCCTGCAGCCCCTGATACATCTGCACCATCTCGCCGCAGATGGCAAGTTCGCTCACTTCGCCGCGAAGGTAGGCACGGTAGCGCCTGTCAACGAAGTCAACGACCTCACGGGATACGAGGCCTGACTCGATCGTCCACTTCATGAACTCGGAGCCGGCATCGCCTGACCAGAGCGTGCCATCGCAGTCAAAGACGGCCACTCGGGGGACTGGATGGAGAACGGCCTGATGGAACTCTGCGGATGGGAGAGACGGGACGGGAAGAAGTGCGCTCAAGGAGAAAGCCTTTCGATGGCGCGACGCAGCACAATCTGCATACAGCCATATGTTCTATCTTACGAGGTGCTTGATGAATCCAGCGTGACTCGATCCGGCACATTTCAGGGGTCCCGTGCATCTTAGGACAAAGGAGATGAACGATATGAGTGAAGAACATCTGTCCGGTCAGGCCGGCGTCAAGAAGCTTGGGGAATTGATCAAGGACATACGAGTAGCCATGATGACGACGGTTGCTCCGGATGGCAGCTTCGACAGTCGGCCGATGGTCACGCAGAAGACCGAGTTCGACGGCAATGTTTATTTTCTGACTCGCCAGGAGTCTGGCAAAGTTCAGGAACTGGCAGATGATTCGCATGTGTCCCTGGTGTACGCAGCCCCGACCGATGCAAAATATGTGACGGTTAAAGGCCGCGCGTCGGTCTACCGGGATCAGGCAAAGATCGAGGAACTCTGGACTCCGATGTATAAAGCCTGGTTTCCTGAGGGCGAGACCGATCCAGCGATCGCGGTCATGCGGGTCGCAGTGCATGAGGCCCAGTACTGGGAGGCTTCCAGCAGTAAGCTGGTGCGCGGCATCAAGTACGTTGCGGCGGCGGCAACCGGCGGCAAGGTCGAGATTGGGACACAGGGAACGGTGAAGTTGTAACGAAAGAAGGGAGATGGCGTGCCGCCTGGCGATCCTTAAATGGGCGGCAAGCCCTCGACCACAGGAACACCCGGTGGAGGCGTGAACAAGAAGTCCGCTGGCTTTACAGGCAGGTTCTCCTCCATGGCAGAGAAGCGGAAGTCTGTGACAGCGCCGTCGCTCTCCTCAAGTCTTAGCTGCTGGATAGTTCCGCCGGAAGTTGTGAGCACAGTCAGATGCCTTAGGCGGGCTTCCTGTCCGCGTGGTACGCCTTCTATGCGAAATCCGTCCGGCTGTGAGGTAACGCGCACATGTGTGAGTTCGCGCGAAAGCTGGACATGGCCAAGAAGAAGGCGAAGCGGAGATCGAAGATCGTCTATTTGTCCAGCAATCACACGTTGAGCCTGAGCATTCCCCGGCGAGTAGGACCATGCGTACTTGCCATCGAGGATGAAGAGCTTGCCTGCAGGCTCAGTGTAGGCCCACCGCATGCGGCCTGGCTTGCTGAGCAAGAGGGTACCGGCTTCTGACTTGTGCATTCCGAGACCGTCATACGTCTCAGTAAATGCAGTTCGAAGGGAATGCAGATGGTTATAGTGGGTGTCGACTGACTTCAAAACAGCCGCGTCTGTAGCTGAAAGCGCTGCACTCTGCGAGCTCAGCAATCGTGAAAGCAGCATAGCCAGTGCAAGAGCACTGGCTATTGAGGTGCGTTTACGCCAATGCATCACTGGATGGGTTGAGTGCAGCTGGTAGAACCCTGGGGATCCTTACGGATGGTGTTGTTTTCGTCCGAGCAAAACCCTGCATCGCCCGTCTTGCCGACAGACTGTGGAACGGCCGTGATCTCAAAGGAGGTATACATGTCCTGGTTGTTTACCGTCACCTTGGTGCAGTTAGTGATGCCGAAGGTGTAACCGGATTTCTGACCTGTGCTAAGGGCAGGCTCAATTAACTGGGCGGCCTGCGCGGTGGGCGCACCAGACTTGGGATCTCCACCAAGGTTCGCGAGAGCACAAGCAAACCCGTTTGCCGGGTAAGCCGAGTTGTACTGTAACTCCGCCTGCGCAATGGTACGGACGGATTGGATGGCACTGGTCTCGTTTGCCTGTTTACGAAGCTTCAAGAGTTGCGGCACAGCCAGGGTCATAAGGATCAGCATGACAGACATAACAATCAGCAACTCAATCAGCGTAAAGCCTTCTTCAGCATTCGACTTCTTTCTGCCTTTGCTCATCGATCTATCCCTTTTACCTGATATGTAAGTGATGCACTTCATGTTCGAACAGAGTACCGCAGGGTGCAGTGCTCTATGCCACGAGGTCGGCTCGATCGACTCTCATTGCACCGAGATTGCCAAGCATGGTCAACGCCAGCTTTTCCGGTTGAAACAACTCCTGCGCGAGTGCCTGGATTTCCTCCGTTGTGACACGGTCTACATCGGCCACAATCTCGTCAACGCCAAAGAAGCGACCGTAGTACATCTGCTGCCGCGCCAGATTCGCCATGCGGCTGCCTGAGCTTTCGAGACCCATCACAATGTTGCTGCGAAGCTGGTCCTTGGCCCGGTCCAGTTCGGGTTTGGGTATCGCCTCAGAGGTGAGACGCTTCAGCTCTTTGAGGGTAAGCTGAACAACCTCACGAGACTTTTCGACGGAAGCCCCGGCATAGACGCACAATGAACCTGTATCGCGGAACGGGCTCATCTCCGAGTAGATGGAGTAAGCCAGTCCACGATCTTCACGGATGGTCTGAAAGAGGCGGGAACTCATGCCTCCACCAAGGATGGTATTCATCAGATACAGACCGTAACGTCTAGGGTCGTTGACGGGCGGGGCGGGAACACCAAGGCAGATCTGCACCTGCTCGAGCGAGCGCTTGCGTTTGAGAGTGATGTGCGGCCTGGCCACGGGAGGCGTGTGGCTGGCCATGAGTGGATCGAGATGCGGGGAAACGGAACCAAAGCGGCGCTCGACACGTTCGACAAAAGCGTCGTGCTCGAGATCGCCGGCAGCAGAAAAGACCATGGTTTGCGGCGCGAAGCGGCGAGCGTGCTCGTGGAAGAGGATCTCCTGATTGAAGCTGGAAACGGTCTCGGCGGTGCCAAGAATGGGACGTCCCAGAGAGTCACCCTTCCAGAACTTCTGAGTAAAAACCTCGTTGACTAGGTAGTCAGGATTGTCCTCATCCATTTTGATCTCTTCGAGAATGACACCCTGCTCGCGGATGACATCGTCTGCAGTGAAGGTGGGATGAAGCACGAGATCGGAGAGAACATCCAGCGCTGGCTCGGCTTTCTCCTCAAGAACCTTGATGCTGAAGCAGACATTTTCCTTGCTGGTAAACGCATCGAGATTGCCTCCCATGCTGTCGACCTCGCGCGCGATCTGCTGAGCGGAACGGGACGTGGTGCCCTTGAAGACCATGTGTTCGACAAAGTGGGAGATGCCGTTACGGGCTGGCAGTTCATCCCGCGAACCGCTGTTGATCCAAACACCCATCGAAAGACTGTTGACGTGGCTCATTCGCTCTGTGAGGACCAGCATGCCATTGGGCAGCACGGTTCGGCGAATATTTCGAGTTGTAGAGCGGACGACGCGTCCTTCAGGGCTGAGCGTATCGATGGGGGAAGCCGAAGCGGACATGAAACTCCTTCCCACTATTCTTTCACAGGGGTGTGTCGTCTTGGCAGGCCCTCGTGTGCCATGCAGCCAACCCACGCGATAAACTACCAAATGACGGATAAGCCGCTCAACACATGTCCACACTTTCTTCCTCTTCGATGGTCCCGCTGACGCTTCAGGCACTCTTTGGCTTGGACTTGCCTGACCTTACGGACTTGATGGCCGGTCTTGGAGAAAAGCCCTATCGCGCACGGCAGCTCTACGACGCGCTCTATAAGCAGCGGGTAAGCTCACTTGATGAGATCTCAACATTGCCGGCAACGCTGCGAGAGCGCATCGGAAAGACGCACACAGTAGAACTTCCTGTGCTGTCATCAACGGCGCTATCGGTGGACGGGACAGAGCGCTATCTGGTGCGGCTGGCAGACGGCGAAACGGTAGAGACGGTGTGGATGCCGGAGGGTGACGGCGGAGAGCGCGGGGATGGGACGGAAGCAGCTCTCGAGGAGGAGCCTGAGGACAGCTCGCATATCAGCGAGATAGCTGCAGCGAGCTTTCGGCGTTCAACCATCTGTGTCTCGTCGCAGGTCGGATGCGCGGTGAACTGCCAGTTTTGTCTGACCGCAAAGCTGGGCATCCGGAGAAATCTGACGGCTGGGGAGATCGCCGGACAGGTAGCGGCAGTGCTGAATCGGCACGGAGTGAAGCTGGCAAGTGCACGAGGAAATAATAATCCGGCACGGATCAATCTTGTCTTCATGGGACAGGGTGAGCCGCTTCTGAACTACGACCATTTCATGACGGCTGTGAGGCTGCTGGTGATGGGAGTTGGTATTCCAGAGTCGCGCATGACGGTATCGACCTCAGGGATTGAACCGGCGATCCGCAGATTTGCGATGGAGGCGATCCGGCCGAAGCTAGCGTTGTCACTGAACGCGTCAAACGACGGCGTACGGGAGCAGATCATGCCGATCACGCGCAAGTGGAACATTGCGGCTCTGCTCGCGGCATGTGAGACGCTGCCGCTGCGAACGCGGGAGTGGGTGACCTTCGAATATGTGCTGCTTGGTGGAATTAACGATCAGCCGCAGCATGCGCGCGAGGTTCTTGCCTTGTTGGGTGGGCGGCGGGCAAAGGTGAACCTTATCGTCTGGAACCCAGGTCCGGGAATCGCCTACAGGCAGCCTGATCCAGAGGATGTAAGCCGATTCCAGCAGACGCTGGTGACGAATGGCCTGCCCACGTATGTCCGCAAGCCGCGTGGACGAGACATTTATGCGGCATGTGGGCAGTTGAAAAGAACACTCGAGACAGTTCCACAGCCGGAGCTTATTCAGGGAATCTTGCCGGCCATGGCTCTATAGACGGGCAAGCCGCCCTAACCACAGAGAATCACACCTCTAGTTGACGAGAGGATGGCACTTCGTTCGTAGCTACTCCCGTGGCCGCCGCCTGCGCTCGCGTAAACCTATGTTGAGCAAGGCTTCGGTGACGCGGTCGTACTCGTGACGGAGGACGTCTCCTTCGTGCACGAAGTTGCCGACGACCGGCTCGACGCCGAGAGCTTTAATCCGGTCAAGGTCTGCCTGAATGGGAGACTGACCTTCGCGGGCGTATTGGTCCAAGCGCTGCGGAGAGATGGGTGAGTTGTTGATGAGGGCGTAGTCAAAGATGCGCGAGCGAAGCGGGCCGGCATGGGCAGCGATGCGCTCGATATGCTCTGAAGCGGTCAAACCCAGACTCTCGTTCGCCTGAGTCATCAGATTGCAGATGAAGACGCGGGTCGCCTTTGAGGCGGCCAGGGCTTCGGGGACGCCTTTAACAAGCAGATTGGTAATGAGTGAGGTATAGAGCGAACCGGGGCCGAGTGTGATGAGATCAGCGTTCGCGATGGCATCGAGGGTCTCCGGGAGAGGCCCGGCGCTAGCAGGATCAAGCATCAGTTCGGTAATGCTGCATTTGCTCGCGGTGATATTGGTTTCACCGTGGACGGTAGTGCCGTCGTGCATCTTGGCGGAGAGAGTCACATTTGTGTTGGTAGCCGGAAAGATGCGGCCGCGGGTGGCGAGAATTTGTGAGGACATCTGCACGGCCTGCGCGAAGTCGCCGGTTATATCAGAGAGGGCGGCGACAAAGAGATTGCCGAAGCTGTGACCTTCCAGTTCGCCCTGCTTGAAGCGGTAGCGGAAGAGCTTGGAGAGCAGATGCTCGTCTTCGCTGAGGGCGACCAGGCAGTTCCTCACGTCGCCGGGTGGGAGCATCTTAAAGTCTTCACGCAGACGGCCGGAGGAGCCGCCATCGTCAGTGACTGTGACGATGGCGACCAGGTCGCGGATGAGGGTGGGAACATCGCTGTGAAACGGACCGTCCGTATCATGCGAAACCGGTGCGGCAACATAACGCTTCAGGCCGCGAAGCAGGGTAGAGAGGCCGGTTCCACCGCCGATGCAGACTACGCGGATGGTGCGTCCGGCAGACACACTATGACTCTGAATGTTCATCGATCTCGCATGCGACTCTCTGCGCGAACTCAGTCTAGAGCATTGTCTTCGGTGTTCTGTACCGTGGAAGGGGGTATTCGTTCTCGCTCGAAACGCAAGGCAGAGCCTAGCCCTGCTTAGATCCCCACTGGAATCCCCGTTGTTGCAAGAAGAGATGCCGGTCGCTCTCGCTAGGCCTCAGGATAGAGGAGTTCGGTGAAGCGCGGATCGTCCGCCATGTCCTGGAAGTCCGAATCCGCTCGAGCTTGAATGCGATTATGTGGATTCTGCCGTATGGCCTCGGTGAGATGTTCCAGGCACTGATGCGAATCTCCGCTGATGCTGGCCAGCACTGCAAGCCCGTAGAAGGCGTAATCCGCTTTGTTGTTCTCGGCCAGGATCTCGCGGAGGTGCTCGCGCGCTTCGTCGTACTTGCCCGAGTTCAGAAGGGAGATGGCGTAGTCGTACTGCTCCTCGTGGCTGAGGAATGTGACCCGGCCCTTCTGAACTTTCATCAGGCACGCATTGATGTACATGCGGATGCGATCGGCAAGATCACCTGGGCTGGTAGCCAGCATCTTGTCAAAAGCCGCATGTGCCTTGTCGTACTTGCCGTCCTGCATCAGGCGGACGGCCGACTCATAGAGAGCAAGCGCCTTTGCACGCGTCTCATCGACCGTCTGTGGTTTTGTGCCTTCGAGAATCTTTCCCGATCGCTTGGTCGTCGCTGTCACTGTTTTTGTCTGAGCCATAACGTTCTCACGGAGTGCAGAGGAGCAATTCAGTCACTGAGACTCCAGCGCTCCGCTCTGTACTCTCGTTTCGGTTTATACGCAGAGCCCGCGTGCGGGTCAACCCCGCCGCTTGCCATAGACCTGGGGATTAAGTTCAGGGTCGTTGTACATCTTCATCTGGCGATACAGCTTGAAGGTTTTCTCCCCGGCGGCGGCGGCCCGCAGCAAAGAGTCCAGCGCGTCGGTAAGATCAGACCGCTGTTCCCGGAGGATAAGAAGACGGCCGCTATTCCGCTCTCGATGCTCAGGCGTTGCATCTCTCCGCTCACTCTCTTCGTAGGTGTGGAAGACTTTAAGGTCGAGAATGGAGAGCCGGTCGAGCATCATGCCGGGCGTCTCCGAATGGAGCGGAGTTGATCCGGCTGGCTGAGGAAGGTGTTGGAGCAGCCATGCATCCATCTGCTCGACGCGGTCATTACGCTGCTGATTCAGCCGATCAATGGCGCGTTTCACGCCTGCAATGTCGCTGTCTGTGGCCAGGGGGTCGCGGGTCTTATCTTCTTCATGCCAAAGAGCGAAGTTGGAGTGGTGCTCCTGGGACACAAGGTCTTCGAGTCCGGCGAGCGGCGGCGGGTGAGCGGTGCCGCCCAAGCAATGCCACTGCTCGGTCCAGAGCGTCTGCAAGCGGGCAAGCTGTCGTGCGTCGAACTGGAGCGTGGAGACCATCACCCTCGTCACTCTACCGCAGCTACCATCCGTTTCGCAGGCCGGAGTATTGGTTGGTCTGCGGCAGGAAGTAGGGCATTCTTAAACGGACGATGTCTCTCCTCCCCCGTAAGCCGCCGCTCATCAAGATCGAACCTGCGATCCGCCGGGTCTTGATCTACCGTCTTGGATCTCTGGGCGACACCTTAATCGCTCTTCCGGCGTTGCACCTGGTAGCGCGCGCGTTCCCGGGCGCCGAACGATGCATGCTGACGAACTATCCAGTAAGTGCAAAGGCGCCACCGGCGGCTGCGATTCTGGAAAACACGGGTCTGGTGCACCGCTATCTCCGCTACTCCGTCGGAACGCGGTCACCAGTGGAACTGGCACGGGTGTGGACTGAGATTGTACGTTTCCGGCCTCAGGTGCTGGTCTATATGGCGGCTGGCCGGGGTGTCGCATCTGCGCGACGGGATGCTGCCTTCTTCCGGCTGTGCGGGGTGACGCGGCTGATCGGCGTGCCGCTTTCGGAGGCGATGGATCAGCCGCAGCGGGAGACTGGCCGAGGGCTTACGCAGGTAGGAGCGCCGGATGTGGCTATGCCGGAGATCCCCTTCATGCTTGAGCCAGAGGCAGCACGGCTGACAAGAAATCTGGCGGAGCTGGGAGAGGCCGAACTGGACGACGCAGCGTCATGGGATCTTCACCTTACGGGGGCGGAGCGGGCGAAGGCTGCGGCTGTGCTCGCACCGGCAGGATCGCGGCCTATTCTGGCCGTGTCCGTGGGTACAAAGGTACAGGCCAAGGACTGGGGCAGGGAGAACTGGCGCGCGCTGCTGACCCGGCTGGGCCAGGCATTTCCGCAGCATGCCCTGGCGCTCGCCGGTGCTGAGTCTGAGAGCGAGGCGAGCGAGTTTGCCGCCGCACTTTGGAGTGAGGGCTCGGCCGGGCCGGTGATGAATCTATGCGGCAGGCTAACACCGCGGGAGAGTGCGGCGGTGTTCGCGCGTGCCCGGCTCTTTTTGGGGCACGACTCCGGCCCGATGCATCTTGCCGCGGCGGTGCAGACGGCCTGTGTTGCGATCTTCGCAGCCCGCAACATTCCCCGGGTCTGGTTTCCATACGGCGAGCGGCATCGGGTGTTGTATCACCGGACACAGTGCTGGGGCTGCGGTCTGGAAACCTGCCTGGTCGAGAGGAAGCGATGTCTGACCGGGATCACTGTCGACGATGTCTTTCGCGCTGTTGCTGCATCCATGGCGGAGATCTCGTCTCGTCAGCCGATCTAGGAGTCCGCATACCGAAAGGCAACTTTCGTTTGCGGAAAAGCTTGTGTAGATTAAGCCAATCAGAACAGGCAGAACAGAAGGGTTGCGGGAGTCCCCGCGCAGCAACACCTTCTTCATAGCTACGCAGCAGCGATAGCCTCTGCCGCATTACCGTACTTCCATCTCAGACTGGGCGGTTGCACTATGCGGCTTCGAATGTGGAAATGGCTTTTAGCTTTTGCTGTCTTCGTTGCATCTGTTGGGATGTCAGCGCAGGTCAACGCGCAGATGGCGGCAACAGGCCAGACGGACCGCGTGGCGGCGCTGGAGAAGCAGTCTGGCGATAACGCCACGGCCATCGCAGCGGCGCAGACAGCAGGCGATAACGCCTGGATGCTGGTGAGTTCGGCATTGGTCCTGATGATGAGCGCCCCGGGTCTGGCACTGTTCTACGGCGGTCTGGTGCGTAAGAAGAACGTACTCGGCACCATGATGCAGACCTTCGCCATGGTGGCAGTCATCACGGTTTTGTGGGCCCTGCTGACGTACTCCCTCGCCTTTGGCGACGGGAACGCCTTTCTGGGCGGCCTGCACAACGTCTTCCTTCACGGGGTCGGGCTGGCGCCCGACAAAGATTATGCAGCAACCATTCCGCTCCAGACCTTTATGGTCTATCAGCTGATGTTTGCGATCATTACGCCGGCGCTGATCACAGGCGCCTTTGCGGAGCGGATGAAATTCTCGGCGATGCTGGTGTTCCTTATTCTGTGGGCGGTCTTTGTCTACAGCCCGATGGCACACATGGTATGGGGCAAGCATGGCCTGCTGAACGCAACGCTGGGCGGCCGCTTTCCATGCCTCGACTTCGCAGGCGGGACGGTGGTGCATGTGACGTCCGGGGTGTCGGCGCTGGTAACGGCTCTCTACCTCGGAAAACGTGTCGGGTACCCGAAGATTCCGATGCCGCCCCATTCGGTCGTTCTGAGCTTCATTGGCGCGGCCCTGCTGTGGGTCGGCTGGTTCGGCTTCAACGCTGGATCAGCGCTGGGTGCAGGTTCGCTTGCGACCTCCGCCTTTGTAGCGACGCACTTTGGCGCCGCCGCAGCGGCGATCGGTTGGGGGGCGGCAGAGTGGATGCGGCAAGGGAAGGTGTCGGCTCTGGGAGCCATCTCGGGTGCAGTAGCCGGGCTCGTGGGCATCACACCCGCAGCTGGCTTCGTCACGCCGATGAGTGCATTGTGGATCGGTTTGATCACAGGCGCCTTCTGCTATTTCATGGTCGTCAAGGTGAAATCCGCCTTCGGGTATGACGATTCGCTCGACGCATTTGGAGTGCACGGCGCGGGTGGGACGATCGGGGCTTTGCTGACAGGAGTGTTTGCGAACAGCACTATCAACCCCATCTTCGGTGCAGGTAAAGCCACAGGCCTGCTTGAAGGGAATGCGCTTCAGCTGCTGAATCAGATTGTAGGGATAGCAATTGCGTGGGGACTCTCGAGCATAGGAACAGTCTGTATTCTGTTCGTCGTGGACAAGGTGATGGGTCTGCGTATGAACGAAGAGGACGAACGTGAAGGCCTCGATCTCACGCAGCATGGTGAAGAAGGGTATGACTGGGCGCACTAAGCGCAGCAGCCTGGCGTGGAGGAAGAATGATGCACAAGATTGAAGCCGTGATCCAGCCATCCAAGCTGGACGCCGTCAAGGACGCTTTGGTCGAGATCGGCGTAGCGGGAATGACGATTCTCGAGGCGAGGGGCCACGGACGGCAGAAGGGCCACACCGAGTTTTACCGGGGCAGGGAGTACTCTGTCGACCTGCTCCCGAAGGTTAAATTAGAGGCAGTGGTGCCGGATGATCTACTCGAAAGGGCAATCCAGGCCATCGCTACGGCAGCCCGCACGGGAAAGATCGGCGATGGAAAGATCTTTGTATCGCGCATCGATGAGGTGATAAGGATCCGGAATGATGAGCGTGGTGAGACTGCTTTGTAAGAGGATGCCTCAACGGCGATTCTCCACCGGCTAGGACTCACCGGAAGAAGGCTGGAGACGATGAGCAGCGGATCGAATACGCCAGAGCAGCCGATCTCCGACGACCCGCGGATAGCTTACCGTGCTTCGATGGCCGCTCTTGCACAATCGTTTCGCACTGGGGCGGCTGGCGGGGCGGAGACTGTCCGTACACGATCAGATGCGGTGGATGACCTCCTTCGTGCTTTGTGGCTGCGAGCGACTCAATCCTGCCCGCAGCTTCACCGCGGAGTCTCCCTGATTGCGACGGGTGGCTATGGTCGCCGAGAACTCTTCCCGTACTCCGATGTCGATCTGCTCTTCCTGCTGAGCAGCGACGCCGGCGAGCGGGAGGTGAAGACCGCGATCCGCTCGATAAGTGAGGCGATGTGGGATGCGGGTGCCCGATTCGCACCGGCGATCCGACGCTTGGCTGAGTGTGACCGTGTCGATCCGGACAACGTAGAGTTCGCGTTGGCACTTTTCGATCAGCGCCTTGTCTGTGGCGATCAGCTTCTCGCAGACAGGCTGGCGAAGACCTTCCCAAAACTTCCGCAAAGGGACTTCAAGGTCCTCGTAAAAGGAATCGAAGATCTGACCCGGCTGCGGCATGCAAAGTTCGGCGAGACGATCTTCCATCTTGAGCCGAACATGAAAGAGTGCCCCGGCGGTCTTCGAGACGTGCATGTCACACGCTGGATATCCGTGCTCCAGCGGCTCTCCTTAGGCAGCGGCGCGGGGGCGATCGGGGACGAGAGTGATTTTCAGGAAGCGATCGACTTCCTGACCAGGCTGCGATGCTTTCTTCATCTTCGCCACGAACGGGACGACAATACGCTGGACTGGCGGGCACAGGATGCAGCCGCGGAGCAGCGAATCGGTGTGTCGTCTGAGCAGGGCCCCGAGCGCGACGGAGTGCCCGACGCGGCGTACTGGATGCGGGTGTACTTTCGGCACGCACGGAGCGTCGAGCGAGCTGTCTCACGTGCAACGTCTACACTCGCTTCGCCAACCAGCGGAACAGGTCTGCTGGCAAAACTCGGGCGACGATCTTCTGCGGCGCGTTGGCCGTCCGGCTACGAGACAGCAGGGAACCGTGTTGGCTTTGCCGCAGGCCTAACGAGGAAGGGCAGAGGCTCAGATCCTGAGACGATTCTGGACCTCTTTGTGGAGGTTGCGCGGACGGGGGTAACACCAGATCCAGAGGTCGAAGCTGACGTACTGGCGAATCTGCCAGCGCTGGCTGATCGCCTAGAGGATGGCGCGGGGCTGTGGCATCGACTGCGCGCGATCCTGCTGGCCCGACATGCGGGAGCAGCGTTGCGAGTGATGCATGCGGTCGGCCTGCTGGAGCTGTTGGTACCGGAATTTCATGGCATCGATGCCTTGGTCATTCGCGACGCGTACCATCGCTACACCGTCGATGAGCACACGTTTGTGCTGATCGATACCCTCCATTCCCTGGGAGAGAAAGATGGAGAGGGCAGCGTCTGGAGCAAGCGCTTCGCCCAGGTCCTGGGAGAGCTGCCGCACAAGGAGATCCTGTACCTTGCCGCACTGATGCACGACACAGGCAAGGGCCGAAGCACGGTCGACCATACGACTGAGAGCGCGCGCCTGACGGAGGGGGTTCTTTCACGCCTGGAGCTCGAGCCTTCAGAGGCGCAGATGGTCGTAGATCTGGTGCGCAACCACCTGGAGATGTCTGCAACGCTGCGACGGGACATCTTTGACCCAAAGACGATCCGTGAGTTCGCCAAAAAAGTTCAGACGCAGGAAGCACTCCGCATGCTGACCCTCTTTACGTATGCAGATCTTAACGCGGTGCACCCGGATGCGTTGACGCCATGGAAGGCGGAGAATCTCTGGCGGCTCTATATCGCGACTTCGAATCATCTTGACCACAGTGTGGACGATGAACGAGTGAGTGGGCTGGCGAATGACTTTATCGAGCATGTGGCCGCGAGCCTGCCCGGGCAAAGTAAAGCTGTTACCGACTTCGTGGAGGGTTTTCCGGAGCGGTATGTGCGAACTCGGAGTGCGGAGCAGGTCCGCATGCACTTCGAGATGTCGCGGCGCTTTGGTACGGATCCCGTGCAGATAGACTTCCATTTTTCGCAGACCGTTAGCGAACTGGTGCTGGTAACCATCGATCGTGCGCTGCTGTTCGCGAACGTGGCTGGCGCGTTGGCAGCCTGGGGTATGAATATCGTGACGGCGGATGCATTTTCCAACCGACATGGGACGGTGGTGGATAGTTTTCGCTTCACCGACAGCTTCCGAACGCTCGAGCTGAATGAGGCAGAGCGGGAGCGATTTGTCCAGAGCATTCATGACTGCGTGAGCGGCACGGTTGAGGTGGAGATGCTGCTTCGGCGCCGACGCAGAGCTGGCCGGCGTGCCTTGTTGGCGCCCTCGCCGCCAACCTTCACGATCAACGATGAGGCCTCGTCGCACAGCACTCTGGTCGAACTGGTAACCGAAGACACACCCGGGCTTCTGCGAGCGCTAAGCTTGACGCTGGCGGCGCATGGCTGCAACATCGAGGTCGCTTTGGTCGACACCGAGGGTGAGACGGCGATTGACGTTTTTTATCTGACGCGGGCCGGCCGGAAGTTAACGGAACAGGAACAGATCCATCTTGTGGCGGCGCTCAGAGAGGCCATTCTGGCCAATGCAAGCTGAATCTGGTCGGCGCGTGTGAGCAGCCCGGCTGTGATGCCCGTGGCGACATGCTCTGCCGCAAGGTGCTGCTGGAGAGGCTCAACTGAAGGGTCCTCTTTTCTCTCCTGAACGATCCGGGCATCCGGGCAAGCAAATCCGAACGCGAGTCGGTGTTTCTGACCGCGTCCCGATAGACGGAGCCTAATCGCTGTTCGCGTAACCAAGGGAATCCGTCATAATAGACGCATGAAGAGCGAGAACACCAGCACCGGCCGGCCCACGAACGCACCGCAAAGCGGCGACCGATATCTATTCGGCAGTATGGACAGCATGGCGAAGAACCAGGTCAAGGTGAATGAGGTGAATTGGGGGTACGATCAGCCGGAAGGAATCGTGCTTGCCTCGATGGATGCGGCGATCAATTGGGTTCGGAAGAACTCGGTCTGGCCGATGACCTTTGGTCTCGCATGCTGCGCCATTGAGATGATGTCGATGGGTGGATCGCGGTATGACATTGCGCGCTTTGGAGCGGAGGTGTTTCGCCCGTCTCCCCGGCAGAGCGATCTCATGATCATTGCAGGACGCGTATCTCAGAAGATGGCACCCGTGATTCGGCGATTGTACGAACAGATGCCGGAGCCGAAGTGGGTGATCTCCATGGGCGCGTGCGCGACATCTGGCGGAGTTTTCAACAACTATGCCCTGCTGCAGGGTGTCAATCAGATCATTCCGGTGGACCTGTATGTGCCCGGATGTCCTCCGCGTCCCGAGCAACTGCTCTACGCCATTACGCTGCTGCAGGAAAAGATCCAGGCAGAACGTGGGACGGTGCGAAGAACGCTGAACCTGAGCTGAGGTGTTCCGAAGGGATGCTCCTTAAGGCCTACGGGTCAATCCTTCTGATTCGTTACTCCGCAGGTTCGGAATGTGGTGGAGAAAGTCCTTTATCCTAGTAGAGTTGAACGAAGAAAGTGCAGTGCCGCGCGGAATTTGTTCCCGATCTGGTTTACAACTGCTATAAAGTGGATCGAATCAAAGTTCAACATAAAGCGAATGTACGCAACAGAATTCAAGCATCTCGGAAGATATGCAGACGTTTTTCGGAGGAAGTGGAATGGTTTATAGCCCGTATTCTAAACTTGGCCGGTACGTACTGGCTGCATGTGCGGTCAGCCTGGGCGCTGTTAGCCTGGGTGCACAGACCGCCCCCAGCGCGCCCGTCCCAGCTGGGCCAAACCCTTCGCGGGTCGATATTTTCACTGGATACTCGTACTTTGGTGCCCACGGACAGGTGAAGCCCGCCGGCATCAACTACTCTTCGGTGGATGAGGGTGCCGCAGGCAGCGGCGCGTACTACTTCAACAAGTACGTCGGAGCCGAAGTTTTGTTTACGGCTCACCCGGATGGCAATAACGACGGCCTTTACACCGGTTCAGCGGGTCCGATCTTCCGTGCGCCTATGCAGAACTTCACGCTGTTTGCGCACGCTCTTGCTGGTGGTGCGCGAATTGGTGGACCAAACAACAGCGGGACACCCTTCTATCATGAGCCATACCAGTGGGGACCCACGCTCGCGGTCGGTGGCGGCATGGACTACGACCTTCCCTTCCTAAACCATCGATTTTCGCTTCGCCTATTCCAAGCGGACTACCGGTACATCCATGCGGACTTCGGTCCGTACACTCCTCCTCCGACACCAGGTGTAATGGGTGGACGGGCCAATCTCAGTGCGGTTGAGCTAAGTGCCGGAATTGTGACGCACTTCGGCAGCATCGTTCCGCCCCCGCCTGTCACACTCGCCTGCGTCGCCTCTCCCGAGACCGGATACCCCGGTGATCCGATCACAGTCACCGGCACTGCAGCAAACCTGAATCCGAAGAAGACGGCCACTTACACCTGGACGACAGACGGTGGCACGATCACCGGAACGTCCAATGTCGCGAATATCGACACGAAAGCCTCAAACCCTGGCAGCTACACGGCGAAAGGCCATGTAACGGAAGGCAAGAAGCCTGGTGAGATGGCCGATTGTTCGGCTGCGTATACGATCAAGGCCTTCGAGCCGCCAACTGTCACCTGCTCAGCGAATCCGTCGAGCGTCAACCCCGGTGAGTCCTCGACGATCACTGCAAATGGAGTAAGCCCGCAGAATCGTCCGTTGACGTATAGCTACAGCGCAACGGCGGGGTCGATCACGGGTAACACCTCAACAGCTACCCTGAGCACGGCAGGTGCTGCGCCAGGCACGATCACCGTAACCTGCAACGTAGTTGACGACAAGGGTCAGACAGCATCGCAGACGACGACTGTAACGGTGAACGCACCGCCACCGCCGCCGGCTCCGACGACCAGCAATCTGTGCTCGATCAACTTTGATCGCGACAAGCGTCGTCCGACCCGTGTTGACAATGAAGCCAAGGCTTGCCTGGATGATATCTCTCTGAACCTTCAGCGCTCCTCAGACGCGAAACTTGCGGTTGTTGGAAATGCCGCAGGCGGAGAGCGTATGGGTAACAAGTTGGCTGCAGAACGTGCCGTCAACACCAAGGATTACCTGGTGAAGGAGAAGGGCATCGATGCTTCCCGCGTCGCCGCCTATACCGGCACACAGGACGGCAAGACCGTCACTATGACGTTGATCCCGGCTGGAGCAACTCTGGACAGCACTGGTATCACGGCGGTCGATGAGTCTGCGGTAAAGGCTCGTCCGAGGACGGCGGCAGCAACCCGTCATCACAAGAAGTAAACCTGCAGAAACGGGAGCGGAGGCTGGCTGGGTTGTCACCCAGCCAGCCTTTCTCACGTTATGGCGTCCACCTAATCGCAAACTGACCGATCTCCTTGTGCAGCAAGAAAGTACAACGCTCCATGAAGCAGCCCTGTGTACCTGCCCTGTCTCCGCTCCAACGTGTGCGGCTCCTGCTTCTCGTTGGTTTAGTTTTCGTCTGCGTCCGTCCTTCGTCGGCTGCACCCTGGTTACCCTTTGGTCCATTCGGCGGAGATGCCCGCTCCTTCGGAATTGATCCCTCAAACCATGAGCATCTGTATCTGGGCACCTTGAACGGGTGGATCTACGAAACGCAGGATCGAGGCACCACTTGGGCGAGAGTTGCTCGTCTTGCCCTGAGGGACGATCTGGCACTCGACCACATCCTGGTTGATCCGAGTAACCCGAAGCACCTGTTAGTGGGGGTTTGGGTTCCGGGCAGCAAAGAGGGTGGTCTCTACAGCAGCATGGATGGTGGTAAGAGTTGGACAGAGAATCCGGACATGAAAGGCGAGTCCATCCGCTCGATGACTGAATCCCTGTCAGACAGCAAGGTGATCGTTGCGGGAACTCTTACGGGGGTCTACCGCTCAACGGATGGTGGAACTCACTGGAAGGCGATCAGTCCGCTTGGCAGTACGGAGATTCACGAAGTTGAGTCAATCGCTATCGATCCGGTTAACCCGGCGATCATCTACGCAGGCACGTGGCATCTCCCATGGAAAACAGTGGACGGCGGGGAGCACTGGATCAATATCAAGGAAGGCATCATCGACGACTCGGATGTCTTTTCCATCATTGTTGATCCAAAGTCTCCGTCCACTGTCTATGCGAGTGCATGCTCTGGAATTTACAAGAGTGATGACTTTGCCGCGAAGTTCCGCAAGATCCAGGGCATTCCTTCGACCGCAAGACGAACCCGCGTCCTTAAGCAGGATCCGGAGCAACTGGCAACGGTCTTTGCCGGAACGACGGAAGGTCTATTCCGTACAACGGACGAAGGCAAGACGTGGAACCGGACGACCGGACCTGAGGTCATTGTAAACGACGTCTATGTCGATCCGAAGAACTCAAGGAGGGTGCTGCTGGCCACGGATCGAGGTGGTGTTCTGGCGTCCGACGATGGAGGTGCGAGCTTCAGCCCGGCGAATAAGGGGTTCGTCGCCCGGCAGGTAGCCGCGTACGCAGTCGATGCGCGCAATCCCGCTACTCTCTACATCGGCATCTTGAACGACAAGGAGTGGGGCGGTGTCTTCACGAGCGATAACGGAGGGCTTACGTGGATTCAGCAGAGTACAGGCCTTGGCGGTCGTGACGTATTTGGGCTGGCACAGGCCGTTGACGGCACCTTCGTGGCGGGAACATCGCATGGGATCTTTCGGCTGAAAGACTCGATGTGGACGCAGGTCGGCGACTTTAGAGAGACATCTGCGGCCGCTGCAACTGTAAAGTCCGGGTCTGTTGCAAAGCGAAATTCATCCGCAAGAAGTGTGCCGACGGGAGCCCGGAGACGGTCAACTCTCCCGGTCGCAAAGGGTGAGGCTTTTGACGGCGGTGTCTATGGGCTGGCGGCAGATGCGAATCTGATCTTCGCCGTGAGCACGAAGGGTCTCATGATCAGTCCGACGAGCGGGGAGAGCTGGAGTCTTCTGGAAGGCGTACCGAACGGGATGTACCGATCTGTAACGACGGCGAAGAATCTGGTTTTGGCGGCAACGCTCAGTTCGCTAGTGCTTTCCCGCGACAGCGGTACGACATGGACGGAGATTGCGAAGCCCGACTCGCTGACTCAGATTGCGGCGGTTGCCCTGGATGACGAAGGCGATCTCTGGGTTGGGGGCCGTGAGGGTCTTTTTGTTCAACGTGGGGGGATGGAAGGATGGCAGAATCCACCAAATCTGCCGATTCGTGACGTGAATAGTCTGACCTATGATCGCAGAACACATCAGGTGATCGCCACGGCGAATAGTACAACGACCCTCATTTTTGCGATTCATGTTCCTGACTTTACGACAAAGTCCTGGGATACCGGATGGCACATGAGGTTTGTGCGAGTGGTGGGCGATCATATGGTCGGTGCCACCCTCTACGACGGTATGGTGCTGCAGCCACAGATGATCGAGTCGCCAATCCCTCTCGGGAAGTAGACCTCTCCGCCTTTGGTGCTGCCCAAATGTATGCCGAGCATTTGCTTCCAGAAGAAATGTCCCGGCTGCGGTAGACGGCTACTTACCATCCGGAAGAAAGGGTCTCGATCGAAAGCGTAAACTTAGAGCTATGAGTTCTTCTTCTACGTTTAGTCCTCCGCGTCACGGCTTCCAGACAGATGATCCTGCTCTTGGCTCCATTGCGGAGCGCGTTCTTCATGGCGAGCGGCTAACGTTTGAAGATGGAGTACAACTCTACCGAAGCGGCGACATTCTCGCGGTTGGTTGGTTGGCGAACCATGTACGCGAGCGGTTGCATGGGGATCTCGCTTACTTCAATGTGAATCGCCACATCAATCCGACAAATGTGTGTGTTGCCTCCTGTCGGCTCTGTGCTTTCGGGCGCAAGAAGGGAGACGCCGGGACCTACACGATGGCGCTTGAGGAGGCATTTGCCACTGCGGCCAGTGGGTATACCGAGGCGGTTACGGAGTTCCATATCGTCGGCGGTTTGCATCCGGACCTGCCTTTCAGCTACTTCATGGATCTTGTTCAGGGACTAAAGCAGCGCTTTCCTAAGGTGCATGTCAAGGCCTTTACGATGGTCGAAGTTGCCTTCTTTGCCAAACGGGGCAAGATGACGATTCCAGAGACGTTGCAAAGGATGAAGGAGGCAGGCGTCGACTCCATGCCTGGCGGTGGAGCGGAAATCTTTGCAGATCGAGTCCGACATATTATTTGCGATCACAAGATTGATGGAGGGGAGTGGCTGGAGACCGCTCGAATGGCGCACAAACTCGGGTTACGATCCAATGCCACGATGCTGTACGGGCACGTTGAGAATGACGAGGATCGTGTTGATCATCTACTGCGTCTGCGAGAGGTACAGGACGATACGGGAGGGTTCCAGACCTTCATTCCGCTGGCCTTCCACCCTGACCACACAGCCCTTGACCACATCCCGCGAACGACAGGAATGTTGGATATTCGCCAGATTGCGGTGAGCCGGCTTTTGCTCGACAACTTTTCCCACATCAAGGCTTACTGGCAGATGATGACGCCCAAGATCGCGCAGATTGCCCTGCGATTCGGCGCGGACGATATCGACGGTACTGTGATCGAAGAGAAGATCTACCATGACGCCGGAGCTACGACCCCACAGGGGATGCGTCGTTCAGACCTGGTCCGATTGATCACGGAAGCAGGCCGCCAGCCCTTTGAACGAGATACGCTTTATCGAGCGGTGACGCGGAGTGAAGATACCTTTACGGTGGCGGTGTAGACCAACACGGATCGGCCGTTTCATGCGGTGCAGGCCTTTACTTCTTGCCGAAGACTTCACCCATCCGCCGGATCTGTGCTCCGACGCCCCGTAGCTTCTCTTCAAAGCGCTCGTACCCGCGATCGAGGTGGTACACACGATCGAGAATCGTCTCACCGTCTGCAACAAGAGCTGCAAGGACGAGTGAAGCGGAGGCGCGTAGATCAGAGCACATGACGGCTGCCGACTGAAGTGGATATCTGCCTCGGACGGTCGCAGTTCGTCCTGAAACACTGATGTTCGCACCCATGCGGTTGAGTTCTTGCACGTGCATGAAGCGATTCTCGAAGATATTTTCGGTAACAACGGTTATTCCGTCGGTCTGTGTGGCGAGGGCCATGTACTGTGCCTGCATATCCGTTGGAAAGCCGGGGTATTCTTCGGTCAACACGTCGGTGGCGCGAAGCTCTCCGCCCGACCGTACGCGAACGGATTCATCGCCGATGTCCAGGCGGACGCCGCACTGATCCAGCTTCGCAAGAACCGAGCCGAGATGGGAAGGATTGCAGCCGTCGATATTGAGATCGCCGCCAGTGATCGCGCCCGCGATGAGAAAGGTGCCGGCCTCTATGCGGTCCGGGTTGATGCGATGCCGCGCTCCATGGAGCTTCTGCGTTCCGACGACGCGGATTGTGGAGGTCCCGGCGCCGGTGATGTTGGCTCCCATCGCGATGAGGAGGGCGGCGAGATCCGTCACCTCGGGTTCACGCGCACAGTTTTCGAAGAGCGTCTCTCCCTCTGCCAGAACGGCTGCCATGAGAAGGTCTTCCGTACCAGTCACCGTGATCTTGTCGAAGACTATGTGTGCGCCCTTCAGCCGGTCGGCGCGCGCTTCAAGGTAGCCGTGCTCCTGCGTGATGGTCGCGCCCATGGCCTCAAGACCCTTGATGTGCAGATCGATCGGGCGACCGCCGATTGCGCAACCGCCCGGCATGGCGACGCGCGCGATACCCGTTCTCGCGATGAGTGGACCAAGCACGAGGGAACTGGCGCGCATGGTCTTGACGATCTCGTACTTAGCTACGGGGTCGGAGAGGACGGCGCATTTAATACGCGTTCGATGCTGTGCTCGGCCGTACCCGAGCTCCACCTCGGCGCCCATACTCTCCAGGAGCCGTCGCTCGGTCTCGATGTCGCGAACCTGCGGAACGTTCTCGAGGATGACCTCATCTTCGGTCAGGATTGCGGCTGCCATGCAGGGAAGTGCAGAGTTCTTAGCGCCAGAGATTTTGATAGTGCCGAGCAGGGGATTCCCACCACGGACGACAAATTTGTCCATAGGGAGAGTTTACGGAAGAGTGCGATGAAGGGGGGTGCCGAACTGGATGCTAGAAGAACTCGATGCTAGAAGAAGCCTGAGCGCCAGATGTAGAGAAGCGCATCCGGCGCGCGAGCAACCGCTAGAGCTCAAGTCTGGAATCATCAATGGCCAGGCGCACATTGCCATCTGATTTTGTGAGGCGTCGAACGGCTTCCATCTTATCTACCCTTGCTTTCAACATCACAACGGCAATTGGAATGGACTTGCCCGCAGATTTTATGGTCCGAATCGCTGTTTCACGGTCGATATCGCAGACCTTGATCAGGACGCGTATACCGCGCTCGACCAGCTTCTCATTCTTCATGTGCACGTTAACCATTTGATTTTCGTACACGTAGCCAAGCCGCGTCATAGCACCGGTCGTGATCATGTTGCAGATCATCTTCTGAGCTGTTGACGCCTTCATGCGTGTCGAGCCGGTAATGACCTCAGGGCCGACCTCGGCAATGATTGTCGTGTCTGCGACCTGCGAGAGAGCTGTCCTGTGATTACAGGTTAGAGCGGCGGTCTTCGCACCGCGAGCCCGCGCGTACTCAATCGCGCCCACAACATACGGTGTACGACCTGATGCCGAGACTCCGATGATGATGTCCTTACGGGTAGGTCTACGGCGGGCGATGTCACGCTGCCCGATCTCGGGCGAGTCTTCGTTGACATCGGACGCACTCGCGAGTGCCTTCGGCCCACCCGCCATGATGTACTGCACCTGTGAGGGGGCAGTGGCGAAGGTCGGCGGACACTCCGAAGCGTCGAGGGCAGCAATACGGCCGCTGGAGCCGGCACCAACGTAGATAAGACGGCCGCCGTCGCGCAGTGATCGAGCCACGGTATCAATAACAATGGCGATCTCAGGAAGTGCCTTCTTGACAGCCGCCGCGATCTTCGCGTCCTCATGGTTGATGATGCGAGCGATCTCAAGTGCTGATTTGGTATCCAGCCCCTCCGATGCGGAGTTGGTCGTCTCCGTCGTCAGGTCATACAGGGTAGAACTCTCGTGATGATCGTGACGAGAGTAGGGAGGCTGCTCTAACATGGTAAGGGTTGCCATAGGATTCGCCTTCGTTCACAGTGATTCTACCGTAGTCTTCGGCCTGAACAATGACCAAGATGACGTAGCCAAACGGCCTGCCTTTGGAGGATCTCCGTCGATGAGCATGGTACGTCTGGTTCCGGGAAGTGGATGGTTGCGAGACTTTTGCTGTTCTCTTCTTATCTTCGCCGTGTCAGGGCAGGTCTTTGCCAGCAATGCGACTTCCGCCTCAATCGATACAGTGTTGCAGGAGCGACTGCAGAGCCTTGTAGCAGCGTATCCAGGTCATGTAGCTCTCTATGCGCGTCAGTTGAACACAGGCAAGTTTGTGGCTCTTGATGCCTCAAAGCCGGTGCAAACAGCTTCGGTGATCAAGCTGGCCATTCTGTACGAGGCGATGGAGCAGATCCGGGATGGAAGGGCACGATGGGATGAAGGCATAACCCTGAGGAGCCAGGATGCTGTGAGCGGGTCAGGACTGCTCTCATTCTTTGACGCCCCACTCACGCTCACTCTCAAAGACGTGCTCACAATGATGATCATCGTAAGCGATAACACTGCAACAAACCTTGCCATCGATCGATTTGGTGTGGATGCAGTCAACGCCCGCATGACGCAAGTAGGACTCGAAAACACTCATCTCTATAAGAAGATCGGCAAACCCGCTGTAGGAGCGATGCCGGCGGACCAGCCTAAGTTCGGCCTTGGAAAAACGACGGCTGGCGAGATGGAGATGCTGATGGAACGCATCGCTCTCTGCCAGCTGGACCGGCCGGGTGCAGCTCTCACCTCCGCGGCGATGATCGCCGGGGACACGGCTCTCTGCGGCACAGCATTGACCATGCTGCGCAACCAGTTCTATCGAGAGACGATTCCACGATATCTTGAAAGCCAGGATGCAACGGAGACTGGCGTCGGCATTGCCAGTAAGACCGGATCTCTGGATGCGGTTCGCAATGATGTGGCGATCGTTGCAGGGAAAAATGGTCCCATGGTGCTCTCCATCTTCACCTACGAAAACGCCGACAAGAGCTGGACAGTGGATAACGCAGGAGAACTATTGATCGCGCGGCTAGCTCGGGAGATCGTACACACGTGGTCCCCCGACGGAATCGATGGAAGACTGCTGGTTCCGGGGCTCGGCATGAGGCGCTCCGGCGCTCCAAGCGATACTTCTGTCCTTCCGGCGTCTAAGAAATAGAGCGAAAGGACGACAGACGTGAGGCGCGAAACCCTATCGGATGCGGAAATCGAAGCAGGACAAGAGCAGAAGCCGAACTCGGATCCGGCTCGCTCCTCCCTGCGTTCCTGGATCCGCGACCTGATCCTTTCGGTCTTTGTATCCATCTTCATCATTGTGTTTTTGTACCAGCCCGTCCGTGTGGAAGGAACGAGCATGCTGCCGATGCTCGAAGACCAGGATCGGCTTTTTATCAATAAGATCGCGTACCGGGTAGGTGAGATACACCGCGGTGACGTCGTCGTCTTCCTGTACCCGCGTGACCATGAGAAGAGCTACATCAAACGAGTGATCGCACTACCAGGAGATCAGCTACGCATCGATCATGGATGCGTCTACGTGAATGGAAGCCAAATCTCGGAAGTCTATGTTCCCGCTCGCTACGCAGACGATCGGTCTCTGCCGACGACGATCATCCCTGAACGGCACTACTTCCTTATGGGCGATCATCGATCCATCTCAAGTGACAGCCGGGAGTTTGGTTCGGTTGATCGCGGTCTGATCTACGGCAAGGCCGCGTTTGTATATTGGCCGGTCGATCAGGTGGGCGTCGTTCACTAAGCTGAGCTACACGGAAGTGGCATCGTCACTTCGGGTCTGGTGCGCCAGCATGAGAACGTACCGCTTGGGGTAGGTTCAATGAACCGCTGGATAGCTCGCCTTTTGCTCGCTTTGTGTGGATTTCCTTTGACTTCCTTTTCTCGAGTTGAGGCTCAGGCTCCCTACCATCGCATGAGACCCCGTCTGCCGCACCGGCAATATGAACACGGAAGACGGCACAGCGGTGCGCGTCGCTCTCGAGAGTAGCTGCACGCTAGGCGGGTCTTTCAGGTTTGTCCCGATGGCCGAAACGAACGATCTGCGAGAAGGTCTCAGGATCGAGGCTGCCGCCGCCGACGAGGGCGCCATCTATCTCGGGCTGCGCCATCAGTTCTGCCACATTGGAAGGTTTGACGGAGCCACCATAGAGAATGCGCATCTCGTCGGCGATCTCCGCACCGAAGCGTCGTTTTAGCTCTTCGCGAATGATACTGTGCGTCTCATTCGCAATCTCCGGGCTCGCAGTGGACCCGGTTCCGATGGCCCAGACCGGTTCATAGGCGATGACGAGAGTATGTGCCCTATCCTGGGGGAAGTTTGCCAGGGCTGCTCCCATCTGCGCCATAAGTGTGTCGGCGGTGTAGCCCTCCTGTCGATCCGAGAGCATCTCGCCCAGGCAGACAACGGGTGTAAGGGCATGCGCGCAGGCGGCTTTAATCTTCAGGTTCACATGCTCATAGGTTTCATTGGCGTAAAGACGCCGCTCTGAATGGCCGAGCAGAACATGAGTCGCGCCGATCGATGTCAGCATCGTGGGTGAGGTCTGACCGGTATACGGCCCCTCGTTGAGCCAATGCATAGTCTGAGCTCCGGCCCGTATGACGCTGCCGCGAACGGCATCGATCACAGACACAAGGGACGTGGCGGTCGGGAAGAGGACAACCTCGCTGTCGCCATGAGATTCAATCATGGGCAGGAACTCGCGAATGAACTTCACAGACTCCGCAGGGCTCTTGTACATCTTCCAGTTTGCAGCAATGATCGGCGTTCGCATGCGATTAAGTCTAAGTGCTCCCATTTCTGATGGTCGGTATGTCGCTTCAGCGCGTGAGCGGTGTGTACGCTTTCCGTACTGCTGCGAGCGTCAGGTCGTCTTCTCAGTCAGTGCGGAGACACCCGGCAGATCTTTACCTTCAAGAAACTCCAGCGAAGCGCCTCCTCCGGTGGAGATATGTGTAATTCGATCGGCCACTCCGGCCTGCTGAACAGCTGCGACCGAGTCACCACCACCCACGATCGTCATCGCATCCTGGTTGTTAGCGACCGCAAAGGCGATCGCCGTTGTGCCTTCGGCAAAGGCCGGCAACTCGAATACGCCCATGGGTCCATTCCAAACAACTGTGCTGGCATCAGCGATGGCGGTCGAGAAGGCTTTGATGGAATCCGGTCCGATATCAAGGGCCATACGATCCTCTGGAAAGGGACCGTCGCCCGAGAACAGAGTGATGACTGCATCGTTAGCGAAGCGGTCAGCCAGAACGTGGTCAGAAGGCAGCAGAAGTGTAACCCCGTTTCGCTCAGCCTTTTCGAGCGCCGCACGAGCGATGTCGATCTTATCTGCTTCAATCAGGCTTTTGCCCGTGGTCTGACCTTTGGCGTTCAGGAAGGTATACGCCATGGCGCCACCGATGATCAGAGTGTCCACTTTATCAAGCAGGTGATCTATGACTTCGATCTTGTCTGACACCTTTGCTCCGCCGATGATGGCAACGAAGGGTTTGATCGGATCGGCGACCGCCTTGCCCAAGTACTGCAACTCCTTCTCGAGGAGAAGGCCCGCTGCTGAGTGTGTCACAAAATGGGTGATACCCTCTGTCGAGGAATGCGCGCGATGCGCACTGCCAAAGGCATCGTTCACATAGAGATCGCAGAGGCTGGCAAGCTGGCGTGCAAAATCCTCGTCGTTGGCCTCCTCCCCCGGATAAAATCTCACATTTTCCAGGAGCAAAGTTTGACCGGATTCAAGCTTGGTTGAGAGCTCTGTTGCGATTTCACCGACGCAATCGGGCGAGAACGCGACATTCTCGCCTGGTCCCAGAACATGATCCAGCAGCTCGCGCAGGCGATCGACAACAGGTCGCAGACTCAAAGCTTCAACCCGCTGTCCCTTCGGTCGACCCAGGTGCGAGCACAGGATCACCTTTGCCTTATGGCGAATCGCGTACTCGATGGTGGGGATCGTCTCGCGAATACGGGTGTCGTCGCCTATCTCGCGGCCATCCTTCGAGAGCGGTACATTGAAGTCAACGCGGATCAGAACGCGCTTATGCGCGAGATCGAGATCACGAAGGGACAGTTTGGACATGATGTCTCCGGATGGTTCAGGGCAAGGTCTCAGGCTTCGGGAATGATCGCGTCTGCTTCAATCTCTACGCGCCAGTCGGGATTCAGCAGGGAAGCGACGATCACCATAGTGGCGGCTGGCCGGATGATCGAGAAGAACTTGCCATGAATGCGCCCGATCTCCTCCCAGTCCTCCAGTCGGGTCAGGTACACGCGTGTTCGAACAACGTGTTCAATGGAACTTCCAGCCTCTTTGAGGACTGCTGCGATCAGCTTCAGGCATTGCTCTGTCTGGGTTGCTGGATCGGCGCTGTCCGCATCGACCGGTCCCGTGCCAGACACGTAGACGTATTTGCCGACGCGGACGGCGCGGGAGAAGCCGATGATCGGTTCGTAGGGACTGGTTCCGGCTAGGAGTGTGCGTTCGCTCATGCCGTGTTGGATGAGGAAAGCGGACGGAAGGTCCGGCTTCCGAGGCGGGAACCGGACTTCTTTCGGTGCGACCTCTCGGGTGGTTACAGGCCTTTACCTTCGAGAAAGGCGATCAGATCCTTTACGCGGCTGGAGTACCCCCATTCGTTGTCGTACCAGCTGATCACCTTGCCGGTCTGACCGACGACCTTGGTGAGCTTGGAGTCGACGATCGAGGAGAGAGGATTGCCCCGAAAGTCAGCGCTCACCAGTTCCTCTTCTGTGTAGCCCAGATAGCCTTTCAACGGGCCATCCAATGAGGCCTTCTTCAAGGCATCATTGACGGTGGTCGCGGTGATCGGGTTTTCGGCGACGAAGGTCAGGTCGACCACCGAAACGTTCGGTGTTGGCACACGAATGGCGAAGCCATCGAGCTTGCCGTCCATCTCCGGGATGACAAGCTTCAGAGCCTTTGCCGCACCTGTGCTCGAGGGAATCATGGACAACGCGGCGGCTCGTGCGCGACGCAGATCTTTGTGCGGTGTGTCCAGAATGACCTGATCATTTGTGTAGCTATGGATCGTGGTCATGATGCCAGAGGCGATCCCGAAGGTGTCATTCAGGACCTTGACGATCGGAGCCAGGCAATTGGTGGTGCAGCTCGCATTTGAAATCACATGGTGGCTGGCCGCGTCGTACCTGTCCTCATTGACGCCGAGGACGACCGTCAAATCTTCGTTGGTCGCCGGCGCCGAGATGATGACCTTCTTTACGGTCGAGCCGAGATGTGCCTTCGCCTTGGTTGCGTCGGTGAAGAATCCCGTCGATTCGATAATGATCTGCGCTCCGACGGAAGCCCAATCGAGCTTGGCGGGGTCGCGCTCGGCAAAGACCTTGATCTTCTTGCCATCGACGGAGATGAAATCATCACCATACGTGATGTCGTTTTTGAGATTGCCGAGGATCGAATCGTACTTGAGAAGATGCGCAATAGTTGCCGGACTGGTGAGGTCATTGACAGCGACAAATTCGATTTCAGGGCTGCCCAGCGCTGTGCGAAAGACATTCCGGCCGATGCGGCCAAAGCCGTTGATACCTACCTTTACTGCCATACGTGCGGTTGCTCCTGTCGCCTGCGAGTGCGTTCAGGGGTATTGTAAGCGCGGCTTGGGGGATGGGCCTAAGCCAGGACATGTGGATTCCGGCCACAAGCAGGAGCGTATTTGCGGCTTATTTCGGCGCTGTGTTACAAGCGAGCTATGCGCGACCTGCGCGGATGGATTCTTAATACGATGAGACGACGCTCGAGACGGCCGCCGAATGACTCCGAGTCAACCGGTAAAATAGGGCAGGAACTGCCGACAGATCAGCTCGCGCCACTGCGGCCGACCTATCCAGACGCCCTCCCTGCTCGGCAAGCGGAGACCCCGCGGGAGGAGCCGTCAGTTGCCGCTCAAGCAGCATCAGAGCCCTCCGGAGAAACACCTGTCACAACCATCTCTGATGTACCTTTAAAGCAGCCTGCTCAGGAAGCGCAGCCCGCAGAGACTCCCGAAGCGGCGCAGACTCCCGAACCGGCGCAGACTCCCGAACCGGCGCAGACTCCCGAACCGGCGCAGACTCCCGAACCAAAGATCATCGTGGAAACCCAGCCTGAGTTTCTGGGTACACCGCCGGCGGAAGCAGTGGCTGCCAAGTCGCCCCGAGGCTATGTCGTTCTGGCTATTGGCTTGCCAGGTTCAGGAAAGACAACCTGGTATAAACGGCGGGGCGTCACGCCGCTTTCGAGCGATCTGCTTCGCAACATCCTGTTTGATGACATCACGGAACAGCGCTATCAAGGCCTCGTATTCTCAACCCTCCGCAGTCTCCTGCGGGCGCGTCTCATTGCCAAGATGCCCTGGAACTATGTCGATGCGACAAACCTCTCGCCACACGAGCGCCGGCAATGGATCAAGATGGCGAAGAGCTTCGGCTATGAGGTCCAGGCGGTGTTCTTCGATGTTCCTCTTGCCGTCTGTATGGAGCGCAACTCCAAGCGAGAGCGTGTCGTAACAGATGAGGTCATGCAGAAGATGGCCGAACGGCTGCGTCCACCCACCTTTAAAGAAGGTTTCGAGAAGATCACGGTGGTTCGCGTAAAGGGTCACGGTGGATCGGAGCCGGCTGCGCCGAACACTTCGTCAGACCTTCCGGCTTCGCCCAGGGAAGACGCCTCCTAAAGGCGAGTTGGCGCAGAGAGAGGGCATGGATGGCCGCCGACGAGATCACCTTTCAACAGATCTCTCTTGCGCTCAATGGCCAGCAGATCTTGAACGACGTCAGTCTCTCGCTGGCGGCGCAATCAACCACGGCCCTCCTTGGTCGGAGCGGCTCCGGCAAGACAACTCTGCTGCGTACGATTAATGCTCTGGTCACACCGACTCAGGGGACAGTGTCCGTTCACGGGCGTAATGTCGCAGACTACGATCGAAACGAGTTACGTCGCGGCATCGGCTATGTCATTCAGGAGAGCGGCCTCTTTCCTCATATGACAATCGGCCGCAACGTGGCTATGAGCTACGAGCTAACAGGTAAGTCCAGCGAGGCAGTTCAGCGCCGCGTGAACGAGTTGCTGGGAATGACCGGCCTGCCCCCACAGGAGTTCTCGAGCCGCTACCCACATCAGCTTTCGGGAGGGCAGAGGCAACGAGTTGGTTTGGCCCGCGCCTTGATGAGCGATCCGCCGATCCTGCTCATGGATGAGCCCTTCGGTGCTCTGGACCCCATCACCCGCTCCGAAGTGCAGACGATGCTGCATGAACTGCTGCAACGCGTTCGAAAGACTGTCGTCATCGTGACGCACGACCTGGAGGAGGCCCTCTATGTAGCGGACCGCATTCTCTTTCTGGAGCATGGAAGAGTTGTCGCGGACCTGTCCTCCGGAGATGTTCGAAAGAGTCAACACCCGGCCGTGCGGGAGTATGTGAAAGCGATACGGCGGGGCGCTCCCGAGGCCATACGGGAAGGCACGCTCCCGTGAGCGACATCACCGCATTCTTCTCTCGCCACGGGTGGGAGATTGCTCGCCTGAGCTTCGAGCATCTGTGGCTCACCGGCAGTGCCATGCTTCTGGCGACGGCAGTCGGCCTGCCGCTCGGCATTGTGCTGACGCGGTATCACGCCTGGGCAAAGCCGGTGCTCGCAGTCGCCAACATCATTCAGACGGTGCCCAGCCTGGCGCTCTTCGGCCTTCTGCTCCCGGTGCCCTGGCTCGGTGCAAACGCCCCTCGTCTCGCCATTCTGGCGCTGACCGGCTATGCCTTGCTTCCGATTCTACGCAACACATACGTTGGCATCGTGGGCATCGACCCCTCTCTGCGGGATGTAGCGAACGCGCTCGGGATGACGGATTGGCAGCGTCTCGGAAAGGTCGAACTGCCGCTTGCGGCAAGCTTTATCCTGGCCGGCATACGTACAGCAACGGTTATTTGCGTGGGCGTAGCGACGATCGCCGCAGCGATCGGAGCGGGCGGTCTTGGCGAGCTGATCTTTCGCGGCGTCGCCAGCGTCGACAATGGTCTTGTGCTCGCTGGTGCTGTTCCCGCCGCGCTGCTTGCATTGATCGCAGACAGCGGATTGGGGGCGCTTGAACGCCGCCTTGCTGTAAAGGCGCATGGAACATGAAATACCTCTGGTTGCGTCAGCTTGCGCTGTCAGGAGTAGCTCTGGGGCTCTGTGGCATAACGGCCTGTGCTCCGCCGCGCTCCTCCCGCATCACCATCGGGGCGAAAAACTTCACCGAGCAGACAGTAGTGGGCGAGCTGCTGGCGCAGGAGGTGGAGTCGCTTGGCGGCGGCAGAGTGGAGCGTCGCTTCTACCTCGCAGGAAGCTACATCTGCCAACAGGCGCTGCTCGGTGGGCGGATCGACGCCTATGTGGAGTACACCGGCACAGCCTTGACCGCGATTCTCAAACAACCGGTCGATCGCGATCCGGATCGCGTCGTCGCAACGATCACGAAGCTTTATCGCGAACGTTATAACGTCCTCGTCGGGAGGCCGCTTGGTTTCGAAGACACCTTTGCAATAGTCGTTCGCGGCGATGAAGCAACGAAGCTGCAGCTTACGACGCTTACCTCACTTGTGACGCATGCGCCCACAATGCGGCTTGCCGTCGGCTATGAGTTCGAGGAGCGCCCCGACGGACTTCGTGGACTGCAGGCGGCCTACGGCTTCCACTTCGCCGGTTCACCGCGCGTGATGGATCTCGGGTTGCTCTATCGCTCCCTTGCTGCAAGCCAGGTCGACCTCGTGGCAGGGAACTCGACCGACGGACCAATCCAGGCCTTCGGCTTCCTCGCTCTCGCAGACGACCGGCACTACTTTCCTCCCTACCAGGCTGTTCCTCTGGTGCGTCTTGCTTCGCTTCAGCTGCATCCGGTTCTTGGACGCGCTATCGACCGGTTGGCTGGGCAGGTTTCAGCCGAGGATGTACGCGCCATGAACGATGCAGTCGATCGCGAGCACAAGGATGTCGGCGAGGTGGTGCGAGCGTTTCGGGAAAGGAAAGCTTTATGACGCAGAAGTCCGTGCCGCCCATGCTTGCGGCTGAGCCCTGGATGCGGGGAACCCACAACGGTCTCGATAGCTTGCGACGTGCTGTCATTCACGCTCTCGAGCAAGCCCTCGAGGACGCTGACCGGTGGGCCGCCGTGCTGGGAGAAGAAGCGATCGAGCAACGGCCTGTGGGCCTGCCAAGCGTTGGTTTCCATCTCCGCCACATCGCCCGCTCTCTTGATCGTCTGCTGACGTATGCCGAGGACCGGCAACTCAGCCAGGAGCAGCTTGATGCGCTTGCAAGCGAAGAGCAGAGCGCGCTGATGGCCACGACACTGCATGAGTTCCGCAACGGCCTTCATCGCTCGCTTGATCGAGTTGTTCGGTTCCGACCGGATCAGCTGGAGGAGGCTCGCGGCGTAGGCCGCAAGCGTCTGCCGACAACGGTTGGTGGCCTTCTGGTTCACTGTGCGGAACACACGCAGCGCCATACAGGGCAGATGGTCACGACGGCAAAGATCGTACAGAAGCTCGCACAGGATTAGCTGAGCTCAGCACGAAAGGCCTCCGGGGCTACCCGACGAGGTGGCCCATTTTGTCTCGTTTTGTCTCGAGGTAGCGTGCATTCTCGGCTGATTCCGGCACGATCGCGGAGAGTCGTTCGATCACGCGAATGCCGTGCGTTTCGAGCGCCGCAACCTTCTCTGGATTGTTCGTCATGAGGCGTACGGCATGTACGCCAAGGTGCTGCAGAATCAGTGCCGGCAGTTCAAAGACACGGCAGTCTGCCTTGAACCCCAGCTCCAGATTCGCTTCGATGGTGTCTCTGCCATGATCCTGCAGCTCATAGGCACGCAGCTTGGCCATAAGCCCGATGCCGCGACCCTCCTGTTGCTCATACAGCACCATGCCTCGCCCAGCTTCAGCGATGGTCGCCAGGGCCAGCTCGAGCTGTTGCCGGCAGTCGCAACGCAACGAATGGAAGACGTCTCCGGTGAGACATTGTGAGTGGACCCGGACGATCGGAGGAACTCCACTCAGATCTCCCATGATTAGCGCCACCGCCCCTTCAATCCGTACCAGGGGAGCGGGCATCTCTTCGTTGCACGGCTCCGGGTTTTGCGTCGTCCCTTCAAAGCCAAGGATGCGAAAGTGACCCCATCGCGTGGGAAAATCGGCATCAGCAAGCTTCTCAATCGTCATCTGGGACATACGGCAATTATATGATTTGCGGAGTCCGGCCTTGATTCGGAGCGGCGTACAGTGAAGAGGTGCGGCAACCCGATCCAAAGCTCATCCTGATCACGCTGCTCATAGAGCTGGGTGTAGCTGCGGCCTTTTCAAGCTCTCTTGCCCGCTCCACGACCTTCAAGAATCTGTTGCTTGCGCCGGTCCGGACCTCGCGACAAACTCTGATTCTCGTGGTTCTCATCTGCCTTCCGCTGGTGCTTGGGGTGTGGATCCGGGTGTCGGTTGAAAACTTCCTCGCGGCCGACCTCTCATTTGAGATCACGATCCTGCTCGGTGTGCTTCTTGGCCCACTCGCGGCGATGGCGGGTGGAGCCGCTCTGGCTGTTCCTGCAATGCTGCACCATGAGTTCTGGTCTCTACCCACAAATCTGCTGGTAGCGAGCGTGGCCGGTGGCTTCCGGCACTTTACCGATCTTGAGGATGTTTGGTCCTTTTCTCCCATGATTGATCTGAGCGTGTACCGCTGGGTCACACGCAACCTGAGACGCCCACAACTCGACCGGCAGATCCTGCTGCTGCTCCTGATCACAGCGCTCCAATTTCTGATCAGCTTTGTCTCATCCCTCAACCCGCGCAGGCTCTTTGAACTGCATTCGAACTCCTGGCTTGTTGAAGTTGCCATCTGTGCGTCTGCGCCCGTTATTGTCGGGATACCACTTAAGATCTGGAATGCAATCCGTGTGGAGCGGCAGCTTGAGGAGCAGGGTAGGCTCCTGCTTGAAGCGAGACTGGACGCCCTGCAGCGTCAGATTAATCCTCACTTCTTATTCAACACGCTGAACTCGATCACCTCGCTGATTCGGCTAAAGCCCGATCTTGCCCGCGAGATGATCGGCAAGCTTGCGAACATCCTTCGGATTCTCCTGAAAGATCGAGAAGCCTTTGTACCGCTCCACGAAGAGCTCAGCTTTATTGACGATTACCTGGGAATCGAGGTCGTACGCTTCGGAGAGAAGCTCCGGGTTGTCAAAGAAATTGCCGAGAACACGCTGGATGTGGTGGTTCCCAGCATGCTCCTGCAGCCGTTGATCGAAAACAGCATCAAGCACGGGCTCGAGCCACGCATCCACGGCGGAACAGTGACGATCCGAAGCCGCATCACGGGCAGCCGGCTCGTGCTGGAGATTGAAGATGATGGCCTTGGGATTCCTCCTGAGCGCGTATCGACGGAGGTCTCAGCGGATACCGTACGTCGTCCCGGTCTGGGCGTTGGCATGCGGAATGTGCGAGAGCGCATGCAGGTGCTCTATGGTGGCCTGGCGACCGTCGAGATGAATGGACGACCAGGGCGCGGAACACAGGTGATGCTCTCTATGCCGCTCCTCGATCACGGTGCCGAAGAATGGGCCAAGGCAGCACTTGCCGGCATGCAGGACGCAGGGCAGCGCGTCGCCGAGGCGGTTCGCGCGATCACGACACGCTCATAGCTCAGCCGATAGAGCGCGGTTTCCTGCGTAAAACCTTTTCGTAGTACCGTTCATACAGCGGGATAACACGTGATGTGCAGAACTGTTCCTGTGCTGTCCGCCGTCCATTTCCGGCCATTGCTTGCAGCCGGTCAGCGTCCTGCAGAAGATCGAGTGCAGCCTTCGCCATGCCATCCACGTCGCCGACAGCAAACAAACAGCCATTAACGCCATCCTCAATCAGTTCTGGAACCCCGCCGACCCGTGTTCCAATCGTCGGCACGCTGCACGCCATCGCCTCTAACGCAGCCAGACCAAACGACTCCATCTCGCTAGGCATCAACATGAGGTCCGCAACCGGCAGCAACTCACTGACGTTATCCTGTTTGCCGAGGAAGTGAATGCGATCCTGAACTTTGTAGTGCCGTGCAAGATGCTCCGCCAGCGAGCGGTCCGGGCCATCTCCGATCAGCATCATGCGGGCGGGCAGCTCCCGGGCAACGCGTGCGAAAACCTCAACAGCGTCCTGCACGCGTTTTACCGGCCGGAAGTTTGAGAGATGGACCAGCAGCCGCTCATCCGCTGCCGCATACTGAGCACGAAGGGCTGGTACCTTCTCCGGGTCGCGAAGATAGACATCGCAGTTTACAAAGTTTCGGATGACCTCGATCGGAGTACGCGTCGCAAACGCCGCTTCCGTTCGTTCCCGCAAATAAGCGGAAATTGCGGTTACCCCGTCCGACTGCTCGATCCCAAAGCGCGTGATCGGCAGATACGAAGGATCGAGTCCGACGAGCGTAATATCCGTCCCATGCAGCGTTGTGATGATTGGCAGATAGCGACTGCGCGCCGAGATCGGTTGTGTCTGAAGCATCTGCCGCGCCAGCACAGCTGAGACGGAGTGTGGTATCGCATAGTGAACGTGCAATAGATCAAGCTCATAGAAGTCCGCGACCTCTGCCATGCGAGTGGCGAGCGCGAGATCGTAAGGAGGATGCTCGAAAAGAGGGTAGTTCGAGACCGCAACCTCATGAAAGTGAATGCGGGCTTCTCGACCTGTGAGGCGAAAGGGTTGCGAGTACGTAATGAAATGCACGTCGTGCCCACGCGCTGCAAGTTCGATGCCCAGTTCTGTGGCGACAACGCCAGAGCCGCCATAGGTTGGATAACAGGTGATCCCGATCTTCATGGCTGAAGCGTCTCCGCTACGAGTCTACGTCTGTGCCGTTATGCTCCGCTGCAGAACCATCCGCAAATACAGAAAAGGAAACAAGCTCGAAGGAGCCGCGGTCTTCGTGACGTGGAACAAATTTGAGCAAAGCCTCGCGCTCTATGTCACGCTCATGCAGAAGCCGCGTTGTAGTTTTGCGCAGATCTTCATCGCAGAAGCCTGGATGACAGACAAACTCCCATGTACCCGGTGGAAGCTTTTCAAGAAGAGAGCCGAGTGTCATCTCGTCCAGATCTCCCGTTGCGGAGACTCCGATTGCCCCGCGGGTCGTCTGAATACGTCCGCTGAAACGTCGCATCTCTGCATGAAAGTTCGATTCCAGAAGACGGAGCAGCCTGACCTGCAGGCGCCTCAGAGCCTGTCCCCGGCCAACATTCACACTCCACCGTTGCTCGAAGGGGTTACGAAGTGCAGGAATCGAGAAGCGATCGGCCACACGCAGCAGCGCGCGCAGAACAACGGGGAACATGTGCGTGTGTTTATGGCTGTCCAGATGAGTCGGGCGAATGCCGTTCTCGATCAGACGCGATACTTGTGCTCCGGCCTCAAGCTCGATCTCTGCCTGATCTAGCCTGCCGAGAACAGCCGCTCGTGCAAAGGCCGCCAACGAAGGTCGCAGAGATCTGCGATCTTTTCCAAGCAACGAAGGGATCTTGTTTGGTTCGGAAAGCGGACGACCATCCGTGAGGACAATATGGCAACCCACACCAAGATCCGGAAGCTCTCGCGCAAGCTCAACAGCATCGGCGAAGGCGTCGCCGTTCGCCATAAGAGTTGTGGATGAGAGTGCTCCAGTGCGGTAAAGATCTGCAATCGCACGATTGACCCCTCGTGTGAGTCCGAAATCATCTGCATTGACGATCAGCCGCGAAGTGCTCTCGGCAGCCTTCAACGAACCATCAGAGTGAAACGCAGCGGAAGGCCACTTATGTCTCATGGAAAGTTATAGAAATGCTGTGACTATGAATCAACAGCAAACGACAAGAGAGTCCGCTCGGCATGCTCTTGTAAGTAGAGATCATGATCAGCGTCTAAGGCATCTTGGAGAGAAGGCCGACCCAGAGAAGAGAGCGGCACCGCAGGATCCAGGGAGTTGCCTTACTTCCTGCATGAGGAGAGGGTGGTGGGCAGTGAGGGACTTGAACCCCCGACATCCTGCTTGTAAGGCAGGCGCTCTAACCAACTGAGCTAACCGCCCGATCCTGACCTTCCGCTAAGTGTAGACACTCGATGCCAGATGAAGCAAGTCCGCTTTCCCATCGGCGACAGCTATCGGCCGCGAAGATGAGGCAGGTTCGTCTCTTGATAAAAGGGGACTCGTCATGCGCACGAGAGCTTCGCGACACAGACTCGGTTCGTTATTTCTTCTGCTCCTGGCATTTGTCTCGGAAACACGATGTTGCTCCGGCTCTGCCAGCGTCCGTCTGGCTGCGGGGTACAAGGTAAAAGGTTCGGCTTCGGTTGCCCAGCGGCGTATACCTGCGTCTGCTCTCTACGGCTTCGAAGACGCGAGCGAACGGCCGATGAGGAGCAGCACGGGAGCCGGGCCGCACTCCTTCGAGAGCAGCAATCCGATCTCGGTGTGGTGGATGTGCTGGTCGCCTGCAGAGATTCTTGAGACGGCGGTCACCGGTGTTGCTGGATGCATCCCAGAGGCAATCAGCTCGCGTGCCAGCCCTTCGAGATTTGGCCCGGGCATGTAAAGAACCAGCGTTGCATCAGCCGGGAGAGGACCACGCCACACTGGCTGCGGATCTGGATCGAGATCCTGCTTATTGGCAGCGTAGTGAGCCGTTGCAAGGATGAGCTTTGAAGCACTCGTTCGATCGGTAAGCGGTCGCTGCAATGCAGCAGCTGCCGCGAAGGCCGCTGTGATGCCCGGAACAATCTCCAGCGGAATCTGCGCTTCTCGCAACGCTTCTATCTCTTCTCCCGCTCGCCCAAAGACAAGCGGATCGCCGGACTTCAAGCGCACGACGGACTTGCCGGCGCGTGCAGCTGCGATGACCAGAGTATTGATCTCACCCTGCGTGACACGCGGTCTGCCATACCGTTTGCCGACCGGTGTCATGGCCGCGGCTGGATTCACCAGCGCGAGAACTTCCTCCGAAATCAGTCCATCTGGAAAAATGTGTGTCGCAGTCGTTAGAAGGTGATGCGCCCGCATCGTCAGCAAGGAGGCATCACCCGGGCCGGCGCCAACCAGGTACACATGACCGGGCTGTGCCGGCCCTTTCACGGCTCGATGTCCAGCGGCTGCCTTGGGTTCGTCCGAGCATGGTGGCGCGCAATCGTGCGGGACGGACACGCGTCATAGGCGCACACATCGCGATTCGCCAAAGTGTGCAACAAGTCCTTGCGCGCCTCATTCAGTGGTTCAAGCTGCAAGACTTCGCGGCGAAGATTTCCCAGTTCGGTCAGCCAGTCACCGGTATCGAGCGGCAGCAGTGCATTGATCTCTTTGCGCAGGCGCTGCGCAAGAGCGGGAGAGTGTCCGGCGGTCGAGATCGCAATAAGAAGATCGCCTCGACGAACAACGGAAGGGAAATAGAAGTCGCAAAAAGGTGGATCGTCCACGGCATTCACAAGCACACCGGCTGCCTCGGCTTCGGCGAAAACTGCCCGGTTAACAGCCGCATCGTCGGTTGCCGCAACGGCCAGAAAAGCTCCTTGCACGTCCCCATGCTGGTAAGGCCGCTCATGAAGCTCGATCTCACCGCTTTCCGCCATCTCCTGTACGCGCGCGCTGACACGGGGGGCTATGACTTTGACAAAAGCCTGCGCCGCCCGCAGAGACTCGATCTTGCTCTCAGCAAGATAACCTGCGCCGATAACCACAGTGGGACGTGCTGTGAGCTTAAGAAACAGGGGGAAAAGACTCATGATTGAACCTCAGGCGTCCGGCGCCGGGTGACCGTTTGGCGGTGCGTCCCGTTCTACCGGCGGTGGCAGCTTGTCGGGCGTTGTTCCAGTCAGCTGCGCACGCAGTTCCTCATCCCCGGTTCGGTTGAAGTAGCTGCGCAGGTCTTCACCATCTGTTCTGGCCCCAAGGTACCCTTGCAGCAGACGCTCGATGGCGGCGGGAACCTCCTCTGCGGGAGCCCGGTATCCGAGTGGTCTCGCTGTCCGTGCGTTTCGACCAACCGCACCACCAACACAGAAGAAGAACGCATCCACGCTGATGCCGTCCTTCTTAATCTTCTTTCCTTCCAGACCGATGTCGGCGATCCAGTGCTGGCCGCAGGAGTTTGTGCAGCCAGTCACATGCAGTTTGATCTGCTGATCAAAGCTGGGCATTCGTTCTTCCATCTCGCCGACCAACCACTTCGCAAAGCCTTTGGTCTCCGTGATGGCGAGCTTGCAGAACTCTGTTCCGGTACAGGCGATGGCACCCCGCCAGAACGGCGTCACTTCAACATGGAGATCGATGTCTTTCAACGCGGCGATGAGCGCCTGAACCTTCTCGTTCGGCACGTTGACGAGCAGGATGTTTTGCATGATCGTCGTGCGCAGCTCGCCCGAGCCGAACTCCTCTGAGATCTCGGCAAGGCGCAGCAGCTGGTCGCCCGTCAGGCGGCCGCGCAGGACAGACGCACCTACCGCCGAGAAGCCTGGCTGCCGCTGCGACGTAACGCCGATGTGATCGCGGTAGACATCATCCGGAACTGCCTCTCCAGGGCCGTCCGTGGGCAGAGAATCAAGCTTGTATCGAAGCTTCTCTTCAAGTGCCGTCAGAAAGCTCTCAGCTGTCCATCCATGCCGCATGAAGAGGTACTTGATGCGGGCTCGCGTGCGGTTTTCACGAAGCTCACTTTGCTCCTTGAAGATGCGGCAGGTTGCCTCGCAGACAGCGTACGCCTGATCCTCACGGATGAAAGCCGGGATAGGAACAGCAATGTGCGGCTCTGTCGAAAGACCTCCACCGATCCGCAGCGCGTAGCCCACGTCCTCCTTGCCGGCAGCGTCGGTTCTGCGCACGGCCGTCAACGCAAGGTCATTAATCTCCGGGTACGAGCACCAAAGAGGACAGCCGGTTGCCGAGATCTTAAACTTACGCGGAAGGTTGTAAAACTCGGGATTAGCAGTTAGTTTGTGCGCGATCTCTTTTGCCAGCGGGCTTGCGTCATGCACCTCATGCCCGTCCAGGCCCGCCAGAGGGCATCCCGTGACGTTCCGAACCACGTCGCCACAGGCGCCCTTGGGACTGAGACCGATGGCGGTGAGCGCATCCACAACCTCCACGAGCGATTCGATCGTCAGCCAGTGCAGCTGGATATTCTGTCGTGTAGTGATGTCCGCCTGATTGCGCGCATGCTTCTTCGTCAGATCTGCGATCACGCGTAGTTGTGTGCTCGACAACATGCCGTTCGGCAGCCCGATGCGCATCATGAAGAACTCGGTCGCCTTGCCTTCTCCGCCGACGCCGCCCGTTACACCGACTCCGTCTCCCTGCGTGTAGACGCCCCACCACTTGAAGTAGAGCGCTGCCCACTCCGGCAGAACGGATGCGCGTCCTTCCTTGGCAAAGGCGCGAACCTCGTCCCAGGCATCCCAGGGATTCTTTTCGATCTTCAGACGTTCAGACCTCTGGGCCTTGGTCTCCTTTACAGGGATCGCGGTCGGGGCAGTTATAGCTATGTCAGGCATCGAGCATCATTCCTTTGGAGGGGGAAACGGAAACGCCCATGAGGGCATCATGGGCGAGGAAACTCTGGATTTGAACTTCAGTGACAAACTCGTCCATCAGCCCCAGAGCAGCGTCCGCGCGCGGTCAGGACAACAGGCACCGGCGAGTAGCTGAGAAAAAGCCATAAGTTAAAGCTACGGATCACGCGATGGCGCGTCAAGGTGGACTGTTTGTCCCGTGCACGATCTGCTAAAGCTTGTACGCCTTGCGCACCAGCCTGCCAGTCAGGTCTCGTATCACCTCGACAGCCTCCTGCTCATCGAGTCGGCCTTCTGCAACCAGCTTCGCCAGAAACAATGCATCCACACGCCGGGCAACATCGTGCCGAGCCGGGATGGAGAGAAAAGCGCGTGTGTCGTCGTTGAAGCCGACTGTGTTGTAGAAGCCGGCCGTCTCGGTTGCCTGCTCGCGAAAACGCATCATGCCTTCGGGCGAGTCATGAAACCACCACGCCGGCCCGAGAAAGACAGCGGGGTAGTGGCCTGCGAGTGGCGCCAACTCCCGCGAGTAGGTCGTCTCGTCGAGTGTGAAGAGGATCAGCGTCAGGCGGATGTCGTTGCCGAACTTCGCCAGCAGCGGCTGCAGCGAGCGCACATACTCTGTTGACGAGGGAATGTCGGCTCCCTTGTCCCGGCCGAAGCGGGCGTAGAGAGCTGCATTGTGATTGCGTACCGATCCGGGATGGAGCTGCATCGTCAAGCCATCCTCCACGCTCATGGCGGCCATCTCCGTCAGCATCTGCGCCTGAAAGAGCACAGCATCCGCTGCGCTGAAGGTGCCGTTGTAAATGCGCACGTACAGATCTTCGGCCTCTCTTTGCGAGAGATCCGCGGTGCGGGCTGTGAGGTGGCCATGGTCGGTCGCCGTGGCCCCGTTTTCCTGGAAGAAGGCGCGGCGCTTTCGCAGAGCGTCCAGATACCCTCGCCAGCTCGACACATCCTCCCCGGTCAGCTCCCCAAGCTTTCGAAGGTTGTCGTGAAAACCTGTGAATTCAGCATCAACGACAGGATCCGGACGGAAGGTGGGAAGCACCCGTCCATGCCATCCCGAGCTGTGAATGGCTCTGTGGTGTTCGAGTGTGTCAAGAGGGGAGTCGGTCGTGCTCAGCACGGCGAGCCGAAAAGTTTCGTAGAGTGCCCGCGGGCGGAAGCTCGGCTCGGTCAGCTTCGCCGCAATAAGGTCATAGATCTCGTCGGCATTTTCCGTGCAGAGCCGCTCCGTGATGCCAAATAGATCCGAAAACGACGTATCAAGCCACAAGCGCGTGGGTGTTCCTCGGAAGAGGAAGTAATTGCTCGCGAAGATGCGCCATACTTCGCGTGGATCAGTCTGCTCAGAGTGACCTTGCGCGTTTGGGATACCGAGCACCTCGAGCGGGATCCCCTGCGAGTAGAGCATCCGGAAGATGTAATGATCCGGCTGGATGAGAAGCTCGGTCGGATTTGGGAACGGATTGTTCTCCGCGAACCAGGCAGCGCTAGTGTGACCATGAGGCGAGAGCAGCGGCAGATCCTTAACCGAAGCGAATAAACGTTTTGCGATCAAACGCGTACCGGACTCGGCAGGAAAGAGCCGGTCAGGATGGAGATAGAGAGCGGCTGAGGTCATAGGCTCGATCATGGAGGCTTTCAGACTAGCAAACAGATGAGCTCTCAGGCTGGCCTGTCTGAGCAGACTAGTGACTGATGCAAAGAGAAGAGGCGCCTGCTCGGGCGCCTCTTCTCTTTGCGGCGTAACTGTTGTCTATGGAATGTAATACCGCATGCCGCTGAAGATCATGTTGTTGTTCGCGTGCGGAGCTCCAAAGGTTGCGGTCGGGCTTCCAAAAGTGCCACTGGTAAGGCCCGCCCAAGAGGTGCGGCTCAGGTAGCTATAGACCGCCTGGTATTGTAGGCGACCGTACTTAGGGCTGCTAACGATTCGGTATGTAAAGCCGACCGTACCTTCTTCTATCAGCCGTGTCGGTGACTGGCAGTTTGCTGCTGTCGGGGATCCGAGAACGCCACCTGTGCCGAGTGCAACGCTGGTAGCCGTGAACGTGTTGCAGCCACTATCGTTTGCAGTTATCGGGCCGTACCCGGTGAGTGCACCGGCTGCGTTTCGGTACAGGGTACGTTGCGCGTACTCCGCGCCGAAGTAGGCGTAGACATCCAGCTTCTTGCTTGGGTGTGTCTCAAGAGAGAACATGCCGTGGTAGTTGCGCACCGGCTCGAGCGTGCCATCCGGATGCACAGTCAGGTCAGCGAGCTGCGAGGAGCCATACCGGCCCGTGCCGTCACCGTACATGCCCTGTGCTGCAACATCAACGTACTTGCTCGTCACACGCGCGCTGCCGAATGCACCACCGCCAAACTTGGTGTCGTTGAAGCCCGGAGCGAGGTAGGTGGTCGTGGTTAAGCCGGCTACAGTTGTTGTCGTCGAGGGCGTAAGCGGGTAAACGCGATCCCTGAAGAAACGAGCGATGCCGCCAACTTCGAAGTGACTATGCGGGAAGTCGAAAGCCGCCTTCGCGATTACGTCCGGGGAGAGATTATTAGCGTAGTTGCCCGCGACGTTGTACAAGCCACCATTCTGTCCGGGACCCGCAAAGAAAAAGTTCGACGGACCGTTCAGAGCCGTGAAGCTCTGATCCTGCGCATTCTCTACCGCTAGGGCGAGAGTCGCAGCACTGCCGAAGATCGGATTGCCGAGCTTCTGCTGGATGCGGAGTCCTGGCTGACGCGCCCAGCTGAAGCCAACGTGGTACTGGGAATCGATTGTATTGGGAAGCTTCTCGGTCCGGTTATCGGTGGACTTTCCGTCCTCCGTCACCAAGGACCACATCTGGCCTCCTGTCACCGCGAAGCCCTTGTTCGTCTCTGCCCGTCCCCAGATCTGGCGTTGACGGAACGTATAGCTGTTGGATTGATTCGCGTTCGAGGTAGCACCGGCGCTCAGGAAGTCAGCCTCAAAGTAGCCTGAGAGCTTGTAGGCTCCTGCGTTGCCTTCCAGAAGAGCACCTAAGCGGCTCTGCCGCCCGGAAAGATTGAACTCGCTCACGTGCGCCTGATTCGCGCCAGGAAAAGGAGTCGAATTGAAAGGCGTGTTGATATCCGAATTGATGGATCGTGTCCGGTACACCCCTTCGAGTGCGAAGAAGGCGACCGGCGTGATGGTCATGCCTTTGTAGTGAATTGTCGTCGGCGACTCGATCTTCTCATTGAGATCATGCGTCGTCGTGACAAGCGTGGCTGCCAAGCCGGAGTTTGCCAGCTTCAGATCGCCAAGATCGCTTGAGAGCGTATCGATCTTGGTCTGATTCGCCTGGATGGTCTGCTGCAGTGTCTGTGCCTGCTGATTTGCCTGCGCTGCGCTCGCACTCGCCGTGGAGGCGTCCGCTGTGGCGTCGGCGATACGCTTATCCTTGTCAGCCAATTGTTGCCGCAGGCCGTCGAGCTGCGCCTGCTGGTTCACCATCAGCTCACGCAACTCGCGCAGCTCGCGTGCCGTGGCGCTCTCCACAGGGGCCTTTCTGGCCGTCGATCGTCGTGTCGTCGATCTCTTCTTCGACTTGGAAGCCGAGCGATCCGTAGTCACCACTGTCGTCTTCGTTGTATTCGGCGAAGTCTTCTGGGTGGTGGTCGTTGTGCTCAGCTGCGCCGGGACCGAGATGGCGGACATCACCATCAAAGCCGCCATAGTCGCTTGAACTTGCTTCGTCATGGAACCTCTCAAAATATCCTCAAACAAGGCGAGGCGAGATAGGCCTACAAAGGGGCTTTATCCTCGCTACTCTGCTCTTTGGCTTTCATCCTCCCAGACACGTGTGAATGGTTGAACAATTCCTCCTTCTCCTTCCACTTCTTCGGGCTCAGAGGTAACGTTGGATACACCTGTATTTAGCAACTTTCAAGCCTTCCGGACGGCAGAGAAAAGACCGGTGCGATATCGTAAGCCTATGAATTTTATCCGATTGGCTGTGCTGCAGGCCGCAGTTGCCAGCTTCCTGTTGGTGGGAGCGCCCGCTCAGACGGTCAAGCTGATTCCTATGCCGCGCGAGGTGCGTCCCTCTGCTGATCGACCCGTGCTCGCCGGCGTCCATGTTGTCTGCTCCGGGTGTTCGACGGAAGACCAGTTCACCGCCAATGATCTCGTCCAAACTCTCGCGCAGCGTGGCGCCGCAGCCGGATCTGGCACTGGAGCGTTGACAATTCAACTTGTGCATAGCGAAGGCGCCGGTCTGCCGGGCGGCTTTGACGAGGCAATGCGCGCGGAAGGCTACCGCATCGAGCCTACCTCCGCCGGCCTCACTGTCACCGGCGCGACCACGGAGGGCCTGTTCTACGGCGCACAGACCGTCAAGCAGCTCATCGAGGTGACGAGTGGTCACACAATCCTGCATTCAGCCAGCATCAAGGATTGGCCGGCCATGCGGTACCGCGGCCTTGACGATGACCTCTCTCGCGGCCCGGCACCTACTCTCGATTTTCAAAAGAAGATGATCCGCACACTCGCGGAGTACAAGATCAACCTCTATTCGCCCTATTTCGAGCAGACGATGCAGTACGGCGGCAACCCATTGCCCGGCTTTCCCAATGGAAGCATGAGCGCCGCGGACGCTCGGACCCTGGTCGCCTTTGCCCGCCAGTACCATATCGTTGTCATTCCGGAGCAGGAGGCCTTCGGGCATTTGCACCATACCCTGGTCTGGGAGCAGTACAAGGATCTCGCGGAGACGCCGCATGGCGCGGTTCTTGCTCCGGGGCAGACGGGATCCATCACGCTCATCAAGCAGTGGTTTACCGAGCTTGCAGCGCTTTATCCCGGACCCTTTCTGCACATCGGCTCCGACGAGACAGTCGATCTCGGGCTCGGCCAGAGTAAGGCAGATGTCGACGCGCGCGGTCTTGGGCCGCCATATCTTGACTTCATGCAACGCATCGTCACCGCGCTCGAGCCGCTCCATCGCAAGCTGCTCTTCTGGGGTGACATCGCTCTGAACTCACCTGACCTCGTTAAAGCCATGCCGCAGAGTTTTAAGGACTCAACCATCGCAGTGTCCTGGGAGTACAACCCCCATCCGGAAGGCTTTGCTAAATACATCGAGCCGTTCACCAAGACCGGATATGAGACATGGGTTGCTCCTGGCGTGAACAACTGGTCGCGCGTCTACCCCAACTACTCGATGGGACTTGCCAATATTCAGCTCTTCATCCGCGATGGGCAGCGTCTCGGCGCCGACGGCGCTCTCAACACGATCTGGAACGATGACGGCGAGGGACTCTTCAACCAGGACTGGTATGGCATCCTCTACGGGGCCGCCGCCTCCTGGCAGAAAGGAACCAGCTCCCTTCCTGACTTCGAACAGGCGTATGCGCAGGTTTTCCATGGCGACGCAACTGGCAAATTGAATCAGGCGCAGTTGGAGATTATGGCCGCGCACACGTTGCTGAAGGAGGAGGCAAAGACCGGTGACGGCTCGGACGGCCTCTTCTGGATTGATGCCTGGTCACGCGACGGCGTCACCTATGCGGACAAGATCCGGCCATACACCCACGCGGTCCGGCTACATGCCGAGCGTGCTCTGACCTTGATTGCGGAGGCCCGTGCGGCTGCTCCCGCACCGATCGCTACCTTCACAGTTACGCCCGGGGTGGCGCCCGTCTACAACCCGGCGAATGCCTATCCATCCGCGCCTACATCACTGCGCGAGACGGAGGCTATCGATGCGCTCGAGCTGGGCGCGCGCCGTCTGGACTTTCTCTGCCTCAAATTTCAACTCGCCGACGAGATGCGCTTGAGCTACGCCAATGCACTTGCCGGGCAGGGCAGCACGGATAAGAAGGTTCGTGCCTCAGTGACCCACGAGTTGAGTGAGATCAACAATGCTGCGAACGGGCGGATCGAGGACATTCGCGACGGATACTCCATGCTGCGCGATCTCTACGAGCAGGCGTGGCTCCAGTCCAATCGCCCGTATGCCCTGCGTCCGGTACTCGAGCACTACGACTACACCGTTGCGCTCTGGCTTGCGCGCTCTGACAAAGTAAAGGCCGCGCAGCGTCAATGGAGTGAGACCAGGACGCTCCCTTCCGCCGCAGAGATCGGCATTCCACCCGCACCCGCAGGTCTCGAATGAGTCACACTCTCACCGCCCGTCGCCTCATCACCAGCGTTGGCCTTATCGAGTATCCAGTTCTGCATATCAATGATCTTGGCCGAATCGTAGAGATTGAAAGCGATCCCACAGTCAACAGTGAGCACACGCTCTCCTCCAGCTTCTTTGACATTCACACTCATGGCTGCGCCGGTCGCGATGTTATGGAGGATGACGACGCCGCTTTGCCCGCCATTCAGCGCTTTCTCGCTACCCAAGGCGTCACCCACTACCTGCCTACAACCGTTACTACGTCCATCGAGAAAACGCTTCGTGCTCTAGAGCGCCTTGCCGATGCAATTGAATCTGCGACGACGTGGTCTGTCGGGTCCATGTACCCGCAGGCCCAGCCGCTTGCCATCCATCTGGAGGGTCCGTTTGTCTCGCACGTAAAGCGTGGCGTGCATCCACCGGAGCACATCCTCGCTCCCAGCATTGCTGTCTTTGATCGTTTTTGGCGTGCTGCCCGTGGCCACATCCGCATCATAACCATTGCTCCGGAGGAAGCTGGCGCTCTCGAGTTGATCGAGTATGCGACCACGCTTGGCGTTCGCGTCTCCCTCGGCCATTCAAACGCCATTGCAACAGAAGCTCGTGCCGCGATTGCGACGGGAGCCGTCAGCGCCACCCACACTTTCAATGCAATGAGAGCTCTTGATCATCGCGAACCGGGCATTCTGGGCGTTGTTCTTGACGATCAGAACCTCTTTGCAGAGCTCATCTGCGACGGCGTTCACGTCGCGCCCGAGATCGTTCGCCTCTGGCTTAAGGCGAAAGGTCCGGACCGCGGCATTCTTGTTTCAGACAGCATGGCTGCGGCAGGTATGCCCGAAGGCGAGTACACCCTGGGTGGTATACCAGTGACCGTGGCCGGGGGCGTCTGCCTGGCCGATGGCGTTCTCGCCGGTTCCGTTCTTACCCTGGATAGAGCCGTTGCCAATCTGCAGACCATGACCGGAGTCGATCTCGCCAACGCTGTTCGCCTCGCCTCAACGAATCCAGCTCGCATGGCGGGCTTCGAAGACATCGGCGACCTCCGTGTCGGCTCTTTTGCCGACCTGAACCGCTACAATCGCGACGGCGACCTCCTTCAGACATACGTGCATGGCGTTCCCGTGCCGTCTTCGACTTAGGAAATGCTGTCGTGCTCCCTTCTGTAACGTTCAATGTTTCATGAGGTGCAGGTGCCCCTTTCGCTCTTGGCCGTCTTCTTCACAGCTCGCTCCTCCGCGACTGGATACCTCGCCGTCCTCTCGTCAGCCATCGTGCCTCCGGCACGCCTGTCCGCCCTCGACCTCACCATTGTGGCCGCTTACCTTATCGGGATTACCCTATTCGGTCTCCGCTTCCGCAGAGCGGCAGGCAACTCCGGAGAGAATGCTCGCTCTCTCCGTGCCTACTTCCTTGCGGATCAGACGATCCCCTGGTGGGCTATCGCCCTTTCGATTGTCTCAGCCGAGACCAGCACTCTTACCATCATCAGCGTGCCCGGCATTGCTGTCGCTGGCGACATGGGCTTCCTGCAGATCGTCTTCGGCTACATGGTGGGCCGCATCGTCGTCGCGCTTCTCTTTCTGCCGCGCTACTTCAACGGACGCATGCTGACCGCCTATCAACTCATCCATCAGCGTTTCGGCAGCACCCTGCATAAGACCACCTCGATTTTGTTTCTCTTGACCCGTGCCGCCGCAGAAGGCGTTCGCGTCTTCGCCATCTCCATCGTTGTTGGCATCGCGATCGGTACCGGCGACACGCTCTCGATCGGCATCATCAGCGGGCTCACACTTCTTTACACCTTTGAGGGAGGCCTAGCTGCCGTTGTCTGGACTGATGTTGTCCAGATGACGATCTACATTGCCGGAACCTTTGTCGCTCTGGCTACGCTCGGCACACACGTAAACGGCGGCTGGACCGCGATTCATCATGTCGGACAGGCAGCAGGCAAGTTCCATATCCTGCATTTCGCCTTCAACCTGTCAGAAAACTATACCTTCTGGGCTGGTCTCCTAGGCGGCACCTTCCTCACCATGGCCTCGCATGGCACTGATCAACTGATGGTGCAGCGCATGCTGGCCGCCCGCACCCTGCGCGAGAGTCGACTGGCCCTGCTCAGCTCCGGTGTAGTTGTTCTGCTGCAGTTCACACTCTTTCTGTTGATCGGTGTAGGACTGTTTGTCTTCTATGCACAACACCCGCAGATCTTTGCCAGTGGAGACCGGATTTTTCCAACCTTCATCGTTCAGCAGATGCCCCGCGGAGTTGCTGGCCTCTTGATAGCCGCAATCCTTGCCGCCGCGATGTCAAATCTCTCAGCCGCCCTCAACTCGCTCTCCTCCACCACGGTTGTCGATCTCTGGATGAGTTGGCGCCCAACTGCAGGAGGTGCGGAACGCGAGCGCATTGCACGCGGCTCGACCATATTCTGGGCTCTCCTTCTGTTCTTCATCGCGATGTACGCCGTGCATGCCGGCGGCAAGGGCCACGTCGTCGAGATCGGGCTCTCTATCGCGTCAGTTGCCTATGGCGCGCTGCTTGGCGTATTCCTGCTTGGCACCCTCAACCCGCGAGCCACGCAGCCTGGCACCATCGTCGGCATGGTCCTTGGCTTTGCCACCAATCTTCTTCTATGGCAGCATCCGGGAGTTCTCATGCTCGGTCCTTTCCCTCTCCCCCATGTTGCCTTTACCTGGTATGTCCTGATCGGCTCCGCCATAACTTTTCTTGTCGGCAGCGTTGCCAGCCTCGTTCTCGGCAGGGGGTTCTTTTCTCGAAGTACGGCGGTAGTTCTCTTTCTATCAGTCCTTCTGAGCGCGGCGACAAAGCCCCGATACTCGCTCGCGCAGTCCCCAGCACCTGCTTCGGCGCAAGCCCAGCCCGACTTCTCTGCCATCGACCGCCTCATGGGCGACGCACTCTCCGCCAGAAAGCTGCCTGGGGCCGTCATCCAGATCGGCCACAGCGGCCACATCGTCTTCGAGAAGGCCTATGGCAATCGCTCTGAGGACCCCACCGCGGAGTCGATGACGACAGACACCATCTTCGACATGGCCTCTCTCACCAAGTGTCTCGCCACCGCGACTGCTGTTATGCAGCTCTACGAGGCAGGCAAACTTCAGTTCGACGACCCCATCGCCAGATACCTTCCCGAGTTTGCCGCCGCCGTAGACGCCGCCGGCAGGCCCGATCCACGCCGCGCCCAAGTCACCGTTCGCATGCTCCTCACTCACACCTCAGGCGAAGGCCCGGATGTCGACCTCAAGGACCCTTGGGGTCTCGCTCAACCCGACAAGGCTCAAGGTACCCACCGCGCCCTCACCACCCCGCTGCAATCTGCACCCGGCAGCCTCTTCCGCTACTCCGATATCAACTTCATCCTGCTGGGCGATCTTGTCGAGACGCTTTCGGGCCAGTCACTTGACGTTTTTGCCGCCGAACAGATCTTTCGTCCGCTCGCCATGGCTGAGACAGGCTTCCACCCCTATGACAAGATCTGCGGCCCATCGATGCGTACCGGCTCTGCTGTTAGAGCCAGCGCTGCGCCACACGGCAGAGTTCTGCTCCAGTGTCTTGCCGGTACGTGGAGCCCCTTTAGCCTGGAGATACGCACCGCTCCTACGACTCACGACTCCGAAGGAGACCCGTCCACCAACCCCAACTTCGACCACATGCTTCGCGGCTCTGTGCACGATCCCACCACGCGCCGTATGGGCAGCGTTGCCGGACAGGCAGGCGTCTTCTCTACCGCTCACGACATGGGCCTCTATGCACAGGCTCTGCTCGATCGTCTCGCCGGCCGTCCCAGCACCTTCCCCTTGAAGCAGTCCACCCTCGAGCTGATGACAACCCCCGAGCAGCCGGGCCACACTCCGGCCGACCTCACCCAGATCCCCGTAGCCACGCCCGTCACCTACCCCAGCCGCAAGGGTCATGACGTCCGCGGCTTCGGCTGGGACATTGACACCGCCTACTCGCGCCCGCGCGGCGTTGTGTTCCCGATTGGCAGCTTCGGCCACACCGGCTATACCGGCACAACGCTCTGGATGGATCCCGGCTCCGACACCTATGTGGTCCTGCTCGCCAATGCCGTGCACCCCCGTGACAGACGCGGACCCATCTCCGGCCTGCGTGGCGATGTCGCCACTACCGCTGCCCGTGCTCTGAAACTCTACCCCGAACGTGCCACCGCTTTCGCTGCACCCCCGGCGCACGCAGCAAACGTTCAGACAGGAATCGACGTTCTTGAGTCCACCAACTTCGCCGCTCTGCGTGACGCTGCCGATCGCCATGGCGGCCATCTCCGCCTCGGTCTGCTGACGAATCAGACCGGCCTCGACCACACCGGCCGTCGCACCATCGACGTTCTCGCCACCGACGCGAAACGAGCCGTCCCCGGTCTCGATCTGATCCGCCTCTTCTCGCCCGAGCATGGCATCGCGGGTGTCAGGGACTCCACCGACATCGCGAACTCCACCGATGCGGCTACCAACCTGCCCATCCGTTCGCTCTACGGACCGCATGATGCTGACCGCCGCCCGCAGGCTGCCGATCTCCGAGATCTTGATGCCGTCATCATCGACCTCCAGGACGCCGGCTGCCGTTTTTACACGTACGAGACAATCGTCGGCTACTTCCTCGAAGCTCTCGCACCCACGGCCACCGGCGCTGCTCGCGAACTCATCGTTCTGGACCGCCCCGCTCTCACGAACGGCCTTGCTCTTAGTGGACCGGTCTCGGACCCTGGGCTGGAGAGCTATACCGATTACATGCCTCTCGCTGCCGGTCACGGCATGACCCTTGGTGAACTCGCTCGCTTCTTCGCGGGCGAAAGAGGTCTCAGCACCGCGCTTACTGTTATTCCTGTGTCCGGTTGGCATCGCGCCACCTTCTTCGACGAGACGGGTATTCCATGGATCAATCCCAGCCCGAACCTTCGCACTGAGACCGCCGCTCTGCTCTATCCTGGCCTGGGCCTCCTCGAAATGACCAACCTTTCCGTCGGTCGCGGCTCTGCGACTCCCTTCGAACTCTTTGGTGCTGGCTCCAGTCCCAACGGGCCCGGCGCACCCGTCCAGCCTGCCTGGTTTCAGGCCCCTGTTGTCGCCGACTACCTAAACGCGCGACGTTTGCCTGGCGTCCACTTCGAAGCGACAACAGTCGCTATCGCAGATGATGCCAACCACTACCCCTTCCATGGTCAGACCATCTCAGCCGTTCGCCTTGTTCTTACAGACCGGAACGCTGCGAACGCAACGCAGATAGGCGTCGAAGTCCTCTCTGCCCTCCACCACCTCTACCCACAGCAGTTCGCCCTGGCCAAAGCCGGCCGGCTTCTAGCGAATGCGGAGACGATGGAGGCTCTTGAACGCGGAGACTCCCCCACCGCGATTGTCGCGCACTGGCAGCCACGGCTCGAAATCTTCCGCGCCCGCCGCGCACTGTATCTGCTGTATCCCTAAGGAAAAGACTGCGGAGATATGACTTCCGGCGAAAGCAATGATGATCTAGCTTCCCGCGCGCACGAAATTCATCGTCGTCTAACAGGATTAGCAGCGAAGATAAGCTTTTGCCGTGGTCGGAAGGACTCCCCTCATGCCTCGAACAAATTTCCATTTGCAGCTGAACGCTCTGAAAGATAAGTTGCTCGCGATGGCCGCGCTGTCACAGCAGGCGCTTGAGTTTTCATTAGAGGCCTATCTCACCGGGGATATGGGGCTCTGCACCCACGTTCGCGAGATCGAGATGGCCATCAATGCCGCTGAACGGAGTGTCGACGAAATGGCCTATGACCTTCTTGCCATGCAGCAGCCCATGGCCATTGATCTGCGGTTCATCCTCTCCGTCATCAAGATCAACGGAGATCTCGAGCGGATTGGCGATCAAGCTACCAATATCGCCGACCGCGCCGAAGGTCTGCGCGACCTGCCGCAGATATCCTTGCCGATCGACATACCCGACATGGGCGATAAGGTGCGCGTCATGATCCGGCGCGCCATTCAGGCCCTGCTCGAAGCCGACGCGAAGCTTGCCGAGACTGTCCTCACTCTGGATGACGAGATCGACGAAATGAACAAGCACGTGCAGCGCGAGCTGGTTGAAGTCATGCAGCAGCATCCAGTGGTCAGCCATCAGGCGCTAAATGCCATCATCATCTCGCGCAACCTGGAGCGAGCCGCCGATCACGCCACCAACATCGCTGAAGATGTTATCTTCTGGGTTCGCGGCTCCGATGTGCGCCACAAGTTTTCACTCGCTGAAGCCGAGTAAGTTGGGTCATCGCTTGACGCGTCCGGCCTACTCTCTGGTAAAGCGCTCTGCAGCAGAGCACGTGATCCCTGGAAGATATGGACCAGCGTGCCGCTGATAAGCAAATACCGACGATGTTTGTGATTGCTATCCCGCTAGTTCAGGATTTTTCTAACGCCTTTTGTGCACGTGCGTGCTCGGTAGAGAAGTCGGTCAAAGCGACAACCGCGCCCTCAAGGAGCGAGCTGCTGGTGAAGATCTTCGCCTGCGGTGTTTCGGAGAAGCCGAAGAGAAAAGGGAGCGCCCAGGAAGAGGAGGCAAAGGCGCCGTCGATCTGGCCGTGCGTGTGAAAAGGGATGACTGGCTTGACCCCAAGAGGGTAGTCCGTCAGCAGCGACTGTACGAGGACGAGGGAGCCGGTGGTGAAGCTTGCGGCCGCGGCACGCTTGTTCGTCTTCATGAAGACAAAGCCCAGCGAGAGAAACATGCCGGCGTAGATGTAATCGATGATGCCGTGGGTGCGGGCGTTGATGGTCTTGTGAAGACGACTTTGGAGTGCAGGGAGGATGTTCGAGGTTTCAGAGGACATGCGATGCTCCTGCGTCCGCGCTAAGTGCGGGACTGGGTGAGATCAAAGTGAGCGGATGGGGAGCTGCGATGATCGTACAATCGAGGAACCCGAGAGTTCTTGCGACGTGCAGAACGTTGGAGTAGGACGAGGTGCGAAGAGGTGTTGCTGTGCGGCTTACGATCCAGCCTAACGTCCATGCAGTACGACGGTACCGGGCGAGAGCGGGATGTACCGGGCACGCACCTGGGGGTGAGCAGAAGCAGTCCGGCTGCGTGAGATGAAAGTAAGGACAGCGTGACTCGGCCAAGTTGTTGCCGGTCAGGTTCTAGCGAACAATCTCCTCAATCAACGGGTGCCTAAGTGGAGGAACGGCGGAGATCTGGAGGGTTTCGCGAAGCATGCTTTCGGGTTCGTTGAGGAGACCGGGATCCTCGGCGAACAGAGTGACCAGAGGCTGGCCAGCTTGAAGCGGGTCGCCGAGTTTGAGGTGCATCTCAATTCCGGCGTTCGCGCTGACCGGGTCGCCGGGACGGGTGCGACCCGCGCCGAGACGCTGGATGGCCCAGCCTACCTGCCTGCAATCCATGCTGCTGAGAAAGCCTGCGTGCGGGGCGGTGATGGTGCGGGTGGCGGAGGGGCGATGGTGACGCAGAGGGTCTGTGAAGATGCCCGTATCGCCGCCCTGCGCCTGAATGATGCGGAGCCAGGCCTGATAGGCGGAGCCGTCGGTGAGCATTTGGTTTGCGAGTTCAGCGCCGGCTGCGGGCGACTCCGCGCGGCTTGCGAGGTGGAGCATATGGCCGGCCAGGGTGAGGGAGAGTTCGACGAGATCGCGGCTGAGAGGGTGCGCGTTGCCCTGAAGGATCTCGACGCACTCGGCGACTTCGACCCAGTTGCCGGCGAAGCGGCCGAGGGGCTCGTCCATGCGGGTGAGGAGAGCGACGGTCCGGGTGCCGGCGCGGGTGCCGGTCTCTACCATCAGGCTGGCGAGTTGCCGGGCCTGATCAAGTGAGGGCAGGAAGGCACCGGAGCCGACCTTCACGTCAAGGACGAGGGCGTTGAGGGACTCGGCGAGCTTCTTGCTCATGATGCTGGCAGTGATGAGGAAGGGCGACTCGACCGTGCCAGTGTGGTCACGCATGGCGTAGAGGAGGCGATCGGCGGGAACGAGTGAGGGTGTCTGACCGATGAGGGCCGCGCCAGCGTGACGAAGGACCTCAGTGAAGCGCGAAAGGGAGAGCTGGGTGTTGAAGCCGGGGATGGTTTCGAGCTTGTCGAGCGTGCCGCCAGTGTGACCGAGGCTACGGCCGCTGATCATCGGGACACAGGGGCAGGGAACGCCGGCGGTGGTGCGGTGCGCGAGGCCCGCGGCGGCGACGATGGGTGCAATGAGCAGGGAGGTTTTGTCGCCGACGCCGCCGGTAGAGTGCTTGTCGACGGTGAAGGTCTGGAGCGGCGCGGCGTCGAAGGTCTCACCGGAGAAGCGCATGGCGGTGGTGAGGGTGGCGAGCTCGCGGGGGCTGAGACCGTGCTGGTAGATGGCCATCAAAAGCGCACCGAGCTGGGCGTCGGTGATGGTGGCCGTCTCGGAAGCGGCTAAACCGGCGATGTGGTTGTCACGCGCGGCTCCGTTGGCGACAACAGCCGTGACGAAGTAGCGGATCTCCGCGTCGGAGAGCTCGCCGCCCTCGCGCTTGCGCAGGATGAGATCGAGGGCGTGGTGTCTTTGGGGCTGGTCAGGCATGAGAGTCGAGTCGCTGATTGAGGCGGAAGGCGGCGGGTAGGAGATCGGCAAGGCTCGAGCTCTGCGGGATGAGGATGCCGGAGTCGTCGATGCCGGGAAAGAGAATAGTGACGGCGGCGGGATCGGGGGCGAACTCGAGCAGGGTCTGCCGGCAGGCTCCGCAGGGCATGGAAGCGGCGAGATTGAGATTGGCGACAGCAACTGCGGCGAGGCGAATGGAAGGGCCGAAGCGCGCGACGGCAGAGACGATGGCGGCCTGCTCGGCGCAGGTGGTGAGGCGGAAGCTGGCATTTTCGACGTTGCAGCCGGAGACGATTTCGGCGGCGTGCGGTGCGGCGAGCAGAAGGGCGGCGCCGACGCGGAACCGGCTGTAAGGGGCGTACGCGTTCTCAGCGGCAGCGATGGCGCGGGCCCGGAGCTCCTCAAGGAGAGATAGAGGAAAGCGAGAGCTTGCGGTGGGTGATGGAGGAGAGGACATGCTGTGGTCGAGGCTACGCGGAGGTTGAGTACAAGGGCAATCCCAAAGGCGCGCAGCCGGCGGACTAGGGGAGTAGCAGAGCGTGCCTGTGCGGAAGCGCTTGACGGGACAAACTAGCTGATTTGGCATCCAATAGATATGGCAAGAACGCCGGGGAACGCGACAGTGAAACGAAAAACCAGGAAGCCGGCAAAGAAGGCAACGATTCAAGGCGCAAAGAAGGCGGACGCCGGCGAGGGTGGACTCGAGGGCGAGGTGATCCATGAAGACCGGGCCAAGGAACGCAAGGCGGAGCGTACCGGCGACGCCGCGGTGCATGGGGAGATCTCCCGCGCGGGGCTGATTGCAGCGGGGGTGGCGGGGACGCCGGGAGATCGGGCACTCGCGGCGGAACAGGCTCTAGGCTTGTTTCACCCGATCACCGCGAAGTGGTTCCAGGCAGTCTTTGACGGACCGACGGTGCCTCAGATTGAGGGTTGGCCGGCGATCTCTCGAGGCGAATCAACGCTGATTCTGGCGCCGACGGGAACGGGAAAGACACTGACGGCGTTTTTGTGGTGTCTTGACCGACTCATGCTGCAGACTTCGCCCCAGGCCGAGGAAGGCTGCCGCGTGCTGTATCTGTCGCCCTTGAAGGCGCTGGCCGCGGATGTGGAGCGGAACCTGCGCAGTCCGCTCGCGGGTATCGCGAACATGGCGAAGCGTGAGGGCGTGCCGGTGCGGATGCCGGAGATCAGCGTGCGCACGGGGGATACGCCGCAGAAGGAACGGGCACGCTTTCGCAAGCATCCCGGCGACATTCTGATCACGACGCCAGAGAGCCTGTACCTGCTGCTGACGAGTGAGGCTGGAGAATCCCTGCGGTCCGTCGAGACGGTGATCATCGATGAGATCCATGCGCTGGTGCCGTCGAAGCGCGGGGCGCACATGGCGTTGTCGCTGGAGCGGCTGGAGGCGTTGTGTGGGCGGCGGGTGCAGCGCATTGGACTGAGTGCGACGCAGCGGCCGCTGGAGGAGGTGGCGCGCTTTCTGGGTGGGGCTTTGGGCGGCGTCGGAGGTGTGGGGGAGGAGGCTCCAGCGCTCGCGTCATCCACGAGCGTCAGCGAGGCAGCGCGTGGGATTGCTGAGCTCGGGACGGGGACCGCGCCGAGCGAAGGGGACGCGGCCGCGGTGAGCGAGGCGGCGGTGGATGCAGGGCTCATGGCAGTCGCGGGGAACGGCGCAGTCAGTGTGGCGGAGGCCGAGGCAAAGGCGGACGCAGCCAGCGGCGTGCGATACCGGCCGGTGACGGTGGTGAATGCGGGTGCGCGCAAGGTGCTGGAGCTGCGGGTGGAGGTTCCGGTAGAAGATATGGCGCGGCTCGGCGAGATCCAGGATCTGCCGAGCGGGCCGGCCAGCCAGGGGCCGAAACGGACGTCGATCTGGCAGTCGATCCATCCGCGGCTGCTTGAGATCATTCGCGAGCGGACGTCGACGCTGGTATTTGTGAATGCGCGGCGCGTGGCGGAGCGGCTGGCCGGGGCTTTGAATGAGCTGGCGGCAGAGCAGATTGCGCGGGCTCACCATGGATCGTTAGCTGCAGCGCAGAGGACTGAAATTGAAGAGCTGCTGAAAGCAGGAAAGATCCGGGCGCTGGTGTGTACCTCGTCGCTGGAGCTGGGCATCGACATGGGTGCGGTGGATCTGGTGATTCAGATTGAGGCGCCGCCGAGTGTGGCGAGTGGCATGCAGCGAATTGGGCGCGCGGGGCACCAGGTTGGAGCTCCGTCGACGGGGATCATCTTTCCAAAGTACCGTGCGGATCTGATTGCTTGCGCCGCGGTTACAAAAGCGATGCACGAGGGGCACGTGGAGTCGACGCGGTTCCTGCGGAACCCACTTGATGTGCTGGCGCAGCAGATGGTCGCGGTGATTGCGCATCCGCCATTGGGCGTTACGGATGCGGAACGGCGATCGAAGCGGGCGGACGAAGAGGCTATGAGTCCGGGGATCAGCTATGACGCGCTGCTTGGGCTGGTTCGAAGCGCGGCACCCTTTGCGGGCTTGAGCGTTGCGGTGTTTGAGGGTGTGCTGGACATGCTCGCGGGGCGATACCCGTCGGATGAGTTTGCGGAACTGCGACCGCGGGTGACGTGGGATCGGCAGCGGAACTGGATTACGCCGCGCGGAGGCGTGAAGAAGATCGCGATTCTGAATGGCGGCACGATTCCGGACCGCGGGACGTATGGTGTGTTTCTGGCGGGGCAACATGCGAAGCCGATCCGCGTGGGCGAGCTCGACGAGGAGATGGTGTTCGAGCAGAGGACGGGCGACACGTTCATTCTGGGCGCGTCGACGTGGCGGGTGGAGGAGATCACACATGACCGCGTGCTGGTGAGTCCGGCGCCAGGCGATGCAGGCAAGATGCCGTTCTGGCACGGCGACCAGGCGGGGCGGCCGATTGAGTTTGGGCGACGGATCGGGGCGCTAGTGCGGGAGCTGCGCGAGGCGCCGCGGAGCGTGGCGCTAACGACCTTGATGAAGTCGCATGATCTGGAGCAGGGCGCGGCAGAGAATGCTCTGCGGTACCTCGCGGACCAGGAGCTGGCGAGCGGATATGTGCCGGATGATAGAACAGTTGTGATCGAGCGGGTGCGGGATGAGCTGGGGGACTGGCGGGTGTGTTGCCTGACGCCGTTTGGCAGCCGCATCCATGCGCCGTGGGCGATGGCGGTAACGGCGAAGCTGCGAGCGAACGGTGGGCAGGAAGTCGAGACGATGTGGAGCGAGGATGGCTTCTGCCTGCGCTTTCCGGAGTCCGAGGCGCCGCCGGAGGTGGAGGCGTTGCTGCTGGAGCCGGAGGAGGCGGCGGAACTGGTGCTGCGGCAGCTGGGATCGACTGCGTTGTTTGCGGCGAAGTTTCGCGAGAGCGCAGCGCGGGCGTTACTGTTGCCGAGGCGAAGGGCCGATGGGCGAACGCCGCTCTGGCAGCAGCGCAAGCGCTCGTACGATCTGCTCGGTGTGGCGAGCCGGTACCCGGCGTTTCCGATTCTGCTGGAAGCGTATCGCGAGTGCCTGCGGGACGTGTTTGATATGCCGGCGTTGATGGAGACGCTGCGGGCCGTCAGCAACCGATCGCTGCGGGTGCACACGGTGGACTCGCGGACACCGAGTCCATTTGCCGCCGCGTTGCTGTTCAGCTATGTGGCGAACTACATCTATGACGGCGACGCGCCACTGGCCGAGCGGCGAGCACAGGCTCTGTCCATTGACCAGGATCAGCTGCGCGAGCTGATGGGTGATGCAGATCTGCGCGAGCTCCTCGATCTGCATGCGATCGAGGAGACGGAGGAGCAGCTGCAGTGTCTTGCCGATGGGTATAAGGCGCGATCGATGGACGGAGTACACGATCTGCTGCTGCGCCTGGGAGACCTGACGCGGGCGGAGCTGCGGGCGCGGTCGACGACGGACGAGGTGGCGGAAAGTGCGGACCGGCTGATTAAAGCTCGGCGCGTGTTGGAGGTAGGGGTTGCGGGTGAGCGACGGCTGATCGCGGTTGAGGATGCGGCCCGCTTCCGCGATACGGTGGGTGTGCCGCTGCCGCCGGGCCTGCCGACGGCCTTTCTCACCAGTGTTCCGGATGCGTTGCTGGACGTGGTGCGGCGGTTCGCCAGGACGCATGGTCCATTTGTAACGAAAGAGGTTGCGGAACGGTATTCTCTGCCGAACGAGAGTGTTGAGGCGGTGCTGCAGCGACTGGTTGGGCTGGGACGGGTGCAGGAGGGTGGGTTTCGGCCTGGTGGATTAAATCGCGAGTGGATCGAGGTGGAGGTGCTGCGGGCGGTGCGGCGGAAATCGCTGGCGCGGCTGCGGAAGGAGGTGGAGCCGGTCGAGCAGCGGGTGCTGGCGCGGCTGTTTACGCGATGGCAAGGGGTGGTGACGCCGCGGAGGGGGTTGGACGCGCTGTTGGATGTGATTGAGAACCTGCAGGGAGCACCGCTGCCGGCTTCGATTGTGGAGACGGAGATTCTGCCGTCGCGCGTGCTTGGGTATCGCGCCGCTGATCTTGATACCTTGATCGCCGCGGGCGAAGTGGTGTGGGTCGGGTTGGAGCCGCTGGGGGAGAGAGACGGGCGTATCGGCCTGTACCTGGCGGAGAAGCTGCCGGTGCTTTGGCCACCAGTTCGAAGCGGCGAGGCAGAACCGCTCTCGGCGAAGGAGGAGGAGGTGCTGGCATATCTACGGACGCGTGGAGCTTCGTTTTTTCAGGAGCTGCATGACGGCGTGGGTGGAGGATATCCGGGGGAAACGATTGAGGCGATGTGGTCGCTGGTGTGGCGCGGGATGCTGACGAATGACGGGATGTCGGCTCTGCGGGCGTACGGGGCGCGGGCTACAAGCTCGACGGCGAAGAATGGCCGGCCGGCGGCGCGGCGGGTGCACAACCAGGCGGGATTTCGCAGCCGAAGAACGACTCCGCCGACGGTGCAGGGACGATGGGCGCTGCAGACAAATGCATTTGTAACTGACGAGGATCGGGCGCGACGCATGACGGAGTGGAGCTTGGCAGAGGCGCAGCAGTTGCTGGCGCGGTATGGCGTGGTATTTCGGGAGACGGCGCACGCGGAGGGGTTGGTGGGTGGGTTTTCGGCGGTGTACGACGTGCTGAAGGCGATGGAGGAAAGCGGAAAGATTCGGCGGGGGTTCTTTGCAGCGGATCTGGGGGCGACGCAGTTTGCAATGCCGGCGGCGGTGGATCTGCTGCGGTCATTACGGTCCGCGGCGAACGAGGACGAGGCGGAGATGGTGCAGCTGGCGGCGACGGATCCGGCGAATCCGTATGGGGCGCTGTTGAAGTGGCCGGCGGCGCCGGATGCGAGCTCGTCGCTGCAGCGGAGTGTGGGGGCGCGGGTCGTTCTGTGTGATGGTGCGCTGGTGGCGTATCTGCGGCGCGGGAATCCGAATCTGCAGGTGTGGCTGCCGGAGGAGGAGCCGGCGCGGGGGCAGGTCGCGCGGGCGCTGGCGGAGTTCCTGGTGACGCGGGTGCAGGGGCAGGAGGGTGTGGCGTCTGCGAGTGATGCGAGCTCGCGGGTGGGGATGCTGGTGGCATCGATCAACGGTGTGGCGGTGGCGGAGAGTCCGCTGGCACGGTATCTGCTCGATGCTGGCTTCCAGGCGGGGCCGATGGGGTTCAATGTGCGGCGGAATCTGCCGGCGCTGCCGAGTGCACGGCTAGGAGCGAGACCGAATGCCTGAAGGGGACACAATCTATCGGGCGGCGCGGGCTTTAGGCAAGGCGCTGACGGGCAAGGTGGTGACCAGGTTCGAGACGAACCTGGCGCCGATTGCGCGGGTGGATGATGACTCGCCGCTGGTGGGGCGGGTGGTGGAGAAGGTGGAGTCGCGGGGGAAGTGGTGCCTCCTGTGGTTCTCGGGCGATCTGATCCTGGTGACGCACATGCTGATGAGCGGGTCGTGGCACATCTACAGGACGGGGGAGACGTGGTGGATGAGCAAGAGCCGGATGCGGGTGGCGATCCGGGTCGGTGCGGCTGAGGGCTCCGTTGAGGGCTGGGAGGCGGTGGCGTTCAACGTGCCGATCGTGGAGTTCCACACGGCGCGGTCGCTCGAGAGGTCGAGCCAGGTGCCGAAGCTGGGGCCGGATCTGCTGTCGGACGCGTTCACGGTCGAGGGTGGCATTGCGCGGCTGGAGGCGTATGGCGCCGAGCATCCGGAGGCGGAGATTGGGGTGGTGCTGCTGAACCAGCGGGTGCTGGCGGGGCTGGGGAACGTGTACAAGAGCGAGGTGCCGTTTGCGGCGGGGGTGAATCCGTTTCGGGCGATGCGGACGATTACGGCTCGGGAGCGGGAGATCATGGTCGACCGGAGCCAGCAGTGGCTGAAGGCGAATGTGCTCGATGGCTCAGGGGACGGGATCGTGACGTACTCAGGGAACCGGCGGACGACCCACTCGATGCGGCGGGAGGACCGGCTGTGGGTGTACGGGCGGCAGGGGCAGGAGTGCCGGCGGTGCGGGGCGGCGGTGATGATGCGCAAGCAGGGCGAGCAGGCGCGGTCGACGTACTGGTGTCCGGGCTGCCAGCCGTGGGTGCCGAGCGAGGGGCAGAGCGCGGCGGCACCGGTGGGCGGGCAGGTAAAGGCCAGCGGGCCAAGGCGGCGGAAGGTTGGATGCTAGGTACCCCCCCCTCCCCCTACTTCGGTCCTAAAGTCTTCATAACAGGCAGGTTTGTTCGGATCTGGGAGCAGGGTACCCCCGGCGATGGGGTCGCGGCTGCCGGAGGTATGTCGGGACCTGTAACTCCTTCTACCATACTGCTTTGGACACAGGTGCTGCGCCACTCTCTCAGCAGATTGTGACAGCGGGTTCGCTCTGAATCATCGCGCGGTGATCGTCATCCCATGGGAAAGCAGTGCAAGGAGAGCGATCGATGAACGACCAGACGACACTTGGCGGCACATTTACGTTTCCCGGGACAGCGGTGACGGTGAACCGGATGGGGTATGGAGCGATGCAGCTGGCGGGACCGCATGTTTTTGGTCCGCCGAAGGACAGGAACGCGGCGGTGGCAGTGCTGCGGGAGGCGGTGGAGAGCGGGATCAACCATATCGATACGAGCGACTTCTATGGACCGCATGTGACGAACCAGATCATCAAGGAGGCGCTCTCCCCGTACCCGAAGGAGCTGACGATTGTGACGAAGGCCGGGGCAAAGCGAGGGGAGGACGGGTCGTGGACCCCGGCTTTCTCGAAGGAGGAGCTCACGCAGGCGGTGCACGACAATCTTCGCAACCTGGGTGTGGATGTGTTGGACGTGGTGAACCTGCGAAGCATGTTCGATACGCACACGCAGCCGGAGAACGGGTCGCTCGAACCGGGGCTGGCGGTGCTGGCGGAGCTGCAGCGGCAGGGGCTGGTGAAGCACATCGGGGTGAGCAATGTGACGGCGGAGCAGGTTGCGGAGGCGCGCCGGATCTGCCCGATCGTGTGCGTGCAGAACCTGTATAACCTGGCGAAGCGAACGGACGATGGCCTAATCGACGACCTGGCGAAGGACGGCATTGCGTATGTGTCGTACTTTCCGATGGGCGGGTTTACGCCGCTGCAGTCGTCGACGCTCGATGAGGCGGCGAAGACACTGGGGACGACGCCGAACGTGGTGGCTCTGGCATGGCTGCTGCAGCGCTCGCCGAATATGCTGCTGATTCCGGGGACGTCGTCGGTGGCGCACCTGCGGGAGAATATCTCGGCGGCTACGCTGGAGTTGCCGGCGGAGGTGTTGCAGGAGTTGAACGGGATGGAGGCTGCCTGAAGGTTAGGGAGCGGTGGCTCCGGTGGATGGGAGTTTGGGAGCCGCGGCGTAAGGTGGTGCTAGCACGCCTCGCACCATTTTTTGATCGTAAGTCTAGGGCGCACATAGGTTAGGTCTGGATCACCGGGGGATCTTCCCCCTCGGTGATCCCCGATGTTTGCTGAGATCAATTGTAGAGAATGGGTGGGGGTTAACTGCGCCACGACCCCGTGCGTCGGGCGAGAGGAGAGCGAGGCAGAGGGCGAGTGGGCGACCAGTGATGTTCTGCTTAGGCATTCCATTGCCGGCCGCTGTGGCTGCGATGTTGCCGATCGACTCCAGAGACATCGCCACAAGCGTTACATTGGAATGGTCTTGACCATTTCCTTACTTCGCTTTATATTCGCCTTCTGGGGTTAGCATGCTTCATAATCCGATCACATCCGAAATTAGATGTCCGGTTCATGGCTTCGTTGGACTTACCGATTTAGAACGAAAGATCATCGATCATCCTGCCTTTCAGAGGTTACGGCGTATTAAGCAGCTTGCTTGGACCGACTATGTTTATCCAGGCGCTTCCCACAGTAGGTTCGAGCATTCCCTTGGTGTCATGCATATCGCCGCGAGACTCTTCGAGGCCGTAGTTGCGTCATCAGAAGCGATCCTCAAAGAAACTTACGATTACACCGAGGCAGGGCTCTCCCGCGATTGGCAAATCGTGCGGCTTGCGGCTTTGCTGCATGACGTTGGGCACGCACCTTTTTCGCACGCCACTGAACATCTTCTGCCGATGAAAGCAGTTGAGAACTATTCGCTCTTCCCGGGAGAGGATAGGCCGATTGAGCAGTTCTCTCATGAGGACTATTCCGTAGCGATCATCGAGACAATATTTGCAGAGCTCATCGAGCAAGATTCCTCAAACAGGAGAAATGCAAAGATTTCGGCGACTGAAGTCACGGCGCTTATCGCGAAGCGCGCTCCCGGAGGTGCAAGCCTATTTTGGAAAGACATCATCAGCGGACAGCTTGATGCTGATCGGATGGATTACCTCTTACGTGATTCATTGCACGCCGGCGTTTCTTACGGAAGGTATGACCTTGATCGCATAGTAGCGTCAGTGTGCGCCGTTCGCCGACCGAGGGAAGAATCAGAGGAACCCAAAATAGCAATTATGCGAGGCGGAGCATATGCGGCTGAAGCTCTAATCGTTGCGCGATACTGGATGCACAAACAAGTTTATTTCCATAAGACTAGGCTCGCTTGTAACTTTCATCTTGAACATGCAGTAAGAAATATCCTTTCAGTCGGAAAACCAGAGTTGGGAGAGGCTTTCTATCCTCGCCCCGATATCAAGGACCAACTCCTTGAATTCTTAAAGTGGGATGACTACAAAGTTATGGGTCTCTTGGCTGAAGGTCACGGCGGAGAGCACGGACAACGTCTCATGGAGAGAAACCATTACAGACTCGTTTGCGAACTTGCGGAATCAGATTCAACAGCTCAGGAACTCAGTGATTCAGCTACTAGAAATGAAGCTGTGCTTAATAAATTAGGAGCATTGGTGAAACATGCTACTCAGCCGAAAACGCTTTGGTATAAATCGAAGGCCAATGATCTTGTTCTTGTGGAGGATGACTCTAAGAAGCAGGCTGGTTTCCTTTCTGAATATTCGGCCCTGATGCGGTCAATCAACTACGGCTCAGTACGGTTCGTGTACGCAGATAAGGCCGATGCAAAGCTCGCTAGAGAGATGTACCAGAGCCTCATCAGAGATCAGGCACGATCCGAAAGAGCAAATGAGCCGGTTCTTGGCGGATCTGCTCTGCCCGCTGAATCGATTGCTGCTTCTGACGTTGCGCAACTCAGCCTTGAACCAAGTACGGCCGTACCAAAACCAGCTCAGCGCGACACACCCGTGCAGAAAGGAATACACAATGCCGGCTGAAGTACTTCTCTCTCGTCTGGCTCTCTTCACAGAGTTCGCGAGAAATATTCGACTCGGTCGAACAGCAATCATGAAACTGTGCTTTTTTCTCCAAGAGAGCAAAGGAGTTCCACTCGGTTACCAGTTTTCTATCTATTCGTACGGACCATTCGATTCTGATGTTCTCGCTGACCTCAGCACAGCTGAGAGAATGAGCGTCTTAAAATCGGATATAGTCTATTACCCTTCCGGAACCGGATACGAATATAGCGTCGGTCCAGACAGCAGTGTTAGGAAACTCGCTGCTCACTTCCTTACTAAGCATGGTACGGAGATTAAATGGGTGCTGGATAATTTTGGGAGGAAGACGGCTGGAGAGCTTGAGCTATTGAGCACTATTTTGTTTGTCGCGAAATTCAACAATCCCCGAGGAGTGGATGAGTTACTCAACAAAGTAGCCTTGATTAAGCCCCATTTCAGTAGAGACCACATTTTTCATGGTTTTCAGGAATTAGTCAAGCTTGATGTCCTTCGTGCCTCTCCGGTGAACTAGGTACTTAGCTGGGATTGATCTCATCTTCGCGAAAGCTTCACTGTCGCAAGGTGAGTCATTGTCCAGTAGCAACGGACCCCGTCTATTACCCAGAAGTGCCACGCCCATTTCAGAAGATAAAGTCGCTTCCGGCTTCTATCCTTCCGGAATGAGTTCCTCTCCACTAGGCATCAAGCATGCCACCATGATCGGCGCGGCTGGCGAGTACTACGTCCTTGCTCGCCTCTCGCTGCTCGGTAAGATTGCCGCGCAAGCCCCGCGCGGTGTTCCTAATGCGGACATCGTCCTTTCGTCTGTAGGCGGTGACCGTCTGTGTGCCGTGCAGGTCAAGACTCGTCGTGGCGAGGGCACCGATCACGGCTGGCACATGGGCAAGAAGCACGAGACGCTCATAGCAGACGGCCTCTTTTATGCCTTTGTCGACTTCGTCAGCACCGAGCGTCCTGCTCCTGTGACTTACATTGTTCCCAGCGCTGTGGTCGCCCACGTTCTTGAAGTCATGCACCGCACCTGGCTCTCCCGCCCCGGCAAGAACGGTCACCAGCGCAAGGACTCGGACTTCCGCCGCTTCATGCCCGACTTCACCATCAACTGCGGCGAGCAGGCCGCTCCATACACCCTAGGCTGGCTTGATCCCTACAAAGAAGCGTGGCATCGCTTGCCGTCGTGAGGCCGGACGAAAAGGATGCTGTCAGCTACTGTGGGGGTGGGTTGGCGGGTTGGGGTTGTTTGGATTTGTCGTCACCGCTGCCGAAGAGGCGGCCGAAGAAGCCCTTTTTCTTTTTGGGGGTGCCGTCGGGGTTGAGGTCGTTGGGGTTTGGGTCGCCGGGGTTGGCGGGGGCGGCGAGGGAGGGGTTGGGGCCGCCAAGGGGGTT
>CAHJWL010000001.1 GCA_903642235.1 Acidobacteriaceae bacterium | reverse complement strand
CAATGTGGCCAATCGTCCCAATGTTCACGTGCGGCTTCGATCGATCAAACTTCTCCTTACCCATGATTGCCCTCTCCCTCAGTATGACCGAACACATGTTCGGATGGTTTGTCTAGAATTGCCGCCTGCCCGCAAACGCCGGCTGCCTCAGTAGTAGGCGTACAGCTTGAAGTAACGATCCCGAAGCTCAGTCGGTATCTGCTCCAGCGACGCCAGATACAGCTCCCGGATCTGACCCTGATCTCCAGGCATAAGCCCCTTGTACCCGGCCGCTGTGGAAGACCCAAGCAGACCCTGCTCGACAACTCCCTCGAAGTCTCGCACGCGCAGGGACGCGCGCTGCAGAGACTTGAGGAAGTCGGCGGCCCGTGCCTGGGAGAAGGCTGTGGCGATCGCCTCGCTCACGGACCGGAACGTCGCAGGATCCTGGATCGCGACAGCTGCCTGCTGGTACGTCGTGCTCACACGTTGCTCCTTTGCAACCGGTACATCTTCACATCAAACTCTGGAGCGGGAGACGGGAATCGAACCCGCGACCAACAGCTTGGAAGGCTGTGACTCTACCACTGAGTTACTCCCGCAGGGTCACGGCGTCAGCCGGTCCGTCCTGCCTCTACGCCCAACCAATGCTTCTTCGAACCCACTCCTTCGAGCGGGGGAAAGACTGTGGAGCTGATGATGGGGCTTGAACCCATGACCTCTCCCTTACCAAGGGAGTGCTCTACCGCTGAGCTACATCAGCAAACCTGTCGTACAAAACTCTTCTATCCTACCGCGAACGCGCCCGTGCGAGCAGGGTGCGAATGGTAAAAAATCCCAGGAGGATCAATGTCAGAGACCGCGGCCTGCCATCCTCCATGGTGAACCAGGACAGAAGCGCAAGCAGGAGAAAGATCCCCAACGCGATCAGCAGACGGCCGTTGCCAGCCGGGCTCAAGTCCATCGCAACCTTTCACCGGACAGGTTCGCTCTCTGCTGCCGGCCATGTCAGGAGAGGAGAAAGTGGTGCACAGGGGAGGATTCGAACCTCCGTAACTCGTAGAGTGGCAGATTTACAGTCTGCTGCCATTAACCGCTCGGCCACCTGTGCCCGTTGTGTTTCTCGCCCTGCGATGACCTCCGAACCGCCCTTCTCCCAGCCGCAAACCTCGCCGAAGTTCGACCCCGGTGCCTGCGAGACGCTGATGGCAAGAGAGAAGCAATCGAGAGCCGTCGACCAGAGGCGCGAAACGGACCATCTGGTCCTGCATCTGGTTCCTTCTGCATTGCAGCGGACCGGAGAGCCATGAGAGAAACTGGAGCTGGCGAAGGGACTTGAACCCCCGACCCTCTGATTACAAATCAGATGCTCTACCAGCTGAGCTACGCCAGCTCGCATGGACCCACCCAGCTGCACCCCTTGAAAGCCCCATCCCTGAGCGAAATCAGGCCAGAAATAGGGATCCCACGCAGAAGTGCGCCGCGAGACTCACTGTAGCATGGGGCTGCCCCTGCCGCAAAACGCGGCGCGTGCGCACCCTCGTGACGCAGCCAGAACATCATTCCGGCACCGCCGAAAGACGCCCGGACTGCGTGATACTGATACGGCATGTCGCGCCTACGCCGCACAGTTTTCCTTAGCCTCGCTGTCCTGCTCCCAGTGGCTGTCGCCGTGACCGTCTGGTTCGGTCACCGGCCGCCGCGTGTGGCAAGGCTGCTGCCGGAGGCGGACGCCATCCTCTACGCGAATCTGAAGCCGGCACGGCTGGCCACACACTTCGACCGCTCCGCTCCGCCACGCAGCCCTGACTTTCAGGCCTTTGTCGACGCGACCGGCATCGTCCCCGAACGTGATCTGGATGAGGTCGCCTTCGCGCTCACGCGGCGACCCGATCCGGCCGGGCCAAACGGCCCCGTCGCTTATACGGAGATCTTCCTGGGCCGGTTTGACTCCGCCCGGCTGGCTGCCTTTCTGGAGCAGCATGCCACCCTGAGAGAGCAGTACGCCGGCCACACGCTTTATGCCCTCCCCTCCGGGGACGTTACCTCGCCCGAGCCGCGTCTGCTGCGGGTCGCCATCCTGCGGCCGGGCCTGATCACGGCCTCGAATGCGCCGACGGCCGAGCAGATCCATGGAGTCATCGACCGTGACCGAGCAGGTCTATTCAGCGGCTCCGCACCGTCGCAGCTCCTAGATCTCTTCCCGGAGGTGCCAGCCCTTTCAATGGCGTGGGGCATAGGCAGTCTGGGCCTTCCCTTTGCCGAGTCCGGCCATGTCTCGCTGCTCGGCTTCCGTCTGCCGCTGCCGGCGGATCAACCGATGGTGGCGAGCGTGCGCTCCCTGGGTGTTCTGCGGGTGCGGGTTGCCGTCATCGCGCCCTCGGCCGATCTGGCCTTGCAGCAGAGCGGCGCCCTTTCTGGTCTGCTCGGAGTGCTGAAGACGATGGGGATCTCCGGCCGGGGCACCTCCGGCAATGCTCCGGAGGCGCCGCTCAGCGCCGCTCTGCAGTCCGTCACTGTCCAGCTGGCGGGCAGCCAGACCGTTGTGACAGCCGAGCTTCCCACCTCGCTGCTGACGCGGCTCGTCTCCCGGCCCTGATTTCTAGGCTCCAGATCTTAGGCTCAGGTGAAGCTCAGCCGCCTGCCGCAGTCGGCGCCGGCATGAATTTGTGGTGCGGACGTTGATCTCACAGCAGCAGAAAGCCTGCGTTTTATTGCAAGAGTCGTCTGGCGGGTGGCACAAGGCACAGCGGAAGACGTACCCTTACGGTGCATGTTGCCAATGCTGCGTTTTCCGAAAGGGTCTATCAATGAGTAGAAGATTGAGCATGAGATCACAAAGACTTTCAGCCTTTTCCTGCCGGCTCCTGACCGGCGTGCTTGGCGTCAGTGCGCTTGCGGCCAGCCCGCTGCTGCAGCCTGCTCCGCTCCGCGCGCAGACAGCTGTGTCGACCGGCCAGGCAGCCTTTGCCGACTGGGACCAGCAGAAGCCCGGCGCTCGACGCAAAATCACCGTCTCGGATCTGCCTGAGCCCAAGCCGGCCGAAGCCGTGGAGAACGGCCCGTCGGTCGTGCCTCGCCCGGACGGAGCCATGCCGATCGCGCCCGCGGGCTTCAAGGTGGAACTCTACGCAGGCGGCGACTACAAGCCGGCCCCGCGGGATCCGAACACGGGAAAGGCCGCACCCGTTCCGGAAGCCAACACAACCTTCCGTGAGCCCAGGCTGCTGCGCACCGCACCTAACGGAGACATCTTCCTCGCTGATTCCCATGGCGACAAAATCTTTGTCCTGCGAGGCGTAGGACCGGACGGAAAAGCGAAGACGATCTCAACCTTTGCCACCGGCCTGAACCTTCCGTTCGGGATCAACTTCTACCCCGCCGGGCCGAACCCCAAATGGGTCTACGTCGGGAACACCGACTCTGTCGTTCGTTTCCCCTATAAGTCAGGCGATCTGGTAGCAAGCGGTGCGCCAGAGACGATCGTGAAGCAGCTGCCGGGCTTTGCACAGCTGCGTGGCGGCGGTCATTGGACGCGCGACGTGGTCTTTAGCAAGGATGGCAGGCACATGCTGGTCTCGGTCGGCTCCGGTTCCAACATAGACGACCCGGATACGACACCCAAGGAGTTTCATCGCGCCGATGTGCTTGAGTTCACGCCCGAAGGAAGCTTCGTCAAGGTCTATGCAAGCGGCATCCGCAACTGCGTGGGAGAGGCCATCAACCCAGTCACGGGATCGCTGTGGTGCTCTACCAACGAGCGCGATAACCTGGGCAACCACTTGGTGCCGGACTATGTAACGTCGGTCAAGGAAGACGGCTTCTACGGCTGGCCGTGGTACTACATCGGTGCGCACTCGGACCCGCGCCTGGCGCCGCCGTGCGCCGACGGTACTGCCGCCAACCAGCAGGCAGCTGCCGTCTCTCCGACAGGCCAGGCCTGCAAGCATGTGGACCTGAGCGCCAAGGTGATCGTTCCCGACGTTCTGGTGCAGCCGCATATGGCGTCCCTCGAGCTGGTCTTTTACCCGACCGGCGCCAGGGAGGCCTCGGCCGGATTCCCGAGCGAGTATGAGGGCGATGCCTTCGTCGCCGAGCATGGATCTTGGAATCGCGCCGCCCGTGCCGGGTACGAGGTCATCCGCGTCCCCATGCACGACGGCAAAGCCGAGGGCTCGTACGAGGACTTCCTGACCGGCTTCCTCACACCGGATGGCCAGGTCTGGGGTAGGCCAGTCGGCGTCACCGTCGCGAAGGATGGTTCGCTCTTCGTCACCGATGATGGCAGCCGGTCGGTGTGGCATGTCACCTACACCGGCCAGGCTGGCAAGACCGTCGCCAGCCGCTAAAGAGACGCAACCTGCAGCAAACGAGACAGGCAGCCCTCATCGGCTGCCTGTCTTTCGTTCGGTCTGCTTAGAGCTTCAGAAGCCGCTCCGCATGGCCGGCTGAGAGCGCACGCATCTCGTCGTCGGTTAGCTCTTTAGCTAAAGTCCTGAGAAAGTCACGGCCGCGCGTGTTTGGGCTAAAGGGGTAATCCACTGAAAACAGCAGGCGATCAAGGCCGACGACCTCTCGGGCGCACCGGAAGGGCTCCGGCGTAAAGTACCCGCTGGTCGTGATCGAGACATTGCTCTTCAGGTACTCCGCCACAGTACGCGGCAGCTTTGCAGCGGGCGAGAGGATGCCGCTCGATCGCGCCAGCGCATACGGAAGGCCCTCTCCCATGTGGCCGAGGATCACCTGAAGTTCGGGCAGCCGCGCAAAGAGTCCGGAGACGATGAGCCGTAGGGTATGCAGCCCCGTCTCTGCATGCCAGCCCCAACCGGCGATGGAGAGCAGGTGGCCGAGTTCGCCTGGCAAGCCGCTGAAGTAGGCCTTGCGTACCGCCTCCGGCGGCGCGGCCGGATGCAGATAGATCGGCACCTTCAGGGCGACGGCAGCCTCAAAGACGGGCGTAAAACGCGGGTCATCAAGGAACAGGCCGTCCGTTGTTCCGTCGAGTAAAGCGCCTTTAAACCCAAGCCTGGTCACGCAGCGGGTCAACTCCTCCGCTGCCCTCTCCGGCTCCTTCAGGCCGAGCGTAGCAAAGCCCGCCAGACGCGACGGGTTGGCCTCGACCGCCGCTGCCAGCTCGTCGTTTATGTCACGCGCGAGCGAGGTCGCCGTGGCGGCTGGCAGAGCGTCAAAGCCGATGGCAGCCAGCGACAGCACCTGCAGGTCGATCCCGGCCTCATCCATCGCCTTGAGCCGTCCGGCGCCAAGATCAAGAAGCTGTTCCTGCAGCGGGGCAGGTTGCGCCCTCCCGCCCATGTAGGGGCCGGTAGCTCGGAGAAAGTCCCGGGTAACGAAGTGCTCTTCAAGGGTGATCGTCCGCATCATTGGTAAGACGCGGCTGCCGGCTGCAGGGCAAAGAGACGGGCAGGAGCCCGGCTCCTGCCCTTTCACAACATCGCATCCCGGGCCTTACAGGCCCTTGTCGGCGCTTGCGCCCATGCCGGCGATCGTCATGCGCAGGTACTTGTGCGGGTTGACGGCAAGATCGTTAATCCTGACCTCGTAGTGGACATGATTGCCGGTCGCTCCGCTGACGCGGCCGCTGTGGCCCACATAGCCGATGATCTGACCGGTGAACACAGTCTGCCCAGCGAGCACGTTGAAGCCGGACATGTGCCCATACAGTGTCTTCAGCCCGTGACCGTGATCGATCACGACCTCGCGTCCATAGCCGTTCGCCAGCCCGGCCGAGAGCACGACACCGTTCGCAGTCGCCCGGATGGGTGTCCCAAGCGGCGCCGCAATATCGACTCCCTTGTGGAACTCGCCCTCACCCGTGCCGAGCACGGGATCGATACGCTGCCCGAAGCCGGAGGTAATCGGTCCCAGTACCGGCCAAAGGCTGGGCGCGGCCGAGGCGTCAAAGGCGGTATCCACACCCGGAACCCGGTTCAGGCTGGTACCCACGCCGAAGCCGCTCGCTGCCGGTGTCGCAAGATAGCGGGTCGCCGATCCGTTGAAGGCGCTGGTGCGCAGTGCATAGAAGGTGTCCAGCGACTTGTAGACGCCGGCGTCAGAGACGGCGGTGGCCTCGGTGGTCAGGGCAGCGCTGCCGATCGCAGCCACATCAGGCTTTCTGCCGCGACGCGCCATCTCCGTCACCCGGCCCGCTGGTCCGGAGAGTTTGCTGGCCGTCATGCCGTACAGAGCCGAGACCTCGGTCGCAAGCGTTCCCAGGCTGGCGACCTGAATGTCGCGTTCATGCGCCGTATGTTCAAGGTGCGCATAATCCCGCTGCAGACTGCTGTGATCCTGACGAAGCTGATTGAAGTGCGCTGTCTTGATCAGCATGCGCGAGTACGACCCGGCCAGCCCCGTGAGTGTGAAAATGCCGATTACGGCCGCCGCAGCCACCCCATACGCGTAGTGCAGTGGGATCGGAACCTTGGTCAGGCTGCCATCGGCCTCGCGGCTGACAAACATGATGTAGTAGCGCTTTTTGAGGCTCAAAACACTGCTCGCTGTGCCCCGGATTTGTCCGCATACGTTCGGCGGCTCTGAGGATGGTGCGTCTCGCAAACCCGAAGAGGGATCACGAAGGCAGACTTCCTCCTGGGCGATGCCCTCTCAGCTTAGTGGAACTGATGAGGGGATTGCAACGTTTGTGCGAGGAGTTTGTCTTTCCCCAGAGCGCCCGCCGGAGGTGGTGAAACAGGGCTGGCGTATGCTTGAAACGCGATGGGGGCTGTTGGAGAACTTAGCTTTATCAAGAACTTACGGGAGCGCTCTCCGGTGCGGAACCGGCGCGGCCTCCAGCTTGGGATCGGGGACGACTGCGCTCTGCTGCGCGTTCGTCCTGGCTGGCAGATCGCTGTGACGACCGATCTTTTTCTGGAAGGCCGGCACTTCCGGCGGGAGTCACACCGTCCCGAGTCCGCCGGACATCGCTGCCTCGCACGCGGGCTGAGTGACCTGGCTGCAATGGGGGGCGCCACCCCGATCGCGGCCTTTCTGTCGCTCGCTTTACCGCGCACGATGCTGCATTCTGTGCCGGATCAGCGCTGGATAGCAGGCTTTTTGCAGGGTTTTGAGGCACTTTCGCGCCGCTTTGGCGCGCCCCTGGCCGGAGGGGACACTGGCGAGGCGCCGGGGCCGGAGTTTTCTGCGGATGTGGTGCTGGTTGGACAGATCCGGCCGGGCCGCGTTCTGCTCCGTTCCGGAGCGAAACCCGGTGACGGTGTCTGGATCACCGGGGCACTCGGCGGAGCCGCCGCCGAGCTCGAAGCCATGCTGGCGCGCGCGGAGACCGGTCGCGGACCGAGCCGGATCTCCGGGCCGCAAAGCTTTCCGGAGCCGCGACTGGCGGTGGGCGCGGCGCTCGCCCGCCTCCCGGGAGTGGCGACGGCGTGTCTCGACGTCAGTGATGGACTCTCGACCGATCTGGGGCATCTCTGTGAGGAATCTGGAGTTGCAGTGCGGATTGAGGCGGCGTCTCTGCCTTTGCATCCACTCGCGGCGCGGCTCGGTCCGGAGCGGGCGCTGGCGCTGGCGCTCCATGGCGGTGAAGATTACGAGCTGCTCTTTACCGCGGGCGCTGAGGCACGGCTGCCCAAGCGGCTGGCCAGCGTACCGTTGACCCGGATTGGAACAGTGCTCAAACGTGAGCGACGGCGGCCGATACTGACAGTGGCGGACGCAACCGGCCGGAACCAGACACTGACGCCCGGAGGATGGGAGCACCTGCGATGAAATACCAAGCTGCCATTGCGCTCGCACCTGCCGGCCGGACCCTGACGACTCCACCGGCAACTGAGCCGGCCGGACCTGAAGGGCAGGCCAAAGCGAGCGGGGTCCTGCGATGAAGAGCCGCAAGCGATGTCTGCTGGTTGCACTCTGGCTGACGGTGCCGATTGCACTCTCGCTGCAGATTACGACGGCCTTTACCTCGGAGGTCGTGTTGAGCCGCTGCGGGCTGCTGACAGCCGCCCTGAACCTGCCAGGATTTCTGCTGGTCTACCTGGCCGCCTACCAGATGGATGTGCCCGTGCTGTCGCTGATCGCAGCAGGGGACGCAGCCTTCTGGGTTCCGGCGATCTACGCCGTGCTGCGGTGGGGTGAGTGGATGCGGGTGCGACGACGGACCTCTGCCGAGAGAGGACGTGGCATCACCTCGACAGCAGGAGAAGGCCGTACGGTCGAGGAGCGCACAATCGCGCGGATACAGGCGGAGGGCTAGGATGCGGGACGAAACAAGGATTCTTCGAGCGATCGTGACGCCCGCTGCAGCGGGGACGCCGCTGCATGAGGGGCCGGTCTTTGCCGCGCCATTCCATGTGCCGGGAGCTGTGGGCGACGCGACGTATACGTACGCAGGGTATGAGCAGCCGAACTGGACGACGCTTGAGCGGGTGCTGCAAATCATTGAGACAGGCGCAGGCCTGCCTGACGGCGCCGAGGCAAAGGCGCTCTGCTTTGCGTCCGGGGCAGCGGCGACCATGGCGCTCCTGGGGACCGTGCTGCGGCCTGGAGACGCAGTGGTGCTGCCTTCAGGCGCATACTTCAACTCCCGGAAGCTGGTTGAGGGGTATTTTGCTGCGATCGGAGTGGAGATCCGTTCAGCGCCGGTGACCGGCGAGTTACAGGGCGAGTTGCTTGAAGGGGCGCGGCTCCTGTGGATCGAGACGCCGAGTAATCCGGGGATGGAGGTTTGCGATATCGCCGCGCTGTGCAAGCGGGCCCACCGGGCGGGGGCGCTGGCGGCGTGTGACAACTCCATGGCGACGCCGGTAGGACAAAACGTGCTCGCGCTGGGCGCGGACTTCTCCGTGGTGTCTGATACCAAGCTGATGACGGGCCATAGCGATGTGCTGCTGGGGCACGTGGCGGTGACGGACGAGGCCTGGTACGCGAGGCTGCTGGAGTGGCGCCACCGGACGGGCGGTGGGCCGGGACCGATGGAGGCATGGCTGGCAACGCGGTCGCTCGCCACGCTCACGTTGCGGCTGGAGCGAAGTACGGCCAACGCGCTCCGTGTTGCGGAGTGGCTGGAGAGCCGGCCGGAGGTGCTGTTCGTGCGCTATCCGGGGCTGAAGAGCCATGAGTCCTACCAGACGGCGGCGCGACAGATGCGCAGCTTCGGCCCGGTCGTCAGCTTTGCGCTCCGGTCTGGCGAGTTTGCGGATGCTTTTCTGCGCGCCGCACAGCTCGTCACCAATGCAACCAGCTTCGGAGGAATTACCACGACGGCGGAGCGGCGGGCGCGATGGGGAAACGACGCCGTCCACGAGGGGCTTATCCGCATGAGTGTCGGGTGCGAGGCTATCGAGGACCTGCTCGACGACTTTGGGCAGGCGCTGGACGGGAAGCGTTAGGCACGTTGTAGGTTGTTAGAGAGCTGTCGTGGATCGAGCCGGCCCGCTGGTTACATCCCGGAGAGGGACGACGCAGAACGAACAACGAGGAAGCGGAGAGGGAGTCTCGGTGGCAGGGACGGTGGTACAGGGCGGGTTTCGCCGGACGTGGGAGGTTGAGGTGCTGCGGGCTCAGCCGCTGATTGCGCCCGCGCGGCGTTACACCTACCCGCGGGAGGTGGCAGGTGAAGAGGAGGCAATGGCGCGCGGAGCGCTGGAGCTTATGGTGCGCCCAGAACTGGGTGGATCGTTTCTCGCAACCTGTTCGCTGGGCTTCAAGGATCCAACGATGCCCACGGGAGTCTGGGCATCGCCGAATCCCGATGAACTCTGCGCGGTAGCGGGCGGGTATGCCTACATCGTGGATACAACGGCGCCGGAGCGCGTCGCGCAGATTCCGCTGCGGCCGGTTGCCGCCGTACGGCCGCTCGAGACCGAGGGTCTGCTGCTCTTTGCAGGCTTCACCAACCTTGTCGCGTGGGCCGCAGACGGCCTGCGATGGACGACAGAGCGGCTCAGCTGGGAGGGCCTTACCCTGGGGGAGGTTCGCGGCGGACGCCTGCTCGGAACGGGCTGGGAGATGCTGAGTGATAAGGAGCTGCCCTTCTCCGTCGATCTCCGGACGGGAGCGCATGAGGGTGGCGGATACCTCCGCTAGTCCCATCCGCGCTGGGGGGGCCATCGCTTGCGGACTTTGCGGCTCGCAGGAGCTGCCGGCCGCGCGCCACGCGGCTGGAGCTCTCTCCTCAGTGCGCCAGCGGCGCAAAAGTGTGCGTGAGTGCAACCTTTAGATTGCCTTCACGCCGGCTGCAAGCGACGAAAGCGGTGTGGAGGCACTCTCACCAAGCATGAGGTTTCTTCCCAAGCGCGCGCGAGACGTCCTGCGATGCCACGTCTTGCGGCCTTTGCTCCGGCTGCTGCGTCGCGGCGTGAGTCCGAAGCGACTGGCGTGGAGTCTGGCTGTCGCGCTTCTGGTCGGCGTCAACCCGTTCATCGGGCTCACGACGATCTTGATGTTGCTTGTCGCATGGATCTTCCGGCTGAACTATGTTGCGACGCAGATCGGCATCCACGTTGTAGCGCCCCTGCAATGGCTCCTGTTTCTGCCGTTTATCCATCTGGGTATCCTGCTCTTTCGAACGCATCGACTTCCTATGACCAAGGCGGAGATCGTGCACCTGAGCCACCGGCATCCGTTGCGTCTGGTGCACCTGCTCTGGCAGTGGGAGTGGCATGCGCTGGTGATCTGGGGAGTCTTTGCTTTGCTCCTGACTCCACCTCTCGCCATCCAGCTGCGCCGGCTGCTTGTGCTTGCCATGCGCCGTGAGAAAAACCTGCTGGTGTAGGCCGGTCCGGCCCTTCCGCAGCCGGCCAACAGTGATCTGCCGGCCAGACAGCCGGAACACCTGCTAGGCTCTGTGCATGGAAATTCCTGTCAAGCTGGCAAAGGCGCTGGACATTCTGCGGGAGACCGGGCACACGGTAGGTGAGCCCACCGTCAGTGTGGCCGGCGGCATCATCGTTCAGGTGGATGAAAAGACTCTGAACGAAGGCGAGATCTTTAAACTGGCCAACCTGCCCACGTAGAGAGCCTTCGAGCTTGGCGGGGCCGTCGGTCCCACGATTTGGGTACGCCTGTGACGCCGCTGTGTATCGCGGCCTCGGTTTCGCCGCGGTAGTCTTCGCGCATGAGCCCTTCCCTTCGGCAGCAGATCACCTTCAACATTCGTGAGATCGAGCTTCGGCTTGATCGTCTTGCCTTCCAACAGCAGCCTGACCCCAATCACATCGAAGCCGAAAAGAAGGAGCTGGACATTCTGAGGCAGAAGCTGCGTGCGCTGCCGCAGGATGAAGCTGCGGGCGTCTATGCCTGAACGAAGCTCTGCGTCTCGCGAGCGCGCCGGCCGCCGAAGTCGCGGACAGCACGATGCCTGACGCGCAGCATCGAAGGCTGGTATGGCGACGGCTCTGGTCTTCAATCCGGAAAGTAATTCGCTGAAGTTTGAGGTTGTCACGACCGTTGCAGGGCAGCGTTTCGCCTCTGAGGGGACCAAACGCGTCAGCGCTGCGATCGAGGACTTCGGCGATGCGGCGACGTTCAGTATCGTTTCAGGGCAGGAGAGCAAGGGAAAAGAGCAGGTATCCGTGCCGGACATGGCTGCAGCGGCGCGGTTCGCCGTGGCATGGCTGCGTGAGCAAGCGGCGCTGGACGAGCTGGACTTTGCCGCGGTGCGGGTGGTGCATGGCGGTAGAGAGTGCGCCCGGGCAACGCGGGCGACCGCGCAGGTTCGGCAGCAGATCCAGACACTCGAAGAGCTGGCGCCGCTGCACAATGAGAGCGCTGTCCAGATCCTTGCCGTGCTGGATACGGAGATGAAGGACACGGCCCTGATGGTCACCTTCGATACAGCGTTCCATCGATCGCTGCCGGAGGTTGCATGGCGATACCCCATCGAGGCGGAGACCGCGGATCGCTGGGGCATCCGGAAGTTCGGTTTTCACGGCCTGTCGCATCGCTACATGCTGGAGCAGTATGCACGAACGCTGGGCCGGCCGGTCGAGGAGATCTCGCTCGTGACGCTGCATCTCGAGAGCGGCAGCTCAGCCGCGGCGATCCTGAATGGCCGCTCCGTCGATACGACGATGGGCCTGACGCCGCTTGAAGGATTGATGATGGGAACGCGCTCCGGCAGCGTGGACCCGGCGATCCTTCCCTACCTGATGGACAAGCAGGGTGTCGGCGTTGCGGAGGTGATGGCCCTGCTCGAGAAGCGCTCGGGGCTCAAGGGCATTGCTGGCGAATCGTTGGACACGCGGGTGCTGGTCAAGCGGCAGGACGCAGCTGCGCGGCTTGCCCTGGACATGTTCAGCTATCGGGTGCGGCTGGCGGTGGGTGCGTACCTGGCGGTGCTTGGTGACGCGGCGCAGGCTGTCATCTTCGGCGGTGGCATCGGGGAGAACTCACCCTGGCTGCGGTCAGCGGTGGCGGAGGGTCTCCGCGGCTTCGGTCTGGACTTTGACGGAGAGCTCAATGAGCGGTCCATAGAGGGGCAGGTGAAGCTGTCCTGCGAGGGATCACGGCTGGCGGCATGGTCGATGCCAGTCGAGGAGGGTTTGCAGATGGCGCACGAGTGCTGGCTGGCGCTTGAGGACGAGACCTAGATCCGCTTGCGGATGCCGCGGCGGGTGACCTCGGTCGCAACGCCAAAGAGGACATGGGTGAAGAACTCGCTGGTATGTTCGCGGAGGGGCTGCTTCCATGGCGGAACATCAAGGCCGGCTAGAGGAACGAAAGACTCGTGGGTGAAGAACTGCATGATGAAGCCGAAGGCGGAGCCATAGCCGACAGTCACGATGGGTGCGAACTCCGCGGCTGCACCGTACATTGCGCCGGTCGTGGCGCCAAACACAAAGTGAATGGCCTGCATGGACGCATTCTGCTGGAAGGGTGACAAAGAATGACCGGCTATGCGCTCGGCGAGAAGTACGGGCGGGGGCACCTGGCCAAGAGTTCGCGGCGGGTAGATCAGCTCCCCGACGATCTTGGCACCGGAGCCGACCAGGCCGCCGAGCGCCCCGGCAAGGAGGCCCTTGGCAAGGTTGCGCGTAGCTGGAGAGGTGCGTCGGTCCATCGTGTCTTCATCCTATGGGAACCGCGAAAGAACCGGCGAACCCGAAGAGGTGTTTGGACAGGACGAACTCAGCTGGCCTGCGACGTTGGCGGGGTAGCGGCTGGATCAGAGTTCGGCCGGGCCGTTTCGCCTGTCGCAACGCTGTAGAAGCTGAGGGTCGCATCACCCTGCTTGAGGCTGCGTGTCTGCACCAGCCGGCCGATGGTGGAGGGCAGGGCTGAGCGGGTGGCGTGCTCCGCCACAATGCGCGCGGTGGGCGCGAGGATGCCGGCGGCGCGGGCGCTGCCAAGAAGCTGGAGGGTGTTGGTGTACTCCTCGGCCGCGTCGTACGGTGGATCGAGGAAGACGACGTTCAGCGGAAAGACGGGCGGCGTCTCAAGCAGGCGGGTAAGAAAGGCGGTGGCGGATCGCTCCTGCACCGAAACGCCGGCCGAGATCCTGAGAGCGGCGAGGTTGGCGCGGAGGCTGGCAATCGCGGCCGCCTCCCGTTCAACAAGATGCACATGGGCGGCACCGCGGCTGTGCGCCTCGATCCCGACAGCGCCGGTGCCGGCATATAGATCAGCGAAGCGGCTGCCGGCGACGCTTGGACCAAGGACGTTAAACAGTGTTTCGCGAAGGCGGTCGGAGGTAGGTCGTGTCGCGGAGCCCTTCGGAGCAAGCAGAAGCCGGGAGCGGAGTGTGCCGGCGATGACGCGCATAGTGACGTATGGTAACGGATCACGGCACCGTCCGAGCCCGGATGATCGGCCGCGCGCATACAATCAACAGGATGCAGGCATGGAGCTTTAGCCTTGGGCGATGGTTGGGCGTGGAAGTTCGGCTGCATGCCTACTTTCTGCTGCTCCTCGCCCTCACGATGGGCGCCGCCCCGGCTGCCGGAGCCGACGGCACGCGTGGCTTCGCGCTCTGGTTGATGGTGCTTCTGGCGGTGGCCGTCCGCGAAGTAGCGCGGGCGGTTGCCGCGGCCTGGATGGGCCTTGAGCTAAATGCTGTGCTGTTGCTGCCAACCGGCGGCCTGATGACCTTTGCCAACGGTGCCGAGTTGACCGCCGGAACCGAACGGCGCATGGCCGCGGTGGGCCCGGTCGCGAATGTGGCTGCGGGGGCAGTTCTGGCCGGTCTGATGCTGGCGGTCGCGCCCGAGGTCGAGCTTTGGCGGCAGCCCTGGGTCAGCGTCGGCCATCTGCTGCGGGCGCTGATGTGGAGCAACGTGCTGCTGGGTGTCGTGAACGCGCTTCCGGCGGTGCCGCTCGATGCTGGCCGCGCCGTCCGGGCAACGCTTGCAACCTCGCGGGGCATGGCTGTCGCCGCCAAAGCAACCAGCGGGCTGAGCCGTATGATCGCGCTCCTGCTCGTGTGCGGTGGGCTGGCGCTGCGGCAGCCCTGGATGACGGCGGCGGGTGCGTTCCTTCTGCTGGCGGGCTCGCTCGACCGGCAGACGATGCTGGTCGAGAACGAGATCGACTCGATTCGCATGCGCGACGTGATGCTGGAGGATTTCAACACACTTTCGGGTGCGGACACGCTCGAAGAGGCGCTCAACCGGGCCATGCACGCCACCCAGGATGTCTTTCCGGTGGTGCGCAGCGGCAGCCTGGTCGGGGCGATCTCCCGGCAGCGCATCGTGGAGGCGCTCGAGAGCGGCGGCAACGGCTACGTACAGGGAACGATGACGCGCGGTCTGACCACTGCCGCGCCGGATGACCCGGTGATGACAACCTTGAGGAAGATGGTCGGCCACGGCGGCGCGCAGCTGGTGCCGGTGGTGGACGGAGACCGCGTGGTCGGCATCGTTACGCCGGGAAACCTGTCTCATGCGACGCGGCTGCTGGCACGGCAGCGACGGCTGAAGAAGCTGGCGGAGCGGTAGACAGAGATGCATGGCGCGCCGGATGATCCCGAGCCGACCGATACTCCCTGTGCAGCGGAGCTGACAGCCGGCACAGCGGCCGATCGGCGTTCCGAGGCTCGCAAACCGCTTGCACCGGGGCTCTACCTGGTCGCAACGCCGATCGGCAATCTCGAAGACATCACCCTGCGTGCACTTCGCGTGCTGCGCGAGGCCGATCGAATTGCCTGTGAAGATACGCGGCAGACGCAGAAGCTGCTCAATCACTTCGGCATCCGTACACCCACCGTCAGCTACCACGCGCATAACGAGAGCGAACGCGCGGCGGCGCTGGTTGAAGACCTGAAGGCTGGTGGACGAATCGCTGTAGTGAGCGATGCAGGAACACCGGGGATCGCTGATCCCGGCGCGGTCCTTGCACGCGCGGCAATTGCCGAGGGCGTCTCGGTCTTCCCTGTTCCGGGCGCGAACGCTCTGATCTCGGCGCTGGTAGCCAGCGGGCTCGAAGCAGAACGCTTCCGCTTCAACGGCTTTCTGCCGTCCAAGGCCGGGGAGCGGCGCACCGTGCTCGAAGACCTGCAGAGATCCAGCGCCTCTGCGCGCGAGGGCGCACTCGCCGGCACGACGGAGATCTTCTATGAGACTCCGCACCGGATTGCCGAGGCGCTGGGAGATGTAGGGACGGTCTTCGGACCGGGGCAGCCGGTGGTTGTGGCGCGCGAGCTCACCAAATTGCACGAAGAGTTTCTGCGCGGCACCGTCGCCGAGGTGCGATCCCAGCTAGCGGGTCGGGAGAGCGTACGCGGGGAGATGGTACTGCTGCTCGCACCGGCGCCGCTGCAGGCTCCGTCACCCGATGAGAGACACGTGAGTGTTCGGGCGGCCATACGCGGACTGATCGCAGGCGGGGCTAGTGAGAAGGACGCACTGAAGCAGGTAGCACGCGAGCGCGGGCTGGGCAAGAGCGAGGTCTACCGGGAGTGGCAGCGGGAGCGGGGTCGCTGACCCCGCGTATGCCAGATCACCCTCCAGGATTGACTGCGGAGGGTGATCTGCAACAGGGCTAGTTCTTGACCGTCATCGCTTCGGAGTCCACAACTTTCTTGCCACTTACGCCTTGAAGTGCAGCAAGGATGCCGCGGTATTCGTTCTTGTCACACTGCATGGCGAAACCGCCTTTCTTTTCGCCATCTGCCCAAGTAACCCCTACGAAATGCTTCTTCGATTTAGTAAGCGCCATCAAGCCACCCACACCAAAGGAGACGACCGCAAGACCGATCGCAGCGCCGATGCGCCGATGCACGTCCTGACCATAGGTAATCTCCGTGATCGATGCGGCAGGAATGCTGATGATCTCGGCTTTATCCCGTTCCAGATGAATGTTCTGGGGATCGATGACAAGAACGGCGTTGTTGCCGGACTTGATGTTCTGCAAGGATCCCCCGTCATAGGTGATCTTGTAATTGTTAGCGTCAGCCGCGAAAGCGCTTACGGGAATGAAGAAGCTGAGAAGGAGTACAACAAGTCGCTGCATTTTCTCTCCGAAAGGGATCTTGTGACGGGTATACCGTATTGCTTTCGGAGGTGACATGCCTCGTTCGGGAGGCAGTCTGGACCGAGGTGCTATTGTCCTGCACTCAGCTTCCTGCTGCACAAGAGAGGCCTGAAGGGCGTAGCAGCCATCATTGAAGACGTGCCGGGCAGGTTCCTGCTACTTCGTCACCCGGCCTTTTACCCGGTCATAGACGTACACATCGGAGACCGCGCCGAGAGACTCATTGTAGAGGGTCTTCGCGCCCGCGGCCTCGTTCAGTTCTTCGGAGAAGTGGTGAATGGCGCGCAGGTGGTCGGCTGTCGCGGGGATTTCAAGCTTCGCTGTCTTTATAAATTTCTGGTAGCCGCGATCGAGGATGCGGGCGATCTCGCCGTTCAGCACAAAGCCGGGCCGCGCGAGGATCTGCACAGTTCCATCCGGTGCCGGGGCAATCTCGGCCGCAACACCGTACTTCGAGACTTTGACAGCCTTTGCGTTGCGCTTTGCACCTTCCGGTGCCGGGGCGACATCGAATCTCTGCGTGCCGAGGGTGGAGAGGACGTCGTCAAATGTGCGGGATACCTGCTTCTTTGCCATAAGGGTTCGATAGACTCGGACTTAACTGTCGCATAGTGTGGGCGTGCGCTCAACCAAGCGCGGCGTAGAACCAGCAAGAGCCTTCAGCGGAGATCCAAGATGAGTGCAGCGACAGTAATAGCAAACCGGACGCTGGGAGTGGGACTGCTGGAGCGAATCGGCAACACACCCCTGGTGCGTCTGGAGGCGCTGACGGCGCATCTGCCGGGAGTACAGATTCTCGGGAAGGCGGAGTGGGCGAATCCCGGCGGGTCGGTCAAGGATCGTGCCGCATCCGCCATCGTGCTCGATGCGGAGCGGCAGGGGCGGCTTGAGTTCGGGCAGCGCGGCGGCGGCGGCAAGGGTCTGCTCGATGCCACCAGCGGCAATACCGGTATCGCCTATGCCATGCTCGGTGCCGCGCTCGGCTTTCCTGTGACGTTGTGCATGCCTTCGAATGTCTCGCCGGAGCGGAAGAGGTATCTGGCAGTGTATGGCGCGCAGATCGAATGGACCAACCCCGGCGAGGGCTCCGATGGAGCGATCCGGCGGGCGCGAGCGCTTGCGGCCGAATACCCGGAGCGGTATTTCTACGCCGACCAGTACGGCAACGAGAACAACTGGAAGGCGCACTATCGCGGAACGGCAAACGAGATCTGGCAGCAGACCGAAGGACAGGTCACGCACTTCGTCGCCGGCCTGGGAACGAGCGGCACGTTTATGGGAACAACGCGGCGTCTGCGGGAGTTGAATCCGCAGATCAAATGCATCTCCATGCAGCCGGACTCGCCCTTCAACGGTCTCGAGGGGCTGAAGCATATGGCAACCGCGATCGTGCCGCGGATCTACGACGAGCACCTTGCGGATGAAAACATCGAGATTGAGACGGAGGCTGCCTACAGGATGGCAAAGCGACTGGCACGGGAGTCCGGCCTGCTGGTCGGCGTCTCCGCCGCCGCGGCCGTGGCCACCTCCCTCAGACTCGCAGAGCGCGAGGCTGCGGCAGGACGCGAGGCCGTGATCGTCACCATTCTGTGCGACTCGGCGGAGAAGTACATGAGTGAGCGCTTCTGGACGGAGGGCGACTAGGTGCTGCGACTGACATTTGCTGATTACGAGTCGCTGCGCGCGCATGGCGAAGAGACCTATCCGCACGAGTGCTGCGGCATCCTGCTCGGCAATAACGACAGCGCGGGAAACAGTGTGAAGCAAGTGATCCGCGCCGGGAACACACGAAGTGACTCGGCGCATAATCGTTACCACATTGCGCCTGAAGAGTTGATCCGTGCGCAGCGTGAGGGACGGAAGGCAGGGCTCGATATTATCGGCTTTTACCACTCGCATCCGGACCATCCGGCACGATGGTCGCAGACCGATTTCGAAGAGGCGCACTGGTTCGGCTGCTCGTATGTCATTACGGCCATCGAACAAGGCCAGGCCCGGATCACCAATTCGTTCCTGCTGAAAGGGACGAGCGAAGATGAGAAGGCTTTTGAAGATGAGGCGCTCGAGATCGATGTGACCGGTGTGGAAGAGAACGTCGCCAGTCACGCTGCGAAGATGAGCGTGGATGTGAGAGAGGGAGACAAGACATGAAGGTAAATATTCCAACGCCGCTTCGGGCCTACACGAAGGGCAAAGAGACGGTGGAGGTAAGTGCGTCGTCCGTCCAGGGAGCACTCGATGCGCTGGTGCTCACTGCACCTGAACTGAAGAAGCACCTGTTCACGGAGGACGATAAACTGCGATCGTTTGTGAACGTCTACCTGAACGACGAGGACATTCGCTACCTGCCGCAGCGTGAAGACACGGCGACGACCGAAGTGGATGAGTTGACAATCATTCCCTCAATTGCAGGTGGCTCGGCATACTCCAGTAAGTCGCCTGTACCTCTGTCTTGTTGACCGCCACTCCTGCTGGCGGCCGGGGTATTTTTGTTGCAACCACCTGAACTTGTAACTAATCCGGTACACCTCCCGCAGGTGTCCGGGCTCGTCCAAAAGAGATGAGCGTGGAGATGAAACCTTGGCAAGTGCAACAGCTCTGCCTGAAACCGGCACAGAGCTTCCAAAGCTGACGAACGAGGAGATCGCGCGCTACTCCCGGCATCTGATTCTGCCGGAGGTCGGCATCGAAGGCCAGCAGAAGCTGAAAGCCGCGAAGGTGCTCTGCGTGGGTACCGGCGGTCTGGGTGCGCCGCTGGCTCTTTATCTTGCGGCGGCGGGCGTGGGAACGCTTGGTCTGGTCGACTTTGACGTGGTCGATGAATCGAACCTGCAGCGACAGATCATTCACTCGCAGTCCACGGTTGGCATGTTGAAGGTAGATTCAGCCGAGATCATGATCAACGGCTTGAATAAGAACACAAAGGTCGTTAAGCACAACACGATGCTGACGAGCGCGAACGCCATGGAGATCTTCAAGGACTATGACGTGATCGCGGATGGCACGGACAACTTCCAGACACGCTACCTGGTGAATGACGCCTGTGTGCTGCTGGGCAAGCCGAACGCCTATGGATCGATCTTCCGCTTCGAAGGTCAGGCGAGTGTCTTCGGTCTGCCGGAAGGTCCGTGCTATCGCTGCCTCTATCCGGAGCCGCCACCGCCAGGCCTGGTACCGAGCTGTGCGGAGGGCGGTGTACTCGGAATTCTTCCTGGGCTCGTCGGCGTCATCCAGGCTACCGAGACGATCAAGCTGATCCTCGGTATCGGTGAGCCTCTGGTCGGTCGTCTGCTGCTGGTCGATGCTCTGGGCATGAGCTTCCGAACGTTAAAGCTGCGCAAGAATCCGGAGTGCCCGGTCTGCGGCACACACCCGACCGTGACGGAGTTGATCGACTACGACCAGTTCTGCGGCATCGCCCCACCGGCGTCGGTCGGTCCATTAGAGGTAAGCTCGCACGGCTCTGTCGATAGTGCCGCAAACATCGTTGACGGCATTCCGCAGGTCTCGGTTGAGCAGTTGAAACAGCGGCAGGACGCGGGAGACAGGCCGTTCATTCTCGACGTGCGCGAAGCGCATGAGTATGCGATTGTGAACCTTGGAGCGCCGTTAATTCCGGTAGGTCAGCTCAGTTCGCGATTGAACGAAATTCCGGTGAAGAAGGATGACGAGATCGTGGTTCACTGCAAGTCAGGTGGCCGGTCTCAGAAGGCAGCACAGGAGCTGAAGTCGGCAGGATTCACGAACGTGAAGAACCTGGCCGGTGGAATCACGGCCTGGGCGGAGCGAATCGATCCAAGTCTGCCGAAGTACTAGATCTGTTACAAATCGGGCGGCAGGCAGGATGCTTACAGTCTCTCTGCTTCGCCGCCCCTTTTCTACTGCGGCCTTCGCTTGCGGGCATCCTTGCTGAGCGCGGCTTCGACCGGCTTGAGCGAACCATCGTTTGCCGGAGCACGCAACTGCAGGATCTGCGCGATGAGTGCGTAGACATCGACATTCTCAAAGCTCTTGAGCCGCTTTTTGCGGTTGAAGTCCGGACCTTCCGCGAAGAAGATTGCCTTCATCTCAGGCATCATGTGCGAGTCGAAGCCGTGACCGCCATGCACCTGGATGGGCTCCGGCAGTTTGCTGGCGCGAGCGAGAAGTGTATACGGGCCAGCGGGAACGACAACCGGATCGCCCTCGCGTGGGTTCGCGTCAAAGTGCAGGTCGGGCGGCATAGCTGCACGCCGGTATACCTTGAACTTCGGGCTGGGGTGAGCCAGAAAGTCCCGGTAGATCCGTTCAGCCTCTGCGTCATCCTTGGGATAGAGCAGCGATCCCTGCGTGCGGACACCATCGAGATTCGCAAACTCTGAAAGCACCACGACGGGCGGTTGCAGAGCAATCATGCCGTGATCGGCGAGCACGATCAGATCAATCGGCAGGCCGGTTGCGCGGAGCTTGCTCTCCAGTTCGCCGATGATGTCATCCAGATGGTGCACAGCGTCGCGCATCGCCGGTGAGTCCGGCCCATGCGCGTGTCCGGCGTGGTCAACGTCGGCATAGTAGAGGGTGATGAAGTGAGGGCGATCAGCCGCTGGAAGGCCAAGCCAGTTGATGACCTGATCGATCCGAACATGATCATCGAGGCCGTCGTTATAGTGCAGGAAGTAGCTGGGCCGCTTGCCTGCGATCTCAGCCTCAGAGCCCGGCCAGAAAAGACAGGCCGAGCGCATGCCCTGCTGCTCAGCCAGCGACCAGAGCGGCGTGCCGCCGTACCACGTTCCATCGCCATTGCTCTCCGGCCGCGTGTAGGCGTAAACCGCATCGCGCTCCGGATCGTAAAAGCTGTTTCCCACGATGCCGTGGTGTTCGGGATAGAGGCCGGTGACAATCGAGTAGTGGTTGGGGAAGGTCAGCGAGGGAAAGCTCGGCAGCATGCCATCTGGAGTGCTCACGCCGTTTCGCGCGAGCGCATTCAGATGCGGCGTCCCGAACCGGCGCGGATAGTCATAGCGAAAACCATCCAGCGACACAAGAACTACATACGGCTTGCTCTGCTGCAGAGAAGAGTTCGGCGGATTGGCAACCTGGATGACCGGCGCAGTATTTGTAACCGCCGGTGTTTCGTTCCTGGCTACCGACTGGGCCTGAAGTGGGAGCAGAAGCGCAGACGTAAAGAAACACACGGCACTATAGCGAACAAAGCTCAAAGTCTGCTCCTAGAGAAACTGTCTTGCACAAGCATGATCGATCCTCGAAGACCTGACGGCGACTAATCTTCAGCTTTGTCGTCCACTGTGAGCATCTGCAGCGCAAGCGGCTTCTGCAGCATGCATTCGAAGTTGCCCATCGCCGTGAGCGCACGATGGATCGTTGAAGTAAGGCAAGGCTCCGTCGTGACGACGAAGGGAAGACGATGCTTCGGGTAGCCCGGTCGTTGCAGGATGGAATCGATGTTGGCTCCGACCGTTGCCAATGCGCCGGAGATCGCCGAGACAATGCCTGGCTTGTCATCGACGATAAAACGTAGATAGTGGGGAGCAAGGAACTCACCCAGTACTCGCCGCGGCGTGGTTTCCAGCGAGACAGCGCAGGAACCATGCGCGATCGCGAGCAGGTCGCTGACGATGGCGACAGCTGTAGGATTTCCGCCAGCACCGTGCCCTGAGAAGACGACATCGCCCCCAAATTCACCGGTCGTCACGACCATGTTCTGCGTGCCGTGCGACCACGCAATCGGTGATGTAAGCGGCACGAGCATGGGAGCAACGCGGGCGTGAACGACATCTCCGCCCAGCTGCGCGCGAGAGACCTGCCGGATGGTGCAGCCCAGTTCCTTTGCATACTGGAAGTCCAGCGCTTCGAGGAGCGAGATGGATTGTATTGGTATGTCATCGACGTTGAGTTCGGCGTGCAGAGCTACGCGCGCCAGGATGCACAGCTTGGCGCGCGCGTCGTAGCCGTCTACGTCGGCAGAAGGATCAGCCTCGGCATAGCCGGCGGCTTTTGCCTGCGCGAGCACCTCGGCGTAGTCGGCACCCTGCTCCATGTGGCTGAGGATGAAGTTGCAGGTGCCATTCACGATCCCGCTGAGTCGCGTGATGCGATCACCCTGCAAACCCTGCAGCACGGCCGGCACGACGGGCACACCTCCGGCAACGGCTGCGTTATAGAGCAGTTGCACGCTGTTTTCGGAGGCGATCGCAGCGAGTGCGGCGCCACGGTACGCGATCAGCTGCTTGTTGGCTGTCACAACGGATTTTCCGGAACGGAGCGCCTGTGCCAGCCAGCTCTCGATCGGGTCTAGCCCACCGATGGTCTCTATCACCAGGTCGACATCGGTCGCGGCCAGCACCGCCGCGGGGTCATCATGCCACTGCACGCTCGGGGGAATCACCAGAGCGGCATCGGTCTGACGCTTGCTGCTGGAGTTCCGATTCACGATGTGTGTCAGCTCGACACCGGCAAACTGCTGTGCGGCCAGCACACGCGCAACAGCGCTTCCAACCGTTCCGAAGCCAAGCAGCGCAACGCGTGTAGGCTGGGGACGGATCTGGGGGATCTTCTGAGTAGGATCGATCATGGTCGCGTGGCAAGTCTCCCTGCTCCTACTCTATTTGTTCAGCTGTGATCCCGCGCTTTGTTTGAACAGAGGATGAGTCCCGCCGAGCGACTTCGATCAGCACTGTCAGACCGTCAGGCACGGGCACGAAGAGTGCTCGGAAGACGGGCACTTGTCGTTTAGCATCTCCGTAAGACTTATGCCGATCGAATCGATCAATCCTGCCACGGGCAAGCTGCTGCGATCGTTTAAACCCTTGAGTGAAGAGGCCTTGCGGGAGAAGATTGGCGTTGCTGCACAGGCGTTTCGTACCGACCGCAACACGCCGGTTGAGCATCGTGCGCTCTGCATGCGCAAGCTGGCAACCTTGCTGGAGCAGGAGGCAGCCGAACTGGCCCATTTGATGACGGCGGAGATGGGCAAACCGATTACGGCTGGGCTCGAAGAGGTGAAAAAGTGCGCGCTGGTCTGCCGCTACTATGCGGAGCAGGCGCCGCGCATCCTGGCTCCGGAGCCCGTCCTGACCGAGGCGAGCCACAGCTATGTGCGGTGGGAGCCGATGGGTGTCGTGCTCGCGGTCATGCCATGGAATTTTCCGCTGTGGCAGGTCTTCCGCTTTCTTGCACCCGCATTGATGGCGGGGAATGTGGGCCTCCTTAAACACGCGCCGAACGTGCCCCAGTGCGCGCTCACAATCGAGTCACTCACTCGCCGGGCAGGGTTTCCACGCGGCAGTTTTCAGACGCTACTCCTCGAGGCTCACCAGATAGAAACAGTTCTGGGCGACCCACAGGTTGCAGCCGTCACCGTGACCGGCAGTGAGGCAGCAGGGCGCGCCGTGGCGGCGCAGGCAGGCTGGCTCATCAAGAAGTCCATCCTCGAACTGGGTGGCAGTGATCCCTTCCTTGTTATGTCGTCTGCCGATCTCGAGCTTGCAGCGTCGACAGGCGCAAAGGCGCGCTGCCTCAACAGCGGGCAGTCCTGTATCGCGGCCAAACGCTTCATCGTGGAGAAGGACGTTTATGACGCCTTTGTGCCGCGATTTGTAACTGCGATGGAACGCCTTCGCGTCGGCGACCCGCGCGATCCGGAGACGCAGATTGGCCCCCTCGCCACACGCCGCCTGCTTAGTGATCTTGAGGCGCAGGTGACATCCGCTGTAAACGCCGGGGCTCGTCTGCTCACCGGGGGCCGACGCCTGCGGCGCGACGGCAATTTCTTTGAACCCACTGTGCTCGAGGGCGTTCCGCGACGCTGCCCGGTCTACCGCGAGGAACTCTTTGGCCCGGTTGCAATGCTCTTTCGCGTCGACTCTGTCGATGACGCCATTGAGCTTGCGAACGACACCCCCTTCGGTTTGGCTGCCTCCGCGTGGACGCGCGATCCGGCCGAGCAGCAGCGTTTTCTGTCAGAGTTGGAGTGTGGCTCTGTTTTCCTGAATGCGATGGTGGCGAGCGATCCACGTCTGCCGTTTGGCGGCGTAAAGCGTTCGGGGTATGGCCGGGAGCTTTCCGCCGCCGGCATGCGTGAGTTTATGAACGCCAAGACTGTCGTAGTCGGGGCGCCCTCACCGCCGCAAGCCGCACGACCGACGAAGAGATGACCGGAGCGCGCCAATTTTCTGGAGCTTCCGTGAGCCTGATCAGAAGGTAAAGTTCGCTTGCAGCGTGACCTGCCGGACAGCATTCGGCGTGCTGAAAGGCCTGCCTGCAAGGGTTGTAAATCGACCGAACTGCGCCCCGGAGGCGACGACGCTGTTGGGTGTTCCATAGGGCACCTGATTGAAGATGTTTGAGCCCTGTGCGCCGAGCGTCAGATTGAAGCGCCGACCGGTGTTGCTCGTACCGAAGCCACCGCCCGGACCGCCGCCACCCGGACCACCGCCGCCCGGACCACCGCGGCCGCCACGACCGCCGCCGCCGCCGGGACCGCCTGAATTTCCACCATTGCCCGCCACAACCTTGTTCTTGGGGCCAAAACCTATCGTCTTCCCTACACGGAGATTGACCGTGGAGTTTGCAGGACCAACGCAGTAGTTAACCGGAACCTGCGTCAGAGTTCCTGCTGCATTCTGAGCCAGACTGAAGTCCGACGCGCTTCGACAGTTTCCCTGATTGCCATTCGCAAAGTAAGGGCGGTCATTGAACTGACCGTCGAAGTTACGGTCCGTACCGGCCGTGATGTTGTAGAACGTTCCAGATTGCGCGAGCAGAAAAGGACTAAGTGAGATGTGCAGCGGCAACTGATAACTTCCACCGACCACGACGAAGCTGCGGTGAACGAATGCCGCGTTTCCATAGTCAATTCGTCGATTGTTGACGTCGGTTGCAAAGTTTGTAGAGCCGCCGGTGTTCGCGTTTCCAAAGTTGAGCGAGTAGAAGCCGAAGAGTTGCAGCTTCTTCATGCGAATGTTGCTGTTGATCAGAAGTTGCTGCTCTTCGTAGTAGCCGCCCGAAAGGTACTGGTTGTTGTAGCTGGTCGGGAACTGCTGACCCTGGTCATTCGTGATCGCGCGGCTGAGATACTGATGAATTCCCTTTGCAGTGATGTAATTGACCGAAACTGTACCGGCGCGACCAAGTTGCTGATCAACGCCGAAGGCGGCCTGCTGGTTGTAAGAGCTGCGCAGATCAGGTGCGAGTGTGTAGACCGTGCTTCCAAGCACATTGCTGACGGCCGCACTGCAGCCTGCCAGCGCGCCAGGCTGGCACGTTGCCACATTCGGATTCTGCACAACGTTCTGCGATTGATTCTGTCCGTTGTACTGGATCGCCGTGAGAACATCCGACTGCTGAAAGCGGTCATAGAAGATGCCGTATCCAAGGCGAACCACTGTAATCGGCTGGCCTCCCTTGCGCGGGATGCCATAGGAAAGCGCGAATCGCGGAGCAAGGTCGTGATTGCTGTGAATTACATTCTGTGCCTCATAGCGGAGCCCATAACTGAGGGTAAGGTTAGGACGGAGCTTCCAATCGTCCTCGGCGTAGAGACCCACGTCCGTGAGACGGTTGGAAATGGTGGGGTTTGCAATGACCGTCTGCCGAAACTGCTGCGCTGTGCCGGTGATGTAGTTCGCGAGCGAGGTGTAGGTAAATGTTCCATTCGATCCAGCGTTAGAGGTAAGGGTCTCCTCTGTCGTGCGGAGCCGGCCGCCGAAGCGCATGAAGTGCTTCGCCAGTTGGACAGAGGTGTAGTTTTGCGCCTCGATATGTGTCTCCGTGCTTTCGGAGTTCCCCTGGCTTGACCCGCCTCCCGTCACAATACCCTGCACTGAGACCGTAGGCGCCGTGCTGTTTGGTGTCTGCAAAGAGTGATCACGTTCGTACTCGAAGCGCGTCTCGTTGATGACGTGCGAGTTGATGAGTTGCGTGTCGCTCAGCTGAATTGTGTTCTCGGTTGAGTCGGTGCTGTACCCCACTGATTGAAGGCTGGTATTGCCGACTCCGGCATTCTGCTGGCCGTTCACGTAGTACTGATAGCGCGCTGTGAGCGTATTCTTCTCGCCAATCGCAAGATCCACGCGCGGTGTGATGTCGCTTCGCGTCTGGGGATTGAAGACGGCCCGGGCAGTCGTCGGATAGGAACCGGTGATCTGGCAGGGGCTGTTCGGAGCCTGCAAGGGCGCGCAGAGAACTGTCGGGGCAGACGGATCGGCGTAGAAGTTTGTTGGGTTGACGATGTTGTTTGCCTGGATGTCCCGATGCGAGCCGCCGACAGAAAACGACGAGAACCGATTGATCGGGCCGGTCACGCTGCCGAGCATGAAGAGCGTGTGATAGGGCGGCTGTACGTTGGCGCTGCCCAGAAAGGGATTCGATGTATTGAAGTGGTTGTCGCCACCCTGAATGCTGTAGTTGCCGTGAATCTTGTCTGTTCCCGGCTTGGTGAAGACCTCTACCCGTCCGTAGCCGATCTTGTCGAACTGCGCCGAAAAGGGGTTTTGATTGATCCGGATCTCGCGGATCGAGGACTTCGGCGGCAGCTGTCCGCCGGTGAAGCCGTCTACATAGATCTGTCCGCCACTTGGTCCGGAGGCCGGTCCGGCCAGCGCTGAAAGCTCGGAGGAGAGCTCATCCGGATCATCAGACAGCGCATCGAGATCCTTGTCCTTGATCACCGTGGCGCTTGCGTTCGCGTCAGAGTCCACGCTCAGCTGATTCGACTGCGCGTTGACCTGCACCTCCTGCGACTGCTCCTGAATCGCCAGCTTCACATCGAGCGTGAACGGCTGCGCCGCGGGAACGCGTACTCCCTGCTTGACGAAGGTTGAGAAGCCTTTCATCGTGACGGTCACGGCGTAGACGCCGCCGGGAACACCTCGAAGCGTGTAACTCCCATCGTCCTGCGAGGTGGCGATCAGCGCCTTTCCGCTTGCGGGAGAGAACGTCACCGTCGCGCCTGGGATAACGGCGTCATCAGGATCTGCAATCGTGCCATGGATAACCGTACCCGCGGCCTGGCCCCATACAAGGCTGCCGGGAAGCAGGCAGAGGAAAAGAAGGCAGAGCTTCAGCATACTTCGTACGTACATTCCTGCTCCTGACAAGTGTTCTATTGAGAGCCACCGGCTGTATCGCCGCCACCACCCATGCTCCACGGCGACAGGGCCATCTCAGCCCCGCCTTTCGGAGACGCAGCGAGAATGGGCTCCACGCCGCTGAGGATGGTGATTGCGGAGACCGCGCCCGCCGTTCCGTCCCCACCAACTGCCATAACCGCCTCACCCACCTTCAGATCAGCAAGCGTGAGCGCGGGTAATTGAGAGACGATCTGCGCGAGATCGCCGCCACCGCCGCTTCGACTACCCGGCGAGCCACTGCCATCGGATTTACCCGTACTGCGTGGGGGAGCCGCCGCTCCGGCCGATGTCGCTCCTGACACCTTCGATCGGGCGGCAAAACGCGAAGCTACCTCCGGCGGCAACTCGTGGATCGCGGTTCCGGAGCTTACCGAAACCGCGGTCGGCAGCTTTGTCTTTGCATCGAGAACCGTAAGCTGGCCCGCTGCGGCGTTTATTGTCTGCACCGTGCCCGAGAGATGCCGGAAGGAGCCGCTGACGATCTCCTCCGCGTTGATCTCGACTGTACGAGACGGATCACCGGATGGACCAGAGCCGCCCATTGGGACGGAGCTGCCGGTTGAAGCAGCAACGCTGGCGCGCTCGCCGCGAACTCGCAGCTGGTCTCCGACATGAAGCTCCGCGAGGGAACTCTTTGTTGCATCCTCAAAGCGCGCCGAGTTCGGTGCATACCGACGAATAATGGTTGAAGGGTGGGTGACCACTGTGAGCGTACGTGCTCCCGCTGAGACCGTGATGACACCGGTCGTTGCGTCAACAGCGGTCACGATTCCGCCGCTTCCATGCTGCCATCCAGCCTGCTCCGCCTCATGCCGCTTCGCGATGTCCGTGGACTTCATCAGCACCAGGCGGCGCGCAATCAGCGTCCCGGGTGTGTCCGTGGACGAGCCGATCGCGAGCACCCGGTCCCCTACCGCCAGATCCGTCATTGCTCCAGGCTGCGCGGTCTTCAGGTCTGTGCTGCCCGCAGCGAGCTGCACGACCTTGGTCTCTCCGGTCAGACTGACCGAGACCGTCTCTCGCTTGTCCGTGATGAGCACCAGCGACGTGGCATCAAGCGTCTGAATCGTGCCGATCTGCCGCGAGGCAGCCGCCGTTGCCGCGGCGGGGGCCGGCGTCTGCGCCGCCTGCGCTGCGCCTGACACTCCCTGCCACGACAGAAGGAGTCCGGCCAAGACACAGCCTGTACGCATCACCGTCATCGCTGCACTCTCCTGAAACGCCTGCGCCGCATCTTGACTTTGCCTGCCTGTCAGCGGTGAAGCTCGGCCGCGGGATGCGAACCTCTCTCGAAGACGAGGGCGATGAGGAAAAGTTTCAGGGCTTGTTGTTGAATATGGCAGGGATCAGGTCAGCTACCCCGCCCTGTGATCGCGGCGGAAGGCCTTCAGACCTCCCGCCTCGTCGCACTCGCGATCAACGCGCATGCAGGATGGCAACACTGTTCACCGGCAGAGTGATGGCGTCTTCTGTAAGTGTGACGGCCGGCGTCGAAGCAAGTTCCAGCGGAAACTTTTCCCGATTGGGCACGCTTACCGTCTCCTTACCGAGGTTGACCGCGACGAGCACATGGCCTCGCAGCATCGTGAGCCACTGCTTCTCTTCATCGAACTTGACCCGCACGGCCTGGAGTTGGCCATTGTTAAGGGAGATCGACGACCTTCGCAGATGGATGAGCTTGCGCGTCCAGTCCAGGATCTCGGCATGCTCGCCCTCGTACACCTCGCTCCATCTCAGACGTGATCGTTCGAAGGTCTCCCGCTTCTCAGGGTCTGGGATCTCATCGTCGTTCCAACCGAAGATCGCAAACTCCTTCTTCCGTCCGGTTGAGACTGCCTTTGCCATCTCCTCATCATCATGATGGGCAAAGTACTGGAACGGGGTCGAGGCCGCAAACTCTTCGCCCTGGAAGAGCATGGGGATGAAGGGCGCCGTCATCACCAGCGCCAGTGCCACCTTTGTCTTGTCGTGACCGATGATGTGCTCAATACGGTCGCCAATCGCCCGGTTGCCGATCTGATCATGATTCTGGATGTAGCCGAGGAAATGGTGGGCGGAGAGATCCCCAACACGACGGCCGTGCGAGCGCTTGCGAAAGCCGGAGTACTCGCCATCGTAGACAAAGACCTCCTTCAAGGACTTTGCCAACGCCTCCATGCTGCCAAAGTCGTCGTAGTATCCCTGCCCCTGTTCACTCGGGTTGAGCACTGTAAACAGCGCGTGGTGGAAGTCATCACTCCACTGCGCGTCCATGCCCATACCGCCAGCCTCACGCGGCTTGATCACATGCGGATCGTTCAGATCGCTCTCTGCAATCAGCACCAAGCGCCGGCCGAGCACGGAGGAAAGTACGTCCACTTCGCCCGAGAGTTGCTCCATGAAGTGAATGGCAGACCGGTCCATGTACTCATGGACCGCATCCAGCCGAAGACCATCCACGTGATAGTCACGCATCCACATCAGCGCGTTGTCGATGAAGAAGCGTCGGACCTGGTCGCTGCCGCTCTCTTCAAAGTTCACCGCGGCGCCCCACGGCGTGCGATGCCGGTCCGTCAGGTAAGGGCCGAACTTGATCGTGTAGTTTCCTACCGGTCCGAAGTGGTTGTAGACCACATCCAGCAGCACGGCCAATCCGGTCTGATGACAGGCGTCTACAAATCGCTTGAAGGCATCCGGACCGCCATAGCTGTGTGTCGCCGCAAACAGACCCACACCGTCGTATCCCCAGCCGAAGTCGCCAGGAAACTCCGCGATTGGCATGACCTCGAGATGGGTTACGCCCAGCGTTGACAGATAGCGCAGATGATCAATTGCAGAGTCAAAGGTGCCGCCCTCGGTAAAGGTGCCGATGTGCATCTCGTAGATCACAGCGCCCGTCAGGGGCGGCCCCTGCCAAAGGGGGTCATGCCACACAAACCGTCCGTGGTCGTAGAGACGCGACGGGCCGTGCACACCCTTTGCCATGTCCAGCGCCCGTGGATCGGGATAGGCCGTCGGATCGTTGTCGATCAGGTAGGCGTAGTCATCTCCACACTCGGCACTGGCTTCAACGGACCACCAGCCATTGTCATCCGGACCCTTCATCTCGGTGCGCAGATCATCGCCACCTGTTTGCTTGCCGTAGAGCACGAGCGTCATCTTCTTCGCGTCAGGTGCCCAGATCCGGAACTCATGCATTCTTTGACCCTTCTTTCACCAACAGAGCTACAGGAAACTTCAAAAGCAGCGCGTCCAATCGCACGGCGCCGCCACGATGGCCTTCGCCGGAGAGCCGGTTGATCCACACTCCATCCGGGAGTTCGAGTGTTGTATCCGCCCAGGATCCGCCCAGCAGAACGGGGTGGCGCGGCACCACTGTAATGACTGACTCGCCACGCGCAAAAGCAATCAGGTGCTCGCGCTTGCGTCCTCGCGCCGCAAGCGGCGTGTACTCTGCATCCCGGCGAAACCACTCCGGGTGCTCGCGGCGCAGGCGAAGTGACTGATGGATCGTCCACAGCTTGGTCATACCCTCGTCGCCGCGGCGCACAATCTCCTCAACCGTCAGGGTCTGCATCTCCGCCAGCAGACGCCGGCGCAGACCATAGTCGACCGGCCGGCGATTATCCGGATCCACCAGGCTGAAGTCCCACAGCTCCGAACCTTGATAAAGATCCGGTACGCCCGGCGCGGTCTGCTTCAACAGAGTCTGCGCGAGGGAGTTCACGCGGCCAGCCTCCTGGATGCGGCCGACAAAGTCCTCCACCTCCATCGAGAACTCAGCCGATCCCAGTGCGCCGTCGATGAACGTCTTTAAGGCGTCTTCAAACTCCTTGTTACTGGCGGTCCAGGACGTCTGCTGCTTGGCCTCTTTCGTCGCCTTCTCCATGTAGGCGGACATACGATCCTTCGCGATAGGCCAGGCGCCGATCACCGTTTGGTAGAAGAAATACTCTGTGTTTCTATCAACGCCCAAGCTGATCTTCGCGTTCATGCGCGACCATCGCCGCAGAATCTTGCGGAAGTCCCGCGGGATCTCACTCAGCACAGCGAGCCGCGCTCGCACATCATCAGACCGCTTGGTATCGTGCGTGGACAGGGTCGTCATCGTCAGCGGATGACTCGCCTGCATTGTCGCGTTATACGCATGGAACTCTTTAACCGAGAGACCGTCCCGGCCGGGATCGCCGCCCACCTCGCACGCGGCAATCAGGCGGTTGTAGCAGTAGAACGCCGTATCCTCCACACCCTTCGCCATCACCGGACTGGTGAACTGCTGAAAGCGCAGTACGAACTCGGTCTCTTTTTTGCCGCGAACCGCCATCGTTAAAACGTCATGCATGAACTCGAACAGGGATCCGTCAATATCCGGGCGATTGTCGCGGGCACAGGTCACCGCGCGTTCGATGGTGTGGCGGTCCTCATCCGTGATCTCTTCGCGATCCGGCTGCACATAGGTCCTGTAGATCGCGAAGCAGGAAGCAATGGCAACGATTGCCCGCTGGATCTCTACACGGGTAAAGTCGCGCTGATTGCGGTTCTGCTCGCAGATTTCGACAAACAGACTGGTCAGCCGGTTCACATCCGAGCCGAGCGCCTGCTCCATCACCATCATCTTCTTGTCATGCGCGATGGGCGGAAATACAGTCGGTTGCCCTGTGAACTCGCCATAGATCTTGTTCAGCTCCGCCATGCCGGCAGGATGAAAGAGTGTGCCCAGCACGGCATTCATGAAGTCATAGCCGCTGGTCCCGTCGATCGGCCAATCACCGCGCAGGTACTCCCCCGGCTCCAAAATCTTTTCCCCAATAATCCATCCCTCGGGCACGTGCTCGCGAAGCCGGTGGAAGTACTCCAGCGGGTCGCGAAGACCATCCGGATGATCCACACGGATGCCGTCCAGCACTCCCGCCCGCAGCCACTCGATGATTAGGGCATGCGTCTCCTCAAACACATGCTCGCGCTCCATCCGCAGACCGATCAGGGTATTTACGTCAAAAAAGCGACGGTATCCAAGCTGCTGGTCGGCTGTCTTCCAATACGCCAGCCGGTAGTTCTGCTGTGTCAGGAAGTCATCCAAGGCATCCAGATTTGCGTTCAGCTCGCGTACCGAGCGGTCGATCGCCTCGCAGACCCTCTCCTCCTCCGCGCACAGCCGCGACAGCAGCTTTGCCAGAACCACCTTGTCGCGATTCCGCGCCAGAATCACCCATCGGTCCCATGCCTCCGGAACCGGCAGCCGACCGAACGATGCAGCCAGAAAACTCAGCGTGTCGGACTTGGCATACTCCGCCGCCCGGAACAGGATTGCCGGCAACGAGGTTGGCGCCGTGGGCAACGTCTGGCCCGGAACCTCGACCTGAAACTCCACCCCTCTGCGGATCACCTTGACGTCGCCATTCTGCAGCGCGCGGCCGTACTGATCGCCCAGAATCGGCACCAGCACCTTGTCGCGCAGACGCTCCTCCTGCGGCTGCCAGTCAATATCGAAGAACGACGCATACCGGCTGGTGACACCGTTCTCGAGAACATCCCACCAGTAGCGGTTCTCCTTGCCGAGCGACATGTGATTTGGCACGATATCCAGAACCTGCCCCAGGCCGTTCTCCCCCAGAGTCTTTGAGAAGCGCTGGTGCGCCTCGCTCCCGCCCAGCTCCTGATTCACGCGCTGGTGATCGACTACATCGTAGCCATGCATGCTGTCCGGTGCAGCCTGCAGATAGGGCGAGCTGTACACGTGCGTGACGCCAAGGTCATAGAGGTACTGCGCGATTGCGGCGGCATCATTGAACGTGAAGCCTTTGTGCAGCTGCAGCCGATAGGTTGAGCTCGGAGTTCGGTCAGTCAAGTTTCACCAGAGATGGTTGGGTCTTCTTAGGAAGAGGGGAAAAGCAGCGCTGCAGGTTGCCTGTCTCTCAGGCACCGGCTCTTCAACATCGCCACAACGTTTGCACCGCTTATAATGGCTGCGGTCGCCATCCACCGGAGAGTGTCAACGCTGCGTGAATCAGAGCGATATGCGAGAGCGCCTGAGGAAAATTGCCCAGCATCCGTTCGCTCACCGGGTCATACTCCTCGGAGATGAGGCCGAGATCGTTGGTCAGGCCGAGCAGGCGATCATAGAGCGCCTCTGCCTCTGCCTTCCGGCCGATCAGGTGCAGGTTCATCGCCATCCAGAAGCTGCACGCCAGAAACGCGCCCTCTCCTCCTGACAGACCGTCTTCCTTTGCCCCTGTATCGTACCGCTGCACCAGACCGTCTTTCATCAGGTGCTTCTCGATCGCCTCAACGGTGCCGATAATCCGCGGATCGTCGGGTAGGAGAAAGCCGACCAGCACCAGTCGCAGGCAGGACGCATCCAGCTCGGTTGATCCGTACGACTGGGTAAACGAGTTCAGCGTGCGATTGAAGCCTTTCTCCAGAACTTCCGCACGAACCAGCTCCCGGTTCTTGCGCCATCGTTTGACATCGCCGCCACCGTCATGTTGCTCGTGGTGCTTGATCGCGCGGTCGAGAGCCACCCAGGCCATCACCTTTGAGTGCACAAACTGCTTGCGGCCGCCGCGCGTCTCCCAGATACCTTCATCCGGATCCTGCCAGATGTCGCAAAGATGATTGATCAGCCGCGCCTGCACTGCTCCTGCGTCGACGCGAATATCTTCCTCCGCTGCAGGCAGCCGCGCCATCGCGGAGGCGACCTCACCAAAGATGTCCAGCTGAAACTGGTCCGCCGCGGCGTTGCCGATGATCACTGGCCGCGAGTTCTCATAGCCCGGCAGCCAGTCTGCGTGCCACTCATTCAGGTTGCGCTCGCCGCGGATGCCGTAGAGCGTCTGCACCCTGTCCGGCGCTCCCGCAATCGCCCGCAGCAGCCAGCGGCGCCAAGCTACTGCCTCCTCCTCAAAACCCGCGTGCAGCAGCACCAGCAGCGTAAAGGCTGTGTCCCGCAGCCAGCAGTAGCGATAGTCCCAGTTGCGCTCGCCTCCGATACGCTCCGGCAACGAGGTTGTCGGAGCCGCCACAATGCCACCCGACGGCCGGTAAGTCAGCGCCTTCAGCGTCAGCAGCGACCGGTCCACCGTCTCCTGGTACCGCCCGCGGTAGGTGCTCTGCGCTGCCCACTCCGTCCAGAAGCTCACCGTTCGCTTCAGCGCCTTTTCGGCATCTGGCGGCGCTGGAACCTCACCCACCGACGAGGTATAGGTCAGCGAGAAGTCTACCGTCTTGCCTTCTTTCACCGCGAACTCACTGCGTGTCTTCAGGTCCTCGCCTCGCAGCTTTGCCTCTGTATGGAGCACCACCATGTCCGGCCCAGAGACCGCGCGCAGCTGGCCGTTGTGCGTCGTCACCCACGGCGTTGTTCGCCCGTAGTCGAAGCGGATTGCCAGCTCCATCGCCATCGTCACCTTGCCGCGCACCCCGCGCACCCGACGGATCACGCGTGAATGCGTCTCGCGCGGCGGCATGAAATCAAGCAGCTGGACCACACCATCCTTCGTCTCGAAGGTCGTCTCAACCACCATCGTCTGCGGCAGGTAGCGACGCGACGTCCGCAGCACCTCGGCTACGGGCGTGATGCACCAGCGGCCATGCTCGGCAGTTCCCAGCAGCGCCGCGAAACAGGCCCCGGACGAGAAGTCGGGCCAGCACATCCAGTCAATAGAACCCTTCCGCGAGACCAGAGCCGCTGTCTCGCAGTCGCCAATCAGGGCGTACTCTTCTATTCTGGCGCCGGCCATCACCGGCTCCGCCTGCGCTCCTGTTTGTCCGTGTACGCTCACTGAATGCAGTCCCTTCCCTTCCTCGACGTGGTCCTGCCAGGCCCCGTCCGCCAGCCCCGCGCGCTCTGCATCCGGAGCAAACACTTTCGGGCTTCACTGCATCCCTCATCACTGAGTGTACTGGCACCCTGATTCTTGCTGTTCAGGATGTCCCTTCGAGGTCGGATGCGACGCGTCTGATCCCGAGCATGTCAAGCGCCGCACGACGTACTAAAGCGAGTTTTGGCAAGGAGCCTATGTCCTTGAGTTTGCGTCCCACGAAGCCGGCAGAAGGCCGACGCCGTGTCATCGTCGAAGAGCTCTCCCCGCAGGTGGACGGCGGCCGCTATCCCGTAAAGCGCACCATCGGAGATTCGATTACCGTCTCGGCCGCATTCTTTGCTGACGGCCACGACCACGTCGCCGGCCGGCTTCTCTTTCGCCACGAGAGCGATCGTCGCTGGCGCTTTGCCCCTATGACCGCGCTCGGCAATGACCTCTACTCTGCCAGCTTCGTTGCCGATAAGCCCGGCACCTGGCGTTTCACCGTGCAAGCCTGGATCGATCATGTCGACACCTGGTTCTCGGATCTGCGCAAGCGTATTGACGGTCAGCCGGACCCCCTTCATCCCGATGCGGTGGCGACTCCCCAGAACATTCCGCTTGCTCTGCGCTCCGGCGCGCTTCTACTTGAGGAGACAGCGGCCCGCGCAAAAGGCGGGGATGCCAAGCTGCTGCAGCAGGTCGTTCTCTCTCTGAACTGGCTCGCCGAGCAGGACGCTCCCCGGTACGATTTCCCCCTCGCGCCCGAGATCGCCGAGATTGCCGCGCAATACCCTGATCTCTCCTTTGCCACGCGCTACGATCAGGAGCTTGAGATCTGGGTTGATCGTGAACGCGCGCGCTTCTCGTCCTGGTACGAGCTCTTTCCGCGCTCCGCTTCCCCTGTGCCCTTGCAGCACGGCACTCTTGCCGATGTGCAGGCGCTTCTGCCCTCGGTCGCTGCGATGGGATTTGATGTTCTCTACCTGCCTCCCATCCATCCCATCGGAAAAGCCTTTCGCAAGGGCCCCAATAACAACGTCGCTGCGGAGGACGGCGACGAAGGCAGCCCGTGGGCGATCGGAGCCGCGGACGGTGGTCACACATCCGTGCATGCCAAGCTGGGGTCCCTCGCCGATCTCAAGAAACTCGCAACGGCCTGTGCCGGCTACAAGATCGACCTTGCAATGGACATCGCCTTCCAGTGCTCGCCCGATCATCCCTGGGTCAAGCAACATCCGGAGTGGTTCATCCTCCGTCCGGACGGCTCCATCCAGTACGCTGAAAATCCTCCAAAGAAATATCAGGACATCTATCCGCTTAACTTCGAGTCGGCGGATTGGCGCAGCCTTTGGGAAGAGCTTCTCACCGTCTTTCAGTTCTGGGTCAAACAGGGCGTCACCATCTTCCGTGTCGATAACCCGCACACGAAAGCACTTCCCTTCTGGCAGTGGGTCATCGGGCAGGTGCATCGCGATCACCCCGAAGCCATCTTCCTTGCTGAAGCCTTCACACGCCCGCACGTCATGTACTCGCTTGCCAAAGCCGGGTTTACCCAGTCCTATACCTACTTCACCTGGCGCACCGGATCGGCTGAGCTGCGGCAGTACCTTGAAGAGATTACGCAGCCGCCCGTCTCCGACTTCTTCCGTCCCAACTTCTGGCCGAACACGCCTGACATCCTGCACGGCTCGCTCCAGACCGGCGGCCGGCCGATGTTTATGCAGCGCGTGATCCTCGCGGCCACACTCACGGCCAACTACGGCATCTACGGCCCCGCCTTTGAGCTGGGGGAGCATGAGCCGATGAAACCCGGCAGCGAAGAGTATCGCAACAGCGAGAAGTATGAGATCCGCGCGTGGGACCGCGAGTCCCCGGCCTCGCTTACACCTCTGATCACGAAGCTCAATGCAATTCGCCGGGCGAATCCTGCTCTTCAGGCCAATGAGCGTCTCGTCTTCCACACCGTCGACAACCCGAACCTGCTCTGTTACTCAAAGTCCACGGCGGACCACAGCAACACCATACTGGTCGCGATCAACCTTGATCCGGCGCAGGAGCAGGGCGGCTGGATCGACCTGGATCTGCGCGCTCTTGCCATCCCCGCCAACCAGAACTTCGAGGTCGAAGATCTCCTCAGCGGCACCACATACACCTGGCACGATCGCAGCAACTACGTCGCTCTACGGCCGGCCGTTATGCCGGCGCATGTCTTTCGACTCACCACGCAGTCATAACGTGGCATGTCATGCATCCTGAAGGTGTCTGAGGCAAAGCGTGCACATGGTGGAGACTCGTCCGAGGCTGCTGGTCAAAGGGCCTCGCTATCATTTGCCGCTTTCTCCTCAGCCATGCGCTTTCGCATGGCCTCGCGAGCAATCTTGCTGAAAGCATTCATCCGTTCAATCGACTCAACCTTCTCCACCCAGCTCTTCGCCTGCAGATACGCACGCATCGACGCCTTGGCCCGGAGATTGAACGCCATCTTGTCCTCCGGACGGATATCCTCCATCACAGCGCCTCCTGAATCGGCAATGGCAACATGAGTGCAATACGCAGCAGCGCCTTCTCAAGACCATGCCTCCTAAGAACAGCTTGCAGCTGCTTCAACTGAACTGCATCCTGCTCGAAAAATGTTGCGACCCGAAGGTGATCCTTCGTTCGACCCGTCTGTAAAGCAATCGCACAGAGATACTCTGGTCGAAAGACCCGGGTTGTAACTCCATCGTATGCAACCGAGACCGCCTCGCGAATAGCCTCTGCAACAAGAGAGTTCCCATCGCTCAGAATCTGTAAAGGCCAGCTGCCGAAACGGACATACTCCCCTTCGACAATCCCACCCAGAGCCGTCAACGCCTCGTAGACAGGCGTAAGCAGTACCAGACCTGAAGCAGACGTCGGAAGAACCATGAAAGCGTCAATGTCTTCTGTCTGTGCAGCCGTGATGTAAAAAGCAGCAGCGACGGCACCGCCGATCGCATAGATCTCTATTACCCCATCCGCAATCAATTGATTTAGAGCCCGCAGTACGGTTTGCATCGGCCCTCGGTCGTCCGCTACGCGCTACGCTAGCAACAAATCTCTTGCTTGCATCATAATCGTTCTGGAGACCATGTCCTCTTGAAGAAGCTCGGAAGCGCCACCGACCCACTCTGGTATAAAGACGCCGTCATCTACGAGATTCACGTACGGGCCTTTGCCGACTCGAACGCGGATGGCATCGGCGACTTCCAGGGGCTGATCAGCAAGCTCGATTACCTGCAGGACCTCGGTGTCACCTGTCTCTGGATCCTTCCCTTCTTTCCCTCGCCTCTACGTGACGATGGCTACGACATCTCGAACTACACCGAGGTCAACCCCAGCTACGGCACTATCGCCGACTTCCAGGAGTTCCTCAATGCCGCGCATCAGCGCGACATGCAGGTGATGATAGAACTCGTCATCAATCACACCTCTGACCAGCATCCCTGGTTCCAGACCGCCCGCAACGCCCCCAAGGGCTCGCCCGAACGCGACATGTACGTCTGGTCTGACACAGACAAGCTGTACGACGGCGTGCGCATCATCTTCACCGATACAGAAAAGTCCAACTGGACGTGGGACGACGTGGCGCAGCAGTACTACTGGCATCGCTTCTTCTCGCACCAGCCGGATCTCAACTTCGACAATCCGCGCGTGATGGAAGAAGTCCTGAACGCCATGCGCTTCTGGATGGATATGGGCGTGGATGGCCTTCGCCTTGACGCTATTCCCTACCTGGTCGAACGCGACGGCACCAGCTGCGAGAACGTGCCGGAGACCCACGTCAAGATCAAGCAGATCCGTGCCGCCATCGACGCCGAGTACGACAACCGCCTCGTCCTCGCAGAAGCGAACATGTGGCCCGCCGACGTCCGGCCCTACTTTGGCGATGGCGATGAGTGCCAGATGGCCTTCCATTTCCCGCTCATGCCGCGCATCTACATGGCGCTCCGGCAGGAAGATCGCCTGCCCATCACCGACATCATGGCGCAGACGCCGGACATCCCCGACAACTGTCAATGGGGCCTCTTCCTGCGCAACCACGACGAGCTCACGCTCGAGATGGTCACCGACGACGAGCGCGACTACATGTATCTCGCCTACTCGGCCGATCCGCGCATGCGCATCAACGTCGGCATCCGTCGCCGGCTCGCGCCCCTGGTTGATAACAATCGTCGCCGCATCGAGCTATTGAACTCGCTTCTGCTCTCCTTTCCCGGCACGCCAATCATGTACTACGGCGACGAGATCGGCATGGGCGACAACATCTATCTCGGTGATCGCAACGGCGTCCGCACGCCAATGCAGTGGAACTCTGACCGCAACGCCGGCTTCTCGAAGGCCGTGCCCGCCAAGCTCTACTTCCCCGTCATCATGGACCCCATCTGGGGCTACCAGGCCATCAACGTCGAGGCGCAGCAATCCGATCAGTCCTCGTTGCTGCACTGGACGCGCAACATGATCGCGCTGCGCAAGCTCTTTCAGGTCTTCGGCCGCGGCACGCTTGAGTTTCTCCATCCTGAAAACCGAAAGATCCTTGCGTATATCCGCGACCTGAAGCGCGAAGACGACACCTCGGAGACTGTGCTTTGCGTCGCCAATCTCTCCCGCTTCGCGCAACCCGTCTCGCTCGACCTCAGCAAATACGTGGGCATGCAGCCGGTCGAGATGGTCGGCTATGTAAGCTTCCCGACCATCACACGCGACAGGTATCCGCTCACCCTCGCACCCTACTCGTTCCTTTGGCTCGAGCTGCAGCCGGCACCCGTGAAGGCCTCTGCCCCTGAGGTCGACGAGGCCAATCCAGCCCTGCAGCTGCTGGGCAAGAACGGCTCGGCTGCGGAGATCTCACAGCTCGTCGCCGGCCCCGGTCTCACCTTTATTCAGCAGCTGCTCACCACCTATCTGCCGCGCCAGCGCTGGTTCGGTGCCAAAGCGCGCAGCATCACTTCGGTCTCCATCGACGATTGCCTCGATCTGCCCGGCACCAGCGCCGTCATCCTCTTCCTGAATGTCCGTTACGAGGATGGTGGGAGCGATATCTACCAGCTGCCGCTTGCCATCTCCGTGGGTCATGCAGCGGAGGCTCTGCAGGCCAGCGCCGCGAACTCGATTCTTGCCTCCTTCACCCGCTCCGGTCAGACTGCTGTTCTGCACGACGCCACTGCGGATGAAAGCTTTCGTCAGACCCTCCTTACAACCATCGCTACCGACGCCACTGCCAAGGGCCGCATGGCCGATCTCGTTGGTCACCGCTCGACCGCCTTTGACGCCATCCGCGGCACTGCTCCGTTGCCCGCGCGCACCGGCTCGGCCGAACAGTCCAACACCAGCATTCTCTACGGCGGCAAGCTCATCATGAAGCTCTTCCGCCGCCTGCAGCCAGGTGAAAATCCCGATACAGAGATCGGTCGCTTTCTCACCGAAGTCGCTCACTTCTCCCGCATCGCACCCTTTGTCGGCGATCTCCGCTCCGTCACGCCCGACGGCGAGCCGACAACCCTCGCCATGCTTCAGGGCCTGGTCGAAAACGAGGGCGACGGCTGGGAGTGGACGCTTGAAGAACTCGGCCGCTACTATGATTCAGTCGCGACCTGTCCCATACCGTCTGATCTCGGCCGCGCCGCCAGCTTCGTCACAGACTTGCCAATCCCGCACGATGCGCGCGAGCACGCCGGCCTCTACCTCGATGCCGCTGCTCTCCTTGGCCGCCGCACCGGAGAGATGCATCTCGGGCTAGCCACCCCCACAGATGACCCTGCCTTTGCCGCCGAGCCCTTCACCGCGGCCGATCTCGCAGCCGACGCGGCCCGCGTCTCCGCCCAGGTCGCAACTGCGCTCGACGCGCTGAAACGCGGCATGTTCAGGCTTCCCGACGCTTCCGCCGACCGTGTCATCGACGACGCCGCCATGCTGCTCAGCCGTCGCCGCGATCTGCTTGCCGCCACCCAGCGCTACGCCGCGGGTGATCCCACGAAGTATGGCCATCGCACCCGCATTCACGGCGACTATCACCTCGGCCAGATCCTTCGCGCCAAAAACGACTTCGTCATTCTCGACTTCGAGGGCGAGCCCGCCCGCTCGCTTGAGGAACGCCGCCGCAAGCAATCACCGCTCAAGGACGTTGCCGGCATGCTTCGCTCCTTCAGCTACGCGGCCTTCGCCGGTCTCGCCCGCTTTGCGCAGCGCCGCCCGGATGCCGCGCGCAACGTTGAACCCTGGGCGCAGCTCTGGGCCAACTCCGTTTCCTGCGCCTTTCTCTCCGGGTACCGTCAGGTTGTTGCCGCTAATCCCAACCTCCTTCCCGAACCCGCCATCGCACAGAGTATGCTCGACGTAAATCTGCTGGAGAAAGCTCTGTATGAACTTCAATACGAACTAAACAATCGACCTGACTGGGTTCGCATCCCGCTTGCCGGCATCCTTGCACCTCTGACCTGACCCCTGACCTCCGCTGCGGCGGCATCGCATCACCGAAATTCACTCTATGGCCAACACTGAAGCCGCAACGCTCCCCACGCCGAGTCTCGCCACTCCTTCCTCCGGCGGTCTGCTCGTCGCGCTCTCGTCCACCTCGGCTGAAAGTCTCTCCGCCACCCTGGCCACACTGGCGGAGGCCTTCAGCGGTCAATCCGTCCTCGTAATCTCCCCCGATGATTTGCCACAGGACGAGGCGCTTGGATCAAACCTCACATTTCTGCCGCCCAGTGACACTGCCGTAACCGCAGGCTCCTGGCTGCTGACCCCTCCTGAACTGCTCGGCGCCTTTCGCCAGATGGCGCTTCATGGCGCCACAGCCGGCCTTGTTCTCGGTCCCGAGGCTCATTCACTTGCGCCTGCCGTCCTCCGCTCCCTGGCAGACTCCGTTCTCTCGGGCGGAGCCGACCTTGGCGTTCCGGACTACCAGCTTGGCCCGCGCGAGGGTCTCTTCAACTCTGCTTTGCTTTACCCGCTCTCGCGTTCGCTCTACAACGCCCAGCCGCGCTATCCGCTGGCGCTTGATCTTGCTCTCTCCCGCCGTGCCGCCGACCGCCTCTCGGCCGCTGTCCACAAGACCAGCACTGTCGCAAACGGCATCTTCTGGCCGGTTGCAGAGGCCGCTATCGCCGGTTTGCGCGTCGAGCAGGTCGAGGCCGGTACGCGCACTCTGCCCCCACCCTCGGTCAGCGATCTTAATACTCTTCTCGCGCAGATCGGCGGCTCACTCTTCGCAGACATCGAAGCCAAGGCCGCCTTCTGGCAGCGCTCCCGTCCGAACCAGCCAGCCCTCACCGACACGCGCGTTGCTACCGAGACTGACGAACCCGCCGATGTGCAGGCCCTGATCGAGGACTTCCGCGTTGCCAATACCAACCTGCGCGAAATCTGGTCGCTCGTCCTGCCCCCGCAGTCGCTCTTCGGCTTGAAGAAGCTCTCCCTGCTGGATGCTCCGGACTTCCGCATGCCCGCGGCCCTGTGGGCTCGCATGGTCTATGACTTCGTCCTCGCCTTTCGCCTCCGCACCCTTAACCGCGGCCATCTGCTCGGCGCCCTTACGCCTCTTTACCTCGCATGGGTCGCCTCCCATCTTCTCGTTCTCGATAGTGGCATCCCGCCCGAGCAGCACGTGGAAGAGACCGCCGCTGCCTTTGAAAGCGAGAAGCCCTACTTCGTCTCGCGCTGGCGCTGGCCAGACCGCTTCAATCCGTAACTTGCAACCGATGCCGTTACACGTCAGAGACAAACGCGCCGCCCGACCGGCCCCAGAGGAGACACCCAATGCCGCAGGTTCCAACCAACATCTATGATCCCGTTGTCGTCGCGCATCCTTCCCTCTGGCATCAGGTCGGCGATTCGCTCAGTGACTCCATGCACCGCTCGTTCGTTAAGTTGGCGAGCTTCCTTCCCGGCGTTCTCTCGCTGCTGATTGCCGTTCTCATCATGACCGGCGTCGGCGCTCTGCTTTCAGTGGCGCTCCGCCGTATCCTGGTGAAGATCAACTTTGATGAGCGCTTGAATCGCAATAACAACGCCAGCCTCTCTGACTTCTCCCCCGCCCACAGCCCCACCCTTCTCGTCACTCGCGTCGTCTTCTGGGGCTGCGTTCTGCTGGGCTTCGTCATCGGGATCTCCGCGCTCGACGCCTCGTTCTCGAACAGCTCACAGGTCTCCATCTTCCTTTTGCCCTACGTCGCTCACTCCATCGGCGCCCTCTTCCTGCTCGCCGCCGGCACCATCCTTGCTCGCTTCCTCTCACGCTCCGTGCTCATCGGTGGTGTCAATGCCAAGCTGCAGTACGCACGCTTTCTCTCACTCGGCGTTAAATGGCTGGTGCTCACACTGACCGGTGCCATGATCCTCGATCATCTCGGCATCGGCGGAACCATCATCGAGCTTGCCTTCGGCATTCTGTTCGGCGGAATCGTTCTTACGCTTGCGCTTGCGGTGGGCCTCGGCTCTCGCGACATCGTCAGCCGCTCCCTCGAGCGCTCCGCTGATCGCCTGCCGACGATCGACCCTAACAGCCCGGCCCCGCGGCCGACACCCACCCCGGCCAGCAACCTGCGGCACTTCTAGCTGGGCCAACCCTATCCCGGTTGCGATTCGCAGGCATCTGCTGTCGCCCTGGGCTCTGTTCTCGCGAGTGACACCTCCGTGAGGTGTCACTCCGCCCTTCGGGTTTGCCAGAGCGCGACACCACGCAGCTTCACCTTGCCTTCTATTCTCGAGGACGCAATGCTCTCATCCCTCGACATCCGCAATGCTCTCCGAGACTGTTACGATCCCAACCTACCCTGCAATATTGTCGATCTCGGCCTCGTTCGCGGCCTGGAGGTACGGCCTGATCTTGACGCCGCTGGAGCCGGCATTCCCGGCGTACCGCAGAAGGTACACGTCCGTCTTGCCATAACCGCGACCAACCCTACAGACGACGCTGTAGCTCAGCTCTCGGCCCAGATCCGCAACCGGCTGGCCGGCCTTGAAGCTGTAAGCCGAACCGATGTCGTCTTCGAACATGAACTCGTCTGGTCGCCAAACGACATCTCCTCCGCGGGCCGGCGTGTGCTGGGTCTCGATGGCAATCCAAACCTGGTCCAGATCCGCTAAGGCAACGCCTGACCATCAGGCAGAACCATCGAGAGCCTCACACTCTATGCCCGCACGCCGCCTCAGGGCCGTTCCACCCGCAACCCCACGCATCGATCTATCTGCGCATGAGACTAAGCCTCCCGTTCACCCCTTCGACGCCCGCTTCGGCACGGAGACCGGAGGTCTTATTCCTGCTCCTGACCTCCGCACCGGCGCTGCCGCCGATCGCTTCGTCACCGCGTACTACGCGGTCGCCCCCTCCATCCTTACTGCGCTCCTCGAGCTCTGGCAGACACGAACGGCACCGCCCTCTTCTCTTGATCGCTATACCTTCCTGGATGTGGGTTGCGGGAAAGGCCGGGCTCTCCTCCTCGCCGCACAGAATCCGTTTCGTGAGGTCGTCGGCATCGAGCTCAATCCCTCACTCGCAGCCATCGCTCAAGCGAACGTCGCCGCTGCTGGCCACGGCTCCGATCGCCTCGCACCCATCCGCGTGATCGAAGGAGACGCCCTGACGATCCCTCTTCCCGCCACACCCACTGTCGCCTTTCTCTTCCATCCCTTTGAGGCTCCAGCGATGCGTCGCTTTCTGCGCACGATCGAGGCCCACAGCGCTGGTCGGCACGCTGAGTTCGACATCCTCTACGTCAACGCCGAACACGCCGCCGTCCTTGAGCGCAGCAACGCTTTCACTTGCCTCTGGGAGGGTCGCATACCCATGTCGACAGAAGACCATCTCGCCGATCTCAAGGAGATTGCGACGCAGACTGACTATGGGTCTACGGGCGATGAACTCTGCGCAATCTTTCGTTTCACCGGCCGCCAGTGAAAAGCTCCGGCGACCGGCGTAGCCCACTTAGATCACCAGCGCCCCGGCTGGGAAGTTTGCCAGGTCGGGAAACACTCCCGCGAGCTGCGCCTGACTTAATCCCATCCACGCCCCGACGCCCGCAGTCATTTGCGTCACCGATGTTGTCGGAATCCACGTCCCCAGTGCGCCCAGATCGGAGCTTCCGCCAAACTCCAGTACCGGCATCGTCCCCAGCACCTGCCCGCCCTGGATCCCTCCGCCCAGGATGATCTGGTGATTGCCCCAGGCATGATCTGATCCTTGCGTGGAGTTCGCCTGCATCGTTCGGTTGAAGTCTGAATGCGTGCACACCAGCACCTGGTTCGTAAGACCCAGTTCATCAAGGGCACTCATGAAGGCGCCTAGCCCCGCGTCCAGGTCCGCAAGCTGAGCCGCGTGTGCGGCCCACTGATTTTGGTGCGTGTCGTAACCACCCTGCGTGCAATAGAAGATCTGCCGCGATGCTCCGACAACAGATCGCCCCGCCATCACCTGCGCAATCGTCTTCAGCACATTGCCAAAGCCGCTCGCCGGAAAGGCGGTCTGCAACCCGCTTCCCGCCGCCTGCGCCTGCCGCAGCACTACCTGCTGCTTGGCCGAGAGCACCCGCAACTGCGCCGCCTGCGCGATGATGGCATTCGGTGACTGGCTCTCGCTCTGGGCCACCGCCAGAATGGCCGCATCCATTCCTGTCGGCAGCGCCACCAGATCGCCGCCATCTGCCTGGACCGCGATGCCCTGCACAGCATTTCCCACCGTGAAGATGCTCGACGGGCCGGCATCAATCAACGCAGGAAGAGACCCTGACTGCGTTGTCAGCAGATCCGCCATGCGTCCACCCCATCCAGTCACCGGAGCCGCTGACGTCGTCGCGCTTTCCCACTGGGCCAGCTGCTGCGGGTGTGACAGCAACGCCTCCGGAAGCAGCGTTGAATCCGCCAGGATCTGCGCCTTGGTGGCCGGGGCGCGCATCGGCCCGATGTTCGCGACGAACGAGGCTCGCTTCTGGTTATAGAAGGACGAAATATTCCGGAGTGACGGGTGCACTGCGTAGCTCTTGCCGTTTGACTTGCCCGCAAGCCCGAGCAGCGTGCCCTGCGAGATCGCAAGAGTGTTACCCCGAAGAGTGGCGTACTCGTTGTACTCGGCCGAGTCCATTGGAATGAGTGTGTTGTTGCCGTCATTCCCGCCAGGCAGGCTGACCAGCACCACAGCCTTGTAACTGCCGGCCGCTTGCGCAAAGGCCTGCGAGCTGATGAGGTTGAGCCACAGCGGAGCCGAGGCTCCGGCAAAGGTAGCCTTCGACACACGGGAGAGAAACGTTCGACGATTAATCACAAGGGGCCCCTTTTTAGTGCACAACGTTGAAGGAATCGCTATTCATGGCCAGGAAGATCGCGGCCGCAAAGGCATCGTTCTGATTGGAAATACCGGAGCAGTAGTTCAGAATCTCACTCTGCGTCGCGGCAGGCATCTGGCCGTGAAAGAGCTGGTGGTTCAAGCCTTCGACCAGGTCTGGCACAGAAGTAAAGGCTGTGAATAACCATGAATTGCTCTGATATTGCGGCAAGAAACCATTGCTTGAGCCATTGATAATCGCCCAGAGATACTGCGAGCGATGCAACTGCGTCAGGTTATTGAATAAGTCGAACTGTGGACTATTAATAGTGGTTCCCGGTATGCGGTACGTCGTCGGATAAAAACCAAAGACGGAGTTCGCGTGCCAGAAATCTTCACCCAGCTTGCCCGGCAAATAGATCGGCTCTCCATCCCACTGTGTCTGTTGCAGGATGTTCATCGCAAAAGCTTCGAACAGCAGCGGATCCTGTAGAAAGCCGTCGTTCGCCGTCACCTGCGCTGTGTCGCCGGCACGTGCCTCCGGATCGAGCAGAATCGCGCTCACCACAGCACTCAAATCCCCGCGAACTCCCTTGCCATTATTCTTGAAGACCGCCGAGATCCGTGCCACATACGCCGGAGTCGGGTTGCTCTTCACTAACTGCTGGATCAGCCGCACAGAGACAAATGGTGGCAGATTAGAGTGGTTGAAGATCGCATTCAGCGCCGCAGTTCTGTCCGTATTGATATCCTGCCCCGCCGGGAGAGCGACGGTACCGAACAGTGTCTTCGCCCCGTGATCGTGGTACTGGTCGAAGGGTGCAAGAGGCTGTGAAAAATCGACCCCATACGAAACAAACTGCGAGTTCACCACAGGTCCATAGTTCCAGCCGGTGAACGCGCGCGAGAGATCCAGAATTGTGTTCTGGTCGTAGGTCGGAATAACCTGACCGTTCGCGCCCATCTGGGAAGAGCCATCATCGTTCAGCAGCGACGTTCCGAGCGTGAACAGCTGCATGAATTCGCGGGCAAAGTTCTGATTCGGATGACTGCTTTCATTCATGTTCATGTAGTTACCCGGCAGATTTAGGAATCCGGTCAGCCGTGCGTCCGACACCATATCGTTCATCAACTGGCGATAATTCCCCAGCGCGTCCGCTTCAAGCTTCATCTCCCACGGGGCATAGGATGGGAACTCATCAAACGTTCCCTGGTTCACAATAAACGTCTGCAGTGCCATTGCAACCCGCAGACGAAGCAGCGAGCTTCCCGATGCCACAGCCTGAAGGTAGGGATAGCGCGGAAGTGCGGGCGGCGTATAGGTCACGCCCGGCAGCTTGTTTTGCTCGTTGAGAAAGCCCTGAAAACCCACCTGCTGAATATGCTCGACTAATCCAGGCCGCGGCCCGAACGCCGCCTGCGTGGCAAACCGAGCTGCCGCATCATAGGTCGTCGCCGGCTTGATGAGCGCAATGCTCTTGGAAGCGCTGTTGGGAGAGCCGGGCTGCGGTACGACCGTTACTGTTGCCGTCGTTCCCGTATGCCACGGCGGCAGATACCCACGCGCAGTAAGAGAAGTCGCCGAATTGAAGGTCGTCTGCATCGGCCTGCCATCCAGCATCACCACGGAATTCGTCGTGTACCCGCTTCCAGACAGGGAGAGTGTGGCCCATCCTACCGGCACCTTTGAAGGTGTAATCACACTCACCGCCGGAAAGACTGCCGGAACCGTCAGCGTCGCACTCGACATGCCAGGATTGGGATTTGTAACTGTCACCGGCACTGAACCACTCTTCGGGGCGCTGAGCGTGGCGACCGTCGTGATCCAGCTCTCGTTCAGGTAGTTTGTCGGCATCGGCCGGCCTTGTACGGAGATCACTGTGTTCGGCAGAAATCCATGGCCATGGATCGCGATCGGCGTCGCGAGCTGCGTAAAGCTGGACACATTGATCGAGTCCGGTTTCGGCCTGGGATTTGTGATCGTCACCAGCAGCTGCGCCATCGTCGGTCCCATGTAGTACACGATGTTTGCGGTCGCCGGTGTCGGGACATTTAACGGAGCTTGATAGAAGCCGGCGTCGTTGATGAAACCCGCATTGTTGCCGCCCGAGGTCCAGTAGCCGTTCGTGGCCGGAACACCATTCTTTGAAACGCTAAACTGCACCGTGTCGCCGGCATGAACTGTCGTCAGCGCAGGCGAAATGATCGTGTCAGTCACAATCGTCGCTTGCGCAACCAGTGTCCTCTCACCGGCTGTCGCGAAGAGAAGCAGGAACATCACGGGAAGAAGAGCAGCGGTGCTGGAGATCCTTCGAGTCATCATGCAGGGCCCTGGTCGTGCAAGGATGCGCAGGTTCGACCGAGCACCAATCACATGTGATTGGCCTCCATGTCTTACCTTCGTTGTCACAGGGTGACGGTTTCGCAGGTTGCACGTACATGCCCACTTTGGGGGATGGCTGTATGTTGTTCACTTCGTGTGCATTCTTCTGCAACACCCGGAGGAGCTCTAGTCGGACCACTCTTATTTCTTCCCAGCGGCACGAATTTTCTTCGCAGAGCAGCCATCCTGCTAGAGGTGCTCCTCATCAGATGGCGCGCGAAGTGCACGACAGCCACTTTGTGGATCCATTGATTTTTCGCCTCTCGAGTGCGCCTGATCGCACGAGAGACAGCTTCTCTTAGCGGTCCCACCGCACAACGAGCAGCCGCTCTTCTTCCGCCTCGCCCTGCCCCATCGCAATCTCCGCCGTCGCCATCGCGACCACACTCTCGAAGCGCTCGCCCCACTCCACCATCACCAGTGCGTTCTCCTGTGCCACCATCTCCTCGAGCCCAAGCACCGCAATCTGCTCCTCGGTCTCGAGTCGATAGAGATCCAGATGAAACAGGTGCACCTTCGGCCCTACGTACTCGTGCACCAGCGTGAATGTCGGGCTCGTCACCTCGTCCTCTGTCGCTGCACCCAGCGCCTCTGCGATTCCTTTGACCAGCGTCGTCTTCCCCGCACCCACCTCACCGCGCAGGATCACCAGGCGCGGCACCGGCATCAGCATCTCTGCCAGCGTCGTACCAAGCGCCATCGTGCCTGCAACACTCCGCGTGCGCAGCCGCTTCTCCCGCCTGTACTCTCCGCTCATGCGCCTCTCTCGTTTCGTGCGGAGCGCATCCCACAGATCCACGTCAGCCCGTCCTCATCCTGCACGCGATACCGGAACGCATCGCTCAGGTGCGCCACCGTATCCGTCGCCAGTAACGTATGCTCATCGCGCCCTACGCCCGCGGCACCGCCATGCACAGCAAAGTCCGCCGCCAGCCCATGCAGATACACCGCCGCCTCCACCGCGCCGGCGACATCTTCCGCATACTGCCCCAGCATGGCTGCGACGATCCCCGTCAGAATGTCCCCGCTCCCGCCCTTCGCCATTCCAGGGTTGCCCGTCGTATTCACTGCAACCCGGCCGTCCGGATGCGCCACCAGCGTCCGCCATCCCTTCAGGACCAGCGTCACACCATGCTCCATCGCAAAGCGCCGCGCCACCCCGAGTCGATCCGCCTCTATCTCTTTCACCGTCATCCCCAGCAGTCTCCCCATCTCGCCCGGATGCGGTGTCAGCACCACCGTCCGCAGCTGGGCCTGACCGGTTGCCCTTCCCGAGTACGCCTTCAACATCTCCGCCCTGCCGGCAAAGGCATTCAGACCATCCGCGTCGATCACCACCGGCACAGCTGTTCGGCCCACAATCTCATGTACGCAAGCCGGAGCATCTCCCTCCGTTGAAAGGCCTGGCCCGATCGCCAGGACCTTGATTCCCTTCATCAGCTTGTCCAGCTTTTCACCCGCGATCGCTGTCAAAGACACCGCGCCGGCCTCTCCCTGCGCCAGTGGAACCGTCATCAGCTCCGGCGTCACCAGCGCCACCGTGTTCAAGATGCTCTCTGGCACCGCCGCCGTCACCAGCCCCGCACCCGCCCGCAGACACGCCAGCCCTGACATCGAAGGCGCTCCTGCCTTGCCGTAGCTCCCGCCGATCAGCAGCACGTGCCCGAACCTGCCCTTGTTCGAGTTGATGTCCCTCGGCCGCTCCGTCAGCGCTTTCGACGCACCCATCCATGTAAGAGCCTGCTCGGACACAATCGCCGCCTCCGGCGATCCAATCTCCCCCACGACAACCGCGCCAAACACCTTGCCCGGCGTCAGGTGCCCAAACACATGCGCCAGCTTTGCCGCGGTGAACGTTACGACCGCGTCGGCCGGAAACGCCAACTCCGCAGACCCCGCATCGTCGCCCTCTGTCCCGTTCGCCGCCTGCGTCCTCGCATCCGCATCCCATCCGCTCGGCAGATCGATCGCCACCACCGGAACCGTCAGCGTCCGCACATGATCCCGCAGAGCCGCCGCCACACCGCGCAGAGGCGGCTTGAAGCCCGTGCCAACTACCGCATCCAGCAGCAGGTCAGCCTCGGCAAAGGCTTCGGCAAACGTTGCCAGCCCGGCCTCATCGACGAGTTCTTCGACACTCTCCTCGGTCGTCGCCTCCATCAGCTCCGCCAGAGCCCGCGCCGCTTCCCCTTTTACCTCTGCACGCCTGCCAACCAGCAACACCCGTACGCCAACACCTTCACCCGCCAGCAGCCGCGCCGCCACCATGCCGTCGCCGCCGTTGTTGCCCTTTCCGCAGAGCACCATCACCCGCCCCGCCTCCGGGTACTGCCGCAGCACAAAGCGCGCTACCACCTCGCCTGCGCGCTCCATCAGCACCCAGAGCGGCACGTCAAAGTCGTCAGCCGACCGCGCATCCACCGCGCGCATCTCCGCACTTGTCAGGATCTTCATCGAACACTCCTGCACCTGAGATGCGGGCGCAATCCGCAGAAGGCGCGAGAAGCCATGCCACTCCATCGCGCACTATCGTCTTTGGTTGTCATCCGGCAGGGATCTGCTTCTCAAACCACATGCTCCGAAGCACGCTTCCTTCGATCGAAACCCAGTTATTGCCCGCCGCCACCATCCGTGTTGTCGTCCTCACCCGTGTTGCTCGGAGCCGGCTGAGCCGGCGCCAGCGGGACCAGCGGCACGCCCCTTGGCTGGAAGTAGCTTCGTTCATACATCGCCCGGTAGAACTGTCCCGTCAGCTCAGCCGCCTTCGGCCCAAACGTCGGCCGCCCACCTTCGAGAAAGATCACCGTGACAATCCGCCCTGTCGGCGACTCCGCGTAGCTCGCGAACCAGCCGAAGCGTGTGCCGTTGTTGGAGCATGTCCCTGTCTTGCCCATCACCGGAAAAGCGTTGAAGTTCGCTCGCAGACTTCGCGCCGTCCCGTACGGCGCCTCAACAGCGCCGCTCATGCCCGGAACCATCTCCGGCAGAATCGGCGCGATATTCAGTATCCGCTTCACCTTCGGCGTAAAGCTCTTCGCCGCCTCCTGCGTCTCCGGGTGCTGCAGGTAATAGAGTGTTCCGCCGTTTGCGATCGAGCTCACAATCGCGCCAAGCTGCAGCGGCGTCATGGAGATGCTCTCGCCAAACGAGCACATGCGCCCTACCCCGCCCTGCTTCTGCGGCAGCTCCGTATCCGGGTACGTCCCCAACTGCTCGCCCTGGATGTTGTACCCCGCCAGCTCCCCGAGCCCAAATTCATTGGCATAGTGCTTGACACGCTCGAAGCCCATCGTACGGCCAAGCTGCTCAAAGTAGGGGTTGATCGACTTCGCCAGCGCATAGTCGAGGTTCACGCGGTAGTTGCCGCCAAGACTTACCGGCGTGTCGTGCTTGATGATTCCTTCTTCAAGCGCCGCCAGCGCCACCGTCAGCTTGATCGTCGAACACGGCTCGGCCCCGCTTGAAAGCGCCAGCTTCTGGTTCACCATCGCCAGAATCCGCCCGCTCGAAGGATCAATCGCCAGGGCCGTCCCATTCATGTTTCCCAGCGCCTCGATCGCCGCCGCCCGCACCACTGGATCCTCTCCCGCCGTCACGTCCCCCAGCGTCAGATTGTCTGCGAACGAGCTCGCCGTAAACCGTTCCGTAAAGCGCGTTCGCCGCACCGCCAGCACCATGCGCCCGTGCCGCCCGCGCACTATTCGTCCCCGTAGAGCACGGCCCCGTACCGCGATGACGCGCGCGCCGCGTCCTCGCGTTGTCGTGGCCCGGACAGCTCCCGACTTCGTCCGGTTCGCTCCATGCCGCACCGCTGTCGATCGCACAGAGGTCGACCGCACCGCGCTCCTGTGCCGAACCACCAGCTTCGTCGGCTTTGCTCCAGCGCTGCCATCCAGCAACAGCCCCGCACCCAGAAGCAGAAACACCCGCAGAGACGGCAGAAGATGAAACCATCGAAGCCAGAACGTCATATGTGGCACACCCCAAACTCTATCGATCCAGCTCAACTGCATTGAGCCGCAGCGGCAATCCCTCGAAAGCGGCAAGGGACCGATCTCGCCGCGACCTCTCTAGTTCCCGCGCCGCAGGAATGCCGGTATATCGAGCTCATCCGGCTCGCCGCTGCTGCTGTCGCTGATCGCGGTACCCTGCATCCGAATCGGCTCCTCAGCCGCATGAACGTGGAAGACCTCCGCACGAGCAGCTTCCTGTTGGACGTTCCGCTGCGGGAAAGTGTCACGCGCCTCCCACACGCGCGCGCTGCCCCTTGTCTCCCCCGCATCATCGCCGCCCTGAACCGCCTCACGAGGTCGTGGACGAAAGAAGTCATCGTCAAAGACGGACGCCCGCACCGGCACGAGCTGCGACCCTGCCTCGCGCCCCCGCGGCTCCTCGGCCGCTATCTCCGTCCGCACCGGCATCTCCGCCGTTCGTTCCACGCTGCCGTGCGCTGCTGCGGTGTTCGTCGGGGCACCCGCCCCTGGCTCCATCGCCCGTTCGCTGCGCCAGCTCTCCGTCCGGACCTGCGGCTCACTCTCGCGTGCCGTCTCCTGTCGTGCTCCCGGCGTGTTGCCCGGCTCAAGCGACGCATACCCCTCCGGCTCCGGTACGGCAACCCGCGATGCCTGCACCGGGGCTGCGTTCGCCGTTGCAACTCGCTGCGCCGTTCCCACCCGTGGCTGTATTCGCACTTCGGCCTGCCGCGCCGGTGCCTCATACCGGCCCCCCTGCTCGTAGCGCGATCCCGGCATCGTCGTCTCCGCCAGCATCCGCTCCCGCCGCTCCGGCATCTCCTGCTGCCGAAAGCCGGTCGCGATCACCGTGATCTTGATCTCGTCGCCCATCCCGTCATCCTGTACCGCGCCGAAGATGATGTTCGCGTCCTCATGCGCCGCACTCTGGATAATGCTCGACGCCTCGTTCACCTCGCTCAGCTTCAGATTGCTCGAGCCCGTAATGTTGATCAGAATCCCGCGCGCTCCGTCGATCGCGCCTGACTCCAGCAGCGGACTCGCCATCGCCGCCATCGCCGCCTCGCTCGCCCGCGTCCCGCCCGATCGCATCGCCGTTCCCATCACCGCATAGCCCATGCCAGCCATCGTCGTCTTCACGTCGGCGAAGTCGCGGTTGATCACGCCCGGGATCGTGATAATGTCCGAGATCCCCTGCACGCCCTGCCGCAGCACATCATCCGCAATCCGGAACGACTCAAAGAAGCCCGCGTCCTTCGCAACCGCGAGCAGCTTCTCGTTCGGAATCACAATCACTGTATCGACCGCGTCCAGCAGCTCCTGCAGCCCGCGATCCGCCTGCATCATCCGCCGCTTGCCTTCAAACGCAAACGGCCGCGTCACTACCGCCACCGTCAGCGCCCCCATCTCACTTGCCAGCGACGCAATCACGGGTGCCGCTCCTGTGCCCGTGCCGCCGCCCAGACCCGCCGTCACAAACACCATGTCCGCGCCCTCAAGCGCCTCGATGATCTTGTCTGAGTCCTCGAGCGCCGCCCGCCGGCCGACATCCGGGTTCGCACCCGCGCCCAGACCGCTCGTCAGCTTCACGCCCAGCTGCAGCTTCACCGGCGCATTCGAGCTCTGCAGCGCCTGTACATCTGTATTCGCCGCGATGAACTCCACGCCCTCGACCTCAGCCGCGATCATGCGATTGACTGCATTATTCCCGCCGCCTCCTACCCCGATCACCTTGATCCGCGCGCCCCGCGGCATCTCGTCGTGATAGTGAATGCGAAGGTCGTCATCGTGCGAAAAGTTCGGCATCGGATCAGTACTCCTGAAGATCAAGGGTTGCCGCGAGACCTCCACAAAGCCCCACGCCGGGTTAATCCTCTCATCAACTTCTGGAGAGCCGCACTCGCCTTTTCCACCAAAGGTACCCTCGCTGGTTCAACGACTCCGTTCCCTTCCCGACATAAGCCTCTGCAGCCCATCGGCACCGGAGAAATCTTCCATCAACACGAAAGGCACGGAGATCGGCCTCTCGAAATCGATACCAGCACACACGATTGAGGACTCAGGGCGTAATCGAAAGCAGCTTGCCGCCTGAGCGGCATCTGATAGAAGCAGTTGGCGTCAGCTCAAAGTACGTGCGCCGTTCTGCAAATCGCGCACGCCCACCCGTCTTCAAGCCCGGTGTGGTTCACAAGAGTTGAGGCTTTCGCCATGTACAGATTCGTCATAGCCGCACAGGTCGTCATCGCCCTGTCCGTCGCCTTCGTTTGGATCTTCCACTTTCCAAATGTCGTCCGGGAGTTCCACGAGTACGGTCTCTCGGATCGCGTGCGCAGCCTGGTAGGCGAGACGAAGATCACTCTGTCTACGCTTCTTATAGTTGGCATCTGGTACCCGGCCCTCGTCCTCATCCCCGCTCTCATCATGGCTTTCCTCATGGCCTGTGCGCAGGTTGCTCATATCAGGGCGAAGCATCCCTGGCAGAAGTACGTTCCATCCTTTGGCCTGCTCGCCCTCTCTCTCTTCGTTGCCTGGGAGCACGCGAAGACGATCCTCGCATGAGGGCCCTGACGGTCCTCACGTGCGCGTCTGCCGCTGCTTTCCTCATCTACGGAGTTCTTGGCCTGACCACCCAGTCCGTTACGAAAGACTTCGAGCGCTTCGGTCTCCAGCACCTGCGCGTGCTGACCGGAGTCCTTGAGATCCTCGGCGGCCTCAGCCTTTTGGTCGGCCTCAAGTGGCTCCCCGCCCTTTGGATCGGCTCAGGCGGCCTGTCACTCTTGATGTTTATCGCATTCGCCGTTCGGGTCCGCATGAGGGATAGCCTTGCCGAGTCGCTGCCGTCTCTCGCATTTGCCTTCCTGAACCTCTACATCCTGATCCGCGCCATTCAGCACGACTAACGACAAGAAGAACCTCCCTGAGCGGTTCCCCGCACCTGTCCGCTCTACGCGCGTCTTACCAGAAACCGCCGCCCCAGCCAGGCCCTCACCGGCTCGTCATAGAGCTTCAGAGCCGCATAGGCAACGGTTATCGCCGTCAGCAGCAGCAACGCCCCGAAGACAGCGCCCGTCGCCGCCGGCACCTTGTCCCGCGTCACCCAGGCCGTGTACCAGTAAATCAGCGGGTAGTGCGTGATATAGAGCGGATACGAGATGTCGCCGGCGAACTTGCACAGCCGCGTCTCCATCCTCCCCGTCACCCGGTCGCCCGCACCCATCGCCACAATCACCGGAAACATGACGGCAATGCAGAAGAACTCGTACAGCCCATTCACCCAGAGGTGCGTCGGCCCGCCAAACCGCGGCAGCGCAAACAAGACCACCAGCATCACGCTGCAGATCCCGAACGCGCCCTTAACATGGATCCGTTTGCCCACCCGCATCAGCAGCATGCCTGCCAGAAACGGGTACAGCAGTCGTGCAAACCCTATGTGCAGCTGCGTTTTGTCGACCGCCCATCCCCCGATCACATCCCCGCGCGGCCCCCAGACCAGCAGTTGAAACAGAAACGCTCCCGTCAGCACCACCAGCAGGCCCAGCACTCTCTTTGAGAATCTTCGTAGCCATACCGCGTACAGAATGTTCGCAAGATACTCGTAGAACAAGCTCCACGCCGGCCCGTCCAGCGGGTGCATCTCCTGCCACCCACGAATGTCCATTGAGGGCAGGAGCGGAATCAGCGTCGCCCCCACCACCATGGCCACCAGCACCTTCCAAACCGGCGTCGTCGCCACCAGCGGAAACATCGGTGCCTTTGCAAGATAAAACAACGCCGCTCCGATCACGCTGCCCATCACCACCATCGGCTGCAGCCGCACCAGCCGCCGCTTGTAAAAATCCCACTGCGTCATCCGTCCCCAACGGTCGTCATAGGCGTACGCGATAACGAAGCCCGAGAGCAGAAAGAAGAAGTCCACCGCCATGTAGCCATGGTTGATGATCTGCTTCTGCGGATTGCCGTCCGCATACGCCTCAAAGGTGTGGAACATCACAACCAGGATGGCCGCGACCCCGCGCAGCCCATCCAGGATCTCGTAATGACTCTTGCTTGGCAGTGCCGGAGACGTCTGATTCATTGTGTCCGTCCAGCCTACATGCAAGCTCCATCTTCCGGCATCCTGACGACACCTGAATTCACTTTGGAGGATTAGGCAAGCCTTTCGGCGGATTGTGTAGTTCGCCCCGCCGCTTCCTCCCGTCCAATCGTCAGTTGAACCACAGGAGAGACGCATGGGAAAGCTGGATGGAAAGATCGCGCTGATTACCGGCGGCAGTGAAGGCATGGGCTTTGACACCGCAAAAGAGTTTCTCAACGAAGGCGCCTTCGTCTTCATAACCGGTCGCAGAAAACCTGAACTCGAGAAGGCCGTCGAGACCCTGGGCGCAAACGCCGCGGGTATTCAGGCGGACTCCGGCGATCTCGCGGATCTCGATCGTCTCTTCGCCGAGATCAAAGCGAAGAAGGGCAGACTCGACATCGTCTTTGCCAACGCCGGGATCTATGAGCAGAAGCCTTTCGGACAGGTAACCGAGGAGTTCTATGACAAGTGCGTCGACATCAACGTGAAAGGCGTCTTCTTCACAGTGCAGAAGGCCATTCCGTTGATGGATCAGACCGGCTCCATCATCCTGAATGGCTCCTTCATCGGCAGCTCCGGCTTCCCCGGCATGGCCGTTTATGGTGCGACCAAGGCCTCTCTGCGCAGCTTTGCGCGAAGCTTTACGGGCGAACTAAAGGGCACCGGCCCACGCGTCAACGTGCTCAGCCCCGGACCCATCCACACCGCTGGAAACGCCGCTTACCTGGCCAACAACGCGGAGGTCCTCAAGGCGGTCACCGCGTCCGTGCCGCTCGGCCGCATCGGCGAAGGCAGTGACATCGCAAAGACGGCAGTCTTCCTTGGCTCAAGTGACTCAAGCTTCATCGCAGGTGTCGAGCTGTTCGTAGACGGCGGAATCAACGCCGTTTAGGCACCCTCAGAAGTGTAAAAAGATGCTGCCCCATCCGTCGCAGCCTTTTGTTGCGATTGATGGGGCGCAGGCCGTTAGCCAGCTGAACCGTCCTCAAAGCTTTGGTTGTCATCCCGAAGGGATCTGCTCGTTTCCAGCGCACCCGTACAGTTCCCTTCAGTGCCGGATCGCAATCTCCTCTGTCCCACCTTCCACCATCCGTGCCCGAAACATCCCCACCGTGTTGAAGCTCCACACCGGCGCTTCGTTCGGACTCAACACGATCACTCCACCTTCGCCGCCCTTCAGCGAGGGCAGCGTCGTATGCAGCATCTCATCCGCCGCCGCTTGCACCGTCATCCCTCTGTACTGCACCGCATCGCAGATGCCGCGGGCGAGATTCAGACGAATGAAGTACTCACCGACACCCGTTCCCGAGACCGCACAGCTCGCGTTGCTCGCATAGGTACCCGCGCCGATGATGGGACTGTCGCCTACCCGGCCGCGCATCTTGCCCTGCATCCCGCCCGTGGACGTCCCCGCCGCCACATTTCCCTTGCGGTCCCGCACCACCACGCCCGTCGTCCCGTACTGGTGCCGCGGCGAAACCTCATTCGGGTCCACCGCCGTCATCGCCTGCGTCACTCCCGGCGGCAGCGGCGGCATCGGCCGCCCGCTCTTCTCCAGCACCTCGCCCAGCTCCTTCCATCGCTGCGCCGTCCAGAAGTACGCCACCGGCTCCTGCGGTAAGCCCGCCCGCTTCGAGTACTCATCGGCGCCCTGTCCCACCAGCATCACGTGCGGCGTCTTCTCCATCACCGACCGCGCCAGCGAGATCGGATTCTTCGTGAAGTGCACCCCCGCCACCGCGCCCGCCCCAAGCGTCTTGCCATCCATGATCGACGCGTCCATCTCGTTCTCGCCATGCTCGTTGAACACCGCGCCCCGCCCCGCATTGAACAGCGGATCGTCCTCCATAACATGGAGCGCCGCCTCGACCGCGTCCATTGACGCGCCATCCCTCTCCAGCACCGCCGCGCCCGCCTTCAAGGCCCGGTCAAGCGCCGCATGGTAGGCCGCCTCCTTCGCATCCGGCATGTGCTCCCACTCGCCAGAGCCGGCGCCGCCATGCACCGCTATCGCCCAGGTTCCCGCCGCCGGCTTAGTAGGTGTCTGAGATTTCAAGTTCGAAGCGAAAGTGCCGGAGGCGAACAGCGCACCAAGAGTGAAGGTCAACCGGAGCAGAAATTTGTGCATGACGGGACTGTACCAAAGGTAAGGAGGCTAAGCTGCTTCAACCTCGACCCGCACTCGCCGCCCAAGAGCTGTTACCACATTCACCAGAGCATCCAGAGAAAATTGCGAGACTCTCCCCCGCAGCAGATCGCTCATCCTGGGCTGCGTGAGGCCACACCGTCGCGCTGCTTCTGCCTGAGTCCACTTTGCGTCCTCAATGATTGCCTCGATAGCATGCATAAGCTCCGCGCGCGTCCGCAGGGTCGCTGCCTCCTCCGGCGTGTCGGCTACCGCGTCCCATACACTTGAGAACTCCGCCACATCCTTCATCGCATTGCCTCCTTAAGCTCCAACCAGCGAGTGCGGGCCACATCTATATCTCGTTGCGAGGTCGCCTGCGTCTTCTTCTGGAACGCATGCAGAACATACACGGCGTCGGCCAAGCGGGCCGTATACAGAACACGATACGTTCCAGTCTCGTCCCACAATCGAATCTCCCGCACACCGCTGCCAACGCCGGCCATGAACTTGCTGTCCGAGGGCTCAAGGCCGCGTTGTACGCGATCCAGCTGAAATCCGGCATCGCGCCGCGCATCCTCCCCAAATTCTCGAATCACCTTAAGTGAGTTGCCAAGAAACCGAACAGGCTTCACGTCTCCTCATGCATTCGACCAAGTGTAAACGTAGGTGAAAGCAACCTAAAAACTTCCAGCGAAGATCGCCTTCAGCTTCGCCCGCAGCCCCTGCTCCTCGCTCGCCCGGCGAATCTGCGTTCGATGCGTGTACAGCAGCATCCCGATCGCCGCCGAGAACTCCGGCCCCGCCAGCTCCGCCGGCATCCGGCTCAGCGGCACCGGGTGCCCCACCCGCGCCGGCACCCGCAGCAGACTCTCCGCATTGTCGAGCAGCCCCGCCATCTTAGCACCGCCGCCGGTCAACACACACCCCGCGCCCAGCGCCTCGAGCACCCCGCCCTGCCGCAGGTTGTCCCGCATCAGCGTAAACAGCTCCCGGGCCCGCGGTTCCAGGATCTCCGCGAGGAACCGCTGTCGGATGATCCGCGCCTGGTTTCCTCCACCCAGGTTCCCGACCGACAGATCGCCACCAATCTCGATCTCGTTCAGCTGCGGAATGGCCGTCACCACGCAGTGCCCGTATATCTGCTTCAGCTGCTCGGCCTCCTCTACCGTCACATGCAGCCCTACCGCCAGGTCATTCGTAAAGTGGTCCCCGCCAATCGGCAGCACCGCCGTATGCGCGACCGACCCCTCAAAGAACACCGCCAGCTCCGTCGTGCTCGCGCCCACATCCGCAATGCACACACCCAGCTCACGCTCGTCCGCACTCAGCACCGCCTCGGCTGACGCAATGCCCTCGTAGACCGTGTCCTGCACCTCGAGCCCCGCCCGGTTCGCGCACGTAATGACACTCTGCGCCACGCCACCCGAGCAGGTCGAGATATGCAGGTTCACCTCCAGCTTGTTCCCCACCATCCCCACCGGGTCGTGGATCCCCGCCTGGTCATCGAGGATGAACTCCTGCGGCAAGAGGTGCAGCACCTCGCGGTCCGGCGGCAGGGCCACACTCCGCGCCCGGTCCACCGCCGCCTTCACCTCTTCGCGCGTAATCTCCCGCATCCGGCTGCCCATGCTGATGCCGCCGCGCGAGTTCACCCCGCGCACATGCGTCCCGCCAATCCCCACCACTGCCGTCTCGATCGTGGCGCGAGCTACCCGTTCGGCCGTCAGCGCCGCCCGGTTGATCGCCTCCGCCGCCGGCCCCAGCTCTGCGATCAGACCCTTCCGCATCCCGCGCGACGGCTCAATCCCATGCCCGCGATACCGCAGCACCCCATCCACCAGCTCCGCCACCAGCACACAGCTCTTTTGGCTGCCCGCGTCGACCACCGTGATCAGGTTCTCCGGCTTCTGCGTCATCGATGCACGACCTTCGCCGCCAAGTGCCTCACCGCCCCTCCAAAGCGCGGTTCCCTCTCCCCTGCGGAAGTATGGCCCAAAGTCGGCGACGGCGATGAACTGATGACTTCGTGCACTGCCGGAGACACACTCCTCTGCCCTTTCTTCAGTGGCACCGCCGCCGCGGCCTTGGCCACCTCAGCCGTCGGCTCCACACTGTTCAGCGGCACGGGCGATCCCTGCTGCATCTCGAGCACCGCCTGCCGGTCATACCGCATATCCACGCTCGCCAGCTTCGGATACTGCGATCGCCACTCCGCCAGATGCGCCTCATACTTCCGGTACCGGTCCAGGTAGTCCGCATCGCCAAAGTGCACCAGCACTTCCGCCCCGTTATCCGGAATCAGCGCCTTCACATCCTCCGGGTTCGAGAGATCCACCTCACTCAGCTTCGCCGAGACGTGCTCGCCCGTCGCATCCATCGCCGTCATAAAGTCGGCAAGGATTTTCATCCGCGCGGCCCGTACGCTCACCGGATCCGCTGCCAATACGCCTGTCACGACCGGAAACGAGTAGCTCGCACCCGTTCCCTCGCCCCCGGCCTGGCGTAGATCGAGCAGCACCCCATGCGCGTCCACCAGCCCGATCTGCCCCTTTTCCCGCACAAACGCTATCGGCGTCCGCTCCACCACGCTCGCCCGCAGGTGGTCCGGGAGCAACCGCATCACGGTCGCCCGCTCTACCCAAGGAATCGCCTCAAGGATGGCCTTCTGTCGCTCCAGCGAGAGGCTGAACACGTTCTGCCCCACGTCGCCGTGCAGCGCCGCCAGGATCTCCGCCCGGCTCAGCCGCTCATTTCCCGTGGTCTCCACTGCCGGTGGCCCCGGGATCACAAACCGCTGATCCCGCAGCATGACGCGATGCGTCGCTACGGTGCTGACCGCGACCGCGCCCAGAAGCAACGCCCCCACCAGCCCGGCGATCACCTTTCCGGCCATCGTCTCCGGCAGACCGCCGCGAAATGTCAGTCGGACCCCGGTCCGCTTGCGCCCCCGGTTGTACCCTCCCTCACCCTCCGCAGCAATCAGGTCCTCGACGAGTTCCCGGCGCGGATGACGAGGCGCGACCGGCTGCGGTCCCTTCCGCCGGCCCTGCGCAAACCTCTCCTGGGTCGACGGAATCAACGTGCCCCCACCTAATCCCTTCTCATCTCTAGCCGCTCCAGCCCAAGCAAGGCCGCGCACGAATCGCCCTCCCGACTATAACCCGCCGCCCGCCGCCTTCTGCACCCCGCCAATCCCACGTACCTCCGGAGGAACATCGGGCAAAACGCCATGCTCTTCCCCCCAACTTGTCCTTTATGAGCACAGCGCGAAACGCGCTTCTCGTCTTTGTTCCCGCTTGTCATTCTGAGCACAGCGAAGAACCCGCTTCTCCACCCCGAGCGTCCGGATCAGCCTCACTCCGCCAGCGCCGCCAGCAACCCCGCTCCTGCCGCGCTCACACTTCCCGCCCCCAGCGTCAGCACCAGATCCCCCGCCCGCGCCTCGGCCGCCAGCCGCCGCACCGCCTCCTCCATCGACCCCGCGTACCGCACCGCTCCATCCCCGCGCTCGCGCCCGATCGCCTCCACCAGCACCTCCGCCGTGACTCCCGCAATCGGCTCCTCACTCGCCGCATAGATGTCCACGACCTCAACCCGGTCCGCCGCCCCAAACGCCCCGGCGAACTCCCCCATCAGGTCCCGCGTCCGCGTGTAGCGATGCGGCTGGAACAGCACCAGCACCCGCCCGTACCTGCACTCCCGCGCCGCCTCGAGGGTCGCCAGCACCTCCGTCGGATGATGCCCGTAGTCGTCCACCACCGTCACTCCGCGCACCACCCCCTTGGTCTGGAACCGCCGGTCGACCCCGCGAAAGCTCGCAAGCCCGGCCGCAATCTGCTCCGGCGCGACCCCCAGCTGCACCCCGATCGCCACCGCCGCCGTCGCATTCAGCACGTTGTGCCGGCCCGGCACATGCAGCGCAAATGGCCCCATCTCGCCCTCACCCTCGGCCGTCACCACAAACCGCGACCAGGCGTCCTCCGCTCGCTCCGCCGGCAGCCGCTCCACCCGAAACTCCGCCCGGGCACTCTCCCCGTAGGTAAATACCCGCCGCTTCACCCGCGGCAGCACCGCCGCCAGCAGCGGGTCGTCGACGCAAACAGTGGTCGCCCCATAGAACGGCATCCGGTCCATAAACTCCACAAAAGCCCCCTCCACGTCCGCCATGTCCCGATAGCAGTCCATGTGCTCCCGGTCCAGGTTCGTCACCACTCCCAGCACCGGGCTCAGCTTCAGAAAACTCCGGTCGCTCTCATCCGCCTCCACCACCAGGTACTGGCTCGTCCCCAGCCGCGCATTCGATCCCAACGCATCCACCCGGCCTCCCACTACTACCGTTGGATCCAGGCCACCCCCCGCCAGCACCGCCGCCACCATGCTCGTCGTCGTCGTCTTTCCATGCATCCCGGCAATGGCGATCCCGTACCGCAGCCGCATCATCTCCGCCAGCATCTCCGCCCGCGGAATCACCGGGATATGCCGCACCCGTGCCTCCATCACCTCCACGTTCGCCGCATTCACCGCCGAGGTCGTCACCACCACATCGCACGCCGCCACATTCGCCGGCGCATGCCCCTCAAAGATGCGCGCCCCCATTCCCAGCAGGCGGTCGGTGGCCCCGCTTCGCCGAAGATCCGACCCCGACACCGCGTACCCCATCGTCAGCAGGATCTCCGCAATCCCGCTCATCCCGATCCCGCCAATCCCGATGAAGTGCACCCGCTGCGATGCCGCAAACAGCAGGTGTCCTGGCTTACTTCCAACCAAACTCATCCCAACCCTTTCTCCTACCCTTTTGTTGTCGTCCCGTAGGGATCTGCTTCTCTACCAGCAGCTCTCACGCGTCCCAACCAAGTTCTTTGTTCTCGATCCCGCAGGGATCTGCTGCTGCTTTCTGGTCTGCTTTTCTTGTTCTCGATCACGCAGAATCTGCTCTCCCCCGAAACACCTCCCGATCCACAACCAACCACCCCGCAACCTCCGGCGGAAACCTGTGTCTAATCTACTGTGAGGCGGACCGGATTATCGGCCGGCATCACAGAAGCTCGCACGTCGCGCAACCCGGGCAGGATCGCAACACCGGACGAAGCGAAGACGGGCAGCAAGGGTCGGAATCATGCAGATCACGCGAACCGTACGTTCTGTCGTCAGCACAGCGCTCCTCTCAGGAGCCATGCTTGTCGCACCCGCCGCCGCGCATGCGCGCGTCTTCGTTTCGATCGGCATAGCGCCCCCTGAGATCCCGGTCTATGTTCAACCGGAGATCCCCGGTGACGGGTACATCTGGACACCCGGCTATTGGGCCTACGGCGATGAAGGGTACTACTGGGTCGATGGCGCCTGGGTTCTTCCGCCCTACCAGGGCGCTCTCTGGACACCCGGCTACTGGGGCTACGGTGGCAGCAATTACTTCTGGAACGCCGGCTACTGGGGCAACAGCATCGGCTACTACGGCGGCATCAACTACGGCTTCGGCTACTTCGGCACCGGCTTCTACGGCGGCTACTGGAACGGCGGTCGCTTCTGGTACAACCGCGGCTATAACAACTTCGGCGGCTTCGGCGGCCGCTTCAACAACGTCTACAACCGCCCATGGGGTGGTGCTCCGGTCCATCCCGGCGGGTTCAGCTACGCTCGCGGAGGTGGCTATGAGGGCTTTCGCGGTTCAAACATCGGCGGTCGTGGCTACGGTGGCAGCTTCAACAACGGAAACCGGACCACCATCAATAACTACAACGGCGCGCGTGGACTCTCCGGTGCGGGTGGCTTCAACGGCGGCCAGAGAGGCTTTGCCGGCGGCAATGGATCCACCCAGAGCTATAACGGTGCGCAGCGAGGCTATCCCGGAGGCGAGTCGTCCACCGGTGGCCAGCATGGCTACACCAACGGTCGCGGCTACAGCAACGGCGGTCAGAGCTACGGTGGCGGTCGCGGCTACAGCAACGGCGGTCAGAGCTACGGCGGCGGTCAGGCCTATAACGGCGGCCAGCGCGGCATCCCCGGCGGCAGCCCTGCCTACGGCGGAATGGAACGCGGCGGAAGTCAGAGTGTCCCCGCACGCGCCGGCGGCTTCTCCGGCCAGGGCCGCGCACAGACGGGCGGCGGCAGCTTTGGTGGAGGAAGCCACAGCGGTGGCGGCTTCAGCGGAGGCGGCAGTCATACCGGTGGTGGGTTTGGCGGCGGCTCCCATGGCGGTGGCGGTCATCGCTAGACCCTGACCCAACGCGAGGCAAGGGGCTGAGTTGAAACGCTCAGCCCCTTCCGCCTTCCTCTCTGAAAGCTGAAGCTCTACGGCGCAATCCGCGCGAGGTCGAAAATCATCCGGCCGATCTTCAGCACCGCATCCGGTCTTCCTCCAGCCTTTGCGTTTCGCGCCATCTCCGCCAGCCGCTCGGCACTGGTCAGCAGACCGGCAAGCCGCTCCAGCAGCACCTCCGCCGACATCTCTGCCTCGAGAAGCACCTGCGCCGCACCCTCCCGTGCAAAGGCCTCGGCGTTTCTTCGCTGATGGTCATCGGCAGCCTGTGGAAACGGCACAAGCAGCGATGGTCTGCCGGCTGCCGCCAGTTCCGCGACGGAACTGGCTCCGCTGCGGCACAGCACCAGACTCGCCCTTTGAAGGTGGGACGGCATCTCGTCGAGAAAAGCCGCAACGCGCCACCGTTCAGCATCGGCTCCGGACTTCCGATACGCCGCTTCCGTAGCCTGAGCGTGACGAGCGCCAGCCTGATGCAGCACTGTCAGGCCAGGCACCCGCTCCAGCAGCGACCCAATGATTTCCGTCATGCGCGTGTTCAAGGCGCGCGCTCCCTGACTTCCCCCAAAGACCAGTAGATGTGGTGGCGCTGCCGTATCGCGCGGTGGGATCTGAAAGAACTCGCCACGCACCGGCACCCCGGTGACAACTGCCTTGCGAAAGAAGCGTTGTGTCTCCGTAAAGTTCACGGCAGCCGCGGAGACCAATCTCCCCACAAGGCGGTTCGCCAGTCCCGGTATCGCGTTCGGCTCATAGGCCATCGTGGGCACACGCAGCAGCAGCGCCGCTCCCATCGCCGGCCCTGACGCATATCCGCCCACCCCGACCACGACCTGCGGTCGAAAGGCACGCAGCAGCTGCATGCATCGCAGCACCGCGCCAGGCAGAGCACCCATTGTCCGCAGCTTCGTCGCGAAGGACAGGCCTTTTAGCTGTCCCACCTCTACCAGATCGAGAGGAAATCCCCCCGCTGGCACCAGTCTCGTCTCAAGCCCGCGCGCCGTCCCCACAAATCGGACCTCCGCGCCATACCGATCCCGCAGCTCACGACCGATCGCGAGCGCCGGAATCACATGACCACCGGTCCCGCCTCCCGCGATCAGAATCCGTAATGCCAAGCCGTTGTTCCTGTCTCAGTCGATCTCACGCGTAATGTTCAGCAGCACACCCATGCTCGCCAACGTGATAAACACGCTGGTGCCTCCTGAGGAGATGAACGGCAGCGGAATGCCCTTGGTTGGCAGCAGCGCCACCACCACGCTGATGTTGAAAAACGCCTGCACCAGAATGGTCACCGTGAAGCCGAATGCCAGAAAGCGTGCGAAAGGATCCGTCGAAAGCACCGCCGCCCGCAGCCCGCGATACCCCAGAAAGCAGAACAGTCCCACCGTACACAGCGCGCCAATCAGGCCCAACTCTTCACACACGTTGGCGAAGATAAAGTCCGTATGCGGCTCCGGCAGGTAGAACAGCTTCTGCCGCCCCTCCATTAAACCCAGCCCATGCCATCCACCCGTTCCCACTGCGATGAGCGACTGCATGATGTGGAACCCGGCCCCCCGGGGGTCAGCTTCCGGATTCATAAAGACCTTCATGCGCGCGAGTCGCCACGGCACCATGAACAGCATGTAAAACAACGGCGGCACCGCGACAAACAGCGGAAGGGAGAGATGCAGCGGCCGCGCCCCCGCCAGGTACAGCATCAACGCCGTCGTCGCCGACAGCACAATGGCCGTGCCCAGGTCCGGCTCACCCGCCACCAGCACGATAAACAGCGCCGGCAGCGCCACTGCCCGCAGTACGACGTTCTTCAAATCCTCCATCTGGTGCAGCTTGTTCTGCAGGAAGTACGCCAGCAGCAGCACCAGCACCGGCTTTGCAATCTCCGACGGCTGGAACGTAAACAAACCACCGAACCGGATCCATCGGTGGGTGTGATGCGAATCATGCATCGCAAACACCGCCAGGAGAATCACCACTGTCCCCGCCACCGCCGAAAAGACTACCTTCGGACTGTTGTAGCGTCGGTAGTCAATCTTCATCAGCGCCGTTAGCGCGATCATTCCTAGCAGCACCCACAGCGCCTGCTTTGCTACATAGCTGTACGGCGATCCCAGCGTCGACTGCGCTATCACGGCCGAAGCGGAAAACACCGTGATCAGCCCGAACAGCACCAGCAAGAGAACCGTTCCGAACAGCCACTTGTCAACGCCAACCCGCTTCGCCATCGTTCACCCGACTCCAACTGTCATGCCAACCAAAACGCAGCGGAGGGAGCAACCGCTTCTCTGCCGCGTGCACCTACAGCCCCGTCACCAACTCACGAAACACCCGGCCCCGATGTTCATAGCTTTCAAACTGATCAAAGCTCGCGCAGGCTGGTGCCAGCAGCACCACATCGCCCTTCACCGCCGCCGCCGCCGCCGCTGCAACCGCGCGCTCGAGCGTCTCCGCCTCCACCATCTTCACGACTCCGGCCAGCGCCCCGCCGATCTTTTCCGCCGCTGAACCAATCGTGTAAACAACCCTCACCCGCTCCTGCAGCAGCGGCGCCATCACGCTGTAATCCGAGTCCTTATCCTTCCCTCCGAGGATGAGGTGGATCCCCGCCGGAAACGACGCTACCGCCTTCATCGCCGCATCCACATTCGTGGCCTTCGAGTCGTTGTAGTACACCACCCCATTCCGTTCCCGCACCAGCTCCAGGCGATGTTCGACCGCTCTGAAGCTGTGTACAACCTCTCGAATCACCTCCGGCGGAACTCCCGCCAGCCGCGCAACTGTAACCGCGGCCAGCACATTCTCCACGTTGTGTGCGCCCTTCAGCGTGATCTCGCCGACCGGCATCACCGGCTCCGCCTTTGCGCCCTCCTTTGCGAGAAACAGAACATTCTTGCCCTGCACGAATGCGCCCTGCTTGATCGGCCGCCGCGGGCTGAACCAGAAGATCTGTGCCTTTGTCTTCGCCGCGACCATCTGAGCCGCTTTGTCCTCCGCGTTCAGGACAAGGAAGTCCTCTACGTCCTGCCGCTCGGTGATGCGCGTCTTCGCCGCCGCATAGTTCTCGAATGTCTTGTGCCGGTCCAGGTGATCAGGCGTGATGTTCAGCACCACCGCGATTCGCGGGCGAAACGTTTCGATCGTCTCCAGTTGAAAGCTCGACACCTCGAGCACGTTGCACGTCTCGGGTGTGCTCTCTGCGACCAGGTCGATCACCGGGGTTCCAATGTTGCCGCCTACCAGCGTCGGCCTTCCAGTCGCCTTGAGAATCTCGCCCACCAACGTCGTCGTCGTCGTCTTTCCGTTTGACCCCGTGATCGCAATCACCTGCCCTTGCAAAAAGCGGCTCGCAAGTTCCAACTCGCCCACCACCGGCATTCCCAGCGCGCGCACCCGCACCACCTCCGGCGTCAGCGTCGGCACACCCGGCGAGATCACAATGAAATCCTGACGCCGAAACGTCAGCAGCCCATGTCCACCTGTCTCGACCATGATGCCGGCCTCCATCAAAGCAGGAATCTCCCCCGCCAGCGCCGCCGCACTGCGCGAGTCGCTCACCGTCACCTTGGCGCCGTGCCGCAGCAAGAAGTGCGCCGCCGAAATGCCGCTCTTTCCAGCACCGACTACGAGCACGCGTTTGTTCTTCAAATCCATAAGGTGTCCAAGTGCCAAGTGTATGGGTTCTTGACGGGAGGTGTAGCCTGCTTCCTGCAGCAAAGACCGGAGATCATCGCAGCTTCAACGTCGTCAGCGCGAACAGCGCAAACACCAGCGCCATAATCCAGAACCGCGCAATGACCTTGCTTTCACTCCATCCGATCAACTCAAAGTGATGGTGCAACGGGGCCATCTTGAAAATGCGCTTTCCGCCTCGCAGCTTGTAGCTGCCTACCTGCAGCATCACGCTTAGTGCCTCGAGAATAAAGACGCCGCCGATAAACGGCAGCAGCAACTCCTGCTTGATCACCACCGCCACTGTTGCGATCGCTCCGCCCAGCGCCAGCGATCCAACATCCCCCATGAACACCTCGGCTGGATGCGCGTTGTACCAGAGAAAGCCGATCGACGCCCCCACCATCGCCCCGCAGAAGATAGTCAACTCGCCAACCATTGGCATCCGCTGTAGCTCCAGGTAGTCCGAAAAGACTGCATGCCCGCTCACGTACGTCAGAACCGCTAATGCCCCGGCCGCGATGATCGTGCATCCGATCGCCAGTCCGTCGAGCCCATCCGTCAGATTTACTGCGTTGCTCGAAAATGTAATCACCAGTGCTACAAATGCGACAAACGGCAGAAAACTCAGCCAGTAGAGGTGCGGCATGTGCTGCATCCAGCCCAGAATCAGATCGGGCCGGAAGCGTTTGAAGAACGGCACCACCAGCCGTGTCGAGTAGCTCCCCCGCGACTGCATCACCACCAGCACCATCGCCACTGCCGCGCTCACCAGCAACTGCAACGCCATCTTCGCCCGCGCCGTCAGCCCCTGGTTCCGCTTGTGCACTACCTTGATGTAATCATCCGCGAACCCGATCGCGCCAAACGCTACCGTCGACAGCGTCACAATCCACACGAACGGGTTGGACAGATCGCTCCACAGCAGCGTCGGCACCAGGATCGAGATGCAGATCAGCACCCCACCCATGGTCGGCGTGCCCTTCTTCTTCTGATGGCTCTGCGGCCCTTCCTCACGGATGTACTGCCCGATCTGAAACTCTCGCAGACGCTCAATCACGTACGGCCCGATTAGCAAGCCGATGAGCAGCGCCGTCAAACTCGCAAAGACAGTTCGAAAGGTCAGATACCGAAAGATCCGAAACAGGCGGAAGTATGGAAAGAGCTTCTGGTACAGCAGCCAATAGAGCAAGTCATCCGCCTTCGAAAGATCGATCGCGCACCGGGATCATAGCTATCCTACAAGGCACGCCACAGCACATCTGGCCGCATTTTCATAGCCGAACCACGGCAGAGTCCACCGGCACTACTCCCCCAGCGCCGCCAGCGCCCGCTCCAGTCCTACCCCGCGCGATCCCTTGACTAGGATTGCATCCTCCGCGCGCACATGCTCCCGCATCCAGCTTGCTGCCTGCTCCGGCGTTGAGAAAAACATTGCCTCTGCCCCACCGCCGGCAGCCCCATCCACAATCCGCTGCGCCAACCCTCGTACCCCGATCACCACGTCCACGCCCAGCTCTGCCATCCGCACGCCACAGCTTTCATGCAGCGTTCCACCCTCGGCTCCCAACTCCAGCATCTCGCCCGCCACCACAATCCGCCGCGCCGCTGTCATCGTCAGCAGCGCATCCACCATCGCATCGAGCGCCCGCGGATTCGAGTTGTACGAGTCGTTCACGATCTTCGCTCCGTGCCACGCCAGCACCTGTCCGCGCTTCTCCGCGGCACGCATTGCACCGAGCGAGCGCGCGCACTCCCCGAGCGGGATCCCGCTCTCAGAGCCAACCGCAATCGCCGCGAGGGCGTTGGCTACATTCTGCCGTCCCAGCAGATGCAGCCGCACCTCCGCGCGTTCATCGCTCGCAGCGACCACCGCAGCAAAGGTGAGTCCATCCACACCCAACTCTTCCACGCTCTCCGCGCGAACTGCCGCATCGGGAGTCTCGCCGTATAGCACAGTCTTCACATCGAGCTCGCGACCAAACTCCCGTACCCGCGCATCCTCTCCATTCAACACCGCAACGCCCCCGGCTGGGAGAGCCTCCACCAGCTCCCGCTTGGCCGCCGCGATGCCCGCAATTCCGTCCGGAAAATACTCCAGGTGCACCGCCGCAACGTTCGTCACCACCGCCCAGTCCGGCCGTGCGATCTCCGCAAGCACCCGCAGTTCGCCCGCATGATTCATGCCCATCTCAAGCACCGCCACCTGATGCTCCGGCTCGAGCTTCAGAAGCTGCAGCGGCATCCCGAAATGATTATTGAGATTGCCCTCACTCTTGAGCACCTTGAACCTCGCCGCCAGCACCGCCGCCACCATCTCCTTCGTTGTCGTCTTGCCCGCTGATCCGGTTATCCCAATCACGCGCCCGCCCCACTCCTCCCGCACCCGTCTCGCCAGCGTCTGCATCGCCTGCAGCACACAATCCTCACTCTCCGGAACCCGCAACACCCGGCACGGTTCCAGTTCATCCGGCACCAGCCAGCGCTGGCTTACAACAACTCCGACCGCCCCGTTCGCAAGCGCCGCCTCGACATACGCATGGCCATCCACGCGCTCACCCGTAACGGCAAAGAACAACTCCCCCGCGCTGATCGTGCGCGAGTCGATCGAGTAGCCTACAGCCTCGAGCCGCGTCGTGAAGTCTCCTTCGGCATGAATCCAATCCGCGATCTGCCCCAGTGTCAGCTTCATGAGTCTCCTCTTCCCAACCAGTGCTCCGCCACATGCCCCAGTGTCAGCTTCATGAGTCGCCTCTTCCCAACCAGTGCTCCGCCACATGCCCCAGTGTCAGCTTCATGAGTCGTCCCTTCTAGACCAGTGCTCCGCCACATGCCCCAGTGTCAGCTTCATCCGTCGTCCCTTCTAGACCACCGCTCCGCCACACATCCTGCTCTCAACTTCATTCGCCCTCAAGCTCCCGCAGCACATCGTTCGCTACCAGCACATCATCGAAGGGCACCACCTCATCGACAAAGATCTGTACCTTTTCGTGTCCTTTCCCGGCGATCAGAACCACATCACCCGGCCGCGCCGCTCGGATGGCGATCGCAATCGCGCCTGCGCGATCCTCCTCCACCACCACGTCTGCCGGCGTCTCCTGCACCCCTTCCATCACCTCTTCGATGATCCTCCGCGGTGCTTCCGTCCGCGGATTATCACTCGTCACCACGACCAGATCGCTACCCTCGCCAGCCGCCCGTCCCATCTTCGGCCGCTTCGTTCGATCCCGGTCTCCGCCGCACCCGAACACGGTGATGACCCGTCCATCCAGAGGACGCACCAGCTCCCGTGCAAGCGCAGTCAGAGTTCGCAGCGCATGCTCTGTATGCGCATAGTCCACCGCCACGAAGATGGCTTTACGTGGCGAGGGTACGACTTCAAATCGCCCGGGAACCTGCGCCAGTCGCTCCGTTGCCGACGCAATCTCCTCAAGACGCACGCCTCTGGCCAGCGCCGCACAGGCAGCAGCAAGCAGGTTGTACACGTTCACTGCTCCCGTGAGCGGCGAGCGCATGGGCACCATGCCGAAGCTCGTCCTGAACTCGAATGTCGTCTCTCCTGCACGTAAGTTCACGCGCTCCGCTCGGAACTCCGGTCCGAAGCCGCCCTTAACGCCCATGCCGTACCGCCACACTTTACTGCCGGATGTCTGTGCCAGCTCCGCTACTCTCGCTCCGTACGCGTCATCCGCATTGACCACCGCCACACGCGGCACCCGCGTCCCCAGACCCATGAATAACTTCGCCTTTGCGAGAAAGTACGCCTCCATCGTCCGGTGGTAGTCCAGATGATCCTGCGTCAGGTTTGTCCAGATCGCCACATCGACCGGCATCCCCCACACTCGTTCCTGCTCGAGCGCATGACTGCTCGCTTCGATGACCGCCTCCGTACACCCAAGCGCGACGCCATCCGCGAAGGTTCGAAGCAGATCGCGCGACTCCGGCGTGGTATGCGGGCTCTCTCGCACCGCACCCGCCACATGCGTCTCAATCGTCCCCACCAGCACACTCTTTCGTCCCGCACTTCGCAAGATCTGCTCCAGCAGCCAAGCCGTCGTGGTCTTTCCGTTCGTCCCGGTCACTGCGCTCAGCGTTAAGGCACGCTCCGGATGCCCGAAGATCGCCGCGCTTGCTTCACTCAAAGCTCTCCGCCCATTCGCCACATGGGCCAACCCGACCTCAAGACCCGCCGCTTTCAAGCGTTCATAGGTCTCGATTGAATCCATTGCAATCGCACTCGCACCCGCCTGCAGCGCCCGCTCGACATATCGGTTGCCATCGGCGCTCTCGCCCCGCATCGCGATGAAGAGATCGCCATCCTCTACGCGGCGCGAGTCATACTGAACTCCGCTGACCTCGGCCTCGATCTCGCCGCCAATCCGGGTCGTCGCCATCTCGCGCAGCAGGTCTGTCCATCGCATCCCGTCATTCTACGTCGCACATCATGGCTTCCTTGCGGGTGAGAGGTCTGCGCGCCAACAGCGCCCTTGTAAAGACCACGGGAAACGTCACAGATGGCAGCATCTTCTGGAAAGCGCGTCAGCACACTGATCGATAAAGCGCACACATGCCGTTGCGATCAGCGATTGCTCCACACTCAGCGCAGGAAGCGAATCACCACCTCGGTTCCGGAGGCGACCATCGTGCCCGCGGCCGGCACCTGTTCGCGCGCCAGGCCGCTTCCTACAGGCCGCATCCGCAGACCTGCTCCACTCGCACGTTCGATCGCCGACCGAAGGTCCACACCCTCGAAGCTCGGAACGGCGATCTGCCTGGAAGCATCCACGACCACCTCGCCGCCCTTGACCGCGGGCCTGCTGACCGGGCTCTGCACCAACCTCGCCGTCGTCCCCTCTGCTGCATCCGGCATCACACTGGTAGTTCCGCCATTGGCCCGAAACACCGCCAGCGCCCGCTCCGGTAGAAGCTTCATCAGGCCATCCATGTGCCGGGACGCGGGCGCCTGCACAACCGGCCGCTCCGACGCCTCCGCTCTCCCCGCCAGCAGTGCCGGTGATCGCAGAGGATCATCCGCAGGCAGCGTATTTACGTCATCGAACATCGCCTGCAGATCGGGTCCAGCCTCGGACGGCGCCTCGTCCGGCATGTCCTTCTTCGCCTCCTGCATCTCCTTCGGCGTCTTGAGCGGCTGATCGTGCGGCACGCCGAGATACTCGAGCACTTGCTGTGCAACCTGCGCGAACACCGGTGCACTGGCATAGCCGCCGTAGCGCTGAACATCCGTGCCCTGCGGCGTATCCATCACCACGGCCACGGAGATAGCCGGATTGCTTACCGGTGCAAATCCCGCAAAACTCGCTACCAGCTTCGTATGCGAGTACGTGTGCGTGACAGGATCGACCTTCTGCGCCGTTCCTGTCTTCCCGCCAGAGCTGTAGCCGTTCAGAGCCGCATTCTTGCCCGTGCCTGTCACCACAATGCCTTGCATCATGCTGCGCATCTTCGCCGACGTCATCTCCGTGATCACTCGATGTGCTCCATCCGGCAGATGAGCCGGCAGCTGGTTCGCAGGCCGGAACGGCATCGGCTTCAACCGCGGATCGCCCTTCATCGCATCCGCGCTCTCCAGCAGCACGTGCGGCGGCATGTACACGCCACCATTCGCAATGGTGCTCACCATGCTCACCAGCTGCACCGGAGTGACGCCCACCTCCTGCCCGATCGCAATCGATAGAATGCTCGTCGCCCCCCACTTCTTCGGCGCCCGCAGCAGACCGCGCGTCTCGCTCGGCAGTTCGATGCCCGAGCGATCGCCAAACCCAAAGCCTTTCAGGTAGTCATAAAACTTCTGCGGTCCAAGCTTCAACGCCATCTTCGCCGCGCCCACGTCACTGGAATGCTCAAGGGCATACTGCACGGTGACGACGCCAAAGTGATCGGACCGATCGTCGTGCAGCGTCCGTCCATACATCGTCATGGCGCCGTTCTGGCAGTCCACCATATCGGTCGGCTTGACGCCCGCTCCATCGAGAGCTGCCGCGTACGTCGCCAGCTTGAAGGTCGACCCCGGCTCATACACATCGCTCACCGCCAGGTTCTGCAGCACGCTCGCATCCATGTGTCGCTGGTCGTTCGGGTTGAATCGCGGCGCAATCGCCAGCGCCAGCACATGCCCGGTGTGCGGATCCTGTACGACAACCGTTCCGTGCAGCGCCTTTGTCTTCTCCATCTGCGCGTCCAGTGCGCGCTCCGCCATGTACTGGATGTTTGCGTCAATCGTCAGCACCAGATTTTCACCTGGCTGCGGCTGCTGCTCCTCTGACCCCAAGACGTGTCGCTTGGCGTCGAGTGCCGTCAGCACGTGCCCCGGCTCCCCGTGCAGCTCGCCATCAAACTCGCTCTCAAGCCCACCAAGACCCGTGTCGTCTGTACCCACGTATCCCAGCACCTGCGCGCTCAGGTCGCCATTGGGGTAGAAGCGCTTGAACTCCTTCCGCAGATACACACCCTTGAGGTTCAGCTCCCGCACCCGCGTCGCCGTCTCCGGATCCAGCTTGCGCGCCACCCACGCGAAGTTTCTGGATGCGTTGAAGCGTGCCAGCATCTGCGGCTCACTCGTAAACCTGTCCCACGCTTCCTTGTGCACCAGTTTGGCCAGCATCTCCGCCGCCTGCGGCCGGTTCTCACCCAGTTCGCTCGGCACTGCGTATACGCTGTCCACCAGCACCGTCATCGCCAGTTCACGCAGATTACGGTCGTACAACACGCCACGCTGCGGAGCCACCTCAAACGTTCGCTGCTGCTGCATTGCCGCCGTATGCACGTAGTATCCGTGCCGCACTACCTGCAGCCATGTGAGCCGAAGCCCGATCAACGCCGTCCACAAACAGAAAAACAGCGCCACATAGGTGAAACGGATCCGTCGGATCGGAGCCGTCATCACCTGCCGTGGTGTCATTTGTTGCATCGAGGAACTCGTTTCAGGAAGGAAGCAGTCAAGAAGGGGAAGCAAGTTTTCTGTTCAGAAACGACTTGCTGAACAACGTAGAACCGAAACGAAGAGCAATTTCTTACTGCAGCACCATCGGTCCCGCCTCCGCCATCACCGGCGCATTCGGATCGCTCGCGCCCAGACCATCCGGCCGAACCACCTGCCCGGGCTGGGGCACGTTCAAGCCCAGCTGCTTCGCCAGCACGTCGATCCGCTGCGGATCGGTCAGCTGCGCTTCGGTCAGCCGAAGCTGCCGGTTTTCCTCGCGCGTCTGCGCCACCGCCGTCTTCTGCGCCTCGACCTTGTAGCCAATCTCGATAGCCGAAAAGTGCTGCCACACATACACCATCACCAGGCAGAACAACACACTCATCACTGCCGAGAACTGCCGCATCTCCTTCCGGCGCTCCGGATCATCCGCCTTCACGATGCGGCTGTTATCTAGGTGCTTGGCAAAGAAAACCTCCGGCGTCGGCCCACGGCGAGCCTTGCGCTGCGCGTCGAACAGCATGGCGTTGTGCTCTGTCAGTGATCGCCGCGGAGTGCGCCGCATCGTCTGCGCTGCCGCACCCATCATCTCGATCTCTCGCCCTGCCATCGCCGCCGTTGCCATCGCCTACCTCAGTCCTTGCCTGCCGGTTCGCCGACCGGGTCCTGCCAATCTCGCCACATCCTCAAGTCAACCGGGCTGAGGTTGCTATGGGGGATGGGATGGGTAGTTCAAAGTTGTCTTTCGCCTGAAAGCACGGTAGGACAACCCCAGCCCGATCTTTATCATCCCTATCTCTACAAATGAGACTGCACTAAATGTGGTGCAGGTGGAAGGTCCGATTTCCACAAGGGACGTTGCTTCTAAACCTTTTCCGCTGCCCTCAGCTTCGCGCTGCGGCTTCTCGGATTTCTGAGCTGCTCTTCCTCAGCCGCAACGACCGGCTTTTTCGTCAGCATCTCAAACCTCTTCTCCCGACCGGCCTCCCGAAAGGAGTCCTTTACCAGTCGATCTTCTAACGAGTGGAAGCTGATCAGCACGACCCGCCCGCTAGCCTTCATCAGAGACCCCGCGCTCTTCAGCAGCGATTGAATCTCTCCTAACTCGTCGTTCACGCGAATCCGGATTGCCTGGAAGGTCCGTGTCGCGGGATGGATCTTGTCACCCTTCATTGATGGGGCGCTGGCCGAGATCACCTGGGCTAACTGCGCCGTCGTTGATATCGGTCGCGCCCGCACAATGGCTCTGGCAATTCTCCGCGACCTCCTTTCCTCTCCGAATTCGTAAATGAGATTGGCAAGCTCTTCCTCGCCCGCCTCATTTACCACCTGTTCGGCCGTCTCGCCGCTCCGCGTATCCATCCGCATGTCAAGCGGCCCATCGGCCCGAAAACTAAATCCCCTGTGCGCCCCGTCCAGCTGCAGGCTGCTCACGCCAAAGTCCGCCAGCAATCCATCCAGGCTCCTTGGCTTTAACCGCGTCAGCCCCTCCGAAAATGCCATCGGCACAAACTCCATCGCCGGCATCTCCGCGCCAAGCTCCTCGGCCAGCGCCTCGAGCCTCGCCCGTCCCAGCGCCATTGCCTCAGGATCGCGATCAAAGCAGATCAGCCTGCCTTGTCCGCCCAGCCTCCGCGCAATCGCCGCGGAGTGCCCGCCCAGCCCGAGCGTCGCGTCAACCACCACGCCGCCCGGCCGCACATTCAGGTATTCAAGTACCTCTTCTAAAAGAACCGGCACATGTCGCGGTTGCTGCATCCCGTCCCCGCTCCCTGTACGCCCCACTGAGGGGTCACGTCGTTCAAATGCCTGCTAAATCCCCAACTCCGAAAGCCCTGCCATGTCTTCCGCCGAAAGCGTCTGCGGCTGTGCTTCCACCGTCGGCCGGCTCAGTACTTCAAGAAACTTCTGCGACCCATACACCAGAACCTCCGCCGTCAATCCTGCCTTGTCCCGCAGAATCTGTGGCAGCAACAGCCGGCCCTGGTTGTCCATCTCCGCCATCTGCCCGTAGTAGTTCGTCACGTCCAGAAACTTCCGCTTCGCCGGATTCGTGCTCGGAACCTTGGCCAGAACAGCCTCAATCTCCTCCCACGCCTTGATCGGCCACAACTCAGCCCGCTCCCCATCCTTGCTCGTGATGTAGAACACCTGCTTCGCCTCCGGTCCATCCTCCAACTGTGAGCGAAAGTCCGCCGGCAGCTTCAGCCGGCCCTTCTCGTCCACGCGCGTCGGGTGATTTCCGCGAAACATAGCGCTTTGCCTCAGGAAGCAGTCGTCGCGGTAAGATCATCTCGAAAGAGCCTTCGTTCAGTCCCTTTCACTCCACTTTTGACCACTTCGATCCACATAGTCACCCGCTCCCCTGAGGGAAGCAAGTGAAAAATCCTTGTGCACAGTGGAAAATCTGCGGAGAAACGCAAATAAATGCGGAGAAAATCGTCAAAATCCGCTATACCGCAGGCAACCCTTATAAAACCACAACATATAGTGGTTAACCTGCAGGGTTCTCTATATCTTCACCGTTTCTTCGGTCTGGACACCTCGAGCCATTCTTTGCTAGCGAAGATAAAGCGAAGAAACGTGGCAAACCTCTTTTGTGAGCTCAAATCAGACAGGTATGTCCGCAATGCTTATTCATGGCGCGCTGCGTGATGCCAAAAGCACCCCAGACTCGTTGCTGCACAGCGCAGCACAGCACTGTCTTTATGAGCTGCTAACTCCCACCTGTCGAGCCTCCGTTGTCGCCCGCTTGCGTTTCAGCAGCCACACCAGGTACCACAGCACGAGCAGATTGATCACCAGCAATCCGGCTCGTGTCAGACTCGGCCGGCGGATCAGCTCGTAGAGCTCCCACGGCAGAAACGAGATTGTCAGGAACAGCGTCAGGTACTCTGCCCAGACCTTCGCGAGCAGCAGGCCGATGCCCTCCGTCAGCGCCAGGGCAGAGTACGCGAACGTCGCAAACCCGATCTCCCGCAGCCTCTCCGCATCGATCAGGTCGACCTTGTCCATCACCAGGCCAACTACCCGGCTTTCCGGGTCGAAGCGAAGCGCTGCCGCCAGCCGCATCACCTCATCACTCAGGTCTTTGTGCAACAGATGGATCGCACCGATTCCGATGCAGAAGAAAAACAGTGCTTTGACCAGCTTGAACAGACCGATCAGGAGCAGTCCGTTGTCGTGCACGCTCGGCTTCTCCTGAACCGCAGGTCCATCCTCCCGCTCCATCCCTGTCTGTACCGATTGCCCCACGCCACCCTGCTTTGAATCCGTCATGCTGAGTCTTCAGTTGACGGCGGCCCTCGGCAAATGTCAACGCACCCACAAAGATCGCCCTGAGCGGACTCGTCGGACCTGATGTCCGGGGCGTCTATGCCTTGCAGGGCGGCATCGTATGTCCTGTACGGATCGAGCGCCGGGGCTTTCCTCCTGTGCCCTCACGTCCATGTCGTTCCAATCCACTCCCCCTTGTGCGGCGTAGAAGCTAAGTGAACGATCTGGCCGCAAAGGTCAGGACTCAACTTCTAACCGCAACACTGCACCAACCGTTCCGAAAGGCAAAGTACACCTATGAAGAAGACACTCCTCGCCTCTCTTGCTGCCGCGGCTCTCACCCTTTCCACCCTGAACGTCTCGGCTCAGATGAAGGATCCTGATGTCGGCGGCGCGCCCATGTACCCGACCAAGAATGTCGTTCAGAACGCCTCGGCCGCACCCAACCTCTCCACTCTCGTCTCCGCTGTCAAAGCCGCCGGCCTGGTTGACACCCTCTCCGGTCCCGGTCCCTTCACCGTCTTCGCTCCGGACAATGATGCTTTTAACAAGCTGCCCGCCGGCACCGTCGACACACTTGTAAAGCCCGAAAGCAAGGCCGATCTGACGAAAATCCTCACCTACCACGTCGTCGCCGGCAAGCTGGATTCGAAGGCCATCATGAAAGCCATCAAGAAGGGCAAGGGCACGGCAACCCTGACCACCGTACAGGGCGGCAAGCTCATGGCCAAGATGGATGGCACCAAGCTCGTCCTCACCGATGAGAAGGGTGGTACCTCCACCGTCACTACCGCGGACGTTTATCAGTCAAATGGTGTGGCGCATGTCATTGACACAGTGCTGATGCCTAACTAAAGTGTCTGAGGGTTTTTGGAGCAACTTTCCAGCTTCCCCAAATCTTCGCTCGAAACTCCGCACCGCAACCCGCACCAAGCACCTGCACCACAACCTCCCTTCCACACAGAGGCGCCCGGACCATCGGGCGCCTTCTTCTCATTCGGCCCCGTCCCCGTCTCAGCGGCTGCTCGCCATCCCGCTCTGACATTGGTCGCTCCGCCAAAGGCTGCGGGTCTACGCACACCGTCCACTCGCCTTCGCAACGAACGGATTGCACGCATCCCCACTTCGCATCTGAATCAGCAGACACCCATGCCCCACACCTTTCACGCCGAGCAGTGGCTGCCCTTTCCGATCGACCTCGTTTTCGCCTTCTTTGCCAACCCGGAAAACCTCCCGCGCCTCATGCCGGCCTGGCAGAAGGCCCGCATCGAAGAAGCCTCCTTCGCTCCACCGCCGTCACGACCCCCCGGTACGCCCACTCTGCCCGGCATTGTTGCCGGCGCTGGCACCCGCATGACTCTCTCCTTCCGCGCGGTTCCCCTCCTGCCCATTCGCCTTCCCTGGGACGCCGAAATCACCGAGTTCGCCTGGAACGAACATTTCTGCGATGTCCAGCATCGCGGCCCCTTTAAGCAGTGGCGTCACTGTCACCGTCTGCGCTCCGAGTCTCACACCATGCAAAGCGGTGAGCTCCTCCCCGGCACTCGTCTTATAGATGAGCTCGCATATGATCTGCCTCTAGGACCACTCGGCTCTCTCGCAAATATTTTGTTCGTACAGTTCCAGCTCCGCAGCACCTTTCGCTACCGCCAGCAGCGCACCGCCGCGCTCCTGCCCCTCTTCGCCGTCTCCGCTCGCTAGCCGCACTGTAATCTTGGTCGCGGACGTATCCTGGAGCTTCATATGCACCGCAGAGACTTCCTCTCCTCCGGCCTCGCTCTCTCCGCCACCGCCGCTACAGGAGCTGTCATGCCCCCAAGTCAGACCCCGGCCACACGCGAGTTCTACGAACTACGCCGCTACCATCTCTCCAATGGTCCTCAGCCCGCCCTCGCTGAAGCCTTCTTCACCAAAGCCCTCATCCCCGCGCTGAACCGTCTAGGCCTCGCTCCCGTCGGTGCCTTCCGGCTCGATGTCGGCCCTGAGACTCCCAGCTTTTACCTCCTCATTCCCGGCCCTTCTGCCGAGACCGTCATCACCGCCGACTTGCGGCTCGCGAACGATCAGGAGTTCCTCGCCGCCGCCCATCCCTTCTGGGCCGCACCCGCCACCGCACCCCCCTTTCTCCGCGTCGAAAGTTCTCTCCTGCTCGCCTTCGAGGGCTGGCCCAAACTCATCCCGCCGAAACAAGGAACCACCGGCAAACGCCTCTTCCAGCTCCGCACCTACGAAAGTCCGAGCCCTGCCGCTCACATCCGCAAGGTTGAAATGTTCAACCACGGCGAATTCGATATCTTTGCTAAATCCGGCTTCGGCCAGGTCTTCTACGGTGACACCCTCATCGGCGCCCACCTGCCTAACCTCACCTACCTGCTCGTCTTCAACGATCAGGCCGACCTGGACGCCTGCTGGAACCGCTTCCGCACCGATCCCGCCTGGGCCAGGCTCTCCCACGACCCCCGCTACAGCTATGAAGAAATCGTCTCCAACATTACCAATCTCATCCTCTCTCCTCTGCCCTGCTCGCAGATCTAGAACCGGATCACAGAGCTCCGACCGGTACGCCCCTTTTCGCCCGTTAAGTGCGCACCCGGCGATCTTCAGGGTCACAAAGCAACTCTCCGAGCTGCGTGGATAAGACAGGAGCAGCATGACCTGTAAACGATGCCGCGTCGCTATGGTCGAATTGAAGGGCCACATCTACCACGGGAAGCGTAAGTTTCGATGTCCGCTCTGCCGGCGGGTGCAGATGAAGAAGCCGACGAACGACAAGCACCCCAAATGAGGGGAACTCGTGCTGTCTTCTGCGGTCTACCGCTGTACCGCGACGCTCTCACCCCTGCATCGATATGACCGAGTTCCCTTCGGCGCAATGCGGTCCGCTGGACGACTCGTGTTCTGGTTGATCAGTACTTCCAGCTTGTCAGGTCGGCGCCAGCCGGCGCGGTGTTCGCGATGCGGTCCAAGATTTTGGTGACGTACATCTGGTTGTAGTGCAGGCGGGTGTACCAATTTGGCTGGGTCGGATCACCGTTCCAGCAGTGCTCCGCCTTCGGGCCGTAGGTCACTTCGCCGCCATAGGGGACACCGTGGCCGGGTGTGCCGGTGGTCTTGAGGAAGTCCTCCATCAAATAGACCGCATTGTTGAGCATGTAGGTGTCGTCGTAGCCCACGTAGAGGTGGATCTTGCCCGCGATGTCGGGACCCACGCTGTTCCAGTCGCGCTGCAGAATAGCGTCCAGGTCGTAGTTCTTCTGCCAGTACTCCAGCACCGTGTGATCAATGGTGCCGGTGGTCTTATCGAAGATGCTGGCGGGATAGCCGTCCGGCCCAACAGGCGAGTAGACGGCCTGCCATATGTCAAACTGGTCGCCGGATCGGCCGTGATCGCCGAGCGCGGCCTCAAACTGCACGTTGTCGCGCATGGAAATAAGGGTCTGGCCAAGGTAGTTTCGCATGGCCGGCTGCTCGACCTTTTTGTTCGCACCGGGGATCCAGAACATGTTTTCGCGGGCGTACAGGTCCGTCGTCATGTAGGCATGAAAGTCGACCGGGTCCGGGCAGGCGGCAAAGGCTCCGTTGTAGTGCGTGGGATAAAGGATCTGCACGGCCAGCGACTCCCAGCCGCCGGTGCTGCCACCGTACATGAAGCGTGCCCAGCCCGCGCCAAGACCGCGGAACTGCTTTTCGATGGCGGGGACAAGCTCGGTTTCAATGGCATCGCCGTAGGGTCCAAGGTTGGCAGAGTTGACGGCATAGCTGTCGTCATAGAACGGATTGGCGTGCTGCAGCTTGACGATGAGGAAGCGAGGCTTGTTCGGTGCGGTCCAGTCCTGGAAGTTCTTATAGGCCTCTTCCTGCTGGATGCGGTTGTAGCCTGCGAGATGAAATCGCTCGGAGAAGTCCGGCTTCAGCGTCGCGTCCGGAGGTGTCTCGCGAAAGTCGTTGAACTCGTTTGTGTAGTGATCGTGGAAGATGACGAGCGGATAATGCGCGTTGGGATGACTGTCGAAGCCGTCCGGCACCAGGACCATCGCGCTGAGATAGATGGGAGTACCCCAGAACTTACTCAGCAGCGCAGACTGAATGCGGATGCGGCGGATGTATTTGCTGTCGGGCGTTGGCGTGATGGGCGGAATCGTCTCTGTCATCGAGAGTGCAACCGGTCCCCCTGTGCCTACGTGTACCAGGATCGGTTTGCTATAGAAGTTCCCGGGCTTCTCTGCCCAGTGCTGGCCTTCGCCCATGTCAGGCGGCAGCTTGACTGTCTTCCCGTCCGCGCGGTGATAGGTCTGGTACCGGTTCAGCACGGCCTGCACGGTGTAGTCGCCAGGCGGGATATCGCTGATCCGGTCAACGGGATAGCCGGTGGCTGCGTTCGGAAAGAGAATGGGTGCGCCCGGCTTCCAGCCGTCGACTGTGGTGCCGAAGACAATCTGCGTCTTGGGCGTGTCATTGATCTCAAAGCGCGGCTCGACCTCGGAGTTCTTCGAGAAGAGCAGGAGGAGACGTCCGTCGAGCGGCGTCGATGAGTGCGCGGCGGGAAAGGTGATGGTGTAGCTCTGCTGAGCCTGTGCGGACAGGGGCGCAAGGCTCGCCAAGGCGAGGACGAGACGGAGGAAGCGACGCATGGGGGCGAGGGTAGCATACGGGGCAATCTCGTGAGAGTTTTCAGGCAGGCTGCATGGACCCGTGAGCGTCCGAAGTAAACCAGGTTTAGCGAGACTGGGTCACGACGTGACCGGCTCCGAACCACTCCTTACCCCTAACGCCCTGCCACCATCGCTCCGATCAGTGGTCGCACCCGCTCGAGCGCGGCCTCTGCCGTTAGACCGTACCGTTCCCGCAGGGCCTCTACCTTGCCGTGCTCAATAAACGCATCCGGCCAGCCCACCCGCACCACCGGCGTCTCCAAACCCGCATCGCTCACGGCCTCAAGCACCGCGCTCCCGAAGCCACCCGCGAGCACATGATCCTCCATGGTTACAAAGACGCGGCAACTCCGGCCGAACCGCGCCACACAGGCTGCATCGATCGGCTTCGCAAACCGTGCATTCACCACTGCCGCCCGAATACCTTCGTCCGCCAGCAGATCCGCCAGCCGCAGCGCCTCCGGCAGCATGGCTCCCAGTCCCAAAATACAAACCTCGTCGCCGCGTCCTTCGCGAAGGACCTCAGCCCTTCCAATCTCAAGAGCGACCGGCTGCGCCTTAATCGCTGCTCCCGGCCCCACTCCCCGCGGGTACCGTATCGCCGCCGGACCGTCGTGCAGCATTGCCGTGTACAGCATGTCCGACAGCTCATCCTCATCTTTCGGCACCATGTGCACCAGATTGGGCACGCCGCGGAGATAACTGATATCGAACAAGCCATGGTGCGTCGGCCCGTCATCCCCACTCAGCCCGCCGCGATCCATGCAGAACACCACCGGCAGCTTCTGCAGCGCCACATCATGCACAATTTGGTCAAATGCTCGCTGCAAAAACGTCGAATAGATGGCAACAAAGGGCTTGTACCCCTTCGTCGCCATGCCGGCCGCAAACAAGACCGCGTGCTCTTCCGCGATGCCGACATCGAAGTATCGCGTCGGATGCTTTGGCCGGAACAGATCAAGCGCTGTCCCGTTCGGCATAGCTGCTGTAATCGCCACTACTTTGTCATTGCCGTCCGCCAGCTTCACCAGGCTCTCGGCAAAGACCTCCGAGTACGTCTTCTGCCCCGCCGCCTTTGTTTCGCCTGTCTGCGGATCGTACGGTCCCAGCCCATGGAACTTCTTCTGCCCCGCTAATGCCGGTTCGAACCCCCGGCCCTTCTGTGTGATTGCGTGCAGCACCACGGGCCGGTTCTGGTCCTTCAGGAACTTGAAGGTTTCAATCAACAGCGGCAGATTGTGTCCATCCACTGGCCCGAAGTAGCTGAGGCCGAACTCTTCGAAGATCATGCCGCGGCCTACGATTCCCTTGGCCGCCTCCTCCGCCTTGCGTGCCACATGACGCGCCGCCTTGCCGCCTACCTTCTCGACCAGACTTACCGCAGTGTCATGCAGACTATTGAAGGTGGAGTTCATCGCGATCTTGTGGAAGTACTCCGCGATCGCCCCTACATTCTTATCGATCGACCACTCGTTATCGTTCAGTACGACGATCATCCGCTTTGTCGTTGCCGCGATGTTGTTCAACGCCTCGAAGCTGATGCCGTTTGTGAACGCCGCATCCCCCGCCAGCGCTACGACATGCTCCGTCCCGCCGCTCATGTCACGCGCTGCGGCCATGCCCAGAGCCGCGCTCAGCGCCGTTCCGGCATGCCCCGCGCCGAAGCTGTCATGCGCGCTCTCGGTCCGCAGCATGAAGCCGTTCAGACCGCCCGCCTGCCGGATTGTATGGAACTGGCTCTCCCGCCCGGTCAGCAGCTTATGCACGTACGCCTGGTGGCTCACATCGAAGATGAAGTGGTCGCGCGGCGTGTCAAACACGTAGTGCATCGCGATCGTCAGCTCCACCACACCCAGGTTCGGCCCGATGTGTCCGCCCGTCTTGGCCACGCTGCGAATCAGCCGCGCACGAATCTCCTCCGCCAGTCGTTCCAGCTCGACCATTCCGAGCCGCTTCACATCCGCCGGCGATTTGATCCGATTCAGATACTCTTCCATGCTCTACCTGCCGGCGCATACGATCACTGGCGTCTCAACCGCTGATTGTATCAACGCGCTCGATCAGCGCCTCCCAAGCTTGTTCATGAGCCGCACTTTAGTGTCCATGCTCGCTTTCTGCTTCGTTTGACCGCCTTCTCCGTTCGCTACAGCTCACCTGCTCGCGAAGACCCGCGCGCGAACCAAATTCTGTACCTCCACGTGCAGATTGCACCCGCCATCGTTCACTTTACGTTGGCCGGCGCCGCCCAGGAGAGGATTGAGGCACGGCCTAAGTCACTCCCTCCAGCACGACGCCATCCACCGCCTCTTCTCCAAACACCCCTTCCCATCGCGCCACGATCGCACTCGCTAAGCAGTTCCCTACTACATTGACCGTCGTTCGAGCCATGTCCATCAGGGCATCAATGCCCAGGATCACAAAGATCGGCTCTGTCGGCAGCTTGAACGTCGCCGCGGTCGCCAGCAGCACCACCAGCGTCGCCCGCGGCACCCCTGCGACTCCTTTGCTCGTCAGCACGAGCGTTCCCATCATGAGCAGCTGCTCACCCCAGCTCATGTGTATGCCCGCTGCCTGCGCCACAAAGATGCTCGCGACAGCCAGGTAGAGCGTAGACCCGTCCAGATTGAAGCTGTATCCCGCAGGAAGGACGAAGCTCACCACCCGTCGCGGCACGCCCAGCGCCTCCATGGCTTCCATCGCCCGCGGCAGCGCCGCCTCGCTCGTCGAGGTCGCAAACGCAATGGTCGCCGGCTCCGCCACTGCCTCTAGAAATCGTCGCACCGGCACCCGAAACAACAGCGCCGCCGGCAGCATGACCAGCAACGCAAACGCAGCCAGGGCTCCATAGAGCGTCAGCAGCAGCTTGCCGAGGTTTACCAGCACGCCCAGCCCCATGTGCCCCACCGTGTACGCCATGGCCGCACCTACGCCCACCGGCGCAAAGTACATCACCACATTTGTAAACCGGAACATCACCTCGCTCAGGCTCTCCGTCAACCGCAGCACAGGGGCGCGTTTGGCTTCACTCAGCGAGGCAAGCGCAACGCCGAAGATCACCGCAAACACCGCCACCTGCAGAATCTGTCCTTCCGCCACTGACTTCGCCAGGTTCTCCGGAAAGACGTGCAGCAGAAACTCATCCCATTTCGTTCCTGGGGAGACCGGCGCGACAGCAATCCCAGCGGTCGCCATCACCGGCATCGACAAGCCCAGCCCCGCCTTCGTCAGGTTGATCGCGACCAGCCCGATGACCAGCGCCAGCGTCGTCGCCACCTCGAAATACACCAGCGCCTTGACTCCCATGCGTCCGACGCCCTTCAGGTCTCCGTGCCCCGCGATGCCCGTGATGAGTGTGGCTAAAATCAGCGGCGACACAATCGTCTTGATCAAACGGAGAAAGATGTCGCTCAACACGCGCAGCTCCACGGCAAAGCGCGGTGCATCCAGGCCCAGTTCGACTCCTGCAACCATCGCCCAGAAGATCCACACCGTGAGACCCCGCCGGCGCCAGCACCACACCGCCAGGACAGCCAGGCCTGTGCACCGGATTGCCTGCGCCTGCAGCACAAGCCCCATCGCAGCCTGCATCCCCGCACCGAGAAGCAGCAACACGCCGGATGCTGTCAACAGCAGACTCATCCTTGATCGTCTCATCATGGCGCGAAGCATAGCAGGAACCTTCATTTCTCTTGAGCTGCCTGACCCTAAACGCCAATGCGGCAACACTTAGCTTGTCTTGCAGCTCTTCCGGCATCAGCAGGCATCCCGCGGCGCACGAGTCTCCCTACCTGTACCCCTTGGTTCCACCCTGGCACAAGTCTCCCTTCTGTACGCAAAGGCATCTATGATGAGACTCCTCACGGCCACACATAGGGTCGGAGCAAGCAGTACCGGATGCCGCTTCTACAAAATCTCCCCATGCCCGTGTGCTTTCGCTCCCTAGTCCGCTGCTTTCTCATAACCGGGCTTCTGCTCGCACCTTCAGCGTGCGTTCAGGCCCAGGCCGTGCAACAGGTCCAGCCACTGCAGCCGGCCGCACCGGTTAATCGGCCGCAAGGCGGCGTTCAGCCGAACGCGGGGCCGAGTATCCTACCGCTGCAACCCGGCGCTCCTGCCACTCCCTACAGCATCCAGAGCCTCGTCCGCACGCCAACCCTCTCTCCGGGTGCGTTGACCCTGCTTGAGTTGGAAGGCCGCTTCTCGCAGGCGGTCGCGTCTGGTGGGGGAAAGGTCTTTGCAACCTGGTTTACCGAGGATGCCGTTACCCTCAACAATGGCCGTCCTGCCATCCAGGGTCGGGGCAACATCGCCGCTCAGGCAAACTGGAGTCCGAAGGACTACCAACTTTCCTGGGTCGCGGAAGGCGCCCAGATGGGACCCTCAAACGACATGGGCTTCACCTGGGGCAACTACGAGGGCAGATCCAAAGATAAAAATGGCGAACCTGTACTCACCACAGGCCGCTTCATCACTGTATGGCGCAAGCAGCCGGACGGCAACTGGAAGGTTGCCATGGATGCAAGCGCCAATGCTGCGCCGGATGCGGGGGCTTGCTGCTCGCTTCCGAAACCTTGATCTCTGCAAGAACTCCCTCGAAAGTAGCAGTGCATCGCAGTGCCGTTTTCCCTATCGTTTGAAGTGGGACTATGAACGCTCTCCTGGTCAAAGACGAAGCTCTGCGGCTTGAAGCACTCACCCAATACGAGGTCCTCAACGCCGCGCCGGACTCGATCCTTGATGACATCGTTCGCATGGCCGCACGCTTCTGCGATGCTCCTTTTGCCGCCATCTCTCTGCTTGACTTCGACCGCATCTGGCTCAAGGCCAGGCACGGCATCAAGGCATCTGAAGTTTCCGTCGGCAGCACTCCCTGTGAGACCACAATTCTGGGCGATGGCGTATATGAACTGTCCGATGCCCGCCAGGATCCTGATTTTGCACCGAATGGCATCCACATCGACGGACGGACTCTCCCCTTCTACGCCGGTGCCCCACTCACGACGCCGGGTGGCGTATCAATCGGCTCCCTCTTTGTTCTCGACCTTGAACCGCGACGGCTCTCGCAGGCGGAAGGTGAAAGCCTCGTTACGCTCGCGCGACTGGCAATCGGCCGGCTTGAACTGAACGCGCGCGTCCGCCAGATCGATCGCGCCGCCCGTGCCCGGCAGCGCGTTGAGTCCGCCCTCACCGTCGAGCGCAACTTTGTCTCCGCTGTGCTCGATACAGTGGGCGCGCTGGTTGTTGTCTTCGACACCGCTGGTCGCATCGTTCGCTTCAACCGGGCCTGCGAGATTGCCAGTGGCTACGACTTCAACATCCTTGTCGGCCGCTACGCCTGGGATCGCCTCATTCCCGAAGAGGATGTACCCGAAGCCATTGACACCTTTGCGAAGATCCGTGCCGGCGGCTTCCCCGCGGCATTTGAAAACCGCTGGGCCAGCCGTGACGGCTCCATGCACCGCATCGCATGGTCGGCCACAGCCCTGGTCGATCAGCAGGGCCAGGTCGGCTTCATCATCGCCACCGGCATCGACGTCACCGTGCAGCGCGCCGCCGAGTCAACGCTGCGCGAATCCGAGGCCCGGTATCGCCAGCTTATCGAGGGCTCTCTCGGTATGGTCTGCACCCACAACCTTGAAGGCAACCTGCTCTCCATCAACGGTCATGGCGCCAGTTCGATCGGCCGCACCACGGCTCAACTGGTAGGCCACTCGCTGCTTGAGTTCATCCCAGCAGAGCGCCATCGCAATCTGAATAGTTACCTGAAGACCATTGTGGCGACCGGCGAGGCACAGGGTCTTCTCCACCTTAAGCACGTCAATGGTGAGATCCGCGTCGTTGCTTATCGCAACAAGCTGATCTCCGTGCCGGGGCATGAGCCGTATGTCCTCGGCTTCGCGGTCGACATCACCGATCAGACCCGCATGGAAGGACGTATCCGCACACTGACGCGACAGTCAGACTCCATTCTCGAGTCCGTGGGCGACGGAATCTTTGGTATCGATCTTGAAGGGCGCGTGACCGTGATCAACTCCGCTGCATCGCAGATGCTCGGCTACCGGTTCGGCGAACTTCTCGGCCGCGATATGCACTCGGCCGTGCATCACAGCCAGTCCGACGGCACGGCTTACCGGCTTGAAGACAGCCCCATCCGGCGTTCGCTTACCTCACTCGATACGGTCCGTGTCTCCGACGAGGTCTTCTGGCGCAAGGACGGCACCAGCTTCCCCGTGGAATATGTCGCGCGACCTCAGATTGATTCGCATGGCGACACACAGACCGGCGTCACCATCGCGGGAAAGGCCACTGGGAAGGCGATCGGTGTGGTCGTTGCGTTCACCGACACCACAGAGCGTCGCGCTCTGGATCGCATGAAGGATGAGTTCATCTCGACCGTCTCGCACGAGCTCCGCACCCCGCTTACTTCGTTGCGCGCTGCCCTGGGCCTTGTCACCGGCGGGGCTCTTCTCGCGCGGCCTGAAAAGATGCAGCAGATGCTTGAGATCGCTCTTGATAACACGGATCGTCTCGTCCGACTGGTCAATGACATTCTTGATCTCGAACGCATCTCCTCCGGCAAGAGCGAGCTCCAGCTCACCATGTGTTCCGTTGACGATCTGCTGCAGCGCGCCTCCGATCTTCAGCAGGCTGCTGCTGCAAAGGCCAGCATTCAGATTAACTGCACCGCGTCAAACACCCGCGTCTGGGCAGACTCCGACCGCATTCTCCAGACCCTCACCAATCTGATCTCGAATGCAATCAAGTTCTCACCCGCCGGCTCGGACGTTCTTCTCTCCGCGCGTGCTATCGACGAGAACGAGGTGGTCCTTGAAGTCACCGATCACGGTCGCGGCATTCCCGCCGACAAACTCGACTCTATCTTCGAGCGCTTCCAGCAGGTCGATGCCTCGGACTCGCGCGCCATGGGCGGCACCGGCCTCGGACTCGCCATCTGCCGCTCCATCGTGAGCCAACATGGCGGTCGCATCTGGGCCACCAGCCAGCCCGGACAGGAAACGACCTTCCATGTGACCCTGCCCACGCGTCCGAGCGTCACTCTGCGATAGCGCACGGAAGCTCCAACATGCTGGCTCGCTCGGCTCAGGATGCTCGGAGATGAGCGACGCAGGACCAGCCGCTGCATCGAGCGGATGCTCGGAGCGAGCCTCCCTTGGCGAGCTCCTCCACTTCGCCTGGAAGTGTCTGCACTGAAGCCACGGAGTCGAAAAACAGAGATCTAGGCGCTGAGTTCCTCCTCGTCCCCCCGCAGCTTTGCCAGCACTCCCAGATCTTCCAGCGTGGATGTATCGCCCGTCACTTCTTTTCCCGCTGCAATCTCCCGCAGCAGCCGCCGCATGATCTTGCCGGATCGCGTCTTCGGCAGGCTCTCCGTAAACCGGAGATCGTCAGGTCTCGCCAGCGCACCGATCTCCTTTGCGACCCATTGCCGCAGCTCCTGCTTCAACTCCTCGCTCGGCTGCGATCCACCTTCCAGCGTGACAAACGCCGCAATTGCCTGCCCCTTCATCTCGTCCGGCCGCCCTACCACTGCCGCCTCCGCCACCTTCGGATGCGCCACCAGAGCCGACTCCACCTCCATCGTTCCCAGCCTGTGCCCGCTCACATTGATGACATCATCGACCCGGCCCATTAACCAGAAGTACCCCTCCGTATCGCGCCGCGCGCTGTCACCGGAGAAGTAGCTCCCTGGCACCTCGCTCCAGTAGCTCTTCACGTAGCGCTCATGATCCCCCCAGATCGTGCGCGCAATCGAAGGCCAGCTCTGCCGAATCACCAGCAACCCGCCATGGCCCAGCGGCACCGACTCTCCTGTTCTTGTGACGACATCCGGCACAACGCCAAAGAAGGGCAGCGTCGCTGATCCAGGCTTTGTCGCAATCGCCCCCGGCACCGGCGCGATCATATGCGCACCTGTCTCCGTCTGCCACCACGTATCAACGATCGGGCATTGCTCGTGGCCGATCTCCCGGTGGTACCACATCCACGCCTCCGGATTGATCGGTTCGCCAACCGTGCCCAGCAGCCGCAGACTGGCAAGCGAGTGCCGCCGCACATAGGCATCGCCCCACTTAATGCAGGCCCGAATCGCCGTCGGCGACGTGTAGAACACCGTGACCGAATGATCGTCCACGATCTTCCACATGCGGTCCGCCTCCGGCCAGTTCGGTGCCCCCTCATACAGCACCACCGTCGCCCCGCATGCCAGCGGCCCGTAGACCACATAGCTGTGTCCCGTCACCCAGCCAATGTCCGCCGTGCACCAGTACACGTCGTTGTCCCGCAGATCGAAGTTGTACTTCGTCGTGAGATAAGCGCCGACACTGTATCCGCCCGTTGTATGCACCAGACCTTTCGGTTTCCCGGTCGTCCCCGACGTGTAGAGCAGATACAGCGGATCCTCCGCATCCATCCACTCCGCCGCACACTCCGGCGCCGCCGCTGCAACTGCGTCATGCCACCACACGTCACGGCCCGCTTTCATCTCCACAGCCGTTCCGCTGCGTTTCAGAACCAGAACCTTTTCGATAGTCGGACACGTCGCAAGCGCCTCATCGACAATCGCCTTCAGCTTAACCTCGCCGCCGCGCCTGTAGCTCGTATCCTGCGTGAGAACAGCGATGCATTCTGAATCGTTAATCCGATCGACCAGGGCATGTGCCGCAAATCCGCCAAAGATCACCGAGTGCACTGCCCCGATGCGCGCACATGCCAGCAGCGCCATCGCCAGCTCCGGCGTCATTCCCATATAGATCGCCACCCGATCGCCCCGCTTCACTCCCAGAGCCTTCAGCGCATTGGCCAGTCTCTGCACCTCACCGTGCAGCTCTCGGTACGTGATCCGCCGCACCTCACCCGGCTCACCCTCCCACAGCAGCGCGACTTTGTCCTTCCTCGCCCCCAGCGCATGCCGGTCCACGCAGTTATGGCAGAGATTCGTCTTCCCACCCACAAACCACTTGGTATCCTGCGCCTCACCCTCTCGTACCGCCCGCCACGGAGCGAACCACTCGAGCTCACCTGCCGCCTCCGCCCAGAACGCCTCGGGCTCCTCCACACTTCGCCGGTACATCGCATCGTACGTCGCGCGATCTTTGATAGAGGCACCAGCTGCAAACACAGCCGGCGGCGGAAACAACCGGCTCTCGTTCAAGCTCGACGATAGGTTCTGTTCATCAGCGGTCGATCGCACGTGCACACGTCTCCAGAGATCGCAAAAGCAATCACTCAGAACCTACGCTACCCCACAATCCCCCGGCAACCACCCTGCCCTCTCACCACGATGACCCGCCCGCACCGCCTTGTTTGTGCAGTCCCCGCGGGGATCTGCGTACCACCCCGCGAACATCCGCCCCGCCATGGGAGCGACCCACCTCGTCACCCCCACCAGTCACGTAGACGAACCTCCATCGCCATCACTACACTCCTCCCCTTACGCAACTGCACTCCCTGGAACACTTGGAGCATCCCAAACCCTATGAACTTCTTAGATCGCGATCGATCCGTAGCCCCCACGTCCTACAACCGCTGGCTCATTCCCCCCGCCGCTCTTGCCATTCATCTCTCTATCGGCCAGGTCTACGCCTTCTCGGTCTTTAAGAATCCTCTCATCCAAGCCTTCACCGGCTCGGTCTCGGCTGCCAACCTCAACAAAGACATCGGCTACATCTTCTCCATCGCCATCGCCGTCCTCGGCCTCTCCGCCGCCCTCTTCGGCGCCTGGCTGGAGCGCGCCGGCCCTCGCCGCGCCATGTTCTACGCCGCCTGCTGCTTCGGCCTGGGCTTCCTTGTCGCCTCCGTTGGGGTGCGATCACACCAGCTCTGGCTCGTCTATCTCGGCTACGGTGCCATCGGCGGTATCGGCCTGGGCCTCGGCTACATCTCGCCCGTTTCGACCCTCATCAAGTGGTTCCCGGACCGTCCCGGCCTCGCTACCGGCCTCGCCATCATGGGCTTCGGCGGCGGCGCCATGATCGGCGGCCCGCTTGCCACTCATCTCATGGCCCACTTCCGAACGGCCGCCGATCAAACTCCCTCGCCCGGCGGCCCGCTTGCCACCCAGCTCATGACTCACTTCCGTGCCTCTGGAGGTGACGGCTCAGCTGCCATCGCCCACACCATGGTCGTCATGGGCCTGCTTTACTTTGCTTTTATGCTGTTCGGTGTCTTCACCATCCGCGTTCCCAACCCCGCCTGGAAGCCCGAGGGCTACACCGCACCTACGTCTAGCACCGGCAAGGATGCCGGCCTCATCTCGTCTCACAACGTCGCCGTCACAGAGGCTTGGCGAACCCCGCAGTTCTGGCTTCTCTGGATCATCCTCTTCACCAACGTCACCGCCGGCATCGGTATTCTCGAAGAAGCGTCACCCATGATCCAGGACTTCTTCCACGGCCAGGCCGGTCCCGCCGCCGCCGTCGGCTTCGTCGGCCTGCTCTCCATCCTCAACATGGCCGGCCGCTTCTTCTGGGCCTCCACCTCCGACTTTCTCGGCCGCAAAGCCATCTACTTCGCCTTCTTCACCCTCGGCCCTCTGCTCTTCTTCTTTCTTCCCTTCTCCTCGAGCGCCCACCTCAACTCCATCCCGCTCTTCGTCACTGGCGCCGCGATCATCATCTCCATGTACGGCGGCGGCTTCGCCACGATCCCCGCCTACCTCAAAGACCTCTTTGGCGGCTTCAACGTCTCCGCCATCCATGGCCGTCTACTTACCGCCTGGTCTACCGCCGGCATCATCGGCCCTCTCATCGTCAATGGCATCCTCGACCACTATGTCTCAAACAAACTTCCGCGCGAACAGGCCTACCCCCTCATCCTCCACATTATGACCGGCCTGCTCTGTGCAGGCTTCCTCGCCAATCTCCTCGTCCGCCCTGTTTCAGAGAAATTCTGGATCAGAGACAACCACAACCTCTCGAAGCAGGGTGCTACCCGTTGAGCTGCAACCGCCTTCAACCGCGCTGGTCCTGGACTACGCGACGCAGATGCAGCGACCAACGCACCCCAAATTCGTAAAGCACTCCCAAGGAGTAATCCGTGCCCGAAGCCCCGAAGTCTCAAAACCTGCTCGTCGTCCTGACCTGGATCATCGTTACCCTCCCCACTGCCTGGGGTCTCAGTTACACCATCAAGAACGCTCTGAAACTCTTTCACCCGCAGCCCGCCGTAACCTCACCCGGACCCTCCGCAAGCCACTAAGGCGGGTAGGAAAAGATCCATACACATCGCTGTGCAGTACGGAAAATGCGTGAACTTAGGGCCGCGCGGAGCGCTCTCAGCATCTGCCGAGGTGAGCTGGCCTCTACACACAGCGTGACAAGGCTCAGCTTCCTTTCAAAGATCCCTGGCCTTTGCCGGCTTCGTCTTTTTCTTACGTTCCAGGTTCAAAGCCACTGCAGCTCGGATGAGCTCCTTGAAGACCGCCGCGTCGATCTCGTCACCCTCACGAAAATCGACTGCACGCCTGACGTTTCCATCGAGGCTGGAGTTGAACAGGTTGGAAGGATCCTCAAGCACGGCTCCCCTTGCGAACGTCAACTTCACAACCTCCTTGTAGGTCTCACCCGTGCAAATGATCCCCTCATGGGACCACACCGGAGTTCCTCTCCACTTCCACTCTTCAACGATTCCCGGATCTGCCTCATGTAAGAGCGCGCGCACCCTGGCCAGCAGAGCGCCCCGCCAGTCCGCAAGGTCCTTGATCCTTTTGTCGATAAGCGCAGAAGCACTTTCCATTGGACTGTCCCTCTCCGCTCCTTGAGGCGCGGATCCACTCTAAAAGGGCACAGCCTCCTGTACAAGCTCCTGTCGAGAGCGCCGGGCTCGCCCCGTGACGGAGACTGCACAGCACCATCCAGAACGCCGCGTACGATTCACACATGACTTTTACCGCCACCGCCCTGATCGGCTTCTTCCTCGGTTTTGCCTTTGGGATCGGCTGCTCTCTCGCGGTGCTGTACTCCATCTACGCCGGCGGGTATCGAGCCGCCATCCGCGACTCTCTCCTTCCTGATCCGCCACGGCGCTTTTGCGTCGCCCGCGAGAAGGCCGTCCACCGCACCATTGAGGGCTGAGCCACCCTTCTACAGCCGCAAGCCTCTAACGACACACATGACAAAGCAGGCTGACGACGCCCTTCATTCCGGAGCAAGGCACGTAGACGAGACCCAGCAACTCTCAGCCCACCAATCTGCGCCTCGCGATGTCTCGGCACTGGAATCGGAACCTGAGGAGCGCCTTGGTCAGCCCCCCATCGAAACCGAACTCAAGAATGTAACGCTCAGCATGTTCGAGCAGGGCAAACAGGTTCGGGTTCGTGTCGGCAACGCGCATAACGCCTCTGAACTCTACGAGCAGATATACGCCTCCGCCGACGAGGCGAATACCGCGATGCTTGATGGCGACATTCTCTCGAAGGATCAGGTTCCGGATCCGACGGCTCTCGCCGGCACCGGCATCCCCCTCACAGGTGTGACCGCGGAGAAGCTCGCGGCCGCGGGTTTGAAGCGTCGCGGAGGCGACACTCTTTAGCCAAGAGACTAGTCTCGCCGTGTCCGCCGCTCCCGGTCCTTCATTCGAGCCGCCTCTGCCCGCCTCTCCGCCTGCTCAAACAGCGACGAGAAGACAGCTCCCAAAGCGATCAACAGCGCGACCACAAGCAGACCTATTCCTGTCGTCCGCCACAGCGATGAGTCACCAGGCGACCCTGGCTCCTGGGCAATATTCGTGAACGAAAGGCCGCAGCTCACCAAGGCCAGCAGACCCAGCGTCGCTGCCAGAATGAAAAGATTTCTGCCCATGCTTCCCAAGCATAGACCCTCGTCCACGTTGTGCAAACCGACTCGCTCGCCCTCTTTAAACGGGACTTAGTCCAGCCGAAAGAAAGCTTCGACATCGGCAATCTCGTCCGTCCGTCGGTAGGGCGGCAGCGAGTCCAGAAAAATCTTGCCATACCCCGACCGGTGCACCCTGGGATCCAGCAGCATCAGAACACCACGATCCGTCAGCGAGCGGATGAGGCGGCCGAATCCCTGCTTCAGCGTGATAACTGCCTGTGGCACTTGCAGGTCGAAGAAGGGCCGACCACCCACCGCCTCAATCGCCCGCATACGCGCTTCCACCACAGGGTCCGACGGCACCGCAAACGGCAGCTTATCAATCACGACGCACGAGAGCTGCTCGCCCTGCACATCCACGCCCTGCCAAAAGCTTGAGGTCCCAAACAGAACGGCGTTCTCGGTCTCACGGAACTGCTGCAGGAGCACATGCCTCGGCGCAGTTCCGTGCAGCAGCAGCGGGAAGGGTACCTCACTCAGCAGCCGTTCATGCACGGCGCGCATATGCCCGTAGCTCGTAAACAGGCAAAAGGCTCGGCCTTTCGTGATCTCGAGCACCCGCCGGATCCGCTCCACAGCCTTGTCCGTGAAAGCTTGATCGCGCGGATCCGGCATGTTCTGCGGCAGGTAGAGCAGCGCCTGGCGGCCGTAGTCAAAATGGCTCGGCACCACAAGCTCCCGCGCAAATTCAAGACCGAGCCGCTTCGAGATATGTCCAAACCCCGGCGTTCCGTCCGGCCCCGCCACAGTCAGCGTCGCACTCGTCAGCACCACGGCCGGATAGGCATCAAACAGCGTCGTCTGCAGCAGCTCCGAGACATCAATCGGTGTTGCCTGCAGGTGTGTGTGGAAGGCCGTCTGCGCCGTCGCACCGCCCCTCGCACCCCCTCGTCCGGCGGCGCGCACACCACCCGCCGCCCTTCGCTCAATCCAGAAGACAGTGTTCTTGTCCTCGGACTCGAGCAGGAACTTGAGGTGATTGCGAACGTCCGTAGCGCGCTTGCGTAGTCCCGGTGCCTCCTCCACATTCTTGAGCTGGTCGAGCTCTCCCTCCAGCCTTTGCAGCGCATTCAGCACGGAGAGGTACACATCGCCCGAGCTCTCCAGGAACTCCGCACGCTCGGTGAAGGGCATGCGTCCAGCGCCTCCAGCGCCGTAGCCACCCTCGACCGGCAGCGCCGCAAAGAAGAGCCGCGCGCGATCCCGCACGATGCCTAACGCACTCTCGATACCGGAGCTGGTCGCGTTCTTTGCCCGCAGCAGCGTCTCTGTGTCGCGCGTCAGCTCCTCAAAGCGCGCCGTCGAAAGCCCGATGCCGAAGTAGTTGCTGGCTACATCTTCGAGCTCATGCGCCTCGTCAAAGATGACCGCGCACGCCTCCGGCAGAATGCCCGCATCCGGCGCACCGCCCGCCTGCTGCTTGATCGAAAGATCGGCAAAGAAGAGATGGTGATTGACGATGACCAGTTCGCTCTCGAGCGCCTTCCGCCGCATGCTGGTGATGAAGCATCGCTCCCAGTCCGGGCAGGTCGTGCCGAGGCATGCCTCCGTCCGTGCGTCCAGCTTGCCCCACAACGGCGAGTGTTCCGGCAGAGCATCGATCTCCGCCCGATCACCCGTCTCTGTCGTGCGCTCCCAGTTCGAGATCGCGTGAAACTGTGCAATCTCCTCGAGACCAGTCAACAGCGGCGAGTCCCGCAGCGCATATAGCTTGTGTCGGCAGACGTAGTTTGCGCGGCCCTTCATGTAACAGACCTTCAGCGGTCCGCTCTCCGTCAGCACAGACTCAAGAAACGGCAAATCCTTGAAGTAAAGCTGCTCCTGCAGGTTCTTCGTACCGGTCGAGACGATCACGCGCTGCCCTGTCTCGCGCGCCAGCCGCAATGCTGGCAGCAAGTACGCCAGGGTCTTTCCCGTTCCCGTCCCGGCCTCCACGATCAGCCGCCGCTTGTCCTTGAGCGCCGCCTCGACCGCCTTTGCCATCTCGTACTGCCCTGGCCGATGCTCAAACGCAAGCGACGACTTCGACAACAGACCCCCGGGCGAGAAGAAGGCGTGCAAGGTAGGCAGCTTGCGCGGTACCTCCGCCAAGCTGTTCTCTTCCGGCTCAGAGAAGTTGGACACGATTTCGAAGGGGGAGGACACAGCGGCTTCTCTGATGATATGCCGTCGCTTCGCTTTGCCTTCTCCCTTGGCCTACGGCGAAGAAGCCCGTTTGCCGCGGTCTTTGCGCGAATGCGACTACTCTAAGGATTGAGGCTTTCGAGGAATCCATGGCACCGAGGCGTGAAGAGAAGAAGCGGATGGGCAAGAAGCACCGGCAGGCGAGCACGCGGCCGAAGCTGGGCAAGAATCCATCGAAGAAGAAGACCGGCACCGCCGTGACCGGGGCCTCGCCGAAGAACCGCAAGAAGATCGCCACGAAACAGGCGGCCGCAGAAAAGGCCGCAAAGACGCCGCGTCGCTCGCCTGAGTTCGAGCGCAAGCAGACCATCGCGCCTGAGGGAGCACCGCCGAAGCGAACGACAGGCCGCATCTCCGCCAATCGCCCTCGTGCCGCAGTCGATCTCGATGAGCAGCAATGGCGCGAGGCTGAGCGCATCAGCGAGGATCTCACCACATCACTTGCCGGCTCCGCTGTGAAGAAGCGCAATCAGGTCGGCGTGGGCGGTGGTCTCGGTGTCGATCCAGATCTCGAGTACAACAACTCTCTGCCGCTGGTCGCGATCTGCGGCCGGCCCAATGTTGGCAAGTCGACGCTCTTCAATCGCCTCACGGGCACGCGTCGATCTATCGTCGGCGACGAGCCCGGCATCACGCGCGATCGCATCTACGGCGAGGTCGAGTGGAGCGGACGCGATGTGCGGCTGGTCGACACCGGTGGCGTGGTGCCGGATGACGAGGCTCTCATTCCCAGCGAGATCTTCCGCCAGGCGCAGGTGGCGCTGGACGAGGCAGACGCTATCGTGATGGTCGTCGACGGCCGAACGGAGCTCGCCTCGCCGGATCTTGAGCTCGCGCGGCTGCTGCTGCGCGGCGGCAAGCCCTGCTTCCTCGCCGTGAACAAGATGGACACGGCCGAACTGCTGCCGTCAGCCGAGAACTTCCGCCGGCTTGGCTTCAAGAACGTTCTTCCTATCTCCGCCGAGCACGGCTCGGGCATTGGCGATCTGCTCGACGAGGTCTTTGACATTCTGCCTGCGGCGCTCGAGCTCGAGCCGGAGCGCATGCTGACCATCGACGACGAGGAAGAGGAGGACGAGGACGGCCCGATCGAGGCTCCTGTCGATCCACGAGATCTCAGTGAGGAGGACGGGGATGCGCCGCGGCCGCGCACATTGCGGACCCATGGCGACTTCGTCCAGACCGAGACTAAGATTGCCATCATCGGCAGGCCGAACGTTGGCAAGAGCACGCTGCTGAATGCGCTCACCGGATCGAATCGCGCCATCGTCTCGCCGATCGCAGGTACCACGCGGGATGCTGTGGATGAGGTGGTGGAGCGTGGGGGGCATAGCTTCCGGTTTGTGGACACGGCGGGTATCCGGCGCAAGGGCAAGACCAAGCTGATGGCGGAGAAGCTTTCGGTCATCATGGCGCGCAAGCACCTCGAGGCCGCCGACGTGAGTCTGCTGCTGATCGACGCGACCGAGGGCGTGACGGCGCTCGACGCGAACATCGGCGGCTACGCGCATGAGAGCGGGCGAAGCGTCATCGTGGTGGTCAACAAGTGGGACCTGATGACCAAGGCCGGGCCGGACGGGTTGCGGCTGTACGATGGCAAGCCGGTCGTGGACGCGAAGGTGTACGAGCAGCAGGTACACGACGCGCTGAAGTATCTGGACTATGCGCCGCTGCTTTTCATCTCGGCGTCTGAAGGCATCAACGTCAGCCAGGTCTTCAAGAAGGTGGAGCTGGTTGCGCGCGAGCGGCGCAAGCGCGTCTCGACCGGCCAGATGAATCGATTCCTCGATCGTGTGGACTTCCAGAAGGCGTCCGTGCCGATGTCCAAGCGGGTGCGGATTTACTACATGACGCAGGCAGCGGTGGCGCCGCCGACCTTTGTGCTCTTTACCGACAAGGACGTGAAGCTGCACTTCTCGTTCGAGCGCTTCCTTGCCAATCAGATTCGGGATGCCTTCGGGTTCATCGGCAGTCCGATCTGGTTCAAGGTGAAGGCGCGCAACAAGAAGAAGAAGACGGAGTAGGTTACCCTCCCCCCCCGTACTTTGCTTCTAAAGTCTTCAAAGAAGGCAGGATAGGTTAGGAGCGTACCGGTTGCGTGGCCGGACTATCTGCAACTCTGAGGTCCCTTCGTCCGAGTCTTGTTTCACTTTACGTGAGTGCGCAGGCTGGTTGCGCCACGAGTTGTTGAGGTTCTTCTGATGGATACCGGGCGCACTCCTCGGTTCTAGGTTTGAGGGCAACGCTTTTGAGTCGATTGCCAGGCCGAGCGAGGTATGGGGAGCCTGTCCTTCGGCAGGCTCAGGGTCGGGAGGACATCTCCGGTGTGAGGCCGGCCGTTGCAGGGCCGGCGAGGAGCACAGCTTCACTTCGGGCTGCTGAGGTGAACGAGGCAGATGCCGTCCCAGTTCGACCGGCCTGCAGCGCCGGGTGGTGTGGCGCTGAGACCGATGATGCCGGTGTCTTTCGAGGCAAGCTGAAAGCGGGTCTGCAGGTAGCCTCGCACGACGACGGCTCTCTGCCGGGAGCGCACCAGCGTTGCGCCAGGGGACCCTGTGCTGTCTCCGTAGCCTTCAACGATCAGCGGACTATCGTAGAGGCCGTTGATACGGCTGGCGGCCTCGTCGAGCTGCTGGCGGCCGGCGGCGGAGAGGGTCTCGGTGCCGTCAGGGTGTAGCTCAAACAGGGCGGAGGCGCCGATCCATTGCCGATCCTGCGCAAGCTTTCCGAGCACCTTGCCGCTCCGATAGGGCTCGACCGGGAGATGATCGAGGTTGTCGTAGCCCCGCTTCTTAAAGAAGCCTTTGAAGAAGAACTCATGCTTGAGGGCTTCGGTGTCGTCGGCGAGGTTGCCGGTTGCTTCTTTTACGCTGGTGAGCGATTGCTGCAGATTGGTTCCGGCATCCTGACCGTACTGGTCCGGCGCAAAGGCGCTTCCGAGGGTCTTGTTGACCTGCTGCGAGGCCTGGTCAAGCTGTGCCGTTGCACTCTTCGTGCTGTTCAGGGTGTCATCGACCTTGGCGACGAGCTGGCGCTGCTGCACGTCGCCGACGATGCCATTCACCTGCTTGACCGTGGCGTTCAGGCTGCCGGTGGCGTCACGCGTGTTGTCAACAATCTGCTGCACGTCCGCTGCCGTCTTCGGGTCTTCGAGGAGAAGCCCGGCTGTTCCCTTGCCGTGCCGGATGTCGGTGACGACGCCGTTCGTATTGTTAACGGTCGTGGTGACGGCATTGAGGGCGCCATCGAGACGGCCCTGGACATCGGTGATGGTTCCATTGACGTGCTGAATGGTTCCGCCGACCTGCGTCAGCAGACCGTTCGCCTGTTCGAGCATCTTGCCGATCTCAAAAGGCTCCTTGCTGGGCAAGGTGGACTCCGGGGCTGCCTCCGGCGAGCGTTCACTGCCGTTCCGGATCAAAAGGAACTTGTCGCCGACCAGGCCTTCGGTCTCGACCGAGACGATGGAGTCCGAGCGAACAAGCCCGTGCAGACGATCATCCACGTTCAACTTCAAACGGAACTTGTGAGCCGGCGAAGAAGGAATGAGCACGTCCTGGACCTGCCCTGCGTCCATGCCGTCCACGCGAATCTTGGACCCTTTTGCGATGCCATCTACGTTGGCCAGTTCCGTGTAGAGGTCCAAGTGGCGGCGAAATGCCTTGTGCTGGTTGCCGATCAGGAACAGGCCCGCGCCAAAGAGGGCGATCGCGACGGTGACGAGGATGCCGACGCCTACGTTTCGAACGTTCATTGACCGGTCTCCGAGATGAATTGATTCAGGTGCTGATCCCCCCGCGCATCCAGCTCCCCGGGCGTGCCGAAGGCGAGCAGCCTGGATTGATCGAGGACGACGAACTTATCCGCGAGACGGCGAGCGCCGTGGATGTCGTGTGTTACGACTGCCATGGTCGTGTGCTGTTCCGTCTTGAGTTTGAGCAGAAGATCATCGATCTCGGACGCAGTAATTCTGTCGAGCCCGCTGGATGGTTCATCGATGAGCAGGACTTGCGGATGAAGGACCAGAGCGCGGGCAAGGCCGGCGCGCTTCTGCATACCACCCGAGAGCGCCCCCGGCATCTTGCCGCCATCCTTCTCAAGACCGACCTGCTCGAGCGCCTCTTCGACGGCGTCTTTGATCTCTCCGGGCGATCGTGTCTGGTTCAGGCGATGCAGTGGAAGAGCGAGATTATCCCAGACGGACAGCGAGTCAAACAGAGCGGCGCTCTGGAAGAGAAAGCCCATCTTTCTCCGCATCTTCGACAGGCCGACCCCGTCGAGGGTCGCGACATCGTCGCCCATGGCAAGCACTTTGCCTGCATCAGCTTTGAGCAGGCCGATCATCAGCTTCAGCGTGACGCTCTTTCCGGTTCCGCTGCGGCCGAGGATGCAGAGAACCTCACCGGTTCCGATGGAGAATGAGATGTTATCGAGGATCTTGCGATCACCGAAGCTTTTGGAGACACCGTCAAAGGCAAGCGCGGGCGTGTTGTTATCCGGGGACGCCGGTCTCTGTTCGTCCGTCATATGGCCCGATCTGGGAAGACGAAGAAGATGAGCTTGACGAGCAGGACATCGGCAAGGATGACGACCAGCGAGGAGACCACGACGCTGTTGGTGGAGGCGCTGCGAACGCCATCTGAGCCACGGTTCGTGTTGTAGCCGAAGAAGCAGGAGATGGTGCCGATGAGATAGCCGAAGACGGCTGTTTTGAGGGTGGGCGGGATGAAGTTGGCAACTGCAAGATTGCTGAAGGCACGGGTGATGTAGAGCTGCCAGCTGAGATTGGAGGTGATGTGTTCGGAGGCGAAGCCACCGAACATACCGGCTGCGTCCATGAAGATTGTAAGCAGTGGAAGCATGACGGTGCAGGCGATGACGCGGGTCACGACGAGGAACTTGAAGGAGTCGACCGAAAGGGTTTCGATAGCGTCGATCTGTTCGGTAGCGCGCATGTTGGCGAGCTCTGCCCCGATGCCCGCGCCGACGCGGCCGGAGAGCAGAAGACCGGCGACGAGCGGGCCGATCTCATTGAAGAAGGCCATGGCCTGGAAGGCCGGAATCTGCGCCTCCGCGCCAAACTGGACCAGAGTGCTGCGCGTATGGAGCGTCATGACGACGCCCAGGGCAAAGCCGGAGGTAAGCATCAGCGAGAGAGAGCCGACGCCGACCTCGTACATCTGATTCATCAAGTACTCGAACTCGAAGGGAGGGCGGAAGACATCACGAATGGCCGCGATGCCGAACAGAGTCACCTGCCCGAGGAAGCCGAAGAAGTTTGTCAATACTGATCGCACGCAGGCTTGCCTCTGGATCGGAGCCGTGTCGCTCCCGGCCATGAGATGCAGACCGACCCGAAGCGGTTCCAGAAAGAGCGGGGTGTTTGCTTCTGCTCGTGGCGGCTCTCAGCCCTGCGCGAGCCAGGCGGACCAGGCGGCAAGGGCTCGCTCGCACTGCAGGCGGTGGCGCTCCTTTTTGTCACGGATGCGCTTGCGCAAGTCCTCTTCGAGCGGAGGCAGGAGGTCGAAGGTGATGTTGGCGGGCTGGAAGCGCTTCGTTTCGGCGTGGGTGATGTAGTGCGAGAGAGAGCCGTTGGCGCTCGCGCGCGGCGCGGGCGTGGGCTGCCGGCCGTGGGCGAGGGCGGCGGCATACCGGCCTGCGAGCAGGCCGCTGGCGATGGACTCGGTATAGCCCTCGACACCGGAGAGCTGGCCCGCGATGAGGATGCGCGGATGTTGTTTGAGTTGCAGGGTCTCGGTGAGCAGCGAGGGCGCGTGGATGTAGGTGTTGCGATGAATCTGGCCGAAGCGCAGGAAGGTGGCGTGCTCGAGGCCGGGGATGAGGCGAAGGACGCGGGCCTGCTCGCCGAACTTGAGGTGGTTCTGAAAGCCGACGAGGTTGTAGGAGTCGGCGCGCAGGTTTTCCTGGCGCAGTTGCACGGCGGCGTAGGGCCAGCGGCCGGTCTTCGGATTGGTGAGACCGGCGGGCTTCATGGGGCCGAAGCGGAGGGTATCGCGGCCGCGGCGGGCGGTCTCTTCGATCGGGAGGCAGCCTTCGAAGTACTGGAGCTGCGATGCGGCAGGTGCAGGAGCAGCGGCCAGATGCTCCGGCCGCCTATCGGCTGGTAGTTCTTCCCAGGCTTTCGCTTCGATCTTTTCGGCGGAAGTAAGGGCGTCGAGAAAGCAGTCGTACTCCTCTTTGGTGAAGGGGCAGTTGATGTAGTCGGCTGTGCCTTTGTCCCAGCGCGCGGCGAAGTAGACCTTCTCCATGTCGATGGTGGTGGCGTCGACGATGGGCGAGATGGAGTCATAGAAGGCGAGGTGATGGGAGCCGGTGAGGCGCTGGAGCTCGGCGGCGAGCGGAGCGCTGGTGAGCGGGCCGCTGGCGAGGATGGTGATGGTGTCGTCGTCGGCCTCGTCGAGAAGGGTGACCTCTTCGCGCAGAACGGTGATGCGGGGCTCGGCGGCGATGCGGGCTGCTACTCTCATCGAGAACTGCTGCCGGTCAACAGCGAGGGCATGGCCCGCGGGAACAGCGGTTGCGTCGGCATCGAGCAAAAGGAAGCTGCCGGCTTGGCGCATCTCCTGCTTGAGCAGCCAGGGAGCGGAGAACTCGCTTTCGCTCTTGAGCGAGTTGGAGCAGACGAGCTCGGCGAAGTCGGAGGTTTGATGGGCCTCGGTCGAGCGGTGCGGACGCATCTCGTAGAGGGTGACCTGGCAGCCGAGGGAGGCGGCCTGGAGGGCGGCTTCGGGTCCGGCAAGGCCGCCGCCGATGACTCTGATCTTTTTGGGGCGAGAGCTCTGGCTCACCTCAGTCGCACCGCTCGGAGAGAGCGCAGAGGGCGTCGCCGGTGACGCGCATGATGCGCCAGTCGCTTGACAGCTGCGCGCCCATCTCGTGGTAGAAGTCGATGGCGGGCTTGTTCCAGTCGAGTACGTTCCACTCCAGGCGCGGGCAGCCTTCGACGACGGCGATGCCGGCTACTTTGGCGAGCAGGGCCTTGCCGATGCCGCGCTTGCGGAACTCGGGATGAACGAAGAGGTCTTCGAGATGGATACCGTGGTGGCCCTGCCAAGTGGAGTAGTTGTAGAAGTACAGCGCGAAGCCGGCGGGCTTGCCCAGCCACTCCGCGAGGAAGACGTGAAAGCGCGGAACGGGGCCGAAGCCGTCGCGGTAGAGATCAGCCGCGGTGGCGCGCACGGCATCGGGCTCCTGCTCATAGATGGCGAGCTCATGAATGAAGCCGAGAATAGTGGGAACGTCCTGCGGCGTGGCGAGGCGGATACGGAGTGGCTCTGTGTGCATGATCGGGGTCGCTCCTACCTCTAGGATACGACCTCTGGCTCGGCTGCGCGCGGGCCGGAGGAAGGAGCTGATCGTCCGGGCTGGCTACTTCCTGTCGTCGCTGGCGGATGGTGATTTGTCGTCGGCTGGCGTGAGCGCCGGCTTCTTTTCTTTCTTTGGCTGTGCGGCGAGCCACTTATCGAGGGGGATGCTGAAGGCGAAGAGCTGCTGGCCGCCGGCGAGCGGCTTGATCTCCTTGACGTAGATCTCTGCGCCGCGCATGGCAGGGTCATCGAGATCGCGGATGTCGTAGAAGAGGTAGCCGGAGAGCGATGCGTGCGCGTTCACCACGGTGCTTGGAAAGCCGAAGTCGGTGTCATCCTGCGTGACTTTCTTGTCGACCGGGGTGTGGTGGATGGTGACGGGATAGGGCAGGCCGGGAATTTTTGTGCCCTGGGCGCTGCGCTTTGAGAAGAGGCGGCGGTTGATGTCTTCGAGTGTGGCGGCGGGGATGACGTCCTTGTTTTCAGAGATGAACTGGATGCGTACGTCGTCGAGCGAAAGCGCGCGATCGCCATCGTTTGTGACGACGACGCGTACCGGCAGAAAGCCGTGCTGGATGTAGGGCAGGCGGAAGAAGTCACAGTTTTTGGGGTCGTCGCAGGGATCGGCGGCGACGGTGACGTGCTCTTTTTCGTGTGCGTCGAAGGCGATGTACTGGCCGGCGGCCCGGGCCGGCGGGGCTTTCTTGTCCGCGGCGTGTGCGGAGTGAGCCGCTACAAGGACGGCAACGGCAGCGAGACCGGAGAGACGACGGCGGGACGGAGGTGTGGATCGCATGCTGATAGGAGAGACGGCTGAACCGGCGAAAGGCTGCCAGAGGTTAAGGACCGGTCGGGCCGCATTGATTATGATCGGCGAGGATGGTCGCGGTAAAGAGGGCATAACCGCAGCCTGCGCCCGGAAGGAGACCGCTTTGCCGCTGTACAGCCTGCTGCTGCTTGTGGTTCTGATCGTGGGCGCGCCGGTCTGGCTCCTGCGCATGGCGACGAGCGGGCGCTACCGCGGCGGACTTTCCGAGCGGCTGGGGCGTGTGCCGGCGCGTCTTGCGGAGACGGTCGCCGGCCGGCCGGTGATCTGGCTGCATGCGGTCAGCGTGGGCGAGGTGCTGGCGGCGGCGGAGCTGATTGCCGGTCTCGCGCGCGTGTTCCCGGCCTACGCGCTTGCCCTTTCGACGACGACCGAGGCCGGACAGAAGCTCGCGCGGCAACGCTTTCCCACGCTGCCGGTCTTCTACCTTCCGCTCGACTTTGCCGTGCTGGTCCGCCGCTATCTGCGCGTGCTGAAGCCCCGACTGGTGCTGCTGATGGAGAGTGAGCTGTGGCCGAACCTGATCCGGGAGAGCGGGCGCAGCGGGGCGGCGATCGTTGTGGTGAACGCGCGGATCTCGGATCGATCGTTTCCGCGGACCATGCGGCTGCGCCGGCTGTGGCAGCCGATACTGCGGCCGGTAACGCTGTTTCTGGCGCAGGGCGAGGAGACCGCGGCGAGGCTGCGCGCGATTGGGCTGCCAGCTGCCAAGATCCTTGTCACCGGAAATTTAAAATACGACGGGAAGGCGGCGGCGCGGGGACGGGTCTTTGAGGGCCTGAAAGGAGCTCTGATGCCGGGGTCGCCGCTGCTGGTCGCCGGCAGCACGCTTGAGGATGAGGAGGCACAGCTGCTGACGGCGTGGCCGGAGGTTCTGAGCGCCCTGCCGACCGCAATTCTTCTGCTCGCGCCGCGGCACACGCCGCGCTTCAATGCCGTGGATGCTCTTGCCGCGTCGCGTGGCTTCAAGGTGTACCGTGCCTCGGCTCCTGGATCCGGAGAAAACCTTAGCGGCGGTCAGGTGTTTCTGCTCGATACGATCGGCGATCTCGCCGGGATCTACGGTCTGGCAACGGCGGCGTTTCTGGGCGGCAGCCTGATCCCGGCGGGCGGCCATAATCCGCTCGAACCCGCGCGTTTCGGCGTTCCGGTGATCCTGGGACCATCCTTTGAAAACTTTCGCGAGATCATTGCCGTGATGCAGGCGAGCGCAGCTCTCCGGGTGCTAAAGCCGGGGGAGCACCTGGCCGGTGTTCTGATCGAGGCGCTACGCGGCGGGCCGGAGATGCGTGCGCTCGGCGAACGCGGGCGAGCGGTCGCTCTCGCGCAGGCCGGCGCGACGGAGCGGACGTTGGACGCGCTGGCGACTCTGACGCGACCGCTCGAGCACACCCCAGAACACCTTCAACACGCGGGGAGGAGCGCATGAGGCCGCGCCGGCCGTTGCTGCTGCCGCTGGTGCCGGTGTACGCAGCCGGGCTTCATGTGAAGCAGTGGATCGCGGAGAGGCAGCGCTCCCGCCGGCGCTCGCTCGAAAGTGCAGTGATCAGCATCGGCAGCATCTCCGCGGGCGGTGCAGGAAAGACGCCGGTGGTCCTTGCGCTGGCAAGGATGCTGCATCAACGCGAGTACGCTGTGCGCATTCTGACGCGCGGGTACAAGCGGACCTCGACCCGGGTGGAGCGCGTGGACCCGAAGGGCGACGCGGCTCGGTTTGGCGACGAACCGATGCTGCTGGCGCAGCGCTCCGGTGTGCCCGTCTATGTGGGGGCGGACCGCTACGAGGCCGGTCTGATGGCGCAGGACAGCCCGGGGGACGCAAGGATCGTGCACCTGCTGGACGACGGCTTCCAGCACCGGCAACTGGCGCGCGATCTCGACATCGTGGTGCTCACGCGCAAGGATGTGAATGATGCCCTGCTTCCGGCGGGTGACCTGCGCGAGCCGGTGACCGCGCTGCGTAACGCGGACATCATCGTGCTGCGCGAGGACGAGGCCGAGTCGCTTGAGGACTTCGTCGCGGTGCTTACACGCGAGAGCGGACCGCCGGCGGTGTGGCAGATTCGGCGCACGCTGCGCTTCTCCCCGCCGGCAAGGATTCCGCCGAAACGTCCGCTTGCCTTCTGCGGCATCGCCCGGCCGGAGAGCTTCGCCAGCATGCTGGCGCAGGAGGGTGTGAGGCCAGCCTCGACGCTGTCCTTCGCGGACCACCATGGGTATACCGATCGCGATATCGACCGGCTGCTCGAGGAGGCGCGCGCACACACGGCAGATGGCTTTGTAACGACGGAGAAGGACGCCGTCAAGCTGACGGCCGGCATGCGCGGCCGACTGGAGTGGCTGGGTCCGCTCTTGGTTCCGGAGCTGGAGGTCACGTTCCTCGACGAGCGCACCGTTCTTGAACAACTGATCAGCAGAGTGAGCCGGCTGGACCGGCGCAAAGACCGGCGGCAGGACTGGCCGCACGAGCCCCCAGGCGACGGGCAACGCAGTCACTCCGGGAGCCGCTAGTCTCTATGCGCCTTCTTCTTCTTCGCACCGGCGCCATGGGCGATGTGCTGCACGCGCTGCCGGCGGTCACCGCTCTTCGCACAGCGCTGCCTGAGGCGACGATTGGATGGGCGATTGAACCGCGCTGGGAGGCCCTGCTGCGAGACAGCGGCGGCAACATGCCTGTGGTGGATACGATCCATCCTGCCGAGACGCGGCTGTGGGCGCGGCGGCCGCTCTCGCGTGCAACGGTAACTTCAGTCGCGGGTCTGCGGGCAGAGCTTCGTGCGGCGCGGTACGACGTGTGCGTTGATCTGCAGGGGTCGGTACGGTCCGCTGTGATCGGACGACTGGCCGGGGCGCACGCGTTTGCCGGGGCGGCCGCGCCGCGGGAGGCACCGGCACGCTGGCTCTACGGCAGACGCATTCCGGTTACGGCTGCGCACGTGGTGGAACAGGCCGTGCAGCTTCTCTCCGCCGCAGTCGGCCTCGCGCCTGGGCCGTTGGCAGCGGTGAGCCTGCCATGCGATCCGGCCGGAGAGAGTTGGTGGCAGCGGCAGCCCGGCCACGAGAAGCCGTTCGTCCTTGTGGTTCCGCAGGCGGGCTGGGGCGCGAAGCAGTGGCCGGCGGAGCGCTTCGGCGCTTTGGCACAGCAGCTGACAGGGGCGGGGTACCGGGTGATGGTGAATCAGAGCAGCACGCAGGATGCACTGGCGGACGCGGTCCTCTCTGCGTCACAGGGCGCGGCCGTTGCTCTTGCGACCAATCTGCCGCAGCTGATCGCCGCGACGCGCCGCGCCGCGCTCGTGATCGCCGGGGACACCGGCCCGCTGCATCTGGCAGCCGCGCTCCAAAGGCCCGTGCTGGCGCTGTTCGGGCCGACAGACCCGGTGCGGACGGGGCCATATGCGACGCGGGCCTGCGTCCTTCGTCACGCATCCAGCGTCACAGACCATAGCCGTCATCGGACGACGGAGGGAGGGCTTCTGCAGATTACGACAGAGAGTGTTTTTGCCGCGGCGCTCGAGCTTCTGCGCACGGGCGAACAGGGGCCGACTGCATGAGGGCTTCCACAGACAGATCCGAACGCTCAGGATGGCAGCGGGTTGCGCGCCGGATCCGTGTTCCGCTGGGCTTCGTCTTCGCTGCTGTGTTTCTGTTTCTGGCACGGCCGGGCTGGGAGAGTCTGCTGGTGAGCCTCGTGCTGGTTCTGCCGGGACTCTGGCTGCGCGGCTATGCGGCCGGCTATGTGAAGAAGAACCAGGAGCTGACTACAACGGGGCCATACGCCTACACGCGCAATCCGCTGTATCTCGGTTCCATGCTGATCGCCTTTGGCTTTGCCGCCGCGTCGCAGAGCTGGCTGTTGATTGCCGTGCTTGCGGCTCTTTTCTTTGCCATCTATCTGCCGACGATTCGCTCGGAGGAGCAGTACCTGCGCGGGCAGTTCGGCACCTTTGAGGCCTACGCGCGCCAGGTTCCGCGCTTGTTTCCGCGTATCACGCCCGCACCGAGCTTCTCGGCCGCGGGCCGCTTCTCGCGCGAGCGCTACCTGCACCACCGTGAGTACAATGCCAGCATCGGTGCGGCTGCGATCTACCTCGCACTTCTGCTGCGGCTGCTGCTGCTCTCGCGGCCCCGATAACGTACCCTCAAAAGAGCCCGTGAGATCAACTCTACTGCGATTCCCTTTCGACACCGTCGTCCTGCTGCTGCCGCTCCTGTCCGCGCCGGCGCTTTCAGCGCAGCTGCTTGGTTCGCGCTCCGCACCGCCGGCGGTGGTGATTCCTACGCTGCAGCCGCCACCGGCCAACTTTGCGTTTCCACAGCACCTGACGCTGACCTACGCGGTGGACTGGCGCGTGTTCACCGCGGGAACGGCTGTGTTTCAGCTGGATCAGCAGGGCACGACGGAGCGCATTACGGCGACGGCCGACACCATCGGAGCAACAACGATGCTGTTTCCGGTGCTCGACAAGTTCCAGTCCGGGTTTGATCTGAAGACCGGCTGCTCCGGCGGCTTTTCGAAGCAGATTCAGGAAGGACGCCGCAAGGTCTCAAGCGATCTCACCTTTGATTACGACCATGGCAGGCAGAACCAGACCGAGCGCAACCTGGTGAAGGGCACGCAGAAGCAGCTGACGGCAAATGTGCCGGCGTGTGTTACAGACTCACTCTCCGGCATCTTCTACGCGGCCAGTCAGCCGCTGGTGGTCGGGCAGAAGTTCGGGTTCCCGCTTGCCGATGCCATGCGAACCGTGACCGTGACCATGAAGGTCGAAGGCAAGGAAGAGATCAAGACGCCGGCCGGAACCTTTCAGACGATCCGTGTGCAGCCGACAGCGGAGGAGGGCGTGGTGCGGAATCGCGGCACCATCCACATCTGGTACACGGATGATGCGCGGCATATGCCGGTGCAGATCCAGGCCAAGCTCTTCTGGGGCACGATCATCTTCCATCTGCAGAGCTTTGAGGCCAGATCGCAATGATGTCCTCGCCCGCTCGACCACGCGCCGTACTGTGCCTTTCGGGTGGCATGGACTCCTGCGTCTGCGCTGCCCTGGCTGCGCGCGACCACGATCTGTATGCCGTGCACTTCAGCTACGGCCAGCGAACCGAAACGCGTGAACTCGAGGCCGCGCGCGCCATTGCCGAGGCGGTTGGCGTACGGGAGCTGCTTCATCTAACGATCGATCTGTTTCGGCGTATCGGCGGATCGGCGCTGACGGACAGCTCGATCGCCGTGCCGGAGGCTCCGGCCGAGGAGTCGGCGATTGGAGCTCAGGTTCCGGTGACCTATGTTCCCTTCCGCAACGCGCATTTCCTCTCGGCCGCGGTGAGCTGGGCGGAGGTGTTGGGCGCCGAAACGGTGTTGATTGGAGCGGTAGAGCAGGACAGCTCGGGGTATCCGGATTGCCGGCCGGCCTACTATGAGGCATTCAACCAGCTGATCGCACAGGGCACCAGCGACGGCACGATCCGGGTGGAGACGCCACTGATCCGGCTGCGCAAGCGGGAGATCCTTGCGCTTGGAGTTGAAGTCGGCGCTCCGTTCCATGTAAGTTGGTCATGCTATTCGGGGGAGCAGGTCGCGTGCGGGGTCTGCGAGAGCTGCGTTCTTCGGCTTCGCGCCTTTCGGGAGGCCGGCATGACCGACCCGATTCCGTACGCGGAACACGGCAGGCAGGCATAGATCATCCCCGAAGGTGGCTCTGCGGCTAGAATGCAGACTGTGATCGGGAGCAATTACGGTACGAGCGGAGATAGATGATGAAACGGTATGCAAACAAGCTGGGCGGTGCACTTGCACTTTGCCTTCTGGTGATCGGCTCAGTAGCGTTTCCTGGCCTGGCGCGGGCACAGGCCACCGGCAGCGTTCACGGCCACGTTCAGAACGCGATCGGGCAGGCCGTCACTAAAGGCGATGTGAGGCTGACGACCGACAAGGCCGGGGACGCAAAGACGCGGAAGTACCCGTACAGCTTTCCGCTCGACGCGAATGGCGACTTCAAAGGGACGGGGATTGCGCCCGGCAACTATCTCGCCATCGTCTTTCAGGATGAGAAGAGCCTCGATTTCATCGAGAGCCTGGATATCAAGGCGGATGTGGACGCGGTCGCCAACTTTGATATGACGCGGCAGGCCTACATCGACAAGATGACGCCCGAGGAGAAGAAGAACCTCGAGGAGTACAAGAAGAAGAACGCCGAGGCAGTTGCTGCAAACTCAAAGATCGCCAACCTGAACACCGCTCTGGTGCAGGCACGCGCGGATACAAAGGCCGGCAACTACGACGCTGCAATCACCTCCATGCAGCAGGCCACGACGCAGAAGCCGGATGAGGCAATTTTGTGGGTCGCTCTGGGCGATGCGCAGGCGGGCTCCGCTGATGCAGCCGCCAAGACGGCCAAGGCCGCGGGCAAGCCAAGCAACGATCCTACGATCACCAGCAAGTACACGGACGCGGCGACCTCCTACAAGAAGGCGATCGATCTTGCGAACACCGCCAAGAAGCCGAGTCCGGAGACGCAGGGTGCGGCGGAGAACCAGCTTGGGCAGGTATTGGCCAAGAGCGGCAACACGAAAGACGCGGCCGACGCCTACGACGCCGCGGCCAAGGCACAGCCGGACCATGCGGGCATGTACCTGTTCAATGAAGCGGCAACGCTCTACAACGCGGGCAAGACGGATGATGCGGCGGTCGCGGCGGACAAGGCAATCGCTGCGGATCCGAACCGCGCAGATGCGTACTACATCAAGGGCCAGGCTCTGATCGGCAAGGCATCGGTCGACTCGAAGACGCAAAAGATCACGGCGCCTCCGGGCTGTGTGGAGGCCTACCAGAAGTATCTGGATCTGGCGCCGACCGGACCGCGCGCGGAAGAGGTCAAGTCGATCCTGACTGGCATTGGAGCGCAGGTGAAGTCAACGTACAAAGCTGGCAACGGAAAGAAGTAGTGGCTCTGGTGGTCACGAAGGAAGCCCCGGATGCGTCCGGGGCTTCTTCATGCCGGTGTGTCAGTCGGGAGTGCTATGGAGCAGGTGCTTGAGTTCAACGCTGCGCTGGAGCTGATCCTGCTGCAGGCCGAAAGCGCGACACGACCCCTCGAAGAGACGGTGCCGCTGCTTGCGGCGCATGGGCGTACGCTCGCACAGCCGGTCCTCGCCGACCGGGACCAGCCACCCTTTAATCGATCCACGCGCGACGGCTTCGCAGTCAAGGCAGGATCGCCGGGCGAACGCGCGATCGTCGGCCTGCTACGCGCCGGCGAGCGATGGACCGGCGCCGATCTCCTTCCCGAGCAGGCGATCGAGATCATGACCGGCGCGCCTGTGCCACGCGGCGCTGATGCCGTGTTGATGGTGGAGCACGCGGTTCTGCGGGGAGACGACCGGCTCGGCTTTACGGACGAGCGCACACCCGCTGCCGGACAGAACATCGTGCCGCGAGGCTCTGAACTGCGAGTGGGCGCGGTTGCCCTGAGCCGGGGAACGCGGCTGGGCGCTGCCGAGATCGCCCTTGCCGCATCGCTGGGGGCGGCGAGGGCGTCTGTCTTTCGCAGGCCGCGCGTCGCCATTCTTGCAACCGGTGACGAGCTTGTTGAAGTGGAGGAGATGCCCGACACGCAGCAGATTCGAAACTCGAACAGCTATGCTCTGGCAGCTCTTGTGGCTGATGCCGGTGGCGAGGCGGTGCAACTGCCGATCGTTCGCGATCATCTGGAGGCGCTCACACGCGCCCTGTCGGAGGCGCGGCGGTGCGACCTGATTGTGCTCTCGGGCGGCGTCTCCATGGGCAAGTACGATCTGGTCGAGCAGGCGCTCGCGCACGCCGGTGCAGCGTTCCTGTTTACCGGTGTCCGCATGCAGCCGGGCAAGCCCGTCGTCTTCGGCACGCTTTCTGCCGGGGAAGGCCGCGAGCCGGCGTTCTTCTTTGGCCTCCCCGGAAATCCCATCTCGACCCAGGTGACCTTTCTTTGCTTTGTGGCGCCGCTGCTCCGTGCGATCGGCGGCCAGGCGGATCGCGCCCCGCTCTTCACTCAGGCCAGACTCGCAGAGGCGGTGCCGGCTCGCCCTGGGCTTACGCGGCTGTTGCCTGCGCGGCTGCTGCCAGCACCCGATGCGCCCTCGGTGCGACTCGTTCCGTGGAAGGGCTCGGGCGATCTTCAGGCGAACGCCCGTGCCAACTGCTACGCTCTGCTGCCGGCAGATCATGCGGAGGATTTCGCCGCCGATGAGGCGATCTCCATTCTCTTACGTTAGATCGCGCCTGCTCTCGGCGTCCTCTGCCGGGCAGAGTTTGCCAGAGATCCGCGCGGTTAGAAGCGGCCAGAGGCGCGCGGGCTGCTATACGCGGGCTGGGGCTTGCTCTAGCCTCAATGCATGAGCAAAAAAAGCGAGCTACCGGAGACCCTCAGCCATTACGACAGCGCAGGCCGCGCACGAATGGTAGACGTCAGCGCCAAGGCGGAGACCCGTCGCGAGGCAGTGGCTACCGCCTTCGTCGAGCTCTCCTCTGCCGTGCTTGATGCGCTGCCGAGGAACCCTAAAGGCAATCCGCTTGAGGTGGCGCGCTTTGCCGGTATCCAGGCTGCCAAACGCACAGCGGAGCTTATTCCCATGTGCCATCCGCTTCCGCTTAGCTTCATCGATGTCACGGCCGAGATCGTCGCCGGCGGCGTTGCGATCACGGCCACAACCGCGACGGTCGCCGGCACGGGCGTAGAGATGGAAGCCATGACCGCTGCCTCGATTGCCGCGCTCACGGTCTACGACATGACCAAGGCGCTCGATAAAAGCATCCGTATTCGGGAAATTCTGCTGCTGCGAAAGAGCGGCGGCGCAAGCGGGGAGTACCTTCGCCCCTCTGCCTAGCCCAGCTTCTAACGTGAAGTCAGGTTGGCAGTAGCGGTCAAGCTAAGAGCCAGGGCATATTCTTCTCTGCTCTTGTTGGCGGCTGTACTTTCCGACCTGCGCCACGCGTGTGTATCCAGTTCTGCAACCAGGCTGCTGCTTGATACGAAACCTGGACTGGCGTCGGAGACCTCGCGGCGCTCGGACCCGAGGATGTGTCCCTCTCTGCCCAGACTTCTACCTAGGAAGAGGCGTGAGTCGTCAGCTCTTTCAAAGATGGCACATCATCGATGTAGCACAAACTCTGCGATTCTGTGCCGCGTTCAACGAAGAGGTTCGCCATGAGCACCCACGTAAGCGATCTCAAGCGACCACTGCCGAAGCTTCTATTACACGCAACCGTTTGTGTCGATGAGCTTCAAAGAAAATTGCCAACCGAGGTAGAAGTCCTCCTTCGATTCACAGAATTGTGGCACTCGACCCGAGAGCTCTCACGGCACTGGCACCAGCATCTCTCTGCCGAGTCGCTGGCGACGATTACCTGCTGATGCCTTCATTGGCTGCCACCGGCGTTGTTAACGCCCGGTGGCAGATTCGTAGCTTTACGCTTCCGTAAGCAGCTCAGTCCGGTACTTGGGAGCAAGTGCTTTGGCCTTCTCCATGAACTGCTGCTGCTGTTCTGCATCCAGCTTTGGAGGTGCCGTCGTGCGTGTTGCCACGGGAGTACCTACTTGCTTGAAGAAGTCTTCCTGGCCGGAGGGCGAGCAGATGCATAAGAGACGCACGGGCTTTGAAGACGCATTGTGAAATTGATGCGGCGCGTTGGCTGGAATGTTTACGGTGTCGCCCGCACGGACAACTGATTTTTTCCCGCGAAAGGTAGCATTCATCTCGCCTTCCAGGAGGATGAAGGTCTCTTCAAAGTCATGTCGATGCGGTGCCGGGCCACCGTCCGGCGGGATGTGCATGTCGATGACGCAAAAGCGCCCGTTCGTCTCGTTGCCAGACACGGTAAGGGTGTACGTGTCGCCGACCAGACCAATGTGCTGCAATGTCTGATCCTTGTCCGGCTGCGCGATGGTCAAGTTGCGTTGCAGATCATCTGCTGGGAGCGGGGGATATTGAGGTGTGGATTCGAACATGGTGGTGGTCCTCTCTGGAGACGGTGAATCGTGCAGGATGGAGGGGCCTCCCGGGAAAGCAGAAGCCCAGACCTTGTTTGCGGAAGCAGCGACGCTCGCAGTGGCAAGCATGGTAAGTGCGGACCGTCGGGTTTGAGTCGCCATGGCTAAACCAACCTCGCAGCGAACTTTTTGAACAGCCGCATACACAATGCCGACACGCTGCACGCGCGCCTTATAGGCTTCGAGGCTGCATTCTGCAGCTCCGGCGCAGTCGGACCCTGGATGTGATTCTCCTGACTCGATGTCAGAACAATGGGCATCTGCAGCGTCACCGCAGCTTTGGCGAGGATAACTGCATGACGCAGGGAAACGTCGGCACCCGACGACCGTATGAGTTGAAGCGTTTCCACCTGGGAGTCGCCCAGCACAAGCGCGGAGTTCTCCGGGGTGAACTGGCCGCGCATCTCGAACACCGACCCGCCATGCTTCTCCCGCATGCGGGCCGTGAAGGCAGCGACTTCCGAAGTCTGAGTGACATTTGTCGTGAGTGTGGACAAACGTTGTCCAGTGCCGCATACACCTTCAAGTAGCTTTAGCGAGGGTCCGGAGCGATCAAGGCCCACGACGGTGTCTCCGTTTTCAAGGAAACGTTCGACAGTCTTTGTGCCGATTCCTCCGCCTGCCCCTGTAACCACTCTTCCCTTGTTCATGGATGTCACCTCGACAACGCCGTCCATTACTTTCCATTATTAAGATGGCCTCTCTACGCCTTTGACACAGTCTTCAGCGCAACTCTGTTTTGTCATAGCGCAACGCTGTCGCCTAAGGAACAGAATCAAGTTCTTTCGTTTGAGTGGAAGTAGAAGAACGCCATCGTCGCAGGCGAGCGATCGATGGCGAACAGCACGAGAAAGTCTTCGCTTCTGCGCGGCGACAAGAAGTCAGCGCGACATCTGTGTTCTTCACGAGCGGAAGGCCTGATCGGGCTTCCCGGTCGGGCTGATCTTCAGGGTCCGGATGTCGCTTCGAGCTTTGCGTCAGTGAACAAGCCCTTTGCGGGCAGATGATGGAGCCGTGGATCGCGATCGGTTCCGATGTAGTCTCCCAGGAAATCTAGGAGGACCTGAACTTTGGGAGTCTGGCGCGCCGGTCCGGAGAAGAGCGCACACAGGGTAATCGGCTCCGGATTCCACCGTGGAAGTACAGGAAGAAGTCTCCCTTGCATGTCTGGATCTTTCCCCATGTAGAGTGGCAGGGCGGCTATGCCAAGTCCATTGAGGGCGAGGTCAAGCTGTACACCCGGATCACTTACAACTACCCTGAACAGGATGTTGGGCGCGGTGACCTTCACACCCCGAGACAACCGCCAGATTCCAGAACCGATGCAGGCATGGGTCACAAGACCGTCAGGGGAAGTGGGGCTCCCGCATGATGCAAGGTACTCCGGACTCGCGAAGAGCGCTCGTTTCGCACCGGGAAAGGGCCGGGCCCGGCGGACAGAGTCACGGGGCGCCTTCACCTTGAAGAAGACGTCTACGTCTTCTCGAGGTTCTTTATCCCAGTCAGAGCTATACGGTTCGACTTCGACCCGCAAGTCCGGATAGCGCTCCAGAAAGGCTTTGAGCAAAGGCGCAAGGACAAGGCGGGCAAACGTGATGGGGCAAGCCACCGTGATGAGACCGCTCGGCCGTTCGCGCTTGCGCTCCAACAACTCGCTGCCATCCTTGAGGGTGCGGACCGCTCGCCTGCAGCTCTGTAAGTACTCTCTACCTGAATCAGTTAGAACCATACCTCTGGGGCTACGGTGAACCAGTAGCACGTCGAGATGCTTCTCAAGGCGGGTCAGCGCCCGGCTGACGGTCGATGTCGGAAGACTGAGTTCCTGAGCCGCGGCCGTCAGTGTTCCCGCGTGGCCGACCGTGACAAAGATTCGAACATCGTTCAGGTCCGGCATCTCCATAAAGCCTCCAACCAGCACACGCCCCGGCTTACATAGGTGTGTCGATCTCGCTGATCTCATTCTATGCGTTGCACGGTTGCAACCCAGCTTTGTGTACATGGTTGGTTCGAAGGCATTCTGTAAGCGTCTCTTCCTGTGTATGCATTGCTGAGATTAGAAGTGGCTTGGCAATGAGAACAGAACTAGGAGACGTTATGAGGATTTTGGTGACCGGCGGAACGGGTAATGTGGGCAGTGTAGTAGTCACGGAGTTGCTGAACCGTGGTGCAGAAGTTCGAGTATTGACTCGCAAACAGCCCGAGGCAGGCAAGCTTCCAGTTGGCGTTGAAGTTGCGATCGGCGACTTGCTCGACCCGGTTGCGGTGGAAGAGGCAATGCAGGGAGTCGATAAGCTTTTCCTGCTCAATGCGGGTGTGCCGGAGGAGTTGACCCAGGCGTTGATCGCGTACGGCATCGCGAAGAGGCTCGGTCTGAAGCATGTGACCTACCTGTCGGTTTTCAAGGTAGAGCAGTTCCGCGACGTTCCGCATTTCGCGGCGAAGCTCGCCGTTGAGAATGCGTTGCGAGAGTTCGGCGTTCCTTACACCATTCTGCGACCTGCGTACTACATGCAAAACGATCTGAACCTCAAACCAGTGCTTACCGGTGCTGGTGTCTACCCGATGCCGATCGGAACTACGGGCATCGCGACAGCGGATGTTCGAGACATCGCTGAAGCTGCTGCGATCTCGCTGACCGAAGACGGTCACGATGGCCAGATCTACGATATTGTGTCCCCGACGACGATCACCGGCCCGGGCAACGCCGCTCTCTGGAGCAAGCTCCTTGGCAAGGACATTAAGTACACGGGACATAGTTTTGATGAGTGGGAGAAGGGTATGCGGGCGCGAGTGCCGAGTTGGAGCGCCTACGATCTCCGTGTGATGTTCCAGGGATATTTTGATCGCGGCTTTCTCTCGACCGAAACTGAAGTCACACGGCTGGCGAGACTCTTAGGACGAACTCCGCGCACTTACGAGGCCTTTGCAATGGAGACTGCGGCAGCGTGGCAATCGCAAGCGTTACAGCATGCCTGATGGGGGTGGGTGTAAGCCTTGAATGCTAGTCCGCGTGTTTCTCAGGCTGAGCACTCGATAACTCGAGTGCTCAGAACCCTGCCAGGCAAGACGGTCTCCAGAGGACACAAGCGGGCGCCGAAGTATCCGCCTTCCGCTTAAGGACGAGCAACGCACCCGGAACGTTCACGAAGCAAGCCCAGATCAAGCTCTGCTGTATTGGGATAGTGCTACCCGCACGACCGCGCCTCCGATCCTGAGCAAAGAACAGCAAGACAGCTGTGAAGAAAGCAAAGGCACTCGCGCCCACGTATCGGACGGAGTTTGTACAAGAGGCCTGAAACGCTCAGCTCTCGCCCTAAAACACACACCGCCTCTATAGGTGTGCCGCCATATTTGTCCCAAGCCCGGCAGACCGCCGTCCCTTGGATCCAAGGAGTAAAGCTATGTCGAATGTCACTCAAATCGCTGTACCTCCGTACCATGTCCAGACCACCGCAGCCGAACTGCGTGATGGCTTCCCCTACTTCTCGTACCATGAGTCGGTCTCGAAGCTCTGGGCCGAAAAGTGGCGGCCACCGTGCTCCCGTGGCATCTATCCATTTACCGATGGCAATGTCCTGGATTTCGACCCGATCTTTGCCGAGCTCGTGCGCATGTCAGAAGACAGATCGGACATTCTTTACAAGCCAGATGAGTATGCGAAGCCGTTCTTTCCTGTAGCGGAGAACCTCGTCATGCTGGCCGAGCAGGCGGAAGCGCAAGGCGACATCGCAAAGGCGAAGGATTTCTTCCTGCGGGCTGCGGCTGTCTACCGCATGGCTCGTTTCCCGGTCAATCGATCTGAAGTCAGCCAGCTCGCATGGGCGAAGGGCAAGGAAACTTACGTGAAAGCGGCCAAGTACCTGAGTCCGCCAAGCGTCGCGCTCGAAGTGCCGTTCAGTCATGCGGATTCATCTGCCGGCGACCAGGAAGTCGCAATCCAGACCTACTTGCGGATGCCTCTTGGGGAGAAGCCTGAGAAGGGCTGGCCTGTGCTCCTGTTCCTCTGCGGCCTAGATGCCTACCGGACCGACCATACGCCGCGTACCCAAATGCATGTGGATCGCGGGTTTGCGACACTGAGCTTCGAGATTCCTGGGACGGGTGACTGTCCGGCCGCGCCGAACGATCCGAACTCTCCGGACCGGCTTATGAGCAGCATCCTTGACTGGGTGTCCGCCCATGCAATCGAATATGGATTCGACTTAGCAAAGATTGTTGCGCGTGGAATTAGTACCGGTGGCTATTACGCCATGCGTCTTGCCCATACCCATGCCGACCGTCTTCTTGCCGTAGTAGCACAAGGCGGCGGTTGCCACTCTATGTTCGATCCGGCCTGGATTCACGCGTCGAACCAGATGGAGTATCCCTTCGCCCTGGCGGACGCGCTCGCCTACAAGTTTGGCTATCGCGATGCCGATCCCGTCAGAGCGTATGCAGCGGAGGCGAAGAAATTCAGTCTTCTCGACTCAGGAGTGCTTGATCGACCCAGCTGCAAACTGCTCATCCTCGATGGCATGGAGGATTCCATCTTCCCCATCGAAGACAACTTCCTCGTTGGCATGAGAGGCGAGAAGAAGGATCTGATCGCCAGAGGGAACCGGCAACATATGGGAAATCCCGGAGCCGAGGACATCCTGTATGGCTGGATTGATGATGCGATTGCGGAACCCGCGAGTCCTTATGCGATGACCTGAGTGCTACATCGACCACGTAGAGGATGAGTTCTGAAAATACGCCGGCAGTCTTCTGCAGACGCTCTGCTTCTACGAAGCTGGACGTTCTCAAACAGGAGTCGAAGAGGGTAACGTCCGTCGATGTGACGAGGATCTCTGGCCATATGGTCCGTCCTCCTACAAGGAACCGGTCAGGAAATTGCAAGGTGTTTCGCGTTCGTGGCAGCCGCGGCCTGAAGAAGGCGAACAGAAGGAGAACGTGGCAGAATATACGCGTGGGCCGTTGCAGGATCAGGATTGGCCCAGAGATGCGCTTCTGTCGTCCTTTGCTGTCAGAACGCGACACGTCCGACCAGTTCTCCCATGCATGAACCACAGAGCACCGCTGAGATCGAAGTCACCGCGCTCGGCGCACGCAAGATCGTGCACGTCGACATGGATGCCTTTTATGCTTCCGTTGAGCAACGCGACGATGCGAACCTCCGCGGCCGCCCCGTCGTTGTCGCCTGGAAGGGTAAGCGGTCTGTCGTCTGCGCTGCATCGTACGAAGCAAGACGCTTCGGGATTCGCTCAGCCATGCCAGCGATCAGCGCGGAGCGCTTGTGCCCGGACGCGATCTTCGTACCGCCCGACTTCACGCGCTACAAGGTGGCTTCACAGTCCGCACGCGAAATCTTTCAAAGGCACACAGACGCGATTGAACCGTTGTCACTCGATGAGGCCTACCTCGACGTAACGGAAAACAAGACCGGCCTGCCAACGGCAACGCTGGTGGCCAAGACAATACGGCAGCAGATTCGAGCGGAACTGAAACTGACGGCATCGGCCGGCGTTGCTCCGAACAAGTTCCTGGCGAAGATCGCCTCTGACTGGCGCAAGCCGGACGGCCTGTTCGTCATTCAGCCCCATGAGGTTCAGGGATTTCTGCTGACACTCCCAGTTGGTCGCATCCCAGGCGTAGGCAAGGTCACGGAGGCACGCATGGCAACGGCCGGGATCAAGACTGTGGGCGACATCTACGCGATGGATCTTCCCACGCTGGAGCAACACTTTGGCAGCTATAGCATGCGCCTTTACGAGCTGGCTCGCGGCATCGATCACACTCCGGTGGTCTCGAACCGTGTGCGGAAGCAGGTCTCCTCTGAGGACACCTTCCCCGACGACCTAACCCTTACAGAGTGCGAGGCCCCGATTCGCCGGCTTGCAGAGAAGGTCTGGCGTGCTTCGGAGAGCAATGCTCGTCAGGCGCGAACCGTGGTGCTTAAGCTGAAGACGAAGGAGTTCACCTCCTTTACCCGTAGCCTGACACCGCCTGTCTTGATCTCCAGCTGTGAGGAACTGACGAACATTGCTCTCGCACAACGGGAGCGGGTTGACCTGCCGCCGCAGCAGCTCTATCGGCTCGTCGGTGTGGGACTCAGCAACTTCAAGTTGGACGAGGACGCGGCAGGCGACGTGAAGACCGTGCAATCACTTGAGGCGAAGTCTGATCTGTTCCTGCAAGCCCAGCAGTAGCGGCCGCTGCTCTTCGCGGATGACCACGGCAGCGTCGACCAGCGAAAACCAAGCACCGCGATCCACCTCGGGGATGACAATGTGCTTTCCGGACCGAGGTGGCCATTCCACCTCGCAGGTGTTGCTGACCAGCTGAGCAGGATCACAGTCCCCTTCAAACGCCCAGGCTATGACCACCTTGCCGCTCTTCTGACGGACTGAACCCAGTTCCAGGAACGGACCAAGTGCGGTGAAGCCGGTCTCCTCCCCAAACTCGCGTTGCGCCGCTGCAAGAGCCTCCTCGGCATCCTCGTATTCGCCCTTTGGCAGCGTCCAGGCACCTTCATTCTTCTTGGACCAATACGGCCCGCCGGGATGCACGAGGAAGACTTCAAGCGCATCTCCGTTCCTGCGGAACATGAGGAGCCCCGCGCTTTGTTTTGCCCGCTTCGTCATTGGAGTGATTCTATTGCGGCGTCCGTAATGGGCGGTGTCTCCACGAATCCTGCTTCATGTGAGGCAGAGGGGAGGCCAGAAGATCAGTGAACGGTCTCTCGGCTGAGAAGTCACAAACATCCGGACGCAGCCGGAACTAGAAGAACCTAGGCTGCTTTCTTTCGCGTCGCCTCTTTCTCTGCCGTAGCTTTCGGCGCTCTGGACTTCGGCTTGGCAACGGCATCTGCCTTCGCTTTGAACGCCTTTGGCTTCTTCGGTACAAATACCTGCTCGGCTTTGGTCAGCAGGTCCGGCTGGTCCTCGTCAGGCAGGCCAATGTGATCGGAGAGCGATCCGCCGACCAGGCCAGTCAGTTTCTCGTCTGCGGTGCCGTCCGTGCTCTCTGTACGATAACCTCGTCAGACACTCGGACACCACATGGCACCAAGTTCACTTGGGCACTGCCTGTAAATTGTTCATTTGATGGTGGGCACAGCAGGATTCGAACCTACGACTTCCACCGTGTGAAGACGTTCTACAACCGCAACTTACTGAATCTAGAGCACCGGGTGGCCCCAAAAAGCTCTAAAAGTTGCACCGCCAGACTTCTCTGCACCGTCGTGCACCGTAGCGAATGATTCGCAGCTTCGCAGTATACTTAGCCCGGCCGGACGCGCTTGATGACGTGAGAAGGGGAAACGATGGTCTACTACGCCGGAGATAATTTCAGTATCGCCGTTCGGGTCAACACGGGAGACCCCGCCTTGAGGTTGAAAGAGCCAAGTTCGGTGGTTCTAATCTTCGCTACACCGCACGCCGCTGAAGCTCAGGGTAGCGCGCGATTGTCTGGCTTGGACAGCCTAATGGATGCAAAGGCGCGAATCGTCCAGGCGCAAGATCGTGACGGGGTAACGGCTACTTACCAAATCAGCGGAACAATTGCGCCCCCGGTCTATAGCGGACCCAGGCAGGTAGCGCAACTCATCCTCTACAACATAGTCAACATAGAGGAGAGCAGCATTCCGCAAGTCAAGATTGCAGACAGTAAGGGCGACTTCTATACCGCCGCGCTTCAATCGGGCCCCGAATTCCTTGTTGGTACCCAGGTAGACCGCCCGCAAGCGTGTCTGCCAATCCCGGCGGGCGCACTAGAGATTATGCCTGTCGCGGGTCACCCGCTCATCTTCTCGACGACACGCGCATAAACGCGCTCGGGTATGCGGATGCTGCGATACCGTCGCTTGTGCATCCCCTCCGGTCGCTCCAGGACGAGGACGCCCGGCTCCCTCTCAAAGAGCCGGGTGACGGTCTGGCGGGAATACCCGGTCAAAGCGGCCACCTCTGCCACCGTATACGGCGTGTCGCCTCGGGTCTTACCGTTTGCCATCACCTAAGCTGCCCGCGTATCCGTAAGCGCGTAAAGCCCTTCTAGCCATTCCAGGGAGCGAGCGTTTCGCTTCGCCCTCCGTTGTTTGCGGCGTTCGTGAACCATGAAGTCTTCGATGGATTGGACCTCCTCCTGAGACAGCGGACGGTTGGGTGTAATTGTGCAAAGCCCCGGGCTTAGCCGCGTGACCTGAGCCACCAGTTCGGCACCAAGAACGTCTACTACAGTCCAGCAACGATTGTTCTCCATCGGCGTAAATCGCAAGCAAGTCAAGTGGAACCTCTTTCAGTCCTTCATCACTGCTGAAAAGGAATATAGCCGCCGAAGGACCGGGGCGATAGAGTACATAGGTACCGTAAGTGACCTGTAATGTTCACCTTACAAGTCCACTTAGCACGTCCACCTTACGGTCCAGCCTCTCGTCCGTTTGATGGACGCGCTACGCGGACGAGCAACTATGCCCCGCACGGTGCGGCCTCTCACCCAAGTGTGGGATGCGGCAATTTGTGAGATTAGCGTAACTTCGAGCTTGTCACAGGGAGGGCCGATGGATACACCAAGAGCGACCGAGAGAAACTTGATGGCAGCGACTTGGACGAAAGCGGCCAAAGTCCGGCGGGCTTTCAAGTCGGGTAAGAAACGCCGGAAGGACCTTGTGCTCACACCGCGACGAGCCGTTATCGAGGCATACGTAGTCCTCCACGAGCTACGCGAAGCAATGGCCCGGGCTGGCCTGTCTGAGACAGACGCCAACGGCGCTCTTGTGTTCCTGAGCGAGTTCCAGAGTTCGGATTCGGCTTATGTCATACCGCTACCTGCCCCCGAGCGCATGCCCGAGCCATACGCAACAGCCCGCCGACTTGAGGAGCAACTCGGCTGGAGGCCGATTGGGCTAATCCTTCACCAACGGGACCATGAAGCTTTTACCCCAGCGGACCCCAAGAGCGGGGCGTACTTGTGGGCTCAGCAATGGGTGATAAGCGACCGGGCTACTAAAGCACTGCTGGATGCGCGGAAGCTTGTAGCAAACACCAAAGCGGGCGGCGCTCAGGACGTTGACGAGTAGCTCGAAGCAAAGAGGCCCCGGAGTGCGCTAACACCCGAGGCCGGTAGCCGAATAGGACACGCGCGAACGTATCAAACGGGCTTCGGCCCATTCTACAGATCGAATGGAGCGAGAGATGGACATTTACGAGTTGGTTTCACAGAGCACCATTACAGCGGCGGTGTTGGGCAACGGCGAAGACTTCCTGCTAGTCCGCGTGGATAAGGACTATCCCGGGAAGGACCGGGACGTAGAGCGTGCAGTCGCACGCGGGCTCTTCTACTGCGGCACGCTTGGCTGGAATGGAAGCGAGATGTCCGTCGCTCTTGAGCCGGACCCGGATACGCTTCAGCCGATGCGATTAGCCGCTGAGGGATTTGGGGTCTTGGTTGCCCGGCTCACTACTCCACAATCCCCGGCAGAGTCCGAGCCCGAAGTGGTCCAGGCTGGCGACTCCGTTGGTTGGTGCGAGAAGCTCTACGCCTTGCCGGACGCACGGAACTAAACGAAACGCTTTTGCGCGCCGAAGGGGGTCAGTCCCTCTCGCAGCGGCGCGCGGCGCGGAAGGTCCTTTCACCCTTACCGCGCCCCGGGCGGGTCGCTTTCTCGGCCCGCCCCAAAGTTCAATCGGCTGCCCTAGGTAGAAAGGCCCGGGGCTATGGCGCGCACAGCCTTCCCCACTGCGGGTGTTTTAGGGCGCGTATGCGGCAAGCAACAACGCAACGCACGGCCTTCCCGGCCGAGCGGGCGAACTTCTACGGAGAAAAGCACATGCCTAAGCTATTCGAACTGAAGCAGGAACATACAGCATTACTGGACAAGGCCGAGGGCTTGATTGCCACTGCCGAGCGTGAAAAGCGCGCCATGACGGCCACCGAAACCGAGCTGGCGAATCTTCATACGAAAGAGGCTGAAAAGCTCGGTAAACAAATCCGAACGGTGCAAGGTCAGAACACTTTGCGCGCTGACGGCTACGGCTTCTTTGGCCTCGCCTCTAAAGAAGCCGAAACCGGAGCCCAAGCCGTACATGCGGCCGGGCCTACAACCTTCAAGGAAGCGGTCAAAGCCGCGTCCCCGAGTGAAGTTGACCAGTTGAAGTCCTTTGCCGCCTACCTCGGCGGCGACGTGACCGCCTTGGCTGATCTGCGGCCGTCGGGTAATGGCGGGGTGTTTATCCCTTCCATCGTTGCCGGGGTAGTCGCCCGCAACTACGCTGCCGCAACGCCGGTCAGGAACGTCTCCACCATTTGGTCAACGCAGGGTGGAGAGCCCGCAGTGTTCCCGGTTATCTCGGACTCGGAGACGGCCGTGATTTTGGCCCCGGCGGACTACACCGGAGCGGACGCCATCGTCTCGGGTGACACGCCGCCCACGGCGATTACTGGCCCTGAGATGGGAGCCTTCAAGTTCTCGTCCAAGCCCATCTTTGTTCCGCGTGAGGTCGTCACTGACGCGAACCTAAACGTTCTGGAGGAGATGTTCAGCGCGCTTTTGGCTCGAATCGCCCGCACGCAGAACCTGAAGTACACCAAGGGCACTGGATCGGGTGAGCCTACCGGGTTTCTACAAAACGCAACGGCTTACTCGGCCGGTGCGGTTGCGCTGGACTTGGATATCGCTCTGGACCTCGCCTACACCGTCCCGGCCTTGTACCGGCCGCAGGGCTTGTACATGGCTTCGGACCTCACCATCAAGTATCTGCGAAAGCTGAAGACAGGCTTGACGGGGGACCGCCGGGCGCTTTGGAAGGACGCTTTTGAGGAAGGCAACGCTAGCCTCGGCACGCCTGCGCGGCTCCATGGCTACGACATCCTTGTCAACAACGACATGGACCCAGTAGCTGCGGACGGAACCTTTGCGGGCGTGTCACCGCTCGTCTTTGGGGACTTCAAGCGGTTCGTAGTCCGCGAGGCCGAGAACGGTGCGCCCTTCTCGTACCGCTACGATGTGCCTGCAAAGGACGGCTCGGCCGTAGTAGCTTTCTCCCGTTCGGATAGCAAGTTGGTTGTCCCAACCGCTATCTCGAAGCTGACGGCATAGCCCTCAACATCTGCGGGGGAGTAACCCGCGCTCACGGCCCCGCAGGGGATTGGCTATCCCAAGTCAACCCGTGAGCGCACTTCACCACCTTCCGGCGGGGGAAGCAATCCGTTTCCGGTCATCGTGCAGACGATTCCCGCGCCCCCTCGTTTGGGTTTGGCGGTCGTCGGCTAAAACCGGCAAGTTTACAAGGGTTTCGCTCCGCTGTGCTTATGGGGAGGCGCGGAGCGAGACTTCATCCGACATTCGTTTTATTCGCCTTTGGCGAGAAAGCAGGGTAGCGATGGCACAGCCTGTATGGGTATTGTCCGTAGATCTTCAGACTAAAACCGCAACATTCCAAAGCGGCCTCGCGGACGCCGCCAAAAGCGCACGCGGAGCGTTTACGGAGATAAAGAGCGGCTCGCAGGAGATGGGCGGGCACGTCTCCTCCAACATGTTCGCCAGCCGCCACGCCATTATGGCCGTCTCCGAAGCCTTCGGTGAGCAGATGCCTCGGGCGATTACGGCGCTCATGGTCCATATCGGACCCTTGGGTGCGGCCTTGGAAGCGGCTTTCCCGTTTGCGGCTATCGCCTTGGGAGCGGTTCTGCTCATTGAGCACTTTGCCAAGCTCAAAGAGGCAGGATTCGAGCTTTCTGAGGATCAAACCAAGTTCGGTACAGCGGCGCAAAACGCCTTCAATCAACTGGACCAGAAACTTCTCCAGGCGGGCATCCGCACGGACGAACTCAAAAATAACCACCTCGGCGCGCTCAAAAAGCAACTTGAGCTTATCGACAAGCAAAGCATGGACGAACTCATCCGCGCCTTTGAGTCTGTCGAGAAGGCGGGGGATAAGGTTTTCGAGGACCTCAAGGGCCATTGGTACGAAATAGGCGTGGGGTCTGACGGTGCCAAGCACGCACTGACGGCGTTCTCGACTGAGTACAAAAAGCTCACCACCGAGGGCAAAGCGGCCGAAGCTTCGGACCTCCTGAAGGGCACCCGGGACAGCGCCCAAAAGATCCTTGATGCTCAGAACGCCGCGAAAGCCACCTCGCAGAATCCGGCGTTGGGCGGCGGGACAGACCGGGACGCGCTCATCAAGCACGAGCAAGCCCTCGCCACCTTGAAGGCCGCCGGGGTGAACTTCACCGAGAAAGAGATGAAGGCCCAACAGACTTTAGTAGAGGCCCTCAATGACCAGATGGAGGTGGAGCAGAAAGTAGCCGCGCTCAAGAAAGCCGAGGGCGGTAATGCCAAAACGGCCGTGGACAAAGAGGCCGGGGCTCGGGCATCCGAAGCCGAGCGGCAAGCGGCCGAGCACGGCATGAAGATGGGCGAGCTAAAGGTGGCCGCCGAACGTGAAGCCGCCGCCGCCCAAGAAAGCATCCGGCAGGCCACGATTGCGGAGCGGCTGGCGGCGGACACCGCCCTCGCCAATGAGGAGTACCAAGTCCAGCTTCGGGGCAATACCCAACTCATAGCCGCGCTGGACAAGGGCGGCAAGGATTACAACAACCAACTTCAGGCGCTCCACCAAAAGGCCGAGGAGTTGACCCTCCAGCACCAAAACACGATTGCCGGGCTAGCAGAGAAGGCGTCCGTAGAGCAGTACAAAAAGGACCTCACGGATCTTGAGCAGTCCGAGCGGGAGAAGATCAACGCTACCCAGCAAGGCTCCAGTGAGCGGCTGGCAGCCATTGACGCCGCCATCAAGGAAGAGCAAGCCCGCAACCTCCAAAATACGCAGTTCTACCGGGAACTCCAGAACCAACGGGTGGAAGTCGAAAGGCAAGCCGGGGCGGAAGAGGCGAAGCTCCAGGCCGAGCTAGGCAAGGAAGCGGCCGCGCAAACGCAGGCAATGGGCCAACTCGCCCTCGCAGCGGATGAAGAGGCGCAAGCCCTTCGGGACAGCGCACACCGCGTTACCATACAGCGCCGCATGGAGGAGGAAGCCGCTGCGGCCAATAACGAGTTTGAGCTAAAGCAGAAAGCACTAAGCGATGAGGCGTCCGCCTTGGACAAGGGCGCAAAGGACTACGAGGTCAAACTCACCGCCATCCTCAACAAGCGGGAGCAGTTGACGAAAGAGCACGAGAACCGGCTCACCCAAATCCAGGATCAAGCGGAGAAGGAACGCAACGCCCGCATCCTCGGAGCGGAAAACCAATTCCAGGACTCAATCGCAGGCGGGCTAAGCCGCGTGCTCATGGCGCACCAAAGCTTTGGGGCCATGATGTCCAGCATTGGGGACCAAGTAGCCTCCGGCATGATCCAGAACGCCATCAAGAGCATCTTGGCCAACGATATGACGAAAGAGTCAGACGCCGCCGCCGCCGCCCGTAAGGCGTTCTTGGCCGGTATGCATTTCCCCTTCCCGCTCAACATTGTAATGGGTCCAGCCCTCGGGGCCATGGCCTTCGCTTCGGTAATGGCGTTCAACTCGGGCACGGATGGCGTCCCGGGCGTCGGCAATGGCGACACGGTACCGGCCATGCTTACGCCGGGTGAAGGTGTCGTGCCCGGCGGCGTCATGGACGGCTTGTCAAAGATGGCGCGCTCGGGAGACTTGGGGGGCTCGGGCGGCAAACACTATCACGCGCACGTTAGCCCCACCTACAACCTCCAGGCGCTTGACGCGAGCGGCATGGACAAGGTGCTCGCCAAGCACTCGCAGACTATCTCCAAGCACGTTGGCAACGAGCTAAGAAAGATGAACCGATAAGATGAGCGAACGACCCGACACAACCGTTATGACCTTCACCGATGGCTACGGCCGCAAGGTAGAGCGGACCATAAAACACACCCTCGACACCCGGGATTATCTCGGCACGCCCGGGTATCCGTGGCTACTTCTCGCAGCGAATCAAGACTTGAGCGTGTCGGACTTGGTTCGGTTCTTAGACATGGAGGCCGAAAAGACGCCCGGGGTGGCACGCACACCAACTTGGGTGCATGTGCGCCGCCGTCTCTTCCGCCCCTCGGCTATCAAGGCAGGTCAAAGACCTTTACATGACCCGGACCGCAGGCACGTGCAAGCCATCCGAATCATGGCGAACAACCCGACGCTCTCCGCGCGCGCCTTGGTGAAGCTGCTTCAAGAACACGGGATCAAGCGTGGGAAGGATTGGGTGTGGCAGCACCGATGCGATGGCCTCAAGACTGGCTAATAGTATGAGTCCGTCTGTCGTCGTCCTATAGGTAAGTAAGTAAGTAAGACAGACAGACCCGCCCCATCCCCCGTCCCCCAGTCCGACTCACAGAGTTCGTCTGACAGGGAGACATGGGTGGGTTTGGCAAGAGAGGAGAAGAAATGAAAATCGCTCGCCGTCAGACAAGCGGCAAGCCGCGCGCCTTGACGTTCAAGCCTCGTCTCCCACCTCGCAACCCAAGCGGGTCCTTGTCGCCCTTCTACCACATGGGGAACGCCAAAATGTCTAGGGGTAACTCTCAAAAGAGACGCGTAACGCAATCTTACGTGGATGACTCAACCAAGCTGAGCGGCAACGGCGGCGCTCTGTGGCCTGACTACCTCGCTCCGGTTGAACACCTCTGTGCAATGGACACAACGGTAGTTGCCCTCCAGGTCCAAGACGGTGTTCTCAGCCGGGGTGATAGTGGCCGAGCAACGGGGGCATGAATAGTTGAGCGAAGACGGATCAAACGGCTTGCGGCTGCGACGGCTGGGCATAGGCGAAGGATAGGCGAAGGCGCTGTGGACGGACTCGAAAATGTCTACGGCTAAAGCCCAAAAGAGCGCCGCCATCCACTTTCCTACACGATTTGGGATAAATCCCAATTTCGGGAGATATACAGAATCTAATAGACTTAGAAGCTTCTAATGAAGATTTGGCAGTTCCGCGTGTTGAAAACAAAGAACTTGGACAGGAGAGGCATGTGAATAACGCTCAGGAAAGGTTTATGAACTCGCGTGAGGCTGGAGCCTTCCTCGGTGGAGTGGCTCAGGGCACCGTCAACCGTTGGGCGCGGGAAGGATACTTGCCCGCGCACCCAATCGGTGAGGGTAAAAAGCGGCTGTGGCGGTTCCTTGCAAGCGACTTAACCGCGTGGATGGTCGGACGGCGGCAAGGCGGGCAGACGGCGGCTTGAGATGCTGAATTCGGGTTACACTTCGGGCAAGCCACCCGGGGCTCTTGGAGGAAAGATGCCTGAGAGCACCCGTTTCCAGCAAGGAAGCCTATTGCGCATCAAGAACAAGACGACGCCGGATTCATGGTTCTTTCGCTACCGAGAGGACCGCGAGAATAAGCGCGCCTACCGCAATCTCAAGATCGGATCGGTAGAGGACTACCCTCTCCGCCGGGACGCTGAGAAGGCCGTTCTGGAGATGCGTTTCAAAATCAACTCAGGGGTCCGCACGCCGGAAACGGTCCAGGACCTCGTAACCCACTTCACCACGCATGAACTAATCCCGGACCGGAAGTCGCACGCGACTCTGGAGAATTACCGGGGCAACCTCAGCCTGTACCTCTTGCCGAAGTGGGGTTCAACCCGCCTCTCCTCCGTCCGCACCATAGCGGTTGAGGTGTGGCTCCACTCTCTCCCGCTCGCCCCGGGCACCCGGACCAAGATTCGGAATCAGATGTCCGCAATCTTCACCCATGGTATTCGGTATGAGTTCATCACAACCAACCCCATAAGTAAGGTGCGGTGCTCTGCCGCCCGTCTTCGGGAGCCTGATGTTCTCACCCCGGAGGAGTTCCGCGCCCTCGTGTGCCGCCTGCCCTTGCGTGAGCAAGCGATGGTGACGCTAGCGGGCTCTACGGGGCTAAGGCGGTCTGAGATGTTTGCCCTTCGATGGGCTGACATCTGTACTCGGACTATGCAGGTATACGTCACCAAAGGTATCGTGCGGAACCACATCGGCAAAACCAAAACACCGGCGAGCCGTCGTCCAGTCCCTCTGCACCCAGCGGTGCTGGAGGTGCTTGCCGAGTGGCGCTCCGTTTCGCGTTACGGGAGCGAGGACGACTTCCTCTTCCCTTCCGTGCGACTCAACGGCACCCAACCGCTATTCCCGGATATGGTGCTCAACAAGATCATCCGGCCCGCGTTACTGGAGGCGGGCATCCACGGCAAAACCATAGGGTGGCACAGCTTCCGCCATTCGCTCGCAACCAATCTCCGCTCGTTGGGAGTTGACGTGAAGACGGCTCAGGAGCTTCTGAGGCACGCTAACAGTCGCACCACTCTGGACCTTTATACCCGCGCAATTTCGGCGGATAAGAGGTCTGCAAGCGGACGGCAGTTTGACATGCTCATGGGAACTGGAGAAGGGTTCGCGTCGCTCACCTTGGGCTCTGCACCGTCGTCTGCACCGTCAGCCGTTTAGGACGCCAACGCAGGGGACGCTAACTTATTCACTCTGAAAGTCTTAGATGGTGGGCACAGCAGGATTCGAACCTACGACTTCCACCGTGTGAAGGTGGCACTCTACCGCTGAGTTATGCGCCCGTTGCGCCCGTATGCTGCGCAGTCGTGCTGAGAGCTCGCCGGGATCGCGTGTCTGACCCGCGCGGCTGTCGCTCGATTTGAGCATACCATCTCGGGTGCCTGAAATCTTCCTGGCTGGACCGGGGGGAAGTCGACACCGGGCTCATGCAGGCGGCGGTACAATCAGGGCCGTATGGGCGCTCACGTTCACAGCTGCGGCAACCGGGTCGTCGACCGCAGCATTCCCGCAGTCGACCGCAACCAGACAGGAAATGTTGGGTTACCACTAGTATGGCAAGCCTGGCGTTCAGTCCCGCGTTGACTCCAGACAGCTCACACGGCGGTCACCCTGCTCCCGCGAAAGCTCGCTCGGCCACTGCCGGCCTGGCCACGCCGGCCAATACCTTTGCCGGGATGGACGACGCGGCGATCATGCTGGAGCTGCGGTCCGGCAACATGGCTGCCTTTGATGTGCTGTTGGAAAAGTACCGTAAGCCGATCATCCACTTCATGTTCCGCATGGTTCACAACCAGGCTGTGGCCGAAGAGCTTGCCCAGGAGGTCTTCCTGCGGGTGTATCGCTCGCGCGAGACCTACCGGGCGGAGGCGCGCTTTTCTACCTGGCTCTACCGCATCGCAACCAACCTGGGTGTCAACCACGCTCGCGATACCCGGCACGAGCGTACCGCCGCCACGATCTACCTGGATCAGGCGGATGATGAGACCGGGTCTACCCCGGACGTCGCCGACCTGACGCCGGGGGCTGAGACCCGGATGGTCTCCGACGAACGGATGGCGGCCATTCGCGACCACGTTCTCGCCCTGCCGGAACGCCAGCGCACAGCGGTGCTCATGCACAAGTACGAAGGTATGGATTACAAACAGATAGGCGAGGTGCTCAAGCTTTCGGAGTCCGCAACCAAGTCGCTGCTCTTCCGCGCCTATCAGACGCTGCGGGATAAGCTGAAGAGCTTTGTTTAGCCTGTTCTCGTATCAACTACCGGCCAGGCCTGCGGGCCTGCCGAAGAAAGGACACACACCGATGAACTGCACCCGTTGCCAAGCCGCCCTGCCTGACCTCTTGCTTGATCCAGGGTCGACCGAGGCGCGCGCAGCGCAGGCGCATCTCGCGGCCTGTGACCCGTGCCGCGAGGATCTGGCCGAACTGCAGGCCGCCTTTGGCGCGCTTGATGGCTGGACCGCACCGGAGCCGAGCCCCTGGTTTGATGGCCGGCTGATGGCGCGGCTGCGGGACGAACAGGCGGCAGCGCCCGAAGGCTTTCTGGAGCGCCTGCGCAGCACGCTTCTCTTCTCAACCGGCCGTCAGTTTCGCCCCGCAGTTGCCGGCGCTCTGGCCCTGGTGCTCGCCGTCAGCGGTGGAACGGCGGTCACGGTGTCGCATGTGCTCCATCCTGCAACAGTGGAGGCCTCGGCCGCCGTGCAGGATCTGCAGATCATCGACCGGAACGATCAGGCGTTGCAGACGATGGATCAACTGCTGCAGGAGGATGGCCCTGACGACTCCAGTACGGCTGCGCCAGCCAGCTAGATCCTTCGCTCTCGTCTAGTACGCTTTCTGGGTGGTTCCTCACACCTGCACAGTCACCTGCACGAGACTCCAAACAAAGCATCTGTCGTCGCAAAGCCAATGGGTAGTGCCGCTCCAATCCGCCGTCATGCTCCCGCTCTCGCCAGCGGCCTGCTTCTCTGCGCCTTTGGGCTTCCCGCGCTGGCCTCGGGGAGAAGCTTTCAGGGCAACGCGCCGAATGGGCAGCGCGGCGGCGGCTACCCCCAGCAGCAGCGCGGCGGCGGCTACCCCCAGCAGCTCGGACCGAGACCGGGGCAGGAACACCTCTCCCAGTGGATGAACCGCCATAGCAGCCTTCCCGCACCCGAGCAGCAGCGTGCGCTCGAACGGGAGCCCGGCTTCCGAGATCTCTCGCCTCAGGTACAGCAGCGGATGCGCGATCGCCTGGTGCAGCTGAACAACATGCCGCCGCAGCAGCGGCAGCACGTGCTGGAGCGGGCAGAGGCCATGGAGCACCTGGCACCGGAAGAGCGGCAGCGGGTGCGTGGCACCATGCAGCAGCTCGGCAGTCTGCCAGAGGATCGCCAGCGTGCCGTCTCCCGTGCCTTTCGCGAACTGCGTACCCTGCCGCCCGAGCAGCGGCACCAGGCCATTGAGTCCGGACGCTTTGCCGCAGATTTTTCTCCGGAGGAGCGTTCCACACTCAACAATCTGAATGCGGTCGAGCCGCTGCTTCCGCCACCGCCGCCGCGCAACTCCTTCGGGAACGGTCCGCGCTGACCCAACGCTACTGCTTCAGGAAGTTTTTTGCTAAGAAGAGGACATTCGCCGGCCGTTCGGCCAGTCTGCGCATGAAGTAGGGATACCACTCCGTGCCAAACGGCAGGTAGACCCTTACTTTGTACCCGTCGCCCACCAGAGCCCGCTGCAGATCGCGCCGAATGCCGTACAGCATCTGAAACTCAAAGGCATGCTTCGGGAGACCGTAGCTCTCTACGAAGCGCCGCATTGCTTGGACGATGCGCTCGTCATGCGTGGCAATGCCGCAGAACACCCCGCTGGCGGCCAGGTACGTCATCAGTGCGACGTAATTTTCATCGACATCCCGCTTCTCCGGAAAGGCCTTCTCGCCCGGCTCCTTGTAGGCCCCCTTGCACAGCCGGATGCGGATGCCCTGCTCCACCAGCCGCCTGGCGTCATCCGCCGTGCGATACAGGTAGGCCTGCAGCACAGTACCAATACGGCCCTGCATACCCGGCCGGGCGTGCAGCCGTTCGGTCATCGCCAGGGTGGCTTCAGTATAGGCAGAGCCCTCCATGTCGAGGCGCACAAAAGAGTCGACCGCTGCTGCGTGCTCCAGCATCTCGCCTACGATTCTCTCGGCAAGAGCCGGATCGATGTCCATGCCCACCTGCGTCAACTTCACGCTTACGTTGGCATCAAGCCCACGCGCCTGGACCGCGTCCAGCAGCTGATGGTAGACATCCGCACTCGCACGAGCCGCACGTTCTTCCACCACGCTCTCCCCGAGCGAATCCAGCGTAACCGCCATGCCCTCGCGATTGAGAGCCTCGCAGGCAGCAATGGCCTCCGCCGGCTGCATGCCTGCGACAAAGCGCTGGGAGACCCGACGGCCCGCGGCAGATCGTTCAGAGAACGCCCGCAAAGAGGAGCTACCGGAGAGAGCGAGAAACGCCGATCGAAGCACCGAAAAACCTTTCAAAAACCTGGAGTGAGATCCTTGTGCCGGGCCACGACGTAGCCCGCGCGGTCCAGCCCTTAAGGTCTGAACTGGAGTGACGTCCGCTAGATCGATGTCGGCCTTGCCGGCGTCGCCGTCTTTGCCGCACGTTTGACCTGCGGCGTCACCATGGTGCTTGTATCCGTTATCGCGGCAATCGCTTCATCGTACCGGCCTGCCAGCGAGTTCCTGCGAACCATTGCCATCTCCTCCAGCATCTTCATGCCGTCTTTGAGATAAGAGAGCCGGCTGCGCTCATCGTGACCCCAGGTCACAGGAACTTCGCAGATTACGTACCCCAGCTTGCGCGCGATGAACAGGATCTCCGGATCGAAACCCCACCGCTCAATGGTCTGTAACCGAAAGATCACCTGCGCCGCCTCGCGCCGAAAGGCCTTGAAGCCGCACTGCGTGTCATGGAAGGGCAGGTTCATCACCTGCCGGGTGATCCAGTTGAAGCACCGGCCGAAGAACTGGCGGTACATGGGCTGTTGAATGGTCTGCCGCTGCCGGTCCAGCCAGCGCGACCCGATTGCCACATCCGCGCCGTCCTCAATGGCGGCGAACAGACGCTCCGCCTCTTCCATCGGCGCTGAAAGATCCGCGTCCGTAAACATCACGATCTCGCCCGCCGCCTGCAGCAGTCCATTGCGAACGCTATATCCCTTGCCGCGATTCCCAGGGTTCTGAATCAGGTGCAGTCGCCCTTTGCTCCTGTCCGGCCGATGCATCCATTGCTCGACGATCTTTGGCGTCTCATCAGTTGAGCCGTCATCGACGACCAGAATCTCCGCATCCCACCCCTGTGTTGTCACGCACACCAGCACGCGCTCGAGTGTGGCATCGATGCGCGACGCTTCGTTATAGGCAGGAATCACAATGCTGACGTGCGGATGCGCCATCGGTCTCTCTTCTCAGGGTCCTCGACCCCTGCAATCGCTGCTTGAAACCACGCACATCTGGCTTCTCGCCGCTTAATACTACGTTACAGAGTAGACGTTCGGATACGATCCTGCGACGCAAACTCCGCTCTCGGATGGTCGTCCGCCTGGAACAGATTTCATGATGCACCGAGGCAGGCGATCCCTCGCCTCCTCCGGGCCGCCCGCCCTGCTACACTCCCGACATGCCGGAAGACTTTGTTCCCCCGCCGCCGCCACCTGCTCCGCACGCGCCACCCTCCTTTGCCCCGCCGCTGGCGCAGCCCGGCTATGCTGCGTACCCGAACTTCGCCGCGGGCGCTGCCGCTCGCCGACGCTCCGCCTGGTTCTATATCGTGACAATCGGGGGCTCTGTTGCCGCTATCTTCCTTGTGCTGTGGCTCTTCATCTGGGCCATGATGCGCAGTACCAACGACGGCTCCGCCTCGAGTGGCTTCAACGTGAGCCAGATCGGCGTCATCGACATCACCGGCGTCATCCTCGACGCCGATAAGGTAGATACGCAACTCCGTAAGTTCGGCGAAGACTCGTCCATCAAAGCCATCGTTCTCCATATCAACTCCCCAGGCGGAGGAGCTGCGGCCTCCCAGGAGATCTATCACGAGGTCCTCCGCGTCCGAGCTGAAAACCACAAGAAGATTGTCGCCTCCGTCGAGAGCGTCGGCGCGTCAGGCGCCTACTACATCGCCTCCGCCTGTGACCGCATCTACGCGAACGATGCCTCCGTCGTTGGCTCCATCGGCGTCATCATGGAGTGGACCAACTACGGCGATCTTCTGCGCTGGGCCAAGCTGAAGAACATCGTCATCCACGCCGGCGAACTCAAGGATGCCGGAGATCCGAGCCGGGATCTCACTCCAAAAGAAGCCGCCTACTTCCAGTCTCTTGTCGACAATATGTACACGCAGTTCGTGCACGACGTCGCCGTGGGCCGGCACACCTCCGACGACAAAATCCGGCCGCTTGCAACCGGCCAGGTCTGGACCGGTCAGCAATCGCTTCCGCTCGGCCTTATCGATAAGGTAGGCGGCTTCCGCATCGCGCTGGTCGATACGGCACGTTCCGTCGGCATCTCCGGTGAACCCTCGATCGCGCGTCCCTCCAGTCAGAAACGCGGGCTGATCGGCCTGCTGAACTCCGACCCGGACGACCTCTTCCCTAACCCGTCCAAGCTGCTCGATCGCGCGCCGGGCTTTTACTTTATGTGGAAGTAGACGACTACTCCTCGGTGCGTCTCTGAACGAACTGGATCGCTGGACTCGGCGACGCTCGGCCCTGGGACGGTGTTCTCAAGCACACACCCTAACGCAGGGATGGTGTGTGCTTCGGTGAGTCCGCCGAAGACGTCGCGCCATGCTTTGGCTGACAAGCCCCAAACCCCTCAGTTACAATCACATGGAGTCGTTCAGCCGCGCAGGCTGCGCCGTGAAAGGAATCTCCAGATGACCAAGGCCGATCTCGTCGACAAGGTTACCTCGCTCGGCGATCTTACCCGCCGCGACGGTGAAGTCATCGTCGACACCCTCTTCGAGTCCGTCATCGGTGCCCTGAAGGAGGGCGACAAGATTGAGATTCGTGGCTTCGGCAGCTTTCGCACGCGTCAACGCAAACCGCGCATCGGCCGCAATCCGAAGACCGGCGAGCGTGTCGACGTGCCGGCCAAACGTGTGCCCTTCTTCAAGCCATCGAAGGAGCTGCGCGACACGGTCAATGCCAAAACTCACGGCGGCGAAATGGAAGCCCACCTGACACCGAAGCTCGAAAAAGAGATCGCCGAGTCGATCGACAAGCATCACCCGCCCGCGATGTGACATCCGCAAACGCGGCACGAAGGAGCCCGGTCAAAGCGACCGGGCTTCTCCGTCTGCAGCTCTACTGCGCCCCGAAAGAGGGCGGCTCATCTCCCCTGCCCACACCCCAGCTCGTATCCGGGGCGGCCACGAGGTCGAAGTCCAGCCGGCCGCCCTTGAGCGCAAAGCTCTCCGGCAGCCATGTCTTCGAGCTCGCCTTTCCATTCACTTTAATCCCGCGCACATAGGGTGTGCCCGTTGCCGCCGCCGGTGCACTAATCCGCACATCGCCGCCCGCCCGATGCACCGTCACCTTTGTAAACAGCGGACTCGCCAGCACCAGCTCCGCCCGTCCAGGGATCTCCGGATACAAACCCATCCCCGCAAAGACCGCCCAGGACGACATCTCGCCCAGGTCGTCGTTGCCGGGAATGCCGTTCGGCTTATTTACCCAGAGAATGTTCAGCACCTGCCGCACCAGCTGTTGCGTCTTCCACGGCTGCCCGGCGAAGTCATAGAGCCAGGGTGTCTCAATTGATGGCTCGTTATCCAGCTCCGCGTGCAACGGGCCCGCCTTGGTCACCGCCGGCACACCCTTGTCGTCGTAAAAGAATCGGTCAAGCCGCGCGATGGCCTTGTCACGGCCGCCCATCTGCTCAAACAGACCGGCGACATTAAACGGAACCATCCACACATACTGGGCCGCTGTTCCCTCCACAAATCCCGCGCCGGATGCCGGTGTGAACGGCTTCGGCGTCTGATCGTTGTCGTCGTCCTCATCCTTGTCAAGCGTCGGCCAACTGCCGTCGGCGTTCCGGTTCATAAAGTATCCGCCGTCCGGCGCCGCCTTCGGGTTCCAGATGTTTCTCCAGTACTGCGCGCGCTCTTGGAAGCGGGCGCGCACCGCCTCGTCGCCCAGATGGCCTGCCAGCGCAGAGATGCCAAACTCCGCCGACACATCCTCGAGCGTATCCGCCGCCGCTCCCCATGCCGGCGCACCGACCGGGATGTAGTGCAGCGTCAGCCACTGGTCCAGACCCGGCCTCTGCCCCACACACTCCACCGGACATCCGTCATGGCTCAGATCTTCCTTTGTCGGCACGTCTGCCGCGTGCACCAGCGAGGCCAGGGCAGCTTTGGTTTCAAATCCGCGCCCACCGAACGCCCAGACATCCGCAACTGCTGCCGCGGCAGGGTCCCCGTTCATCACATGGGTCGCGCCACCCAGGTGCGTCCACCGATCCCATCGGCCGCCGTCCTCGCGCGACTGGTTCAGCAGACTCTGCGCCACATCACTTCCCTGCTTCGGGTCCAGCCACGTCAGCAACTGTAACTGTGACCGGTACACATCCCATCCGGAAAAGTTGGCATACTGCACGGCCTGGCCGCTGGCGAGACGATGCGTCTGATGGTCCATCCCCGTGTACTCGCCATTTACGTCGCTGTATGTCGTCGGCATCTGCAGCGCGTGGTACAAGGCTGTCGTAAAAACCCTCTGCTGCTCGTCCGTTCCACCCTCGATCTCGATCTGGCCGAGCCGCTTGTTCCACGCCGCCCGTGCCCGCGCTGCCACCTGCTCATAGGTCGCGCCGCCCTTGCTTTCGGCTTCCAGATTCTCGCGTGCATTGGCCTCGCTGACATAGGAGATCCCGATCTGCACTCGCACCGCGCCTCCCGTGCCGAAGCCCAGCCAGACGCCGGATCCGTGACCAGCCTCTGGAAAGCCCTTCGGTCCGAAACCCGTGCCGCCGGCCTTGCCCGAGAGACTTCCAGCGGAGAGAGCCCCCGGTGTCACCGTCATGTCCGTCCACGCACCCGTCTCCGTCACTGGCCGGTCGAAATTCGCCACAAAGTGAAGCGTGTAGTACGGCCGCCGGTCCTCCGTTCCGATGTAGCCGCAGAAATTTCCGCTTGTAACTGCTCCCGTTACAGTTCCCGCCGCCCGATCCACACGGGTCTCGGCTGCCGTGGATCCCACCTCGGAATCCGAGGTGCGCACCAGCACTCGCGCCGCCTTCCCCTCGGGAAACGTAAACGTTCCCGTACCCATGCGCGTGCCCGCTGCCAGTGCCACGGCAACGCCGTTGCCCAGCTTCACCCGGTAGGATCCCGGCTCCGCGACCTCATCCGCATGCGTGAACGTCTCCGCGTACTCCTGCCGAAAATCCTTCGATGGCGAGACACTCACCGCGGCTGTGGTCGGCATGAGTGGAACATCGCCCGACCCACCCGCGCATCCCCAACCCTCGACATTCGTCAGGCTGAAGCCGCGAAGCTTGGTCGCGCTATATTCATAGCCGCCTGGCGCCGCAATCATCCGCTTTGCATTGACCGGCGTCGCCTCCGGGCTGAACTGCACCATACCGAATGGCATCGTCGCTCCGGGAAATACATTGCCGCCGTTCGCCGTGCCGACCAGCGGATTCACCAGCGCCGCCCGATCCGTACCCGCAGCCATCGCCGAGGACACCGCTACCGCCGCGGCGACCGCACCCACCACCGCCCGAGACACCAAACTTCCACGCAGATCGTTCATGCCTAAAGCCTAAGCCAGAACACGCGCTACGAACCCGCCTTTTTGCTTGTCGTTCCGTCTCTCCCGGTAGCGACAGAGCACCGCGGACGCTGGCTCCGCCTCGCCGTGAGATGAACCATTGACAGTTTCCTTTCCACTGACCCTATCCATTGACTTGGCACAGACTCATCTTTCCCGCACACGCAAAGAGAGGCGCTCGAAGGCGCCCTCTCTCATCCCAACACCCTCCCTACTGCGCCTCCATCGCCATCCCCACCTTCCCCTCGTACTGCTTGTCCATCCATGTCTTGAGTGCGTCCAGACTCTGCGGCCGGCCCAGAAAATCCTTCACCAACTCTGTTGCCGGCTTTGAACTCCCCGGCTCCAGAACAGCCTTCCGGTACCGGAGCGCCGCAGGTCCATCCAGCAGATTCTTCTCATCAAACTGCGAAAAGAAATCAACGGCAATGACCTTGTCCAGCACATAGGTGTAGTAGTTCGAGCTGTAGCCCGTCAGGTGCGTGAAGCTCGCGTAGAAGTAGGACCCCTCGACGAACTTATACGGATTGAACTTTGCCGCATCCTGCCGCCAGAGCGCGTCCAGATCCACCTTGCCCGGCGCCTCGTTATGTACCTGCAGAGAGTAGGTCGCATACAAGAGCTGTCGCTGCACCCAGTTCCCCCGCCCGAAATAATCCGCCTGGTTCATCCGCTCGATCATGCCGAGCGGCAGGACCTCGCCTGTCTTGTAGTGCTTTGCGAAGCTCTGCAGGATATGCGGATCATGGAACATCTCCTCCAGCATCTGGCTCGGAGCCTCCACAAAGTCACCCTCGGTCGAGACACCACTCTGCCCGGCCCAGCGTTGCCGCCCACCCAGCACCTCGTGCATCATGTGTCCGAACTCGTGAAAGAACGTCACCACCTCGCCAAACTCCATTAACCCCGGATCTCCCGATATGCCACCAGAGAAGTTACAGATCAATGCGGCCTCGGGGAGTTGCACACCCGCCTTTCCCGGCACCAACTGCGACTCCGAGAACCACTTGTTCTTGCCGTCACGCGGATGCATATCGAGATAGATCCGGCCCTGCTTCTGGCCCGCGTCATACACGTCAAACGCGTGCACCGTCGGATCCCACACCGCGGCATCAGCCGCCTTGCGAAACTCCACATGAAAGAGCCGTGCCGCTGTCTCAAGAATGCCCGCCTCGACCGCCGCATAGGCGAAATAAGGCCGTACACTCTGTGAATCAAAGTCGTACGTCGCCCGCCGGAACTGCTCACCCCAGTAGCCTGAATCGGACTGCGTCAGGTCTGCCGCGGCCTTTGGGTCTTTCTCGTTGACGAAGTGCTGGATGCGCGCGAACTCCTTCTCCGCCCGGCCGCGGGACGCCTCGTCCACCTCGTTGAGAAAGGCCTTCATCTTGCCGGCAGATCCCATCATCATGTCCGCTGTCGCCAGGTCGGCCCAGGTGTCGAATCCCAGCGTCGTCGCCATCTCCTGCCGCACCCGCAGCAGGTCTTCTAGAACCCCCTTGTTCACCGGGTACGCCCGATCGTTATAGGCCAGGTACATGGTGCGCCGTAGCGCCGCGCTCTTTGCATAACTCATCACCGGCGTGTAGTCCGGTGAGTCCGTCGTCAGGGTGACGCTTCCATTGGCGCCCGGCTTGTGTCGGGCGATGTAATCCGCCGGCAGACCCTCCAGTGCACTCGCGTCCTTGACCGGGATCGTCCGCACATCATCCTGAACGTTGCGGCTGAACCGCAGGCTGATGCTCGTCATCTCGTCCTGCAGCGTGCGCACCTTTGCCCGCGTCGCTTCGTCCTTGTCCACACCCGCGAGCCGGTAGCCTAGCAGCAGCCGCTCTAAATAGTGTCTGGTCGCCGCATCCGCAGCACGCGTGTCTACACCCTTTAGAGCCGCATAGACCGCCTGGTTCAGCGCCAGTTCCGTCTGCTCGGCAGAGATCGCCTGCACCAAAGCCTGGCCCTTGTCGCGAATGCTCTTTTCCGGATACACCGAGAAAAGGATGTAGGCCTGATTGCCCGCAACCTGCAGATGCGCCACCGCCTCATCGTACTTCGTCAGCGTATTCTCTACGGATCGATCTGCCGTCACTGCCGTCAGCTCACCGATCAGTCGCTTCTCTTCGCTGATGTGCCATTGCACCCACGTCTCAAGCCCGCTCGCGTCTTTCAGACCCACCCACGCATGCAGCGGGTCCGCCGGCCGCACTACCGCCGCCTTCACTCCATCCGCCATCGCCGTCCCACTCGACACTGCTGTCATCAATACCCCCGCCACCACAGACACAGCCATCGCCCGCATCGCTCTTCGCTCCTCACACGTTTGTGTCGTCATGGATCGAGGTATTCTCTCACCCCGGGCTGGTCCTCTCTGCTGCAGCCTGCGCCACCCAAAAAGAATGAGCCCTCAATATTGAGGGCTCATTCCGTCTGAGATCGAGTGTGCTCTAACTCATCTTCTTGCCGACAAGCGCCAGCCCAAACAGACCGCTTCCCATCAGGGCGAGCGTCGAAGGCTCCGGCACAGCCGACGGACTTGGATTGCCCGGCGCCGTCACCTGGCCCTGCACCCCGAACCGGATGTTATCGACATCGAACCCGGCCGGCTCATCCCCGACCAGTGAGAACTCGAGGCCCGCAATCGTCGCAGCTCCGGTCGAGGTCACCAGGCCGAGAAACTCATCGCCAAGCTGCGAGTTCTTGACCTGCCCGATCACGCTGCCATCCGCGGCAAAGGCCGTAATCGCCGTGCTGCCAACCGAGTTGAAGTACCCGCCGTCCAGGCCAACACCGACCTGTGGTTTTGAGAATAGAATCGCGATCGGTCCGTTATAGGTCGGCGAACCGGAAAGAATCGGCGCGGTCGGCATCGCACCATCACCCGTGATGAAGGTTTGCGGCGAGTTGGGATCGAGCTTGAGCGGACCCGTGGGGCTTCCTACAACGCAGCCTGTCACGGCCGCGCCCGCAGGACACGTCCCAACCGTTCCAAGGGATTGCCCTACATAAAATCCGCCAAAGGTCACCGTCGGCGAGTTCACACCGCCGCCGTACATCGAAGGGGCGTACACAGGGTTCACGGTGCCAGAGGCATATTCACTGAATGTGATCAGACCAGCGCTGGCGTTAAAGGCTGACTCTTCGACCTGAACGATATCTGCAAAGGCAGATGAAGTCGCAAGTGCCAGGCCAGCGGCGGCAACGAATAAAGAGGTATTCCGCATCATGGGATGTCTCCAGGAAAGATTGAATGAGCAGGCCCGGAAAGATCGTCTCTCCCTCGTCCATCGCAAAGCGGGGACGGGCCCGAAGTCGCGGAGAGAGTACTTTCGTACCTAGCTTTGCAATCGTTAGCCCATCCTAATCTCAACGCAGAATGAACAACTTAGGTCCTCTGATGATCGGCAAGGTCGCAGACCTTTGCCTAGAAAACACCAAGACTTTTCTCTGTGAGACGAATCTCGATAACGGCACCCTCGTCCACTTTTTCACGCCCTAAAGCAGCTTCCGGCTCTCCAGAAGATCCAGCAGTGCCCGCTCCTCCTGCTTCAGCGCCGTCGCATGCTCTTCAATCTCCTCTTCGATCTGCTCCTTCGCCTCCGCAACTGACGTTCCGCCAAGGTAGGCCTCCAGCACCGCTGGATGCACATAGCACTTGCGGCAGACCGAGGGCGTGTTGCCCAGTCGCTCCGCTACAGACTTGATCGCCTCCACCACATTCTTCTTGGCCTGCGTCACCGTCTCATACGGCCCCAGTTCCTTCAGGGTCATGCACGCGAGCACACTCCCCGCCCATGTGCGGAAGTCCTTCGCCGTAAAGTGCTCGCCCGAGATCTCGCGCAGATATTCATTTACATCCGACGAATCGATCGAGTGGGGCTCACCCTCGTGATCCAGGTATTGAAACAGTTCGTACCCGGGGATCTCCTCACACCGCTTGATGATCTTCGCCAGCCGCCGGTCTTCAAGGTCGATGGTATGGTGCACGCGGCTCTTGCCCTGGAAGGTGAACGTAATCTTTGAGCCTTCTACCTCCACGTGCTTGTTTCGCATCGTCGTCAGCCCGTAGCTCTTGTTTTCCCGTGCGTACTCTTCATTGCCCACCCGGATCAGCGTCGCCTCCATCAGGCTCACAATCGTCGCCAGCACCTTCTTGCGCGGCAACCCGGGCAGCCCCAGGTCATGCCGGACCCGCTCCCGGATCGTTGGCAGCGCATCCGCAAAGTGACTCATCCGTTCGTACTTCGTCTCATCCCGCACCTCGCGCCAGCGCGGATGGTATCGGCTCTGCTTACGCCCCTTCACGTCTCGCCCCGTTGCCTGCAGATGCCCGTTCTGCCAGGGCGAGATCCAGACATCCGTCCATGCCGGCGGGATCACCAGAGATTTAATCCGCCCGAGCGTCTCGTCATCCGTGACCGCACTTCCCGTGGCCGTCGTATACCGGAAGTTCTTTCCCCGTCTCAGCCGCTTCAGCCCCGGCTTCGCATCGCTGACATACCGGAGACCGGCAGCCCTGGCCGACTCCGCGGGATCTGTCACAATCTCTACCGGCACCACGCTGGCCCGCGGCGGCTTGCCTTTTCGCTGCATGCCGCCGGCCGTGGCCAGCATCACCTTCACTACGGCCGCTGTCTTCTTTGTCGCCTTTGTTTCTTTCGCTATCGTGCCCATACGAGCGTCGGATGCGATTGCCCACAGACGCGGCATCTCCGCCATCCGGCTGCTCTCGCCTCATCAAATTCGTCGCTCAAAGCAGTACCCGTTCTCTTCGAAGCGCTCAGCCGCTCGCCTCAGCGCTTGACCCAATCCCCATACTTGATCCGGTCCTTGGTGACGAACGCATCCCGTGTTCGAACATAGGCGCCCTGGCCGTTCATGCGTCCGATCGCATGCATCTCCTGCGCGCGAATGTACGGCCCCGCAGGATCCACGAACCTGTCTTCGACCCACATCGAGACGACACGCCCCAGCACGATCCGGCTGCGCCCAATCTCGATCGTCTGCAACTCCACACATTCGAGCGCCGCATGCGCCTCCGCAATCCGCGGAACAGAGACAACTGACGAGGCCACCGTATGCAGCCCCGCCTCGTTGATCTCACTCACCTCCGCCGGAAACGCAATAGCCGTCACCGTCATTGCGTCCATCAGGTCTTCTGTAACTACATTGACGACAAACTCCCCGCGCTGCCGAATATTCCGCCCGGTATCCTTCGCCTTAGCATCCCACGCCGCGCCGCCGGCCCCGTCGCGTTCGGCAATTCCCAGTCCAATTACCGGTGGATCGATCGAGAGATAGTTGTACGCGGAGTACGGCGCCGCATTTACACCGCCGTCCTCATTCAACGTCGTCACGAGAGCCACCGGCCGCGGCGCCACCAGGCCGATCAGCAGGTTGTACACAGCATGCGGATCTGTCGTTGCAATCTGAAACTCCATCAAGCCCCCAGGTGTCCTGTGTCGCAAAGGCAGTTCGATGCACCTTCGTCGTTGCAGACTCAGAACGCTTCGGTTCCCGGAGCATCAGACGGTAAGACTTCGGAAATAATCAGCATCCACCTTCAGCGACTCCATGGGCGCCATGTTGAAGGCCTCCTGCTCCACAAAGCAGTGCTTGATCTGCCCTCCGCGCGCCGCCGCGAAGATCGGCCGGTAGTCAATCGTTCCCCGTCCCAGCTCCGCCGCCTTCGGCCCATCGCTTGCCCCGGCAGACGCCTCCTTCGGCTTGAAATCTTTCAGGTGCAGCATCGAGATCCGTGTCGGGTACTTCTTCAGGTACGCCACCGGATCACCGCCCCCCACCACCACCCAGCCGCAGTCCATCTCCATCGTCACCAGCGCTGGATCGGTCAGCTTCAGCAGCTCGTCATACGGCACCACGCCATCGATCTGCTGGAACTCTGCAACGTGATTGTGGTATCCAAATCGCATGCCCGCTGCCTTCACCTTCTTGCCAAATGTGTTGAAGTCACTCGCATTCCATCGCCAGTCCTCCAGTGTCAGCGGGGCTCCATGCCCGCCACCCGCCTGCGCCGCCGCATCCTTGCGCCCCGGCGAGGAGCAGATGATGTATTCCGCCCCCAGCACCTTCTGGAACGCGATGATCTCATCGATCCGCGCGTGCAGCTCGCTTGAGGGGTAATGCCCGCTCACGCAGCGCAGCCCTGCAGCCTGCATGTCCTTCTTCACCTCATCCGCCGGATGCTTATAGAAGCCCGCCGCCTCCACCTCGCGATAGCCCAGCGCCGCCAGCTGCTTCAGCGTCCCTTGGTAGTCCGTCGGCAGCAGCTCCCGCACCGAGTACAGCTGCAGCCCAAGCGGCAGCCCGAACGGCGACGCCGGCAGCGACCGCGCATCCAGCAGCGCCGCCCCCGCTATCGCAGCACCCGTTCCCCGCAGAAACTCCCGTCGTGTCTGTCCCGCCATGCACTCTCCCTCCGGTCTCGCACCGCAGCTTGCTGCCCCGCGCGCGGGCCACGATCAAACTACACCATCCCTGCCAGCACGATCCACTGCTCACACTCTGCAGGAGACCCACGCCGCGCGATCCGGAAAGTAACTTGCTCCGCCACCATCGGACCCGTACTCTCTCCCTCAGCGCCAACCAGCTACGTCACGTCCCTGCAAGGCCGCTGCACCCAGCCGCCGTGACCCGCAGTAGCTGCCCCAGTCCTTTGCCGTTAATGGAGCTTCCATGGAGCTGTCAAAGCCCGCACTGCCACTCGCCTCCGTTCTCGCCAGCATCAGCATCGGCGCCCTGGACGGTCTCTTTCCCCTTACCCTGCCCGTCGCCAGCCTCGGTGGAGTCCCCGCAGGCCTTCTCGCGAGTCGTCGCCACTCCCCCTCGACCCTCGCCTTCAACAGCTACGCCGGTCTCTGGTCCGACGCCGTCATGAGCACCCTTCAGAACAGCGTACTAGAGGTCATCAGATATCGTTGCGAAGCCGCATCATGAGCCAGCCTGCCCCTCTGTCTTCCTCCGCAACTGGCGCCCGCATCGGCGGCTTCCTCCTCCTTCTCGTCTTCCTCAACGCGCAGCGCGACGGCTTTCTCGGCGCGCAGGCCTCCCTGCGGGCTCAGCTGCTGCTTCTGCCGGTCACAGCCCTCTTCTGCGCGCTTCTGCTGTGGGTTCTGTTTGCCTCGCCCGCAGCCAACAGCCTTCCCGACCGCCTCACACGTTCGCTCGCAGCACCGCGCGTCCTCAACACGAGCCTTGTTCTCTTCCTTGCTCTCTCTCTCGCTCTCTTCGTTGAATCCGCCCGCTTCTACGCCGCCTTCGGCTATCAGCTGCACCCTGCCGCCGTCACCCTCGTCTTCGCCGCCGCCATCGCCGCCATCCTGCTCGCGCTCCGCCGCCCTGCCCCGACCCGCGCAAACACTCTCTTCGCCGCCGTCCTGCTCTCCCACCTCGCCGTCGCCGCGCTCTCCGTCTGGAGCTTTCCCCTCAACATCCGGCGCTCAGATATGCTCCCTCTGCTCCAGGCCGCGCATCACTCCCTGCTCAGCGGCGCAGACCCCTATCACCTCTACCGCTTCCCCTCGGAGGTCGTGTATCTCACGTACCTCCCCGGAACCCTGCTCGCCTATCTCCCGGCCACCCTTCTTCACGTCGATCCCCGCCTCCTGAACCTCGTATTCGTTGCGATGCTGGCCGTCCTGCTCTTCCGATCGCTCCTGCCCGCGCATCGCTTGCATGGGACCGCTCTGCTCGGCCTCTGGCTCCTCTCCCCCTACCTCCTCTACCGCCACGAGCTCTACACAGAGCCGCACTGGCTTACTCTCGCGGCCTCGCTTCTGCTTCTCCAGCGCCGCTGCGTCGCCCGGTCGGCCCTGCTCTTCGGCCTCGGCATCGCTCTCTCGCAGTTCAGCTGGGTTCTCTTCCCGTTTTTTCTCCTGTACCTCTGGCAGCATACGGCTCCGCGAGCGGCGGTCCTGGCCGCCTGCATCGCGACTGCCTCAGCCGCCGTCCTCACCCTTCCCTTCTTTCTCTGGTCGCCCCACGCCTTCCTCTTCGGCGTCCTCTCGCACTGGCAGAACGGCGGCGTCAACGCCCGCCCGGTCAATCTCTCCGTCGTAACCGCGCTCCTCCTCGGAGCCTCGCATCTTCAGCTCGTGCAGGCCGCCCTGCTGGCCGGCATCCTGCTCTGGTACGCCCTCACCCGCCGCTCTGCCACCTTCACCGGCTGCCTTCAGGCCATGTCGCTGGTCCTCGCCGTCTTCCTCCTCTTCAACATCCTCGTCTGGGGCTACTTCTTCCTTCTGCTGGAGCTTCTCCTGCTGCTCTCCCTCTTTGCCAGTGAGGGCTGGTTGCGGCCGCCGCCGGCTCACCCTGCCGCTCACAAAGAGCTCGGCCGTAGCGCACGACCGTGACGTCGTCTCGCTCGCTCCCGCTGCGCTGCCCTGTTAGTCCATCCGGCTCGTAATCTCCCGCCGTACGCCGATCACTCCCAGCATCCGCCCCGTCACTCCCATCTCCGCCCGGTGCGAGAAGTACCGTCGCCGCCCCGCTTCGTCGCGCGAGCACGCCGTACACTCGCCCAGCACCGATACGTTCGCCGTCGGAACGCCTGCCGCCACCAGCTGCCGCCGGTTCGCCTCCCACAGGTCGAGCCTCCATCGACCATTGACTCCCGTGACAATTGGCTCCGCCTCACCTCTCCGCGCAAAGGCTGCTCGCACCTCCTCGCCCACCTCGTAACAGCACGCGCCGATCGACGGACCAACTGCAGCCACGCAGTCCTCAGCCCGGGTCCCAAACGCCTCGCGCAGTCGCGCCAGCCCCACCTCTGCCATGCCCGCCGCAGTGCCGCGCCACCCGGCATGGAACGCCCCCACCACCCGCAGCCGCGTATCCGCTACCAGCAGCGGAACACAGTCCGCCGCCCCCACCCCCAGCAGCAGCTCCGCCTCCCGCGTTATGAGTCCGTCGGCCTCCCACTGCCCGCGCCCACCCTCCATCGCCTCGTCCACGTTCCCGCGTGTCACCGCGCGCACCTCAATCCCATGCACCTGCTTCGCGACCACCAGCCTCCACCCCAGAGGTCCAGCCGCCCGTACCAGCCGCCGCCGGTTCTCCTCCACCGCCTCGGCCGTATCCTCCTTCACGAAGCCGAGATTGAGCGCTCCCCCTTGAGCAGCGTCCGCGAAAACGCGCGAAACACCACCCAAACGCGTGCTGAATCCCGCAAATAGCCAGGAATAGGGCGTCCATTCAAGCACTTTTCTTACCAAAACCTGCTCTTGATCGACCCTCTCCTGATCCACCCGTCACCTCTCTCCAGGCACAAAGACGCTCAGACATAAAATTAGTTCCGAGTTGCCGCCCGCACACGTCTAATCGCTGTATCACGTGTTCGATGGTCGTGCATTCCGTTTGCTTCCATACCGAAAGCCCTGTCGTCACAATAACTTGCATTGACAGCCGACGCGTCATACGAGCGCGCAACCCTCGGCTGGATCCGAGCTCACCGTGCCTATACAAAACGTTCAGCTTCTCCGCTCCCGCATCGGCAAGGTCTGCGTCGCCATCACCGGCGCCACCCCTGACGACTTGCTGCAAAAAGCCGCTAAAGCCATTGATGACAGCAACTTCCTCGAGTTTCGGCTGGACTACCTCGAGGAGCCGTCCAGGGCTTTACTCGCAGTCAAAGCCTTCCTGGCAGACCACAGCATTCTGACTGCGATCGCGACCTGCAGGCGGGTGCCGGATGGCGGCAAGTTCAAGGGTACGTTGTTGCAGGAACTCGAGATCCTCATCGAGGCCGCACACGCCGGCTGCCAGATCGTCGATCTTCCGCTCGAGTCCGCTGAAGCCCTGTCGCCCGCCGACCTGCAACGTCTGCGCGACACCGGCGCCGCTATCCTCCTCAGCCACCACGACTTCACCCTTACCAAGGATCTGGAGCAGATCGCAGGGCGCGCCCAGAAGCTCCGACCCGACTTCATCAAGATCGTTCCGACGGCGAAGCACCTGTCCGACAATCTTATGCTGATCCGCTTTCTCGAGCGAATGGCCGACTCCACCAACATCGTCGGTATCTGCATGGGTGATGCCGGCATCATCTCGCGCATTCTCGGCGTTCGAGCCGGCTCGGCGTTCACCTTCGCCTCAGCCGGCGAGGGCGACGAGACTGCGCCAGGCCAGATCACTGCGCGCGCGCTGCGAGAGATCTACCGCATCGATCAGGTGGACGCGGCAACCAAAGTGTACGGCGTCGCCGGCAACCCCGTGCTCCACTCCCTCTCGCCTCTCATGCTGAACACCGCCTTTCGCCGGGAGACTATCAACGCTGTCTATCTTGCGCTGCAGGCAGGCAGGATTCAGGATCTTCTGAAGCTCGTGCACGAGATCCCCCTTCAGGGGATCAGCATTACGATGCCGCTCAAGACGGAGATCCTTCCGTTTCTGGAACATACCGATCCACTGACGGCGAAGATCGGCGCCTGCAACACTGTTCTCCGCGCGCAGGACGGCAAACTTTACGGCTTCAACACGGACGTTGCCGGAATCCTGAGGCCGCTCGAGAAGCGCATCAGCAACCTGAAAGGAATGAAAGCGCTGGTTCTCGGAGCGGGCGGCGCCGCGCGTGCCGCCATCTTCGGCTTGCGCGACAAGGGTGCTGAGGTCTACATCCTGAACCGCACACAGGAGACAGCGCAGAAGCTGGCGCGGCAAGCCGGAGCCAAGGCCATCAAACGCGAGCAACTGCTGAAGAGCGACTTCGACGTTGTGCTCAATGCGACGCCAATCGGCATGGAGGGCGGTAGACCTGTCTCTCCACTCACCGCAGAGGAGTTGCGAACAAAGCTGGTCTTCGATCTTGTGTACCGACCGCTTGAGACGCCACTGCTTCGCCTGGCGCGACAGCAGAACATATCAGTCATCACTGGGGTCGAGATGTTCGTGCAACAGGGAGCAAGACAGTTCGAGATCTGGACAGGCAAGCCGGCACCAGAGGACGAGATGCTTCGGGTCGTGCTGCACTCCCTACGACAGAGTGGCGCATCCGCGGCGGTTCTTACCCCGTCAACGGGACAGAAGTTGGATCAGACTTCAGGCAAGGCGAAGGAGGACTCCCCAGACGAAAAGCCTCGTCTCCAGGAGAGGTCAAAGAAAGCCGCTCCGCCGCAGTCAAAGCCGACAAAAGTTTCCGCCGGCGGAGCAAGACGCAGGAGAGCTTCTTAGAAGGCACGAGCGGTTGTCATTTGGCCCTAGTACCAACAGTGAAGCCGGATGTCTTGCAGGCTCCGGGCGTTCCTTTGACACTTACTTCGCTGAGGCCAGTTTCTCTTCCGCTTCCCGAGTCGCAGCATTTGCGTCGTCGTAGGCCTGACCGTCGTCGCCTGCCTCCTGCCACGCTCTCTGGGCACCCTGCAGATCCTGCTCGGCCTGACTACGATCGATCTCTTCAGGCTTTAATGCCTCTTCGGCAAGGATAGTCACGCGTTCCGGAAGCACCTCCGCGAACCCCCATGCCACAAAGAAGGTCTGCTCGCCCGCCGCACCACCATGCAGACGAACCTCTCCCGCGCCAAGCTCTGCCAGCAGCGGAGCGTGACCATACAAGGCTTCGAGATACCCGGCGGAGCTCGGAAGCTCAACCGCGTCGGCTGTTGCATCGAGCAATACCCGATCCGGGGTCACCAGTCGTACTGCCAGTTTGCCGCCGGTAGTTCCTATATCTGCCATAAAAGATCCGTAGTTCCTGGAGCGCGAGGGCTGTCTATCGGACCAGCCCGTTCCGGTTATGCCGTCTGCTTCATCTTTTCCGCAGCAGCCAGCACGTCTTCTATGCCGCCCTTGAGATAGAAGGCCTGTTCGGGGATCTCATCGTGCTTGCCCTCAATGATCTCTTTGAAGGAGCGCACTGTGTCCGCGACCTTGACGTAGGCTCCGGGGATGCCGGTAAAGATCTCGGCGACGTGGAACGGCTGCGAAAGAAAACGTTGTACTTTGCGAGCCCGTGCGACGGTGATCTTGTCCTCTTCCGAGAGCTCATCGATGCCCAGAATGGCGATGATGTCCTGCAGGTCCTTGTACCGCTGGAGAATGCGCTTCACACCCTGCGCCACGTCGTAATGCTCCTGGCCGACAACGCGCGGCGACAGGATGCGCGAGGTCGAGGCGAGGGGATCGACGGCGGGGTAGATGCCCAACTCAGACAGCGGTCGAGAGAGCACCGTGGTGGCGTCGAGGTGAGCAAAGGTCGTGGCCGGTGCCGGGTCTGTCAGATCGTCCGCCGGCACGTAGACAGCCTGCACCGATGTCACCGAACCCTTTTTGGTCGAGGTGATACGCTCCTGCAGTTCGCCCATCTCGGTGGCAAGATTCGGCTGGTAGCCGACGGCTGACGGCATACGGCCAAGCAGCGTCGAGACCTCAGAACCCGCCTGTGTGAAGCGGAAGATGTTGTCGATGAAGAGCAGCGTATCCGCACCCTCCTCATCGCGGAAGTACTCTGCGACGGTAAGGCCGGTGAGAGCAACACGCAGCCGTGCCCCTGGGGGCTCAGTCATCTGGCCGTAGATCAGCGCGGCTTTGGACTTTGAGAAGTCCTTCAGATCGATGACGCCCGACTCCTGAAACTCATGCCAGAGATCGTTTCCTTCACGCGTCCGCTCGCCAACACCGGCGAAGACTGAAAAACCGCCGTGATTGGTCGCAACGTTGTTGATCAGCTCCTGGATGACGACTGTCTTGCCAACGCCGGCGCCGCCGAAGAGACCGATCTTGCCACCCTTGAGAAAGGGCTGAATGAGATCGATTACCTTGACACCCGTCTCAAACATCTCCTCGGACGTGGACTGCTCATCAAACGCTGGCGCCTGACGGTGAATCGGACGGTGCTCCTTTGCGTTGACCGGACCGAGTTCGTCGACCGGTTCGCCCAGCACGTTGAGCACGCGGCCCAGCGTCTCGCGACCGACCGGAACCGTAATCCCGCTGCCGAGGTCGATAGCCTTCATGCCACGCACCATTCCCTCGGTGGCCTCCATAGCAATGCAGCGAACGCGGCCCTCGCCGATATGCTGCTGCACCTCAACCACGATGTTGAGGGGATTTGGGATGTTGAAACCCTCACTCGAGATCCGCAGCGCCTGGAAGATAGGAGGCATCTTGGATTCTTCAAATTGAACGTCAACGGCCGGGCCGCTGATCGAAATGACTTTACCGATGTTTTCCTGGGTCTCTGCCATAGCTCTCTCTCGTTACAGCGCCGCAGCGCCGCTGACAATCTCGATAATTTCCTTGGTAATAGCCGCCTGGCGTACACGATTCATGGTCAGGCTGAGCGAATCAATCAGCTCTCCAGCATTTTTGGTGGCTGCATCCGTCGCCGTCATGCGTGCCGCATGCTCGGCCGCCACACTTTCCAGCAGGGCGTGAAAGATCTGCGTCGACACATAGCGCGGCATCAGGTTGCGGAAGAGCTGCTGAGGATCCTGGTCGAAGATGTAGTCGACGTCGGCGGTTCCAAATTTCTTCGCCTCTTCGTCCATCGCGGTCGTTTCCGCCTCATCAACGCTGACGCCGGACTCGCGTGCAGCCTTTGCAGCCGCCTCCTTCTCGTCATCCGTCATCTCCTGCAGGGAGGTCGTCTCATGCTCGCCAAGCTTTTTGATCGGCAGCAGCGTTTCGACGACAACGCGTTGCGATAGGACGGATTTGAACTCATTGAAGACGATGTACACGGAATCGATCTCGGATCGCTCATAGCGCTCGACGATGGTGCGGCCAAGCTTCGCGACCTCATCAAACGTTGCCTTCAGCAGCAGGTCAGAGTGCTCTGCGGCAACCTCGATCGGTTCCGCGCGATGCCGGATGGTTTCATAGTGTGTCGCGAGATCGTTGTCGTAATGCTCTTCCGTGCGCTCATAGTTCGCCGCCGGGTACCGCCGCTTGTAGAGGCCGATCGCTTTTCGTCCGATTGGCTCAAGATCAACGGTCTGACCCTGCCGGCGCCGTTCCTCAATGAAGCGCTGGGCGGCCTTGCCGATGTTCGAATTGAAGCCACCTGCGAAGCCCTTGTCTCCGGCAATGACGAGGACCAGAACATTCTTCTCTTCACGCTCGACCAGAAGAGGATGCATGACATCGCCTGTCTCGTCGTTGTAAAGATCTGTCCGGCGAACCAGGCTTTCGAGTACGTTGACCAGCATGCGCGCGTAGGGCCGGGCCTCCATCGCCCGCTCCTGCGCGCGGCGCAGCTTGGCTGCCGAGACCATCTTCATGGCCTTGGTGATCTGCCGCGTGTTCTTCACACTGCGGATACGGCGACGGAGATCGAGGACGTTTGCCATCTATGCCTTTGCGGCCGCTCCGTCCCTGACTTCCTTCGGGACCGCCTGCTTCTTCTCATCAGGGCCCTTCCTGCGATCAGCGAGAAAACCGGCCTTGTAGTCGAGGATGGCTGCTTTCAGTTTTCCCCGGAGATCGTCATCAAGCGCCTTCTTGCTGGCGATTGCGCCGAGCACAGAATCAGACTGGCCGCCCAGATATTTGTAGAAGCCGTCCTCAAACGCACGCAGATCGTTGACCTCGACATCATCGAGCAGGCCCTGCGTTCCGGCAAACAGAATGGCAACCTGATTTTCAAAGGGCAAGGGCTGGAACTGTGGCTGCTTGAGCAGCTCGGTGAGCCGGGCACCACGATTCAACTGCTGCTGTGTGACCTTGTCGAGATCCGAGCCAAACTGCGAAAAAGCCGCGAGCTCGCGATATTGCGCGAGATCGAGCTTCAGCGTTGATCCGACCTGCTTGGTCGCCTTGGTTGCCGCGGAGAAGCCGACCCGCGAGACGGACAGACCGACGTTGACGGCAGGCCGCACGCCCGAGTTGAAGAGGTCGGTCTCGAGGAAGATCTGACCATCCGTGATCGAGATGACGTTGGTCGGAATGTAGGCGGAGACGTCGCCGGCCTGTGTCTCGATGATCGGCAGGGCCGTCAAGGAACCGCCGCCGAGTTTGTCCGAGACCTTGCTCGATCGCTCGAGCAGGCGCGAATGCAGGTAGAAGACGTCGCCGGGGTACGCCTCTCGGCCAGGCGGACGGCGCAGCAGCAGCGAGATCTCACGGTAGCTGGCAGCATGCTTCGACAGATCGTCATAGATGACCAGAGCGTGCTTGCCGTTGTCGCGAAAGAACTCACCCATAGCCGTCGCGGCAAAAGGGGCGAGGTACTGCATTGGAGCCGGCTCGGACGCTGTGGCCGCGACCACGATTGTGTAGGCCATCGCGCCGTACTCCTCAAGCGTCTGTACCACCTGCGCAACCGACGAGCGCTTCTGCCCGATTGCGCAGTAGATGCAGATCAGATTGTTCTTTGCGGAGTTGATGATGGTGTCGAGAACGATTGCGGTCTTGCCGGTCTGCCGGTCGCCAATGATCAGCTCCCGCTGCCCGCGGCCGATCGGAATCATGGTGTCGATAGCCTTGATGCCGGTCGCCATCGGCTCTTTGACGGACTGCCGATCGATGACGCCTGGCGCGAGACGCTCGACGGGAAGAAACTGATCGGTCGCGATCGGACCCTTGTCGTCGATGGGCTCACCCAGTGCGTTGACGACACGGCCGATGAGAGCCTCGCCTACCGGCACGCTCATAATCTTGCCGGTGCGCTTGACTTCGTCGCCTTCGCTGATCTCGGTATAGTCGCCCAGCAGTACGGCGCCGACCTGGTCTTCATCCAGGTTCATCGCCAGACCGGCTACGCCATGCGGGAACTCAATCAACTCACCCGCCATCACCTTGTCTAGGCCGTGAACGCGCGCGATACCGTCGCCGAGAGAGATCACTGTACCAACCTCATCGACCTGGATCTTCTGCTCGTAGTTTTCGATCTGCTGCCGCAGCAGTTCTGTGATCTCGTCTGCGCGAATTGCTGTGCCATCTGCCATAGTCTCTGCCCTTGCTCTTCCCGTGCGCGTCCCTGAAAGACGCTGCGATCATAGTTGAACGGTCTGTCGTTCTCGAATCAGACTGCGTGTGCCTCAGAGAGCCGCTGCTTCATGCCGGCCAGTTGTGCCCGCAGGCTTCCATCGTAGATGGTCGATCCTATCTTGAGAACGGCGCCGCCGAGAAGCGATGCGTCCTCTAGGAAACTTGCATGTATCCGACTCTTGGCGAGTTCACCCGCAGTGGCGACCAGATGGGTGCGCTCTCCCTCATCGAGCGGGCGGGCACTCGTGATCTCCACCTCGGTGACGCCGGCGTTCGTGTCAGCCAGCGCAGCATACTCCGCCAGAATGCCATCGAGCTCCGCGAGCCGCTGATGATCCATGATGACCGCGATGAAGTTGCGTACCGGCTGCGCCATAGACAGGCGGCGGGCGATCGCATCGACAACCTTCAACTTCTGCTCGTTCGCGAGGGATGGGTTGATTAGAACCTCGCGCAGCTCGCGGCTGCCGGCGAGGGTCGCGGAAAAGTCAGCCAACTGCTGCTGGGCGGCCGTGAGGTCAAGGTTCGTTGCGGCTGCTACCTGAGCAAAGGCGCGGGCGTATCGTGCGGCGAAGGCGGCCATCAGTTCTCCGCTCCTTGCTTGCCTGTCAGACGGCTGGCAAACTCCTGCACCAGCAGACGATCCGTCTCCGCCGAGACCACCAGCTTCTTGGCCGCCTGATCGACGGCCAGTTCGGCTGCATACTGCTGAATCTGCCGTCTCGCCTGCGCTGTGGCCGCTGCAATCTCCTGCTCGGCCGCCGCCAGAATCTTCGTGCGTTCGCCTTCAATCGCTGCGCGGACCCGAACCTCTTCGGCTGAGAGGTCCATCTCCGCCTGAGACCGGAGGGCAGCAATCTGTGCATCGAGCTGACCGAGCCGGCCCTCCACGTTATTTAAGCGAGCGCTTGCCTCCTCGGTGGCGGCACGTGCGTCAACCAGTCGCTTCTGTATGGAAGAGGTTCGGTCACGGAAGGTCTTTGGCAATGTCTTGACCAGGAACCATGCGACGAGCACCGCAAGCACAACAAAGTTCGTAACCTCGAAGGCCGTCGCTGCCTGGTCGGTGGTCATACCCAGCTTAGCGCCAAGCGTCTTCACAATCGCGGAGTGCTTGTAGGCCTCGTTCGCGTCCTGTTCCTGCTTGTTTTTTTCAGGCGATTGCGCTTCTGGCGTGCTGTTCCGTCCTGACGCATGGTCGCCTGTGGCGGTAGTTTCTGCACCCGTCTGTGCCGACAGAATTGGCGCGGCAAGCGTCAGCAGCATGAGACTCATGACGAGCGTTCGAACCAGGTATTTGGCGAAGGAAGGTACCGTCAGGAGTCGATTCACCGCGATGCCCCCGGCGCCCTTGCTGAAGCCGGCAGAACAGCCGCCAGGACGCGCGCTGCGAGGTCGCCGCTAGCCGCTTCCACCTGTGAACGCGCCTGTGCCGCACTTGCCTCGATGGAGAGCCGTGCTGCGTCAACCTGCTGCCTGGAGCTGTCGCGCACCTGGTTCAGAAGTGCGTCGCGTTCCGCCTGCCACTTCGCCAGCCGGTGCTCGCGCATCGCAAAGATCTCGGCTTTGGCGGATCGCAGCTTGTCTTCATAAACCGATGTCTCCGCCTCGGCTGCGGTGATTGCTCCGCGCGCCTGTTCAACTGCACCGGTAGTACGGTTGCGCCGCTCTTGAAGTACAGCATCCAAGGGCCGGCGTACCAGAACCCCGTAGGCGATAGTTAATGCCACGAAGAAGATCGTCGTCGGTATGGAGCCGAGCACAAGATCGCCGAGTTCTCTGAATATGTCCATGAAATCCAATGTTCTGGGAGACAGCGGAAGCGCGACGCCATTCGCGCCGAGGCTTGTCCAATTACAAGTTTAGGGGATCCGCCGGCGAGCCACTGGAAGATCAGTACGCTCTTAGTTTTAGCAAGCGGGTCAGGCAGTGTCAATTGCTGCCCGTCGATAACCGTACTGCCAGAACGATATTCGCACCGCTGAAAACAGAGTTCACCGTTCATGACAAAGGCCGCTCGAGGAGGGAGTGGACGTAGTTCCCTGATCGAGCGGCCCTTGCGACCCAGAGATGGGCCCTGGTTGGTGACCAAAGTGTACTCCTGTTTCGGAACCTCTCCCAGCAGATTCGGTACGTACGCCAGCGGGAGAGCAGAGCTTCAGTGATGGCGAAGAGCGTAGAAACGTACTTTAGGCGGGGTTGACGAGTGCAGGGCACAGTCTGCCACCAACCCGCAGAATTCATGAGAGAGCCGGTCCAGTCGCTCGTGTACGTATGAGCTTTCCAGCTGGAGATGCAGTGCTGGCGTTCGGCTTCAGGCTCCCTGACCTTACTGTTGAAGGCCAGCCACACCAGCGGTTCCGCCCGCTACGGGCGCTCCGGACGCCCCTGCCTGCGCGCCTTCACCCTGGGCTGAGGTCGAGCCATGCGGCACGCTGCGACCGTCGCTATGCGGTGCCCGGCCACTTACGACCGTGGAGATAGCGTGCTTGAAGATCAACTGTTCCTGGCTGTTGTTCTCAAGCAGGACCGAGTACTTATCAAAAGACCGAATACGGCCGGTCAATTTCACGCCACTCACGAGGTAGATCGTGATCGGACTCTTGTCCTTGCGCACCGTATTGAGGAAGGTGTCCTGAATGTTCTGTGCCGGCTTCGATTCCATTGTAGGGCCGATCTCCTGTGCCGCTGCTTGCCCGCGTTTGCCTGCGAGTCATTCCTGTCGACCCGTCCTGCCTGCAACGGGAACAATGCTTCTGTGTGAGACGACATGTGTCCGGGTTTTGTTTGCACCCAGTGGCCCAACCATACGGTCCGGCACGACTTTTTTCAACGCCGGGGAGAAGAATATGACTCGCATTGCCTCGTTCGTGACGTGTTTTCGATGGCTTTCCGCGGCATACGCACGAGTTTGACTGCACGCTCTACTATGAAGGGGTGGCCATGCGCGTTCCCATGCTCGATCTTTCCCGCCAGTTTGCGGGTATACGCGAAGAGGTTCTTGCCGCCGTTGCCGACGTTCTGGACTCGCAGGCGCTGATCCTGGGGCCAGCGGTGGAGCGCTTTGAGGCTGCAGCGGCTCAGGTCTGCGGTGTGGCGTCTGCGGCTGGCTGCGCCAGCGGTACGGATGCCCTTTGGCTGGCGCTTGCTGCCGCCCGGATCGGTCCAGGCGATGCCGTTGTGACGACCCCCTTCAGCTTCTTCGCGACCGTCAGCAGCATTCTACGGGCGGGCGCGACGCCAGTCCTCGCCGACATCGATCCGCATACCTACAATCTCTCCGCTGACGCGGTCGAAGCAGCCATTCTTGAGGCGCGGCGACACGATCCCAGCCTGCGTGTGCGCGCCGTCATGCCGGTTCACCTCTACGGACAATGCGCGGATATGGATGCACTCGGCAGCCTTTGCCGACGGCATGATCTGCTCTTGATCGAGGACGCGGCGCAGGCCTTCGGAGCGGCATGGTGCGGCCGGCCCGTGGGCTCGCTGGGCGATGCCGCCGCTTTCAGCTTCTACCCGACGAAGAACCTGAGTGCCGCCGGCGATGCCGGCCTGGTTACGGCCGCGGATCCTGAACTGCTGGAACGCGTCCGGATGCTGCGTGCGCACGGAATGCGGCGGCGGTATGCGCATGAGGAGGTCGGCTGGAACTCACGGCTGGACTCGGTGCAGGCCGCGATCCTTGCGATCAAGCTACGTTTCCTGCCGGAGTGGAATCGCCGGCGGCAGACCGTCGCTGACCTCTACGACCGGCTGCTGGAGGAGACGGGTCTGGCTGCTCCGGCGGGCAGCACGTCGAGCGTCGACGGACTCGTTCGGCCATTTACGGATACGCGGGCGACCCACGTTTTTCACCAATATGTCCTGCGCGTTCCCCGCCGGGATGATCTGCGCGAGTATCTGGCGCTGCACGGTATCGCGAGCGAGGTCTACTACCCCATCCCGCTGCACCAGCAGCAGGCACTGGCTCCCCTTAAGCTCGGATCAAACCCGCTGCCCGAGAGTGAACGCGCGGCCGCCGAGGTCCTTGCGCTCCCTCTCTTTCCTGAGCTTCGCGAAGACGAGCAGAGATGTGTAGTTGCCGCGATCGCCGATTTCTACAACGGCCCAAGCACTCCCGTGCCGCTGCTTGCTGAGCGACATGCTTAGCGCCGGCCCCGGGTGCCGGCTTTTGCCCGCTTCTCCGGTACGGGGTACGGATGAAACTCGTCGGGTGGCGTGGTGTTGGGTGGCAGCAGCCTGCGCGTGATGTTGCCTTCTAAACGGTAGGTCTTGGTGATCGTCCGCGGCGCAACGACTGCCCCGGTCACCGGATCCGGCGCTACGGGCTGCGCGTCCGCCGGCAGCACACGGTAGCTGAAGGTCGGGGCCGGCTCGCTCATGGAGGGCGTCTTCCCTGCAGGATCGGACGCGATCTTGACGTCAACCGGAAGAAAGCCTGCGATGTTCTTCTGCCGGAAGCCCGTCTCATAGCGATGCTTCTTCGTGTTCCAGATAAAGACGCGCACCTGGTCGAAGTCATACGGCAGACCGGACTTGTAGGGGCTGAGCACCGTCACCCACTCGGCCACGTTCTTGTCGTCCATCGGCGCCTCCGGGTCGTTGATGGTGCGCAGCACATACGCGCCCACAAAGCGCTGGCCTTCGGAGTAGCGCGTGAGTGTATCCGGCGCGTCAACGTCCATCATGCGGCTCAGCAGCCAGCCCGTGCGGCCGTCCTGCAGTCGCACCAGCCACCAGTCCTCCATCGGCGGCGGCACGGGCGCGTTCGGATCAAGCGTGCCGTCGGCCGGCAGATCGGCCTTGCCCTTTCCTATTCTGCCGCGCCGGACCACCGGCACAGGAGCGGGCGCTTTCTGTCCTGGCGGCAGGGTCTTCTCGAGCGTTGCGCGTCGCAACAGCTTTAGTTTGTCGCCCTCGCCCAGGCGGAAAAGCTTGTCGGTATCGCGGCCAGGTTTTACGTGCAGATAGACCTCATCCCGCACCACGGCCGACGCCACCGGAACCTGAAAGGCGAACTGCCGCTTCATTGCGTCGAAGGCGTCGTAAACGCCCTGCGGCACCACCGCTTTTTCGTCAATCCACCCGGTTACACCGCCATCGGTTTTGACTCGTAAAAAGCGCCGGCCGTGCTCGAGCACCTCAAGCCTGTCGCCATTACTTACAGTGCCGGTGCGGTTCGAGACAGCGGCTACACGATCGCGCAAGAACGTCTGTTTGGCATCCACGTAGACGTAGCTTTCAGAGGCTTTGGGCCGCAGGCGCGAGCAGCCCAGGCACAGCGCAAGCAGCGCCACGGCGACTGCGCCCCTTACCGAAGTTCGTCGTCTTCGGCAAAGGCCCTCTCTCGTCTGTTGTTGTGCGTCGATCGCCCCGTCCACCCACCGGCCAGCGGGCCGTCTTCCCCATCATAGCGAGACGCCGCCGGCATCCGCAGACTGCAGACGCCCGGCCGTACACCGCTCGACAACGCGCACAGCAAGGCTTGCGTGTGCCGGCACAGACTATCGCGTCAGCACAACAAGGGACGCACCTGCTGGTGCAGTTCCGATCGAGGTCGTGACGACTGAATTCAGCTTGCCCGGAACAGTTGCGTCAAGGCTGTACAATGCGAGATCCGGCGCGCCGTTCAAAGCAGCGGCAACGAGGTAGGCGCCTGTGGTGTCAAAGCCGATCGACGAGACCCCGGATCCGGCGACGAACGGCGACCCAGCAAGCGGAGCCAAGACTCCGCCAACCCCGATCAGGAACCCTGAGATCGTGGAGTCCGCCCGGTTCGCAACGTAGACGTACTTGCCTCCGCCACCTATCGCAATGGAGCTTGCGCCAGCCCCGGTCGCATACGGGGAGCCCGCAACGCTAACCAGAGAACCATCCGAGCCAGTGCTGTACACACTCAGGCCACCGCTGGTCCCACTTCGCGCAAGGTAAAGCAAGGTGCTGTCTTCGCTTACCATGAGAGCGCTGTCGCTGGTCTGCGCATCAAGCGGAGCGACTGTCTTCAGCGGAAGAGCTGTACCGTTTGCGGTGTTGAGACTGAATACAACATCTCCCGCAGTTCCGAGTGCAGCATAGATGAGCGTGCCGGAGGGAGCGATGGCCAGCGCCCGCGGCGCAAACACACCGCCGGCCGGTGTATATGTGACCGACGTGAGAGTGCTCAACGTGCCATCCGCGTTCAACTTCCACTCGTCGAGGACCTGATTCAGCGTATCCAGACCAAACATCCACTGTCCGTCCGGCGAGATAGCGAGTGAGGCTACGGTAGCAATGGTTGCCGCGGTACCCGCGCTCAGGGAGCCATCCGTTGCAACGGTGTAGACGTTGATATTGCCGAGACCCGCCACATAGAGATACTTCCCACCCGGCGTGATCGCCGCAGCCTGCGGCGTAAAGCCTGTCGAAAGCGGATTCCCCGGTACGGCGGTCAAAGTCCCGGTGCCAAGGGTGAAACCGCTGATCGTCTGTGCCGTTCCGGCCAGCACATACGCCCGGTTCACTCCGGAAGCAGGTCCCGTGCCTGTCCCGGTTCCCGACCCTGTTCCCGTCGTCGCGTTGCTGGTAAAGAAGTCTCCGCAGCCGGTAAGTGCCAGCACGCCGGAGATCACTACGCCCGGTAGTGTGTCTTTGAGCCGGAGCTTCATCGCTCTTTTCCGTCGCATGCGTCTTCGTCCTCGCTCCACATCGTCTCGAGCAGCGGCCCCTGTCAGCCCCGGGATCTGTTAGTTCAGCCGCTCCCGCTCGCCACGTCCGAAGTGCTCGTCGAGCGGCAGCCGCTCGGCCGGCTCCTCTTCTTCTTCGTGCCAGTGACCGATGGTGGACTCCCCCACCTTCCAGCACAGCATGACCTCACGGCCATCCACGCGGTACGGCAGGTCGAGCAGCCCCTCACCCAGATCATGCAGCCTGGCGCCGATCTCCTCCATCTCCGCCACCGTCGCCTTTGCTTCTTCGATCGCCGCGGCCTGCTGCGATCGCTGCTGCGCTACATCGGTCACATCCACATGCATCCCGCCGTTGACAAAGATTCTCTGCCGCAGCTCTTCCAGTTCCGCACCGAGGACGCCCGCCTTTAATCCCGCCTGCTGGGCTCGTATCATCAACGACTCTAAAACGGGAAGAAGAGTCTGTACCTCACCGATCGTGAACGTCTTCTTCATGGGCCTGACCTCTAACACTATCTTCAGGGTTAGACGTCCCATCTGCCCAGACTGAATCAACGACAGGACTCCATGCGGTACCGTGACCTGATCCACACTGCATTTGTCCACCCTTGATCGACCCCGTATCATGGGTGCTCTATGAGCTTTCAGGACAGCGCCGTCATCTTCTTCATCGCGCTGCTACTCTTTGGCCCGAAAAAGCTTCCGGAGCTCGCCCGCCAGATCGGCAAGCTGATGGGGGAGTTTCGCCGTGCCTCCAACGACTTCCGTATGCAGATGGAAGACGAGCTCCGCATCTCCGAACAGGCCGAGCGGCAGAAACAGATTGCCGCTATCGAAGCAGCGGCGCCAGCGTCTGTGGCTGAACTGCCTCCCACGATGATGGCCTCCGGGCCTGAACCTGAGAACACGATCGCGGAGCCCGCGCGTGACTCTGAGAGTTCCCTTGAAGCGTCCTCCGGGACAACCGCGCCGGAGTTGAAGTTTTCTGAAGAGACTTCCGCTCCCGAGCCGCCGCCGGACCGCTACCGTCACGACGCTGAAGCAGGCACACCGGTGACGCCGCTGCCGATTGCCACGTCCGGTGATCTCAGCATGATGCCGCCGGCGACCGGGCTGCCGGTAAGCCGGGCAAAATCAAACGGTCAACCAGCAGTTCTTGAAGCCGCCGTCTTCGAGGCGTTTGACTCGGTTCCCGAGGCACAGGCTACCGCCGCTGAGGAGGCCGAGTTGAGCGGCGGGACGGTCCACCATGGCTGACGTCATCGACAACGTTCGTCAGGCTGTTTCGGATCGGGCAGATCTTCCGGGAATGAGCCTGATGGAGCATCTGGATGAGCTCCGCCGCCGGCTGATTCACTCCACTGTTTACCTGCTTGTCGGGTTCTGTGTTGCGTACGCCTTTCATGTGCAGCTGTACGGCATCATCCAGGCGCCGCTCGACACGCTGCATATCGCGCTGAACTATACGCATCCCACCGATCCGCTCAATCTTTACCTCAAGACAGCCCTCTACGGCGGCTTTATTCTTGCCAGTCCGTTCATTCTGTATCAGCTCTGGCTGTTCATCTCGCCAGGCATGTACCAGCATGAACGCCGCTATGTGGTTCCGTTCATGGCCGTCACCATTGTGCTTTTCTTTGCCGGCGCCTGGTTCGGCTACCACTATGTCTTTCCTGGTGCCCTGCGAGTTCTGATTGGTGACTTCGGCAAGCGATTCAACGCCGTTCTTACCATTGAGGACTACACCAACTTCTTTCTCGCCATCGTGCTCGGCCTCGGCATCTGCTTTGAACTGCCTATTGTCATCTTCTTTCTGGCGCTCTTTGGCATCGTCGACGGCAAGTTCCTGATCCGCCACATTCGCTACGCCATCCTCATCATCTTCATCATTGCGGCGATCATCTGCCCCACGCCGGACCCACTCAGCATGTGCGTCTTTGCCGCGCCCATGATGATCCTCTATATGCTGGGCGTCGGTGCCGCCTTTGTTGTTCACCCCGCTCGCCGCAAAGGCAGGAAGACCAAACTTCCCGCATGACCTCTCCTGTTCGTTTCCTTCTTACCGGCCTGGTTGCTCTCGCAGCTGCGAGTCTTTCATCCAAAGCGACCTCCGCACAGAGCGCGAATCGGGTAACTGGCACGTCCATCTATGCGGTGACGAAGCAATATCTGGCGGTCGCCCCGAAGCGATGGGTTGGCTCGTCCGGACATGCCAAGGCAGTCGACTTCATCAAAAGCCACTTCGCGGCTGAGGCTGCCAAAGGCAATTTTGAGGTCGACAGCTTCTCCGCTTCGACGCCCGCCGGCCTGCTGCCCATGCAGAACATGATCGTGCGGTACCCAGGCAAAAAGGAGGGCGTCATCGTCCTCGGATCGCACTACGAGACGAACTACCCGCTGCGCGACATCAACTTCGTCGGCGCGAACGATGGAGCCGCGACAACGGCGCTGCTTATCGAACTCGGCGCTTACCTGCGCACGCATCCGCCGGACGGCTACTCCGTATGGCTGGTCTTCTTTGACGGTGAGGAAGCGATTCAGGCCTGGTCCGCGGCAGACTCGCTCTACGGATCCCGCCATCTCGCAGCCAGGTGGTCGTCGAACGGAACCTTGCCAAAGATCAGGGGCTTTCTGCTCGCCGATATGGTCGGCGACAAGGACCTCAATATCGATCACGATGTGAACTCCACGCCCTGGCTGCTTGATCTGCTCCCTGTAGCCGCCAGAAACACCGGCCACAGCAGCTCGATCTTCAAGAACTCGACCCAGGTAGAGGACGATCACATCCCGTTCGTCAAACGCGGTGTTCCCTCACTTGACATCATCGACCTGGACTACGGACCGCCCACCGCCGAGCACCCCGAGGGCGGCTACCACCACACCGAACTCGATACGCTGGATAAGGTGAGTCCGCGCTCGCTCGAGACCGCCGCCGACCTCTTCCTGGCGATGCTCCCTCTGATCAATCAGCATCGTTAGAGCAAGCAGCCCCCAGCAGGCAATGTTGCGCTAGGGCGTGCAGACCTTCTTTCGGTCTGGTCGTGCTCCTGACTTTTTCGCGTCGGCCTCGGACATGTACTTGCCCTCCTTCGTCTTGCCGTAGAAGGTTCCACCTGGGCAGTGATACACGTTTGTTGCCGTATTGACCCAGACCAGACCCGGACCGCCGCCCGGCGCGGCTGTGGTCTGAGCTGCAGCAGCCGCGGGTGAAGTCTTGCCTTTGACCGGAGCAGTCTTGGCGGTTGTGGGCGCGGTCGCAGGCTGCGGCGCGGGTACAGCCTGCGAAGCTGTTGTGGCCGCTGCCGCGGCCGGAGCACCCGCAGACTTGGCATCGGCGTACCAGGTCATGACACCTTTATGGCCCGCGCATGCTTGCCACTTCTTTGCCGCCGTCGTATAACTATTGTCTTTGCACTGCCCTGTTGCGCCTGCAGGTGTCTGCGCCTTGACGGACACACAGGCAAACACGCTCGCCAGGAGTACCACCACTCGAACAAATCGCATCACGTTCCCTCTCTCGGCCGATCCAAACGATCGACTTTAGGCAGATTGCGGGGAGACAGCTACTATACCTCGGCTCGATGAAAGGGACTACACCCGAACGCGCCGGCCAGGCCGCACTTCGGAGCGGCTGTAACCGGGGGACACCAGACGCATCCTAAAGTCATGCCGCCCTCTACCCCGATCTCTTTCTGGATCGGTTTTCACGTCGCACTTCTGCTTCTGCTCGCCGCGGAGTTTGTGTACGCGCGCCGCCTCGCGAATCGGCCGCCTCTGCGCACACCTGCAAGCGCCCATCGAACCGCGCTCGTCTCTACCATCCTCTGGGTTGCGGCCGCGCTTGCCTTTTCCGGCTTCATTCTTCAGACCTCCGGCCGCCTTGCCGCGACCGAGTACCTCGCCGGCTACGCCATCGAAGAGGCTCTCTCGGTCGATAACCTCTTCCTCTTTCTTCTGCTCTTCGACGCGTTTCATATCGACGAGGACAAGCAGCCGCGCATCCTGTTCTGGGGTGTTCTGGGCGCCATTCTGATGCGCGGCGTGTTTATTGCAGCCGGTCTTCAGCTTCTGCAACACTTCACCTGGGTCAGCTCTCTTTTTGCGGTCGTACTGTTGATCGCCGCCGTCCGTCTCCTCTTGCCGAAGAAGGAAGGGGATGCCGGCAAGCCACCGCGCTGGATCGCCTGGCTCAACCGCGTGCAGCCTGTCAGTCTGCGTCAGGATGGCTTTTTCGTCGTCGAAGGCGGTCGCCGCGTCGTGACGATCCTCACCCTTGCTCTGGTCGCCATCGAGCTTACAGATGTCGTCTTTGCTCTCGATTCCATTCCGGCGGTACTGTCCGTCACGCGCCGGCCTTTTCTCGCCTACACATCGAACATCCTGGCTGTGATGGGGCTCCGCTCCCTCTTCTTTCTCCTGGCGCATCTGCTCAAGCAGCTCCGGTATCTGCACTTTGGTCTGGCGGCCGTGCTGGCCTTTGCCGCCTTCAAGATGCTTGCAGAGCCCAGGATCGTTGTTGGACCGCTCGTGTCTCTCGCGGTCATAGCCGGCCTGCTGGTGGTTACCGTCGCTGCCTCTCTCCGTCGTCGCGGACTTCCGGCAACTTAGTGCAAACTAAGGTCTTACAATCACTTATGAGCAAATGCTTTCCATTTTCAGCACAGGGCCGGAAAACAGCTTCTCCTCTCAGATGAGGGCGCCTCCGATCACCTTCTGTCCAGGAGTACCAAGATGAGTAGTTACCACATGGCCATTCACATGTAACTAGTTCGCGAAAGACGACTTACTTCGAGTGTGCTCTACGCCAGAGCCCGCAGTGAACAATTGGCATGCTGCTTGCAAGTACCTCTGGCATAGGAGATCCACCATGAAACGCATTGCTTCCCTTTTCGCCTCTGCCGCTGTTGTTCTCTCCACCGCATCCTTCGCCCACGCTGGAACGATTGCCCCTGGCATTAATCTCAGCCTGGTTAACGGCACTACCAGCTACACGTTTCTGCAGACGACGCCCGGCACCTTCCTTGCCGCTGACGGCCTGAACAGTGTCACAGTGGTCTATGCCAGTGTGCCCGGCCTGCTCGACAGCTTCACCGTTTCAGACGTTTGCCTTACGCTGGGTCCTCTGACTCCGTGCAAGGGCTATACCCTCGCCATCTCGGACGCAAACGCAGCGGGCATCTCACTTGGCGCGGGTCTCTCACTCGCCGCGCAGGCGGCTACGACTCTGACCACGAATCTTGCCACCGTGAAGATCGACGGCAGCCTCGGTGCCGGCGTGGAAACCATCAATTTCGCCCTACCCGCCTCGCCGAGTGCAAGCCCTGTTCCTGAACCCGGAACTCTTGGCCTGATGGCCACCGGTCTGGTCGGCGCCGCGGGCGCGCTTCGCCGGAAGTTTTCGGTCTAGTCTGGACGCGGCGGTCGGCTTTGTCTTCTGACGCAACCATGCCGTACGGTCGCGGGCAGTCTGCAGGCGCTGCTTGGGTCGCCCTCTCCATCGTTTGCCTGGCAGTTCCTCCTACCTCTGCGGCCCATTTACAGCTACGGGCCGCAGTCTTCGTGTATCGGCTCACGGCTCCCTCCCTGCTGCCGCGATATGATCGCGACTGTGCCTACAATCCCTGTGACTACCGCGATCGCAAGCTACCGAGTGCATGTGGGTAGCGGGCTGCTGGCGTCGCTCGGCCGCCGCACACGGGCGCTGAGCACGCGCCGCTCCTCTCGGGTGTTCGTCGTGACCTCCCCGGAGATCTGGCAGCTCTGGTCCGCTGACTTCCTCGCCGGCTTCGCATCCAGTTCTCCGCCACAACCGCTTTTTCTGCCCGCAGGCGAGAGCAACAAGCGGCTCGCAATGGTCGAGCGGCTGGCGGGGCAGCTGGCTCGCGCTCGCGCAGACCGCGATTCGCTGCTGATTGCTTTTGGCGGCGGCATCGTCGGCGATGTGACGGGATTTCTGGCCGCCATCTTCATGCGTGGGCTGGACTTTATTCAGGTTCCCACGACGTTGCTCGCACAGGTCGACTCCTCGGTTGGCGGCAAGACCGGTGTCAACCTGCTTGCGGGCAAGAACCTCGTCGGCAGTTTCCATCACCCGCTCGCCGTCTTTGCCGACACAGATCTACTCCGCACCCTGCCTGCGCGCGAGCTTCGCGCCGGCATGCAGGAGTCCGTTAAGGCGGGCATCATCCGCTCGCCTCGACTCTTCCGCTATCTCGAAGCCAACGCCGCCATCCTGCTTGATCCACAGCACCCAGAGCACCGTAAAGCGCTTTCTCACGTGATCACGGCGAGCGTTCGCATCAAGGCCGAGGTGGTCCGTGCAGACGAGCGCGAGCATGGCGTTCGAATGATCCTCAATTTTGGGCATACGCTCGGGCACGCTATTGAGGCCGCGACCGGCTACAAGCAACTGCTGCACGGCGAGGCCGTAGGCTGGGGCATGCTGGCCGCTACCCGCCTGGCCGTGACACGCGGTCTGCTGGCGCAGGCGGAAGGCGCGCGCATGGAACGCGTGGTCCATGCCTTCGGTCCTCTGCCGCGGTTCTCGGCCTCTGCCCGCAAGCTGGTCGCTCTTACCGGCTCCGACAAGAAGACCCGCTCCGGCATTCTTTCATTCATTCTGCCCACCGAGATCGGCACGGTGGTTCCGGTCCGGGATGTCTCCCGCGATGAGCTGCTCACGGTGGCGGAGTCGATCCTGCACGATGCCAAAGCCGCCGCACCAGGAGCGGCAGCACCGAGCAAAGGACACTTGGCGTGAGCTCTCTTCCACCGGCGGCCGGCGCCCGCCCTGAAGGTACACAGACCGAGCTCGACGCGGCCGCCAACGTGCAGCGCATGTTTGACACCATCGCGCCCACCTACGATCGCGCCAACCACCTGCTCTCCTTTGGTCTTGACCGGTTCTGGTGGCTGCGCGCTGCCCGCGCTCTGCGATCACGGCTTGGGCAGCCGAGGACGCGCATCCTCGATCTTTGCTGCGGCACCGGCGACATGACCGCCGCCCTGCTCCGGCATCGTCCGGCAGACGCCGAGGCGATTGTGGGCGGCGACTTCGCCCCCGAGATGCTGGCGCGCGCCCGGCAGAAGCATGCCCGGTCGAACGCACGATTTATTGAAGCCGATGCGCTTCGGCTTCCGTTCCCACCGGATTCACTCGACCTCGTCACCTTCGCCTTTGGCTTTCGCAATCTGGCCAACTACGCCGACGGCCTCGCAGAGGTGTACCGCGTCCTCGCCCCGGCCGGTGAGATTGCCATCCTCGAATGCAACCAGCCCGGCGGATTGACGGGCGTGCTGTACTCGCTGTACTTCAAGCGCATCCTGCCCCTTCTTGGCGGCTTCATCTCCGGCGCTCCCGCCGCCTACCGGTATCTGCCCGCCTCTGTCGAACGGTTCCCCCGGCCTCCACGCATGCTCGCCCTCATGCAGCAGGCAGGCTTCCTTGATGCTCGCTGGACCGGCTATACCTTCGGCACGGCAGGTCTCTACCGCGGTCTGAAGGCTGATCCTGACGTGGCCAAGTCATAGAAAGCATGTAGGATCATTGGTATGCATGCCACGGCGAGCGTAACTCCTGCGGGTTCCGCCAAGCGCTCTGCGGCGCTCTTCTCCGTGCTTGCGGCGCTCGTCATTACCGTGCTCAAACTGCTGACCGGCATCCTTACCGGCTCGCTCGGCATGCTATCTGAGGCCGCGCACTCCTCGATCGACCTGGTCGCCGCCTTCATCACGCTGCTCTCCATCCGCGTTGCCGACCGGCCCGCCGATGACGAGCATAACTACGGGCACGGCAAGATCGAGAGTCTCTCTGCCTTTGTCGAAACCTTTCTCATGCTCGCCTCCTGCCTGTGGATTATCACGGAGGCTGTCCGCCGGCTCTTCTTTCGCGAGCACCTGTCTCTCACGCTCGGCCCCTGGCCGTTTGTGGTGCTGCTGCTCTCGATCGCTGTCGACTTCTCGCGCGCGCGCAAGCTGCACCAGACCGCCCGCGAGCATCAGTCGCTGGCTCTCGAGGCCGACGCCATTCACTTCAGCACCGACATCTGGTCCTCGGCCGCGGTGCTGCTCGGCCTGTCAGCCACCTGGCTCGGCGAACGCCTGCACATCCCCGGGCTCGAGGTGGCCGATCCGCTGGCTGCGGTAGCCGTTTCCGTCATCATTCTGCGGGTAACGGTGCGGCTCGCCCGTCAGACCATCGATAACCTGCTCGACGCTACACCCAGTCACAATGCCGATGGCTCTCGCGCGAACATTCGCCGTGATCTCTCGCGCGATCTCACTGCCATTGACGGCGTCCTCTCGGTGAATCGTCTTCGCGTCCGGCAGTCCGGCTCCAGTTTTTTTGCCGACCTCACCCTTGGCATGCCGCGCAATCTTACCTTTCAGCGCACCGAGCAGATTAATCAAGAGGCGACTGCGGCTGTTGAGCGCCATCTGCCGGGCGCCGACGTCATCATCCACTCGGTCCCGCTCGCCAGCAAGGCCGAGACCCTGCACGATCGCGTCCGTGCCGTCGCCGCTCGCGCCAACCTGACGATCCACGACCTTACCCTGCAGAGGCACGCTGACGGCCTCCATCTTGAACAGCACCTTGAGGTCGATGAGACTATGCCGCTGCGCCAGGCACACGACCTTGTGACTGAACTCGAGGCCGAGATCCACCGCGATGTCCCTGAGATCCGCTCTATTCTGACCCATATCGAGAGCGAACCCTCCACCATCGTGCAGCCCTCGTCGCTCGACCGCGACCGGCAACTGGAGCTTCGACTGCGGCGCCTGTCAAAGACGATACCGGGCATCCTCGACATCCACGATGTCCTGGTTACGCGCATGGGCGGCCTCGCGAATCATGGCGCGTTCATCCAGGTCTCGTGCCATTGCACCTTGCCAGACGATCTGCCCATGGCCCGCGTTCACGAACTTATTACCGCTCTCGAGAGTGATTTTAAGCGGGATGCTCCCGAAGTAGCTCGCCTGCTGATCCATCCCGAACCTGCCACCGATAACCGCCGCTAGAGCCGTGGGCACTCCTCCCTTTGCTGTCATTCTGCTGTTCCTTCCTCGTGGCTGCAATGGATGATCCGCATTCCGCCCTGTATCCTCAGACAAGCTTCATGAAGCGCTTCTTCTCTATCCTTCTGACCGCAATGGCCATGCTTGCCGTGGCGCTGCTCTCGGCCTTTGCTGCCATGCGCTTCGCCATCCACGGCAGTGAGGTGGAGGTTCCGCCGCTCGCGGGGCTCACGCTTGCAGAGGCTGCCCACACGGCAGGCCGTCTCGGCCTCAGCCTGCGTCTCGAAAACCGCTTCTACTCGACCACGACCGCCTCCGGCCATATCCTCGGGCAGTCGCCGTCCCCGGGAGCAGTGGTCCGACACGAGTGGCCGATCCGCATCACGGAAAGCCTGGGCCCGCAGCAGGTTTCGATCCCGAACGTGGTCGGCCAGGCAGAGCGGCCCGCCTCGCTCGAGCTGCGCAAAGCTTCGCTGGAGGTCGGTGTGGTCGCCGCGCTGCCAGCCCCTGGCGAAAGTGGTCTTGTGCTCGCGCAGACGCCGCCACCGAACGCCGAGGGAGTCGACCGGCCGTCCGTCAGCCTGCTTCTTAGCGAGCCGCTCACCTCGGTTCCGCAGGGCTTCGTCGCTCCCAGCTTTGTTGGTCTGTCCCTCTCGGGCGCTGCCGCCCACGCGAGAGAACTGGGCCTCCGCGTCTATGCAGACGTTCCAGCGCCGGCGGTTTCGCCGCCGGTCGTGCCGGCCTACCATGACTCTTTCTTTCCGGGACAGATGCCGGCTCCCACCCAGCAGGCCCCGGCGCCCGTTGTACAGATCTCCCCATCAGCTCTGGTGACCGGCCAATCCCCGCAGGCTGGTCACCGTGTGCTGCGCGGCGAGCCCATCCGGCTCACCCTTGCGCACTAACTCTAGCTGAAGATCTCCTTAACCTTGTCCAGAATGCCACGCGCGTGCGGTGTGTTCTCTACGACCATCGTGTCTCCAAGCTGCCGGAGCAGATCGCGTTGATCGCGCGTCAGCTTGGCCGGCGTCTTCACCCGCACCTCCACGATCATGTCACCCTTGCCGCGTTCATTCAGGTGCGGTACGCCCTTGCCCTTCAGCTTGAACTCCCGCCCGCTCTGTGTCCCCTCTGGAACCTTGATCGTTTCCCGGCCTTCAAGTGTCTCGATCTCGAGCTCTGTTCCCAGGGCCGCCTGCGGAAAGCTGATCGGCAGCACACAATGCAGGTCGTCGCCTTCACGCTCAAAGAAGGCATGCGCCTTCACGCTGAGGACGATGTAGAGATCCCCGCCCGGACCGCCGAACTTGCCCGCTTCTCCCTCGCCGCTGTACCGGATACGGGTTCCCTCTTCCACACCCGCAGGCACCTTGACCGAGATCGTGTGCTCGCGCTGTACCCGCGTCTCACCACGGCAGACTGTGCACGGGTCTACGATCAGAGTTCCCGTTCCGTTGCAGACAGAACACGTCCGCGCTACCGAGAAGAAGCCCTGCTGAAAGCGCTGCTGGCCGCGGCCGCCGCACTGCGTGCAGGTGATGGGCGATTTGCCCTTGGCCGCCCCTGTTCCATGGCATTCGACGCACATTTCCATGCGGCGAAAGCTGATCTCCTTTTCCTTGCCGAAGACTGCCTCCTCGAACTCGAGCGCCATGCCCATCTGCATGTCGCGACCGCGCTGGATACGCGAGGCCTTGCGTCCGGCACCGGCGCCCCCGCCCATGTTGAACATCTCGCCGAAGAGGTCGCCAAAGATGTCCCCCACATCCTGCACATTGCCGCCGAATGGACCGCCAGCACCGGCCGGGCCACCGGACTGGAACGCCGCATGGCCATACCGGTCGTAGGCCGCCCGCTTCTCCGGATCGCTTAGTACCCCATACGCCTCACTGCAGGCTTTGAACTTGTCTTCGGCCTCCGGATTGTTCGGGTTGCGATCCGGATGGTACTGCATCGCCAGCTTGCGATAGCTGGTCTTGATCTCGGCGTCGCCCGCTGTTCGCGAGACATTTAATTGTTCGTAGTAATCAATCTTGGTCACGTTTGCCGTCGCACTCATCTCTCAAGTCTCTCGTGTAGTCGAACCGATCAGCGAGGCCGCTCTCTTCGGCACCTCGTCGTCTTCAGCCCAGCCGCCTGCTGCTTCTCGCGCTAGTCGCTGACCTGATCCGGATTTGCCGCGATCCGCACCAGCGCCGGCCGAAGCAGCTTCTCCCGCAGCCGGTACCCGCGCCGAATCTCCTCCAGTACCTGATGATCCGGAAACTCCTTGGTTTCAATGCTGCCCAGAGCCTCGTGCAGCCGCGGATCGAACTGCGCTCCGATCGCCTCGACCGGCTGCACATTCAAGCCCTTCAACGCCTCTTCCATCTGCCGCAGAATCATCTCCACGCCAGACTTAAGCTGCTCCGCCGAGCCCTTCGCAGTCAAAGCCAGCTGGAAGTTATCCATCACGCTTAGAAACGGCTCGACCGTACTCTGCACCGTGTAGTCGCGCGCGTCCTGGCGATCCTTCGCCTCACGCTTACGCGCGTTGTCAAACTCCGCCTGCAGCCGTGCCAGCCGATCCCGCAGTTGATCCCGCTCCGCACTCACCTGGTCCATCTCAGCCTGTGTGACCTGCGGTGCTGCTGTCAGCTCGCCCGGCTCCTCGACACTGTTCGCTCCCGGCTCCTGCCCGTCCATCACCTCGTCCTGCATGGTTTCCTCTGTTCTCGTAGTGTCCTTCTTCGTGCTACTGCTTCCCGGCCATCGCGGAAATCGTCCCCATCGACTCTGCTCATCCACACGTCTACCCCTGCTCTATCCGATGCGCCTGCCCGGTCCGGTCAACCAGAGGGGTAGAGCATCCGCTGAAACGCACCGGCAACATAGCTGACAGCGTTCATGGTCATCTCGTAGTCCATGCGCGTTGTTCCAATCACGCCAACCGTTCCCCGCATCTCTCCTGCGACCCGCGCCGGCGCGGCGATCAACACCAGCCCTGCCATCTCCGGCGCCTGCTCCTCGAGGTCGAAGACCACCCGCACACTCTGCTGCTGTGTGTCGATGTACACGCTGAGCAGTTCAAAGAGCCGCTGCTTGGCTTCAAGCGCTGCCAGCACCTCACGCAGGCGATCCCGGCTCGCGTCAGAGCCGGAGCGCGATACCAGATTTCCAATTCCGCCGACAAAGACCGTCCCCTGCTGCGCCTCCGGCACGGCGCCAACCCAAAGTTGTTCGACGGACTGCAGCAGCTTCTGGTACTCGCTGCGCTCCTGCTCCACCCGCTGCGCAATCTCCGAACGCACGCGTTCCACGCTCCATCCGCGGAAGCTCTCGTTCAGGAATACTCCGGCCATCTCCAGCTCACGCGACGTGAAGTCCTGGTTCATTGCCAGAACCCGATCGCGCACCATCCCGCTGCGCGTCACAACGACGGCCAGCACACGGCAGGGGGCCAAGCGCGAGAAGTGCACATGTTCGAGCAGCTCACTCTCACCGGTCGACGCGATTGCTACGCCGACCCCGCTTGAAAGCGTCGCCAGAACGTGGCTGGTGCGCTCGAGCAGCGCATCCGTGCCCTCGGAGCCCGCCAGCCGCGAGTCGATCTCGCGCCGCGAGTTGGCGGAGAGCCGGGCCGCAGCAATGCGCGTGCCGCCGGCCAGCTCATCCACATAGATACGAAAGGCGCGCGCCGTTGGGATCCGGCCGGCGGAGGTGTGTGGCTGCTCCAGCAGACCCGCCGCCGTCAGGGCTGTCATCTCGTTGCGAATGGTCGCCGAGCTGACACTGCCGCCATCGCTGGCCAGCCGCGCAATCGTGGTCGAGCCAATCGGCTCACCTGTCTCGATATAGCTCGCGATGATCGCGATGAGGATGGATCGCTGCCGAGCGGTAATCGTTTCCATGGCTGCCATGCGTCCTCCTCAGAGACAATCTGTTGCCTGCAACAAATCTAAGCGGGTACAACTCAAGTTTACCGGATTCGGACCTAGCCAGTAAGCTTCATTCCACCTCCAGTACGCCACCGCCCTGCGCCGCAACCCGCTCCGCTGCAAGAGCCACCTTCTCTGCTACGCGGAAGAAGCCGGCACCCGAGTCGCTCTCCGGCCCGCCAAGCGACACCGGCATCCCGCGATCGCCGCCCTTGCGGATCGATGGGTCGAGCTCCAATGAGCCCAGAAACTCCACTCCGTATTGTGCCGCTGTCCGCTTCGCCCCGCCCTTGGAGAAGATGTCAATCTCCTCGCCACAGTGCGGGCAGTGGAAGGTGCTCATGTTCTCGACAATGCCCAGCACCTCAACCCGCACCTGATGAAACATCTCAAGCGCCTTTCGGGCGTCTTCAAGCGCCACGTCGCTCGGCGTCGACACCACGATCGCGCCCGTCAGCGGTACCGTCTGCACCAGCGAGATCACCACATCCCCCGTCCCCGGCGGCAGATCGACGATCAGGAAGTCCAACTCCCCCCACTCCACCTGCATCAGGAACTGCCGCACAATCTGGTGGAGCATCGGCCCGCGCATCATCATCGGCTTGTCACCCGGCGAGATCAGCCCGACCGAGATGAACTTGACCCCATGTGACAGGACCGGTTCGATGCGGTTCTCGCCAATAACGTTCGGCTGCCGCGTCACACCCAGCATGGTTGGCACATTGGGTCCATAAATATCGGCGTCGATCAATCCCACTTTGTTGCCCAGCTTTGCCAAGGACACCGCCAGGTTCACGGCCACTGTCGTCTTGCCCACACCGCCCTTGCCGCTGCCTACCGCGATGATGTACTCCACGCCCGGCAGCGGCTGTGGCCCCTGCGGAACGCCTGCTCCTGTATGTCCCATGCTGCTCCCTTGCTGACTGAATCTTTTGTAGCTGGTAGAAGGCCGGGTCCGGCCGCTCCGGCTTTTCCGCGCTGCCGAAGTTCCGGTGCCCTGGTCGCTGCGGCGGCTATGTCGCCCAGAGCCACTGCACTCTCTTTTAGATGTTCCAGGAGCTCCCGAGCGACGTACGAAGCTCCCGGTTGCGCAGTGTTTCGGCGGCGCGCATCTCTCGCCGGCGGCCGGCGTCCTCAAAGCGCCGTCGCTGGTGATCGGTCTCTGGAACGACCTGCGGAACCATGATGCGCTCGCCCCGGCTGTCCATAGCCACGTACGTCAGGTACGCGCTTGACACATGCCGCAGGCCGCCGTCGTGCAGAACATTCTCGACCATCGCACGTACCCCGACCTCCATGCTGGTACGGAAGGCCCGGTTCACGCTTGCCTTCAGGATCAGCATGTCTCCTACGCGAACGGGTGCGACAAAGTCCAGGTGATCCATGCTGGCCGTCACGGTAATCGCCCGCGCATGGCGAAAGGCCGCTGTGGCGCCCACCAGGTCGATAAACTGCATCAGCCGTCCGCCGAAGAGATTTCCGATCGGGTTTGCATCTCCGGGAAAGATGATCTCGCTGCGCTCCGACTGCGATTCGGATACGGTTCGCGTAGGAACAGCTTCGCTCATGGCTCAAGTGTACGGCTGCGGCTCCGGCGGGATGAACAGATTCTGCCTTCCCCCTTGCACCGCGGCCGCTTCCTCCGTCATCTTAGGTCCATGGACAAAATCGCCGCGCTTTCGCAGATTCTGGAGGCACATCCGACAGATGCCTTCGCCCGCTACGGCCTGGCGATCGCCTATGCCGCTGACGGAAACAACGATCAGGCCCTGACCGAGTACGAAATCATCCTCACCCAAACGCCAGAGTACGTTCCGGCCTACCAGATGTCCGCCCAGCTGCTGCTGAAGACAGGTCGTCAGGCAGAGGCGCAAACCCGGCTTACCGACGGCCTCCGCGTCGCCCGGCAGACCGGAAACGCGCACGCCGCGTCTGAGATGCAGGCTATGCTGGACGATCTAACCAGTTAGACGGCTCCCCGCACCCTTGTCACCCTGTGTCTCTGCATCTTAGTAGTGGATACATTCTCCCCTGCCCGACCTGGCGAAGTCTGCCGCACGCCGCATCTCCCCTTACCCTTGCAGCCTCTGCTCCGGAGATCCCTTGTGTCCAAACGCCAAGACATCCCAGTCGTGCGATGGGTTCTCTACGCGTTTGCCACACTTCAGTTCATCCGCTTCTATGTGGTGACTACCCGCTTCTACCTGAAGATGCCGGCGTATCTGAGCGGCCACGAGCGACTTCCGTTTCAGGAACGTATCCTGCCCATCCTCCTGATGTGGCCGATCAATCATTGGTCGGCGTTGATTCATGCGGTTGCCAACCGTGGTCATGATCCCGAGACCTCCTCCGCCGCAACTCCGCAGACCGTCGCCTTCTATCTTCTGAGTCTCGTCTCCTTTGCGATCGCCGGTGTCTTTACCGTCAAGCTCTACCGGGCTGTTACGCAGGACGGCGTTCTCGCGTCGCTGGTGTATCCGCTCTTCCTGATCGTCTCACTCTGGACCTACGTCATTCACATTGACGCGAACTACTCCTACCCCTACGACATGCCGGCACTCGCCTTCTTTACGGCCGGCCTGTACTTCATCTATACGCGCCAGTTCCTGCCGCTCGTCTTTGTCATGCTTGTGGGAACACTGAACCGCGAGACCACGCTCTTCCTCATCGGCATCTACATCCTCGATGCCGCGAGCCGCCCCTCAGCCGACTCGCACTCGCCCATCCATGAGCGTTTTAACCTCCAGGCTGTTCCCTGGCTGCGGGTCTTTGCTCTCGCTCTCCTGTGGCTCTCGATCAAGGTCTCGCTCGCTCTGTACTTCGCCGGAAACAGCAATGCGGAGAACTATAACCGCGTCGTTGAAAACGCCTTCCGACTGAAGCTGCGTCTGCTGCCGTCGCTGCTGAACATCTGCGCGTATCTGTTGCCGGTTGTGTGGATCTATCGCCGCCGCCTCACGCCGGTTCGCTTCGCGAACTATCTCTACATCCTTCCGCTCTGGTTCGCCGTGATGTTTTACACCGGTGTCATTCTCGAGACCAGGATCTATGGCGAGCTTTCCGCCTACATCTCCGTCTCTGTTGTGCTTCTGCTCGAGGAGCATGTCACCGCGTGGAAGTTTGGATCGAAGCCCTCACGGCAGATACGGTCGCCGCGTGCGCCGCTTCCCGGCAATGCGGTGCTGCAGACGAGGTCCGCCTTGCGTGGCGAGTCCGAAATGGTCACCAAGTAAGTCGTGCCCTAAGCCTGCAGGCTTCGTTCAAACGCATCTGTCGAGCGCTGCATCTGGACCTCAGAGACTCCGCTGACGCGTACTGTAGGCAGGGCGTCGCTGTGGTGTTCACGGATGTAGGCGATCATTCCTTCGCGCACCAGGCAGCGCAGGTCAAAATTCTCACTAGACGTGCGCGAACTCATCAGGCAGCGCAGTTCCATTGTGCGGTCTGTCAGATCTGTCACCTGCAGGCCGCACACCTTGCCGTCCCACAGCGACGAGGGATGAACGATTTCGTTCAACCGGCCGCGCAGCTCCTCAACGGCGATCGTGTAATCCACATAGAGAAAGGCTGTTCCCATGATGTCGGACGACTCGCGCGTCCAGTTCTGGAAGGAGTTCTCAATAAAGTAGCTGAGCGGCACAATGAGGCGACGCAGATCCCAGATCCGAATGACGACATACGATGTTGTGATCTCCTCCACACGTCCCCACTCGCCCTGTACGACGACGACATCATCGATCCGTATCGGCTCGGTCAAGGCGATCTGCAGGCCGGCAAGGATGTTTGAGGCGGTTGACTTCGCCGCGGCAGCCAGTACCAAAGAGGCCACGCCGGCCGAAGCCAGCAGCCCGGACCCGTAGTTCCAGATGCGTGGATCGTTGAAGGTCCACAGCACAGCGCCAATCGTGATGATCACGACAAAGCTGATCAATATTCGCCGGAGCAGTTGAAACTGCGTGTGCACGCGGCGGGCCTGTACGTTGTTCTCGCCATGCAGGTCGTACTTGCGCAGAAGGACGGCCTGCAGCACGTAGATGCAGCCGATGGAGAACCATCCCAGCGAGATTACGATACCGATCAGACCAATCTGCCGGATGATCTGAGACATGGAATTGGAGATCCCGGGAACCAGCGGCACCGCGATCAGCAGGCAGGTCAGCAGAAAGATCGCACGCGCGGGCTTGCCAAGATACCGCTGGAGCCCCCATCCCAGACCGGACCCCGTCTCCTTATGCCGCAAGAACCGGAACAGGACATAGTGAACGACATTGGCCAGAACCAACGCCGCGCAGAACCAGAAGATAACGAAGAACCAGCCATGATGTAGGTGAAACGCCTGCATCCAGATTCCCTCCGAGTCTTTTCAGTAAAGCAGATGAAAGCGTCATTTGCCGTGACCGGTTTCTTCCTGGACCTGGCGAAACCAAGCTGACTACAGGCCAAGGTCTCTGTCCTTTTCCACTCCTGTGTTCGCGCGCTCAAGCCTGATTGAACTGCCTTAACTTTGCTCTTCCCAGTGCATGGTCCGCTGAGCTATCGTCAGGCCCGCGATGAGTGTGCTTGAAGATAAATACGGTGTTCCCTGGACAGCCCACGCCAGGCCTGCCTGGATGGCTGTTTTCGTGGTGCTTACACTCGGTCTCGGTCCTATCCTGCTTGCAATGTACCTTGGCGTCTGGCTTGGGCTTCGCCGGCGCGCGTGGCTGCCGCTGCTCTGTTTCGTTACCTTTTCGCTTATCGGCGGCCTCTCGTACCTGGTGTTCGAGCATGCAATTCTTAGCGGCATCATGGATGCGCTGATTCTGCTCTCGCCCTTTCTCTGGATCGGCGGCATCTTCCTGCTGCGTGACGAGATCCAGAAGGACGCCCGGCAGCATGGCTTTGAGCGTGCCAGGAGCACACTGCTTACCTTCGTCTTCTCGTCTCTTTATCTCAACTACTGTCTCAGGCCAGTCTCGGCCGCCGCCCTGAGAACGGATCTGCTCCCCTCAGCTTGACCGGGCCCTCCTAAACTAACGGGAGAGAAGGCAAGCCACACTGTGCGAAGGCGCTCTCGCGCGATGCCTAAACTATGACTACTCAACAAATGAGTGCGTCAAAGAACATGATCGAGTCTCTCGGGAAGTGGTCCAGGACCTTTTAGCGCTCGAGTTTAAGGCGTTAAGGTTTCCGTTGATTCGCTGCATACTGAAATGCAATCCCTGCGACGGAGATGAGGCTTCGTGACGATCGCATGGAGCAAATCGTGCCCTCAGGTGATGAGAAGAATGAGAGCGCCGTGCGCCCTCTCCGAAAAGCTGGACTACGTCATCGACGTTCGCGAGCGCCTCGCTACCTCGAAGCGCTTCTGCCACGCCAGTAAGCAGCAGAAGGCTCTGCCCGTGATCTGCGAAGATAGGGGCTGTGAAGAACATCGCGGTTCTCGGCTCCACCGGCTCTATCGGCACCTCTACCCTCTCGCTCTGCGACTCCTTCCCCGACCGCTTCCGTCCTGTCGCTCTTGCCGCCGGCCAGAACCTTGAAGTCGCGCTCGCCCAGACACTTCGCTGGGGCCCTGAACTCGTCTCCGTTGCCACCGAGGAGCTTGCCGCGGCGTTCTCTACCCGTCTCCGCGAAGCCGGTCACACCGGTACCGAGGTCGTCTTCGGCACCGCCGGTACGGTCCGCGCCGCCACTCTCCCGGCTGTTGACTTTGTCGTCTCCGCGATCGTCGGCGTCGCCGGACTCGAGGCCACCTATGCCGCCGTCCTGGCTGGGAAGACTGTGGGCCTTGCCAACAAGGAGTGCCTTGTTGCCGCCGGCGATCTGCTGATCGCGGCCGCCCGCCAGCACCAGGTTGCGCTGCTGCCTATTGACTCCGAGCACAACGCCATTCATCAGTGCCTGCGCGGCGGTCGCGCTGAGGAAGTGAGACAGATCTGGCTCACCGCTTCGGGAGGCCCCTTCCGCAACACACCCCTGGCCGACTTCGCCAGCATCACTCCCGCGCAGGCGCTGAAGCACCCCACCTGGGTCATGGGGCAGCGTATCACTATCGACTCCGCGACGATGCTTAACAAGGGTCTTGAAGTGATCGAGGCCTGCCGCCTCTTTTCGCTTGCGCCGAGCAAAGTACGCGTGACCATCCACCCTCAGTCCACCATTCACTCGCTCGTCGAGTTCATCGACGGCAGCATCCTGGCGCAGATCTCCGTGACCGACATGCGGCTGCCTATTCTCTATGCGCTTTGCTGGCCCGACCGCCTCGACGCCACTCCCGCGCCGGGTCTTGCCTTTGATCTCGCCGCTCTGTCGCATCTCGATTTCGCGCCGCCCGACCTCGATCGCTTTCCCTGCCTGCGCCTTGCCTATGAAGCTGCTTCCACCCCATCACACTGCATCGCCCTGAACGCAGCGGATGAGGTAGCGGTGGAGGCCTTCCTCAAAGGTCGCATCCCGTTCCTCGGCATCCCTCGTACAATAGAACAGGTGCTTTGCCTTACCCCGGCTGCATCGCCCGCGTCTATGACAGAGGTGCTGGCGGCCGATCGTGAGGCCCGGGAGTTCGCCGCAGAGACTATCGCCCGCACCTGACGCACCTTCGCTTCGCTGCTTACGTCTCACACGAGGTCAAAACTCCCCGAACCATGGCTACTCTCCTCGAACTTCTCCTCGTCCTCGGCATCATGGTCCTCGTGCATGAGACCGGCCACTTTCTCATGGCGAAGCTCTGCGGTATCCGTGTCGAGGTCTTCTCGATCGGGTTCGGGAAACGCCTGATCGGCTTCAAACGAGGCGAGACCGACTACCGCATCTGCCTCCTCCCCCTCGGCGGTTACGTGAAGATGTCCGGCGATAATCCTGGCGAGCATGCCACCGATCCCGGTGACTTCAACGCCCATCCCCGGTGGCAGCGCGTCCTGATCGCCCTCTCCGGTCCCTTCGCCAACTTCCTGCTTGCCATCGTCCTCATGACTGTTGGCTACATGCTCCACAATGAAGTTCAGGAGTTCGTTACCGGCCCCGCTATCACGGACTACATCGCCGCGAACACGCCCGCCACACACACGGGAATCCACTCCGGCGATACGATTGTTCACTACGCTACGATTGAAAATCCCACCTGGGAACAGGTAGGCGTCCGCTCGCTGCTGAATCTGAACCATACCGTCCCGTTCTCCTTCGTACATGACGGGCATCGCACGGACACATCTCTCTTTGTAGAAAACAAGGGGGATGCCGAGAGCTTCTCGCTCGACAAGCTCGGCCTTGTTCCCCGGATGCAGACGGTGCCGGTCGAAGTGAAAGCGCTTGAAATGAACATGCCCGCCGCCAAGGCCGGCCTCGAGCCCGGCGACAAAATCGCCAGCGTTGATGGACTTCAGCTTCACTCGGTTGACTCTCTGCTGACCTACCTGCAGGACCAGGCCGGCAAGCCCGCTCGCCTGATCGTTCTTCGCGGTGCCCAGACACTTTCCCTCAGCGTCGTCCCGCAGTTTGCCGATATTGGCAACGGCACCAAAGACTTTCGCCTGGGCTTTCGTCCCGTGCCGCCAGCCGTCAAGATAGAGCAGCTTCCCTTTGGTCAGGCCCTTGCCGAATCCATTAAGTTCAACAAGAAGAACGCCTCGCTCATCTTCGAGGTCCTGCACGGCATGTTCACCCGCCAGGTCTCCATGCGCTCCGTGTCCGGTCCTATCGGTATCGGTCAGCAGGTCCATGAGGCCGTCGGCATGCCCGGCTGGATGCCGATCATCGGCATTATGGCCTACATCTCGCTCAATCTTGGCATCTTCAATCTTCTGCCGATCCCGATTCTTGATGGCGGCATGATCCTCTTCCTTGCCATTGAGTCCGTCATCCGCCGCGATGTCGACCAGACCATCAAGGAGCGGGTCTATCAGGTGGCGTTTGTCTGCCTTATCGTCTTTGCGGCCTTTGTCATCTTCAACGACATTACCAAGCTCGGCATCTTTACTAAATTGAAGCCGTAACGCGTCGTCTTCCGGTTCACGACATGGCTACCCCAAGTACCAGTCCCCGTGAACGCTCAGGTTATTGCAGTAGAGAGTGCCCTCCGCCGACGTTCGCGGAGGGCACTTCTTCTTTAGAAGAGAGCTTTGAGGCCGAACTGGACGATGCGGGGGTCGAAGGTGCTGGTGATGGCGCCGCCGGTCTGGATGGGGACGGTGGCGCCGGTGGCGTTTTTGGCGGTGTTGTTGGCGAAGGTGGTGGTGGGGGTGTTGAGATTGGTGTGATTGAAGGCGTTGTAGAGCTCGCCGCGGAACTCGACCTTGAGGGTTTCGACGGGGGTGTCGAAGCGCTTGTTGAGGGCGAGGTTGAGGTTGTTGTACTCGGGGCCGCGGCCGGGGTTGCGGGCGATATTGCCGAAGGGGCTCTGGCCGGAGGTCAGGGTGGGGATGGAGACGGCGCCGCCGGTTGGGTTGGCGGCGGTGTTGACGTTGACGTACTGGATGGAGGAGCCGGTGGTGGATGCCTTGTTGAGGTGATTGAGGGGCACGCCGGCGACACGGTTGGGGCGGTACTCGTTGGCACCACGGTAGGTGGCGGCGATGCCGGAGACCTGGTTGGCGGTGGGTGGGTTATAGAGGACCTGATAGGGGAAGCCGGACTGCGCCTGATTGACGGCGGAGACCTGCCAATCGCCGGCGATGGCGTTCAGGATGCCGCCGCGATCCATGTAGCGGCGGCCGCGGCCGAAGGGAAGATCGTAGACGAGCGAGGTGGTGTTGATGACCGGCTGGTTGTACTCGGACTGGCCGTAATCGCCGGCGAGGTTGCGATAGTCCTGCGGGGACGGCGTGGCGGATTCGAGTGAGGCGCCGGCGTTATCGAGGGCATGCGACCAGGTGAAGGAGTTGAGCAGGGTGAGGCCGCCGACGAAGCGCTGCTCGTAGCGGACCTGAAGCGCGTTGTAATGGGAGTAGGCCTCATGGAGGGCGATGGTGACGTCGCCGAAGGTGGGAATGGGGCGGGCGAAGCTGTTGAGCGGATCGCGCTGGTTGTAGTTGGCGAGCTGCAGGAGCTTCGAGCCGTGATTGCCGACGTAGGCGATGTCGAGCAGGGTGTTCTTGGCGAGGGTCTGCTGGATGTCGAGGTAATAGTTCTGAACGTAACTGTCGCGGTAACGATTTGCGTCGATGTAGGTGATGTTGTCGGTGACGGGATTGAAGGAGAGAGTACCGGCGGGAAAGCCTGCATCGATTGGGCTGTAGGCGGCGGGTGCGTTGCCGGCGGCGACGACCTGACGGGTAGCGGGAGCCTGGGTGACGGTAACGAAGAGGGCCTGCGGCGGGTTGATGGCGAGGATGTTGCCCGAGCCGGCGCGATCGTAGTGCGAGTAGCTGATGCCGTAACCGCCGCGGATGGCGGTGGCCGGGTTAGCAGCGAAGGCAAAGCCGAGGCGCGGGGCGAAGTCGTTGTAGTCAGGATCGTAGGTGTACTTGTTGCCGGAGGACGCATTGACGAAGGCTGCGGCGGGGGTGGCGGCGCTGGCGACGGTGGCGGGGTTGAAGTTGCTCTGCTGGTTCCGCTGCTCGTAATAGGGCGTGGTGTATTCGTAGCGGACGCCGAGATTGAGGGTCAGGCGCGGCGAGACCTTCCAGTCATCCTGCACGTAGGCGAAGTGCGATTGGTTGCGGAGATGGGCGACGAAGTAGGACGAGAGCGAGTAGGCGCTGGAGGCGCCCCAGAGGAAGTCCGCGACGTAGTTGTCCGTGGTGGCGGTGCCGACGGCCTTGCCGTTCACGTAGGGCCGGGAGTAGCCGCCGGCGAAGGTGAAGGAGCCATAGAGCGGGTTGGTATCTTCGACGGCCATCCAGACGTGCTGGTATTCGTAACCAAACTTGAGCGAATGGTTGCGGAGGACCCAGGAGTAGTTGAGCTTGGGATTAACGATAGCGGGATTCTGGAACTGCGGATTGGTGGTCTGGCGGCCGAGGGCGTTGATGCCGGTGATGGAGATGCCGGGGATGCCGCCGGCGACGATGGGATCGGTGGGCAGACCAGGGAAGCTCACGCCGGTATTCTCTCCGATGGAGAGCGAGAACTTGCCGGCCTTGGTGCGGGAGACGCCGAGGCGCACGTCGAGCAGCTGGTTGGGGCCGACGACGCGGGTGTAGCCGACGGCGACCTGCTGATCGAGAATGCGCTGCTTGCCGTTGGAGTTGCCGTCGAGCGGGAGGCCGAAGATGGGAAAGTCGGTGGCGTTCTGCTTGAGGTCAGAGACGCGGAGGAAGAAGGAGTTCTTCGGGTTGAGGGTATAGTCCAGGCGAATGTCGCCCTTGTCAGAGAAGTTCTGCGAGCGCTGGGCGGGGTTGGTGTAGTTGTTGGAGGCGGCCGCGCCGGGGTTGAGTTTCAGGATGTCGTTGGCGATGATGCGAGCGGAGGGAGACAGGTCGGTGGCGTTGAGGATGGTCTGGCCCGGGGCGAAGGTCTGGCCGGTGTAGGGATCCTGAATTGGCACGGCGAAGATGCCGTTGAGCTGATTGGGTGTGGGCAGGGTGACGGTCGAGACCTGCTTGCGCTCCTGGCGGAAGCCCTCGTAGTCGAGGAAGAAGAAGAGACGGTCTTTCATGATGGGACCGTTGAAGTTGCCACCGAACTGGTTACGAATAAATTGGGGCTTGACGCCCCCTGGCGGGCGGAAGAAGCCGGTGGCGTTGAGGTCGGTGTTGCGGAGGAACTCGTAGGCGCGGCCGTGGAAGGCGTTGGTGCCTTGGGCGAAGGCGACGTTGATGACGGCACCGGAGGCACGGCCGTACTCGGCGGTCTCGTTGTTGGTGATGACGGAGAAGGCGGCGATGGAGTCTGGCGGGGGCTGGATGATCTGGTTGGAGAAGCCCTGGTTGGACTCGCCGTAGGCGTTGTTGTCCATGCCGTCGAGCAGGAAGTTGTTGAAGATGGAGCGCTGGCCGTTGATGTTGAAGGAGCCCTCACGGAGGAGGCCGGTGTTGGCGGTGCTTGAGAGCGAGCCGGCGGTGGGGCGGGCGCCGGTGGTGAGGCCGATGAGGTCGGAGTAGTTGCGGCTGACCAGAGGGAGGGCGGCGGTCTGGTAGTTGGTGACGATCTGGCCGCGCTGGCTGGTGTCGGCCTCAACCTGGAGGTTGATGCCGGTGACTTCAACGGTGGTGCCGGTGTCGCCCACGGCGAGGGTGAGATCGACGCGCTGGCGGGTGGAGACGGAGACGGTCACGTCGGTGGCTTTGGCCTCGGTGAAGCCGGCGTGCGCGATGACGACGGTGTAGGTGCCGACGCGGAGAGCGGGAACTTCGAAGTCGCCTGAGCCGTTCGAGGTGCGGGTGCTGCTGACGCCGGTCGCGGTATTTGTCACCGTTACGGTTGCATCCGGGATGACGGCACCGGAGGCGTCGTGAACGGTGCCGACGATGCTGCCGTTTTCATACTGGGCGAGGGCGGAGGCGGGCAGGCACAGCAGGGCGGCTGCGAGGGCGAGGCGGTGGGGATGAGGCATGGAGGTGAGGGTACGGGGCGTTTGTGTCTGGGAAATGACGTGAGTGTTACGGGGAGGTTGCAGAGGGGTTTGTGGAGGAGTGTGCGGCCAGCGAGAGGGGCGTTAGTAGAGAAGCAGATCCCTACGGGATGACAACCAAAAAGGACGGGCAACGGCACGGGCGGGAGCAGAGGTATCAGCGGTTGGTGGCGGGTTGGCGGAGGAGGGCGGGGACGAAGTCCGTGGAGAAGAGGCGGGCGTCTTCAGTGAGGTAGTAGGTGGGGATCTCGGGGTGCTGCTCCTCGACGAGGAGAAGGGTGCGGAAGTCGAAGGACTGGATCTCGGAGCGGGACTCCATGCTCTGGCGCTTAATGGCGCCGACGAGGGTGTCGACAAAGAGCTGGGGGCCGACGGTGTGGTTTTGGAGCATGTCGGGCGTGATGCCGGCCGGGAGGTGGGCGGGAGTGGGGACGTGGTCGGGGAGGATCTTGGTTTCGAGGTTGAAGCGGACGGTTGCGCCGGTGTGGGCGCGTTCGGCGGCGTGCGGGCTGGAGGCACCGGGGCCGGTGCGGTACCACTCGGCGTAGAAGCGGGTGAAGCGGAAGAGCTGTTCGGCGTCCGTGGGCGCGTAGGGGCTCAGCATGCCTTCTTTCGCGGCGAAGGCGACGGAGACGGGGGAGAGAGCGACGTCGTTCTTCTGGTCGGGGAACTTCGGGTTCAATTTGTCACAGACGAAGTTACGTTGCGCGTCGGTCATGGAGAGGTCGCGGACGTAGACGCGATTTGCCATCGTGTAGGGGGCGCCGTCGGCGCGGCGGCAGTGCTCGGGGTTGAGGAACTGGTCGTGCCAGATGAGGGAGACGTGGTCGGTGGTGACGCCGGTGTCGGTTTCGAGGGTGGTGACGAGGTGGTCCATGCCGGACTCGAAGGAAGGCAGGGTGTTTTCCGGGCGGAGGCCGCGCCCGCCGCGGTGGGCCGAGACGTCGAAGTCCTTGAGGTACTCGCTCTGGGTGTAGGTAGTGGCGGCGGCGCGTTCTTCGGCGAGAACCTGCTGGAGGATGTCGGGGCGATCGGTGATGAGACCGTCGACGCCCATGCGGATCTCGGCGCGGATGGTCTCGGCGTCGTTGGGGTTCCAGGGGACGATGCGGAAGCCGGCGGCGTGGAGGTCGGCAAGGGGGATGGATTTATTGAGGACCGCCCCGTCGTCGGGGGAGAGGACGGGGCGTACTTTGACGCCGTGGGCTTGCGCGTGAGCCCAGGCGGAGGTCATGAGCTGGAGGTAGGGGTTCTGCTGGGCGTTTGCCATGGTGGAGAGGGTGGTGAGGAGGAGGGTGGTGAGGAGGCGCATGGGTGTGGGTCTAGGGTGGCGGGTGCGTGTTGCGGAGAGATGAATGGGTGGCGGCGGGGTCTGCGGTAGAGAAGCAGATCCCTACGGGATGACAATCAAAGACAGGCAATGACAACGGCAGAAGCGGAGGCGCATGGGTGTGGGTCTAGGGTGGCGGGTGCGTGTTGCGGGGAGATGAACGGGGTGGCGGCGGGGTTGCGGTAGAGAAGCAGATCCCTACGGGACGACAACCAAAGAACAGGCAACGACAACGGCAGAAGCGGGCCCCTCCACTGCGGCCGGGATGCCAGTGTCGTGGAGGGCTCCTGACGTTCGAGAGCGAGTTTATTTCCCGGCGGCCTCCGCGCGCCATTTATCGGTGAGTTGTTTGTCGGCGAGGGCTTTGATGAAGACGCCACCGACGACGGAACGGGCCTGGAAGGGCTCCTGCTTGCCGGTCACCGTGTCGTACCAGTCTGGGAGTGGAACGCGACTGGGAGTTTCGTTAAGCCAGACGGCGATGGGATCCATGATGGCGTTGAAGTCAGCGGGGTTCGAGGCCAGGGTGGCAGTCCAGAGCGACCAGTCGAGCTTGGTATAGTCCTTGCGGCTGTCGAGGGGGAGGCCGTATTTGTTGATCTTGGTCTTGTAGAAGGCGATCTCGGAGTCGCGGAGGGACTTGGGAAAGAGGTTGTAGCCGAGGAGCTGATCCCAGACGAGGTTGTACTTCTGGCTCCAGGTGTTGGGAGAGTCGTAGGCGAGCTTGTAGTGGTCGCCTTCCTTGTCCATGGCGATCCACTTGGTCGCGTAGTCGTGGGCGGTCTTTGAGTAGTCGCGGGCTACGTCGTTTTTGCCCTGGAGTTTAGCGAGATCGGCGTAGGCCTCGAGGGCGTCGATGGCCTTGAGGGCGAGGTTGGCGTTATGGGTGACATGGCCGGCGAAGTCGTCTGTGGTGAGCTGGTTTTCGGGGTCGAGGCCGTGGGCTTTCAGGAACTCGGCCCACTGGGTGATCTTGGGCCAGTATTGCTCGGCGAGGGCGAGGTTGGGCTTGCCGTCGGGCTTGCCATTGAGGGGCGCACGGGCGACGGCGTCGAGCATGAGCAGCATGTTGCCGGACTCTTCGACAGGCATCTGGTCTTCTTCGGTCTTTTCACCGCCGCCGTAGGTCTGCCCGTTAGCGAGCGGGTAGGTGCCGAGATCGTGCGGGGCAAAGGGAAAGCGCCAGCGGTTGGGAAGTGCCGTGTACTCCATCAAAGGGCGGAGTTCGGCTTCGAGCAGAACGGGGTTAAAGAAGAGAAAGAGCGGGGAGGCGGGGTAGAGGACGTCAACGGTGCCGATGGAGCCGTTTGAGAAGTTTTCCTTGCCGAAGACGAGAGGTTTGCCGTCGAGGTCGGCGACGAAGCCATGGGCGGCCCAGGCCTGGCGATAAGCGAGGATGCAGAGATTGGCGTAGTTGGCGCCTGCGGTCTTCGTTAGATCGGCGGTGAGGGTGGTGTCAAATGCGTTCCCTCGCTGCTCGAGGGCGGGCATCTCGCGCTCGGCCTGGTCGAGCATGGCGGAGACGGCCTGGCCGTTGCGCTGCCACCAGGGTTTCAGATTCCGCTCAAGGTACTGGATGGCGTAGCCCTCGGTGTAGGAGACGAGGACGTGGCGGGTGACGGGTTGGGCGGAGACGGTGTGAAAGAGCAGTTCCGTGGCGAGGTGGGCGTCACCGCGACCAACGACGGGCGAGGCATCCATATCGTCGGCTTTGGGGAGGAGCCCGGTGGTTGCGAACGTGCCGTCTTCGGAGACGGAGGTGTTCCGCACGATGGCGGAGAGGGACTCCTCATCCTTCGGCACGGAGAGGTGAAAGTAACCCCAATCAATGCGGAGGTCGTCGCCAGAGCGGTTGAGGATGCGCTGGTCGCGGGAGCCGACGGAGAGGACGGTCTGAGTCTCGGTCTGATTGCGGGCGTAGGTGACGGCCTCGCCGGGGGCGTTGACAGCGATAACCGGGCCAACATCAGTCAGGACGGACGCGTCCTGGTGAGAGGCGCCGTCGATGGATTTCACCGTGTAGCTGATGTAGGTGACGGGGCGGGAGAGGACGTCGAGGTCAGAGAGGATGGTAGGAGTGAAAAAGGTGAGATCGAGCTGCACACCGCCGCCGGTGAAGCTGTAACGGGTGTGGGTGGGGGTGACAGTGTGCGCGATCTGCTGCATGGCGGGGAGTTCCCGCGGGCTTGCACCCATAAAGCGCATGGTTTTGCCATCAACCCGAAACAGGCCGGCGATGGGCTGAGGCTTGCCTGTCCAGTGAACGGTGTTGGAGGCTGTGAGGTCGTCAGTGTCAGACCAGATGGAGAAGTACGGGTTGTGAGTGACGAGGGGGGTAGAGGGATAGCGGACAGGCTGAGGGGCCGTCTGAGCGAGAGAGAGTATGGAGCAGAGGGCGAGTGGAAGGAGGGCGCGAAGCTGCTTGAGCAAAGTGAATGTCCTCGACCGGGGAAGATGTCGAGGACATAGTATGCGTTTCCCTGGTCAGAGGGAAATCAGGCGGGAACGGCGCGACGCTCTCGGTGAAGACAAGGATTGGACACGCTACTGCGGTGCGGGACCGGAAGGCTGGGTAGCCGGGGTGGGCGGCTTTCGACCCACCGCGCCCGAGGAGCCGGTACGCAGCGCAAAGACCGCGATAAAGCTAAGCAGGACCACAACGGCGATGATGATAATCACAATGTAGTTCTTAGCATTCATACCCCGGTCGGGGCTGGTACCTGGAGCGTTGATGGCCTTGCGCGGATCATAGGTCATAGCTAGCTCAGATGACGATCGAGCCGAGGATGGCAGCCTGCCGCGGCAGCTTTCCGTCATGTGCATGAAGATCAGAGGTGAAGACCTTCGTGATCAGCATGATCTTTGCATCCTGCACGAGAGAACCGAACCGCTGCGTGCAGGCTCTCAAGTGGCAAGGCCCTGGTAGGGCAGATACAGCTCGAAGACCGTCCAACTCCCCGCATCACTCTGCCGGCTGCGCACGCGCAGGCTGCCCTGATGGCGTGTGACGATCTCGCTTGAGACCCAGAGTCCAAGGCCGGTTCCGCCGATGCCTTTTGTGGAAAAGAAGGCGGTATAGAGGTTCTTGAGCGTGCTGGGGCTCATCCCGGTGCCTGTATCGGCAATCGTGATGATGACGCCCTTCGAACCGGAGCGCCACTCGGACGCTTCGTGACTGCGGATTATCAGGCGGCCCCCGGAGCCCGACATCGCATCAATAGCGTTGCGGATGAGATTTGCGAGTACCTGCCTGATCTCACTTTCGAGACAGACGATCGACTCGCACATCCGTTCCCGGCGCTCAACCTTGATATTGGCGTTGATGAGCTTGCCCTGATAGAGGTCGAGCACAGCATCGAGCAGGCCGGAAGGACGGACGGCGACGGGTTTGCTCGATTGCTTGTAGAAACGGAGAGACTGGGAGGTGATCTGCGAGGCGCGGCGCAACTCTTCCTCTGCCTGCACAACGTAGCCGCGCACCTCTGCCCTGTCTTCAGATTCGCGCGCGAGATAGAGGAGATTGGTCACGGCCTCAAGCGGGTTATTGATCTCGTGCGCGATGGACGCGGCCAGACGGCCTACCGCGGCGAGCTTCTCACTTTCGCGCAGCGCCGACTCGAACTCGACCCGGGTCGTGACATCCATCTGAATGCCGACGACATGCGTGACCTTGCCGTCGCGATTTCTGATAGGTGAGAGCGAGAGCTCATTCCAGAAGAAGCTGCCATCTTTTCGATAGTTCCTGAGGATAGCCACGATCTCGCGTCGTCCGTTGATGGCTTCCCTGATGAGGGTCAGGCCCGGCTGGTCGTGTTCATCCTGCTGCAGAAAGCGGCAGTTCTTGCCCTGTACGTCCTCAAAACTGTAGCCGGTCATCACCTCAAAAGCGGGATTGACGTAGACGAGCGGCATGTCGGGCTCAGTAGCGCTGGCGATCGAGATGCCGCTGGTGACCGAACGGAAGATACGCCGGTTGAGCTGCAGCTCTTCCATGGCAGAGCGGAAGCGGCGGATGTAGGCTCGATGCGCAAAGAGGATGATGCTGAGCTGCGCAAGGAGAAAGGCGGGTTCCTGCGGAACGGTGAGAATGCCCTCAAACACGACACCGGCGTCTTCCTGGGGTGGACGGGCGTCCCGCTGGCGGATGGCGATCAGGGCCGGGTGTACATGTTCAGCGCTCTCCTCACGACGGCGCAGTGAAGACCGTAGTACATAGGCCAGATCTTCGTCCGCGATGATGAGCTCGAGACCGACAAGATGTTCCGCATCCAGCGCCGACGCTTGCAGAGCGGTGGGGATGAGGTCCAGTTGCACGGCCAGACCTTCGAGAAGACGGGAGGTTGGGCCGTCCTCGATCAAAAGTCCAACGCCTGCTTTTGCGAAGGAGACTGTGTCTCTTGACGGCTGTTCTCTGACGGCGGTCTGCTCCAGCATCTGGTGTGCCTCGTTCATCGTTCAGGCCCCTTGTTCTATGTTTTACCTCAGGTTAAGGATTCCATCGAGGAAACGTCCAGAGCTCCGGGAGGGCGGACACACCAGCCTTTCCGGCTCTGGAGATCTCGAGGAGGACCTGGGCTACTCAGCCGGTGGAGGATCTTCGGATGGAGCCGCCTCTGCCTGCGACGGAGTGCCGACGGGCGGAGTGGCGGGAGATCTCCGCGGGACAGGTACCTCCGCGGGGACTGCCGGTGCCGCGGTCACCTCGGCAACCTCGCGGACGTTGTTGGCTCCCTGACGTTGTTTGTTGACAAAGGCTTCAATCACGCGGGCGGCGAGTTTGGCGGAGTTGGATCCCCAGTCGCCGTTCTCCCAAAGGACGGCGACGACAATATCGGGATTGCGACGTGGAGCGAGCCCGACGAACCAGGAGTTGGGAACGGTGCGATGGCTCTTGCCGGCACGGGCAAGGGCGTCGTGGCCGATGACCTGGGCCGTGCCGGTTTTGCCGGCGAAATCGACGCCTTCCAGGTGCGAGGCGAAGGCGGTGCCGCCTGCTGTGGTGGTCTGGGCCATGGCATCCGTGATGATCTGCCAGGTATCGGCGGAGATGGGAACGTTCCGGTTTCCAGCGCCCGAAAAGGTCTCGTGAACGGCCTCCAACTGAGCCGGGTCGACCTCATCGGTGAAGACAATGTGGGGTCGTTTGAGGGCGCCGCCCGAAGCAATACCGCCGATGGCGCGGGCGAGTTGGAGTGGGGTGGCCGCAATGGCGCCCTGGCCGATGCCGACGGAGATGGTCTCGCCGGCGTACCACTTCTCGTGAAAGTTTTTCATCTTCCAGGCGGAGGACGGCATGGTGCCAGAGGCCTCGTCGGGCAGATCGATACCGGTGCGCTGGCCGAAGCCGAGGGCGTCGGCGTACCTGGCGATGGTGTCTATGCCGAGGCGGTTGGCGAGAGTGTAGTAGAAGGTGTCGCAGGACCAGGGGATGGCATGGTAGATGTCGACCATGCCGTGAACCTTGTCGCACTTAAAGTAGTGCCCGTAGAAGCTGGCGCCGCCGGAGCACTGGACATGCATAGTCTGCGCGACGGCCTCCTGAAGGCCCGCGACGGACATGATGATCTTGAAGGTGGAGCCAGGAGCGAGCTGGGCCTGAATGGCTTTATCAAGAAGCGGGTGATCGGGATTGTTGAGAATCTCGTTCCAGTAGGTCTTGGTAAGGTGGACGGAAAACTGGTTGGGGTCGAAGGTGGGACGGCTGGCGAGAGCGAGGATCTCGCCGGTGTGCGGATCCATGGCGACAATTGCGCCAATCTTGCCATCGAGGGCCTGTTCGGCGGCCTTCTGCACGTCGAGATCGATCGTGAGGCGAAGATCTTTGCCGGGAACAGCCGACTCCTGCCGAACCTGGCCGAGTTCCTTGCCGTGGGAGTTGACCAGAACGTCGCGGGAGCCGTCGGTTCCGCGGAGCAGGGCGTCGTAGGTCTGCTCAACGCCGGATCGGCCGACAACATCGCCGGACTCGTAGAAGGCGTAGCGGGAGTCGTTGAGCATGGCTTCTGAGACCTCGCCGACGTACCCGATGAGATGGGCCGCGAAGCCGTCGCGCGGGTAGAGCCGGCGCTGCTCATCCCGAAGTTCAAGGGCCGGCAGCTCGTTGCGATGAGCCTCAAGGAAGGCTTGCTCGTCCGGTGTGATGTCCTGCTTGAGCGGTATGGACTGAAAGCGGGGCACGGCAGCAAAGCGATTGAGGATGGTCTCTATCTGCTCGACAGGCATGTGCAGGCCCTCGGCGATGAGGGGGAGCTGGGCGGCCGCGTCACGGACCTGATCGCGCAGGATATAGCAGGTGACAGAGGGATAGTTGTCGACGAGGAGGCGGCCTTCACGGTCGAGCAGGCGGCCGCGCGGCGCAAGCACGGGGATCTTGCGGATGCGGTTGGCTTCAGCAAGAACACGATAGTTCTCCGCGCCAACGACCTGCAGGCGATACAGGCCGGCGACAAGGATGGCGAGGACCGCGGCGACCATGTATTGACTGGCGTGCAGCTTGCCGAGCGAGACCTTCTCTTCCCTTCTCCGGATGCGGCCGCTGGGGCGAGCAGGCGGACGCGTTGGAGCGGGGCTGGGCGGCTGCCACGGATTCGGGTTCGGGGGCGTGCTCATGGGGGAGGGCCTGTGGTTAGTCTAGCCGGTCACAGGCCACGCTCTCACCCGAGTGAACCGGGAGGGGTACGCGAAGGTACTTGAAGACCTTCGCGGGGAGCAGACCTCAGGGGAGGGAGGCAAGAGCTACGGTGCAAACACAGGAAGCCCAAGCTGGCAGCGACCTATTGCCGTCGCTTGGAGCGGTCCAGAGCGAAGAAGAGCGGGATGGCGACGGCGGTGTTAACCGCTGCGCGGAGCAGCTCATGTCTCCACAGAAGCTGATGCGTCTCCAGCCCAAGCAGGCGGCGAACGATGAGGTACAGAAAGAGGCTGTTCATCATCGAAAAAAGAAAGATCATGACGACGCGCGTGGTGATGGCTTCGACATCAATCTGCAGGCCGATGGAGGCGGCGATGTAGCCGATCAGGGTCTTTGAAAGACTGTTGATGCCGAGGGGCTGGCCGCTGACGAGATCTTCGAGCAAGCCGATAATCATGCCCGTGACAGCGCCTGCGATCGGAGAGCGGCGGCTAACCGCAAAGAAGACGGTGACGAGCAACGGAAGGTCCAGCAGGAAGAGCTGAGGAAAGGTCTTGGTCAGCAGGACCTGCAGCAGAATGGCGACCAGCGGGACAAGGAGCGTAGCGACAGGGCTGAAGCTGTGCTCTTCGAGTTCGCGGCGCGTGGTGTAGCCAGGTGTCAGCATGGTTTCAGACGTCTCAAGTGAGTCTAGAGCTGCGGCGGGGTAGCGTCAGAGTTCGGTGAGGTGGATCTCGGTGCAGGGCTGGGCGTGCGGCGCGCTTGAGGCGCCTCCTCGTTGGTAGCCGGAGCAGTCTCGATTGTGTGTGAAGCACCCGGAGTGAGAGTGCTGGCGGGCGGGGTGGTGCCCGGGCTGTAACGATCCGCATGAACCGTGGGAAGAGGGTGAGGAACGGTTCCGCCCGCGGTCTTCGGATGTGCGGCGGCGTCGGCTGCAGCTTTGACGCGGGCTTCGCGATCTTCTACGGACTCATCGGGATCGTGCAGGCCAGGGAGCCGGTCGGCAACGACCTCGGCGGCGGAGCGAGCGGCCTCCTCCTTGGAGGCCTCGAGTGCGGCAGCCCTGTCGGCGGCAGCTTTCTGTGCGGCGGCACGAGCCTCAGCGGTGGCGGCAGCACCCCGGGCAAGCGCGTGGAGGCTTGCCGGCGGAAGAGAGTTCTCCGTGCCGGTGATGATGAGAACCTCTTCCAGGCGGGTGAGGTTAGCGGCAGAGCGGATGCGAATGGCGGTGTAGGGCTGATGGTCAGGATCAGGCGCTACGGCTTCGATCATGCCGACCGGAAGGCCACGCGGGAAGATGCCGTCGCCGCCGGAGGTAAGGACCTGCTCGCCCGGTTTGATCCGGTCATCGGGGGTTAGATTGCTGATTTGCAGGTAGCCAGCCGTTGTGCCGCGAAGAACAGCGCGAACACGGGTCTTTTCCAGCAGAACACCGGCACCGGAGGTCTGGTCGTTGATCAGCAGCAGCTGCGCCACATGCGGGGCTGTCTGGGGAAAGACCTCGCGAATCTTGCCGACAATGCCGTCCGGGGTGATAACAGCCATGTCGGGCTTCAGGCCGTCTGCGGAGCCTTTGTCAAGGTAAAGGACGCGTGAGAGATCAGTGCCGCTGGTGCCGATCACCTGCGCTGCTACCGTGCCGCTGACATAATGCTGCTGAAACGCGAGGAGGGACTGCAGGCGCAAACCCTCAAGAGCATCTTCAGCGATGGCGGCCTGCTGCAGGCGCAGCGCATCAAGCTGATGACGCAGATCAAGGTTCTGCCGGCGCGCTCCGCGAAGATCAAGGTAGTTGAACCAGGTCGAACGGAGGAAGGTGCTGGTGCCGTGCACGGCGCGCTCAGCCGGTGAGAGCACGGCAACGATCCAGGAGCGTGCCACCGTGACGTCTGGAGTCTCCGGCGCTCCCAGGCTGGACGTTGTCGCAGGACCGCTGCCCAGAGGCGGAACAACAGGGCGGCGCACCTGCACGGCCAGACCGATGGTCTGGATCAGCAGCAGGGCTACCAGGACCAGCGAGTTCTTGAAACGCGAAAAGAAGGATTCCATGCCGGCGTCTTCGTATTATCCCGCGAAGGCGGACGCGGCGGAACCACGGACGTATTTGCATCGTCAGCCCACAGGGCTGGTTTATGGTAACCGTATGTTGAATGAGGGCTTAAGGGCAGGTCTGCCGCGCGTTCCGCCTCCGGAGAGAATGCGCAACCGTGACTGGCTTGTTGCGTTTGTGCTGCTGCTGGCGACAATCCAGTGCGTCCGCGCCGACTTCTTCGTCAACAACACCTTCCTCGACTGGCAGGCCTACGCGCATGGCCAGGCGCCCCTTCCGTACCAGGGCCGCGCGGCGCTCATGCCGCTGTTCCGATGGGCCGAGAACAGCACCCGCATGCAGGCGATCGCAAGCCGCTATGCGGACACGGTACGCGTCGGAACGCTGTACTACGAGCCGGTGACGGTGGAGAAGTTTGTCAGTCTGCTGCTCGGGCTCGTGTCGCTCGGAGCCATGATGCTGGTGGCGTTCTGGTGGAGCCGCCGACATCGGGTGCGGCCATGGTGGCTGGCAGACGTGCTCCTGCTGGCGATCATGACCGTGACGGCGACGATGCGGGCGACGACCAACTACTGGTACGCGTACGACCTGCCGCATGCGGCGCTCTTCGGCATCGGAGCCATTCTGGCGCTCGAAGGGTTCTGGAGCGGCATGATCCTCTGCTTTCTGATCGATGTTCCGCTGCGCGAGACGGCACTGTTCTCCATCCTGATGCTGGCTCCGGTCTTCTTTGTCCAGCAGCAGGCTATGGCCGAGCAGCGGCAGGTGGCCTCGCGGTGGATCCGGACGGGCGCTCTGGTGGCGGGGATGGGGGTGTACTGGGCGGTGGTCCGGCTGCTCATCGCGCGGCGCTTCGCTGGGAACCTGAACCTGACGTACCCGCGGCTGGCGCAGAACGTCCACGAGATCCTGTTTCCACACCACTGGCCGCAGCTCTTCAGCGCCGGCGGCTACCTTGTGATCTTTGTCTGGCTGGAACGCCGTCGGCTCTACGCTGTGCAGCGCGCGCTGCTGTATGGCTGCGCCGCCTGCGTTCCCATAACGCTGTGGTTCGGTGTGTGGACGGAGACGCGGGTGTGGATGGAATGGACGGTGCCGCTGGCGGTGCTGGGCGCGGCGGAGGCGGCGGACTGGATGAGTGCCCGCGAGGCGAGGCCGCCGGCGTTTACTTCGTCTGGAACAACAGCGGCGTGAAGTGGATGAGGTTATCGCGCCAGACGAAGGAGACGTGGGCGCCGGGTGTTTCGACCTCGGTGACGGGAAGATCCTTTGACTTCAGATAAGCGGCAAGGGCCTGGTTGGCTTTAATGAGGCCGTCCTCCTTGCCGCAGGCGATCCAGAGCAGGCGAAGGCTGGTGTTCTTCGGCGTTAGCGTGCCGAACTGCACAGGCAGATCAATCAGGTGCACGGCAGCGCTGAAGCCGCCAATGTAGGCGAACTTGTCTGTGTTGGCGAGGCCGATGGAGAGCGACTCGAGGCCGCCCATGGAGAGCCCGGCGAGGGCGCGGCCGTCGCGGTCATGGCGGATGGCGTAGGTCTTCTCAACCTGAGGAACAATCTCGTTGAGCAGCGCCTGTGAGAAGAGCTGCGTGTTGTGGTCGACAAGGGGTTTCTGCTTCCAGATGTCGCCGATAGTGCCGTTGAGGAAGCTCATGTCGCCGTAGGCCAGCGGGATGACGACGACCATGGGCTTGATCTTGCCTTGGGCGAGCAGGTTATCGAGGATGAGATCGGCCTGGAGCGTGGTGGTCCAGGTGTCGACGGTATTCGACCAGCCATGCAGCAGATAGAGCACAGGATAGGGCGTTTTCGCGCGGGGATCGTAACCTGGCGGTGTGTAGACGATGTAGCGGCTCTGATTGGCGGGAAGGCCGACGGCAGACCTGGTGGTATAGCGATGCTCGTGCAGGACGCCGTGCGGGACGGGCTGGAGATCCCAGAGCTGCGGGGTGTCTGCGGGGACCTCGACCTCGTCGCCGCGATAGACGAGGTTCGGGGTGATGCCGGTAAGGTTGTTGGGGTCGAACTGCTTGCGGCCGTCGACGTCGAAGTTGTAGGAGTAGATCTCGGGCGGCAGCGGCGGGGTGGTAACGGTCCAGAGGCCGTCGGCGCCCTTGATCATGGGGACGGGCTTGGCGGCGAAGTCGTAGTTGAGGTCGACGGCGGTAGCGACGGGATCGGCGTAGCGAAAAGTGATGGTGTGGTCGGGATTGGCCTGGTGGGAGTTGTAGTCGGGCGGGGGCGTCTGCGCGAAGGCTGCGATGGGGAGGAGGCAGGTTGCAAGGGCCAGGGCACGGACGGGGATCATGGGAGCAGTGTAGCGGACTGAGGTCACGGCAGGTTTGGTTCCGTCACTCGGGATAGCAACGTCGTGGAGAGAGACAGGCTCGCTATTTCTGGAACAGCAGCGGCGTGAAGTGGGTGAGGTTGTCGCGCCAGACCATCCAGTCGTGCATGCCGGGCGTTTCGATGACGGTGACGGGCATGTTTTTCGACTTGAGAAAGGTGATGAAGTCGCGGTTAGGTTCGAGCAGATGATCTTCGGTGCCACAGGCGATCCAGAGCAGTTTGAGGTTGGCGGACCTGGGATCAAGGTTCGCGAGTTTTGTTCGGTCGATGGAGGCGGCGGCGGAGCTGAGACCGACGACGTAGGCGAACGTGTCGGGGTTGTTGAGGCCGGTTGACAGGGCCTCCAGGCCACCCATAGAGAGGCCGGCGATGGCGCGGTCCTCGCGGTTCTTCGAGACGCGATAGCTACTCTCGACGCGGGGGAGAACCTCAGTCAGCAGGGCCTTGGACTGAAGCTCGGTGTTGCTGTAAACGGCGGCCTTGTTGTCCCAACTGGAGTGCGTACGGACGAAGCTCATGTTGCCGTAGCCGAGCGGCATGACGACGAGCATGGGTTTCGCTTTGCCTTGAGCGATGAGGGAGTCGAGGATGAGGTTTGCTTTGCCGACGACGGTCCAGCCGGAGGCGTCGTCCGAGAAGCCGTGGAGGAGATAGAGGACGGGGTACTTCTTCTTCGCTTTCGGATTGTATCCGGGAGGCGTGTAGACGAAGAAGTCGCTCTGGTTCTGGGCGAGGCCGGTGACGACCGAGGTGGTGTAGATGTGGTGATGCATCTCGCCATGCGGAATGTTCTGCGGCTCCCACGGCTGCGGCGCATCGCCGGGAACATCGAGCAGGTTGCTGATGTTGAGCAGGTTGGTGGTGACCTGGGTGTTTTTCGGATCGAGTTGCGGTCGATCGTCTACGTCAAAATGGTAGTCGTAGATCTGGGGCGCTACGGCAGACGTGGTGACAGACCAGACGTCGTCGGCACCTTTCTCCATGGATTGCGGGCCGGCGGTTCCGCTTAGGGCGAGTGACACCTTGGTCGCTGTGGGGGCGTAGAACTTGAACGTAACGGTGTGGTCCGGGTTGACTGTAGTTGAGTCGAAGGCCGGCGGCCGGGGCGCGGCCGGGGTCTGTGCGGGGCTGAAGACTGGAAGCAGAAAGAGGGCCAGGGCTGCCGGAAGCGGTGCGAGTCGCATGCGAGGAAGTGTAGAGCATTTGCGCTGACGCCTGCGCAGCGCAGGAGCGAAGGTGGTGTGTGCACGCGAGAAGGACGATACTAGCGGGATGGCGCTTCGTTCAGGATTTGTATCCATCATCGGTCGGCCGAATGCCGGCAAGTCAACCCTGCTGAATGCGCTGCTGGGGCAGAAGCTGGCGATCGTGACGCACAAGCCGCAGACGACGCGGACGCGGGTGCTGGGGGTGCTCGAAGTTGCGGCGACGAAGAAGAGCAAGGGCGGTGCGGGACACGGGGCGGCACAGGTGGTGCTGGTGGATACGCCTGGCGTGCACAAGCCGGAGACGCAGCTGGACCGGCGCATGATGCAGGAGGTGCATGACGCGCTGGAGGGTCGGGACGCCGTGCTCTTCCTCGTGGATGCGACGCATCGGCTGCCGCAGGCGGCGCCGGTGAAGGTAGAGGGCGAAGAGGCCGCGGAGACGGCAGCGCGTGGCAAGAAGTTTACGGCGAGCAAGCGGGCGAAGAGCGCGGCGGAGGATGACTTTGCGCTCTCGCTGGTGCGGAAGCTGGAGTGCCCGGTGATTCTGGTGCTGAACAAGATCGATGCGGTGGACAAGGTGGAGCTGCTGCCGCTGATTGCGCACTGGAGTGGGCTGCACACGTTTGCGGATGTGGTGCTGATCTCGGCGCGGAAGGAAGAAGGGCTGGAGTTGCTGCTCGGGACGGTGATCGGGCACCTGAAGGAGGGGCAGCGCTACTTCCCTGCCGACCAGGTGACCGACCAGCCGGAGCGATTTCTGGTGGCGGAGCTGATTCGCGAGAAGATCCTGCTGCTGACGGGAGAGGAGGTGCCGTACTCGTCCGCGGTGGTTGTGGAGAAGTGGGAGGATCCGGCGTCGATGAAGCCGGGGCGCGATGGACGGCTGCCGCTGACGAAGATTGCGGCGGCGATCATCTGCGAGCGGACGGGACAGAAGGCGATCCTGATAGGCAAAGGCGGCGAGATGCTGAAGCGGATCGGGACGGCGGCGCGAAAGGATATCGAAGGGCTGCTGGGGACGAGGGTGTTTCTGCAGCTGTTTGTGAAGGTGCAGGATGAGTGGCGATCGAGCCGCCCGTTTGTGGATGACCTGGACTGGCGGCGGCAGATGGAGCATCTGGCGGCGAAGCAGGCGGCCGAGGAGAAGTAGAGGCCCCCCCCCGTACTTCGGTGCCAAAGTCTTCATCGTGCGAGACATAGCCGGGTATAGTCGGAACGATTGACGGCGCGTGCGGGTCCGATCGATGTTTTGATCGTAAGTGATGCGCCAGAGTGGATGCGCCATGTGCGATCCACTTTTCTCACTCAGCGCTTTCGGGGGTGACTGCCGCGGCTTGCAGGCTTCCGGTTAGTTGAGAGAAGCAGAGTCGATCCCAGGCCGCTCCAGCGACCGGTGCCGTGGCTCGTGGGCCGCATACGCTGGGGGACTCTCTTTGCGGCAGCGAACCAGCTGCGCGCATGCGGTGCTCTGTTCGACCGAGAGAACAGGCGGCGATGGATTGGAAGTGGGGACCGATGCTGTACTGTGGGCGCATGCGACTCTTGTGCCTGCTTCTCGCTTTGCTGGCCTGCACGCTTCCCGACCGCGCCTCCGGCTTTGCACAACGACCGCCGTATGAGGTGGTCGGCTATGTTTTTGCGGAAAGCGGCGGTGTGCTGGACGGCAGCACGCTTCCGGCTAAGAAGATGACGCGCATCAACTATGCCTTTCTTTCGCTCAAGGATGGCCTGATCGCCGAGCGCGGCGCGCACGACAGGGAGAACCTGGCCGCGCTCGCTGCTCTGCGCAAGAGAAATCCGCAGCTGCAGATTCTCATCTCCGTCGGTGGAGGGGGCGAGGGATCAGCCGGGTTTTCCGAGATGGCCGGAACGCCGGAGGGGCGCCATCGCTTTGTCGAGTCTGCCGTTGCGGCGGTCAAGATGTATGCCCTTGACGGCGTGGACGTCGACTGGGAGTACCCCGGCTACAGTAATGTGCCGACCACGACGGTACGGCCGGAGGATCGCGAGACCTACACGCTCTTGCTGAAGGAGCTGCGGCAGCGCTTCGACCGCGAGGAGGCGCGTCTCGGCCGGCCGCTGGTGACGTCTTCAGCTACGGGAGCGACGCAGATCTGGCTCGACCACACGGATATGCGCGAGGCCTCCAAGTGGCTGAGCACGGTGAACATGATGTGCTACGACTGGTACTCCAACGAGGCGCAGACCACCGGCCATGACTCGCCGCTGCACACGGTTGCCGCGGATCCGAAGCATATCTCGATCGACGATGCGGTGCGGAAGAACCTTGCCGCTGGAGTGCCTGCGCGCAAGCTGGTGGTGGGGGTTCCCTTCTACGGGCGCCGATGGCAGGGTGTTTCGGGCGCGAACAATGGGCTGTGGCAGCCGATCGCGGGCGGCGGCGAGGAGATGGTGTTTGGCGACATTGAACCGCTCGTCCACCAGCAGGGCTTTGTGCGCTTCTGGGATGCGACGGCGGCGGCACCGTATCTCTACAACGCCGGGACCAATAGCTTCGTCACCTATAACGATGCGCAGGCGGAGGCAGCACGGACGGCTTACGTGAAGACGCATCATCTTGGTGGCATGATGTTCTGGCAGTACACCGGCGATCCACGCAATACGCTGCTGGATGCCATTGATGCGGGGTTCGGCATGGCAGCGGAACGATAGTGCGGACCAGGACAGGAGACGCGCTGTGCTGAGCTGCGGGGTGGCGGATGAGCCGGGCTGGCGGCGGCAGATAGAGCGCCTCGCGGCGAAGCGGCGGCCCTGGAGAGGAGAAACCTCCGCCTGCCAGACGGCGCGACGGCTCTGGAGCCTACCGCTACGTCGCCTTCTTTTTTGGTTTCGGCTTTGCCTCTGTTGCATGCGTACGCGCCTTTGCGGCGGGAGCGGTGTTGGCGACGAACTGCTCGCCGCGGTTTGAGCCTGCGACCTTTTTCTGATCCGTTGCTTTGCGTTCTTTTGGCGAGAGCTCCTTCCATGCTTTGTCGGGAAGGTAGCGGTGGGTGGTGTCGCCCTGGATTGCCTGCTTGCCATCCTCCGTGTGCCAGTGCTCGTCGCCCCACGTTTTGAGAGATTCCTGGGACTCGGTGCGCTCGTGCTTGTAGCCGCCGCCCTGGGCCTCATACTCGTGGGCGACGAGCTGGGCTTTGCGTGCGCTCCACTGACCGGCGCGACCGCCTTTGTCGCCGGCCATCACTTCTGCTTTGACCTTCTCGCGGAGCTCGGGTTTGGTGTAGTTGTCGGCGCCTGCCTTGCTGGATTTCTTGGGTGCGGCTTTAGTGGCTGGCTTCTTCGTTGCTGCCTTTTTCGTTGTCATCAGTCCTCCCTTTCAAAGAGAGATGCGGCTTGGGTGAGCATAGGAGTGTACTGTTGACGGCGTCGCTTCCGCTAATGCGACTAATGAGATGGTCCGCCGCTTGCTTCCTTTGCCTTTGCGGAGGATTGTGGATGGCAGGTTTTCAGGAGGATCATCGCTATGCAAATTCATTCCATCGGCATCGACCTGGGCAAGACGACCTTCCACCTTGTGGCGTTGGGAGCAGCCGGCAAGATGCTGGTGAAGAAGAAGTTCACGCAGAAGCAGCTGCTGACGCACACGGCTAACCTGCAGACATCGCTCATCGGCCTGGAGGCCTGTGCCGGCGCTCACTTCCTCGGCCGTGCTCTGCGCAAGCAGGGCCACGATGTGAGGCTGATCCCAGCTCAGTTCGTGAAGCCCTTTGTGAAGTCCAACAAGAACGATTTCGTCGATGCGGAAGCCATCGCCGAAGCGGTCGAGCGCAAGAACATGCGCTTTGTGCCGATCAAGACCGACGACCAACTGGACCTGCAGGCGATCCACCGGGTTCGCGACAGGCTGGTCTCACGACGCACTGCCGTGATCAACCAGATCCGTGCATTTCTGTTGGAACGCGGCTTGGTGTTTGCGAAGAGGCCGGCCCAGCTCAGGGCCGCGATGGCAGACGTTCTTGAGAACGCAGAAGCTGATCTCACGCCGATGATGCGCAACCTGATCAACACGCTGTGGGATGAGTGGAAGACCGTCGAAGCGCAGATCGAGGAGCTTGGGGATGAGTTGGAACGCATCTCCGCTGCGGATGCCGGCTGCACCCGCATTCGGCAGATTCCAGGCATCGGGCCGGTTGTGGCGACCGCTATCGTCGCGGCGATCGGCAACGGTGCTGCCTTCCGCAAGGGACGGGACTTCGCGGCGTGGCTGGGCATCGTGCCGCGGCAGTACTCCACCGGTGGCAAGGCCCGGCTGTTCAGTATCAGCAAGCGCGGCAACGTGTACCTGCGCAAGATGCTGATCCATGGCGCGCGAGCCGCCGTGCTCCGCGTCAAGCGGGACAGTGCGCCCTTCGGTGCGTGGCTGGATCGACTCGATGCCCGATCTCCCAAAAACGTCGTCGTTGTGGCCATGGCCAACAAGCTCGCCCGTATCGCCTGGGCGGTGTTGTCGAGCGGTAACGACTACCGATCAGCCGTGCCAGCCTAACCAATGCGGAAAAGCTCGCCTTCGGCTTGGAAGCGCTACGCGCTCCCACTTTTCTGCACCACGACGACAATTCGTAAAGCTTCCCCACCGAAGTCTGCGTAGGGCAACAAGGACGAAAGAACAGTCACAACGGCGTGTCTGCAGCCTGGTACCGACAATGGTCTTCAACGACCGTGCGACTTATAAGGACCGACACGCGCGCAACTCATCATGGCCAGGAGAACTAGTCTCCACCCAAAGGCCGAATACATTTGCGCAGACTTGTCTTCTCGACCAAACTTCCCCTTGCAGTCGCGCGGCGGACCATACATTTCGGTATCTATGGAGATCCCCGAGAGTCCCGCTTCAACGAAGCTTGGACGAGCGATCAACAGTTCCGAAGATCTCTGCACAGGCATCTAGGATGTTGCGCCGTATCTCCGCTTCCTTTTGCTCACTCTCATATTCATCCTCATAGGCAAGGTCAACCAACGGCGACAGAAACGAATCAGATGGCGATGTCCAGTCGAAGACTGTTGCGATTCGGCTAGCGCCGTCGAATGGATTCAGCTCGCCCTGGCTGATGCGTCTTACTAGCAACAAGCCGATCTCCTCCCTGGCCTGAGCCTCGCCGATGGGTGCTCTTACTCCTGCCTCTATGAACATCGCGTCCATGAAACCATCCAGATCAGCACGGACTGGGCTCATTTCACCTGCGCATCGTCTCAAGCATGGACCATCGAAACCTCGCTTGAGAAGACTCGCTGCTAGTTCCGGCATGGTCTCTGAAGAAGTTTCATGTGTGTACCAAAGAGAGGCGATGATGACCGGCTCAAGCGTATTCCAATCGTGAGGAGAGATCGCGTAGAACCGTCCGGGCACAGGGGCCAGCGGCGCAGGTGCGATGGACAACGATCGCATCCGCCTGTACTCGCTTATGGTGGTGCGTCTGAGAAACCAGCCGATTGCCATACCCGACACTATCGGAACCAGCGATAAAGGATTCAATCCGCTCTCCTCGACCCAGAACCAGAGTACGGTCTTCCTCCTCGAAGAGAGCCGGAGACCGCAGTCAGGGCATGTGGGAGTCTGCGAGGAGTACTCCTGAGGAACGCTGGCGACTTTCGGCCGCTCTGCTGCTCCTTGCCGACGGCTCGGGACGGATCGCTGACGCTAACGCGAGTTATCAGGACTCATCGGCGAAGCTGCATGTACGATGGCCCATCATGGACATTGTCAAGGCGCAGAGAGATGTTCGCGAAACTTTTCTCGGCGGATTTGCTGGCCAGTTGGTCTCTGCTGTGTTGTGGGGCGGATCAGCTGCTGCTTGCACCTGGTGGTCGTTACGGCTAGGCGGGATCATTTTGATCCTGGGCGGGTGTCTTATTTTCCCGCTGACTCAAACTCTCCTGCGCTTGATGGGGCATTCCTTCGCTCTGCCAAAAGGCCATCCGATGAACGCGCTCGCAATGCAAGTGGCTTTCACCCTGCCTCTGTCCTTGCCAGTCGTGCTCGGGATCGCTGCTTTGAGGCCCGCTTGGTTTTATCCAGCATTCATGATCGTGTTGGGGGCGCACTACCTTCCATTTGTCTTCTTGTATGGGATGTGGCAGTTCGCTGGCTTGTGCGCGGTCCTTGTCGGTAGCGGTCTAGCTCTAGGAATGTACCTGCCACACCCCGTCAGCCTCGGTGCTTGGCTGACAGCCATAGTCCTGCTGATCTTCGCTTTCACCGGCCGGAGTACGGCTTTACGCCAGGCATCTCGCGGTGCGTAAGTCCTAATAAACGCGGTTACCGTCACTTGACAGGAATAGATGTTCGCGATGACGAGCGGAGTGCTACTCCTTGACGGTGACGCCGAGGGCTTTCATTTTGCGGTAGAGGTGGGAGCGTTCGAGGCCGAGGGACTCGGCGGTGCGGGTGATGTTGCCGTGGTACTCGTCGATTTTTTTTAGGATGTAATCGCGTTCGTAGGCCTCGCGGGCTTCGACCAGGGTGGGGCTCTGGTCATTGAACGTGGAGCGGCCGGGGCGTCCCGAGTCGGCGTTTCGGGACTCGCGGAAGATGCCGGCGGGCAGGTGCTTGCGCTCGATGCGCTGGACTTTGGGGTTGAGGATGAGGACGCGCTCGACAAGGTTGCGGAGCTCGCGGACGTTGCCGGGCCAGTTGCCCTGGCGGAGGGCGGCGAGGGCGTCTTCGGTGAGCTCAACGTGCTGGCGGCCGTACTCGCGGCCGAACTCGGCGAGGAACTCTTTGACGAGCAGAGGAATGTCTTCCTTGCGGTCACGCAGCGGCGGGACGAAGAAGGGGATGACGTTGAGGCGGTAGAAGAGGTCTTCGCGGAAGTTGCCGTGGGCGATCTCTTCTTCGAGGTCCTTATTGGTAGCGGCGATGACGCGGACGTCGACGTGGATGGCGTGGGTGGCGCCGACGGGGAGGAAGCGCTGCTCGTCGAGGGTGCGGAGGACCTTGGCCTGAGTCTTGAGGCTCATGTCGCCGACTTCGTCGAGGAAGAGGGTGCCGCCGTCGGCGCGCTCGAAGGTACCCTTCTTTTCGGCGGGTGCGGAGGCGCCGGCGGGCGAGGCGCCGTGGCGGTAGCCGAAGAGCTCGGACTCGATGTAGTCCTCGGGGATGGCAGCGCAGTTGAGCTCGACGAAGGGGCGGTCGCGGCGGAGGGATTCGGCGTGCATGGCGCGGCCGATGAGCTCCTTGCCGGTGCCGGACTCGCCGAAGATGAGGACGCGGCCGTTGGTGGGGGCCATGAGCTTGATCTGCTGACGAAGGGCCTTAATGGAGACGCTCTGGCCGGTGACGGCGCCGCGCACGGCGAGCTGACGGGCGAACTCCTGGTTGTCTTCGCGGAGGCGCCGGGCCTGGAGGGCATTCGCGAGGACGATGAGGGTGCGGGCGAGGGAGAGGGGTTTTTCGAGGAAGTCGTAGGCGCCGAGTTTAGTGGCGCGGACGGCGGCTTCGATGGTGCCGTGGCCGGAGATGATGATGACTTCGGGGATGCGCGAGGGCTCCATCCCGCGGATCTCGGCGAGGGTGTCGAGGCCGTCGCGGTCGGGCAGCCAGATGTCGAGCAGGACGAGGTCGTAGCTGGCATCACGGATGAGTTCGAGGGCTTCGGTCGCGGTGCCGGTGGAGGTGACGGTGTAGCCCTCGTCGGCGAGGATGGCGGAGAGCGACTCGCGGATCTCGGGTTCGTCGTCGACGATCAGAACGTGGTTCATGGCTGGCACCTCCTCGACGATGGACTGCGCGTGCGGCTTGTGGAACCTGCGCCGCATTGACTGCGTAGAGACAGGGTAGTCGCTCTCCGGGGTTTCCCGGGAGGTTGTTCCTGCGGTTAAGGGTCGGATGACATGGTGAAGCTGCTGCTGTTCTGTCTGTTGCTTGTTTTCTGCTGGCCGCTGGCCTTGCTAGCGCTGGTGCTGTATCCGCTGATGTGGGTATTGCTGCTACCGTTTCGGATCGTGGGTCTGGTGTTGGGTGGGGTGTTTGCGCTGGTGGGGGCGCTTCTTTACCTGCCGGTGCGGGCGTTGCGATCGGTGTAGGGCGCTGTTCACGCTGACGCCTGGCTTGCTCGCTTTCGTGGGCGGGGTGTTTGCGCTGGTCGGGGCGATCTTATCTCTTCCGGTGCGGGTGCTGCGGGCGTGGTGGGTGAGGAACTCAGCTTCGCTCAAGCGACGGCAGAGTGGCAATCGCAAACTGACGATAAGGCGACTTGGCGAGACTAACGCCCGTGGCCTGCACTGGCGATGAGAAAAGATTCGATTTCCTGCTCTGCTCGTTCGATGATGGGGCATGCTTCGCCTCTTCAGCGCACGCCCTTCTGGAAAAAGCCACGTGATCGCCTGCATGCTCCTGTGCTGTCTTCTGTGTTCCCGGACAGGCAGGGCTCAAGCAGCGCCGGCCTCGTCAACACCAAACGCGCTCAGTCGTCTGCTGGCTCTGCGGCTCGCACGCGTTGAGGGAAGTGTTCCCGTCTACTATTCCGCTGGGCTGAAGGCTCTTGCACTGCGCGACCAAGCAGAGATCACGGACTGTGCCGCCTGGTACAGCAAACAGCTCCACGTCAGTGTTCCCGTGACACTGGCGGTGCTCGATCGAAACGACTGGGAACGGGTGGGTGGCCTGATGGGTTATCCGATGGCACAGGCCCTCGCGGACCAGGGAGACGTAATTTTTATGCCCGATTCGTTTGCGAGCTATCCCGGTCAGAAGATGCATGTTGATCTCGCGAAGAAGCTGGCCTTTATCTCTTTTCATGAGACCGGTCACCTGTATCAACGTGCACTCCACCTGGAAGGACCAGATTTGTTCCTGCAGGAGTTCTCCGCAACCATGCTTGCCACTGCCTATGCGCTTGTGAGAAGGCCGGAACTTATCGGTCCCACGCTTGGGTCACGCGCGGATGCACAGCAGCGGTATACGTCGTTCGAAGATATGGATCTGATCTATGAGGGGGTCGGGTTCGATAACTATGATTGGCTGCAGGTCGAAACGGTTCGCCTGGCGGTGTATTTCGTCAAAGGTCAGGACCTGGCCAGCCTCGTCATGAAGATGCAGGCTGCTTTTCCGGAGGGACGAGCGATGTCCAACCAACAGGTCTTCGCCAGCCTGGACGCGATTCGTCCCGGCGTACTCTCCCAGGCAGGATCCCTTGCAAGGCCAACTACTCTGAAACGAATGGAACCTGAGACGTGTCTTGCAGCGCCCGCTAAACAGCCATTGACCGGCCTCTTCGGTGTGCGGAACGACAGCAATCACGGCATTGCGGTCGTGGATGACGGGATAGAAGCGGTTTTGCCTCCTGGCTATACCGCAGAATATGGCAAAGTTGGAAGTCAAATGAAACTGCCCTCGGGCGAATGCGTCACCTATCCAAAAGTTCCCGGGTACATCGTTTTGCAGTGATGGTGTGAGCGCATTCTGTAAGGCATGAGAAACGCCGTTGTTGTCCTTTAGCCGCGGCGTGTCTGCGGTTCTTCTCACAGGATGTCGACCTCAATCGTCAGTGCAAGACTGTTGCGATGGGTTCGGTGGTGAGATTGCCGGTCTCCGTCGTCATGGGGGCGGGGCGGAGTTCGACGAGGAAGAGGGCTCCGGCGGGTTCGTTTTTTTCGGCGCGGATGGTGCCGCCGTGCTCCTGGATGATCTTCGCGGCGATGGCGAGGCCGAGGCCGGTGCCGCGCTGTTTGGTGGAGAAGTAGGGCAGGAAGAGACGCTCGCGCATCTCGTCGGTCAGGCCGGTGCCGGTGTCGGCGAGGGTGAGCTCGATGAGGCCGGTCTCGGCGAGCGCGGTGGTGATGCGCAGCTCGCGGCGCAGGGCGTGCTGCATGGCTTCGGCGGCGTTGTCGATGAGGCTTGAAAGCGCGCGCTTGAGGGCTTCAGGGTCAGCGAGGACAAGAGGCAGGCCGGGCGCGAGGGCGCGGACGATGCGGATTTTCTGCAGGCGGCCGGCGAAGAGGGCGAGGGCGTTTTCGACGATGGTGTTGAGGTCTGAAGGTTGCGGCCGTGAGGTCGGGAACTCGGCGAGAGCGGAGAACTGATCGACAAGCGACCGCATGGAGTCCACGGACGATGACGTGATCTCTGTGCAGCGACGGATGATAGCGATCGAGGGGGACTCCAGGCGGTGCGTGGTGAGGGTCTCGGCGAGGCGATCGATGTGGCGGCGGGTCTGCTCGGCAGAGAGGGAGATGGGCGTGAGCGGGTTTTTGATCTCGTGGGCGACGCGGCGGGCGACCTCCTTCCAGGCGGACTGCTTCTGCGCGCGAAGCAGCTCGGTGGCATTTTCAAGGACGACGACGTAGCCGTGATGCTCGCGGCCGCGCTCGGTCTGGGTCTCAAGCAGGGCAACGGTGGCGAGAAGATTCGAGGGGGTGCCGTTGACAGTGACTTCGAGCTCGGAGGAGGCGGTGCCCATGCGATGGGAGCGGCCGATGAGGCGATCGAGTGTCTCGTTGACCTCTGCGGGTAGGATGGCGTCGATGGTGGCGCCGAGGAACTGGCGCTGGCCGCCGGGGTCCATCATCTCCGAGAGGGCGCGGTTGGCGAGGACGATGCGGCGCTCGGGTGAGAGGGTGGCGACGCCGTTGGGAATGGTTTCAAGCATGGTCTCGAGCTCGGAGCGGCGGGCCTCGAGCGCGGCGTTGGCGGCGGAGATCTGCACGGTGGATTCGAGGACAGCGCGGCGGCTCGAGTCGAGATCGGCTGCCATGCGATTGAAGGAGCGGGCAAGATCGGAGAGCTCGTCAGTGGCGGAGGCTTCGACACGATGGGCGTAGTCGCCGGCAGCGATGAGGTCCATGGCGTCGGCGAGGGACTCGACCGGGCGCGTGACCTGTTTGGCGAGGTGCAGCGCGAGCCAGCAGCAGGCGAAGAGAGCGAGCGCGGTGATGCTGAGCAGAAGCAGAGTGTAGAGGTTGCGCACCTGGCGGCGCGAGCGGAAGAGGGTCCAGTAGGCGTCGGCAGCCTGGTGCAGACGGGTCATGGTGGCGGCCATGCCGAAGGGGACGGGAAGGCCGACGACGACGGTGCCGCCGCCTTGGACCGCGGCGGTGCCTAGGGCGAAGTCCGTCTCACCGGCGGAGAAGAGAGGCTGATCATTACGCTCCGCGGCGTTGAGGATAGCGGCGTTGATGGAAGCGGTATGGATGGGCTGCGGCGCGTTGCTGGAGGCAGCGGGTAGACGGCCCTCGGGGGAGTCGTCGAGCGCTTCAGGAATCCAGGTCTTGAGCTGAGCGGGGCTGCTGCCGGACGAGGGCATCTGAAAGCCGGCGACGGCGCGGCCCTCACGATAGATGATGGCGAAGCCATTCTGGAGGGTGACCTCGTGACGGCCGAGGACGCGTGTGAGGAGATCCCGCTGGGAGGGTGGAGCAGGGTGCTGTTCCGTGGTCCGGCGCGAGGGCTTGCGGGCTCCGCTGTGAATGGGCGCGAGACGTTTTGCGGGAGCCTGTATGCGCGCCGGCACGGCACCGGCCCGTGGGAGTTCGGCGGCGATGGACTCCGCCTCGACGCGGGCGTTGGCGGCGGTGTACTGGGCCAGTTGGAGAGCGATGCGATTGGAGTCGTCGCGCATCTGGGTGACGGGCTGTGAGAACCAGCGATCGACGGCGCGGTTCATCAGCAGGTAGCTGAACGCGAACATAAAGACGATGGGCACGAGCGAGACGAGCACGGCGCCCCAGACCATGCGCGTACGGAGGCGGGCACCGAGGATGCGCGTGCGCTGGTCGGCGTAGAGCTTGAGGACGTTGCGTACGAGCAGAACGAGGACTGCGACGAAGAGCAGGAAGGCAACGGCGGAAAGGGCTGTGTAGACGAAGATCTCAGGCGTGGTGGCCGGGCTGAGGAAGCTGAGATGGAAGGCGTTGAGAGTGGCGAGCGCGGCGAAGAGGACGAGCACCAGAGCGGCGAGCGCGATCGAGACAATTTTGCGCCGCCGCTGGCTGATGGTCATGGGGTATGAGTGCTCCGTGAACTGGATGAGAAGTGAAGAACGGAGAGTTGCAAGAGCAAGGGCAGAAGCAGATCCCTACGGGATGACAACCAAAAAGCGAATGACAACCCAAAAAGCGAATGACAACCAAAAAGCGAATGACAACAAAAAGCGGATGACAACAAAAGAGCAGCTGCACTGGTACGACACATACAGGACGGTTAGAGGACGTTTGCGACGGGTTTCCAGTCCCGGCCCTGCGCCTGAGCGACGGCGGCGTAGGTGAGGTGGCCGGCGTAGGTGTTGACGCCCTCGGCGATGCCGGGATCACTCTCTATGGCGGCCTTTGCGCCGTGGTTGGCGAGGCGGAGAACGTAGGGAAAGGTGGCGTTGGTGAGAGCGTGAGTGCTGGTGTTGGGGACGGCCGCAGGCATGTTCGTGACGCAGTAGTGAATGACGCCCGAAACCTCAAACGAGGGATCGGTGTGGGTGGTGGGGCGCGCGGTTTCGATGCAGCCGCCCTGGTCGATGGCAACGTCGACGATGACGGCACCCCGCTTCATTCTGTCGACCATGGCGCGGGTGACGATCTTGGGTGCGGCGGCGCCAGGGATGAGGACGCCACCGATGACGAGGTCGGCCTCGGCGGTCGCGGCGGCGACGTTGTAGGAGTTTGAGGCGACGGTGAAGATGCGGCCGTTGAAGATGTCGTCGATCTCGCGCAGGCGGTTCAGGTTGTTGTCGAGCATGGTGACCTTCGCGCCCATGCCGAGGGCCATTTTGGCGGCGTTGGTGCCGACGATGCCGCCGCCGATGACGCAGACGCTGGCGGGCGGAACGCCGGGAACGCCGCCGAGCAGGAGACCGCGGCCGCCGTGCTCCTTGGTGAGGTACTGCGCGCCGATCTGGACCGAGAGGCGGCCGGCGACCTCGCTCATGGGGGTGAGCAGCGGGAGGGTGTTGGCGCGGTCGCGGACGGTCTCATATGCGATGCCGGTGACCTTGCCGTCGACGAGGGCGTTGGTGAGATCAGTGAGCGGGGCGAGGTGGAGGTAGGTGAAGAGCAGGAGGTCCGGGCGAAAGTAGCGGTACTCCTTTTCGGTGGGCTCCTTGACCTTGACGACCATGTTGGCGAGACGCCAGATGTCGGGGGAGCCGCCAACGATCTCGGCCCCGGCGGACTGGTAGTCATCGTCGGGCAGAGCGGAGAGTTGGCCGGCGTTGTGCTCGACGAGGACTGTGTGGCCGGCCTCGGTAAGTGCCTTGACGCCCGCGGGCGTAACGCCTACGCGACTTTCGTGATCCTTTACTTCCCTGGGGACGCCGATAATCATAACTGCTGAATCTCCTTGCAGAGTTCATTGTAGCGAGGCGGGTTGCGAGAGGGGAATCCAAGCAGGACGGATGAGGCTTGGGGTAGGCTCGGAGGCAGTCGGAAAGGGCCAGGGCTCGATTTGAGAACAGCGAAAGAAGAGCGCGGCAGCGAGCTGGGAGACACGCGGCAGATCTTTCTGGTGTACCTGGCGATCAGCATGTCGCTTTCGCTCGCCGCGATGCTGGCGTTTAACTGGGCCTTTCGCCACGGTTCTGTGTTTACGTTGTCGAACTTTGTCGGGCCGACGGCAAGGACGCTCCTGCATGGCGAGGGGCTGACGGTGTGTTCTGTGGGGCTGGGAACGATCGGCAACCCGATCTGCTTCCACGCGGCGCGCATGCCGGTGCCGTCGGCTGCCATCGCGCTCGGCGCGGCGCTGGTGGGAGACCGATTTCTGTGGGTCGGGCTGTTCAAGCTGCTGCTGTTGTTGGCTCCGCTTGAGGCCGCCGCCCTGCTTGCCATCAGGGCTCTGCCGTTGGCAGGATGGCGACGGATGACGGGTTTGACGCTTCTGCTGCTCCCCTTTGTGATGACGGCATTTCTGGCGGATGTGGTGAATCTGCAGGTGGAGGAGGGCTACTCCTACAGCCTGCTGGCGCTGGCGACGGCACTGGTGCTGTTCCGCCCGGCCGCTAGGGTGAGCTGGCGGCGGGTGCTGGTGTTTGCGGCATCAGCGGCAGGACTCTATCTGGCGAAGAGCTCCATGGCGCCGGCTGTGCTGGTGCTGACGCTTGCGTTTCTGTGGCCGATGCGGCGGTGGGTTTGGCTGGCAGATAGCCAAGTCGCAGAGGCCAGACGCGCGGCACCTGGGATGACGGCAGTCACGGTGGGAGTGGTGCTGCTGGCAGCAGGTGGCTGGGCGGGTTGGCAGCACCATGCGGCGGGGCGCTACACCTTCGGAACGAGCATAGACGGCGTGAACCTGCACAAGGGCAATAACGCTCTGTTCCTGGCACGATATCCGCCGGGGTCGGGGGAGACGCTGGACATGTATGACCCGGCGCTCAACCGCGGACACACCTTCGCGGATGAGTGGAGCTTCAATGACTATCACCAGCGGGCCGCGGTTCAGTTTATCCGCACGCACCCACGAGAGACCGGCGTCGGCGCTTGGCGCAAGCTGAAGGTGCTTCTGTTCTCGCTCGAGAAGCTGGGATCGAAGCCGCGGACGGGGTTGATGGAAGTTGCGGAGACAGGCGGCCTGGTGCTGTTTCGCCTGCTGTTCTGGGCGGCGCTGCTGCTTTCACTCCGGGCGCTGCTTCGCGGCGGCGGAGAGAGAGGTGGCCGGCGCTCTGCGGCGGCTGTTTTTCTGCTCATCGTGGGAGCCGTTGCGCTGCCCTATGTCGTGGGATTTGCGTACACACGCCACGTCAGTGTTCTGATCTATCCGTCGGCTCTGCTGCTCTGCCGGATGCTGGCAGAGCCTGAAGGATCACAAGGGATGCGCCAGGGCTTACACTGAATTTGAACCCCTTCTACAGACGAGGATCTCCCCGCTTTCATGTCTTCCAACGGCTTCCAGACCCGCTATAGCCGCATCCACAACATGCGGTCGCTCTTCAGCCTGTTTTCCAGCGATCTGGCGATCGACCTGGGAACGGCCAACACGCTCGTCTTTGCGGCGGGCAAGGGCATCATTGTCAATGAGCCCTCCATTATTGCGGTTAACCGCAATACGAACGAAGTCGAGGCCGTCGGCAAAGAGGCGAAGGACATGCTGGGGCGCACGCCCGGCAACATCATCGCGATCAAGCCGATGAAGGACGGCGTGATCGCCGACTTCAAGCACACCGAGAAGATGCTGAACTACTTCATCCACAAGGCGCACAACCGCAAGATGATGGTGCATCCGCGGATCGTGATCGGAGTGCCGAGCGAGATTACGCAGGTGGAGAAGCGGGCTGTGATGGATTCGGCCTACCGTGCGAAGGCGAGTGAGGTTCATCTGGTCGAGCAGGCGATGGTCGCGGCGATCGGAGCGGGTCTGCCGATCACCGAGGCGGGCGGCAACATGGTGGTCGATATCGGCGGCGGAACGACGGACATCGCGGTGATCTCGCTGGCGGGTATTGTGTACTCGCGGTCGGTGCGGATGGCCGGCAACCAGATGGATGAGGCAGTTTCGACATACCTGAAGCGAAAGTACAACCTGCTGATCGGCGAGCGGACGGCGGAGCAGATCAAGATCGAGCTGGGAAGCGCGTATCCGCTGGACCGGCCGCTGACCATGGAGGTCAAGGGCCGCAACCTGATCGAGGGCGTGCCGAAGACGATTACGATTGAGGACTCGGAGATTCGCGAGGCGCTGGGTGAGTCGATCGCGACGATTATCAACGCGATCCGGGTGGCGCTCGAACGGACACCGCCCGAGCTCTCGGCGGACATCTCCGACCGGGGGATTGTGCTGACGGGGGGAGGCGCGCTGATCAAAAATCTCGACAAGCGGATTCGTGAAGAGACGGGGCTGCCGGTGTCGATTGCCGATGACCCTCTGGCGAGCGTCGTGCTGGGCACGGGGCAGATGCTGAACAACTTCAAGCTGCTGCGAAAGATCTCGATCGACTAGAGTGATTGGTTCGGGGTTCCCGGCGGAGAAGCAGATCCCTACGGGATGACAACAAAAGGCGTGAGAGCGAAACAGGAAGGCAAAACAGGAGAAGCGAAACAGGAAGGCGAAATGGAAGAATCGGAGGAGCGCCCGGTGCGGCGGGGTGGCTACTCGGCTTCGGAGATCTCGGCCAGCGTGACGCGAAGACGATCGATGCGGCGTTCTGTGGCGGCCAGAACCTGGAAGCGCAGGCCATGCTCTTCGACGACCTCACCGGGATGCGGGATGTGGCCGGCCATCTCGGAGACGAGGCCGCCCAGCGTGGTTGCCTCGTAGCCATCACCCAGGCGCTGGATCACATCTTCCCGGGGATCGTCGGACGGAAGCACATCGGTCTCGGACGGAGAATCAACGGCATTTGAGGCAGATGCGAGCTGCGCGGGCTCTCCTGCCTGAAGGAGCGTATTTGGGTCGGACCGCGGTGTGGAGGCTCGCAGCTGCTCGAGCAGCAGATCGCGCAGACGCGGAATCTCGAAAGTGCCGCTGACGACGACCGAGCCGTCCTGGGCGACCGTGGCCAGATCCTGGTCCTCCGGTGTGTCGTGCTCGTCGTCGATCTCACCGACGATGGCTTCAAGCAGATCCTCGATGGTGACAAGGCCGGCAATGCCGCCGTACTCGTCGATGACGAGGCGCATGTGCTGCTTCTCCCGTTGCATCTCGCGCAGCAGGTCCGCTACGTTTTTGGTCTCGGGCACAAAGGTGGCGGGTCGTGCAATCTCGGCGACTGTACGCCGGTGGGCGTCGGTATCGAGCACCTGCAGGAGGTCGTGCGCAAAGGCGAGACCGATGATGTCGTCGAGGGTGGCGGCGTAAACGGGCACACGGGAAAAGGCGTGCTCCTGAATGGCAGCGGTGAACTGCTCGAGTGTCAACGAGCCCGAGACGGCGAAGATCTCAGGCCGCGGCGTCATCACCTCGCGGACAAGCTTGTCGCCAAACTCGACGACTGAACGGACGAGTTCGCGGTCGGACTCCTCGAGGATGCCCTCTTCTTCGCCGGCCTCCAGCAGAGCGTCCATCGCCTCGGATGGGTGCTCGGAGTCAGTCTGGTCTTCCGGTTCGGCCAGGGCGGCGATCGAGAGCAGCAGACCGAGAGCGAGCACGATCGGTTGCACCACATAGAAGAGTGCAAAGAAGAGATAGCGCAGGCGAGTGACCCAGCTGCCCTGCGTCCGGGTGAACAAGATCTGCGGGATCAGGCGATCGAAGATAAGCAGGAGCAGGATCAGTTCGGCGAGGGAGCGTGCGACCTGCGAGAGCCTGGGGGCGAGCAGCAGGTGCTGCGCTGGATCGAGCGTGTAGAGAGTGACGCCGAAGAGGAGAGCGATCCCGGCGAGCGAGAGCTGGCGAAGGATGGAGGCGGAGAGCGCGATCGACTCGCGGCCGAGACGCAGGCGAGGCTCCATCAGCTGCTCCCAGGAATCGATGTTGTCCTGGTACTCGCGTGCGAGGAACTTGCCCATCTCGGAGTAGATCCGATCGACATAGGCCGCCAGCGTGAGAACAAACAGCAGCGCGGCGAGCGAAAGGAGGTAAGGGAGACTCATCGGGTGGACCGCCCGGGGGCCTTTGCGGCTTTCTGTCGGGGCGGCGTTCGGCGTGCTGTGAGAGTGCGGTCGATCAGGCTGTTCGGCAGCCGCAGCTGCGTGCGCAGTGCGAGTTCGCGGGCGGCCATCTCCCCCGCATCAGTCTCATGATCGAGGCCGGAGAGATGCAGCAGGCCGTGAAGGATGAGGATCTTGATCTCCTGCTGAAGTGGATGATTGAACTGCCCCGCCTGACGCATCGCTGTTTCGAGCGAGATGGCAAGATCGCCGGCCTGCTGCTGGTCTGGAGGAAGACCAGGAACGGGCGCGGCGGGAAAGCTGAGGACGTCGGTCGGCTTGTTCTTGCGGCGGAAGGTGCGGTTAAGGCGCTTCAGTTCGGCGTCAGTCGTAAGCAGGACGGAGACCCCGGCAGAGATGCCGGCGAGCGAGCGGGCGCGGCGGAGAAAGCGCGTCAGGGAGGGCCTGGAGAGCGGGAGGAGAGCGGTGTCGGCGCTACCTGGAGGGTCGATGGTGATCATCGGAGAGACGGGTGGCTCCTACTCCCTGTTTGCCGGCAACCTGGATGCCGGAAAGACGAAACAGAATCGCAGGCTAGAAGTGCTGAACAGAACAGGGTGGACGGGATCAGGTGCCATGTTGATCAGCTTCTCTGACTGCCGAAGTAGAAGCCCAGAACGGTTCCAAGGACGGAGGTGACGGCCGGCAGAATAGCTTGCATGGCATCTTTGACCCGGACCCAGGTGGTGTCGAGGGAGTTTGCGGCGAAGCTGAGATAGGCAATAACGACGGCAAGAAACATCACGATGGCGATGATGGCGACTGTTCCTCGAACACCTTCACGCGCCCGGTCCGGATCGTAGTTTCCGGTGTGGAAGGGATTGGAGGAGAAGGGATCAGGCATCAAGCAATTTCCTTGAGCTCCGTGAACTTTCCATCGCGTTCGACGAGGAGCTTGCTGCTCTGATCGTGAACCGTATCCGCAACAAAGTTTGCGATGTTCAGGCTCTTCTCCAAAGCGGTTTCGAGATCATAGGCGCCGAGCTTTTCTTGCAGAATCTGCAGCTTGGAGACGACCTCGGGCGAAAAGTTTGCGGTGCTCATAGAGACCTCACTGGGGGCAGCTTAGCATGGGCGACCGGCGCGACGCCCATGCCAGACTGCGAGCTTACTGTGGCTTTGCGGCGGTGGCGAGAGCCGGTTTCGCGGTGAGAACTGACTCGTGCGGCGCTGCCTCGAGCGGCATGGGCAGCTCCTGCTGATGGGCGCGGCCGTAGTTGTCGTAGGCCCGGACGATCCGCTGCACAAGGTGATGGCGAACGACGTCCACATCGTCGAAGTGACAGAAGTGGATACCTTCGACACCATCGAGGACGCGCAGCGCATCAAGCAGGCCGGACTTTTTCGGGTTCGGCAGATCGGTCTGGGTAAGATCGCCGGTGATGACGGCCTTGGAGTTGTTGCCAAGGCGGGTAACGAACATCTTCATCTGCTCGATAGTGGTGTTCTGGGCCTCGTCCATGATGATGAAGGCGTCGGACAGGGTGCGGCCGCGCATGAAGGCAAGCGGAGCGACCTCGATCACGTTGCGTTCAAGCAGCTTGTCGACTTTCTCCTGGTCGAGCAGGTCATACAGAGCGTCGTAGAGCGGGCGGAGGTAGGGATCGACCTTCTCCTGCAAGGAGCCGGGGAGGAAGCCGAGGCGCTCACCGGCTTCAACCGCGGGCCGGACGAGGATGATGCGGGAGACCTTTTTCGCCATCAGAGCGGAGACGCCCATGGCGACCGCGAGGTAGGTCTTGCCGGTTCCGGCGGGGCCGAGGCCAAAGGTCATGTCGGAAGACTCGATGGCCTCGACGTACTTGCGCTGGTTCGGGCTGCGCGGCTGGACCATACGTTTAACACCAGCGGAGCGCTGCTTGCCGGAGTCGACCAGCGAACGGAGGGTGGCGGCGGGGTCAGCGACAACCAGCTTGAGCAAGCTGTGCAGCTCACCGTTGTGCAGGGTGTGACCAGATTTCCGGAGCGTTTCGAAGTCGGCAAAGATCTGCTGCACGCGCCCGACCGCGACAGGGTCACCGGAGACGTGGATACCGTCGGATCGCAGGTCGATGGTGACGTGGAGGCTGTCTTCGAGCAACCGGAGGTTCTCATCGCGGGTGCCATAGAGAGGTTCGATACCGGATCCGATCGTGATGACAGATTTAATCAAGGGGTAGGGTGTCCTCCGTCAGTCGAGACGTGGGTTTTTGATGCATTAAATTGAAGAACGGAGCGGAGCGGGCGGCGGGGAAAGGCTCGGGATCCACAAACCGCTGAAGGGCGGAAGGGATGGAGAACCGGACGTACGAGAAGTGCCAATCGTAGGCCAAATATGGCTGAAGATTAGACGCAGGCCCGGGAGACGTCAAGCCTGATTCTGTGAAGATTTTGAGGCGACGCAGGGAAGGCGCGCAGTTGACCGCGGACGAGGACTCTCATACACTTAGAGACTGTTGCGAGATGGTGTTCCTGACTGGGCTGCGGTGTGCTCAGCGGACTCCCGGCGGGCGCTGCTCGAAGAGCCTGTCTCCCACCGCACAGAGATTCAAGCGCGTTGAGCGTGGACCCCGACATCGGGATCAGAGAGAGTTCAGAGAATGGCAAATCATGTTTCGTCGTTGAAGCGCGCCCGGCAGACCGAGGTCAAGACTGCAGTGAACCGGTCAAACCGCTCCAAGCTGCGTGGCATACTGCGGCTGCTGCGGGAGTCGATCCTGAAGGGCGACCACCAGGAAGCCATGACGCACTTCCGCGCGACAGCTTCGGTGCTCGATAAGAGCGTGCAGAAGGGCGTGTTGCACAAGAACACCGCCAGCCGCTACAAGAGCCGACTGAATGCGCGCGTAAAGGCCCTGGCGACCCCGAAGGCGGCGTAAGGATTTGTTTTGCCGGGAAGGCCACTGCATGCGCAGTGGCCTTTTTGTTTTAGGAGTGACTTCGGGCGCTGTAGAGACCGAAGCACGGTGCAGGGATGCACTTCCTTCGGCAAACCCAGGGTCAGAACAATAAGCTCGGGTTTCGGTCACCCTGGTGGGGATACCAGCAGATCCCTTCGGGATGACAAACTAAATATGAGCTAGCGAGGTGCTGGGGCCGGGGCATCGCGTGGCGGCGTGGGGGTGTCGTGTGATTCGCCAGGGGCGTAGAGGGTAGGTGGTTTGCGATGTTCGCCGGCCTCGGCGGGCGGCGCGTCGCCGAGTTGCGTCTGTGCTGCCGCGGCGGGAGCTTTCTGCGCGACAGGAACTGCGGTCGGCTCACCCACCGGGGTCTCTGAAGGCGCGGGCGTTGTGGGCAGGATTGCGGCCGGGCTGGCACTGCTCTCCGAAGGCTGCTGCGCGCCAGGGGTCGATGTCCGGTTCATGCGCCCACCTAGAAGGATGGGGCCCTCCGAGCGTTCGGGGATGAGGGTTTCGGCGAGATGCATGGCGGCTCGATCCTTGCCGCTTGGCGGCGGCAGCGTGTAGATCTCGATTGCGCCGTTATTCAGCACGGCCAGCTCTTCGCCGGTGGGCGAGAGGGCGAAATTTTCCGACGCGCGCATGAGCGGGTTGCAATTGAGCGAGAAGATCTGCCGGCCGCTCTCAGTCTGGTAGACGGTTACCATTTGCGCGTTCAGGCCGCCGGGCTCCTGATTCTCAGGGATCGGAACGCTGGTGGTCAGGCGACTGAGGGCGAAGCGACCGGCGGCGGGTGCGAAGGAGAAGGCCGGCGAGGTGAAGCTCTCAGGAAAGGTCTGCTCCCACATCTCTTCCCCGCGCAGATTGAAGCCGCCGAGCTCCCGCGGATCTTTGCCGCCGCGGCAGCCGAAGGCGACGAACTCGCTGCGGCTGACAAGGAAAGGGATGGGATGGCAGCTCGAATCGAAGGGCGAGAGCTCGTTGACTTTGCCCTGGTGGGCGTTGAAGTTGAAGGCCCAATGAGCGTTGCCCTCGTCGAGAACAGAGAGGTAGCCGGCGGAGTCGATCGGCAGAAGAACCAGCTTCCGGGCGGCGACGGTTCCTGCCTTGGTTGGGACAACATGCCCGGGCTGTTTGTCCGGTTTGTCTTCTGCCGAGCGATGCAGGCGGAAGAAGTCGATCTGTACGAGGCTGGCCGGCTGCTCGGCCGCGGCGTCTCCGGCGTTTGCGGCCGCGGCAGCTGCGGCGGCGTAGGTTGAGGTTCCGGGACTCGGCTTCCGCACGGGTGGAAGAAAGCGGGAGCGATCGAGGGTCTCAAGCGTGACCAGATCGCCATCCGGTGAGATCAGCACGGAGCCGATGGGCCGGTTGCTCTTGATGAAGGGCTGCTGCGCAAAGGCATCACCCGCTGCATGGCCCTGAAGCGGCTGGAAGACCGTGAGCACATCGCGCTGACGCAGCAGAAAGGCTCCATTCCCAAGACTCCAGAGGTACTGGCCGGGATCGTGGACACGCCAGGAGGTGCGCGCGAGGGCTTTTCCGGAGGCCAGATCGAGCAGGATGGCATCGATGTTGCGATCGACGTCCGTCTCCGGGGCGTCCGGGATGCGCGGCATCAGGCGCCGGCGGTTGAAGGTCAGCAGGAGGTGCTTTGCATCCACATAGTGAACCGTCACCAGGGATGCGCCGGAGGAGAGCACCTGCTCGGGAAAGGTCTGGAACTCGAGCGGCTCCAGCGGAATGCGGAGCGATGGGAGCTGGCGGGCGAGACACAGCGGCGGCGCGGTGACCAGCAGCAGCATCGCGGCGTGCAGCAGACGGCGATGCATCAGGCTCCGGAGGACGACGTGTGGCATAAGCACCTGCCTTCGTCTACTCTGGCATACGTCCCCCAAGAAGAGCAAAACCAGGGCGGCGGCCCGTTGGTAAGAGCCGCGCGGCCTGACATGAACTCGCGGGGAAGGCTTTGCGTAGGATGGCTTTGGAAGCCAAGGAGACAGACACAATGGGATCGGATCGACAGGCCGCGGCCGGCACAGGCGCTTGGGGAGTATCACGGTGGACGGGCGTAGTGATGGCGGGAGCGCTTCTCAGCGGGGGGTGCAGCCTCGTGCAGCAGACCTCCGGCCAGGTGCAGCCGAAACGCGCTCTGGTGGCAGCGCCGGCGGGCAGTGCGACCGAGGTCTACAAAGCGATTCCAAGCTTTGACACAACCTCGATTGACAAGACGATGGACCCCTGTTCGGACTTCTACAAGTTTGCCTGCGGCAAGTTCGAGGCGAACCATCCCATCCCGGGCGACCAGGGTGGTGTCGATCAGTTCTATGCGCTGTACAACGTGAACACGCAGTCGCTGCGCGGCATTCTTGAGAAGGCATCGGCCGGTGGAGCCTCGCGATCGCCCGATGAGCAGAAGATCGGCGACTTCTACAAGGCGTGCATGGACACAGGCGCGATCGACAGCAAGGGTCTTCTGCCGCTGCAACCGGTTCTGAATGAGATTGACGGGCTGGGCAATACTTTGCTCGCGAAGCGCGACCTGCCGAAGGTGATCGGCGATCTGCAGCGTCTCGGAGCCGGCGTGTTCTTCGGCTTTGGCGAGCAGCAGGACTATAAGGATGCGACCAAGCAGATCGCGTTTGTTTCGCAGGGCGGCCTGGGGCTGCCCGAAAAGGATTACTACCTGCGAACGGGCACGAAGGACGAGACGATCCGCAAGCAGTATGTCGCCCACGTCGCGAAGATGCTGACGCTCGCTGGAAGCACGCCGGAGCAGGCGGCGAAGGATGCCGACGGGCTTATGGCCTTTGAAACCAGGCTGGCTCAGGCCTCCCTGGGGGTGACAGATCTGCGCGATCCGGATAAGACCTACCACTTGGAGCCGATTGCGGCGTTTGAGAGCAAGCTGCCGGGCGTGAACTTCGGACAGTTTGAGACGGCGGTGCACTCGCCTGCGGTCACCGAGATCAATGATTCGACGCCGGGCTTCTTCCCTGCCCTGGTGGTGGCCGTGCGCGATACCGACATGCGTGTGCTGAAGGCGTACATGCGGTACCACGTGCTGACAGCGCTGAGCAGCCGCCTGCCCGCCCGGCTTGATGATGAGAACTTCGAGTTCTACAACCACCAGCTGAACGGCGTACCGGAGAAGCCGGCGCGCTGGAAGCGATGCTCGAATGCGGTGAATGGAGCTATGGGCGAGGCTCTGGGCAAGGTGTATGTCGAGCAGTACTTCGCCGGCGACAGCAAGGCCAAGATGCTGCAGATGGTAGCCGACATCGAGCACGCAATGGACGCCGATATCGATTCTCTGACGTGGATGAGCGCTCCGACCAAGGTGCGGGCCAAAGAGAAGCTGACAGCCGTTGCGAACAAGATCGGCTACCCGGAGAAATGGCGGGACTACAGCACCCTGAGCGTGAAAGCAGACGATGCGTTGGGCAACCAGGAGCGGGCTGATGCGTTTGAGAATGACCGGCAGCTGAACAAGATTGGCAAGCCGGTGGACCGTGGCGAATGGGGCATGACGCCGCCTACCGTCAACGCCTACTACGATCCAAGTATGAACGACATCAACTTTCCAGCAGGCATCCTGCAGCCGGCGTTCTATGACCCGAAGCAGGATGACTCGGTGAACTATGGGCACATCGGCGCGGTGATCGGACATGAGCTTACCCACGGCTTCGACGATGAGGGCAAGAAGTTTGATGCCAGGGGAAATCTGAGCGACTGGTGGACGCCCGAGGACACGAAGAACTTCGAAACGCGCACGGACTGCCTGGTCAAGGAGTACGGAAACTTCACGGCTGTCGACGACATAAAGGTGAACGGGAAGCTGACACTGGGCGAGAACACAGCGGACAACGGTGGTCTGGTGCTCGCATACATGGCATATCTGGACCGGGCAAAGCAGAGTGGAGTGAACCTGGCGGCGAAGACCGACGGCTACACGGCGCCACAGCGGTTCTACATTGCCTACGCGCAGAACTGGTGCGAGAACTCGCGGCCTGAGAGCATCCGGTCGCAGGTGCTGCAGGACCCGCACTCACCCGATCATTTCCGCGCCGATGGTGCGATTGTGAATCAGCCGGGCTTTGCAGATGCGTTCGGCTGCAAGAAGGGATCGGCCATGGTTCCGGTGAGTAGCTGCAGGGTCTGGTAGAGGTAAAGGCCGGAAGTAAAAAGCAAGAAGAAAAGCTGGAACAGAAAAGCGAAGCAGAGAGGCAGGAACAGAAAAGCAGAACAGGAAGCTGGGCAGCAGTACTTTCTGTTAGTGGTCCTCTTGTTTCGCTTTCTGTTTCGGCTTTCTGATCTCCGTCTTTCCTGTTCCCTCTTCTCTGCCGGTTTTCCTGCAAAGATAGAACCCATGCAGATACCGAGACACCGGGGCTGGGGGTTCGCGGCGTGTGCGCTGGCGAGCTGCTTTTGGGGCGGTGGATTCTTCTTTGGCAAGATCGCGCTGGCGGAGATGTCGTCCGCGTTCATGGTGCTGTACCGGTTTCTCTTTGCGATGGTTCCGCTGCTGCCCTTGCTGGTGCTGCACCGGCCGAGGTTCAGCCGGCGGGAGTGGAGCCTGCTCGCGGTGACCTCATTGCTGGGTGTGCCGCTGCAGTTCCTGGTGCAGTTCCACGGACTCTCGCTCACCACGGTGAGCCATGCGTCCCTGATGATAGGTACTATGCCGGTGGTGCTGGCCGTGGGCGCAACGATCTTCGCGCAGGAGCGGCTGGATACGATTGGCTGGGTTGCGATGGGCACCTCAACCGCAGGAGCAGCTCTGATTGCGCTGAGCGGGCGAGGGCGTGCCCGGGGTGGAGGTTTGGGCGGAAGTTCTCTTAGAGGCGATCTGCTGGTGGTGCTTTCCTGCCTGATCGCGCTGTTCTGGATCCTGTTCAACAAGCGGCTGATGCGGAGACATGGCCATGTGGTGGTTACGATCTACGGTCTTGCCTGCGGCACGGCGATGCTGGTGCCGTGGGTGCTGCTGCGCCATGGTCTGCCTCCGGTGGCGGCGGTGTCGTGGCGGGCATGGGGAGCGCTGGCAGCCAGTGGCGTGCTGTGTACGGCAACGACGACGCTGCTGTGGAACTGGGGCATGACACAGGTACCGGCGTCGCAGGCAGGCGTTCTGCTGAACATTGAGCCGCTGATAGGAAGTCTGCTGGGGGTTCTGGTGCTGGGTGAACGGCTTGGGCCGACGGCCTGGGTGGGCGGGGGAATGATTCTTGTGGCGGCTGTGACGCTGACAACGCGACCGCAGGCGGCGCATAAGACAGCGATGACAACGAGGCGCTACGTCGAACCCGTCTAACACCTCTCGAAGAGGATGTTCCTTCTAGTGAGGCGAACGGGATGCAAGAGATCGCTTCGCATCGTAGACGTCTTTGCGATGTCCCACGAAGAGGACAAGGACGACAACTGCTTCGTGTTCTAGACGACAGATGATTCTGTAATCGCCAACACGATAGCGCCACAGACCGGCGAGATCACCTAAGAGCGGCTTTCCTGATTGTGTCGGCTGTCGCAATGCGGGTGTCCAAGTAGCGAATCATTCTGCGCTGGATCTGTTTATCCAGCTTGTTTAGTTCCCGTTCCGCGTGCTCATCAAATTCAATCTTCCAGGCTAAGATTTCTCTTCACCTCTTCGAGCGAAAGGCGCTTCCCTGGATTTGCCAGGCTCACGAGCAATCGCGATATCTTCGATATCTTCGAGATGCTCGATCAGTGCTTCCCGTATGAGAGCATTGCGCTCTTGTCCGACAGAGCGCGCGAGTTCGTCGTACTGTGACGCAAGTTCGTCTGGAACCTCGATTAATACCATCATCAATCTCCCAAATCAGTATGGCAGCAGCTTTGGTAGTGGGTCAGTTTGAAATCGTCAGCGCTTGAATCTGTACGCGTCCGGGTTCCACCATCGCTTTATCAACCAGCTATTCCAGCCGTATCCAAGTCCGACCATGACAGGGATCAAAACCCAAGTCCAGCGCGTCTCCCGTACCATTTGCATGACGCCGTGGAACCAACTCGGCAGGCCAAGCACCGTTATGACGACCAAACATAAGCCGAACCATTCAGAGAATCCGCGCTTGGCTTTCAGGGGCATGCCAGCCATGCTCTCAGCCTCTCAGGAGAGACGCAAGGGGCTCGCCTAAGAGCCGTTTGCGCATGCATGTGATGCCTCGGCCATTTCGATCTCGGCCATCACATCGCTAATGAACACCGTATCGAAGCATCGCTGGCATAGTGATACTGTTTTTCCGTCGCCGTGAATGAAGTGGCGGAAGGGTTCTTCGGCAGTTGCTTCGTTCACGCTGGTATTGCGAAGGAACTCTTTCAACGCTTTGGCGATCCATGCGGATGGTTGCCCTTTGGGTTCGTCTGCCTTGTCGTATACAAAGAATGCCGTGGCTGGAGTGGGTGTGGAGCTAAATATGGCCGAATCCGCAAGAGCGAAGATTCGCCATCCTTTCCTAGTTCCAGATTGATCCAGCGCAGCGGGCTTGAAATCCCACTTCCAGATTCTATTTTGGTACTCAGGAAGGCCAGGCATTGGGTGGTTCACCCAACCTGACAACCTGTGGTCCTTCATGACCAACGCGGCAAAGGCATCCAGACTCTTCTGAAAGTCAGGATGCCCTTTGTACCGATCTACGATCTTCTTGAACTTTGGGTGACAAACATCGAGTGCGCAGCGTCCCACGTATCAACTTTCGACCACAGAAGTGAACCGCTAGGGCTTGACCGCCTCAAGTGCCATGACGAGTAATGCCTGATACTCAGGATCCGTTGCTGATCGCAAAGATTCAGCAATACTCTCTAGCGTGTCACGCTGTACGCGAATTTGAGAGAGCCTCTTCATCCATGGTTCAAACCGGTGGTGGGGACGGGGAGCAGCGACAGCTAACAAGTTGTCGTTTACCTGCACTAAGTCTTCGATCAGAAAGGCCAGTTCGTTCAGCTCCTTCAGGTCTAAGGCCTGTGTTTCCGGTCCGTTGATACAATCAATAAGTTTCCCTTGGTCCGCGATAGCTTTATCGAAAGCCGTCACCAATATGACGGCCTTCCAAGCGATCCGCCAGATGAAGATAGCGCGGTTTGCGAAACTTACACCGCTTTGGACAAAACGCAGGTTCTCCCGAACGTCGTCGAACCGAACGTCCCCGACTGAGATGACTGCCATAGTAGCCATAATCTAATCTTTCCTCCAAATCGACGCCGGGCGTGACGACAGCGGTTTGGGTGTTCATTCGTGCCTAAAGGGTCTTATCAACCCTACTCGAAGCGAGGGATTCTTCCGCAAAACAATCCCAATCTAGCCACTATGATGCAAGCGCACATGACAAAGCGCAACAAGAAAGTTTGGGCAAAGTGACCCTGTAGCGTCACCAAAGCGTGTGATTGCAATCAATTGCAAAGTCGGCCTGTTCAGTCGTTCATGAGGCTAACAAGCTGTTCAATCGACCAAACGTGATGTGCCAGCCCCGCCTCCATAGCGGGCGTCACGCGCAGCGTCTTATGGATTCGGCAGAAGTTGTAATACATGAAGTGCAGCGCCACCGCCGCTTCATGATTCTCCACCTTCTTTGAGAAGGCGTTGGTCAGACGGGTAAAACGTCGGATCGACATCCGCATCGTCAGGTTCTGCCGTTCGATGAATGACGTGGAGATGTGCTTAGGATCAGGCGAACCCTGTAGCACCGCCGTCTGAGTTCCGATGCACTCGCCAGTGCTGTAGCGCCGATCAAACGAATCGTTGCCGTACAGCTTTATCAGCATCGCGTAATCAACATCCATCCCGAACGCACCCTCTACAGCCTCGCCGTACATCTTGAGGCCATCGGTGGTGAGCTGGATACGGCTGTCAATGCGCGATGCTACATCCTCCATGAACTGCTTTGCCCAACGTGGGCCACGCTGCCCTACGAGATAGGAGACGATCAGCTTGGAATCAGCGTCAATCGCCGTCCAGGTCCACACATCACCCCACTCCTCAGACTTCTCTTCCGTCACGTTCTTCTGCTTCGCCCCGACGAACGACCAGATTTCATCGCATTGAACGCGCTTGGTCAGCTTGAGGCCGCGCACCAGCTCGTCATGCGCCTTGAGGCAGACATTGCCCATCTCCACCAGCAGCTTCGTCACCGTGTTCTTCGCAAAGCCAGTCATGCGAACAGTGGCACGGATGCTGTTTCCCTCTACGAGGCAGGAGATGATGCGGGCGCGTTCTGCTGTACTCAAACGGTTCATAAAACCATTATGAAGAAAAATGGTCAGTTTGACAATACGCCATAAAGAATAATTTGCGAATCGGCAACGCGTTGTTATACTGAACGTGCCAACCCGCTGAACGGGTAGTTGTAAACGGGATTGGCGGATGAGGAATTTCCTCTGGTGAGGTCTGAGTGACAACTCGGCTAGCAAGGGACAAAATATCCAACCGGTTCTAACGCAGTACCAGAGAGGCGGGGACATGCTACAACATGCCCTCGCCTCGAATTTTAAACTAGAGGAGGACGAAATGCCAGCAGATTATGCGGAAGTACTTCGAGACCTTGATGCGACCATCGCTTCACTGGAGGCGGAGATTACGACGCTGAGAGCAGGTCGGCCAACCATTGTGATGCTTCGAAATAAGTATTCTGCTCTGAACCAAACGGCTAATGCATCGCCATCAGGCGGGCTTTATGCTCACCTTGGACCCACAGGGGCAATTCCTTTAGCACTAAAGGGAGAGATTTTTGCGCTTACGAGTTCGCAGATTGCTGACAAGCTTCGTGCAGGCGGGGTTCGGACCAAGGGCCAAGACTTCATTGGGAATGTTTCTGCGACTCTAAGCCGACTCCGTGACAATGGGGTCGTTGAGAAGATTGGAGACGGATGGAAGCTTAGGCAACCTGAAGACGAACAGGATGGACCTGATGGGGATCAGGAATACGAGTCTATGAAAGATCAGGAGTGGGAAGAGCGGATGCGCCTGAATAGTTCTTCCATCGCTTAGCGTTTGCCTTCTTCGCTATTTCTTTGGTTCGTTCCGGTCCCAACACAGCAGCCCGCGCAAGGCCTCTCTTGACCGTGGCGGGCTGTTTCTTCTTTATCGGCTTCTCGCCTATCGCCTGATCAACTATCGATTTCGCAAGGGTGTTTGCGTCCATGCTCACATTCTAAACGTTGGGGCTTGCCGATTGCGCCAGACCTGATTTCAAACTGACCCACTACCCAGCTTTGCCCAGAAGGCAGGGTTTATATCGGTGTGATGATGCCGCCGACGGGTAGGCTCGTAGGCAGCTTGGGGCCGCCGCCGGGGCGCTTCAGGTGCATGGCGTCGGCGGTCATGTCGGTGTACTTGAGGCCGGCGCCGGTGTTGAAGAGAACGACCTTGTCAGTGGGCTTGAGCTCGCCGCTCGCGAGCAGCTGATCGTAGGCCGCGGTGGCGGCTGCGCCTTCGGGCGAGAGGAAGAGGCCTTCGTGCTTTGCCCAGTCCAGGATGCTCGCTAGGATGACCTCATCTGTGCTGGCAATAGCCCGGCCGCCGGAGCGAGCGACGATGTCGAGGATGATGCTGTCGCCGTAGGGCTTCGGCACGCGGAGGCCGGAGGCGAAGGTGTCAGCTCCTTGAAAGAACTCGCTCGCGGGCTGGTGCGCGTCGAAGGCCTTCGCGATCGGGGCGCAGCCGGCTGACTGAAGCGCATACATCTTCGGGCGCTTTGCACCGCGCTCGATCCAGCCGAGTTCTTCCATCTCGTCGAAGGCCTTCCACATGCCGATCAGACCGACGCCGCCGCCGGTGGGGTAGAAGACAGCATCCGGATACTGCCAGCCGAGCTGCTCGACGAGCTCATAGCCCATGGTCTTTTTGCCCTCGACACGGAAGGGCTCTTTGAGCGTGGAGATATCGAACCAGGTCTCGGCCGCGGGTGTGCCGCTGGCCTTCTGCTGCCTGATCTGCTCGCCGACGAGACGGGCGCAGTCGGAGATGAGGCCGTCGACCATGGTGACGTCTGCCCCGTAGACGATGCCTTCAAGGTAGTTGGCGAAGGGAACGTCCTGCGGCATGAAGAGATGGGCGGCGATGCCGGCGGCGGCCGCATAGGCGGCGAGCGCCCCGGCTGCGTTGCCGGCGCTGGGCACGGCGAGGTGCCGCAGGCCGTAGTGCCTGGCCATGGTGACGGCGAGAGCGAGGCCGCGAGCCTTGAAGGTGCCGGTGGGGTTTGCACCCTCTTCCTTGATCAGCAGACCGGGATAGCGGCGGGACTGCAGCATCGGCGTCCAGCCCTCGCCGAGGGTGACGGGGGCGACGTCAGGCAGAACGTCGCGATAGCGCCACATGCCCAGCGACGCGGTGCTCTGGCCGGCATAGCGGGCCGGATTGTCACGCCTGGCTGTCGCGCGCAGCTCGTCCATGTTGTAGCGCACGTAGAGAGCGCCGGCATCGATCGGGCACAGTGTCTGCGGGGTGTCGGCGGAGAGGCGGTTCTGGCAGCGGGAGCACTCAAGGCAGGCGATCTGCGGCATCTCTCGATGCTACCGAAGTCAGTGCTGTTGCGCGGCTTGAGCAGGCATGGCTGACGCAGAAATCCCTAGGTGCGAGCAAGCCAGAGACGTGCCGAGAGCTCGAGCGCAATGCTCGATGCAAGCAGGATTGTGCTGATGAGGAAGGCACCGCCGACCCAGTGCAGCTCAAGGCGATTGCTGGCGAGAAAGCGATCGAGGATGCCGAGAACCAGCACCAGAACCGCGGCCTCGGCGAGGAAGGCAGCAACACGATGCGAGGAGACCCTGACCAACTCCTCGAGGAGCTGTCTGCGATTCCGGGCGGGTGGGCGATCCGCAAGGGCGGCAGAGTGGGGCTGAAGAGAAGCGGCACCGGCGGGAGGCAGAAGCACCAGCCGAGAGGCGGACGCGGGTGAGTCGGAGAGCGGGGGCGCCTGGGGCACTGCGAAAGAGGGCGATGGACCGACGGTGGAAAAGTGCTTACGAAGATCAGAGGCGATGCGGTTGTGGAACATAAAGGAGCCTTTCACTGCTCTGTTCCAGTATGGCGAGAGACAGTGTTACTGTCGAGTGAATTTCCCGTAAACGCACTCTTTAGAATCATTTACGAGTATTTATGCAGATCGGATGAGAGAATATACAGGTGAAACAACGCAGTGTAGAGCAAGCGGCAGTACGGATGATTGCAGTCGATATGGATGGCACGCTCCTGGCCACCGGAGGCCAGGTCAGTGCGGTGAATCGCTCGGCGATCGCTGCAGCCCAGGCGGCAGGTATAGAGTTCGTTGTGGCGACGGGACGGCGACACTGCTATGCCATGCGGCAGCTGCGCGCGCTCGAGTTGCCCTCGTCGAATCTGCTGGTCAGCTCAAATGGCGCGGTGGTGCGAACGATTGGGAGCACCTTGGTCCGGCGGGCTTTGATGACGCGCACGGGTGCGGAGCGGCTGTTTGCGCACCTGGGCGAGTTTCGCAATGCGCTGGTGGTGACATTTGACTGCGTTGGTCCGGATGGCGAGGATGAGCGCGGCGCCCTGGTGGTAGAAGAGCTCGAAGATCTGCATGCCAGCATCGAGAAGTGGATGGTCGCAAATGAGCCGTATATCGAGCATACGAAGCCGATCGAACGCTGCCTTGAACGCGGTCTGCCGATCCAGATGATGCTGTGCGGCACGGTGGAGAGAATGCGGCGCGCGGAGGGTCTGCTGCGATCGATGAGCGGGACCTACTTCGCTGATGGCGAGGGGCCGACGCCGAACGGTGAGGCCGAGATCGCGCTGCACCGGACGGAGTATCCGGAGCGCGACCTGAGCATTGTGGACATTCTTCCTGCCGGGGCCAGCAAGGGAGCGGCGCTCACGCTGCTCGCCGAAGAACGTGGGATTGCTCTGAGCGAGGTGATGGCGATCGGCGACAACTGGAATGATCTGTCGATGCTGGAGGTGGCGGGTCATCCAGTGCTGATGGAGAACGCACCGGCGGAGCTGCTGACGATGGCTGGCGCGCGCGGCTGGGCGATCACGCGGAGCAACGATGAGGATGGGGTGGCGCGGGCGATCGCGCCGCTCCTCCCAGGCGAAGACCCGTCCGGAGAACGTGCTGAGATGGCCGTTTTGGGTGCTCTTTAAGCACGTTTGGCGACCCTGGAGGCCCGTTTGGGGGAGTCTATGGAGCGCTTTCGCGGTGATAGGCTGCTGAGGTGACGATGCAGGGCAGAACGATGAGACAGCTCTTCCACATTGTGGCGATCCTCGGGCTTTCCTGCCTGCCGCTGGCTGCGGCGGAGCGCGTGACGCTGGTGAATGGCTTCACCGTGGACTGTCTGCGGCACGAGGCGGCAGGCGACCGGACGCGTCTGGTACTTGCGGAGTCGGCGGGTACGGCCGAGGAGGCATATATGGATGTAGCAAACGATGCGGTGGCCTCTGTGGTGCTGACGCCGGATCCGATTGCGACCCTGGCGGAGAAGACTGCAGGTGGCTCGGCAAAGCCGGGCGCGAAGCTGGTCAGACCGGTTGCCGCGGCGGCGATGGCCGGAGCGGCTGCAGCCGCGGGTGCGCCCGCGCGCGCTATGACGGCTGACGAGATGCATCCCCTGCTGGCGCATGCAGGAGTTGCGCATCGCATCGATGAGGATCTGCTGGCGAGCGTGGTGCGGGCAGAGAGCGGCGGGCAGACGCGTGCTGTCTCGCGAACCGGAGCGCGCGGTCTGATGCAGCTTATGCCGGAGACGGCGACCGCGGTTGGGGTAGCGGATGCGTTTGAGCCGGGGCAGAACGTAGATGGCGGTGCGGCGTATCTCGACGGGCTGCTCCTGCGCTATCACGACGACATAGCGCTGGCGCTGGCGGCGTACAACGCAGGGCCGGGTGCGGTGGACCGGTACCACGGCGTGCCGCCGTATCGCGAGACGCGGGCGTATGTGGCGAAGGTGATTCGGGAGTTTAACCGGCGGAAGCTGGCGGCGATGATGGCGAGCACACGTGAGCCGCGGTAGGAATGAACGACGAACAACAGGCAAGGCAGAGACGCAAACAGAGAACAAAGCAAAGTGCAAATCAACGAACCAAGCAGAGATGCAAAGCAGAAAACACGGATGAGAACACACCACATGGCTGAAGTGGCGATGGGCTCGACGCGGTAGAAAAGCAGATCCCTACGGGATGACAACCAAAAGCGAGAAGCAGAGAAAAGGTGCGGGGTGGGGGTTGCGGTGAAGAGTTCGATGAGGCTGTATGCGATTTCAGCTCTGGTGATACTGGGTCTCGGTTTTGCACTGTATCGAGCACATTTTGACTGGGCAGCGTTTCTGGCGCAGCTGCGGGTGGTGGTGTGGTGGCACGTTGCTGCGGGCGTGGCGCTGATCTATGGGACGTACTGGCTGCGGGCGTGGCGGTGGGCGGAGTTTTGCCGGCCGATGACTGAGGGTGCGGGGGTTGAAGCAGCGGATCCCTACGGGATGACAACAGAAGAGACTGCGGGGACGAGAGTCGCGGTTGGGACGGTGGGTCGCTACGGGATGACGGGCGTTTCCGGTAGAGAAGCAGATCCCTGCGGGATGACAACCAAAAAGATACTCAAGGAAACAACCAAAGAAATGGAGGCATCGGGCGTGGTGACTGAGCGGCCGGAGAGGTTGGCGCAGCGAAGGTCGCCGGTGCGGGCGCGGGAGGTGCTGGGGGCGCAGTTTGTCGGGTTTACGGCGGTGGCGATCTTTGGGCGGCTGGCTGACCTGGCGCGGCCGTACCTGGTGGCGCAGCGGACGCGGCTGGCGGTGAGCTCGCAGGTGGCGGTGTATACGGTCGAGCGGATGTTTGATCTGGGCGCGGCGGCGGTGGTGTTTTCGGGTGCGCTGGCGTTTACGCCGGCGGGGCTGGCGCATCGCGACCGGTTCGTGCGGGTGGGCGTGGGGAGCCTGGGAGCGACGCTGTTTCTGGCGGCGTTTGCGGTTGCCGTGCGGCTGCGAGGGGAGGCGGTAGCGGCGTGGATCGGGCAGCAGATGGCGCGTGTGTCGCCGAGGTTTGCAGCGATTGTGGAAGCGAAGATTCTGGATTTCCGGCAGGGCCTGCGTGCGATCTCGACGGTGCGGGAGTTTGGCGTGGCGGCGGCCATCTCGATTTTTATGTGGCTGATGATCGGCGGGGCGTACTGGCAGACGACGCACGCCTTTCAACAGACGCCGGAGCTGGCAGGCTTGAGTTTTTCGCGGACGATGCTGCTGATGGCGGCGAGCCTGGGCGGCTCTCTGCTGCAGCTGCCGGGGCTGGGGTGGTTTACGCAGATTGCGGCGACGGCGGCGGCGATGCGGCGGTTCTTCGGCGCGCCGATCGAAGCGGCGACGGCGTGCGGGGCGATGCTGCTGTGCGTGACATCCCTGAGTATCGTGCCGGCGGGGCTGCTGTTTGCGCGGGCGGAGGGTATCCGGCTGCGGGATGCGGGAAAGGCAGCGTCGGGGGAGCAAGCGACTTAGGCATTCGACGTGTTTCGAGGATGTTGGCGTTGAGGGCAGGTTTGCGCTGGTCGACAGAGGCTCGGGACCGGGGCCGTCCTTCGTCAGGTGAATGGGGCGATGGTGCCGTCGGGTTGAAGCGCATGCGGTCGATGGCCATGACGCGTTCGCTGATGCCGGCGGTGCCGAGGGGAGGGCGATGGCAGACGGTGTACGACAAGGGCATCTTCAGCTGTGTGTGTTGCGAGACGGCGCTGTTCATGCGGATACGAAGTTTGGATCCGGGACGGGATGGCCGAGCTTCCGGCAGCCGATTGCAAAGGGAAACGTTCGAGAGACGAGTGACACGTCGCTGGGGTCGAACGTACGGCGGTTCGTGCAGATGGTGCGATGCGCATTTGGGGCACATGTTCGAGGATGGGCGCGGCAGCCGTCGGCGGTGCGACAAGCGAGGAGGGCCGGGTGAGGCGGCTCGTCTCCCGTTGCTGCGATAGAATCGAACCCGTCCCTGATGCGATGTCCTTACTGTGGTTACTCCCAAGATCGAGTGGTCGATTCACGCGAGAGCAAGGAGGCGGATTCGATCCGTCGACGGCGCGAGTGCGAGCAGTGCAACAAGCGATTCACGACCTATGAGCGGATCGATGAGATTCCGTACATGGTGGTGAAGAAGGACGGTCGGCGGGAGAAGTTTGACCGGCAGAAGGTGCTGAGCGGGCTGTTGCACTCGTGCTCGCGGCGGCCGATCTCGGCTGCGAAGCTGGAGCAGATTGTGGATGAGGCCGAGACGTATGTGGTGGACAGCCCGGAGCGGGAGCGCTCGACCAAAGAAGTGGGCGAGATGATCATGGCGCGGCTGCGAGAGATCGATAAGGTGGCGTACATCCGGTTTGCCAGCGTGCACAGGGACTTCAAGGATGTGCAGGAGTTCAAGAGCGAGCTGGATGGGCTGCTGGGTGGAAAGCGATCGTAGCTAGACTTCGAACGAACGACGAGGAAGAACGACGCATGAGCGAGACGCACAGGATAACGTTGATTCCGGGCGATGGCATTGGGCCGGAGGTAACGGATGCGGTGGTGGAGATTCTGGAGGCAGCGGGCAAGCGCGAAGGCGCAAGCTTTGACTGGCACCGGTTTGACGCGGGTGCGGACGCGTTCGCAAAGACGGGCGAGTATGTGCCGAAGGCGCTGTATGAGTCGATCGAGCAGAATCGCGTGGCGCTGAAGGGGCCGGTGACGACGCCGATTGGCGGCGGGTTCTCGTCGATTAACGTGACGCTGCGGAAGAAGTTTGACCTGTACGCGAACTTCCGGCCAGTGAAGAATCTGCCCGGGCTCGAGACGAAGTATCCGGGGATCGATCTGATTATTGTTCGCGAGAATACTGAAGATCTGTATGCGGGTCTTGAGGTGATGGTGGTGCCCGGAGTGGCGCAGTCGCTGAAGATTATTACCGAGAAGGGATCGACGCGGATTGCGAAGTTCGCGTTCGAGGCGGCGCGCAAGTACCGCCGGAAGAAGGTGCATTCCGTACACAAAGCGAACATCATGAAGATCTCGGACGGATTGTTTCTGGATTGCTGCCGCACCGTGGCGAAGGGCTATCCGGAGATTCCGTATGCCGAGCACATTGTTGACAACACGTGCATGCAGCTGGTGATGAATCCGTGGCAGTACGACGTGATTGTGACGGAGAACCTGTACGGCGATATCCTGAGTGATCTGTGCAGCGGGCTGATCGGCGGACTGGGGCTGGTTCCGGGGGCGAACCTGGGGACGGAGTGCGCGATCTTTGAGGCGGTGCACGGGTCGGCGCCGGATATTGCGGGCAAAGGCCTGGCGAACCCGACGGCGCTGCTGCAGAGCGCGGTGCTGATGCTGCGGCATATTGACGAGGCGGCGACGGCGGATGCGATCCAGATGGCGCTTGAGGCGGTATATGCCGAGGGCAAAAGTTTGACCAGGGATGTGGGCGGGTCGACGGGAACGGGAGCATTCAAGGATGCGGTGCTGGCGGCACTTGAAGGTGCGAAGTAGCATCTGACCGGCTGAGTGGGGAGATATTCGATGAAGAGACAGATAGCTGTTCTGTCCGCTGTCGTAGCTGGCGTTCTGTTGACCGGATGCAAGCCGGATGCGGCGCTGAAGAAGAGCGAGGCACTTGATGGCGGCACGAAGGCGACACCCGCGACGTTGCCGACGGGGTCTCCGGTTGATCCGGCGACAGCTGGGGCAGTGACGGGGGTGGTGACGTTTTCGGGAAAGCAACCGGAGCGGTTACAGATTGACATGAGCCAGGACCCGGTGTGCTCAATGACAGGCGGCGAGAACGAGGCGGAGCAATATGTGGTGCACGGCGGCAAGCTCGCGAATGTGTACGTCTACGTGAAGAGCGGGCCGGCGGCGGCGATGCATGCGGCGCCGAGCGGGCCGCTGATGCCGGTGGTGCTGGACCAGAAGGGCTGCAGGTATACGCCACACGTGGTGGCGGTGATGCGCGGCGGAGCGGTGGAGTTCCGGAACTCGGACTCGACGATGCACAACATCCACACAATGCCGACGGTAGTGGGCAACGAGGTGATTGATGTGTCGCAGGGGCCGAAGGGCGCGCCGCAGGTACGGCGGTTTGATAATGCCGAGGTGATGATGCCGGTGCGGTGCAACAACCATCCCTGGATGAATGCGTTCATCAATATTTCCGCGACGCCGTTCTTTGCGGTTACGGCAGCGGATGGAAGCTTCACGTTGTCCGGGCTGCCGGCGGGCGAGTACACGCTGGGGTTCGCGCACGAGAAGATGGGCGAGAAGACGGCGCAGGTGACGGTGACAGCGCATGGTATGGCGAAGGCTGGCGTCGCGTTTTCGGCGGCGAAGTAGGCAGGGTGACCGGAGCTGTACCGATGAGAGAGACTAGGGCGAGGACCGCGGTCCAGGGACATCGGTTAGAGAAGCAGATCTCTACGGGATTACAACAGAGGAGCTTGGGCGCAAACATGGCGGGTACAATTCCCTTCTGCTGCGTGGAGGCGTTTCCGCATGAAGCTGGAATTGATTCTGCATAACCTGCCACTCTGGTTTCTGGTGTTTTCACTGTTTCTGCCGCGGGTTGCGCTGGCGATTGCGTGGCTGCAGGGCGCGCTGTTTCCTTTTCACCTGAATGGTGTGGTGCCTCTGGTGATTGCGGTGCTGCTGCCGCGGGTGCTGGTGTTGTACCTGATCTATTTGGACCAGGGGCTGAGCCTGTGGTTTCTGATCCATCTGGTGGCGGCCGTTGTGGTGTGGGGTGGATCGGGCGGGTACTCGGCACGGCGACGACGGCGGGATGATTCCTAAGATCGCGGCATCACCGAGGTTGCGTGGTGCTAGAAGAGGCCAGGGATCAGGCGCTTCGTTGTCTGCTGGTAGCGCACGTACTCCGTGCCGAAGGCCTGTTCGAGCGCCTGCTCTTCCACGTGGATGCGGTAGAGGAGTGCGGCGGCGGGGGCGATCAGTATGAGGGCGAGGCTGATGAGGTTGCGGGAGCGCAGGCCGATGGCCAGGAAGATGACGAGCATGCCGAGATAAGAAGGATGGCGGACGACGCGAAAGAGACCTTGCCGGTAGATGGTCTGCGACTGCTTGATGGCGACATTCACACTGAAGGAGCGGCCGAGTGAAAGGATGGCCGTCCAGCGGATAGCAAGACCGGTGACCATGAGAAGGATGGTGAGGGGTTTGAGCCAGGGCGAGCCGCTGAAGGTGGCGGCGGGAAAGGTGGCGGCCAGCCAGTCGCAGGTGGAGATCGAAGTGACGATGGCGAACCAGAGAAGGACGATGGAGCCGCGGTCCTGCGTGGTTCCCCTGCGGCGGCGGGTGCGGGTTGCGAGGACGAGGACAACTTCGGAGCTGGTCCAGAGCCAGAAGAGGAATGGCCAAAGCGCTGCGATGTGCATGAGGACTCCTGGCGCGCGAGCTGCTGCGGTGAGTTTACGCAGGGAGGAGCGGTGGGGTTCCTGCTTTCGGAAAGGCAGGCTGCGGATCTTGGTATTCTTAGGAAATGGAACGACGGAGGGTCGGCATTCTCGGCGCGACTGGCATGGTGGGCCAGCGGTTTGTGCAGCTGCTCGAGCAGCATCCGTGGTTTGAGATTGCCTGGCTGGCGGCGAGCGACCGGAGCGCGGGAAAGACCTATGGCGAGGCATGCCGGTGGAAGCTGGACACGCCGATGCCGGCAAAGATTGCGGCGATGACGATGCAGGCGAATGTGCCGGAGCTGGCGGTGGGCGAGCTGCCGAAGATCATCTTCGCGGCGCTTGATTCGGAGATTGCGCGGGAGCTGGAGCCGAAGTTTGCGGCGGCGGGATGCGCGGTGATCTCGAACTCGAGTGCGTTCCGGATGACGAACGATGTGCCGCTGGTGATTCCGGAGGTGAACGCGAGCCACCTGCCGCTGCTGGAGGCGCAGAGCTGGCGCGAGGAGAGCGGCGGGTACATCGTGACGAATCCGAACTGCTCGGCGATCGGGCTGGTGCTGGCGCTGAAGCCGCTCGAAAAGAAGTTCGGGATTGAGAGTGTGTTTGTATCGACGATGCAGGCGGTGAGCGGCGCGGGGTATCCGGGGGTGGCGTCGCTCGACGTTCTGGGCAACGTAGTGCCATTCATCAGGAACGAGGAAGAGAAGCTCGAGGAGGAGTGCGCGAAGCTGCTGGGGACACTCACCCATAACGGGATTGAGAAGGCGTCGGCGACTGTAAGCGCGCATTGCAACCGAGTGGCGGTGGTGGACGGGCATACCGAGTGTGTGTCGGTGAAGCTGAAGACCAGGGCGACGCGGGAGGAGGTTCTGGCGGCGTGGCGGGAGTTCAGGCCGTTGGCGGGCGAACATTTGCCAAGCGCGCCGGAGCAGCCGGTGGAGTACGACGAAGGGATTGATCGACCGCAGCCGCGGCTGGACTTGATGCGCGGGGCTGGGATGGCGGCGACGGTGGGGCGGCTGCGGGCGTGCAGTCTATTGGACTGGAAGTTTGTGGTGCTGTCGCACAATACGATTCGCGGAGCAGCCGGAGCGGCGGTGCTAAACGCCGAGGTACTGGCGGTGATGGGCAAGTTCGACAAGGTCCGTGATGCGGGCAAGACGCTGGTGGCGGTGTGAGTACAGCGCGCGAAGATCTGGTGGTGATGAAGTTTGGCGGGACGTCGGTTGAAGATGCGCGGGCGATGGAGCGGACAGCGGCGATTGTGGCCGGACGCCGCGGGCGCGGGCTGCGGGCGGTGGTGGTGGTCTCGGCGATGGCCAAGGTGACGGACCAGCTTTTGACGGCGGCCAAGGCTGCGGGGAACGGCGATAAAGCGGGTGCGCTGGCGGTGGCGGCGCGGCTGCGGAGTCGTCACCTGGATACGGCAGCGCAGCTGCTGGATGAGGCGCGAATGGAGCAGATGCACCTGGCGCTGGGGCAGGAGTTCGATGCTCTCGATGATCTGCTGCGCGGGATCTCGGCTGTGGGTGAGTTGACGCCGCGGACGAATGACTTAGTGCTGAGCTTTGGCGAGCGGCTGTCGAGCCGCATGATGGCGGAGGCGTTTGCGCAGCGCGGGCTGCACGGGGCGCATGTGGACGCGCGGAGCTGCGTGGTGACGGACGCGCACTTCGGCAAGGCGGCACCGCTTGAAGCGGCGATTGAGAGCAGGCTGCTGGAGCATGTGCTGCCGCTGGTGGAGGCAGGGCGAACGCCGGTTATGGGTGGCTTTATTGGGGCAACGGTGGACGGCATTACAACGACGCTGGGACGCGGCGGCAGCGATTACACGGCGGCGCTGGTGGGCGGAGCGCTCCATGCGGGAGCGATCGAGATCTGGACGGACGTGAACGGCATTATGACGACTGATCCGCGGATCTGCCCGGACGCGCTGCGGGTGAAGACGATCAGCTTTGAAGAGGCGGCGGAGCTCGCCTACTTTGGCGCGAAGGTGCTGCACCCGGCGACGATTCTGCCAGCGGTGCAGAAGAGCATTCCGGTGTGGGTGCTTAACAGCCGCGACGCGGAGAATGAGGGCACAAAGATCACGGCGGTGGCGCCGCACTGCAGCAGCCCGTTCAAGAGCATCGCGGCGAAGAAGAAGCTTACGATTATTGATGTAGTCGCGAGCCGGATGCTGATGTCGCACGGGTATCTGAAGGCTGTGTTCGATGTGTTTGACAAGTACAAGTGCGCGATTGATATGGTGTCGACGAGCGAGGTGAGTATCTCGCTGACGGTGGACTCGAATGAGAGGCTGCCGGAGATCTGCGAGGAGCTCGGTCGGATTGCGGATGTGAAGTATGAGGGGCGGAAGGCGCTGATCTGTCTGGTGGGCGAGGATATTCGCGGGCGCAACGGGATTGCGGGGCGGGTGTTTACGGCGGTGAGCCACGTGAACCTGCGAATGATTTCGCAGGGGGCGAGTGAGATCAACATGAGTTTCATGATCGACGAGGATGACGTGGAGGAGGCGGTGCGAAGCCTGCATCGCGCGTTCTTTACCGAGCCGGATGCGACGGTGTTTGATGTGGATGCACGCAAGGCCGCGGCGGCGCGAGTTGCCGCAACGGCGTAGAGAGGACTGGTCACGATGCGCGTTCTGGTACTGGGGCATGGCAAGACAGGGAAGCTGGTCGCGGATGTGGCGCATGAGCGCGGGCACGGGGTGCATGTGCTTGACGCGAAGGAGAACCGCGAGGCGATGGCGCTGACGCCGCCGTTTGTAGCGGGGTTTGACGTGGTGATCGACTTCACGACGCCCGAGGCGGTGCTGCAGAATATGCGGGCGTGCCTGGCAACGGGAGCGCGCATGGTGATCGGCACAACGGGGTGGTACTCGCGGCTGAAGGACATGGAAGCGCTGACGGAGCGAAGGCAGGCGGGGCTGCTGTATGGGACGAACTACTCCGTGGGTGTGCAGGTGATGCTGGAGCTGGCGGGGACGATGGCGGGCGCGCTGAAGCATGCTGGGTACGCGTTCCGCGTGGAGGAGACGCACCATACGTCGAAGCTGGACACACCGAGCGGGACGGCGATCACGCTGGCGGATGCGGTACGTGCGGCGACGGGGAGTGGCGAGGTTCCGGTGACGTCGAAGCGCGAGGGCGATGTGGCGGGCGAACACGTGCTGGTGGCCGAGAGCGATGCGGACCGGCTGACGCTGACGCATGTGTCGATCTCGCGGCGGGCGTTTGCGGAGGGTGCGGTGCGGGCGGCGGAGTGGATCGCGACACGGCGCGGTACGTTTGACTTCAAGGATATCTACAAGCAGCTGTAGCTGCTGCGCGGAGTATGCTTCGAGTATGCGCACGGTGACCCCAACTGAAGCTTCTACGTCGCTTCCTCGGTTGCTTGAGGAAGCGAAAGATGATGCTGTCGTTATTTGCGAGGACGAGAACGAGTTGGGCGCTCTGGTCTCCATGGAGGACTATGAGATTGTTCGCCGGGCGAAGGCAAAGAGGCTGTTAGCTTCGTTCGATGACCTTCACGCGGCGATTGCACAGCGGGCCGAGGCGGATGGCATGAGTCTGGATGAAGTAGAGCAAAGGCTGCTGGCTGATTGAGTGCGAGTCGAATCGTTGTCGACACGAATGTCATTCTGAGTCGAGTTATCCGGCCCGAGTCGACCTCGGCACGGGCTTTCGAACGCTCTCTTGATCGAAGCGTCTTACTCGCGTCTGACGAGACACTGATAGAGCTGAGGAATGTCCTGATGCGGCCAAAGTTCGATCACTATCTTGCGTCAAGGCAACGCCTCCTGTTCCTTCATGACTTCTCCAGAGCCGTAACCCTTGTGCCTGTAAAGAAGCGAGTTCTTGAGTGCCGTGACGTTCGCGACAATAAGTTTCTCGAAGTAGCGCTCAACGGCGATGCTGACTTGATTTTGACAGGAGATCAGGATTTGCTGGTGCTTGCTCCATGGCGCGGCATTTCGATCGTGACACCGGCGGAGTATCTGGAGCAGATGGGGTGAGGTGCGCTTGCGGTGGGCGGGAGATGTGCCTAAGCTGAGGGTATGTCCTCCCCTGTGATAAGTGCTCCTGTTCGGACGCGTTTTGACGCGCTCTCGTTTGATGAAAAGCTGGATCGGCTGGCCGAGGTGGCGGTGAAGATCGGGCTGGGGCTGCGCGAGGGGCAGGAGATGTTGCTGACGGCGCCAATGGAGGCGCTGCCGCTGGTGCGGCGGATCACGGAGCATGCGTACAAGGCCGGGGCACTGCTGGTGACGACGTTCTACGGCGACGACCCGTCGGTGCTGGCGCGGTACAAGTACGCGGGCGATGCGAGCTTTGACTATGCGCCGGAGTGGTTGCAGACCGCGATTGCGACGGCGTTCCGCGGCGGCGCGGCGCGGATGGCGATTGCGGGCGCGAACCCGGCGCTCTTGGCGGGGCAGGATCCGGCGAAGATTGCGCGGGCGAATGTGGCGGCGAGCAAGGCGTCCAAGCCGGCGATGGAGCTGATTACGCGGCATGAGATCAACTGGACGATCGTGGCGTGTGCGACGCCGGAGTGGGCAAAGCTGGTGTTTCCGGACGAGGCGGCGGATGCCGCAGTAAGCAAGCTGTGGGAGGCGATCTTCAAGGCGTCGCGGATTGATGGAGACGATCCGGTGGCGCAGTGGAAGGAGCATGGTGCGACGCTGAAGCGGCGGGTGGATCTGCTGAATGCGAAGCGATTTCACTCGCTGCATTTTCGGTCGCAGGACGGAACGACGGATCTTACGGTGGGGCTGGCGGACGAGCATCTTTGGGCGGGTGGCGGAACGACGGCGGGCAATGGGGTGTACTGCCAGCCAAATATTCCGACGGAGGAGTGCTTCACGACGCCGCACAAGGATCGTGTTGACGGTGTGGTGCGGGCATCGAAGCCGCTGTCGCACCAGGGATCGCTGATCGAGAACATCTCGGTTCGCTTTGAGAGCGGGAAGATTGTCGAGGCACACGCAACGGCAGGCGAGGATGTGTTGAACCGGCTGATTGCGACGGACGAGGGCGCGCGACGACTGGGCGAGGTGGCGCTGGTGCCGCACTCGTCGCCGATCTCCGAGAGCGGGATTCTGTTTTGGAACACCCTCTTCGATGAGAACGCGGCGAGCCATATCGCGCTAGGGCAGGCGTACTCGACTTGCCTGATCGGCGGCGAAAAGATGGGTGAGGAGGAGCTGGCGAAGCTGGGTGCAAACTCAAGCTTGATTCATGTGGACTGGATGATCGGGTCGGCGGCGATTGATGTGGATGGCGTACATGCCGATGGCGCGCGCGAGCCGCTGATGCGCCAGGGTGAGTGGGTCTAGGCGGTCGCGGTCTGTGATTACTGTTCACAGACCGCTGCGCTTTACTGATCGTCGTACTCCGTTTCCTCGCTGTCCCTCTCACGCTGTATGAGGAAGCCGACCGGCTTGAGTGTTCCGGTCGTGACCGGGATGGCGAGTTTCTGCATGTCCCGGTAGCTTGGACGCGTTTTGTCATGGTGGTTCGAGCAGGATTTCACCCGGAACTGAATGGGGATTGGGCGATCGTAGATGTAGGTACAGAGAGCGATCACCTCTGACTCGCGAAAGCCCTCGACGATATGAGAGTTGGAACAGGTGGCGCAGAGCGAGACGGCACCGATCGGCGTGCTGTGACGCACAGAGACGTTGCCCATGGCGGGACCTTTCTGTATTTAGGGAGATGCGTGATGATGCAGAGCGCAGCGGAACTCGCGGCCTCGGCACAGTGCAGAGATAAGCCGCAACTAGCTGGAAGGGGCGAGGAGCCGGCAGAATCGCTGAGACGTGGTGCGCAGCGTGGAAACGCTATTGATAAAAGACATGCCTACTCCTCCTTTGCGAGACCGACTATCGCATACCACTGTGCGGAGAGCAAGAGGTTTCTGCGGCGAGCGAAGAGTCAGACTACACGCTCGAGAGGGTTAGACTGAGGATCGTATGCAACTGCGGGGATGTGGGACAGCGCTGGTGACGCCGTTTGCGACGGACGGCTCGGTGGACGAGACAGCGCTGCGAAGCCTGGTGCAGTGGCAGATCGAGAGCGGGATTGATTTTCTGGTGCCGTGCGGGACGACGGGTGAGGCGTCGACGCTCTCCGATGCCGAGTGGCTGCGGGTGGTGGCGGTCGTGATTGAGGCGGCGGCGGGGCGAGTGCCGGTGTTTGCCGGGTGCACGCACAATGCGACGGCGGTGGCGGTGGAGCGGGTGCGGCAGCTGTGCTGTTTGCCGGGGCTGACGGGCGTGCTGACGGCGAATCCGTTTTACAACCGGCCGGGGCAGGAGGGACAGTACCAGCACTTTCGCGCGATTGCGGAGGCGACCGAGTTGCCGGTGCTGCTCTACAACATTCCTGGGCGGACAGGAGCGAATCTGGAGCCGGTGACGGTGGCGCGGCTTGCTGTGCTGCCGAACGTGATTGGGGTGAAGGAGTCGAGTGGGAGCGTGATGCAGATCACGGAGGTGCTGGCGTCGGTGCCGCCGGGATTTTCCGTCTTTGCGGGGGATGATGGGATGGCGCTGCCGGTGGTGGCCTTGGGCGGGGTGGGGCTGGTGTCGGTGGCGTCGAACGCGTTTCCGCGGCAGGTGGCCGCGCTGGTGCATGCGGCGGAGGCGGGCCGGTGGGACGAGGCGCGAGCACTGAATCTGCGATTTTTCCGGATCATGCAGGCGCACTTTGCGGAGACGAGCCCGGCGCCGATCAAGGCGGTGCTCTCAATGCTGGGGCGGTGCGAGGAACGGCTGCGGCTGCCGATGGTGCCGGTGAGCGACGGGCTGCGGACGAGGCTTGCGGGATTGCTCGCAGAGCTGCGCGAAGTGGGCGAGCTGCTGGGGTAGGTTTGCGGATGCGTCAAAGGGAACGGTAGAAAAGCAGATCCCTACGGGATGACAACAAAAGGTAGAAAAGCAAGAAGAGCTGGCGATCGCGCCAAGAGGAAGGATGTGCATGCAGGACGGGTTAGAAGAGCGGATTGAGATGTGGTTTGCGAAGGGGGCGGAGGCGGTTGGGGACGAGCGGGCGATGGCGGCGTTCCTGGAGCTGCGGGAGGGCCTGGAGCGTGGGGCGTTGCGGGCAGCGGAGCCGGACGCCTCGCTGCCGCTGGGATGGCGGGTGAATGCGTGGGTGAAGCGGGGGATTTTGCTGGGATTCCGGCTGGGGCAGATGACGGAGATGGGCGCGGTGGATGGGCTGTCGTACGTGGACAAGGCGACGTACCCGGCGCGGCGGTTTGCGGTCAAGGATGGGGTGCGGGTGGTGCCGGGCGGGAGCTCGGTGCGGGCGGGCGCGTACCTTGCCAAGGGTGTGGTGATGATGCCGCCGGCGTATGTAAATGTCGGGGCGTATGTGGATGAGGGAACGATGGTGGACTCGCACGCGCTGGTGGGGTCGTGTGCACAGATTGGCAAGCGGGTGCACCTGAGTGCAGCGGCGCAGATTGGCGGGGTGCTGGAGCCGGTGAATGCCAGCCCGGTGGTGATCGAGGATGACTGCCTGGTGGGCGGGAACACGGGGGTCTATGAGGGGACGATCGTGCGCATGGGCGCAGTGCTGGCGGCGGGCGTGGTGCTGACGCGGGGGACGCCGGTATACGACATCGTGCGCGGCGAGGTGTACCGGGCAACGGCAGACAGGCCGCTGGTGATTCCGGGAGGAGCGGTGGTAGTACCGGGGTCGCGGCCGATCTCGCAGGGCAAAGGCGCGGCGTGGCAGCTGAGTGTGGCGACGCCGGTTGTTGTGAAGTATCGGGATGAGAAGACGGAGGCATCGCTGGAGCTCGAAGATCTTCTGCGCTAGGGTTCTCACTCGGCTGTTGCCATTGAGGACGGCACTACCAAGCCGAGGGAACAGAGCTCCTCAGCAGGGGACACCGGAAAGCGACGCGATCTACTCGCCTCCGGCGATGGTTTTGCGGGTGGTGGAGTTTCGTGCGTCCTACGATATCGCTGTCAACGGATCTGCAGGCGGGTCGAAGACGACACGGAGTGGCTGGTAAGATAGGAGGTTGAATGGCAAACGATAAATTGAAGATGATTCCGCTGGGCGGGCTCGGCGAGTTCGGCATGAACTGCATGGCGCTCCAGTGGCAGGACGACATTGTCGTCATTGACGCCGGGCTGATGTTTCCTGAAGAAGAGCTGCTGGGGGTGGACATCGTTGTCCCGGACATCAGCTACCTGCGGGAGAACCGGTCCAAAGTACGCGCGATTCTGTTGACGCATGGGCATGAGGATCACATTGGCGGGCTGCCGTGGATCCTGAGTGAGCTGAATGTTCCGGTGTACGGGACAGAGTTTACGCTGGCGTACGTGGAGGGCAAGCTTGAAGAGCATCGGCTGCTCGACAACGCCGACCTGATCGAGATGCTGCCGGGCAAGCGGTTTACGATCGGACCGTTCTCGGTGATGCCGATCCGGGTGACGCACTCGCTGGTCGACTGCGTGGCGCTGGCAATCCATACGCCGGTCGGCGTGGTGCTGCATACGGGTGACTTTAAGATCGACCTTTCGGCGCCGGATGGGCAGCCGTTTGATCTGCAGGCGTTCGCGGAGCTGGGCAAGCAGGGCGTGCTGGCGCTCTTGCAGGATTCGACCAACGTGGATCGCAAGGGCTTTACGCCGGGCGAGAACGCGGTGCGGCCGGCGCTCGATGACATCTTTTCGAGCACGAAGAAAAAGCTGTTCTTCTCCTGCTTCTCGTCATCCATTCATCGCATCCGGATTGCGATGGAGTTGGCGCACAAGCATGGACGCAAGGTTGCGATTGTGGGTCGATCGATTGATAACTCAACCGAGATCGCACAGGACCTGGGATACCTGGATATGCCGCAGGGCCTGGTGATTCAGCCAGGACAGATGCGCGATTTCCCTTCGGAGAAGCTGATGATCCTGATCAGCGGAACGCAGGGCGAGCCGATGAGTGCGCTGAGCCGCGCCGCAGTCAACACACACAAGTTCGCGCGGATTGACGCTGGCGATACGGTGCTGCTGAGCTCACGCATCATTCCGGGCAACGAGCGGCCGATCGGCCGGGTGATCGACCACCTGGAGCGTCGCGAGGCCAAGGTGATCTACGACGATGGCACGAACGGCATGATCCACGTCAGCGGGCATGGGAGCCAGGAAGAGCTGCGGTTGATGATCAATCTCGTCCGGCCGAAGTTCTTCATCCCGATTCATGGAGACTTCCGCCATTTGAAGCGGCATGCGGAGCTGGCGGGATCGCTGGGGATCGTTGAGAGGACGATCCTGATGGAAGACGGCGATGTGCTCGAGTTGAGCAAGGATAAAGCGTCGAAGGTCGGCAAGGTTGCGGTAGGCCGTATCTGCATTGATTCAGGCGGCGCGGCGTCCGATGTGGTGCAGGATCTGGTGATCAAGGATCGCAAGAACCTGAGCGAGGACGGCTTTCTGATGCCGATCATCGCGATCAACAAGCAGACCGGCAAGATCGAGCGGATGCCGGAGATTGTGATGCGCGGGTTTGCGGTCGAGGATCCGAAGATGGTGATCGAGGCGCGGCAGGTTGTGGAGCGGGCGCTTGAGAGCTCAAGCGCGGAAGAGCGCGCGGACTACAGCATCACCAAGGAGAAGATCCGGCAGGAGCTGAAGCGGTATATCCAGAAGACGACGAGTCGGCGACCGCTGATTATGCCGGTCATTCTGGAGCTGTAAGGTGGCTCTTTTCTGCTGTGTTCGCTGCGTTTGCTGAAAAAGCTACAGCAGATCCTCCGCTGCGCGAAGGTTGACAACAAAGAACCGGGGCTGCGGTCCGGCGGTGCGGGCTCCGGCTTCTGCTGCTGTGACACCGTCGCTGTACGATGACAGCTCTGCATGCAGATGACAACAGCAACATCGCGATCGATGAGCTTCTGGCGCTCTGTGCTGGAAGCTCTGCGCGGCAGTCATCAGGATTACACCGCTGGAAGCCTGAACCGGTCCATTCTGCTGCTGGCGATTCCGATGGTACTGGAGATGGTGCTGGAGTCGCTGTTTGCCGTGGTGGACGTGTTTTGGGTGAGCCGCCTGGGCGCAAACGCGATTGCGACCGTGGGTCTGGCGGAGTCAGTTCTGACGCTGGTTTTCGCCGTAGGCATCGGGCTGGGCATGGCGACGACGGCCATGGTGGCGCGGCGTATTGGCGAGAAAGACTCTGAAGGTGCGGCGGTTGCCGGGGTGCAGGCGATCATTCTCGGTGTCTTCATCTCGCTTGCACTGGGACTCCTGTTCTTCTTTCTCGCGCCGCGGCTGTTGGGATGGATGGGCGCCTCGCCAGCCATTGTTGCGACAGGGCTGAACTACACGCGCATCTCACTGGGCGGCTGCGGCGTGGTGGTTCTGCTGTTTCTGAATAACGCGATCTTCCGCGGCGCGGGCGATGCGGCGATTGCGATGCGGCTGCTGTGGGTTTCAAACATCCTGAATCTGATCCTCGACCCATGCTTCATCTTCGGTCTGGGACCATTTCCACGGCTTGGCGTCACGGGCGCGGCCCTGGCGACCTTTACGGGCCGCGGCATCGGCGTGCTGTACCAGTTTTACCGGCTGGCCAAGGGGACGGAACGCCTGCAGCTTCTGGCGCGGCATCTGCGGTTGGAGTGGACGGTGATGCTGCGTCTGCTGCGCGTCTCCCTCAGCGCCATCTTTCAGTTTTTAATTGGGCAGGCGAGCTGGATTGGCCTGGTGCGGATTGTGAGTTTATTCGGTGCGCCGGCGCTGGCGGGATACACGATCGGCATTCGCATTGTGATCTTTGCCATCCTGCCGTCGTGGGGGCTGAGCAACGCGGCGGCGACCCTGGTGGGGCAGAGTCTGGGTGCCGGGCTGCCGGAGCGGGCGCGCTCCGCCGTCTACCGGACGGGGCTCTGGAATATGGCATTTCTCGGCTCGGTCGGGCTGGTCTTCATTGCGTTCGCTCCGTGGATCATTCACCTGTTCACGCGTGATCCGGCGGTGGTGCCGGTGGCGGTGAACTGCCTGCGGATTCTCAGCTGCGGCAACATTGCCTTTGCCTACGGGATGGTGATGCTGCAGGCCTTCAACGGCGCGGGCGATACGCTGACGCCTACGTACGTCAACCTGTTCGCCTTCTGGATTGTGGAGATCCCGCTGGGATGGTGGCTTGCGCTGCACACGTCGCTGCGAGTGAATGGTGTGTTTGTGTCGGTGGTGGTTGCGCAGTCAACTCTTGTGCTGCTGAGCCTGGTCTTGTTCCGCCGCGGGCGATGGGCGCAGCAGCGGATCTAAGGCAGGGTCCGGGACGCGATCGCTTAAACTACAGATCGAGATGAAGATATGAGCGATCTGATATCCCTTGCTGCTGTATATGCTGCCCGCGCGCGGATCGAGGGTGTAGTCGTGCGCACGCCGCTGCTGCGTCTGGAGCCGGAACGGCTGCGGGCGGCGGGCCTGCCGGTGCCGGAGTGCACGGTGTATCTGAAGGCGGAGAGCGCGCAGCCGATCGGGTCGTTCAAGCTGCGAGGCGCGTACAACATGGCCGCGCAGCTGCCTGAGGCGATCTGGCGGCGGGGGTTGATCACGTACTCCTCCGGGAACCATGCGCAGGGCGTGGCGTACGCGGCGCGGGCGCTGGGAACGAAAGCCGTCATCGTGATGCCGGTGAATGCACCGCAGGTAAAGATTGACGCGACGCGGGCGCTTGGGGCGGAGATCGTGATGGTGGGCCCTGCGAGCTCGGACCGGCGGCACAAGGCAGAGGAGCTTGCGGCGGAGTTTGGCTACGCAATGATTCCGCCGTACGATGACGCGGCCATCATTGCGGGGCAGGCCACGTGCGGCCTTGAGATCGCCGAGCAGCTTCCGGAGGTGGATCTGGTGGTGGCGCCGGTGAGCGGGGGCGGGCTGCTGAGCGGGGTCGCGACGGCGGTGAAGCTGTGTCTGCCAGATACCGGAGTGCAGGTGTGGGGCGCGGAGCCGGAGCTGGCGGCCGATGCGAAGGAGAGCTTCGACACGGGACGGCTGGTGGAGTGGCCGGCGGCCAAGACATCGCGGACGATCGGCGACGGTCTGCGGACGCAGAGCCTGGGGGCGCTGAACTTTGCGCATATCCGCCGGTTCGTGGACGGGATCGTGACTGTGACGGAAGAGGAGATCTTTGCCGCGATGCGGGTGGCGCTGGCGGCGACGGATCTGGTGATGGAGCCGTCAGGGGCGGTGTCGCTGGCGGCGGTATTGTTTGGGACGGAGCGGCTGCCGGCGGCGACGGCGGTGGTGGCGGTGATCAGCGGCGGGAACGTCGATCCGGTGCTGCGGGAGCGGTTGGAGGAGGAGGTTGCGGCCGGGGCGCGACACTAAGGAAGTAGGCGTTCTTTGTTGCGGTGAGGGACCGGAAGAGGCGGCTGTGACGTCTAATGAGAGCTATGCGATCTGGCCCATTTCGCTCCTTCATTTTCGGATGCCTGACCTCTCCGATGACTTGTTTGCTTCTGGCGCAGGGCAAGAATGCGCCGCCACAGACGGGGTATGACCGCGCCGCGCGGGCGACGCTGCTCCATAACGCGAATGTGTATGTGGCGGCGGATCCGAACTCGCAGAAGCTGGCGGAGGTCTCGCCGGGGCATGAGGTGGTGATCAGCGAGCGCAACGGCGAGTGGATGAAGGTGTTTGCCAATACGGACGCGAAGGATGCCATCAACGAGGATGATGCGCCGGAGTTTACCGAGACGGAGGCGACCTCGCCGCTCTCGGGCTGGATCCGCGCCAAGGGCGTGTTGACGTCGGCTACGCCGGGCGGCGACATGGTGCTGTTTGGCGCGGCTGCAAACGCCGAGGAGGCAGCATCGGCACCGCACGCGCCGGCAAGCGCGGCGGCCGAGGCACACCTGCTGTACCGGCGGGTGTTTGAGTACTTTCCGCAGTCGCCGCTCGCGGCGGAGGCGGCGTGGCGATCGGCCGACGTGCGCTGGCAGATTGACCAGCATGATGTGCGGACGCTACCCTCGGCCAAGGAGCAGGAGGCGTACCTGCGGCCGCAGGTGTACGAAGGCGAGATGAAGCACGTCATTAAGACCTACCCGGGCACGAAGTTTGCGGCATATGCGGCGTTTTCGCTGCTCGATAACAAGCTGTGCGGCGACTGGCAGGGATTGCCGAAGTGTCCGGAGATGGAGGCGGGGCTGTATGAGAAGTATGCCAAGCAGTTCCCGGATGGGCCGCGAACGGCGCAGGCGCTCTACAACGCTGTGTATCGCGAGGGCGTGGCGGTGACGATGTGGAACGTACAGGACGAGCACAAGCATGCGGACGCTTCGGCCAGGACCGTGCAGGCACTCGCGGATCAGGCACGGACGAAGTTTCCGGATTCAGACTGGTCGGCGCGGGCGGTGGATGTGGCCTACAAGGTACGGGAAGGCGTGCCGGTGTTCGGGAGCGACCGGGAGTAACCACGCCGCCACGGCAGGCTTAACTCTCCCCGCAACTCTCCGTATACCATGAGGATCATGCTCATCTGGAAGGTCATTCTCCTGGCTCTGCTGCAGGGCTTTGCCGAACTTCTGCCCGTTTCAAGCTCCGCCCACGTGGTCGTAGGCGAAAAGCTGCTGCACCTGGATCCATCCGCGCCGGAGATGACGCTGCTGCTGGTGATGCTGCATACCGGCACGATGTTTGCAGTGATCGTGTACTTCTGGAAGACCTGGCAGCGAACGTACTTTGCCAGCCGCGACGCGTTTCTTCGCTTTGCGATCCGTGCGGTCTGGGCGACGGGGCTGACGGCGGTGATCGGTTACCCGCTGATCAAGCTGATTGAGCGGACGGCGTTTGAGGGGCAGAGCAAGGCGGAAATCGAGCTGCTGTTTTCGCGGCTGGATCTGATCGCCTATGCGCTGCTGGCTGCGGGCGTTCTGATTCTGATCGCCGGATTGCGGGAGCGGACGGCCGTCGTCAACGTAGCGCGGAACCTGACCCCGGATCTGAGGACATCGGTGACGATGAACCAGGCTGCGTGGATCGGTGCTGTGCAGGGGCTCTGCCTGCCGTTTCGCGGGTTTTCGCGGTCGGGCGCAACGATCTCAACCGGGATGCTGGCGGGCGCGGCGCGTGATCGGGCGGAACGATTTTCGTTTGCGCTGGCCGTGATTCTGACGCCGCCAGTGGTGCTGCGGGAGGCACTTCGACTGGTAAAGGCGACGCACGCGGCGGCCGCAACGGGTGTGCCGATCAACCTGGGTGGGGCTGTGCTGAGCAGTCTGCTGGGTGCGGTGTTTGCGTTCGTCGCGGGTCTGGCGGCTCTGCGCTGGCTTTCAAGCTGGCTCGAGGCGGGCCGATGGTACCTCTTCGGGATCTACTGCATCGCTGCGGCCGGCGTTGTCTTCTACCTGCACACGATCGGCTACTGACCGGCAGCTCTGTCAACCTTCCAGGCAGCGCGACGGGTGTAGCGCCAGGCCCAGTAGATGAGTGGAAGCTGCAGCGGCAGACGGAGCCAGGCGGCCCAGAGCGGCACCTGCGGGAAGCGGGCAGGGTCTGTGATGAGGGTGAGGTTTGCGGGAAAGACAGCGGCCAGCAGAGCGACGAGACCCCAGGCAGCGGCACGGCCCGGCTGGCCCGCTGGTGACTGTGGAGCAAGCAGGCCGAGTCCTCCGGCGATCTCCGCCGCACCGCTTAGCAGGACAAGCTCGCGGTGCGCGGGAAGGTAGGCGGGCATCAGTCGTATGTAGGCCGCGGTGAGGACAAAATGCAGGCTGCCGGCGATGATGTAGAGGGCAGCCATCGCCGTTCGTGCGGGGCGAGGGGAAGCTAGAGCAAAACGCATGGCGCTGTGCCTCAGACGGGCGATGAGAGTGGAGCGACGGGCGAGGGTGTTCTCCGCCCGTCCTGGGCGTCTCGTACTCTACTTGGCCAGGGTGTCGCGCTGCGCTTTGATGTAGTCGTGCGAGGTAAGAACCTCTGCCTGCTGGGTGCTCAGCAGCTCGCGGAGGGGCATCGGCAGATCCTGCTCAAGCGCTTCCTTGTAGGCTTTCTTGGCCTGATCTTCGCCCTGCTCTGCGGTCTCAAGAAGGGTGTGGTCGCTGCCGCCCAGCTTGGCTTTGATGTCGCCCCAGGTGCGGTGCAGAGCGGCGACTGCGGTGCCGGACTCCTTGACGTCATGCTCGCCGAGGCGATGCAGTTCGTTTTCGAGCTCGGCGCGAAAGTTGGCGCGCTTCAGGCTTTCTCCCAGGAAGTATCGCTTGAGCGCGTCGCTCTTCACGTGCTCTCCGAGATCGGCAAAGCCCTTCTGGCTGTCTTGGAGCGTGTTGACGAGGGAGGTGAGGACACGCTTTGTCTCGTTCAGCTTTGCTTCGTCGGTTGCCATAGTTCCCCTTACAGTTCTTAAGATCGGCGGCTCCCCTCCGGACAGGCGCAACGAGATGCCATCGCGTCGCTCCGGGTACGATCGCCCTGTTTCGTAGATGCGGCGGTTGGGAATGGGTTTGCATCCTGAGTCCCGGGCCGATGCGGATCTTTGCGGGCCTCACCGCTCTGGGATAATGACAGCTGCTTCTGGTGGTTGCTCTCTCGCCCTCGCAGCTCGCGCCAGCCTCTTTCGGACGAGGGTGAACGGAGCTACGCCGCGGTGGATGAAGACCCTATGAAGAACCTACGACCTGGAACGGCACCGACGCGCAGCCGGCGGTTGAATGAGCTGATTGGCCTGATGACGCTGGGTGCGGCTGCCCTGCTGCTGCTAGCGCTGGCAACGTACACCGCAACGGATCCCTCCTTCAACACGGCAGGCGCGTATGCAACGGGGCGGCCGGCACATAACTGGGTTGGGGTGCTCGGTGCATACGGATCGGACGCGCTGCTGCAGCTCTTTGGCGTGGCCTCCTTCTTCCTGCCGCTGCTGCTGGTGCGTTTAGGGCTGCGATGGATGCGATCGCGATCAACCGGATCAACGCTTTCAAAGCTGATCGGCGTGTGTCTCTGGCTGCTGGCGGCACCGGCGATGGTGGCTCTGCTGCCGGGCGGCCTGCTTTGGCGGCATGCGCTGCCGATTGAAGGTGTGAGCGGACGGCTGGTCTCGGACAGTCTGGTGCAGTACCTGAACCTGCCCGGGGCGGCGCTGGTTGTGACACTGCTGGTGGCGGTATCGCTCTATCTCTCGACGACGTTCACGCTCGCAACGGCCCGGGCCTGGCTGACGACGCGCTTCTCGCTTTTCCGCGGTCTCTATGATCGATGGGCGCAGTGGAGGCTGAATCGTCTGAATGCCCGGATGGAGGCTTCGACAGAGCGCTTCGGCACTCGACGCGAGGCAGCGGAGAAGCTGGCGCGAGCGCACGAGGCGCACGCGGCGGCGGAGAGCGCGGCTCCGGAGCGGAACACACTACTTGCCGGCCTGTTTGGCTGGTGGAGCCGCCGCCGCAACGGAACGATCTCTGAGCCGGAGGCGCCGGCCATCATCACGGAAGGCGAGGCGGCCAGTGTGTGGGAGGCGATGCCGCGCACGCTGGTGGATGCTCCGGCGGCAACGTCGATTTCGACCGCGATGGCGGCAGCGGCTCCACATGCGGAGGCTCTGGCGAAGGCGGCGACACCGCGACGAGCACTGGATGACGACAACAACTTCGCGGAGGCAGCAGCCTTCGGATTCCCTTTGCCCGAGACGCCCCCAGCCCGCGCACAGAAGACACCCGAGCCTGTGGAGCCGCTGCCTGCGCTTCCTCCAGTGCCGGCCCGAACCGCAGCGCGGGTGTCTGAACCTGCAGCCGTTCCGGCCGAACCCATGCCCGCGCAGGGAATCTCCTTTGGCAAACGCGCGGACTCGGACATCAAGGCGGTGGCGATTACGCCAAAGAGCGTGCGTGGTTACAAATTGCCGCCCTCTTCCCTGCTCTACAAGAGTGACGAGCATGCGCAGGTGCGGGAGGATGCGCTGCGCGACGAGGCGCGGGTGCTGGTTGAGAAGTGCGCCGAGTTCGATGTGGACGGACAGGTGACGCAGATCAACCCGGGGCCGGTGGTGACGACGTTTGAGTTCAAGCCGGATGCGGGGGTGAAGTACTCGCGCGTGACCGGGCTGGCGGACGATCTGTGCCTGGCGATGGCGGCGGAGAGCATTCTGATTGAACGCATGGCGGGAAAATCGACGGTGGGGATTCAAGTCCCGAACTCCGAACGCGAGACCATCTGGCTGCGCGATGTGGTGGAGTGCGAGAGCTTCGCGCAGTCGAAGTCGCGGCTGGCGATTGCGCTGGGCAAGGACATCAACGGCCGCATTGTGACGGGCGATCTGGCGAGTATGCCGCATGTGCTGATCGCGGGCTCAACCGGGTCGGGCAAGTCGGTGGCGATCAACGCGATGATCATGAGCGTGCTGTTCAAGTCGACGCCGGAGCAGGTGCGCATGATCCTGGTCGACCCGAAGCGCGTGGAACTGGGGATGTACGAAGGGATTCCGCATCTGTTTACGCCGATCATCACGGAGGCGAAGCTGGCGGCGAATGCACTGCGCAACGCGGTGCGGGAGATGGAGCGGCGTCTGAAGCTGCTGGCCAGCCATCACGTGCGGAACATTGATCAGTACAACAAGATGGTTGAGAACGCGACAGCCGACATGTTTGAAGACCCGCGCGATCAGGAGCCGCTGCCGTACATCATGATCATCATCGACGAACTGGCCGACCTGATGATGCTGGATCGATCGAACGTGGAAGAGGCGATCACGCGGCTGGCGCAGATGGCGCGCGCGGTGGGTATTCACCTGGTGCTGGCGACGCAGCGGCCGTCGGTGGATGTGATCACGGGGCTGATCAAGGCGAACGTGCCGACGCGCATGAGCTTCCGGCTGGCGACGAAGGTGGACTCGCGGACGATTATTGATTCGAACGGTGCGGAAAGTCTGCTGGGACGCGGCGACATGCTGTATCTGCCGCCGGGGACGAGCCGTGTGCAGCGGGTGCATGCACCGTTTGTCACCGAGAAGGAGATTGCCGCGGTAACGGAGTTCTGGAAGGCGCAGGGCGAGGCCGAGTACGTGCAGGGCTTCCTCGAAGGGCCGAAGGAAGACAGTGTCGAGGGCGAGGCGGGCGATGGCGGCGAGGCGAACGATGAGCTGTTTGATGATGCGGTGCGGCTGGTGTTCGAGTTTGGCAAGGCATCGACGAGTCTGTTACAGCGACGGTTACGAATTGGATATGGACGGGCGGCACACCTGATCGACATGATGCATCGGGATGGACTGGTGGGGCCTGCGGACGGATCGAAGCCGCGCGAGCTGCTGAAGCCGGCGACGTGGCTGAAGGAAGTGGATACTGCGATGCGATAGGCGGCGACCAAATCGTGCGGCGGAGGAATGTACCAGCAGGGACTCCGCTGCGTGAAGCATGGCAACCAAGTGGGGCCGCACCGAGGATGACAGGCGAGGGTGAGTCGGCGGCGCTCAGACTCGCAGCTTCTTGGATCGCAGAGTGAGTACGGCAACGAGGCACACGACGAGCATCGTGCCGAGCGCAAGCATGCGAGGGTGCCGTTTGGTGAGGGAGCGGGTGTCTTCACGCGGCACGTAGTGCGGGTTGGCCTGTTCTGGGCCAAGCACAGCATTTCGCATGGCCGGGTCGGGACGGAAGTGCTGCTGGTAGTCATACTGCGGCGGCTCGAGTGCTGGATCGCCGTAGAAGAGTGTCAGGGGAGCAGCAGCAGAGAGGTCAAAGCAGATCTGTCGCTGGCGGGTTTCGAGCACAACGGATGCGAGCGGCAGCGGTGGGTCGTTCGCATTCTCGATGGCTACCTCGACCTCGGCAGGCCTCTGCAGGTTGGCGCCCAGGATTGCGGGAAGGCTGAGCTGGTTAAGGCTGAGGACAGTGCCGCCGCGCGTGCTGCGAACGCGGGCGATGGTTTCGCGGATCTGCTCGCCGGAGCTTTCGGATTCGCCAGAGACGTGGCTCGTGATGAGAACGGAGCGCGTAAAGTTGGGTGTCTTGCCGGCGGCCAGAACGACACGCACACGCTCGATCGGCAGGTGGGCGGGAACGGTGAAACGCGCGATTGTCTGATGCCGCGTCTGCTCAAAGCTGGACGTGCGGAGAGCCGGGGTGAAGAGCGTTTGAGCCTCACGGCTGGGCGGAACGCTCGCGCCAAGGAGCATAGCGGGGGTGATCGGCGAGCTTTCAGGAAGAGGACGAAGTGTGACGTGCAGAAGGGGCGCGGCAGTCTCCTGCAGATGGAGCGTGGTGTCGCCTGTGAGGTGTTGCGCGGTGAGATCGAAGAGCGTGAACTCCCCGAGACTTGAGCGGGAAGACTTCTCCGTGGTGACGACGGCCTGGGCGAGACGATTGGGTGCGTTCAGCAGCAGCATGACATCCGTGTAGGGGCGCGGCGGCATCGCGAGATCGAAGAGGAGAGACTTCCCTGCCTGATGAACATTAACGATGCGCGCGTTTTCTGTTTCGGTCTGCAGACTGCCGCTGCGCAGAAGAACAAAGGGAATCTCTTGTGCTCCGTCCTTAGTGGTCAGCCGCAGATCAGCGAGAGAGGCGGCAGCATGGGTATAGAGGGCAGGATCCAGCACAGCACAGCTCTGCCCGGGCTGCGTCACGCGGACGGCGCGCTGATAGCGGAGATGCGTGTTCGAGCTATCGCCTTCGAGCAGGGACAGAGCGAGCAGCGCGAGCAGAGGCCGTGTCATGCAAGCAGGCTCCGCAGTAGCCGGATGGTGGCGATCGATCGTGCCATGGCACCACTCTATCGCTCCCGCTTCGTCAACGCGCTAGCGCGGCTTCCCGGGCGTTGATAGTCTTGGCTCGAGATGCGGGGTCTCAGCTCGATGCGTCTTCTTCTAATCGACGACGACGAACTCAGCCGATCGGTGCTGGAGCTGACTCTCTCGGCGGCAGGCTACGAGATTGTGGCGGCGGAGAGCGGCGAGTCCGCTATGGATTGTCTGCGGATGCAGGGTGGTCGCTTCGACGTTGTTCTCTCCGATCTGCAGATGCCGGGGCTGCATGGACCGGAGCTAGCGGCGCAGCTGCGAACAGTGATCCCGGATGTGCCGCTGATCGCGATGAGCGGCAGCCAGCCTGCGCCGGAGCGGTATGCGGGCTTCCACACTTTTTTGCCAAAGCCGTTCACACCAGAGGAGTTCAGCGGGGCAGTCCGTCATCTCAAAGAAGAGGAGCAGTCCGAGAGAGAAGCCGCGGTATCAGCGGGGACGGAGGTGCTTAATGAAGCAGTCTTCGCGCAGCTCGCAAGCATGATGCGGCCGCAGCAGATGAGCGAGCTCTTCGCGCTTGCGTACACGGAGCTTGGAACCCACATCGATCGCATGCAGGCGGCGCTGACGCAGGGAGATGCGGCGGCCCTCGAGGCGAGCGCGCATGCGCTGAAAGGCGGCTTCGGCATTCTGGGTGCGTCCGAGCTGCGCGCGCTGGGGGCGCGGCTGGAATCAGGAACTGGCACGGCTGCTGACCAGGCAGCTACACTCGCGGAAATTCCGCTGGCCGCGGAGCGGCTCCGGCGTATGCTAACAGCGCGCGGGCTGCAGGTTTGAGAGCACCCGTTCTTCTGGCCAGGAGACGAGATGAACCAGGTACCAAGGAAGCCGTCAGGATTTGGCTCCGGAGCAAACCCCATTCGCATTGTCGTTGCCGATGACCATCTGGTCGTGCGCAAAGGCGTTATTGCCATGCTGTCGAACGAAGCCGGCTATGAGGTTGTGGGCGAAGCAGAGGATGGCGATGATGCCATTACGCAGACGCTCGAGCTTGAGCCGGATGTGCTGCTGCTGGATCTGGCGATGCCCCGGCTGCCGGGTCTTGAGGCCATGCGAGCGATCGTGAACCGGTCTTCCGGCGTGAAGATCATTCTGCTGACGGCGACGATTTCCACGCAGCAGATCATCGAGGCGCTGCAGATTGGCGCACGCGGCATCGTCGAGAAAGGCTCGGTCGCCGGAGAGCTCACGCGATCGCTGCGGGCGGTGCAGTCGGGCGACTATTGGATCGGCGGAGAGCGTGTGGCGAACCTGGTCACCAAGCTGCGCGAGTTGACGGCGAAGGCCGCGGCCGGGGCCGAACGCAAGACCTACGGTCTGACGCCGCGCGAGCTCGAGGTCGTCAACTCGATCGTTGAAGGGTGCTCGAACAAGGATATCGCGAAGGAGTTCACCATCAGCGAGGAGACGGTCAAGCGCCATCTGTCGAACATCTTTGACAAAACCGGAGTTTCGACGCGGCTGGAACTGGCTTTATTTGCTATTGCGCACAAGCTGGTGACGCTCGAGACATAGCATCTCCGTTGGTTGGAAGCGGCAGGGCGAAGCGTGAATCCTTTCCGGCTGCCTGTAGTCTTAATCGCATGAGCGAGCAGCCAGCGGACACCCTCTTCGACGTTCTTGTGATTGGTGCCGGACCGACCGGGCTGGCATGTGCCATTGAGGCTCAGCGCGCCGGAATGCGTGCGGTGGTCGTGGACAAAGGCTGCCTCTGCAACTCCATCTTTCACTATCCGGCGCACATGACGTTTTTTACGACGCCGGAGCTGCTCGAGATCGGCGATATTCCCTTTTCGAGCTCGAACCCCAAGCCGACCAGGACGGAGGCACTGGACTACTACCGCCGCGTCGCGCAGCATTACGCGCTTGATCTGCGGCTCTATGAGACGGTGCAGACGGTCGAGGGCGCTGATGGCGACTTCCGGGTGAATGTCACGGACCGAAGCGGCCGATTGATACTGCATCGGGCACGCAAACTGGTCGTCGCGACGGGCTACTACGATCTGCCGAACCGGCTGGGGCTGCCGGGAGAGGATCGGAAGAAGGTACACCACTACTATGACGATCCGCACCCGTTTTTCGATCAGGATGTTGTGGTGATCGGCGGCAAGAACTCTGCGGCGATTGCTGCGCTTGAGCTTTGGCGGCATGGTGCGCGAGTCACGCTGGTGCACCGCGGAACAGAGATGCACCGGCAGGTGAAGTACTGGATTTTGCCGGACATCAACAACCGCATCAAGAATGGCGAGGTGACGGGACTCTTTCAGAGTGAGGTCATCAACATTGATGAGGACTCTGTGACGATCTCGACGCCGGATGGCGTGCGGACACTCAAGAATGATCACGTATTTGCCCTGACCGGCTACCACCCGGACTTCCCTTTTCTTGAGCGCCTGGGCATACGGCTGGACCAAGACAACGACCGTTGCCCGGTGTGCAACCCGGCGACGCTTGAGAGCAATGTTCCGGGCATCTATCTCGCGGGTGTGATCGTGGCGGGAGAGCGAACACACGAGATCTTTATCGAGAATGGACGCTTTCACGGCAAGCTGATCGCCGACGCCCTACGCGGGCTCTCACCGGAAGAGGATGAAGCGGCGCTGGTTGGATCGCGATCGGCGCTGCGAAATCTAGAGTAAGCGCTTAGCCGATGACACGGCGAAGAAAGCCTCGGATGCCCAGGGACGTCAGCAGCACCAGGAAGACGCACAGCATGATCAGCACAAGGGCGTTGTTCATGTGGGGCAGGCCGGTTGTAAGCGCGCCGCGCAGACCTTCGCTCATATAAACAATCGGGTTGAGCAGAACGCCGATCTGCAGCCAGCGCATGTGGGTGAGCGCGGACCACGGATAGTAGACGCAGCCGAGAAACGTGATCGGCATAACGACAACGCCGAAGATGAGGCCGATCTGCTGCGGCTTGACGCTGGTGCCGATGGTGAGGCCCAGTGCACCGGACACCAGGCTTGAAAGAACCATGACGGTCAGGAGAAAAGGCCAGCTGGAGACGTGCGCGACGACGGGTGTTGCGGGAACGTAGTACGCCATGGGAAAGACGATTGCGGCGGCAATCATGCTCTGCAGCGCGGAGAAGACGATCTTTTCAACGGCGACGGCGGCTACGGGCAGCGGGCACATGACGCGATCGTCGATCTCGCGGGTGACACCAAACTCCTGCGCGAGCGGCAAAGCAACAGCTGCAATACCCGAAAACATGATGGCGACGGCCATAAGACCGGGCAGAAGGATGGTCGAAAAATTTGCGCCGGCCATGCTCGCCGTCGGATTCATGGCGGCCGAGCCCATGTGCGGCATGATGACCGTGAAGACGAAGAGGAAGAGCAGCGGGTTCATGCAGACGCGAATGACAAAGGGCAAAAGCTCGCGCCGCAGAACAAAGAGATCGCGCAGAAAGAGGCCGGCAAAGGCACGCACGTACTGCTGCTGGCGGGTGACGGAGGATGAGGTGGTGAGAACGGCAGTAGCCATCGTGTGTGTCTCCTTCTACTCGCGCAGCTCGCGTCCTGTAAGACGGATGAAGACGGTCTCGAGACTCGGCTCGGTAATGGTGAGGTCGCGCAGGCCGAAGGGATCTGCGGTGCGGACGACCTCCGACAGCAGGCCATCGACGGGCTGCGCGAAGACGCGAACACCTGTATCAGTCTGTTCGACTGCAGTAATGCCATCGAGCACGCCGAGGCTTGCAGGCAGACTGACGCGGCCTTTCTGATCGTGCAGGTCAAGCTCATAGATCTTGCCGGCGCCAACGGAGGCCTTGAGCGCGGCGGGTGTGTCTTCGACGAGGATCTTGCCATGGTCAATGATGGCCACACGCTCGCAGAGTTCGTCTGCCTCTTCCATGTAGTGCGTTGTGAGGACGACGGTAATGCCTTGCGATCGGAGAGCACGGACGGCGTCCCACAGAGCGATGCGGCTCTGCGGGTCGAGGCCGGCGCTTGGCTCGTCGAGGAAGAGGACCTTGGGCCGGTGGGCAATGGCGCGGGCGATCTGCACGCGTTGCGCAAGTCCGCCGGAGAGCTGCTGCGGCCGCGCCCCGGCACGCTCGGTCAGGTGAAACTGCTCGAGCAGTTCGCGGGTGCGGGCGGTGGCGTCTGCGCGAGAGAAGCCGAAGTACAAGCAATGAAAGTGGATGTTCTCAAAGATCGTGCAGGCACGGTCGAGCGTGTTGTATTGCGGCACGACGCCGATCTCGCGACGGCTGATCGCAGGATGCGCGACGACGTCCATCCCGGCGATAAGGACGCGGCCGGAAGAGGGCAGCGCGCGCGTGGTGCAGATACTGATGGTCGTGGTCTTGCCCGCGCCGTTGGGGCCGAGCAGACCGAAGATCTCACCCTCGCGAACGCTGAGATCGATTCCGTCCACGGCTACGACATCCGGCTTGCCGTCGTACACCTTACGGAGATGTTCGATTTGGACAATCACGTGCGCAGCTCCGGGGCTCACGGCCAGTCTCAATTATAGGCAGGCGCACGCTGAACACTGGGCAAGTCGCCGGGCCGGAAGAGGTGGCGATGGCGGAAATTGCCTCCTTTCTTGCTTCAGGGTGAAAGCGGAGACGTAGAATGAGGTATGTCGCGTGGATGGGAGAGCAAATCCGTGGAAGAACAGCAAGCACAGGCCAAGGTTCCACCTCCTGACACCCGCGTGGCCGATGCCGCGGATGCCGAGACGAAGCGTCGCCGGCAGGCGCTTGAGATGCAGCGCGAGCGCATTCTCTCAGAGCGTACGGCCAGCCCGCACCGGCGGTCCGCTCTTGCCATGGCTCTGGCGGATGTGGAAGAGAAGCTGAGCGAGTTTGGCCGGTCGATACACCTGTAACTGGGGGACGGACGTGGCTATTTTGCTGCGTCGCGCCGAACCAGAGTGGTGGAGTTCGCCTGGTCGATGCTGGTCATCAGGATGTAATGAATGTTGACGTGCGCGGGGCGGCTGACTGCCCACACGATCGCGTCCGCGACATCGGTAGCCTGCAGCGGCGTAATGTTCTCATAGACTTTGGCCGCCCTAGCTGCATCGCCGCGAAAGCGTACGGTGCTGAAGTCGGTTTCGACCATGCCGGGATCAATCGAGGTCACGCGGACGGGTGTTCCCATCAGATCAAGCTTGAGTGCCTCACTCAGGACACGCTCGGCTGCCTTGGTCGCGCAGTACACAGCGCCACCCGCGTAGGTCTGATGGCCAGCCGTGGAGCCGAGATTGACCACATGGCCGCTTCCCCGCTTCACCATGCCGGGTACGACGGCGCGGCTCACATAAAGCAGGCCTTTGGTGTTGGTGTCGATCATCTCCTCCCAGTTTTCAGGATCATCCTCGTACAGCTTGCTCAGGCCTCGGCTAAGGCCAGCGTTGTTGATAAGAATGTCGATCGCCTGCCAGTCAGAAGGCAGGCTGCTGTAGTCCCCAAGCAGCGCGTTGACAGCGCCGCGGTCTCTCACGTCGAGCTGCTCACTCCGAATGGCTGCTGCGCCTGCCTGCGTGAGGCTGCTTTCGAGCTCCTTCAGCTTGTCGAGCCGGCGTGCGCATAGCAGCAGCTTCGCACCGGCTTCCGCAAAGGCCTGTGCGGTCGCGGCGCCAATGCCGGAGCTCGCGCCGGTGATGAGGACGACCCGTCCGCGGATTGAGTCTTGTATTGCCATGCCTGTTTTCTCCTGCGTGCACTTGGACCTTTGCACTTGGACTTTAGACGCACATTGTCGCGCAGCGCGAGAGGGCCCCGAACAGAAGAAAGCCGACCGGAGTGGCTCGGTCGGCTTTCACTGGTGAATGTGCCTGAAGCTTTACTGCGGGTTGGAGGTTCCCTGTGGCAGGGGAGCGTCACCCCCGGCGGTGGGCGCCGACTGCTGCACACCGATAGCATCACCGGAGACGACGAGCTGGACACGACGGTTCTTCGCCTTTCCTGCTGCTGTTCCGTTATCGGCGACGGGGTTGTTCTTGCCGTAGCCGGTAGCCGAGGTGTTCCCCATCGGAACGCCCTGCGAGACGAGAAAGTCTCGTACGGCGCCGGCACGATTCTCTGACAGCTTCTGATTGTAGTCGTCTCCGCCGACTGAGTCGGTGTAGCCCTCAATCTGCAGCTTGAGCCCCGGATACGCCTGCAGAATGCCGGCAACCTTGGCGAGCGCGATCTTCGCGTCCGGCTTGAGCGTGTACTTGCCGGTGTCGAAGAGCACGTCGGACATGTTGACGATCAGGCCGCGCGCGGTCTCGCTGGTGGCAAGAACACTGTTGAGCTGTGACCGCAGACGCTCCCGAATGGCGTTGGCATCATCGGCGCTCTTGTTGGCGGCGGCTGCCTTGGCTCGAGCCTCGGCGGCTTCAGCCTCGGCGCGGGCACGTTCCGCATCGGCCTGCGCCTTGGCCGCAGCGGCCTGTTGTGCTTCAAGCTGCGACTGCTGCGCCTGCAGTTGCGAGGCCTGCGCCTGCTGTTCTGCTTCGCGGCGGGCGTCGACAGCCTGCTGCTGCCGCTCGGCGGCCTGCTTGCGCAGGGTCACAATGCGAGCATCTTCAGCCCGCTGTACGACCTGGCGCGCGTAGGTGATTGACATCTTGCGATCGCCCTTCTTGTTGCGATCGATGTCGGAGGCGTTCTTCAGGTCCTGGTTGGCCTGCGTCATGATGTCGGGCGCGTACTTGTCGGCACCCGTCGCCTGGGCGATGCGCATGGCGTTGTACGCCTCATAGATCTCAAGCGGCGACTTCTCGTTGCGCGTGATCGGATTGGCGTTCGTCTTTGAGCCGTCGGTCTCGGCGTAGGCGCCGCGCGGCAGAAGCGAGTAGTGCGCGTTCACCTTCTCGAGCACGCCCTGCGTCTTGTCCTGAATGATCTGGTTTTCCATGACAACAACATCGCTTGGCTGCGAGACAGAGAAGTAGGGCTCGGCCGTCACGATAAGACCGAACGACTGCAGCGATGTGGTCACGGTGATGTTGTTTTTGGTTCCCGAGGGCAGCACCTCACCCAGGTTGTTCGGGCGGCCATCCGGCGTGATTGCCCAGAGAACATACGTCAGATACTCGGGACCGAATCCATTCGCAGGGGTCAAACCTTCAAACTTGGCTTCGATGGTGATGCTGCCGCGCTCGCTCTTGACGGATGCCTCACCCTTGCCGCCCGGCAGAAGCGTTGTACCTTTGAAGGCGACTTTGGTTGAGCCACTCCGATGAAAGTAGTTCACGGCGTCCAGATCGCGCTGCACAACCTTCACTCGATAAAGATAGATACCATCTTTCTGCTGAACGGCCTCGCGTGCCTCCTGCGGAGTGATGTTGGAGGTAGGGTTCGCTTCCTGAGCAAACACGAGGGACGAGCTGGTGAGGAAAAGGCCGGAGAGCAACAGAGCGCTTCCGCCGTTGAGAACGCGTGACGTACATCTCATAAACTTTCAGTCTCCTGACAAACGGTCGCGCGTGCAGCTGAAGTCATTCATTCAGCAAGGATTCGCGACTTCATAGATGCGATGCGACTGCATCGGCAAAGGTTCGTCCACGAGAGGGGGTGCGATCTAACACTTTCGTTCTGCGAGCGAGAAGAAAAGGGCCTGGAAATTGCTCTCGCACTGCCTTCCGAGCGGCTTCTGGCTTACGCCTGTGCCCCACCGGATCGCTGCACGAAGTGATACGGCGGCCAGGGTCCGGAGAGCTGCATCCGGCACTCCTTCAACTGCTGGGTAGCGGAGCTGTACTTGTTCTGGTAGCGCTCCACTGTCTTGCCGTCGATCAGATGTGCGATATCGAGCAGCATCTTGCCAGATTCCATCCGTTTGCAGGTGATCTCTTCGGCCAGTGGCAGAAACATGCGATGCATCTGGATGGACAGCGCACGGGCCTTACTCTGGCGCTCGCGCTGTCGGGTCGCACTCTCGCGCAGGCTGGTGAGGTATTGCTGACCCACGGTCATATCGCGCAGTGAGTTACCCGGGCAGGTGTCGTCCACCAGCACCTTCAGGTGCATCTCCGCCTTGCCACGCAGACGTTCCACGTTGGCCTGGAAGTGCTTCTGGTTGGAGCGAACGGAACGCCGCAGCGCCTCGTCATCGCCGAAGGTGGTGCCAAAGCGGAACGGCAGCACGGTGGAGTGCTTGAAGCACTCAGCGATGACGCGCGCGTGATCGCGCTGCGCCGGCTGGTCCATCCGGGCGGCGTCCTCCGGCAGATGCTCGGAGACGATAACGGCCAGGTCGCCTGCCGGAAATAGAAATGTCTGGTTGTTGAAGAGACCCTGCACGCCCTGAAGCGGGGTGGGGCGGCGATGTCGACAGAGCTCAGGAAACGCCTGTCGCTCTGCGATGCAGTAGGCATACCATGCCATAAATTTTTTGACCTTCCTCAAAACTCCCCGATCGCCCTCGAGTATGCGGCGCAGAGACATCGTTGCGTTCCTGGATGAGACTTTTTGGGCCTCGCAACACTCTGGCGCGCCTGCTACCCAAGCTGTGCCGAATGCGAAACGGATAGTAAGCCCGCCACACCAGAGTTGGCAATGCTTTGTTCCGGAAAATATTGAAGGCACGGCATCGGCAGGTTAGCCTTACGTCATGCATGTACGCGGAACGTCCTGTTTGCCTGCTTTTTGCATCTTTGCGCTCGCCCTGGTTCTCTCGATCACAGTCTCGCCAGCCGGTGGGCAGGAGACTCCGGCGACCAAACCCCCGCCTGACATACTCGTCTTCACCAACGGTGACCAGCTAACGGGCAAGTTAATCCAGGCGGCCAATGGATCCGTGGCGTTCCACAGCGACATGGCCGGCGACATCAGCGTTCCGTTCAGCGCGATCAAGGAGCTTCGATCCGGCGGCAGCTATGCCCTGCTGCTCAGAAACCAGAAGGTGATCGGGGCGCTGGTTCGGCCGGGCTCGGTCAAGGTCGCAGAAGGCAATCTAAGCGTTCGCTCCGGCGAGCAGGTGGTTGAAACAGTTCCGGTCGGCGATGTGGGGTACCTGATTGAAGAGCCAACCTTCCGGCGAGAGGCGAACCCGCGCCCAAGCATCTGGTATGGATGGAACGGGACAGTTTCGGCCGGCGCCACAATCGTTCGCGCGACGCAGAGCGCTACCACCTTTAACTCTGCCGCTGCCCTCGTTCGCACATTTCCGACTGTCTCCTACCTGCCGCCACGCAATCGCACGCTGGTTGACCTGAGTGAGACCTACGGCACCCAGCGCTCGCCGGGGGCTATTCCACAGCCTAACCCGCCCTTGCCGGACCAGGTCGTCAAGACCAACATCTTCCACGCCGATGCCGAGCAGGATGAGTATCTGAGCCGGCGCTTCTACTACCTGGGTGAGGTCGCCTTTGACCACAACTACGCGCTCGGCCTGAATCTGCAGCAGATCTACGGCGCGGGTGTCGGCTGGACGCCTTTGATTGAGGAGAGACAGCGGCTGGACCTGAAGGCCGACATTCATTACGAGAAGCAGGCTTTTTTCAACGCGGCGGGCAATGTTGACCTCTTCGGGTCGACCTTTACGGAGAGCTACCGGCTGGTCCTGCCGCACAAGATCATCTTTACCGAACTGGGCGATGTCATTCCGAGTTGGAACAACCTGAACGCCTACTCAGCCAACGTCACCGCCGGGCTCGCGCTGCCGGTCTACAAGCGCTTCGCGGCCAACCTGAGTGTGACCGACAACTTTATCAATAATCCCTCGCCTGGCTATCAGAAGAGCAGCTTTCAGTTCGTCTCAGGCGTCAGCTACACGTTGAAGTAGATCGCATTGGGACGCCCGTGTCAGAACGCGGACAGCGCTTTCCCATCTACTGGCCGCCGCGCAGCAGTCGCAGCACAGGATTGGGTAGATCCTCGTGCGCGCTCTTCAGCAAGAGAGCGAGATCCCAGATCTGGGTGTCGGTCAGGCGCTGTCCGTAGGAGGGCATGCCCGCAACCAGGTTCCCCTTTGCGGTGGCCTGGTAAAGTTCGCCCGCGGGCTGCGTGATGGCATGTGTTCCGGCGGCGTTCGAACGATCCCAGAACTGCGCGGCCGACGGGCCCTTGCCGTTCTTTTCGGGGCGGCCGTGACAGCCTGCGCAGTTCGCCGCGTAGAGTCGGGCGCCGCTCTCGAAGACCTCTTCGCTGGTTCCGAAGGGCGGGACCGGCAGACCAGTGATGGTCGGTGAGGGCTGCGCCGGGATGGACGTTGCCGGGTGAACCGGTGATGGCCCGGGCGTAGGAGGATTGACTGTTGACGACCGAGGTACCGCCGTTGGCCGGGATGCTGGAAGAGATCGGCTGGACTGCCCGGACGGCATGCCGGTATGCCGGTAGACGTATGTTCCCCCGGCAAGCACGGCGGCCAGCACGGCCAAGCCTGCGACCGTCGAGCCTGAGCCGCCGCCGGAGGTCCGGCCCGAGCCTCCTGCGGGCTTTCGAAGGCCTTGAGCTTTCGCCCTTGCTCCCGCTCGACCTTCCCGCCGCTTCCCCATGGTCTGACCGTGCCTTCTTCCCTGCTACAGCGGCACGACTCTGCCCCTGGATGTTCTAATGAGGTATGCCCGCTAAGGCCGCCCTGTACCGAAGTCTTCACCTTAGCAAAGCCGCGGGCAGAGGAGTCTGTGGAGTGCGTGGTTTTCGGTCTGGTTGGATGGCGTTTACTGCGCCTGTCGTTCTGCTGTCAGCTCTTCTCTCCTCCCCTGCCCAGGCGCAGGGTCGACGCCCGCGGCGAGAGACCAATGCGAACCGCCGGGCGCGGATCGAGCGCGCGATCCAGGATACGTACTCACATCGTTATGAGATCGCCGGCGGCGGCGGATATCTTCGCTTTCGCTCCGGAGAGTACCTGCAGAAGAACAACGAGGTCACCTTCTTTGGCAGCACAACCTACTTCCTAACTCCGAAGCTGGGCATCCTCGGCGATGTTCATGGCGCCTACGGCAATGCCAAGATTGGCAACAATGTCTTCAATCTGCCAAATCCGCAGGTCTCCGAGTACACCTTTACCGCCGGTCCAGAGTACCGCTTCTACGCGCGGCAAAAGACGTCGGTCACGGGCTTTGTCACCGGGGGTGTCGGCTACGGGAAGTTCGCGAGCTCTTCGAAGAATGTTCCGCCGCAGCTGCTCGGCATCTGGTCGACGCCCTGGCGCGCCGCGTTCACAGTCGGAGCGAATCTGGACTACAACTTCTACCCCGACCTCGCTTTCCGGATTGCACCGACGTATATCGGAACCACATTTGATGGCTCCCCCTACCAGGGGGTTCAGACCGTGCATGGCTCGGTGCAGAACAACTTCGGCGTGAATATCGGCATTGTCTACCGGATAGGACGACAGAAGTAGGCTGTCAGCCGGCTGCGCTGCGGCTCTCCTGACGCAGTGCGCGGAGCCGCACTCTCAGCTGCGCCGTCTCCTCACGATGGCAGAGCAGGCACAGGGTACGCAGGTTGTCGAGATCGCACTGACCTCCCCCTTCGGCCACAGGCGTGATGTGATCTGCCTCCCAAAGCGAGCGGCGGGCCTTGATCGATCGCATGCTGTAGATGCGCAGGCCCTCCTCCCGCGCGAGGCCGCGTGCCCGCTTCAGAGCGGCAAAGATGGCCAGGGTGTCAGCATCACAGACGGCGCAGCGGCCCCGGTCGCGGGCGAAGACCTGGTCACGCAGATAGCCGGGATCGGAGCGGAGCCGCCATTGGTGAACACAGAATGCGGAGCAGAAGGTCCGCCGGCGTTTGCTCAGGATTTCGAGATCGCACCAGCGACAGAGCGGCAGGCCGTTCGGCCCGCGCTGGCAGGTCTTCGATCGTGCGGCAACACGGCCAGCCTCGGCGAGAGTTCGTGCTGGATGAGGTTTCGACATCGCTTCCTCTCAACTTTAGCGGTTCCGTACCGGGGTGTGGAGTAGCCGTGCGGATGCGAACTGTGCCACATACCTACCGGCCCGGGTGATCGAGCATCCAACTGCATTGACTTGAAAGAGAGGTCCTATGGCAAAGCTTGAATCCGCAATGGTCTCGCTCGGAACGGAGGCGCCGCCGTTTGAACTCGAAGATGTGCTTTCCGGCAGAGCAATCGGCCGGGATGACGTGATCGCCGGCAAAGAGGCTCTGCTGGTGCTCTTCGTGTGCGTTCATTGCCCTTATGTGAAGCATATCGAGGCCGAACTGGGCCGTATCGGCCAGGACTTCGGCGAGCGTGTCGGAGTTGTCGCCATACAGCCGAACGACATCGCGCAGTACCGGGAGGATGGACCCGACGGAATGCGCGCGCAGGCACAGCGTCTGGGATGGACGTTTCCCTACCTGCTCGACAGCACGCAGGAGGTGGCCCGCAGCTATGACGCGGTGTGTACACCGGATCTCTTTCTCTTTGACGGCTCGGCACGGCTGGTCTACCGCGGACAGCTGGATGGCTCGCGGCCGCGCCGGAGGGATGCGGGCAACGATCTTCCGGTAACGGGCGAGGATCTTCGCAGGGCGATCGAGGCTGTGCTTGCCGGCACGGTTCCGGCAGCTGAGCAGCAAGCCGGTATCGGCTGCAGTATCAAGTGGCGCGCAGCCTAAGCGCCATTTCCAGCAGAAGCTTTCCGATCAGAGCCGATACCGTTCGTCGCTGACCTGCTCCAGCCACTCCACGGCTCCGCTCTCCCCTCGCTCCTGGATGGCAATGTGCGTCGCGGCCGCGGCTGCGGTTGCTCCGTGCCAGTGCTTCTCGCCAGGTGCGAACCAGACCACATCGCCGGAACACATCTGCTCAGTGGTGCCACCTTTGCGCTGTGCCCAGCCGCAGCCCGCGGCGACCGGCGTGGTCTGGCCGAGCGTGTGCGTGTGCCACGCGGGTACACGCTCCAGGCTCAAACGTGACGCTCACGCAGCCGATCCGGGCCGGGTTCGGTGCCTGGAGGAGCGGATGGACACGAACGGTGCCGGTGAACCAGCCTGCCGAACGCCTGCCTGAAGGCTGCGAGCTAACACACCGGATCTCGGGAGCAGTGTAGCGAAGACTGTCTCGCTCATTCTGGCCGGTCTCTCCCCGGAAGAGAGCGCCACACCGTGGGGAAAATGTCCTAGGATTAAGGCGTCTAAAACCCGAAGCAACGGTTGTGCGGGCAAAGAGCGTCCCGTCCACACCCGTCCATCATGCCGGCAGCCGTGCTCGAGTTCGTAGAACCAGAGAGGAACGATCATGACAGAGACCCTGACACGCTTGAAGGAGGGGGTACGGCACTTTCGCCGGAACGTCTACGAGCAGAATGCCGAAGCCTACCAGCGAGCGGCCAGTACGCCGCAGCAGCCGCATACATTGGTCGTTGCCTGTGCGGACTCACGCGTAGACGTCGAGAGCATCACCAACTCCGGTCCGGGTGACGTCTTCATCACGCGCAACATCGGCAACATGGTGCCTGCCTATGGCGAGATGCTGGGCGGCGTCTCGGCTGTGATTGAGTACGCTGTCAGCGCGCTCAAGGTGAAGCACGTCGTGATCTGCGGCCACTCCGACTGTGGCGCCATGAAGGCGCTGCTGCGCCCGGAGGCGGCTGAGGGTATGCCGACCGTGAAGAGCTGGCTTAGCAATGGCAGGGCGGCTCTCTCCGTTGCGGAAAGTCTGGAGAAAGACGGCGGCCGCGGCCTGCTGCCGGTGTTGACCGAGCAGAATGTGTTAATGCAGCTCGCGCACCTGAAGACGCACCCTTCAGTGGCGGGAGCAATGGCGCGCGGCGAGCTGACGATCTCAGGCTGGGTGTACGACATCGGCTCCGGCCAAGTGCGCATCGCCGAGAACGGCTCACGCGAGTTTCATCCCGTAGATGCCGACGAGGTTGTGGCCGATCTGGACGGAAGCTCCGAAGCGAGCCACGAAGTGTTCCGGGGAGCCTAAGCCGATGATCGTTCCGAAAGCGCCGCAGCTGTGGCGCATGCTGCGGTATGTCGGCTGGCCGCTGCTTGCTCTGGTTGGCTGGGATGTGGCCGTCGTCATCGCCTACAAGGTGCTGCACTGGGAGTGGGTCGGCTCAAAGTATGTGCCGCTGGCGCTCTATGGATCGGCGATCGGCATTATCGTCGGCTTCCGTAACAACTCTGCCTATGCGCGATGGTGGGAGGCGCGCGGACTGTGGGGGCAGGTGGTGAATAACAGCCGCTCGCTGGCGCGGCAGGTCTGCTCAACCATGCATCCGAATCCCGAGCAGCACGGTGCTGATGTCGTCGATCTCGACGTTATGAAGCGGCGGCTGATCCTGCACCAGATTGCCTACGTTCACGCGTTGCGCCAGCATCTGCGCAAGCTGAGCCCGTGGGAGGAGATCGAGCCGCTGCTCGAGGCAGAGCAGATCAGCGCGCTGCGCCTCTCCAAGAACGTTCCTCTGAGCATTCAGCAGAGGATGGGCGGGTTGTTGCGCGAGAGCAAGAACCGCGGCTGGATTGACCGGCTGGAGTGGCAGGCGATGGATCGCAACCTCGATGATCTGGCGGATGCGCAGGGCGGAACCGAGCGCATCAAGAACACACCCATGCCCAAGCAGTACGACTTCTTTCCTATGCTCTTCGTCCAGATCTACTGCCTTTTGCTGCCGATCGGCATGGTCGAGAACCTGGGCTGGTTTACGCCGCTCGGATCGACATTGGTGGGCTTTATGTTTCTGGCACTCGACAGGATCGGCAGGGACCTCGAAGATCCCTTCGAGAACACGGTATACGACGTGCCTTTGACGTCAATTACACGCACCATCGACATCAATCTGCGGCAGCTTATGGGTGAGACGCATCTGCCACCCACCGCGGAGCCTGTCCACGGCGTGCTTTGGTAGGCGGTTAGGTACCAAATAAAAAGGGCCGCCAGGGCCCTTTTTGTCGTAAAGAGTCGTTTAAAGCGCGGAAGCACGGCTGGTCGCGGCATCGGACCCATGCTGTTTGACCATCTTGTTGTACACGCCCAGAATCAGGAACGGAGCGGCCCACTGGCCAATGAAGAGGGCGTTATCGCTCTTGCCGGCCGCCTTGAAGCCCACGGAAACTGCCATTGAGGCCACTGCCATACCAAAGTAGGCACTTGAGGGAATCTTCGAGGTCACCTGCTCGATGGCTGCTGTTACTTGATCTTCCTGGGCTTCGCCCGGCGCTACGCGATAGTCGGTCATGATCTCTCCTCAGTGCGGCCTCAGCCGCGCGGTATTGAGATGGATGCAAAGATCGAGCGCGATGCGGCCCCTCCCTGCAACTTTCTCGCGCGTTCTCTCTTCCTCGTACGAAAGCCGGAAAACTTGTTTGTAGCTGTTGCAACGCTCTTACCCGCTGCTCTCCTAGAGCCATCGTCTGCTGCGCAGAAAGACGAGCAGGGCCGCCGTGCTGACAAGAGCCATCAGCGAGACATACAGAGCTCCGTGCGGGGAGTCCTCAAACGGCAACCCCTTCAGATTCATGCCATAGATGCTCGAGATCGCCAGCACCGGAAGCACGACGGTTCCCAGGATCGTAAGCACCTTCATGACCTCGTTGGTGCGGTTCGCGACGCTTGAGAGATAGATGTCGAGCGAGTTGTTCACCAGATCGCGCTGCGTCTCGACGGAGTCCAGCAAACGGACCAGATGATCGTAGATGTCACGCACGAATGGCTGATGCTCTGCGTCGATGATGGAATCCGGATCGCGCTGCAGGTGCAGCGTAGCGTCGCGTGTGCCGACGAGCACGCGCCGCAGATCAACCAGCTGTCGCTTGATGGTGAACACGCCCTGCAGTACGTCGGGATCGGGGTTGGCGACGACGCGGTCCTCAAGAACGTCGATCTGATCGTCGAAGGCGTCGATGGCCGGAAAGTAGAGATCCACGATCGTGTCGAGGATCAGGTAGAGCAGCCGCGCCGGCTTGGCATCCGCAGCTTCCCGCCGCGCCCGGGTAAGCGCCTCCTGGCTGGTGGAGCAGTCAGGATCCGAGATGGTGATGAAGAATGTCTCGCCATCCGCCCGGCCGGCAAAGATGTCGATGGTCGAGAAGGTGACCTCTGCGGTCTCACCAGACTTCTTCAGCCGCACCGGCTTGAACACGGCAAAGGTGTACTGCGGCGTTTGTTCCACCTTGACGCGTTCGTCGTCGGAACGGGCGTCTTCGAGATGCAGAGGATGCAGCTGAAAGCGGTCTGCAAGCTCCTCGAGCTTCGGATCGTTCGGTGAACTCAGTGCGTACCACGGCATAGATTCCTCATGAGGCGCGCGTGGGACCGCGCGATGCGATTCTCGCATGGGAGCAGATCACGACCGCGCAAGCCGGTGCTCTGCAGGTATGCTAGGAGCAACCCATCGATCTATGATCCCTGCCCCGGCCCTCAAGGAGACCTTGTCCATGCTCGCCTGCCGCCTCGCCGTGTTCGTCGCCCTCCTCGGTCTTGTTCCTCATGCCCCGGCGCAGACAGCCGCACCCGGCTCTCGTGCGGCGGGCGAAACGCCCTATGATCCGCGTGTTGCCTTTGCGCCGCTTACCCTGCCAGTTCCCGCGACCGCATATCGCTCGAGCAACGGAGCGCCCGGTCCTTCGTACTGGCAGAACGAGGCGGACTATGAGCTTCACGCCACACTCGATACCGCTGCCAAGCAGCTGCGCGCGACAGAGAGCATCACGTATATCAACAACAGTCCTAACGCGCTTACCAGCCTGTGGATTCAGCTCGACCAGAACATCTATCGCAAAGACTCGCGCGCGGCCATTGTCAACAGCGGCCTGATGCGACCCAGACGAGCGAAGCCGGTGCCGGACTCTGAGGAGAACCCCAACGGGCGATCAACCGAGGGCTTCCTCTTTGACTCCGTTGAGCTCGAGGCGGGCAAGCAGCGCGTCAAGGCCGAGTACCTCATCGACGACACCCGCATGCAGATCCATCTGCCGCAGCCGCTCGCACCCAAGGGCGCCCAGCTGAAGGTTCGCATCACGTATCACTACCAGATCCCCGGTGTATGGGGCGGGCGAACCTCCTGGGGCAAATCAAAGGAGGGCGAGATCTACGACATGGCGCAGTGGTACCCGCGCATGTGCGTCTACGACGATCTGCGCGGGTGGGATACGCAGCCGTATCTCGGCAATGAGTTCTACCTGGAGTACGGCCATTTCGATTACTACACGACCGTCCCCGCAACCATGATCGTTGCCGGTTCGGGCGAACTGATGAACCCGAAGGACGTTCTGACAAAGGAGCAGATCGCCCGTCTGGAGCAGGCGCGCAGCAGTGACAAGACGGTCACGATCCGCAGTGTCGCGGAGGTGAAGGATCCGGCCAGCCGGCCAGCCGCCGCGACCAAGCCTGACGGTACCCTGACCTGGCACTTCCACATGGATTCGACGCGCGATGTCGCCTGGAGTGCCAGCCCCGTCTTTGTCTGGGACGCGGCGCGCATTAACCTGCCGGATGGCAAGAGATCGCTCGCCATGAGTGTCTATCCGCCCGAGAGCGCGGGCGATGAGGCCTGGGGCCGGTCAACCGAGTACGTCAAGGATGCGGTCGAGGACTTCTCGCGGCGCTGGTTCCCTTACCCCTACCCGGCAGCCATCAATGTCGCCGGCTTTTCGACCGGCATGGAGTACCCCGGCATCGTCTTTGACGGCATCGAGGACAAGGGCAAGACACTCTTCTGGATCACGGCGCATGAGATCGGCCATGACTGGTTTCCGATGATCGTCGGCTCGAATGAGCGGCGCAACGCCTTCATGGATGAGGGCTTCAACACCTTTATCGACATCTTTGAATCGGATGACTTCAAGGGCGGCGTCTACGGGCCGAAGCGCGATAGCGAGTACTCAGCCGGCGGCGAGCCCGCGGACACCATCCTGAAGGTGCTTGACAACCCGGCAGCGCCGCCGATTTTGATGCCCGCCGACGCCTACACCTGGCAGCTCGGCCACCCAGTCAGCTACTTCAAGGGCGCGTACGGCATGGTGCTGCTGCGGGATCAGATTCTTGGGCCGCAACGCTTCGATTGGGCGTTCCGCAAGTACATTCGCGATTGGGCCTACAAGCACCCGTCGCCTTCGGACTTCTTCCGCTCCATGGCAAGCGAAGGTGGCGAGGATCTGGACTGGTTCTGGCGCGGCTGGTACCTGAACAACTGGAAGCACGATCTCTCAGTGACATCGATTGAGGGCGAGGCCGTTACGATCACGAACAAGGGCCAGCTGGTTCTGCCGGCCACGGTTGAGGTCAAGTACAGGGACGGCTCGAACACACGCTTCCACCTGCCGGTCGAGACATGGCTGAACAAAGCCGAGATGACCTGGGCGGGAGAGAAGCCTGTCGCGAGCGTGACGATCGACCCGGACCACGCGTTGCCGGATGACGACAGAAGCAACAACGCGCGCTCCGCGAAGTAGGCCTGAACGGCGCCTGAGAGCACTTAGCGCTGCGCGCCTTCAGCCCGCTCGTCATCCGCCCAGAGCAGGCCGCACCTGTTGCAGATCCAGCGCTTTTCGCCCATGGGGGCCGGCAGCGAGAAGAGGTAGAGCGCTGCCAGTGCGGCGCCCCTGCCTGCGCCCTCGAAGCTGATGTCGAGCGAGTCGCAGCGCGGGCAGCGCGGCTGAATGTAGTCAGGCTCGCCCTCCATGGCGATGCTGGCGGGAATGGGTGCCGAGAGGATCTCCTCCGCTTCGGCCGCATCTGACGCAGCGACCTGCAACCGGATGCCTCCGATGAAGTTCGAGATCTGCCAGTCAAGCCGGACCATATTCTCGTTTTGCAGAAAGCAGAGCATACCCGCGGCCTCGATCACGCTGCGGGCGACGATCGCCTCTGAGAGATCGCGATAACGCCGCACGGTCACCAGCGTTTGCCCGGCCGGATCTTCGTCAACGAGCGGTGGTTCAAGATTGCGACGGGCGAACTCGGCCCGCAAGGCCTCCTGCGCTGCTTCGACCAGAGTGTCATAGATGCGGGCTGTACGCAGCAGACCGGCCTCGTCCATGGCCGCGTACTGCACGGCAAAAGTGTCGCCTGCTGCGTCGCGCTTTCCGAGGAACATGCGTCAGACCATCGCGACGTGGCGGCCGGCTTCAATGTGAGTGATCTGCCCGTCGCGCATGTGCAGGATGCGGTCGGCGATCGCAGCGGCTTCCGGATTGTGCGTGATCATGAGCACGGTCTGATTCAGTTCGCGGCTGGAGGTCCGCAGCATGTGCAGCACCGCGTCGGAGTTTTGCGTGTCGAGATTGCCCGTAGGCTCATCGGCCAGGACGATGGCCGGCCGGGTAATCAGGGCGCGGGCGATGGCAACGCGCTGCTGCTCGCCGCCGGAGAGTTCATTCGGCCGGTGGTCGAGGCGACCGCTGATCCCGAGCAGGTCCGTGAGGTGGTCAAGCAGCGGCCGGTCGAGCGGTGTCTTCACGCCCGAGATCTCATGCGCGATCTCGATGTTGCCCATGGCGGAGAGCGTCGGGAGCAGGTTGAAGCGTTGAAAGACGAAGCCGATCTTCGCCTTGCGCAGGCGGGTGCGAGCAGCATCCGAGAGTGGCGCAAGATCGACGCCGTCGATCGTTACGGAACCGGTGGTGGCCTGCGTAAGGCCGCCCAGGACGTGGAAGAGGGTCGACTTTCCGGAGCCGGAGGGGCCAACGATCGCGACGAACTGGCCCGGAGCCACGTCAAAGCTGACGCCCCGCAGTGCCGTCACTTCGACCTTTCCTGTTCGGTACGTCTTGCCGAGATCCTTGGCGATGATGATGGAGTTCATTGGCTCAGGTGCAAGCTTACCAGCCGCAGTGGGATGATGAGGGATGGTTGAGCGGCTGAGTGGATTGCTCGTGCTGGGTTTAGTGCTGTGGACCGGACTGGGTCTGGCGGGGCTGGCCCTTGCACGCATCCGCGGTGAACGGCGGCGCTTTCGTCGCGGCGCGATCGCCCTGGGTGCGATCTGGCTCGCGTACCTGCTGCTTCTGGTGGGGGTCTCGCTCACGCAGCCGGGACGGATCTACGGTGTGGGACAGCCTCTCGGTGAGGATCGCTGCTTCGGAACGATGTGCTTTGCGGTACTCGGCGCGGAGGAGCCGGAGGGCTTTTTCGTGCGCGGAGAGGAGCGCGAGCGGCTGCTGCGGGTGATCATCCGGGTCTCTAATCGGGATCACCAGCATACCGGCAGCGAAGAGGGACTGACGGCCTACCTGGTCGATCCGCATGGCTCGCGATGGGAGCCGCTGCGAGGGCTCGGTGGGGTACGGCTGACGACGCCGGTGACGGCGGGTGGATCGATCCTGAGCGAACCGGTCTTCCAGATCGCCCAGGATGCGCGGGTGGCGAGTGACGCGACCGGACTGCGGCTGGTGCTGGTCCATACCGGCTGGACCTGGGCGCGATTGACAGTTGGCGATCCAGAAAGTTATTTTCACCGCGCCGCAGAGATGATGGTTCCCGAGAAAAAGAAGTGACTAGGCTCCGTAACAGTACCGTGCTACGATCACTGCCACCGGTCACTCTCTGCCTCCGACGGGCTCGCTCAGGCTGCACTGGAACGGCCGCCTTCGTACGCTGAGTTCAGCGGAGTCGCTCATTCGCTGCCGCTCAATGGAGGGCGATCTCTTCACTCTGGAGCTCTCGCCATGGATATGCATACTTTGCATGTCGAGCATGCGGCGCTGCTTGGCTTGTTTACCCTGCTGACGGTTGTGAACTCAAGGATGCACCGCGGCGCACGCGGCTCGAGCTGGTTTCCAGCCTTCACGTTTTTCGCGTTTGCGGGCGCGCTGCTGATCGCACTGCGCGGTCTGCTTCCGGACTGGTTGTCCATCTGGCTTGGCGATCTTTTCTTCTCCGTCGCCTACGTCTTCCTGCACCGCTCCTTCACGGAGTTCTTCGGCAAACGAAGCTCCCAGTGGTGGTTTCAGCTGGCATTGGCCGGTGTCTGCGCGGTAACCCTGTGGCGATGGACGATGATGACGCCCGATACGCAGCATCGTTTGTTCTGGTACAGCCTGATCCTTTGCGCACAGGTAGGTCTGAGCGCGGCGTTGGTGTTGCGCAATGCCACCGGACCGCTGCGCTGGTCGGCGTGGATGATGGGTAGCCTGCTGGTGTTGCTCAGCGTAAACAGCCTACTGCGCGCGCTTGCCGTGTTGCGTTTCGGCGTTCCGGCGGACTATCTGAAGAGCCAGGGAACGATGTGCTGGACGCTCCTGCTGACATCGGTGCTGCAGGGTGCTGTGACCATCGCCTTTGTGTGGATGACAGCAGCGCGGCTGCGTGCGGAGCTGGAGGTTGAGGCGATGACCGATCCGCTGACGCGCCTGCTGAACCGGCGCGCGCTCGATTACTGGGCAGAGCGCGAGGTGCTGAACAGCCTGGCGAGCGACCTGCCGCTCTCCGCCATCCTGATTGATCTCGATGAGTTCAAGCACGTCAACGATGCCTGGGGACACCAGTGCGGCGATGCTGTGCTGCTGAGTGTGGCACGTTGCCTGGAAGGCGAGATGCGGTGCGACGACCGGCTCGCGCGGCTGGGCGGCGACGAGTTCGCGGTGCTGCTGCCGCGCACGTCACTCTATGAGGCTATCGACATTGCCGAGCGGCTGCGATGCGCGGTCGAGGAGACACGCTGCATCTCCGGGGAGATGGTGATGCGGGTCCATGCGAGCTTCGGTGTCGCACAGATGGATGAGGCCGTGCGCGGGTGGGTCGAACTGCTGCAGCAGTGTGATCGCGCGATGTACCGGGTCAAGGCAAGGGGCGGCAACCAGGTGCTGGTGCACTGAGAGCTCTCCCTGGCCGAGCCTCGTTCGACATGCACAACTCTGATGTGAAAAGGAGCGAGGCCGCTCCCTGTCTAGAGGGCAGCACTCAACTGCGGATACCTGCCGGCGTGGCTGGTCTCATAGAGAGCGAGCAGGCGTTGCCGCATGAGGTAGTACGCACCAGCTACCTCCTGCACATTGAATGGACCGAGAGCCTGGCCAAAGCCAAAAGGCAGGCTGACCATCAGCTTGAATGCAGAGCGCCGAAGCGCGAGGCCGTCCCGCCGCATCCGTTCCGCCACAATCAGGCCTTCTTCGGGATTCCATCGCTGCGCGTAGCCGGCGAGCGCAAGCAGAACATCTGCATTCGCGCGGAGCCGAGAGATTCCTTCGAGACCGCCAATCATCGTCCAGAGCTGATCGGTTTCGATCCGGGTCTGGCCCTTGCCTGGCTGCAGATAGTCGAGTGCGATGGCATTGATGCCGTCCACGCTGACGGGCTTGAGCTTTGCCAGCAGATCCTCCCAGGACAGACGAGAGAGAGAGCGGGCCGTGCGCTGCGCCTGGAGCAGGCCTGCGCCCGCACCAACAACCGCTAATCCGAAGAGGGCCACGAAGCTCATAGGGGCGGACGCTCGAATCTGGTGTGATCGTAGTGCACCTCCATGCCGAGGGCAACAGGAAATACACCTTTTTCAGCAAAAGAACGCGATCGCGAGAGCTCCGGCCGCCAGAACGCCACGATCCAATAGCCCAGAACGGCCAGGTAGATGAGCATGCGGACATGCACAAAGACGATGAACTGGCGGTTCCAGCCAAGCGCCACGTGGCCGAAGTCTTCAAGCAACGCCGCAAAGGCCCAGGCAGTCAGTCCCTGGCCAAGGGCGAGGATGTGGCTGCGCCGGCCAAGACCCAGTCGATTTGCCGCTGTGGCCATCGCGAGAAACAAGCCGCAGGTGAGCAGCGAGGTAAAAACGGTGATGCGCACGTCCCAAAGATCGAGCCCCTTCGCCTCCGGCGGGCCAATCCTCAGGGCAAACGCTGCCGCAACCAGAACTCCGGCCGCGCTCCACAGGAGAAAGGCCCGCCGGGCTTCTATCACCCACCTGCCTGCAGGCCGCAGAACATCGTGCGCAATCTCAAGGATGAGCGCCACCTGGAAGAGGTAGTCCGCGAAGCCGGTACTCCAGTAGGTGACGAAGTAGCCGTGTCGGGTGCCATACCGATGGACGAGAAAGAGGGCGATCGTGCGAAGTACGCTGAAAGCAACAAAGGTGGTGAAGACGGGTAGGTGCCGCCATCGCGATCGAGCGATCAGGACAAAGAAAAGGGTGGCGTGTCCTAACAAACTCGCCACCCACAGCGTAGTGTCCAGAAGCGACAGAGTCATAAGCGCGGTCCTACCCGCGGATTACCGGCCGAAGAAGCTACGGACAGTGTAGACAAAAGAACTGAAGGTGCCCGTCGGACGCGCGGCCCAGGGGTGTGGGTTGCAGCCAGTTTGCTCAGCGTGAAGCGACGGGGCGGCGCAAAGCGAGAGGGCGGCGGTCAAGACGAACAGACGGAACGACTTCTGCATAGTGGAGCTCCTTGGCGCAAAAGATTGCGCTGAGGGAGAGCCTAGCTGCTGGACGCTCCGGGTCAAGCCACAATTCGAATGACTTTCGAAGCATTGACGTCCGGACCATTCTGGGGCAGGCTCGTGGACATAAGCTGCCGGGCAAGGCTGCGGACCGTCTCGGACGGGATGCTCTGGGCTCACGGAACGAAGGGGGGGGGTGCGCGGTGATCCTGGGCGTGGGAACGGATCTGATCGAGATCGATCGAGTGCGGCACAGCATAGCGCGGTTTGGCGACCGTTTTCTCGATCGGGTATTTACGCCCTTCGAGATCGCCTATTGCCGGCGTAAAGTACATGGCGCGGCAGAAAGCTTTGCGGCACGTTTTGCCGCCAAGGAAGCGGGAGCGAAGGCGCTGGGAACGGGCATCAGCCGGGGGGTGCGGTGGACGGAGATTGAGGTGCGCAACCAGCGTGGCGGCAAGCCGGAGCTTGTTTGGAGCGGGCGAGCACTCGATCGGGCTCAGGCCATGGGTGTGGTGGAGACGCAACTTTCGCTCACGCATAGCCGGGAGTTCGCCATGGCCGTGGTGATTGTAGAGGGCAAATAGAAGGTCCGGCGGCGCACCGCGGGGTGGCGATTCCTGAACCCCGAGCCGGCATTCCGGCATCCGTAGAGAGACATCACGGACAGCAACAGGGTAGCGGGGCTTGATCTGCACGATGCTCGACCGATGGTTCATCCTTGACGCCGGGCGATATGGCTGTAAGTGTTGAAGTTGAGTGTGTAAGGGAGAGATATGCCCAGTCAGCAGGAGGTGCGATGGTCGCAACTGAAGGTCGGCGTTATCGTGCTGATCGCGTCGGTCGTGCTGATTACTCTGCTGTTTCTCATGACGAGCTCCTCGGGGCTGGGGCTGTTCTCGCACAAGATTCAGGTCACCACCTACTTCGAAAACTCAGCCGGACTGAAAGAGGGCGCGGCGGTCAATCTGCAGGGTGTAACGATCGGTACGGTCAGGAGCATCGCGATCACCAGCGCACAGGAGCGAAAGCTGACTCCGGTCATGGTGACGATGAAGCTTGACACCAAGTACGGCAAGGACCTGAAGAAAGACTCGAAGGCGTCACTAAGCACGGTGGGTGTTCTGGGTGACACCGTAGTCGACATCAACAGTCAGTATGCTGTGGGCCCGGCGCTTGATAACGGCGATGAGGTAAAGACGCTCGAGACACCGAACCTGCAGGATGTGGTCAAAGCCAGCCAGGGAACGATTGAGAGTCTGAATGTCATTCTGGCCAAGATGAATACGATCGTCGACAACCTGCAGAACGGTAAGGGTTCGGTCGGGCAGTTGATCAACAATCCAGATCTGTACAACAAGGCGAACGCGACGGTCGACGAACTCCACACGCTGGCGCAGAATCTGAATACCGGTAAAGGCACTGTCGGAAAACTGATGAACGACGACGCCCTGTATAACCGCATTAACGACACCATCGCCCGGGTCGACGCGATCACCGCCGGGCTGCAAAACGGTCAGGGATCGGCCGGCAAGCTGCTGAAGGATGAGCACCTCTACAACAACCTAAATGCGGCTGTGGCGAATGCAAATCAGCTCCTCAATGATGTGAACGCGGGCAAGGGCGGTCTGGGTCTGCTGGCGAAGGATCCGCAGTTCCGGCAGCAGCTGCAAGACACGCTGACGCAGGTAAACTCCCTTGTAACGGGGATCGACCAGGGACGCGGAACTCTGGGCAAGCTGGCGACCGACGACCAGGCCTATACGAATCTGAATAAGCTGCTGACGCAGAGCACTCTGCTGGTGGATACGATTCGCGCCGATCCGAAGAAGTATTTGACCATCCATCTGAAAATCTTCTAGCGTCGCGCTTACTGCTGCAAGATGTAGGTGGGAGATTCATCCTGACCATGGCAACTGCGACATTGCTGTCGATCGACGAGTACCTCCGCACCAGCTACCAGCCGGATTGCGAGTATGTTGACGGCGAGCTCCGAGGGCGGAACGTGGGCAAATGGGAGCATGCCAGGGTGCAACTGCTGCTGACGGTGTGGTTTGGAACGCGAGAGACGGAGTGGGCGGTCATGGCGAGCACGGAGCAGCGCCTTCAGGTGTCTGCAACCCGCGTGCGAGTGCCGGATCTGGTAGTGCTTCGTCCTGGGCCGCAGCCCGATGTTCTGCAGAATCCTTCGCTGCTGGTCGTTGAAATATTGTCACCGGACGACAGCTACTCGGATACACAGGAGAGGGCGGGCGACTACCTGACCATGGGCGTTGAGACGGTCTGGATCGTTGACCCTCGGACACGAACGGGGCGGATGTGCCGGGGTGCGGAGTGGATCGCCTGCGATCGGCTCGAGGTTCATGGGACGCCGGTCTATGTCGATCTTCCAGTGATCTTCAGCGGAATTGGCGACCGGGCCTGAAGCTCGGCCGGCCAAACCTGAGTTCGTCCCCAGCACTGCCGCGATGCATAGCCGCGGAGCGTGGGCGTATTCTGTTGCAACAACATTTCCTCTAAGTTCCCGACCTCAAGGAGATCCATGCGTTCGAAGAGTTTTGCCTCCCTGTCTCTGCTGGCAGCGTACGTCGGCTTTGGTCTGCCCCAGAGCGCTTTGTCACAGGCCGCGACTGAATCCGACCGCTCCCTAAACTCTGACGGGCCGATGGTGGTGGCAGCAGATGCCAACACAGGACCAACAAGTGAGCCCAAGAAGCCGATCAGCTTTGATCTGCAGGCGATCGACAAGACTGCGGACCCTTGTTCGGACTTCTACCAGTACACCTGCGGCAATTGGAAGAAGACGAACCCGATTCCTGGCGATCAGGCTCGATGGGGCCGCTTCAACGAGTTAGGCGAACGAAACCGCTACCTGCTGTATGCGGATCTGAAGAAGGCAGCGGACTCGCCCACGACGCCGCTGCAGAAGCAATATGGAGATTTCTTTGCCGCGTGCATGGATGTCTCGAAGGCGGACGCGCTGGGAGTGAAGCCGCTGGCGCCAGAGTTCGCGCTGATCGAGGGCCTCCGGAGCAACAAGGACCTGGCAGCCTTCGGAGTCAAGGATTTCCAGGACCACGGCGGCGGAGGCTTTTTTGAGGCCAGTGTAGGCCAGGATCAGAAAGACGCGAGCAAGCAGATCGCGGAGACAGGGCAAGGTGGGCTTTCGCTGCCGGACCGGGACTATTACCTGAACGACGATGAACGGTCAAAGACGATTCGTGCGCAGTACCTCGCCCACGTCGAAAAGATGTTCACGCTGGCGGGTGACAGCTCCGAGCAGGCCAAGGTCGAGGCCGCGGATGTGATGCGGATCGAGACGACGCTGGCAAAGGGTTCTATGAGCCGGGTAGAGCGGCGGAACCCGGAGAACGTCTATCACGTCATGACGATCGCTGAGGTCGATGCCCTGAGTCCGAGCTTTGACTGGGGACAGTACATGGGCGGGGTGGGGCTGGGCGCGGCGAAGACACTGAATGTGAGCTCTCCCGGGTACGTGAAAGCCGTGCAAACGGTGCTCACGGACGAGAAGCCAGACGCGGTCAAGCACTATCTGCGCTGGCATGCGCTGCACGGTGCGGCGACGCTGCTCTCAAAGCCGATCGTCGATGAGAACTTCGCATTCTTCAACCAGACGCTGAACGGCCAGAAGGAGCAGCAGGCACGCTGGAAGCAGTGCACCACGCGCACCGATCGCGCGCTGGGCGAGGCAGTTGGGCAGGACTGGGTGAAGCAGAACTTTCCGCCGGACGCAAAAGACAACATGGAGCGGCTGGTCAAGGCACTCGAGGTCGCGATGGCTGAAGACATTAAGCAGCTGCCATGGATGAGTGATGAGACGAAGGTGGAGGCGCGCAAGAAGCTGGATACGATAAAGGACAAGATCGGCTATCCAGAAAAGTGGCGCGACTACTCGGCCCTGGCTGTGAAACGGGACGATCTGCTGGGAAACCAGGAGCGCTCCGAGACCTTTGAGGCGAAGTATGAGATCGCCAAGCTGGGGAAGCCGGTCGATGAGCGCGAGTGGGGTATGACGCCGCCGACAGTGAACGCGTACTACAACCCGCCGCAGAATGACATCAACTTCCCTGCCGGCATTCTGCAACCTCCATTCTTTGACAATCACGAGGATCCCGCTGTCAACTTCGGTGGGATCGGCGTGGTGATCGGCCATGAGATGACGCACGGCTTTGACGATCAGGGATCGAAGTACGATCTGCACGGCAATGTGCGGCAGTGGTGGACGGATGAGGATAAGAGAAAGTTTGAGGAGCGAACGGAGTGCACGGCGAAGGAGTATGACAACTTCGAGGTCGCGCCGGGGCAGAAGCTGAACGGGCATCTGACGCTGGGTGAGAACACGGCGGATAATGGCGGGCTTCGCATTGCGTTCCAGGCGCTTAAGGAAGTGATCGCGAAGAGCGGCGAGGGACCGGGGTTCGTTGACGGCAAGAAGGACGGATATACGCCGGAACAGCGCTTCTTTATCTCCTTCGGGCAGGTCTGGTGTGAGAACCGGACGGAGCAGAGTGCGCGGGTACTGGCAAGAACGGATCCGCACAGCTCAGGCGAGTGGCGGACGAAGGGCTCGGTGCAGAACTTCGAGGAGTTCGGCAAAGCCTTCGGCTGCAAGACCGGACAACCCATGATGCCGGCTACTGTCTGCCGCACCTGGTAAGTCAGGCGCGATTCACGAGGTGTGGAAGGGGGTGGACGCGGCAGCGCCTGCCCCCGTTCTGTCGTGTCCTACAGGGGCGCAGGTATGGCAGAGAGCGATGGTCTGCTGCCACGATCCGCCGCCATCAGGTGGCGCAAACGCTCGCCAGCTTCTACAATTACGGGAAATGAATCCCTGATGGCATGTCGGTCCTCTTCTGCGTGAAAGCTGCGCTGAAAGCGATCTGCAAGGGTGAAGGAAGCGCATGAAGTTGAACAGAATTGGCCGTGTCTCGATGGCACTGGCGGCCTCGGTAGCACTCGGTCTGGGTATGACAGCATGTGGTGGCGGAACGATCGGATTCATGTGGGTTACGGGAACCACCTCGACGGCGACCATGGCAAGCTCCATCGTGGGCTACAAGATTGACAACTTCACGGGAAACCTGACGAATATTCCCAAGTCTCCCTTCAATTCCGTCGGCGTAAATCCCGGGGTGCCGATCGTGCGCACTGGAGGACGATACGTCTATGTGGTTAATAAGGGCACGTTCCAGGCGGATGGCACTTCCAACCGGGACGGCAACATCTCCGAATTTCTCGTGGGTGGCGACGGCACACTGACGTTTGAGGAGAACTACTCCACACCCGCCGGCACGCCCGTATGGGCGGCAATCGACAACTCGGGAACCTACCTCTATGTGCTCGACAGTCTAGCTCCGGACGGCACAAGCTATGCCACGAACAAGCAGGGCGACGTGACTGTCTTCTCGATCGCCGGAGACACCGGCCGGCTGTCGATCGTGACCAATCAGCAGGTCAAAGATGCAAACGACATCAACATCAACTTCTTCCCGGTCGGCCAGACTCCGAGCATGATGCGGGTGCAGGCAAGCAGCTGCCTCTTTATTCTGGACAAAAACACGCCTCAAGACGCACACAACACCTATGTTTTTCCCTATCAGATCGCCGGCGGCGGGCAGCTTACGACGACGGTAAGCGGAAACATCTTTACGGGCGCCAAGAACTTCTCCTCCATCACGAACGGAAGCGCCTCCTCCCTCTACCTGACTGAGATTGGACCCACCGATGCGAGCGGAAATGCCACCGGCGCAGGCCAGATCTACGCATACAACGTAGGAACGAACTGTGCCTTGAACGCCGTTGTAAATAGCCCTTTCAATAATGTTGCTACAGCGCGAAATCCGGTGTGGACCCTCACTGAGGGGCGCAACGGCAAGTTTGTCTACGTGCTCAACCAGTCGAACAATGATGCGTCCCAGCCGAACAGCTCCATCTCGGCGTTCAGCATCGACGCGAACGGGAATCTGACGCCACTTGCCGGGCAGAACAATCCATTTGCCGTCGGCTCCGGTCCAACGTGCATGGTGGAAGATCCGACGAACAAGTATCTGTACACGTCGAACGCGGATGGTACTGTAACTGGCCTTGCTCTGAACCTGTCCGATGGATCGCTGGGTCCTCTGCAGCATGGATCCAATTTCACCGCTGTTACCCACGCAAGCTGTCTCGCTGTCAGCGGAGCGACGAGCTAAGAGTGCGTCCTTGCAGTACACCGGCTGCTCCTTTCCGCGGCACACGCGGAGGAGCAGCACCGAACGGAAGGCAGCGGTCTCTCACAGGCCGCCGAAGGATTGGAAGACGAATGAATTGGAATGCGATAGGCCGCGGGAGTGTGGCAGTTCTGGTCTCGGCGGCGCTCGGTTTTGGCACCATCTCCTGCAGCCGTGATTTCACGGTGGCGTATGTGTACGCGACTGCAGTACAGGGCACCACAGGCTTCGTCAGTGGCTATCTGGTCGATTATCAATCGGGTGCACTCACACAGCTCGCAAACTCACCCGTCAGCTCGGGCGGCCGGAACCCCGTCACGCTCGTGGCGGCGCCGAGCGGCAAGTACATCTATGTACTTAACCGCGATGACAACAATGTGGTTGAGTTTGCGGTCGGAACCGATGGTAAGATCTATCCGCAGAACACATACAACACCCCGGGCACCTACCCGGTCGCAGCCACGATCGACGCAACCGGCAGCTACCTGTACGTCGCTTCCACCTTCCAGCCCGGATTTTCATCTGCATTGCCCGGACCGGGCAACCTGACGGTGTTTCCTATCAATACAAGTGATGGGACGCTGGGAACGCCAGCCACAGTTAACACCGGGAACGCGCCGATCGGCGTAGCCTCATCGAACTATCCCACTGGCTCGACGACTCATTTCATCTATGTGGCGGATCGCGAGACGACGACCTCGGCGGGTGGCGGCACCAGTCCCATCGGCTATATTCAGACCTTCGCGCAGACCCAGGGATCCACAACGTTGACTCGTGTACTGGAGCCTGCCACACCCGGGCAGCCGGTTCCGCTTGGTATTCGCTCCGGCGTGCAGCCGAGCGGCATTGCCGTCGATCCCACGTCGCGCTTCATCTATGTGACAGATGATCTCTCCAATCAGGTAGGCGGCTATCTGGTGACGACCAATGGTCTGCCGCAGGCGATGATCAACGGACCGTTCGCGACCGGCCAGTACCCTTCCAACCTGACCATCGATCCTCGCGCCAAGTACCTGTACGTCACGAATTTCAATGCGGCCTCTGTGACGGCATACTCGATCGACCAGGCGACGGGCAACCTGTCAGGTTCGGTCGGCTCGGGCGCCGTTGGAGTTAAGACGAACCCAAGCTGTGTCACGATCGATCCCGCGCTTGGGATCTACCTGTACACCTCAAACAGTGGTGACCAGACGATCTCGGGTCTGCAACTCAGCCCTAATAACGGCACGCTCAAGGATATTCAGAACACGCCGTATCCAACCTCTGCGCTGCCAAGCTGCCTGGTGGCCGTAGCCAATGGCCAGCACGCCACACAGGTCGTCAACAACCAGTAGTTGCTCTTTCAAGTCTGCACCAGAAGGCTCCGCTCAAGAGCGGGGCTTCCTGCGTAGAGCGATGGAATGAAAGTGAGTGTCTGCTGTGGATCAGAAGCGAAGCGAACGGCCTAGGGCGTCGGTGTCGGCGTGAGCACCGGCTCTTTCTGGGTGATCTCGCCCTTTCGTTTGGCGTGGTTCAGAATAAGCCGGCCTGCAGGCTTTTCCACCCAGCGGACCGTGGCATATGCGAGAGCGACGATGGCGACGTAGGAGACCCAGGGATCGAGCGCGACAAGGTGAAGCCGCTCCACAAGGTGGTAGGTGTGGATCATCTCGAAGATGTTGAAGTGGAGCAGATAGAGCGCGAAGGTGGTTTCTCCCAGCACAACCAGGGGCCGAAGGCCGAAGGTGCTGGCGATCAGATTCGGGCCGCTGAGTCCGAGGATCAGCAGACAGAAGAGCGGAAGCAGCAGCGCGCCGTGCACGATGACATATGGGATATGAGGCGCGGCCAGGTAGAAGAAGAGGCAGAGTGCCGTGAGGGCGAAGGCGCTCATACCCAGGCGCTGGCGCTCGGTCAGCGTGAGCAATGCATGCAGCTTCGCGAGCGCCAGTCCAGCTAGAAAGGTGCAGAGATAAACCGGCGGCGTGTACTTGAGCACCCGCATCCAGTACGTGCCGGTGTAGCGGTCAGCTGGCGCGGGAAGGTGGTCGGGATTCAGGAAGTGATAGAGAGTGTGCGGGGTCAAGCCGGCCAGCCACAGCAGAAGGACGACGCCAACGACGCGCCATGGGCGATCCAGCCAGTGGCTGTTGCGCGCCCACCAGAGGATCAGAAACGGGAAAGCGAAGTAGAGCAGCACGTCGGCCGAAAGCGTCCAGGCGACGGTGTTCCAGAAGGTGGCGAGCGACGGGCTCCATCCCTGCAGCAGCAGCGGCGTCAGGACCAGGCCTTGCCAGAACTCGCTGTGCGGGCGGGCCTGCCACTCCGCTGCGAGCATGGGAAAGGAGAGCAGAAGGACGAAGAGATAGGTTGGGTAAAGGCGCGCAAAGCGGGCAAACCAGAAGTCGCGTTTCACCAGAGTCAGCGCACGGTCGCCGTAGTTGTACGTCAGGATAAACCCTGAAATGAGGAAGAAACAGCCGACGAAGATGAAGCTGTTATCGAGCAGGGGGTGCAGCCACTCGGTGTGAGGCGGCGTGAAGTGAAAGAGCATGATGCTGATGGCGAGAAGAGTGCGCACGCCGCTCAGTGCCGGAAGAGGCGGCTTACGCGGGTGCCTAGCGGCGGGCACCGACGAGGCATTGGCCGGGATGGGGACGGTCGTGCTCACAGAATCAGCTGTCAGTTTACCGGTCCGGCGTCTTCACGATGCAGACCGGACGACTTGTTTGTGAGTTGGACACGTTCCTCGTCCCAAGGTTGCGGCGGCTATCTCCTGGAAGCGGGAAGGCGTCGCCGGAGGGAGGCGACCGTGCCCAAGGCTCCGGTAGCAAGGAGAAGAAAAGAGCCTGGCTCCGGGACGGTAGAGGGTGGTGTGTCCACGGGTGAAATGGTGATTGTGCCGGCGTCATAGCCGTAGCCGAAGATCGGGACCGCGTATTGCGCCGCGAAGGTGCCGATCAGGAACGTAGGTGCGGTCGGAGCGCCTGTAAAGAGCTGAGCGGACATGAAGTTGAAGTAGGCACGGGGACTGAAGAGATTTTCGGTGAAGACGAAGCCGGCGCCCCCGGGGGAGAAGTAATACGAGACATCGCCAGGTGGTGGAAAGGCACCGGGAGGATTCCCAAAGGGGTCGATCCAGAAGGTTCCGGGAGAGACGAAGAAGGGTTCATTCACGGGCGTGGGCGAAGCTGGAACCACGACACTTTGATTGATGGAGCGGACGACGTCAGGCGGATTCCCAAAAGGCTGCGGGATGGCCGTAACGGGGAATGAGAAGGTGATGGTATCAAAGGTTTCTGCGTGCGCTGTGGCAGCGAGAACGGCGACGAGGGGCACGGCAAAGAGGGAATACGCCATCAGACTCCTCCTGAACATCAGGCCCGGTATACCTCTGCAGCTTCCGCTGTCCGGGTGCGGCTGTCAACATCTGTCCTCGAGCCAGTTGGAGCAACTGGCGGGGCGTTGTGAACTGGAGCCGAACCCTCCCGCGCGAGCAGGCTGCGCTTGCGTTCAACGCCCCAGCGATAGCCGGTCAGCGCGCCTCTGGCGCCAACGACGCGATGGCATGGGATGGCGAGAGCGACGGGGTTGGCGGCGCAGGCGGTGGCCACGGCGCGGGCGCCTGTAGGCAGGCCGAGCGAGGCTGCAACGGCGGCGTAGCTTCGCGTCTCTCCACGCGGAATGGCCTGGAGGGCCCGCCAGATGCGCTGCTGGAAGGCGGTCGCGCGGACGTCGAGCGGAAAGGTCCGGGCGATGGGACTCTCGGAGAGTGCAGCAAGGACGAAGTGCGACGCCTCCGCCAGCCAGCGCGCCGTTACATCTTCAGGTTCGGTGGAGGAAGGATCGGCCGCAGCCGGGTTGGGGATCTCGCGACGTGCAGCCTTGGGGAAGCGGACTGCGAGATCGGCGCGGAGTTGCGGATCGGAGTCGCCAAAGTTAATCGCGCAGACGCCGGTCGATGTCGCGCCCACCAGGGTTCGGCCGAGCGGACTGGCGGCGAGCGTGTAGTGGATCGTGGCGCCCTCTCCGCCGCTGCGCAGAGTGGAGGGCGTCATGCCGAGGGTGTCGGCACTTGTCTCGTAGAGACGCGAGGAGGAGCCGAAGCCGGCAGCGTAGATCGCGTCGGTGATGCTGGGCACTTCGGCCGGCGCAGAGGCGGAGCTGCTTGCCGCAGAGATGGGGTGCAGACTTTCGCGGAAGGCGTTCAGCCTATGGCTCCGGGCGTACTGCGCCGGCGTCACGCCGAGGATCCGATCAAAGGCACGGATGATGGTGGCAGCGTCCACGTTGATCGCCGCGGCGAGCGAGGCGAGGGTCACGCGGGCGTTGACGGCATGCCGGGCGTGCTGCTGCAGATACTCGGTGGCTGCGGCCAGGGCAGCGATGAGAGGGTCGGGAGCGGCGGCATTGTCGTTTGGTTTGCAGCGAAGACACGGACGGTAGCCGGCGGCTTCAGCCTCGGCAGGAAGGGTGAAGAAGCTGACGTTGCGGCGGGTCGGACGGCGCGAGGGACACGAGGGCTTGCAGAAGATCTTCGTGGACCGGACGGCGTAGACGAAGTGGCCATCGCCAGCGGGGTCGCGAGCGAGCACCTGCTGCCAGGCTTTGCCGGCAAAGTCTCCGGTGGGTGGAATGCGGGTTGGTGTGGGGGCGGGCATAAAGAAGGTGGCCATAGATAGTATGGTGCCGAGACAGGCTTCGTGACCACACTCCGGTTTCGCGGAAGAAGTGGTTTTGGGGTGCGCAGCCCCGTTCGAAGCCGAGGGCGCACTCTGGCAGGCAGATGTCTGCTGCATCTGGCAGGCAGGGGCTGAGAGCGCACCTGTTCTGCAGGAGAGCGGAAGGGCTGTGAGACCTGGAGGGTGAGTGTGGCTTTGACGCGACGGGATGTGCTGCGAGGGTTCTCTGCGGTAGGCGCTGCGGCAGCGACGCAAAGGGCGGCAAGCAGCATGGCAAAGGCAGACGCAAGTCTCGAGGAGTTTCGCTATGAGCAGGTGGAGGTTCGTGGGCTGCTCGAGACGTCGCAGCAGATACAGGCCCGCAGCATTCTGCTCGGCTTGAACGAGGACAGCCTGATGAAGCCGTTCCGGCAGATGGCAGGCAGACCGGCGGCGGGCGCGAGCCTGGGTGGATGGTACGAGTGGCGTCCGGACTTCGATTTCCACCACGATGATGCGGGCTTCGCGCCAGCCTCGACCTTCGGCCAGTGGACCTCTGCGATGTCCCGCTTGTACGCGGGCTCGAGAGCGAATGGATCGGCCGGAGAGACGGCGCTCGGCGAACGCGCGAGACGGCTGCACTCGCTGCTGCGCGAGGAGATCACCCCGGACTACTTCGCGCAGACGCGCTTTCCCGCCTACAGCTACGAAAAGCTGGTCTGCGGGCTCGTCGACGCGCAGGCCATGGCAGCCGATACGCAGGCGTGGGAGACGCTCGATCGCGTGACGCGGGCCGCAACCTCTACCTTGCCCGGCCGGGCCATCGAGCGGGAACGGCAATGGGCGCTTGGCAAAGACACCTCCTACATGTGGGACGAGAGCTACACGCTGCCCGAGAACCTGTTCCGCGCGGCGAAGACCGGCTGTCTGACCGGCATGCCTACAGCTACCTCAACTCGCTCTGCTCCGGCATGCAGGCGTACTTCGTCGACGGCAGCACCATGCACCTGAAGGCCGCAGTCAACGCCTTTCGCATGGTCGAGGAGCAAAGCTTTGTGACTGGCGGATGGGGGCCGGACGAGCTCTTTCGCAAGCCCGGGTACAACCAGCTCGCGGCGAGCCTGACCAACACGCACAACAGCTTCGAGGTGCCGTGCGGCAGCTACGCCCATACCAAGCTGACGCGCGCGCTGCTGCGTGCAACACGCGACGGCCGCTATGGCGACAGCATGGAGCGCGTGATCCACAACGCGGCGCTCGGAAGCCTGCCGCTCCAGCCGGACGGCCACGCCTTCTACTACGCGGACTACAACGTGATGGCAAAGCGGATCTACAGCATGCATCGCTGGCCGTGCTGCTCCGGCACGCAGCCACAACTGGCGGCGGACTACGGCATCAACGGCTACCTGCACGAGCCCGGTGCGGTGTGGGTCAACCTTTACCAGCCCTCCGCTCTGCGCTGGCAGGAAGGCGCGGACATGCTGGTGCTGGAACAGAGTACGGAGTATCCGCGCGACGGCCGCGTCACTCTGCGACTCTCATCGGCACCACGGCCTGTGAGTCTGCGCTTGATGCTCCGCGTGCCCGCCTGGGCGAACAGCAACGCGGTCATTACGGTCAACGGCGATCGTGTGCCAGCCCGGATCGAGAGCGGGTTCGCACATCTCGAGCGAGTCTGGCACGAGGGCGACGAGGTGATGCTTACCCTGCCAATGGCGCTCCGCCTGGAGGCGCTGCCAAGCAACGGTGGCCCGATGCATCTTGAGACAGTCGCTCTGCTGCGCGGACCACAGGTTCTGTTCGCGATCCGCGATCCGTGGGAGACCGGTGCGCTCAGCTTGCGTTCCGATGCCCTGCTGCGTGCGGAGCAGACCGGCGCGAGCGAGTGGATGGTGCGGACGCCAACGGGACCTCGAGTCTTCGTGCCATGGCCGGAGATCGGCGACCGCATGTACACGACCTACCTGAAGGCGATCTAGCACCGGCCGCAACGACGCGGGATCAGGCGCGGCTGGCAAACTCGCGGGTCTCGGTCGTCACGCGGACCTTCTCGCCCTGCTTGATGAAGAGCGGCACGCGGATTTCGAGACCGGTCTCGAGACGGGCAGACTTCGTGACGCTCCCACTTGACGAGTCACCGCGTACACCGGGTTCTGTGTACGCGACGTCAAGATCAACGAAGATCGGCAGCTGCAGCCCGATAGGGTTGCCGTTGTACTTGTGCAGCTGCAGCATGGCGCCTTCGATGAGCAGATCGAGCGCGTTGCCGATGGTTTCAGGCGCAAGCGTCAACGTCTCGTAGCTGTCCTGATCGAGAAAATGCGAGCCGTCCTTGTCGCTGTAGAGATAGGAGGCCGGCACCAGAACCAGGTCCGGCTCTTTGAATCTGTCACCGGCTTTGAAGCTCTTTTCAAAGACGGCGCTCGTAAGCAGATTGCGCATCTTCAGACGAACCAGCGTCTGCCCGCCGCGAGCGGTCGGCGAGCTGATCTCCGCATCGAGACAGGCATACGGGGCGTTCTCAAACTCAAAGACTGACTTGCGTTTTATGTTGATTGCTTCAATCAGAGCGGCCATGCACTTCCTTGGCAGCAGCCGCGCGGAGGAGCTCGGCTGCTGTGACTATGGGCTCAGTATAAAGCGAACCACACGTCAGACGGTCAGGTTGGACGTGGGCGTGTAGAGCATGAACTCGGGGTTCGGCGGCACCGGCAGCTTGTTGCCTTGCTCGTCGATCTCATTCGATTCCACGGAGAAATGGGTCAGGTTGGCAACGCCGAAGCTGGTCGTCAACGCGACGTCAGTGGCATCACGGCCGGTCGCCATCAGGATGCGGCCATAGCGCTGGTCGTTATGCCGTGCGTCCATGGTCCACCAGCGGCCGTCGAGAAAGACCTCGTACCAGGCCGAAAAATCTCCAGGTCCGCTGTAGTGATGGCGAATGTCACCCAGGTGGCCGGTAACGTAGCGGGCGGGGATGTTCATGGCGCGGCTTAGCGTGATGGCGAGATGCTGGAAGTCGCGGCAGACGCCAACCCGCTCGGTAAAAACATCGAGCGCGGTTTTGGTCGGGCGAGCCATCTTGTAGTTGAAGGTGACGTGATTATGCACCCAGTCGCGGATGTAGATGGCCCGGGCCCAGCCTGGAGACGTGAACCCGAACAGATCACCAGCAATACCGCTCATCTGGTCTACCTGGCAGTAGCGGCTGGAGAGCAGAAACTGCAGGGTCTCGGGGGGAAGATCGTGAACCAGAGCCTGCGTCGCGGCTGTGTTGATGGGATCAGGCTCAGCCGCGATGTCAACAACACTGCGGCCGCTTAGCCGCAGGCCGCCTTCCGGCGCCGAAAAGCGCGAGCAGCGATTGCCGAAGCTGTCCAAATAGAGACCAGGCTCGAGGACCGTCGTCGAGTTTGCGTCCACGTGCTCGATCCGCAATACGTCTGGCTCGAGCAGCTGCGCATCGAGCGATGGATGCAGATGCAGCAAAGCCACCATGGCTGTCGGTGCGGGAAGCTGAAACTGAATATCAAATTCGGAAAGGAGGCGCATGCGTTCCTGCCTTCATGAAGCCGGCTGATACTTCGATGGCATTTCCCTCGCGGCTGATCCCGTTTGGACGAAGGTCAGCACGTTCAAGTTGCATCGTACCGTTCAAACAGCATACAGAGCGCGTGCGCACGCTGTCTCCGCCCGGGCGCGAGAAAGCAGCCGTTGAGAGATGAGGCTTGCTGCGGTAGCTGTGCAGGTATCGAACGAGATCAAAGTAGCCGAGGCGTCCGGGAAAGATGCCGACCGCGGGCAGCGTCCAGCAGGTTCCATACAGCGCCAAGAGGGTGACTTGCCACAAGCGAGGAAGACCGGCAAAGAAGCCGTAGTCACGTTTGTCTTCCGTCAAGAGCCCACCGGTGGTGTTCGCGAGAGCTTCGGGCGACCGCTCCACCAGAAGGAAGAGCAACAGCAGGCAGGTCGCGTGGATCTCGATCCAGCGGCCCCAGTCGCGCGCAACCACAAAGAGCGGCAGCGAAAGTACAAGGGCAACAGTCGTTGCAAGCAGAAGTGCCCGAGTTACCGCGAGGTCCCGGTGAGCGCGGATACGACCGGCAAAGAGGAGACAGATTGGCAGCGCCATGAGCAGGATCGGCAGCGGATAGCGCGTGCGATAGCTGTAGAAGCGAATGGCTCGCAGAGTCTCCGCGCGTGCCTGTGCCGGGGTGAGCGCGAGATAGGCGATCGCGCCATGACAAAGGCCGCCGGGCGGACCTCCAAGCTGTCCTCCATCTCCACCCCCAACAGATCGACAGACCGCCTGCGCCTGCTCCCGGCCGCCGGGATGGCTGAGCACAGCTGCAAGCGCGAGCGCACTCAACAGCAGCGGAACCGCAACGATGCGCACGGAGGCATAAGCCGGCGGAGGCTTGTTTGCGGGTGCGCTGGAACCCCTGGAGTACAGGACGACCGGCACGGACAGATAGGGGAGAAAGGCCGCGAGGCCCTCGTGCGTCAGCAGGAGCACCGGGCCGGCAATCGACAGGCCAAGACCGAGCTGCCATGGCCGCGGGCGCTTCGACACAACCGCATTGGCCAGCAAAGAGAGCGTGATGAAGAGCAGAATCTCTTTACGCACGGAGGTTGGCGGGTCAAGCACCGTGAACGCAAGCGTTGCGGGCGAGAGCAACAGCGCCAGCAGCGGCAGGCTCCATCGCACGCCGCGCAACAGGGGAAGCAGGCTCGCATAGAAGAGCCCATAGAGCCCCACCTGCAGGGCGGCCGTCAAACCGACGAGCGGCAGGCCGGTCCCACGATGCGCCAGCAGCAGGAGCTCTCCGAGCAAGCCGCGACGGAGGAAGCCACCGCTGTAATTGATCAACCATTCGCCGATGACCCATGGGTGGGCGAGCCGCGCGTTCAGCAGAGCAAATGCGACCGTCACGAATGCGACGGCCACGATGTAGATCGTCAGCAGAAGGCGAAGGCGCGCGGTTGAGAAGGCTGTAAGCACGGGAGAGTCAACGGTGATGATAGCCGGCTCTTCCGCCCCGGCACGCAGACGCACGATGTCTCAATGCAGATCGAGCGGCTCGCCCTGGGCTTGCCGCTCGATCGTTCCTCTTCCTTGCTGAGACTACCGGGCAGCCACGGCGGGCTCCGCCTTGACTGCGCCGCTCTTCAGGGCTGCGGCCTTGTCCGTCGCTTCCCAGGTAAAGTCCGCGCCGGTGCGGCCGAAGTGCCCGTAGGCAGCGGTCTGCTTGTAGATGGGCCGACGCAGGTTCAGGCTTTCCATAATGCCTTTCGGCGTGAGCTGGAAGTTTGCGCGCACCAGGTCTTCCAGCTGCTTTGGCTCGATCGTTCCCGTGCCGAAGGTGTCGACCAGAACCGAGACCGGCTCGGCCACGCCGATGGCGTAGGCCAACTGCACCTCAACACGCTCCGCAAGACCGGCCGCGACAATGTTTTTCGCGATGTACCGCGCCATGTAAGCTGCCGACCGATCGACCTTGGTAGCGTCCTTGCCGGAAAACGCGCCGCCGCCGTGCCGGCCCATGCCGCCGTAGGTGTCGACAATGATCTTGCGGCCAGTCAGACCGGAGTCACCCATCGGCCCGCCAATCACAAAGCGGCCGGTCGGATTGATGTGGAACTTAGTGTTTTCATCGAGCAACTCGGCTGGAATTACTGCACGAATGACGTTCTTCTCGATCTCCGCCCGCAGCGTCTCATTCGTTACATCCTCGTCATGCTGTGTCGAGATGACGACGGCATCGATGCGAGACGGCTTGCCGACCTCTGCGTACTCCACCGTTACCTGGCTCTTGCCGTCGGGCCGCAGATACGGCATCAGACCGGACTTCCGCACCTCGGAGAGCTTCTCGCTCAGCCGGTGCGCGAGCGAGATCGGCAGTGGCATCAGCTCCGGTGTCTCGTTTGTCGCATACCCGAACATCATGCCCTGATCGCCGGCGCCGCCGGTGTCGACACCCTGTGCGATGTCAGGCGACTGCTTGTTAATCGTCGAGATCACGGCGCAGGTGTTCGCGTCAAAACCGTAGTCCGAATGCGTATAGCCGATCCCGGCGACGGTCGAGCGCACCAGGCCCTGAAAATCGACGTAGGCCTTGGTGGTGATCTCGCCGGCAATCACCACAAGTCCGGTGCAGGTCAGGGTCTCGCAGGCGACCCGGCTGAGTGGGTCCTGTTCAAGGCAGGCATCGAGAATGGCGTCGGAGATCTGGTCAGCAATCTTATCGGGATGGCCCTCTGTAACGGACTCACTGGTAAAAAGAAAACGGTCGCGTGTAGCCAAGGAACTTCCTCCAGGGATGGTGCGGATAGGGGAGCTTCAATCAGCGATCATTTTACGCAGATCGGCAGAGGTCGAGCAAAGCGCCGCAGCCGTTTGCCGTAGATCCCAGGCGAATGGCAAGCTGCCGCATCAAGCGGCGGAGAAGCGTCGAAGAGCTTCTTCAGAGAGGAGTCAAGCTCGCTACAGACAGCCGCCGCAACCCGATTGTCTGCAGCGGTCGCCCCGAACGCGAGAGTACAACATGACCATGGAGGGCGAAGCGCCAGACGCACCAGCCGAAGACGAGCAGGAGCAGCAGCATGGCAACTACACCGGGCCATCGAGTCGGTTCGCGCGGCGTCTCCATCCGGTTCCGGCTTATGTTCTCCGCAAAGGCTGCGATCGTCTCGGGCGAACCGGCAGGTGCCTCAACCGCGGCCATGCAGTGCTCTAAACGGCTCAGCCAGGGCGCCGGATCAAGATGCAGCGCGGCAAGATAACCCCGGAGGATGCCCCGGCGAAAGACCCCTCCCGGCAAGCTGGCGAGGTCGCCTGCTTCCAGCGCGCGCAGATGACGCTCTGAGACCTTGGTCGCCTGGCTGATCGCGGCCAACGAGATCCCTTGCCGCTCGCGTTCCCGTCTTAAGTCGTCCGAGAATGTCTCCATTCACTCCGCTCAGCCTGGATCCTGGACCGTCTCCGCAACGTCGGCAGCCCGCGGTTGTCCGGAGCATAGCCCGGTCGGGGTATGGAGTCAAAGAGACAGACGGGTACAATCTGCACAGCGGACCCTCACCAGTACCCCCATGACTGCAGACGACACCCCGGCGCGCACGGCCTCTCTTCGCCGCATTCCCAGCCTCGACGGTCTACGCGCACTCTCCATTACCATGGTTATGGGCCTGCATACGGTGCAGCGCTTTGGCGCCGATTATCCGGATCACCTTCCGGGCCTGGCGTGGTCGGTCGTCCTGAATGGCTCGCTGGGCGTCACTATCTTCTTCGTCATCAGTGGCTATCTCATCACGCGCCTGCTGCTGCATGAGCAGGAGTCGCGCGGCATGATAAGCATGTCCGGCTTTTACCTGAAGCGAGCCTTTCGCATCCTGCCGCCACTCTATGTCTACGTCGCCGTCCTCGTTCTGCTCAGCGCTGCCGGCCGGCTGGCGCTCACCCGGTGGGACGTCGTCAGCGCGCTCTTCTTCTTTCATAACTATGCGGCGAGCTCCAACTGCTGGGCGATCGAGCACTTCTGGTCGTTGAGCGTCGAAGAGCAGTTCTACCTCATCTGGCCGGTCCTTCTGATTTTTTGCCTGCGTGTGCGGGGCAGCTCTGGCAGAAATCGCGCTGCCTCCATCGCGTGCGCCGTCATCGTGCTGTCTCCGCTGATCCGCATCGCGAGCTTCCGCACGCACAACTCTTTCCTTCACCAGAGCGCCGGCTTCCATATGCACGCCGATGCCCTGATGTTCGGCTGCGCGGCCGCGCTGCTCGAAGGCTCTGATCGCTTTGAACGTCTGTATCGCGGAGTCACGCGCGTTACGTGGCTCCCCGTTGCCGGTCTGGTTCTGGGCAGCTACCTCGAAATGCGCTTTCAGAACTACTGGAACTTTCCTCTAGGAGAGACCTACACCGGCGTGCTGATCGTCGCTGTCCTGCTGTGGACCATACGCAATCCCGCCAGCCTGCCCGGCCGTGCGCTCAATGCTTCCTTCGTCACGCACATCGGCGTTCTCTCCTACAGCATGTATCTGTGGCAGACGCTCTTCCTTCATCACCTCAATGCAGGCGTCTTCGCCGGAGTGAGCTGGCTTGGCCGCTTTCCTCTTAACTGGATCGCCGTTCTGGTCGCCGCTGAGCTTTCTTACACCCTCATCGAACAACCGGCGCTGCGCCTCCGCAATCGTTTGCTGCGCAGAGCCCATACGTACCAGGCACCGGCTCTCGAGGTCCACAGTAACGATCGGATCGAGAACCACACAAACGAAGTACCCGTGCGGGCGCAGGCTGCCCGGGCGGCGGGAGAGTAGCTATGTTTCGCATCTCCCTGCCGGACCGCATTCCGCTGCTGTATGCATTCCTGTACGCGTCAGGCCTGTTCCTCCTGCAGCAACTGGAACATACCGGTCTTTACTTCAGCGCCTGCTCGTTTCTCTTTATCGTGATTGCCACACTGGCCTTCAACGTCGCCGGCGGCCTCACACGGCCCTCGGGCGGCTACATCTTCTTTTACAGTGTGCTGGCAGTGATCCTTGGCTTGTCCGTAAAGGCCTTCGTGGGAGAGCGGGGCGAGAGCAATCTCCTACGACCACACCTTACGATTACGGTCTACGCCGTCTCCAGCCTTGGCCTATTGCTGGCGGCGGCGGCCTCGCGAAAGTTTGCGAAGAAGCGGCCCTTCCTTGAGAACCTGGTGGGCGACAACAACCTCTCCCGCGCGACTGTCGGCTGCCTGGTCCTCGGCATCATCCTCTCGGTTGCGACACGAACCGTTGACCGCGGCTCCGGCACTGCGATCAGCGCTCTCTTTCAGATTAATCGCTTTTGCGAGCTTGCCATCATCCTTGGAGTGACGAATGCCATTCGTAAGTCCGGCGGACGCCGCAGCTTGAGCATACCGGTCCTTACAGCAGCGGCTACCCTGTTGGTTCTCGGCGGCTTCTTCGGCTTCTCCAAGGAAGCCTTTTTCACTCCGGTGATCTGTTGGGCCTTGGCGGCGGGCGCGCAGCGACTGCGATTAAGCCTGGCGCAGCTGGTTACCGGCGCTCTGGCTATGCTCTTCCTCTCCTACTACATGGTGCCGTACTCCCAATATGGGCGCACGCTCATGCGACCAGGCCTTGGCCCAAGTCTCGAAACAGCTGTTTTGCTGCTTTCCGATCTGCCGAAGCTTCGCCGAAGTTACGAGGCGCAGCAAGCAGCGGACCAGGTCGGCCAGTCTGCCGGCTATTTCAACAAGCCGCACGGCATCTTCGATCGTCTGCAGATGATCTCGTTTGACGACATGCTCATCGACGCGACAGAGCGGCAGGGTCCTGAGGGCTACTACCCCGTGCTTGAAGACTTTGAAAACCTCGTCCCGCATGCTTTCTGGCCCGGTAAGCCCCAGTTCCTCTGGGGCAACATCTATGCCCATGAAGCAGGCGTCAATATTGCCGAAGATGATCTGAGCACAGGCGTGTCGTTTTCCCCAGCAGGCGAGGCCTTCCATCTTGGCCGGTGGGTTGGCATGCTGGTGCTCGTTCCATGCCTGTGGCTCATGCTGTTTCTGCTTTTTGACTCCCTCTGCGGTGACGTCCGACGGAGCCCCTGGGGTCTGCTCGTGCTGACCTACTTTGCCCATATTGCTCCGGAAGGCCTGCTCGCCGGCATCGTCTATGCCATGGGCTATATCACCTTCGCGATCACCTTTGCGGCCGTTCTTACCGGGTATGTCATGCCGATTCTCGGCGGCCTGTTCATCGGGCCAGGCACAAAGGCAGGCGATAGACGCATACCTGCTCCGCTGCAAGCCGTCCGCCGAAGACCTCTTCAGCCCTCCGTCGCGGAAGAGCGGTAAGTCTCTTTGCCTGGGCTCGGCGTACTGATCGCATAGACTGGAACCACATGAATCGCCTTGTCGTCGGCAATCTCGTGCATCGCCCGCTGCGTTCGCTCATCAGCGCGCTGGCTGTTGCAATCGAAGTAACCATGATCCTGTCGATCGCTGGGATCATGCTGGGCATGCTCAACGGAAACAAGGCTCAGACTAGCGGCATCGGTCTGGACATGTTTGTACGTCCCAGCAGCACCACAAACTTCGCTGCTCTTAGTTCCGCTGCCACGTCGGTGAAGGTCGCGGACGTGATTGCCTCTTTGCCACATGTTGCCGTCGCCTCGCCGGTCAACGTGCAGATGTCGATGGGGTCCACGCTCGAAAACATCTTCGGCATCGATTTCAACAGCTTCAATGCCTTGAAACCTTTCATTTTTCTCGAGGGGGGACCTTTCCGCGGTCCCGATGACGTCATCATTGACGACTATCTCGCGCACTCTGATGCCGGGCACAAAGTGGGGGATACGCTTGAGATTCTCCACCATACCTTTCGTATCTGCGGCATCGTCGAACATGGAAAGGGCGGCCGAAAATTCATCCCGCTGAGGACGATGGGTGAGATCACGAATAACCCCGGCAAGGCGAACGCCTTTTACGTGAAGACTGATGACCTCACACATCAGCCTGCTGTCAAACAAGAGATTGCGGCCACACCTGGCATGCAGCAATACGATGTGCAGACGCTCGACCAATGGATGAGCCTGATGACGCCGGAGCACCTGCCAGGCTTCAACATCGCCATGCGCATCGTGATCGGGATTGCGGTCGTCATCGGCTTTCTGGTCATCTTTCAGTCAATGTATACGGCAGTCATGGAACGAACGCGCGAGATCGGCGTGCTGAAGTCACTTGGCGCCTCGGGCAGCTATATCGTCTCCGTCGTTCTACGCGAGACGGGCCTGCTGGCACTGACCGGCATTCTCGTTGGCATAGGCTTTACGCTGTTGCTGCGAACGGTTCTCCACATCAAGTCGCCACGAACCGACTTCACCGTGACGCCGCACTGGATTCTGCTTTCAGTCTCGATTGCATTCACCGGCGCCATGCTGGGTGCGCTGTATCCAGCACTGAAGGCAGCGCGCAAGGATCCGATCGACGCCCTGGCATACGAATAGATCGTAGCGGTCCCGTAGACTTCTTCCGCACATGCATGGCGCAGAGATCGAGAAGATCGAGAAGGATGGGCGGCTGAACCCCGGATCGAGTCAAAAGGCTCACAGGCGATAGGAGACAGCATTGTTCTGGCGACGACGAACAGCGCGAGGGGTGTTCCTTACCCTGTCTGCCCTGCTCTTCGCCCTTTATTTTTTTCACCTTTCAGCTGACTTTCCCAACCACTCGCCTTGGATGGATTGGGCGAAGTATACCGACGAGGGGTGGTACGGCGATGCGGCGATTCGTCACTTTGCTCTTGGCCACTGGTATGTGCGCGGAGACTTTAACCCTGCTGCGGCGTTGCCGGTCTGGCCACTTGTAGAGGGCCTGTTATTCCGCTTCACCGGGGTCGGCATTGTTCCGGCGCGTGCCTTGGTGGTCAGCGTCTTCGGCCTGACGCTGCTCTGCTCCTACGTGTTCCTCTCGCGGGCTCTTCGGATCACTCGCGGACCGCAGGCCGCCGTGAGCCTTGCCCCTGCCGCCGCGGTTCTTCTGCTGGTCGCAAATCCGTTCTGCTACGCCTTCATGCGCATGGCCATTCTTGAGCCGCTGCTGATACTTCTCACGCTGTTATCTCTGCTGGTCGCCTCTACCGTGGCACCCTTCGCGCCAGGCCGCGCACGCCGCCTGCTTCCGCCCCTTCTTCTCGGGTGTCTGCTGCCTCTCATGGTCCTCACCAAGACCACGGCAATCTTTCTTCTGCCATCGATCGCCTGGATGCTCGCCTCCCGCTGCGGATTCCAACTCCGTCTTCTGCTGCGATGGGGAGCCGTCGCCGCCACGTCGGGGCTAGGTCTCTGGCTGCTGTATTTCGGCTTCTTTGTTCGGCCCCGGTTTCTTGAGGATTACCGCTACCTGTTCAGCGCCAACGCCTATACCGGCATCACACTCGCAACCGCTGCTGACGTGCTCCTGAACACCATGCGCGACGGACGGTGGATGGGATCGCTGCTCTTCCCGTTGGCCCTGCTCGGGGCGGGTGCAACCCTTCTCTGGCCCCGTCTTCGTGCAAATCCCGCGGCCATGTCGCTGCTGCTCTGGGCGCTTGGCTACATGTGCTTTCTCGCTTACCACAATAATTTGCAGCCGCGGTACTACCTTGTCGTCGCCGTGCCGCTTACCCTGCTGCTGACTCTTGTTGTGGAGCTTGCCTGGACGCGCAAGACACCCGGTGTGGAGCGTCCAGGCCCGGGTGGAGCCTTTCTGCTTTCCACACGGATCGCCTCGGCCAGCGTCGCCGCTCTGCTGCTTGTGGCCCTTGCGCTCGATGCGCGGGTCACCCTCTCCTATGTTCGAAGGCCGGAGTACACCTTTCTTACGGCGGCGCGCCGCATAGAGACTCTCGTGAATGCTGAGCGCGCCCACAGCAGATTGCTGCTCTCGATCAGCGGCTCCGACCTCTCGCTGATGACCGGCCTGCCCTCCATCTGCGACGACTTCGGCACCCTCGAGCTTGAGGAGCGTGTCGCCCTCTATAAGCCTGGATGGTACGTCAGTTGGAATCAGGTGGACGACGATAAGATGGACGCGCTTACGCCGCAGTATCACCTCGAGCGCATCGCGGCCTTCCCCGCGCTCGACGATCCGGATCGGAACCTGATCATCCTCTACCGCCTCGACCCAGCCGCGGGCTACCACTCACCCGTTCACCGGCGGCGCCAGCCTCTGCCGAGAAGTCTCGTCTCGAAGCTTGGTCAGCAGCCAAGCGTCAACCAGCTGCAGCACTAGGGCCTTCCTGTTGTGCTGGGGCAGTCTTCGCCTCCTGCAAAGGCGATTCACCATCGCGGAGGCACGAGCTGCTCTCTCGCGTTTACAGCAGAAATCCCTGGGAGTTACATGCCGGCCCGAACCTGCCGATAACTGGAGTTGCAGACCTCAGGTATCTCCCAGGATGTTACTCTGGCGGCGTGTGCGTGGGGTGCTTGAGGCTCTGCCGGCCCAATCGCATGGAAGGTGGGTTCACAATCAGCGCGCAGATCAACACTGTAGAACTGACCATCGTCATGCCGTGCCTGAACGAAGCGGAGACGCTCGCGATCTGCCTGGAAAAGGCGCAACTCTTCCTGCGTACCTCCGGCATCGCGGGCGAGATCATCCTTGGCGACAATGGCTCGACCGACGGCTCACAGTCCATCGCGCTCGCGCTCGGCGCCCGGGTTATCGATGTGCCTGTCCGCGGCTATGGCGCGGCTCTCTACGCCGCGTGCATGGCGGCGCGCGGGCGCTATCTCATCATGGGCGACTCCGACGACAGCTATGACTTCTCAAACCTCGGCGCGTTCGTTCAAAAATTGCGCCAGGGAAACGATCTGGTCATGGGCAACCGCTTCGCCGGCGAGATCAAGCCCGGCGCCATGCCCTGGAAGAATCGCTATATTGGGAATCCGATTCTCTCCGGCATCGGCAAGCTGCTCTTCCGCTCGTCGCTCGGAGATTTCCACTGCGGCATTCGGGGGTTTTCAAAAGACGCCTTTCTCCGCATGGACCTCCACACCACCGGCATGGAGTTTGCCTCCGAGATGGTCATCAAGGCCACGCAGATGCGTATGCGCCTCGCCGAAGTCCCCACAACACTCTCGCCTGACGGCCGCAGCCGGCCGCCCCATCTCCGACCCTGGCGCGACGGCTGGCGGCATCTCCGCTTTATGCTGCTGCTCAGCCCCAACTGGCTCTTCCTCTTCCCCGGCGTTGCCCTCATGGTGGTTGCCCTGGTGCTTGGTGGACTGATCGAGGCCGGCCCTGTCACCCTTGGCAACCTGCATTTCGACATCGACACCCTGATCTACTGCGCGTTCGGGCTGCTGATCGGATTTCAGGGCCTCATGTTCGCGCAGCTCTCCCGTGCCTATGCCGTGCAGGAAAACCTCTATCCCACCAGCCGTCGCTCGAAGGAGCTCTCAGAGAGTCTCTCGACCGAGCGCGGGCTTCTCGCCGGACTCCTGCTCCTCCTGACCGGCCTCGGTCTGGCTATCTATTCGGTCGTCACCTGGAAGCGGCAGGCCTTTGGCGAGCTCGAGCTCAGCCAGACCGCCCGGCTGGTCATCCCGGCCGCGACGGCCATGGCGCTCGGCGTCGAAACCATGCTCTTCAGCTTCTTTCTCAGCACTCTTGCGCTGAGCGTGCGCCACCACCTGCCGGAGAGCTCCGAGCACGAGCCCGTATCGCCCGCCAAAGCGGCAGTTCGCGAGGGGAACCTGCAGCAAGCAGCTCTGCAGGAAGCCAATATTCAGGAGCGTCTGCCGTGATCCCCGACAGCATCCCCATGCCGCTGCTGCCAGCCATCACTGCCCTCTCTCTGCTGCACTTCGCCGGCGCTATCCTCTGGTCCGTTCTGATCCTGCTGAGCGTAGCCGGATACGGCAGTCTCCTGCTTCGCCTCGCCGGTGTCCGCCGTGTGGCACTCGCCACCGCGGCCGTGGCAGGCTTCGGTATCGTCCTTCTTCTTGGCGGCGTGCTCAACCTCCGCGGCCTCATCACCGCTCCCGTACTCTTCGGCTTTCTCGCGCTCGGCCTCGTCGCAGGCGCTCTCGGCTGGGTTCAGCGCGGCGCAGTAAATCCTGCGGCTGACCAGCCCGTACCGCCCCCAGGCACCCGTATCTGGCTCACCACAGCTCTGCTCACTGCCTTCGCCCTGATGTTCGCGCTGCGCCTCGGTGCTTCCGTTCACACTCCCTATTACCAGATCTCCGACGACTACAACTTCTATCTCGCGTCGCCCGTAAAGATGCTCGAGACGCACCACTTCGCGTCTGACCCCTTCAGCGAGCGGCGCATTATGTCCTCGCTCGGCGGCAACAACTTCCTCGAGGTCCTCGTTCTCTCCGCTCTCCCCATCGAAGACGTGCAGATGGCCGATCGCGCCGTTGGACTGCTGCTGCTCGCCCTGCTCGCCTTTCGCCTCTCCCGCCAGTTCAATCTCACGCGCACCCAGACAGCCGCCTTTGCCGCGCTCGTTCTCGCAATGCCGCAGCTGCAGTTCAATCTCACCTTTGTCATCCTGCCGAGCGCCCTGTTCCTCGGCATGGTCTCTGTCGCCGCCGACACCGGAGCCCTCGCGCGCAAACCCTGGCTGCAGGCCCTGCTGCTCGGCCTGATCGCCGGCGGCATCGGCACCATCAAGTCCACCTATATCGTCCACGGCGTGCTTTTCTTTGTCGTCTTCGCCCTGCTTGAGACGCGACGCGGCAGCCTGCTCGCCGGTGTTCAGGTCCTTGCCATTGCTGGCTTCGGCTGCCTGCTGGTCATGTTCCCGTGGATGCTCGCCAACCACCAGGCCTCGGCCACCTGGTTCTACCCGTCACTCGGACAGGGCTACCACTACAGTCGCTACCGGCTCTATCCGCCGCCAGGCAACTACGATCTCCGCATCATTGCCAAGAAGGTACTGCCCTTTAATCTCCCCATGGTGGTCATCGCGGCGGCGATCTGGATCTGGGGCCGCCGCGATGCCGGCAGCCGCGCCGCTGTGACCCTCGCCATCGCCGCCGCCGTCGCCTCCATTCTGGTCGGCATCGCCACCGGCGGCGACTCCGTCCGTCGCTACAACTATCCCTGCATCCTGCCGGCGATCCTTCTGCTCTATCCGGTCTTCGCCAGCCGCGTGAATTATCCCGCAGGAGGTTCTTCGGACGGCCGCCGCTGGCGCCTGGTCGAGCTCGCCAGCGCCGCCTTCATCCTGCTCGTCGCAGTCTATGTCGGCCTCAACACCTTTACCTACGAATACGGCTGGTATCTCCGCTCCTTCCGCGCCAGCCTGACCGACCTTCGCATCACCTCGCCTGACGTTCGGGCCGAGTACGCCGCACTTCAAGCTGCGATTCCGAAGGACGGCGCCGTTCTCGAGACCCTCGCCTACGCCTTTCTGCTCGACTTCGGCCACCACCGCATCTACATGGCTGACGTCCCCGGCGGAGCAAGCCTGCCACCCGGCTGGCCGGCACGTCAGTCCGGTGAGGCGCTATCCGAGTACCTCCAGCGCTCAGGCATCCGCTATCTCGCCTACTCGTACCACGACGGCGTCGAGCTGACCGATGAGGCCGCCCTTTACACCATGCACGACCCCCATGCCACACAGTGGATCCATAGTGAGAACGCCCTGCAGCTGGACGCCCACCATCAATATGAGGAGCTCGCCCAGACCCGGCGCCACGTCTTTGATGATGGAAAACTCTTCGTGCTCGATCTCCAGCAGGTAGCAACGCACTGAGGACTACACTCTGTTCCTCATCCTTCAGTGAAGATCCGTCGCTGTCCCAGCCTTCTGCAGTGAGGATCCGTCACTGTCCCAGCCTTCTGGTTGTCATCCCGTAGGGATCTGCTTTGTCCTTTGTTCTTGATGCCGCAGGTATCTGCTCCGTCTTCGCCCTCTCCAGCCACCGAAGCCCGCGTCCCATCCCGATCTCCCCTTGACGCGGTAAAAACTCCTCCGTTACGATAGAGCTTCGCGCAGTCTCGTGCCCGCGTGCCTCCATTTAGAGTTTTGGAGCAGAATGCGGGCGGAAGAGGCATCGTTGTGGATCCATGCGAGACCGCCAGCAGGCCGGCCGTCTCCAAAGCACCCACTTCACAGGTCCGGCACCGGGGCTCTTGTGCGAAGGCATTGCGCTTCCGCCGTTCTCTCTATGCAGAGCGCGCCGGCAAGTTTGGATCCAGATCGCAGTTCAAGTTCAAGGAAGCAACGGAGCAGCAGACACATGTCCACCACCATCCCGAGCGGCAAAGACATTCAGCGTAAGTGGTTCGTCCTCGACGCCAGCGGCAAGACCCTGGGCCGCTTGGCAACGCACGCCGCCAGCGTTTTGGCCGGCAAGCTGAACCCGCTGTACACCCCTTATATCGATATGGGCGACCATGTCGTAATCGTCAACGCCGAGAAGATCGTTCTGACCGGGCTCAAGTCCGAGCAGAAGCTCTATCGCCGCTACACCGGGTTTCCTGGCGGTCTGCGCGAAGAGTCCTTCCTCAAGCTGCTCGCTCGCCGGCCGGAGGCCATCGTCGAGCAGGCCGTCAAAGGCATGCTGCCCAAGTCCAAGCTGGGCAAGCAGATGGCGACCAAGCTTAAAGTCTACAAGGGCGGCGAGCACCCGCACATCGCCCAGCAGCCGCAGCCTATGGAAGTGGTTGCCTAATACGTTTCCGCTGGAGGCCTCCCGTTGCGGGACCCCAGAGCAAGACGAAGTAGAAGTTCAAGGAGCAGCATGGCGGATCTGATTCAGTACTACGGCACCGGTCGGCGGAAGTCGAGCATCGCTCGTGTCTTCCTGCGCCCCGGCAGCGGAAACTTTACGGTGAACAAGAAGGATGTCGACGTTTACTTCGTCACGGCGCAGCAGCGCGCGGCGGCTAAACGGTCGCTTGGCATTCAGGATATCGGCGAGACCTTCGACGTTATGACCACCGTTCGCGGTGGTGGTGTCATGGGCCAGGCGGATGCCGTTAAGCTCGGCATCGCACGTGCCCTTATGGAGTTCAATCCTGAGCTGCGCAAGGCACTGAAGAGCGAGGGCCTCGTCACCCGGGATTCGCGCGGTAAGGAACGCAAGAAGTACGGGCAGAAAGGCGCACGAGCCCGCTTCCAGTTCTCGAAGCGATAGAAACGCTTCTCAGCAAGGTCCTTTGCTGTTGTTCGTTCTTGTGCAGGCACTTCGGCCAGATCGGCTCGTAGCGATCTGGCCATCGCACCACCCGTGGGCTCAGGCTCGCGGTCAGGAGTCTAATTTCCTGCCTCTGATCTCACCGATTGGTCGTTGCAGGCATTCAATCCCGACATCGGAAATATCGTCGCGGATGCATAGAAGGAGTTAACTTGGCCAGCATCACTATGAAAGAACTGCTCGAGGCGGGTGTTCACTTCGGCCACCAGACCAAGCGTTGGAACCCGAAGATGAAGGAATACATCTTCGGCGAGCGCAATGGCATTTACATCATCGATCTCCAGAAGACGCTGAAGATGTTCAAGGACGCGTCGAAGTTCGTCACTGACCTTACCTCGTCGGGCAAGCTTATCCTCTTCGTCGGCACCAAGCGCCAGGCGCAGGATGCCGTCGCCGAAGAGGCAAACCGCGCCGGCATGCCATACATCAATAGCCGCTGGCTCGGCGGTCTGCTCACCAACTGGGTCACCGTCCAGAAGTCCGTCAAGCGTCTGCAGGAGCTCGACGACATGTCAACCGACGGCCGCTACGAGCTGCTCACGAAGAAGGAAGTCATCAAGCTCGAACGTGAGCGCAAGGGCCTGTCCACAAACCTGTCGGGCATCAAGAGCATGAAGCGCCTGCCGGACGCTCTCTTTGTTATCGACTCGAACAACGAAGCGATTGCTGTCGCCGAGGCCCGCAAGCTCGGAATCCCGGTTGTCGCCGTCGTCGACACCAACTGCGATCCGACTGTGGTCGACTATGTCATCCCCGGCAACGATGACGCCCTGCGCGCCATCCGCCTCTTCACCACAAAGATCGCCGATTCGGCGGCTGAAGGCGTGCAGATGGTCTCCGACAAGGCCTTCTCGCAGGAGTATGCCGACGTCCAGCAGGTCGCCGTCGAGTCGCATTTCGTAGGCGAAGAAGGCGAAGTCACTGCTCCTGCGGAGCCGGTTGCAGAATCCGCCGGAGCCGCGGAGGCCTCCACCGAAGACGACGAGAACGTCGATCTCGCTGCCGTGCTCGGCGGCAACATCAAGAAAGCACCGGCAGCCGCAACTGTCGACGAACCCGAAGCCGTTTCGGCCGAGTCGGGTGCCTAAACCGGCTACACGATCCGTGCTTTTGTTCGCTGAGAGCGTGGAGGCCGGAGCCGCGGTACGCGACCGGCTCCACGCTCTTTCTGTTGCGTCACAACCTGCCCGCGCTTGCTGCGCCGGCGAAATCCCAAAGCAAGATAAACGTGAAGGATAGTGAGAGCATGAGCACCGCAACCGAGACACCGAAGGTCGACGCGAAGCTGGTCAAGGAACTCCGTGAGAAATCCGGCGCGCCCATGGGCGACTGCCTGAAGGCTCTGCAGGAGACCAAGGGCAACATGGAAGAGGCGTTCGTCGTCCTGCGCAAGCGCGGCATGGCCTCGGCTGCCAAGAAGGCGACCCGCACCACCAACGAGGGTGCAGTCGGCACGTACATCCACGCCGGCGGCAAGATTGGCGTTCTGCTCGAGCTCAACTGTGAGTCGGACTTCGTCGCCCGCACCGAGGACTTCCAGGGCCTGCTGCGCGACGTCGCCATGCACATCGCCGCCAGCGACCCGCGTTACGTCCGCAAGGAAGACGTCACCTCCGACGACATGGATCGCGAGAAAGACATTTACCGTTCACAGGCTGCCGCTACCGGCAAGCCGCCCGCTGTCGTTGAGAAGATCCTCGAAGGCAAAATGAGCAAGTTCTATGAAGAGGTCTGCCTGCTGGAGCAGCCCTTCATTAAGGAACAGTCGCAGACCATCGCGCAGCTCATCGCCAGCAAGGTCGCCAAGCTCGGCGAAAACATCTCCGTCCGCCGCTTCGCCCGCTTCAAGGTCGGCGATCCAAACTGGACTGTCGCCACCACGAAGCTCGCCGCCGAAGACTCCGAAGCCTAAGTCGAATCGCCGGGCACGTTCTCCGGCCTTTTAGTTGTCATCCCGCAGGGATCTGCTGTTGCTCTTTGCACTTATAGAACGTAAAAAGCCCCGGCACTCGCCGGGGCTTTTTCCGTCAAAGCCCGTGCCGCAAGCTTACTTCCCTGCTTGCAGATGCGTCGTCAAGCGCGCGAATCCATCAGTGAAGGCTTTCCTGTTCTCCGGCGTAGCATCCGGTGCCTGCCCCGCCCGCATGAATCCGTGCCCTGCGCCCTCGTAGGTTGCCGGTTCGAAGCTCTTGCCCGCCGCCTTCATCGCCGTGATCGTATCCGGCAGAGTCGCATCGATTCGTGCGTCGTTCCCCGCATAGAAGCCATATACCGGTGCCGTGATCTTCGCCATGTCTGCTGGCGGAGGCGGCGGGCCATAGAAGACAAATGCCGCACTTAGCCCGGTGTGGTGTGTGGCAAAGGCGAAGGTCTTCCCGCCGCCCCAGCAGAAGCCTGTTACGAACAGCGTTCCATTGGCGCTCGGCAGCTTCACTCCATAGTCAGCGACAGCATCCAGGTCCGACATCACCTGTGCCGGCGGCAGGCCGGAGACCGCCTTCGTAAGATCGTCCATGCTCTTGTAGCTGTCGGTTCCGCTGCCCGCGCTTCCTGCGCCAGAGGGTTTGCTCTGCGCCATGCCGGCCATGTGGTCCGCATGCAGGGCCGCCTCGGTTCCCGCCGCTGCCGACTCTGGATTCATCATGCCCGGGCCCGTTCCTGACAGCAGATCCGGCGCCAGCACGATGTAGCCCTTCGCTGCCAGTTCGTCCGCCATCAGCTTCGCCCAGTCGGAGAGCCCGAAGATCTCATGGATCAGCACGACGACCGGCGCCTTTTTCGGGACCTCCGGATACACCACAAACGTGTTGATTACGCGGCCGCCCGCCTGAATGGCTACGTATTCGCGATGCCGCGGGCTCTTCTCGAGCGACGTTTTCGCCCACTCCTGCGCCTGCGTGGCGCGCGAGGGCACGGAGATCGATAGCAGCAGAAGGATACCGGCAAGGGCCAGATTGCAAGATCGTCTCATGCACGCGAGTGTAGACCGCGCATAGGGTCCGAGCAAAGCGATCTCTGGGAGCAAAGAACCTCCCCTTCGTGCCGGCGAAATTGGCCGGTGTGCGCTGTTCGCAGGATGGTAGTTCGTCCGGTCCAGTGGAAAACGTACTCTGGGTCCTCGCATCCCACACCCTGGACGGAGACACGCATGACGCACGTACGCACGACACACTCCCAGGAGCCAGCACAGAGTCACTCTGAGGCGCATTCAACATCCCACCAGAACAGATCCGCAAGGCAATCGACACGATCCACCCCTGCGAAGAGCAGAGCTATCCCCTGGCCTAAGGTCCTTAGGGAAGCAAGAGCCCGCTTCGGTATCACCGATTTTCGCCTTGGCCAGCGCGAAGTTCTCGAGGAAGTCCTGAGTGGCCGCAGTGTTCTCGGCCTCATGCCGACCGGCGCAGGCAAGAGTCTCACCTATCAGATTCCCGCGCTGTTCCTTCCGCACCCGGTCGTCGTCGTCAGCCCGCTTATCGCGCTCATGCAGGATCAGCAGGAGCATGCAGCCGACGCCGACATTGCCGTTGAGAAGATTGACTCCACCCTTACCACCAGGGAGCAACGCTCGGCCGAAGATCACATCGATCATGGCGATGCGCAGCTTATCTATGTCACACCCGAGCGGCTGGAGAAGCCGGAGTTTGTCGCCATGCTGAAAGAAGCCGGCGGCATCTCTCTGCTGGTGGTCGATGAGGCTCACTGCATCTCGCAATGGGGACACGACTTCCGGCCTGCCTACCTCAATATCGGCTATGCCCGGCAGGCTCTCGGCATGCCTCCCGTGCTCGCTCTGACGGCGACAGCCACGGACGCTGTGGTCACGGAGATCCGCGACAGCCTGGCCATTGACGATGCGAAGATCGTCAACGCCGGCATTGAGCGCGACAATTTGCACTTCAGCGTACATCGCACCGTCAATACAGACGCCAAGCTCGCCTGCATCTCTGAACTCCTCGCGCAGGAGGAGGGCTGCGGCATCATCTACACGGCCAGCACCCGCAGCGCGGACGAACTCTGCACCTGGCTCACCGAGCACGGCATCTCAGCCGGCCACTACCACGGCAAAATGAAGGCCCGCGACCGGGCAGCCGTACAGAGCGCCTTTATGCAGGGTGAGCACAAGGTCATGATCGCCACGAAGGCCTTCGGTCTCGGCGTTGACAAGCCGGACATTCGTTTTGTCTGCCACTTCGAGTTCCCTGACTCGCTGGAGACCTACTACCAGGAGGCCGGGCGTGCCGGGCGCGATGGTCTGCCCAGCCGCGCCGTCCTTCTCTACCGCTTGGAAGACAAACGCATCCAGAGCTTCTTTCTCGGCGGCCGCTATCCCAAGCCTGAGGAATCAAACAAAGTTTTCGAAGCCATGATGGTGCCGCCGTCCGAGGTCGATCCCGATGGATCCGACGTTGTCGTGGTCGGCACGCAAACCCGTGTCAAGACCGAGGCAGCTCAACGAGCGCCGGAAAGCACCGTCGATGCCATCTCAGAGAAGGCTGGAGTCAGTCTCAAGAAAACGCAGGTCATCCTCCATCTTCTGCGCGAGGCCGGTATGGTTCGCCGTGGGCGGCGCGGGTTCACTCTTACGGCCACCAAGCCGCCAACCCCTGAGGTCATCGACGACCTGCTGAAGACCTATGCCGATCGCACCGAAAGTGACAAAAACCGGCTTTCCGCGATGATGCACTACGCGCAATCTACCGAGTGTCGCGTCCGGACAATCCGGGAATACTTCGACGAAGACCTCGGAGAGCCCTGCGGTCGCTGTGACAACTGCGCTTCCGGCGCGGCACAGCAAACCCCGGAAGACGAGCATGCCGCTCGGGTCAAGGCGGATGCTTCGGCACAGACGCACCCGCAGCCCGGGGGCATGCCGCTGGCAGCCCACGCAGAGACCCGCCGGGCCGACGAGTCGCATGATGGCGGAGGTGTCGTGCGCAAGGAGACGATGCACGGAACTATCGTCACCACGGCGCCCGAGACCCTGCCCGAACCCTGCGGAGACGAACCTTGCCTGAACAAGGGCGATCTTGTGCGCCATCAGGAGTTTGGCGAGGGCACGGTCAAGGAGACCGACGGAGACACAGCCCTGGTCCACTTTAAGAAGAGCGGCGACAAGAAGATGAAGATGGAATTTCTGAGCTCCCAAAATGAACGGTAGCCGTCAGGACGGGAGTCGCGGAACCTTGACGATGAAGAAGTCACCCACCCTGCATGTGTCAACCGCAGCTGCAATTGCACCCGCGGACGACCGAACACTCGGCCAATGATTCGTTGTAAGAACCCCAATAGCGAGTCTTCGACCCATCAGGTTCTGCTGATAGGACAGGCTTTGATCTGCCGTGAGAAGGAGATCAAAGCCATGCTCCTCGGCGACGCGCAGCAAATCACCATTCAAAAACTCTGACCATCCCTCTTCATCAGCAGTCATGACGGTGTGCGGATTTAAGAATTGCCGCAAACCAAGAGGCAGGTTCTGATCAAGCAGGATCCTCATGCCTAAGCGGCACGGGAGTGGGATCGCCAGAACACAAGCAGGGCGGCAACCGTTTCGCGGGGGAGATGAAACTGTTCGACAATGCCATCCACTCCAAGCTCGCGATTCTCGACTACGGTGTCGGCGGGAACGCGGGTTCCCTTGATCAACGGCGCCCCGCTGACTTTACCTGGAACAACCTCGACAAGTTGACATTTGGTCCAATCCATCGCGCTCCTCCATGCAGTACCCGCTTTCAACCTACAACACATCTTAGCCCGCGCCGGAAGCTCGTCACATCCCGCGCAGAATGCTGCCCACCACACCCCCGACTACACCGCCCTCCGTGCGCTCCGCCGTCCCGCCGGAGGGCAGGTACTCCTGGAGCGCATGCGCCAGCCGAGCCAGCGGAAGGGTTTGCAGCCAGACGCGGCCGGGGCCGGTGAGCGCAGCCAGAAAGATGCCGTCACCCCCGAAGATCAGGTTGCGGATGCCGGGGACGCGCGTGATCTGGAAATTGATGCCGGTTGTAAATGCGCCTACATGCCCTGGATGAACCCGCAAGGTCTCTCCCGGCTGCAGATCCTTGACGATCAGTTCGCCCGAGAGCTCCAGCCACGCCGTTCCCTGTCCACCGATACGCTGCAGCAGAAATCCGTTGCCGCCAAAGATGCCCGCCCCCAGCGACTGCTGAAAACCCACACCAAGCTGCACCTGCGGCGTCGCACAGAGGAAGCCATGCCGATGCGCAAAGTACTCCTGCCCGCCGCCCACCTGCACCGGCACGATGTGGCCCGGGATCTTTGCCGCAAAGGCGATCTCGCCGCGCATTCCGGCCGCGCGGTACTCCGTCATGAAGAGCGTGCCGCCACCCGCCACGCGGCGGATCGCACCCAGCAGGCCACCCCCGCCGGCCATCTGCGTGTGCGTGTCCATCTGGATGCTTCCTGACATCCAGGAGAGCTCGCCCGCCTCCGAGATCACACTCTCATTCGGCTCAAGCAGTACCTCGAGCACCGGCATCGTAGTCCCAACAATTCGGCTCTGCATGGTGCGTCTCCCTCGCGATGAATAGTATCGCGCGTCTGCAGCAGCCAGACAGAAAAGCTACGTTCCTCTGCGCCCGAAAGTTCCGTCGTCCCGTCCGCCTCCCGGCGGCGGCTCTGCCTGACCGCATGCGATACTTGGATCTGACATGTACAAGCGAGTTCTGCTCAAAATCTCAGGCGAGGCCCTAGCGGCCGGGCGCGGCTTCGGCATCGATGCCATCTTCATCCATAAAGTAGCCGCCGAGATCGCCGACGTACACGCCCTTGGCTGTGAGATCGCTATTGTCGTGGGCGGCGGCAACTTCTTTCGCGGTGTCGCCCAGCAGGCCATCGACATGGACCGCGTCGCTGCCGACCACATGGGCATGCTCTCGACCGTCATCAACGCCATTGCGCTCCAGGACGCGATCGAAAAGCGCGGGCTCTTCTGCCGTGTCATGTCGGCCATCGAGATGCACGAGGTCGCTGAACCCTACATCCGCCGTCGTGCCATGCGTCACCTTGAGAAGAAGCGCGTCGTGATCTTTGCCGCCGGCACCGGTAACCCCTATTTTTCGACCGATACCGCCGCTGCTCTGCGCGCCATGGAGATCAAGGCCGATATCCTGCTCAAGGCTACCTCCGTGGATGGCATCTACACCGCCGACCCCAAGACCGATGCCACCGCCACTCGCTTCGCTACGATCACATACAGCGAGATCCTTGCGCGCAATCTTCGCGTTATGGATACCAGCGCGGTCTCGCTCTGCCGCGATAACGCGATGCCGATGATGGTCTTCTCAATGCGCGAGGAGGGCAACATCACCCGCGTCGTCGGCGGCGAGGCTCTTGGCACTCTTGTCAGCCCGTGACGGACAAATCAGCCTGAGCTCTCTTGCCATAGCTCCTGGTCGTCACTCGCGATCAGGCTCAGCTCAACTACAATTTCGTGGTACGTTGCCCGCTTCTTTGTTGCTCAGACAATGAGTGCCAAAGAAGCTGCGCCAGATCAGACCGCGCTGCATCTCCTTAAGCTATGCCTACGGCCCAAACCGCATCCGTCGACCGCAGAGCTCTCTTCTCCAAGATCAGCTGGCACATCATTCCGTACATTTTCTTCCTGTACATCCTGGCCTACCTGGATCGGGTCAACGTCGGTTTCGCTGCACTGGAGATGCGCCGCGACCTGATGCTCTCAGCCACCGTCTACGGCACCGGCGCCGGCATCTTCTTTCTCGGTCAGGGTCTCTTCGATCTGCCCAGCAACCTGCTCCTCGGCAAGGTCGGCCCCCGGCTATGGATCGCGCGCATCATGATCACCTGGGGCATTATCGCGACCTGCATGAGCCTGGTGAAAGGCGAGCACTCCTTTTATCTCCTGCGCTTCTTTCTCGGTGTCAGCGAAGCCGGCTTCTTTCCCGGCATGATCCTCTACCTGACCTATTGGTTCCCATCGGAAGAGCGAGCCCGCGCCGTCGCCAAGTTCATGACGGCTACCTCTCTGGCCGGCGTCATCGGCGCCCCGATCTCCAGCTTTCTACTCAAGCTCGAAGGCCGTTCCGGCATGCACGGCTGGCAGTGGCTCTTCATCGTTGAAGGCATACCCACCATCCTTGGCGGCATCTCCGTCCTGTTCTACCTCCGCGATCACCCTCGCGATGCCCCCTGGCTCACCGATGCCGAGAAGAAATGGCTGGACGATGAGCTCGAGCGCGATCGCAAGGCCGGTGGCGCCACGGAGCGCCATCATCTCCTTGACGCCTTCAAGCTTCCTATGGTCTGGGTTCTTGCCGGTATCTTCCTGCTCGATCAGATCGGCATCTACACCGTGAACTTCTGGATGCCGCTCGTCCTGAATGCCATCGTGCACCCCGCGGCAGCCGCCGCGAAAGAGATCACAGACGCCGCCGGCGCCAGCCAGATCGCGCGCTACTCCACCCTTCCGTACATCGCCGCTGCCATCGTCACCGTCATCATCGGCTGGTCGAGCGACCGCCTTCGCGAGCGCCGAGGCCATATGATCCTCTGCATGCTCGTCAGCGCTGTCGGCTTTGCCTGGGCGGCCCTGGCCCACTCGCTCGTGATCGGTCTCGTCGCCTTTACCCTGGCAGCCGTCGGCTTCTTCAGCCTAATGGGACCATTCTGGGCGCTTCCCACGCGCGTGCTCGGCGGTCAGGCCGCCGCCGGTGGAGTCGCCATCATCACGATGATCGGCTCACTCGGCAGCTTTGTCGGCCCAACGGTTACCGGCCGCCTCCGCGACGCGACCCACAGCTTCTCTGCCGGTCTGTACGCCGTCGCGGGAGTCGCTGTGCTGGCCGCCGTCCTATGTCTCTTCCTTCCGGGACGCGACCAGAGCAAGACGACGGAGGCCTAACCGCGCCTCCGTCTCACACTCAACCCGTCAGCGCCTCTGTGATCTCCGCCGCGGACCGTACCCGGCCGATGATCGGAAACAGCTTCTCGACCGCAAACGCATGCAGCTCCGCCGACATCGTGCTCATCGCATCTTCGGCGAAGACAACGGCGTAGCCGTGCTCGACCGCGGATCGCGCCCTAGACTCCACACCGAAGTTGGTGGCGATGCCGCTCATCACAACGGTTGTGATGCCTCGCCGGCGCAGCAGCTGATCAAGCGGCGTGCCATGGAATGCACCCCACTGCCGCTTTGTGATGAGGATGTCACCAGCTGCAAACCCCGCCTCCGGAACCAGCTCCGACAATGCGGGCGATGGTGGTGGCGTGCCCGGAGGCATCATCGGCGAGTCCGCCGGCTCCGACGCAATCTCATGCAGCAGAACGTGCACGTACACAACCATTCCGCCTGCTGCTCGGAAAGCCCCTGCCAGCGCCGCGCAGCGAGCCACGACCTCGCTCGCCGTATGCGGCGCCAGGTCTCGCGCTATGATGCCTTGTTCCAGATCGATAAGTACCAGCGCCGTCTGCTGCGCATTCAACTTGAGTGCCATAAAGTCTCCTTCAAGGAGAAGATGCGACTTCGATAACGTGGATGCGAACACCCCATTAATCCTGCCACTTAGGACCCAATGGTATTCTGAGACTGCTTAAACACCACAGAAACTGAGGCAAATCACTCATGGCAACAGCGACGATCGGACAGGACCAAGCAGTATCGGCAAAGGGCATCGCAACCGAGTACAAGGTTGCCGATATCGGTCTGGCCGAGTTCGGCCGTAAAGAGATTGACATTGCCGAGCAGGAGATGCCGGGCCTCATGGCCATCCGCCATAAATATGCCGCCGGCAAGCCTCTCGCCGGTGTCCGCGTTACCGGCTCGTTGCACATGACCATCCAGACCGCCGTGCTGATCGAGACCATGGTCGCCCTCGGCGCCGACGTCCGCTGGGCCTCCTGCAACATCTTTTCCACGCAGGATCACGCGGCCGCCGCCATCGCCGCCGCTGGCGTCCCTGTCTTTGCCTGGAAGGGCGAATCGCTCGAAGAGTATTGGTGGTGCACGGAGCAGGCGCTCTCGCACCCCGGCGGCCTCGGCCCGCAGCTTGTGATCGATGACGGCGGCGATGTCACTCTCCTCATCCACAAAGGCGTCGAGATGGAAAACGGCGACACCTGGGTCCGTGAGCCCGCCTCGACTCAGGAAGAGGGCGTTATTAAGGATCTGCTCAAGGCCGTCCACGCCAGAGATCCCAAGCACTTCACCAACGTCGCCAAGGAGTGGCGCGGCGTCGCCGAAGAGACCACCACCGGCGTCCATCGTCTCTACAAGATGCTCGAGCAGGGCAAGCTCCTGGTTCCCGCCATCAACGTGAACGACTCCGTGACCAAGAGCAAGTTCGACAATCTCTACGGCTGCCGCGAGTCACTCGTCGACGGCATCAAGCGCGCGACTGACGTCATGATCGCCGGCAAGGTCGCCGTCGTCTGCGGCTTCGGCGATGTCGGCAAAGGTTCTGCTGCCTCGCTGCGCGGCCTCGGCGCCCGCGTGATCATCACGGAGATCGATCCGATCAACGCTCTCCAGGCCGCCATCGAGGGCTACGAGGTCACCACCATCGAGGAGACCCTCGGCCGCGGCGACATCTATGTCACCGCCACCGGCAACCTCGACATCATTACCCATGAGCATATGCAGCAGATGAAAGATCAAGCCATTATCTGCAACATCGGCCACTTCGATAATGAAATCCAGATGGACGCGCTTAACACCGACAAGTCTGCAACCCGTCTGAACATCAAGCCGCAGGTCGATAAGTACACTTTCTCGACGACCGGCAAGAGCATCTTCATTCTCGCCGAAGGCCGTTTGGTTAATCTCGGCTGCGCCACCGGTCATCCCAGTTTTGTCATGTCGGCCAGCTTCTCGAACCAGACGCTTGCCGCGCTCGATCTCTGGGCCAACCGCGACACCTACAAGATTGGTGTTTACGTCCTTCCCAAGCGCCTCGACGAAGAGGTCGCGCGACTCCATCTTGAGAAGATCGGCGTGAAGCTCACTACACTCTCCCCCAAGCAGGCCAGCTACCTCGGCGTGCAGCCCGAGGGGCCCTACAAGGCAGATCACTACCGCTACTAAGCGTCACCCGCCCAACAGCAATGGCCGCGAGATCAACCTCGCGGCCATTTTCTTCCTTGTTGTCAGCCCGTGGGATCTGCTTTCCTACGGAATGCTCGCGTCAAGCCTTACCGCACCTTCGCATTGTGCTTGTCACGGTAGATCCGACGTGACTCTTGATTCTGCTGGTGATGCAGTGTGCTGCGATCCTGCTTCGTCAGATGACCGTTGTCCTGCGCGCGCATGCCACGCTCTTCCCGGTTGATCCCAGCTTCCTGGTGCTCGAGTCGGCTCGTCTCACCCGCCGTCAGCTGTCCGCTCCTCACGCCATTTCCGATACGCTGCTGCTGCGCATTCTTGCGTTGATTGATGCTGGAATCGTTGCGTCCGGGCGTCGGCGCGGTCTGGGCAAACATGGCAAGAGGGGTAAGAATGAAGCTGGCTGCAAGAACAAGTCGTCGTGTAATGATCATGGTGTCTCTCCTGTTTGGCACGCGTCTTACGACCTGCACCGCATGCGCACGTCACAGCAGACCCATCCTCATCCCGCGAGTTGCGCTGCACGGAAAAGATAGATTTCCGGGATGAATCGCAACTTTTTCTCTACATTCACGTTGCTCGATCCGCCTCGCGCGCCTCGCAATCGCGTCGCTGCGGTCGCGATCTAGTTCGCCACTGCCGGCGGAAGATAGTCCGTCGCCGTCACGATCTGCACACCGGGCGTCGTCAGCAGCTGTTGATCGACCAGCACGACTGTTGTCGCAGACCCGCCGGAATATGCAGTCTGCGCCCCTGTGTAAGTTGCCACCGTCATACTCGTTGGAATCGTACCCGTCGGAACCAGAACCACACTGTAGGTCCCAGTTGGCACATTCAGATACGAAGGCGCGTTTCCAAACGTCAGATTCGTCATCAAGGGCGTTACTGCCGTAAACTTCTGTCCCATTGGCACCAGATACACATCGAGGGCGCCAATCTGCGTCGCCTGATCGATGAAACGAAGCGAGATCTGCCCGGAAGGCGCCGCCTGCGCCTGATCCTGGATCACCAGTTCCTGCAGATTTTCCGACACATTCCCGATCAGCACGGTGTACTGGTTGGAGTTCAGAAATGTGTTCTTGGCCGAGATCAGCGTCTGTCGGGTACCGGCCGTATCGGCTGAAACCGTGTCCGTCCCTGCATTGACCGCGATGTATGAGCTCACGCGAGCAAATCCCACGTTGTAGGCCAGAATATTATTATTGAGATAGATGTCCAGCCCCGGCGCGTCTGGCGAGGCTGTAATAATGCGCACCTGCGAGGCAGTCGGGCTGCTCACCACCGCCTGGCATCCCGCCAGCAGCAGCGACATTGACCCCAGCATCGCACCCGCAGCTATCTGCCGCGGCAATCGGCGAAGTCTCGTTCCGAGAGTGGCGACAGATTCGAAAGTATGCATCAAAAAGGGCACGGCACTATGAGCTACTCTATCCGATTTCCTCCTAAGCAATCCCTAACCTTCGGGGGGTTGACGGAGCGCATCTGCCTGATTACAGTGCTTGCCTTTGCTCTCCCTGGCTGTCGTTCCATCCTGGCTCAGACGGTGGCGCCATCCGCTGCCGCACCGCCCGCTGCCGTTGAAGCAATCGTGAGTATGCGCGATCCCGCTACCGGTGCCGCCGCGGTTCCCACTGCCGCCCGGAAAAAGTCCTACGACGTAACTGTGCCCGGCGGTAAGGAGTGGACGGACTCCGGTCTCGCGGTGGTCGGCGGAGAACACCTGACGATCACGGCCACTGGCAGTCTTAGCCTCGCTGACGGCCGCGCCGTCACCCCCGATGGGCTTGATCGCGGCTGGAAGGACCTTCTCCGGCAGTTCCCCCTGAACCAGGCCAATACCGCCGCGCTCATTGGCCGCGTCAGCGATCTCGGCGCCTCCGTCCCCTTTCTTATCGGCGCAAAGGCAGATGCCGTCATGCCTACCAGCGGCCACCTCTACCTGCGCGCCAACCTCACGGACGACCTTAGCGGCACCGGCAACTTCGATGTGACCCTTCGCCCGGCAAGCACTGCCGCCGTCTCCACCCAGCGGCCTGCCACCGCTGTCCCCGCGCCGGTCTCGACTGAACTTTCGCCGCAGCTCTTTGCCACAATTCCACGCCGCGTCGGCGACCAGGCCGGCGCACCGGGCGACATGGTGAACTTCGGTCTGATCGGCACGCAGTCACAGATTGAGGCTGCTTTCAAGAATGCCGGCTGGGTCGCTGTCGATAAGAATACGCAGACCGCCGTGCTGCATGGCCTGCTCTCCACCCTCAGCCACCAGGCCTATGTGGAGATGCCGATGAGCACCCTCTACCTCTTCAACCGCCCGCAGGATCTCTCCTTCGCCCGTGCCGATCCGCTCACCGTTGCCGCCGAGCGTCATCATCTCCGCGTCTGGAAGAGCCCCGAACTGGTTAACGGCCAGCCGCTCTGGGTCGGCTCGGCCACCCACGACATCGGCTTTGAACGTGACCAACGCAATAACGGCACCACCCACAAGATCGATCCAAACATCGACCTCGAGCGCAAATTCCTCGTCGACAGCTTTGACGCCACCGGCGCCTTTTCGAGCGCCGCGTATGTTACCCCGTCCGACGCGCTCCGCACTGCCAGGACTGCCACCGGCGGCAGCTTCTTCTCTGACGGCCGCATCGCTGTCATGGAGCTCAAGCCCGACCTTCAATAATCCGCCTTCGCCGTCTCATCTCTCGTCAAGCTGAGCGTAGCGGCAACCTGCTTCTCGCCTTTCGGACGGAGCGAAGCGACGCGAACTGTCAAGGCCAGCTTACTTCTTCACCTTTGACGCGACGATGTTGTCCTTGATCTTGTTGTATGTCGCCTGCGGCAGCACGCCCTTGGTCACCAGCTGCGTCTTCATCGTGTACGGCCGGCCATCCATGATCCGTTTCGCATACGCGTCGCCAATCCCGTTGAAGGACTTCAGCTGATCCGCGGTGGCCGTGTTGATATCAAGCTTCTCGCCAGCCGCTGCACTGTTGCCCGCTGCTGGCTGGGTGCTCGCGGTTGCAGCAGCTTTGCTGCTCTTGGCGCTGGTCTGCGCCTGCAGAAGAGGAAGTACTGTCAGAAACAGAGCAGCAGCGGCGATGCGACGAACAAAAGTCATGGGAACTCCTTCGAGCGGAACGACCTGGGATGAGCAGCAAACGGATAAAGGGTAGCCGACACCGCAAAGCAGGTCAACGCCTGCTCTCTCGCGCGCCATCGATATTCCCTCCGCGGTGCACGACAGTCTGTCAGCTATCGCGGGCAGGTGCTCCGGTCGCAGAGGAGCCACGGCTCGCGAAGGAACTCATGAAGGATCTCACCGACCCTGGTTTGACACCGCTCCTGCCTGCCTTTACCGTTGAATCTGATGAGCGCCTGCCTCCACCATCACGGACATTCCCATCGCATGTTGGCGGCGTCTGTCGTGGCGAAGTAAAAGCATCGCTCCTCAGGACTTCAAAAAGGCCCGCCAACGCGTTCACCGCGAGCGGGCCTTTCTTCTGCCACCCACTCGACGCCTCCGCCAGCAACCCTCGAAAAGGAGCTCATGACCACCACCGCTTCCACCTTTGCGCCCACCATCGACTTCGATAAGATGGGCGGTCTTGTTCCCGGTATCGTGCAGGATGCCAGCTCTGGCGAGCTTCTCATGCTCGGATTCTTAAACGAGCTCAGCTACCAGCGGTCCCTCGAGACCGGCTTCGTCACCTTCTGGAGCCGCACCCGCAACAAGCTCTGGATGAAGGGCGAGACCAGCGGCAACCGCCTCCGTATCCTCAGTGCCGCCACGGACTGCGATACCGACACGCTCCTCTTCAAGGTCGAGGTCGAAGGTGACGGACTCGTCTGCCACGAGGGCACGGTCTCCTGCTTCACCAGGCCGATTGCACTGCCAACCGCCAATGGAGTCGCCCGATGAGCCAGCAGAAGCTCCGCCTCGGCATTCCCAAAGGCTCACTCCAGGACGCCACCATCGCCCTCTTTGAACGCGCCGGCTGGCGCATCTTCGCCAACGGCCGCTCCTACTTCCCCACCATCGACGACGACGACATCGAATGCATGCTCGTCCGTGCGCAGGAGATGGCCCGCTACGTCGAGCACGGCGCCCTCGACGCCGGTCTCACCGGCAACGATTGGATCCTCGAGAACCAGTCTGATGTCGAGCGCATTACCTCCCTCACTTACTCCAAGCAGTCCCGCAATGCCGTTAAGTGGGTCCTTGCCGTTCCTGAAGACTCCCCTTTTCAGCGGCCCGAAGATCTCGCTGGCAGGATCATTGCCACCGAACTCGTCGAGTACACGAAGCGCTACTTCGCCGAGAAAAATATTCCCGTCAAAGTCGAGTTTTCCTGGGGTGCCACCGAGGTCAAGCCGCCTACCCTCGCTGACGCTATCGTCGAAGTCACTGAGACCGGCTCCTCTCTCCGTGCCAATCGCCTCCGCATCATTGAAACCCTTATGGAGTCTGAGACTCAGCTCATCGCTAACCGCTCCGCCTTTGCCGATGAGTGGAAGCGTAGGAAGATCGAGAATGTCTCACTCATGCTCAACGCCGCGATCGCCGCCCAGGGCCGCGTCGGTCTCATGATGAATGTCATGAAGACTGACCTGACGGATGTGCTTCGCGTTCTTCCCGCGCTGAACTTTCCCACCATCTCCCAGCTCTCGGACTCCGAGTGGGTCGCCCTCAATACCATTCTCGACGAGCGCACCGTCCGCGACGTCATCCCCAGACTCAAAGAGGCTGGCGCGACTGGCATTGTCGAGTACCCGCTCAGCAAGGTGGTCCTCTAGCAGCTGTTCTCCATCTGTATCGCCTTTCTGTTTTGCCTCTTGTCTCACTTTTCTGTTCGCTGTTCTTTTTTCTGTTCGCTGTTCTTCTTGTTGTCATCCCGTAGGGATCTGCTTCTCTACCCAATCGCCTCCAACCCACAGGTACCCGCCCGATGAAGCTCACTCTCATCATCACGCTCAGCATCCTCGCTCTTCTCGCTCTCGTCTCCGGCATCAACTACCTGCGCCAGCGCCGGGCGCAGGAGAAGATTCAGAACGAAGGCCTGGTGCTCTATGGCATTGTCATCTCCGCCGCAAAGATCGGCGGCTGGCTCAAGGCTCTCGGCCTTCACGACATCCGCCTTCGCGTTCAGGAGCCCGCCAAGCCTCCGCGCGAAGTCACGCTTCGCACCCGCCTGCCGGCCGGCCAGCGCATCACCCCTAACCTCAGCCTCATCGTTGTTATCGACCCGAAGAAACCCGAGCGCGTCTACCCCGCCTCTCCGGAAGCCGCAAAACGTGTAACCCTTACCGGCACAAAACAGGAGCAGAAGCTCATGCAGGCTCAACTCAAGCACCCGCGCCGCTTTCACCAGAGAACCCAATCCGGCTATCAGCCGCCTATCAACAAGATTCGTTGAGCACCCTGCCAAACGCGCTCTACGAACGACACCAGCAGTCAAGACAAGCAGGAACCATGAAGCTCCTTCATACCTTTGGCGAGAGTCGCGACCAGGCAGAAGCCCTCCTTCGCGAGATTGAACATCGCGGCGACACCAACACCGCCAAGGTCGCGCCCATCGTCAATGAGATTCTCTCTGCCATCCGCACCCACGGCGACGCGTCTCTCCTCGAGTACGCCACCCGTCTCGACGGTTTCGCCGGCACCAGCATCGCCAGCCTCCGCGTCTCGCAGGAAGAAATGAAGTTCGCCTGGGACACCATCCCCGACGACCTCAAGGCCGCCATGCTTGTCGCGCAGGCTAACATCCGCGCCTTTGCGGAGCGCCAGCTCCCGAAAAGCTGGAGCACTCAGCAGGGTCCCGGCATCGAGACCGGCCAAGTCGTTCGCCCGCTCGGCTCCGTCGGCTGCTACGTTCCCGGCGGCCGCTATCCCCTGCCCTCGACGCTGCTCATGACCACCACGCCCGCGCAGGTAGCCGGCGTCCCGCGCATCGTCGTCTGCTCGCCCAAACCCGCACTTGAAACCCTTGCTGCCGCCCACCTCGCCGGCGTCACTGAGTTCTACCGCATTGGCGGCGCCCAGGCCATTGCCGCCCTCGCCTACGGCACGGAGACTATCGCCCGCGTCGACAAGATCGTCGGCCCCGGCAACCTATACGTTACCGCCGCCAAGCTCGCCGTCTCCGCTGTCTGTGGGATCGACATGCCCGCTGGTCCCACGGAGATCGTCGTCACCTCCGAGACCGGCAACCCCCGCGGCATCGCCGCCGATCTCGTCGCGCAGGCCGAGCACGATCCCGAAGCCCTCGCCATTCTGCTCACGTCCAACCTGCAGCTTGCCGAGCAGGTCCGCCGTGAGAGCGACCTGCAATCCGCAGCCAACCCCATTGCGCAACAGTCGCTCGCCGCGCAGGGCTTCATTTTTGTAACAGAGTCTGTTACCGAAGCTCAAACCCTCACCAACCGCCTCGCCCCCGAGCATCTCTCCGTCGACGACGGCGCCGACGTCCGCTGGATCCAAAACGCTGGTTCCGTCTTCATCGGCCAGCACACACCGCAGTCGCTCGGGGACTACATCTCCGGCCCCAACCACGTTCTCCCCACCGGCCGCCATGGCCGCATGCGCGGCGGTTTGAGTGTTCTCGACTTCGTCAAGATCATCACCGTCCAGCGTTATACCCGCGACGGTCTCGCCACCATCGCGCCCCATGCTATCCGCCTCGCCGAAGCCGAAGGCCTCGCTGCCCACGCCAACAGCATCAGCGTTAAGCTGGAGACCGCATGAGCCCCGAGTCCGCCATCATGCCCGGTTCCTTTGCTACGACGCCCGCCACGCAGCTTGACGATCACATTGCCAGCCATCAAGCGGACCCGGCACCCACACTTCCGCAACCCCGCCGTCGTGTCCTCGCCGCGCCTGAGTACCACCCGCCCCTCGCTGCGCGCACCGCGCTTCGCCTGGACTTCAACGAGAACACCTTTGCTCCCTCGCCTCGCGTTCTTGAGCGCCTGCAATCTGTAACTGCCGCCGATCTGACCGTCTACCCGGAGCGTGAGCACGCCGAGATCGCCACAGCCGCGCACTTCGGCCTGACCCCCGACCAGGTCCTCCTCACGAACGGCGTTGATGAAGCGATCCATCTGCTCTGCCTCGCCTTCCTCGAGGAGGACGATGAAGCCATCATCAACACTCCGACTTTCTTCATGTACGACGTCTCCGTCGGCATCATGAGCGGCAACCTGCGCCGCGTTCAATGCGACGAAAGCTTCGCCTTCCCGTTTGACCGCTTTCTCGCCGCCATCACCCCGCGTACCAAGCTCATCCTTGTCGCCAGCCCTAACAACCCCACAGGTACAACCATCGCGCGCGAGCAGCTGCTTCAGATCGCCAGCGCCGCACCCCAGGCCGTCCTCTTCGTCGACGAGGCTTACTTTCATTTTCACGGCGAAACTACCCTCGGAGACGTGGGTCACATCCCCAATCTCATCGTCGGCCGCACCTTTTCGAAAGCCTACGGTCTTGCCAATCTTCGGCTCGGCATGCTCGCCGGTCCCGCCCCGCTCATGCACGCTGTTCGTAAAGTGGCCTCCCCTTACAACGTCAATGGCATCGCGCTGACCGTGCTTCCGGACGCCCTTGCCGACCAGGACTATCTGAGTTGGTACACGGACCAGGTCCGCGCCGGACGCGCCCGCATTGAGGCTACCCTTCGCGACTTCAACGTTCGCTTCTGGCCGTCGGAAGCGAACTTCGTCCTCTTCGAGATCGGCCCCCGCCACGCTGAGTTTGTAACTCTCATGCGAACAAAAAGCATCCTCCTCCGCGATCGATCCTCAGACCCCGGCTGCACTGGACTTATCCGCATCACTGTCGGCATCGAAGATCACGTCACCCAGGGCCTCGCCGCTCTTCGCGAGAGCCTCGACGTGATGAAATGGCAGCGCCCCTGATCCACAGAATCTGTTGTGTTTGCTTGTCGTAGAGACACTGAGCATGTCGCAGTGAACATCCTTCCTGAGGCATGAGCCTGGTAGGCTGCTTTCCCTGACATCTCAACTAAGAGAGCAGGAGCAGCAGCGCCTCTTGCGACTTACGCGGTTGAAGCGAGCTTGCGCCCAGTTTCTTAGGCCGGCTTTTCTTCGTCATGTCATCACAGACTTGCCCCGGCTGCCATCCTGAATAGCATCTCCTCCATCTGGCCTTGTACTTTACAAACCCAGATAGAGCCATGTTGCCCTGATGAAACTGCTTTGCGTTTCGCTTTCTTTGTACCTGCCAGATAGCATCACATCACCCAATGTACGGGTCCTCACCGATGGGAAGACGGCCAGCATAGGTAAGGATCCCGTAAGGGCCAATCAGACTGATTTCTGACCTGAGCTCCACTGTTCGTTTTGCATCAGAGTTTTCATTCTCTTTCTAGGCGAGGCTGTACTCCAGCCCTGGTGATGGCAAACGACTGTCCTTCCTTGAGATACAAGGTACAAAATGCGCTCTCGTTGCTTTCCCAAGGTCTTCAGCAGACTACCTTCACCACTAAGAACGCTCTACCGCAACACTACTGGAGATGACTATGGTGCAGCTGTCCTATTCGCAATACAACACGGTCTATAACGCGCTGTCTCTTGTCATCGCATCTATGTTGGCCGCGACAGTCTTTCTCTTTCTCAGCCGCTCACAGATCTCCACAACCTACAAGACCGCGGTTACAGTCTCCGGTATCGTTTGCATGATTGCGCTCTATCACTATGTGCGCATCTTCAATAGCTGGGAGCAGGCCTACACAGTTCTCAACAAAAACGTTACCGCGACAGGCCGTCCCTTTAATGATGCGTATCGCTATATTGACTGGCTGCTGACAGTGCCACTCCTCGTCACTGAACTTATTCTTGTTATGAACCTTCCCGGCAAGGAAGGTACAGCTAAGTCGACCCGCCTCGCAACCTACGCTGTTCTGATGATTGTTCTAGGCTTTCCAGGAGAAGGTGCCACGGCGACTGGGACCCGTCTGCTCTGGTGGGGACTGTCGATGATCTTCTTCCTTCTGATCCAATATGAGTTGTTTTTCGGATTGAAGGCTGCAATCAGCCAGCAGCCGGAGAATGCGCGAAAAATGGTAAGTGCCGCCCGGTATATCACGGTTGTTACCTGGCTTTTCTACCCGATAGTCTACCTCTTCCCTCTGATAGGTCTTTCAGGTCCTACTGCGTATGTAAGCGTACAAGTGGGCTACAGTATTGCTGACATTCTTGCAAAGGCTGGATTTGGCCTGTTTATCTATGTCATAGCCCTTCGCAAGAGTCAGGATGAAGCTGAGACGCCTGGGCATAAACAGAATGTTGTGGCTCTCTAACGGTGTAGAGCAGGTGGTAGCCGCATGAAGGATCTAGCCCATGAAGTAGATCTAGCTATGCGGAGGATCTGCGCCGGCTCTGCGTCCCCTACGAATCCAGTCATCCTTGCAGTGAACTATCATTTGTCTGTACCGGGCAACCAGTTACGTGCCCGGCTATGTCTGGATGCCTGTGACCGTCTCGGCATATCGCCAGCTATATCTATCGGCTTTGCCACCACCTGTGAACTCCTGCACAATGCTTCGCTCCTGCACGACGACTTAATGGACCGGTCTCCACGGCGGCGGGGGCGACGCTCTACCTGGAGTCAGTTCAGTGATGGCATCGCGATCTGCGCGGGCGATCTGATGCTCAGTGCCGCTTACTCTTCTATGCAGACGACCCCTGCTTCCTGTGCGCGAGAGCTTTGGGCCCTGGTGTCCTCGCGCACGCAGGAACTCATCTGCGGTCAGGTTCAGGAACTGCAAGCGACCCTGCGTCCACAGTCCCCAGCCGGCTATGAGGCTCTTGCCGTTGGCAAGTCTGCCTCTCTGATCAGCCTCTGTCTGCAGTTACCACTTCTGTTTGCGGGGCTTGGCGCTGCCCTGCCGCTGGCACAACAGGTAGCGGACGCCTTCGCTGTGGCCTATCAGATTGCGGATGATCTTCGCGACGTAGAAGAGGACCAGCTCGCGAACTGCCTGAACTTTGTGCAGGTCCTCGCAACGTCGCTCAGAGTCTCCGTAGCGGAAGCAAGAGGGATTGCGCGTGAAAGAGCCGAGGACCAGATGTTCACGGTCTTGGCACTAGCGGATAGGCTGCCCTCGAGGTGCGGTTCTGTCTTGACGGATCACGTCCTTTCACTCCAGGCGCAATTAGGTGTGGAGCTTCCAGCCGCAGGCGTCCAGGCATGAGTAAGAAAGTGATCGTCATCGGAGCGGGTTTTGGTGGCTTGGCAGCCGCGCTTCGAGCACGCGCGAAAGGCTATGAGGTCCTAGTCATCGACCGCTGTCCTCAGCTGGGAGGCAGGGCACAGGTTTTTGAGCGAGGAGGATTTCGCCACGATGCCGGTCCGACTGTCATCACCGCCTCCTTCCTGTTTGAAGAACTGTTCGCGCTGTTCGGAAAGCAGCTTGAGAACTATGCCGAGCTTGTGGCAGTGAGTCCCTGGTACCGCTTCCGCTTTCCCGACGGTACATCCTTTAATTATGGTGGAACGCTGCAGGAAACCCTCGCTGAGATTGATCGCATCTCTCCCGGCGATCGCACAGGGTACCTGAATCTTCTGGAGGAATCGAAAGCGATCTTTGCTGTCGGCTTTGAGCAACTGGCGGCAAAGTCTTTCGATCAGATCGGCACCATGATCGCGCTGCTGCCCCAGTTGGTTCGGCTGGGCGGCTATCGCAGCGTCTGGCAGTTTGTCTGCCGCCATATTCGCCACCCTTGGCTGCGCCGGGCCTTCTCGGTTTCACCTCTGCTCGTTGGTGGCAATCCTTTCAGCACGACAAGCATTTACTCGCTCATTCACTACCTTGAGCAAAGATGGGGAATTCAGTTTGCAATGGGAGGAACGGGCACTCTCGTCGCTGGAATTGGCAGGTTGATGGAAGAGGTCGGCATCGACGTCAGACTCAACACAACCGTGACAGAGATCCTGGTCGAGGGCGGTGCTGCTATCGGTGTTGAACTCGCAACCAAGCAGCGCTTGCTAGCCGATCTCGTCATCTCCGATGCCGATCCACTCTTTCTGTACTCCGGCCTCTTGCGTCGGCCGCCTCTGTTCACCAGGCTTAAGGCGCGGGCGGCCAAGCGCTCGATGGGTCTCTTCGTTCTGTACTTCGGTACAACACGGCAGTACCCGGAGATCGCACACCACACCATCTGGTTCGGCGACACCTATCGCGAGCTGTTGCATGACATCTTCAACCGCTTCCATCTCGGGAAGGACTTCTCGCTCTACATCCATCGGCCAACGGCGACAGACCCGACCTTTGCACCGGCCGGATGCGACTCCTGGTACGTGCTGGCTCCCGTGCCGAACCTGCGCTCTGTTGCGAACTGGGAGCACATCGCTGACGCCTATGGCGATTCCATCGTGAAGGCACTCGGCGAGACCATGCTTCCTGGTCTTGAGGAGCGCATCGTCGAACGATTTCACATGACGCCCCGCGACTTCGAGCAGCGCTACCTCAGCGTAGATGGTGCGGGATTCTCGCTCGCACCCGTCCTTCACCAGTCAGCCTGGTTCCGCTTTCACAATCGTGCGGAGGGTGTATCCAATCTCTATCTGGTAGGAGCCGGTACGCATCCGGGCGCTGGTCTACCCGGTGTGCTGACCAGTGCCAAAATCGTCGACGATATGCTCCCAAGGGTGGCGTGATGGCAACCTTCTCACTTCCCGAGGGACCGTCGCCGTGTTCAGGAGCAGCATCCACGCCGGCAGACACCATGCGCCGCAACGGTCGCTCCTTCTGGTTTGCCAGCAGATTTCTACCCCGGGAGGTCGCAGCAGATGTCGCAGAGCTCTATGCCTTTTGTCGCACGCTTGATGACCTCGCCGACCACGCTCCGACGCCGCAAACCGTGCAGCGTCTCGAGGCTCTCGCACACGATCTTCCCAGCGGTGCGACTGCGGATACCTGCGTCGCGGGGCTGCTTGCTCTCGCGCAGCGTCGAGCCCTTCCGCTCGATGTTGCCGCACATCTAGTGTCGACCTTTGTCGACGACAGCTCGAAATCACTGCATCTGCAGACAGAAACCGAGCTTGTTCGTTACTGTTTCGGTGTCGCCGGCACAGTCGGCCTTTTGATGTCGCCACTTCTCGGGGTGCAGGAGAAGCAGGCCCGCTTGTATGCCGCTGATCTCGGGATAGCGATGCAGATGACAAACATAGCGCGCGATGTTCTTGAGGATGCCCGGATCGGCCGCCGCTATCTGCCTGGGGAATGGCTCGGCGAGCTTACGCCGCAGCAGATCGTAGCCGATCCATTGTGTCGACCATCTGTCAGCGGCGCGATCGGCCGCTTGCTCACCCTGGCAGACCGATACTATGCCTCTGCCTCGCAGGGCTTTGTCTTCATTCCGTATCGCAGCCGTCTCGCCATCCAGATGGCGGCAACCATCTATCGCGAGATCGGCGTCGCGTTGCGGGCTTCGGGCATGCGCTGGTGGGGCGAACGCACCGTTGTGTCGACCTCGCGCAAACTGCTTCTAGCTGGTTGGGTGCTTGCTCGAGCAAGCTCGCCACATCCTGTGCTCGAGGGCTCCGAGATCGATCGCCTGCATCGGCCTTTGGCCGAAATGCCAGGTATGGCATGAACAGCCAAACTCCAGCGATCCAGGCCGATCTCATCATCCTTGGCGGAGGGTGCGCCGGTCTCAGTCTGGCGACTCGATTGGCAATCGAAGCACCGTCGCTGCACGTACTCATCGTCGAACCGCGTCTGACCTACGAGGAAGACCGAACTTGGTGCGGCTGGCGTGTTCAATCGCATCTCTTCGAGGACTGCGCCGTGGCGGAGTGGCCCCAGTGGCGCGTCGTCGCGAGCTCTAGGACGATACAACGAGGGAGCGACGCCTACCCCTACGAGATGATCCGCTCCGATCTCTTCTACGCAAAAGCGCTGGCGGCGATCGCCCGATCGTCAACCTGCTCAATGCTGCAGGGTGTCTCCGCAGAGACCTGCACAATCTTGGAAGCAAATGTGGAGGTCGCCCTGAGCGACGGATCGACAGCCGTCGCTCCGTGGGTGATCGATACTCGGCCGCAGCATAGGACCTTGCGCAGTCCATGGCTCTGGCAACATTTCCTTGGCTTTCTTCTCGAGTTCGAACCGACCGAGTCAGCTTTTCACCATGTTCCCACTCTGATGGACTTCCAGCCTGAAGGTGCTTGCGTCGCACAGTTCATGTACGTTCTTCCGATTCGGGAACGAGAGTTTCTCTGCGAGTGGACTCAGTTCTCCCGCATGGAGTGCATGCCCCTGGAGCTGGAGGCAAATCTACTGAACTGGCTAAACCGCCATGCGCTCCCAGGCTGGAAACTGAAACGGAAGGAGAGCGGATCTCTCCCGATGGCGGTTGCTCCTGCGTCAACGCAGGGCAGAGTCATCCAGGCGGGTACCAGAGGAGGAAGTATGCGTGCTTCCTCCGGCTACGCCTTCCATGCCATCCAGCGCTGGAGCGAAAGCTGCGCTGCTTCACTGCGCACAACAGGTGTGCCGACTGCACCGGAGCGCAGTCGGTTGCTCGAAGTGATGGATACGCTCTTTCTCCAGGTCTTACAGCAGCGTTCCTGTTCTGCGGCCAGCCTGTTCGGTGCTCTATTTCAGAATTGCCCGTCAGACTCGCTGGTCCGCTTTCTAGCCGGCCTGCCGCGAACAGCGGATCTCTGGCCGGTGGTGCGAAGCCTGCCCTGGACCCGTTTTCTCCGTGCCGGACCCGCGGCTGCTTACAACTGGGGACGGCGTTAGTGAACAGGGTCGCGCGCTGTGACGGCTTGCTGTTTTTGGGCGTTCTCTCCGCATGCATGGTTCTGACGCTTGCGCACCGGCTTCCCGGAACGATGCTGTCCACGATCCTGCTTGGTACCGGAGTCGTTCTGTTCGGCCTGCCCCATGGTTCGCTTGACGTCCTTGTTGCCAGACGGGCCTTGCACCTGAAGACGATCTCCTCGCTCGCTCTCTTTCTCGCTGGGTACCTTCTGCTCTCTGCTGTTTACGGCTTTCTCTGGTGGCAATCTCCCATGCTTGCCTTTGCGGCTTTTCTCACCCTCTCTGCGTTCCATTTCGGCACAGACTGGGAGCGGCGGGGAACCCTGACCAATCGCCTCGCGTATGGCTTCGCTGTCGTCACCGTACCGGCAGCTGCTCATGGAGACGAAGTCCTTCAGATCTATAAAGCATTGGGAGTCAGTGCTCCAGAAATATTTCTGCTCGCCGCACGAGTGATCGTTCTTCCCGCCTGTGTTCTCATGCTCGTCGCTGCCTGCAGGCAGAGGCGCTCGCGTGCGCGTGACCTTCCCGAAGCCGTCGGCATCCTTCTTGGCGGCCTCGTTCTCCCGCCGACCCTCTATTTCCTCTGCTACTTCTGCTTCCTTCATAGTCCACGGCACCTTCTTGCAACCGCGAAAGAAGAGCATCTTGGCAGCTTTGGACAGATCCTGCGACATACCGCTGCACCGACACTCGTTGTCGTTGCGGCAGCAACAGCTTTTCTGGCGAGTCCTGCCGTCCAGGTCACCGTAGGCCGCCTGCTGCAGGTTATCTTCGTAGGCCTCGCTGTTCTAACCGTGCCGCACATGCTCCTGAAGGTTCTCACCGGCCTTCCTCACCAACCAGGGGACCGGCAAGCCGCACAGGCAGCGCTCCTCTACGCACAAGAGAGCTGGGCGGGCTCTGCTTCGACGACCTCGCGATGTCACGGCCAGGGATCTAGCGGCTCGGAGATCTCGTAACCGGAAGAGGAACCCTTGTGCCGGAAACCCTGTCCCAGCCGATGCAGCCGGGGCGGCCGGATTCGGTGACGAAGCGAGCAGACATACTCATCGTGCCATAGCGCGTCGTCACCCCGTAGGCGACCCGCAGCTCGCTTGTCATCTGTTTGCGCGTGATCTCACACCGGAAGTTGCCACGCTGGTCGTTGTTGTAGCGGCGTGTTTTGGAACGGCAAGGCTGGGCTACCAGTACGTCGTTGCGACGACCTCGACCGCAACCGGCGCGTAGCCGATCACCTTAATGCGAAGAACAACCTGCATATTCTTCTTCTCCCATCCTGGCGGCGCGGACTGCAACAGCTTCTCCATCTCATCGCTGCTCGACACAAACTCCGCCGCTGCCTGCGTTCCGAAGGAGCCGACACCGCCGATGGCCAGCACCGGGCCGCCCGTATTTGCATGCGGCACGCGGGAGATCAGAGCGAAGTCTTCCGTAGTTCCAGACGTACTCGTTACCCTTCTCCAAACTTTGGAGGGGTCGGTTCGACTCTCGATGCGCGTGCCGTCCCGGAAGACAAAGGGCAGCTCGTTCATGGTCTGGATCGTCCACCGGTTGTTGAAGCCGCCCACCAGAATCGTCGGCGAATCGCGCAACTCGCTCATCGATACGTCGTCGGCGGAGCGCAGCATCGGTGACTTGGACCAGCCGCTGAGCAGGCCAATCACTTTGGCCGAGGCTGCCACATCCTGAACCGTGATAAAGGTGTTCGGCTGCGGCAGAAGATCCTCATTGCGGATGGAGCCGCCCTTCGGCAGATCCGGAAAGAACTCAGGTCCGACATACTCGAGGCCGTGATCCTGCTGGTAGCGCTCGAGCAGCTCCGGCCGCAGAATATAGACGACATTTGACCCGAGACAGAGCAGGATCGGCCGTCCGTTTCCGATCAATGGCTCCCAGAACTGCCTCTGTGCCGCTCCTGCCCGTATTGAAGGGTCGCGATGAAAAAACAAGATGCCAAGGACCACAACAAGGAGGACGGCGAGGGCTGACAGAGGAAGAACGTATACCCTCGTCCGTCTTGATCGGGTGACCACACTCGGCAGGACTGCCGGCTCAAGAAGAACGGGAGACTCCAAAGGGGTTGCAGGAGATGCCGGGACCGCAGGAGCGATGTCGCTCAAGGCGTGGCCAGAGTGGAAGGCCGCCCGGTACGATCCTGGCCGCAACTCAATGTGCACCGCTGTGCCGTGGTACTCAGCCGACTGATAGTACTGCGCGAGGCGCTTGCGGACATCCGCGGCCCGCATGCGCACTACCGGATCTTCACTGGTGTCATAGGTGGCCGCACGACCGAAGACCTCTACGCCTACCACCCGCTCTCGCAGGCTCGTGTCATCTCCGGCCAAGGAGTGCTGCACGACGTAGCGGAGCAGATCCTGGCATTGCTTGCTCGTTCGGAAAGGCTGACTCGCAAGGATCTCCTCGAGCGCCCGGTACACGTCCGCCGGCTCTGGCGGTCCGCCATCAGGTCCCTGCCCGGCTTGTTCGTTCGTCTTGCTCGCTGCCTGTATCACTGCGTGCCGCCGCCGTACACTCTACATTTCAGAGAGGTAGTATACGTCCTCATTACGTCGCTATCTGCTGGGAAATACAGCCCCCATCCCGATACCTACCGTAACTTTCGTTGACAGTTCTCTGATCAAACAAGCTTCATGGCTCCCGACTCTTGCCCCGGTACAAACCGGTCCCAGAAGATGGGAACCGGTCATGCTGCAGAGGCTTGTCGTCGGAGGCCGTTTTGAAACTCTATCTCTCTCGATCCATCCTGCTCTTGCATCTGGCCGCTCTTGCACCCGTGACTCTGACTAGCCGGGCGTCTCTGGCACAGGACCAGACCACCGCTTCTGCCCTGAACGGCATCGTCGCCGATGCGAGCGGAGCCGTCATCTCCGGCGCCACCGTGACACTGACCGGAACCGAAAATGGTGTCGTCCGTACCTTCACCACCACCAGCGGAGGAAGCTTTGCCTTCCGGCTCTTACCGCCCTCCACATATACCCTGAAGATCGAGACGCCCGGTTTCAAGTCCTACCAGCAGGAAGGACTCATCCTCACCGCCGGCCAGACAGCGACCCAGCAGGTAAGCCTGACGGTGGGCTCCGGCTCCGATCAGGTTACCGTCACCAGCGAGATCCCGCTGCTCAACGTCGACAATGCGAATCTCTCGGCGGACATCTCGTCCAAGCAGGTCGTCGAGCTTCCCCTCAACCTCCGGAACGTCTACGGCCTTGCCACTCTCAACTCCTCCGTGCAGAACTCAAACGCCGGCCAGAGGGTCTCGGGTGGCGGTACGTCCGACACCGCCGACCAGGACATCTCCTTCCTGAACTTCGGAGGGGGCTTCTTCGGCACCACCGCCTTCATGCTCGATGGCATCTGGGATACCGCGTCAGACTGGGGCGGCGTCGTCTACGTTCCGTCCGTCGACAGCGTCGACCAGTTCAAGATCCAGACCAATTCCTTCACCTCGCAGTACGGCTTCTCGACCGGCAACGTCATCAACGTCACGACGAAATCCGGCACAAACGACTTCCACGGCTCCGCCTACGAGTTCCTGCGCAACGACAAGCTCGACGCCAACTCCTACTTCAACAACTTCAACGGGCTGGCGAAACCATCCTTCCGCCGCAATCAGTTCGGCGCCTCCATCGGTGGTCCGCTTACCATCCCGGGCCTCTACAAGGGCAAGGACAAGACCTTCTTCTTCGGTCTATATGAAGGACTTCGCCAGAGCACACCCGCCAACTTCACCGGCACCGTGCCTACCGCTGGCTTCCGCACCGGTGACTTCTCCGCCCTGCTCGGGCCGCAGATCGTAGCTTCGACCGGCGCCCCGTCCGTCGATCTGCTCGGCCGGCCGGTGCTCGAAGGCGCCATCTATAACCCCAACTCCGGCCGTCAGGTCACGGCTGGCCAGGTGGATCCCGCGACCGGCCGCATCGCCACCGGGACCGGCTTTGTCCGCGATCCTTTCTCCGGCAATGTCATCCCCACAACGAGCATCAATCCCGTCGGTGCCAAGCTCGCCAGCTTTTATCCCAACCCCATCAACAGCAGCATCTCGAATAACTTCTCCGCAGCCGCGTCCGCACCGGCCACGTCGGACGAGTACCTCATCCGCGTGGACCATAACCTCACGGACGCCAGCCGCATCTTCGGCCGATGGGCCCAAAAACGCGAGTTAAAGACCAACTCTCCCTCCTACTTTGGCGCGAACAATATCGCCGGCCCCGGCAACATCCGCCCGAACAATCGTTTCAGCCTCGTTCTTGGCGGCAGCCACGTCTTCACGCCGACCTTCGCCATGAGCGCCACTGCCGGTCTCAGCCGGTGGGCCGAAGGTGGCGTCGTGCAGGGCTACCCCTTTGACTACACTTCAGTCGGCCTGCCTGCGTCGCTCAGCGGCAACTCGCCGGTCTTTCCCATCCTGAATGTCTCAAGCCAGGCCACTCTCGGTCCCTCACAGGGCACGGAGGGTGCCGGCTTCCGCAACGTCGGCAGCCTGTCGGTTGACTTCACCAAGTCGAAGGGCCGGCACAATCTCTCCTTCGGCTTCATGGGCGCGATCCTGCAAAACAACGGCAACAGCCTGCCGAACACCACGTTCACCTTCGATACCGGTCTTACCGGCGGCCCGGATCCGACGGCCATCACACCGCAGACCGGCTATGGCTTCGCGTCCTTGCTGCTTGGGGCGGCGAATACCGCCACCTCCACCAACACCTTCAACCCGGCCATCAGCAAGCACTACAACGGCTTCTACGGCGAGGATGACTGGAAGGCAACGCCCACCCTCACCCTCAATCTCGGCCTGCGCTACGAGTGGCAGGGGGCTCCCACCGAGCGGCAAAACCGCCTGGCTCACTTCGACTACACAGCCGCCAACCCGATCGGAGCCCAGATCGGCCAGACGCTTCCTGGCGAACTCGTCTACAACAACAGCGGCCATCGCGGTCTCTACAACACCAGCTACACCAACTTCGCGCCCCGTATTGGCTTCTCAGACGAAGTAAACAGAAAGCTTGTTCTTCGCGGCGGCTATGGCATCTTCTACGCGCCGCAGTGGTTTGGCGGCGGCTACAATCCCGGCTTCAGTCAGTCCACGACCTACTCCGGATCTGTCAACAACGGGACAACGCTCTCCTCCAGCCTCAGCAACCCTTTTCCGACTGGCCTGCTCACGCCGCAGGGTTCGGCGCTCGGTGCCCTGCAGGATGTCGGGCAGAACACCACGGCAACACCTCTCAATCGCCGCTCGCCCTACATGCAGAACTACTCGCTTGGCGTGCAGTACGCCTTCACCAGCAACGACGTGCTGACCGCAACCTTTGTGGGCAATCACGGCACCAAGCTGTTGCTGAGTTCGTTCAATCACAGCCAGCTCAACCCATCCTTCTACTCCCTGGGAACAGCACTGAACGACCAGGTGGCCAACCCCTTCTACGGCGCGATCAAATCCTCAAGCTGCGGTCTGGATCAGCCCACCGTTGCCCGCGGCCGCCTGCTCTCTCCGTACCCGCAGTACTGCGGCGTTTCGGAGCCCCAGGCACCTGTTGGCTTCTCCATCTACAACGCGCTGCAGGCGGACTATAACCATCGCTTTCACGCCGGTCTGAACGTTCTCGTCTCCTACACCTATTCGAAGTTCCTCGACAACGTCTCAGGCACCAACAACTGGGCGTATACCGGCGATCAGGGACCCCAGAACTACTACGATCTCGCCGCGGAGAAGTCGGTCGACGGCAGCGATACGCCTCACTCTCTGGTCGCCAATTACATCTATGAGCTTCCGGTCGGTCGCGGCCGCAAGCTTGGCAGCCACATGAATCGCGGTGTCGATGCTGTCATCGGCGGCTGGCAGGTGTCGGGTATCAGCTCCTTCAAGTCTGGCTTCCCTCTCTCCGTCACGGGCGGTGGCGGTGCCAACCTGTACGGTGCCAATGTTCGTCCGAACATCGTCGGCACTTTCAACGTGCAGAAGAGAAACGTCAACCAGTACTTCAATACCTTTGCCTTTGAGCAGGTACCCTCCAGCTTCTACGGCTTCGGCAACGCACCTCGCTATATCTCGCACCTGCGGGCGCCCGGCTTCGACAACACCGACATCGCCGCGCAGAAGTACTGGAACTTCACTGACAGAATCCGGCTGCAGGGCCGGGCGGAGTTCTTCAACGCACTCAATCACGCCAACCTCTACGCCCCGGATACCAGCCTGGGGGATCGTGTCATCACCTCGAATGCAAGCGGCAATCCGGTTGCCAGCGGCAGCTTTGGAACGATCCGGTCCGCCTTCGGTCCGCGTGACATCCAGTTCGCTCTCAAGCTGTACTGGTAGACACTGTGGGCATGGGCTTCGGGTTGTCGCAAGCCGATGGTCTCGGCCGATTGGTGCTCCTGCTGTCGGTGTTGCTGCCGGTGAGTCTCCTGCCGGCAGCACACGCGCAGAGTGCTTCTGCCTCTCCTGCACTCGACGACGTGGTCAGCCGGGCACAGGAGGCGCAGACAGCAGGCAGATATGCCGAGGCGGCCAAGGTCTACGCACAGGCTACTGCCATCAATCCGGCGATTCCGGAGCTCTGGGCGAATCGAGGTCTGATGGAGCATCTTGCCGGCCAGCCCGCAACGGCCATCAGCAGCTTTCAACACGCGCTTGCCGCCAAGCCCAAGCTCTTCACCGCTCTTCTCTTCACGGGCATTGACTACGCCGCTCTCAACCAGCCGCAGCAGGCCGTACCGTACCTCGATCGCGCTCTGCGGCTGCAACCAACAAATCCTGACGCCCTCGTGGCGCTCAGTTCGTCGCTGACCTCTCTGGGAAGACTGGATCAGGCCGCCAGTGCTTTAGAGACTGCGGTCCGGAGTGCGCCGGCGAACACGGGCGCCTGGTTTGCTCTCGCCACAACGCGTCTCGCTGTGATCGATCGAGATGGAGGCCGTCTGGCCAGGCGTTTCACTCGCTCGGCGTGGGCGCAGGCTCTCTATGCTGAGGAGCTTCTCCTCCAGGGGCGTACCGGTGAAGCCGTCGACACCTTCCGGCAAGCGGTCGCGAACGCAAGTCCACGGCAGCGATCGATCTTTGCCGCGATACTTCTGGCACGGCGGCAGCCGGCCGATCTGTCTGCACAGGGGTTCGCACAGGGCTCTGCGCAGGGCTCTCCGCAGGGAGACGTCTCGCCGGAGGCGCTCGATCGTGTTCTCGCAATCGTGCAGCCGGCCAATGCGCCTGCGTCCGCTCCCTGCCCTGCAACCGACTCATCTGCGTCCCGAAGTGCGGCAGCCGGCATCGCCTGCGGCTCCCTGCAGGGCGATGCAACACAGGCAGCATCTGCGGCCGCGGCCGGGCTCCTGGCGCGGCCTGATGATCCTGAGGCGCTCTTCTGGTCAGTCAAGGCAAACGAACGCCGGTCGGTCGAGGCGCTGGCGGAGTTCCAACGGCTCGCGCCGCAGTCCGCAGCCACCTTTGATCTGCTGGGAGATCTGTATCGCAGACGGCTGCAGCCGGACCGTGCGCTCGAGGAGTACACGCGCGCCCTGGTAGCTGACGCGCACGACAGGCCGGCCCTGCTCGGGTCTGCCGCAGCCTATCTCGCAACCGGCAGGCCTGAGCTGGCGGTGAGCACGACCCGGTCCGCGCTCACCGATCGGCCGGAAGATCCACGGCTCAACCTCCTGATGGGTGAGGCGCTTGTCATGCAGCACCACTTCACCGACGCGCGGCCCTTCGTCGAGCACGCTCTCGCCGGAGCCACCACCGACGCGAGGAGCGGACGCTCCGAGAGCCTGCTGCCGTCTGCGCACGCCCTTCTCGGTCAGATCAAAGCCGATGCCGGCGATCTTGCCGGCGCGATCGCCGATCTGACTCTGGGGCTTCCCAGCGATAGCGATGGAAGTCTCTCCTTTCAGCTCTCCCGGCTGTACCGCCGGCAAGGGCAGAAAGCCGAGGCCGAGCAGGCGGAGGCTCACGCCAGAGCGTTACTTGCCGATCGCCGCAGCCGCGCCGTCACCGCCGTGAACAACTCGCTTGAAGCGACACCATGAAGGTTGAGTGTCCCGCTGCAGCCGTGCCCGTTCCTTTGCTTTCATCCGTAGGGAGCTGTCTCTCTACCGAACCACTCGAGACCGTCGAGTTCTTCGTTTTCGGAAAGGCTCGCCCGTGCCGCATTGCCTGCATCCCTTCCCGCCTCGCCTCGCCCTGGCCCTGCTCCTCTTTGCTGCTCTCCTGCCGCTGCGTGCGGCTGCGGCGCCTGTCTCGCAAATCAGAACCTATGCCCTGCCGGCAGAGGTACGTTCGACGCATTATCGCGTCAGCATCAACGGCCGGCATGCGGATGTCCTGCACGCCGCCACCGGATACTACCTCGTCAACTTTGAAGTCGACGGACCGGTGACGATCTCTGTCACCGCGGAAGATTCCCACTTCTGGGATCGAGGGGTTGAGGTACAGCCCATGCGCCTCGGCATTCGCCCGGTGCGGAAGGGAGCCACCATCACCTTCCCGGTAGCCGGACCGGGGAAGCTGACCATCGCCCGGCCAGGAGATCATTTTGCCGACGCAGACATGCTCTTCGTCTTTGCGAACCTTCGCGAGACCCGACCGGACCTGAAGAAAGATCCGCAGCTTCGCTACTTCGGCCCTGGACTTCATCGGGAAAATATCGATGCCAGAAGTGGGGACCGCATCTATCTCGACGGCGGTGCGGTCGTTCTCGGATCTCTGAATGTATGGCAGGTGAAGAACGTGCGGGTCTTCGGTCAAGGCACGATCGTCTACGACGGACCCCAGGACCCGCATACGGATGAAGGCTGGATACACAAGCCAAACTGGCATTGCATCGTGATGGATCAGGCTGAAAACATCGAGATCGATGGCATCACCTGCATCACCCGCAGCCGTTCCTGGCAGATCCAGATGCGCGACTCCCGGCATATCGGCTTCTACAACATCAAGGCAATCGGCGGTAACCCCAACGATGCAAATCAGGACGGCATGGACTGGCTAGGTGGTGGCGACACGACTGTTCGAAACAGCTTCTTTCGCGCGTCGGACGACGTCTTCGCGCTGCAAGGCAACTGGGACGGATACGATCTGGACCTGCTTAAAGTGCCCGGCCATAACGTAACAAACATCACCATCGAAGACACCGTCACATCGACGAGCATCTCCAACACGGTTCGAGTCGCATGGCCGCAGAAGACCTTCAACAGCGCTCACTTCCATATGAGCGACGTCGATGTCCTTCACACAGGCTTTGGCGGCTGCAAAGTCCCCTTCGCTTTCTTTGAGCTTTGGGCGGATCCGGATGGCCACGGGCGGCATGAGGACTACAGCTTCCGCGACATTCGCTTGGAGGATTGGTACTCCCTGCTGCAGATCCGCCAGCCCGCGCCTGAAATACGAGATATCTCTTTCGTCGACGTGTGGGCGATGGACGGGTCAGCCATGGTCTCACCCGTGGTGCTGGGCGACGTTGCAGATGTCCGGCTTGATGACGCCTCCCTTCAAGGATTCGCGGATGCATCTCTCGACGTCCAGAGCGGAGCCGCCGCCCCATCGCGCAGCGCAGGCTCGCCCGCAGGCGGATTTGTGTATACGCCAGGCTTGTTGAAACCAGGGCAGAGCATTCGCTTTGAGGCTGCAGCGCAGGAGGCGTCGGCATTCCGGTACGAGTGGCTGTTCGGAGATGGAACCCGCGCCTTTGGCAGGACAGTAACGCATACCTTCGGGGACGCTCAGGGCACTCTGCTGGACGGTTCCGGCCGGTATCGTGTGCTTCTGCATAGAACGGGGGCTGCTGGGAGACAGAGCTGGGCGAGTCAGTCTCTTGTAGTGGCTGCACCCGCACAGAAAGCGCAGCGCGTGCCCCCGCCCCCTGTACATGCCGGAGACACGATGCGGAGAAGCACCATCCCCTTTCACGTACCGGCAGATGGCGGGTACAGCTTCACCCTGCTTACCAGTACCAAAGGAAGCCTTGCGATTGACGACCTCGCGCCAGTGACGACGCCGAAGCCACGCGCTCAGGTGTGCGGTGCAGAAGGAAATGCTGTGCAGCCGGTACGCGTGAGCGTTGCACTGCGAAAAGGGGAGCACCACCTGAGAGTCGAACGGGACAGCTCTCTCGAAAACGCGGCGCCCCCGGGAAGCAGCGTGGCTGAACTGCCCCTCGTCCTGTGGGAAGGCCCATCCCTCCCGCGTCAGGTACTCAAACCAGTAGCAGTCGAGAGCGGTGCGCCGTGATGGTCTCGGGGAAGCATGCTCACGTCAGGGCCGCTCGCTTCATGGCTCTGGTTGTGCGGCGTAAGCTCCCTCGTCTCTCTTCTTGCCCGGTCTGAGTGACGCGAAGTACGACACTTGGAAACCCAACCGAGAGAATCCAGCGGAACGTATTAGCATGGAACGAGTCTGGAGGAACGTTCATGTTGAAACGTTTGAATGTCAGGGTTTGGCTGCACTCTTTCCTTCTCCTGCTGCTGTTGTCTCCTTCACTCTGCCCCGCGCAGCAGCAGCCTCCGCTCAGCTCCAGCGAAGTCCTCCGCGATGGTTGGCAACTCGCATCTGCCTGCGAGACAAAGGAGCTTCCCGGAGCAATCTCGACGGCCGCGTACTCGCCCCAGCAATGGATCACAACCTCTGTTCCCTCGACAGTGATGGCAGCACAGCTTGCCTCCGGCCGCTTCGATTCCCTGGCTGAGGCATCAGCATCCGGATCTCACTTCGATCCCTTTTTCAGCATGAATCTTCGGCGCGTCCCGGGCACCGAGTACCCGATCGGCACTTTTTACTCCAACCAGCAGATTCCCGCGACGAGTCCGTACGCCTGCGGCTGGTTCTATCGGCGCTCCTTCTCCGCATCGGTGCTCGCTGGCCAGCATACCTATCTGCGTTTCGCGGGCATCAACTACCGTGGCGAACTGTGGGTGAACGGACGCCAGATCGCCGGCCAGAGCGTCATCGCCGGAGCCTACCGGCGATATGAATTCGATGTGACGGAGTACGTTCATCCCGGAGCCGGCAACGTCGTTCTCGTGGAGACCTTCGCCCCCGGCGCTAAGGACCTGGGGATCAACTGGGTTGACTGGAACCCGTGCCCGGCGGATAAGGACATGGGCCTCTGGGGTGAGGTCGCCCTGCTTACCAGCGGCGCGGGAACGGTCCGCTCACCTGCGGTGACGACGCACTTCTCTGACGACTCTCTCACCGTCGCTGACCTGACCGTCAGTGCCCTGCTCGCAAACCAGAGTGCCTCTTCAATACGGGGCCACGTGCGCGGACGACTCACCGGCTTGGGCACCGCAGCGGGCGGTTCCATCGAGTTCACTGCGCCTGTGCAGCTTGCAGCAGGACAGCAGAAAGAGCTGCTGCTCACCCCGGCCGATCTCCCGCAGCTGCACATTGCTCATCCTGAAGTCTGGTGGCCGTATGCACTCGGTGGCCAGCATCTCAATCGGCTCGAGCTCAGCTTCACAGTCGAGCAGGCGGGACGGGCAGACGAAGCTGAGGTCGTCACCGACACCGCCTCCGCCCGCTTCGGTATCCGCGAGACCTTCAGCGAGCTCGACGCACAAGGCCACCGTCTCTTTCGCATCAATCGGCACCCTATCCTGATACGCGGCGGTGGCTGGTCCCCGGACATGCTGCTGCGTGAATCGCCGGAACGCATGCGCCAGCAGTTTCAGCTTGTCCGCGATCTGCACCTCAACACACTCCGGCTGGAAGGCAAGCTGGAAACGGAGCAGTTCTTCGATCTCGCCGACGAACAGGGCGTGCTTGTCATGGCGGGCTGGTGCTGCTGCGATCACTGGGAGCACTGGAAGGACTGGACACCAGCCGATCTCACGATCGCAACCGCAAGTCTGCGCGCTCAGCTTCTGCGCCTGCGCAGTCACGCCAGCATGCTTGTGTGGCTCAACGGCAGTGACGGGCCGCCACCAGCAAACGTTGAGAACGCCTACCTGCAGGTCGAGCAGGAGACCCGCTGGCCAAACGCCATCCTTTCCTCCGCCTCCGCTACGCCGACTGTTCCTACCGGGAAGAGCGGTGTCAAAATGCTCGGCCCCTATGACTACGTGGTTCCGTCCTACTGGCTCCGTGACACACTCAAAGCCGGCGGAGCCTACGGCTTCAATACAGAGACCAGCCCCGGACCCGCTGTACCCGACGTGGCCGAACTCAGGCGATTCCTTCCGGCTGACAAGCTATGGCCCATCAACTCCACGTGGGATTACCACACGGGCGGCGGCAAGTATAAAAGCCTCGCCGTCATGAATCGCGCCATGACCAACATCTATGGCTCACCAGGCGGATTGGAGGATTACACCCGTACTGCCAACGCCATGCAGTACGACGCAGAGCGCGCCATGTTCGAAGCATACGGACGCAACAAGTACACCAGCACCGGCGTAGTGCAATGGATGCTCAACAACGCCTGGCCCTCTCTCATCTGGCACCTGTATGACTATTACCTGCAGCCTGGCGCCGGCTACTACGGGGCAAAGAAAGCCAATGAACCCGTTCACGCCCAATACAGCTACGACGACCACACGGTCGCGATCGTCAACAGCCTGTTTACGCCAGTGAGCGGTTTGCATGTCAGTGCGGATGCGTACAACATCAACGCCAAACTTCTCTGGCATGGCGAGCAGCGCGCCGCAGTCCCGCAGGATGGCGTAGCCCGCGTTCTCACTCTGCCGAAAACCCTCCTGCAGGACGGCTCGTTATGCCTCGTCCGGCTGCGGCTGCAGGACAGAACCGGTCTCGAACTCGGAACAAACGACTACTGGGTCTCTGGGATACAGACCGAGTTCGACTGGCCAAAGACCGACTACACCCACACTGAGCCAACGGTCTTCGAGCAGCTGGTCGGGCTCCGCACGCTGCCTGCCGCCCACGTGGTCGCGCATCTTCTCCCCGCAACCGCAAAGGATCCGATCCGTCTGGAGCTCCACAATCAGTCCGGCACCATCGCCTTTCAGCTCACGCTCGAAAGCCGGCGGCACGACGGGACGCCGTACGACTCCCTGCTCTGGAGCGACAACTACATCGTTCTTCTGCCCGGGGAGCGACGCACACTCACAGCGTCTCCGTTGCAGACCGGCACAACATCCGACCTCGATTCGATCCGCCTCTCCGGCTGGAACGTCGAGTCCTCTACCGTGCGTCTTCCCGGATTAATCGGAGCGCAGGCCGCAGATGCCTCCGCTCCGATCGATGCTGCACTCAAAAATTGATTCGCGCCGCGACCTGAAGAATGCGTGGATCGTGAGTCGACGTGATGCGCCCAAAGGTGCTGCCATAGCCTGTCTGTGTGACAGGGTTCGATGCGGTACTGAATCCCGTCGTCCGCACGCCAAGAAAGCTTGTAGAGTTTGTTACGTTGTAAGCGGCTGCCCTGAAGTTGAAGGAAGTCCCTTCGGTGATGCGGAAGGTCTTTTCAAAGGCCGTATCAAACTTCCAGAAGCCCGGTCCGCGTACCGCACCGCGCCGCTCCGTCCCATCCTGCCCCGGCGTTGTATTGTTCGCCAGAGCATACACGTTGAACCAGCGTGCCAGTGTGTGCGGCGCCTTGCGGTTCGGGTCGCCCACCAGATTTGGTCGAGCCGTGGATCCCAGGTTCGAGGAATCGTAGATGCCGAGCCCTGCCGCGTCGCCGTTCGCCGAGGATTGGAAGATGGTCAGAGGCAATCCCGTATCGGCGGCAAAGATGCCCGAGAACTCCCACCCGCCGAGCAGCTTGCCCGCTAGCCCGTTGTTCTCCCGCAGAAACGGCAGCTTGTAGACATACGTTCCGTTGAACACATGCTTGCGGTCCAGCTGTGTTGGACCGTAGTCGCGCTCCGGATGATAGGTATCGAACGTCTGTGTTCCCGAAGCCGCCTGATTATCTGTCAATGCGTGGGATAAGGTATAGTTCGCCGTCAGCGTAGAGCCATCGCGGAATCGCTTGGTGATCTGCGTCTGCAGAGAGTTGTAGTTCGACGTGTACGAAGGCGTGTAGATAGAGATCGCGCCATACCCCTGGTAAGGCCGAAGCCGGTTCAGCAGCGCTGCCTGTGAAATTTTCAACGGCAGCGTAATGCCTGCGGCCTGTGCCGCCCCCGGCTGCACCTCGTTGATGTCCCGTTGTCCCACCAGATGGACTCCGTGCTGGCCGTAATAGCCCACATCCACAATCAGATTGGGTGCAATCTCGCGCTGCACATCGAGGCTGAACTGCTCGGTATACGACGGGTGCCACTTCTCGGCGAACCCGATGAGCCCGGGAGGGTTCAGGTTTACGGCCGCACTTCCTGCAGCGGGATTCGCCAGGCTCGTCGAATTGAAGTTTGTGGTCGCGTTATACGGTGGGTTCTGGTAGACGGCGGCCTCCCACAGCCCGGCAAGCAGGGCTTCATCAAACAGCCCGAATCCGAAGCGCAGGCTGGTCTTGCCGTCGCCGGCCGGATCGAACGCCAGACCGAAGCGCGGTCCCAGCGCCGTGTAACTTCGCGAGTTCACACCCTCGCCATACTGTGAGCCCTTACCTCCAAGAATGATGCCGTTCAACGCCAATCCTGTATTCGCGACAAGCTGCCCGCGGCTGTCCAGCTGCGGTGCATTCATTGCTCTATAGGCGGAAGGGCTAAAGTTCGTCAGGATACCGCCGCCATCCTTCGGCGGCAGAAACAGGGAGTACCGCAGCCCATAGCTGAGCGTCAGCTTGCTGCTGGCACGCCACTCATCCTGCGCGTACCCCTCATACGTATTTTCGATGATGTCCGCGGTAAGATCCGTCGACTGCTGCGTGAAGCTGACAGCGTTGCCCAGCAGGAAGTTTGCCCAGTTCTGGTAAATTCCGCAGTTTCCGTCTGCACCATAGAGGCAGTTGTCGCTCGCATCAAGTGGCGTGCCGGTCTCGTCAAAGCTGAACGCTCCGTTTGCCGGCGAGGCCGAGTTACCGGCGGAGTTTTCGTTCTTGTTGTAGTGGTTGTAGCTGATCCCGAACTTCAAAGAGTGATTGCCGCGAACCCAACTCAGGTTGTCAAAGACGTTATGGTTTCGGTTGAAGTCCAGGTACGGTCCAAATCCTGTCACCGGCTCGAAATCGGCAAAGTTAAGATCAGGGATCCTCTTGAGTGTCGAAGCATACGGCAGCGTCATCGTCGGCAGGACATCGGGTGAGTTCGCTTGCAGATCCAGTCCTGTCGGCTGGCTCACGATCGCACCGTACGAATACGCGTACCCGCCCTCGTTGTAAAGGGTTGGCGTAATGGCGAACGTTGCTCGACCCATCCAGCTCTTACCCGGCGCATTCGTGCCGGTCTGGCTTACTCCCGGCAGATTCGCATTGGTGAACAATCCTCCCGGTTCCTGCGTGGGAATCTTGTCGTTCAGAAATCGGCCCATCAGTGAGAGTCGATCGCTGAAGGTGTGATCGACGCGGTAGAGCTCCTCCTGGTAGTTGAACTGTGCCGTCTGCGAACTGATCAAGGAGAACGGGTCCGTTGCACCCTGCGGTGCCGGAAGTCGACTGAAGACATCTTTGATGTAAGCCGCGGCAGCGGGCGTCGGAGTAATCGTGGCAGAAGTCGTCGTGCAGTTTCCGTTGTTGTCGTTGGCCGTGCACACCGCGTAGGGAAATGCACCATTGCGCAGATCAATCGTAGGCACCTCCGCATTCAGTACCGTCGGCGTCTTAATGCGGCGAATCTCTTCAGAAAAGAAGAAGGTCGTCCGCTGCTTTGCGGGGTGGAAGAGTCCTGGAATCGTCAGCGGGCCGCCAAAAGTCCCACCAAAGTCGTTATAGCGCAGCGGTGTTCGACCAAGCCCTCCAAGCTTGTTGAAGTAGCTGTTTGCATCCATCGCGTCGTTGCGAAAAAACTCGTAGACACCGCCGTGAAATTGCTTGCCGCCGGATCGAGTTACAACTTCGATCTGCCCGGCTGCACCACGGCCATACTCCGCGTTATAGGTTCCACGCAGCAGCTTGAACTCTTCGATTGCATCGACACTGGGGTAGTTGAGCAGTGTCTTGTTCGACCCACGGTCCACATTATCCGCACCGTCGATCGTCCAGTTGTTCTGCGAATCTCGACCTCCACCGACTGAAAACGAAGCTATATTCGTCTGGTTTTTGTAGTTGTAGACGCCCACATATAATTGGTCCGGCACATTGCCGCTGACGCCCGGCTGCAGCGCCACAAGCTGCTCATAGTTGCGATTGTTCGTAGGCAGCGCACGCACCTGCTCCCCGCTGATCAGGCTCTCCGCATTCGCGTTGTCTGTCTGCACCCCAAGCTGCGATGCATTTACCTCCACTGTCTGTGAGCTGTCGCCGACCTGCAGCTGCAGGTTCTTCTCCAGGCGATCGGACACATTCACGACGACTCCACGTTCCGCGTAGCGCTTGAATCCTGGCCCCTCCACATCGATCTCGTAGGTGCCGACCGGTAACAAGGGCGCCACATACTCGCCACTGCTATTCGTCGTCAGTCGCCGCGTTTCAATGCCCGTGTTCGAGTTCACGACGACGACGGTGGCCCCCGGCAGGCGCGCGCCGGAGCTATCCGTTACCGCTCCGCGAATCGTTCCGGTAATCTCCTGCGCTGGGCTCACCGTCGTCGCAGACGCGGCAAGCAGAATCATCGTCACTGCAAGGGAAGCTTGAGAAGCAAGTGGACGGGACATGGGCGATCTCCTGGAGCAGAGAGAGTGAGGACCTGTTGAGTTCAACATGCTGTTGCAACGTTTGAACTCAAGGATTGCGCAAAGAGTATGCAGGTCGCGCAGCAAAGTCAATGGAATTCGCAAACAAGCTTTCTTCTGTTCATCCGCCCAGAATCGCACTATGCTAAGCAGGACTTGCCACCCATGAAGTCTTCTCCCATTCCAGGCAAAAGCCGCAGCACACTCGCGACGGTCGCGCGCCTTGCCGGCGTTTCGCAGTCCACTGTTTCGCTCGTGCTTAACGACCGGCCGCTCGCTCGCAATCTTGCAGCTGACACACGCGAGCGCATCCGCAGGGCCGCGCAGGAGCTTCGCTACCGTCCGAACGCCGCCGCCCGTTCACTGCGCAACGCGCGCACTCAGCTCCTTGGCGTGATCGTCTTTGATATTGCCGACCCCTACTGCACGCTCATCCTCCAGGGTGTGCAAGAGGCCGTCCGTCAGACGGACCTGCTGCCCATCATCCTCGACGTGCAGAACCGGAACGAGCGCTTCGACCGCTACCTTGAAATGGTTGTCGAGCATCAGGTAGAAGGTCTCATCATCGTTGCCAACTGGCTCTTCATCGATCTCGATGGGCTTCGCAGGTTTGAGGAGGCCGGCATTCCCGCCGTCATCATCGGGCGGGAGTTCCCTTCCAAAAACATCACCTCCGTTCTGGTCGATAATCAGGCAGGCGGCCGCGCTGCCATGCAGCACCTGCTGTCTCTCGGCCACACCCGCATCGCTGTCATTCGCGGTCCCAAACATCTACAGGATAGCGACCGGCGCTGGCGCGGCATTCAGCAGGCGGCAAAGAAAGCCGGTCACACGCTCGATCCCAAGCTGGTCCTGCGTCTGCCTGAATCCGCCGATCCGCTTCAAGGCTTCGTCGGTGGTCATCACGCGATCGCCGAACTCCTCCGGCAGGGCGAAGCTTTCACCGGCATCGTCGCCTTTGACGATCTCACCGCGTGCGGTGCACTCCGCGCTCTGTACGAAGCCGGCATACGCTCGCCTCGGGACGTCTCCGTTGTCGGCTTCGACGACATCCCTCAGGCCGTACTCACCACGCCAAGCCTCACCACCGTCGCGCAGGAGATGAAGGAGATGGGCGCCTTTGCCGCAACCCATGTCCTGGCTCTCATCGAAGACGATCCAGCGATCAAGCGATCCGACGCAACAATTCGACTTCATCCGCCAAAGATGGTTGTTCGCGAGTCGACCCGCGCCTTCACCCACACAGGCGACGCTCTGTGAACGAGACAGCCTCGAGCGCACAAACACTGCAGCCCCGCCGCAGTCTGCGCTTCTTCGATCTTGTCCTCTACGGCATCATCCTTATCCAGCCCACAGCGCCAATGCCTGTCTTCGGTGTGCTGTATCAGCAGGCGCATGGACACGTGGCAACGACTATTCTGCTTGCAATGTTCGCCATGCTGCTCACCGCCATCAGCTACGGTCGCATGGCACGCCGGTACCCTCAGGGCGGCTCAGCCTTTCTATATGTCAGCCGTGAGTTCCAGCCTTCGCTCGGGTTTCTTTGTGGCTGGTGCATGACGCTCGACTATGTACTCAATCCCCTTATCTGCACGATCTGGAGCAGCCGCGCCGCCCTGGCCTTTGTGCCTGCCGTTCCGTACGCAGCCTGGGTCGTCTTCTTTACGCTCCTCTTCACCTTAATGAATCTCGCCGGTGTGGAGACGACTGCTCGCCTCAACGCCATCATGACCGCCCTGCTCGGCCTGGTGATCGTGATCTTTCTCGTTGCAGTTGGCCGATGGATCTTTCATGGTCATGCCGTCGCTCGCACGGCATGGCTCGGTCCTCTCTTCGATCCGCAGACCTTCTCTCTACCCTCCGTTCTGCACGGCACCTCCATCGCGGTGCTCACCTATATCGGCTTCGACGGCATCTCCACTCTCGCCGATGAATCGATCCACCCGCGCCGCGATATCCCCCGTGCCATCGTGCTGACGTGCGTGCTTGCCGGTCTGCTCGCGACCGTGGAGGTCTATGCCGCTCAACTCGTTCTGCCTCGCGGCTACGTCTTTCCCAATGTCGAAACGGCCCTTCCCCAGGTAGGCGGGGTCATCGGCGGCGTCGTGCTCTTTACCCTCATCAACGGCGCACTCCTACTCGCCACGATCGGTTCCGGCGTCGCGTCGCAGATGGGCGCCGCCCGCCTGATCTTCGCCATGAGCCGCGACCGCGCTCTGCCCCTTCGCTTCTTTGGCGCCCTCTCCGTCCGCAGCCGTATTCCAGGAAACAACGTTCTCCTCATCGGCGCCATCTGCCTCGCAGGCGGCTTGCTGATGAGCTATGAGATCGGTGCGGAACTGCTCAACTTCGGTGCCCTTGTCGGGTTCATGCTGGTCAATGCCTGCGCTGCGCGACGCGCCTGGCTGGACCGCGAACGATTCCATCTTGTTCTAGCCTCAGGTTCCGTCATGGGCATGCTTGTGTGTCTCCTGCTCTGGTTGAATCTGAGCTGGCTGGCACTCCTGACCGGAACCGCCTGGATCGCCATCGGGGCCGCGGTCTATCGCTCGAGGGTGAGGTTTGCTTCCGCGTCAGAGACCGCGTGAGAGCGGGAAGCAGCCTCTTCAATCTGAGCGAGCCTGCGTCTCCGCGGGTATCGTACCTTGGCCCATCGTTTCCGTAACCAGCGATTCCAGTACATCAGCATGCCGGTAATCGTCAGCACTGGAAGCGTCAATCCGAGCAGCGCCCATAGAGCCTTTACCGTTTGCCCCCATGACGTACCGAAATGAAGCGGCGCCACCAGCCAGAGCAGCCACTCGCCGAGCGTGTGGTTCTGCCCTCGATGCCATGTGTACAGCAGGTGTCCACTGCGCTGGTCGAAGTACACAAAATCCGTGTTGGAGTAATCGCCTAGAACACCGCGCGCCATGTAAACGGTGAGGATTGGCCGCGGGCCAGATCCGTAAAAGACGCCTTCGAGGTGTCCCGTGAGAGACTCCCTCTGCGCGTCGGTAATCATGGCAGACACATCAAGCGGCCTGTCCGGTGCTGACGATTGCTGCTGCGCGACCTTCAACTGCGCCGCGGGGTACATCGCTGTCGTGATGGGCGAGACCTTTTGAAGCGGTGTCGTGAAAATCTTCGGCCAGGCGAAGTACATACCCGTCATCGCCCATGTCAGCGTAAAGAACAGCGTCCAGAAGCCAAGTACAGTGTGCAGATCGAAGTTGATTCGCTTCCAGCTCTTACGAAAATCGATCGTCAACCCGCGCGTCCAGATGCGAAGGCCGGGCCACCAGAGGATGAGGCCGGACAGAGCGAGGGCGGCCAGCACGGCCGCTCCTACGCCATTCCACAAGCGTCCAGTGCGGCCCAGCAGCAGGCTCACGTGGAACTGCTCCACTGTCTCCACCCATGAGGACTCCCGGTCGGCAAGCCCAACCACCGCGCCAGTCTGTGGATGGATGTAGATCGCTCGCTGCTTCAGGAGAGAGCGGGCAGCAGCCTCTGTGCCCCCGCTGCGTCCTGACAGGCCTCGTGGACCCTTCGGCACCTCGCGCACGGTGACCGTGAAGAGCTTGTTCCCAGGCGTAGGACAGGAGGCGAGAAAGGCCTTCATACCAGGAATCTGCGCATCGGCGCGCTCTATGGCGTGTGTCAGCTGATCGGCCGTGCATGCCCGGTAGTTTACGGGACCGACGGAGACATGCGGTTTGGGCATGAGCTCCTCTTTGAAGACGAGGATGGAACCGCTGACTCCGATCGCAATGACGTAAAGCGCAAGAAGGAGTCCGGCCCACAGATGAAATTGGAAGAGAGCTCTGCGAAGAAAGACCTGCTGCGGCCTCTCCAGGAAGCGGCGCAGCAGGCCAGTCTTGCGGGTGGCAACAGCGGTGATGGCAGCCATGGTTAGAAGCTGACCCTGAGCGCCATCTGCAGGGAGCGTGGGCCGCCTGTCTGGTAGAGAGCGTTTAAGCCGCCAAGCTGGCTGGCCTGCGTCCCCGTAGCCCAGCCAAAGGGCTGGGCCGTCGTGCCTGTCTGGATGTTGCTGTTGATCGCGCCGAAGTTGGTATGGTTCAGTGCGTTGAAGGCCTCCGCGCGGAATGTTGTGTTGACGCGATCCGTGATGCGGAACTCACGGCGGAACGCTGCATCCCACTGCGCGGAGGCAAAGCCGCGTGCCACGTTCCGGCCCGCAGTACCTTCTGCACCTCGCGCCGGAACAGAGAAGGCCGCAAGGTTGATGGCACGGCCGCCAGGAGCGCTGCTGTCGGAGGTGTAGAGCGGCTGTCCCGGAACGAGGTTCGGGTGCGGGGAGTAGGACGAACCCGAAGCGCTTGTCTGCGTCGAAGCAACGACATCGACCGGCAAGGACGAACGCACAGATACGCGTGAATCCAGGGCCCAACCGCCAAGCACCGCCCGCTGCCATGCCCTGTCATAGTGATCGGGCGGCTGGTAAGTCACAGCCGCTTGAAAATTGTTCCGTATGTCATAGTCCGAACTGGCGCGAAGCAACGACGAGAGCGTGAAGTTGCTGGTGGAGTCATCAAGCGCGTGCGCGTAGGTATAGCTCGCCAGGGTCTGCAGGCCGTGCCATGGTTCGCGACGGTACTGCACCTGGAGCGCGTTGTAGGTGCTGCTGGAGCCGTTAACGGTCGCATAGAGGTATGCTGCCGACGCGGTAGGAAAGAGCGGGTTGCCGGACAGGTTGGGAAAGAACTGGCGGGCCAGCAGCAGCCGGTCACCGATCGAGCCAACGTAGTTCAGTATCAGGGTCTGGTTCTGGCCCAGATTCTGTTCCACCGCCCCGTTCCACTGGATGGAACGCGGCAGCTTCAGATTCGGATCAAAGCCGAAGATGTTTGACGAGGAAGTTGCCGTGGGCGTGGCGGACGGCAGCGGCGTGCTTGCCAACGTCGCCGCGCTCACCGGGAATGGCTTGTAATTCAGATTCAACGACCCGGTAACGCCAATGCCGTACAGGTACCCCTGCGAAGCCTGCACGCTGCTGGCGTCAAAGAAAAGGCCTGAGCCCAGGCGAAGCGTCGTCTCGTGTCCCGCAGCAGTGTGCGCCTGATACGCCAGGCCCAAGCGCGGACCGAAGTTGTCATAGGTCGTCTTCCACAAGTCGCTTCCCCGCGGCGCAATCTTGGTCGTGGCCAGATCGGTGATCTGGTCGATGGTGTATGGCTGATTTCCGTTCGCATCACGCGGCGCTGGGTTCACATCCCAGCGCAGACCGGCGGAGACACTTAACCGGCTGCTCGCCTTCCACTCGTCTTGAGCAAACAAAGAAAAGTTCTTGTACACGGGAGCCATGTTGCCGTTGGAGCGATACAAGGTGAAGAGCCCTGGACTGTTGCTGACCAGCTGCTGGTAGGCTGTGCCCGTGTAAGCAGTGCCCGTTATGTAGAAGGGCGACTCATAGAAGCCCGGCAGCGTTGAATCGGTGCGGATCATGCGCCAGTCCACCCCAAACGTCAGCGCATGGCGGCCTACGGCATAGCTCACCGTATCGACCACGTTGTATTGCTTCTGCCGGTTGTTTTGCGGATTCAGGAAAAAGGCCGATGAGACGCCAGGACGGTAGGCGAACAGGGACCAGTCCTGCGCAGTCAGACCGGCGAGATCAGAGATAGCCAGCGGTGTGGCCCCACCGAAAGCATCGATCGACGAGCGGGAGATCTGATCGTTCCAGCTGATATTAAACCGTGCTTCGTTAGCGAGGCGCGAATGAAACAGGTTGGTGCTGCCCAGCGTCAGAGTCTTGGCATTCACATCGTTCTTGTTTACCTGCGCCAGATCACTGGAGTAGCGGGAGATGGTGGACGACGGCGTGTAACCGAAGCGTCCGAAGATGCGCCAGCGATCCGTAACAGCTTCATCAATGCGCAGGCTATGCGCGTTGATCGTACTGGGTTGCGAGTAGCTCTGCCGATAGGCAGCCAGGAACCCGGTAGCGGCAGATGCAGCCGCTGCATCGGCGGCCAGCGGAGTGGGAAAAGCCGCAAACAGAGGACGCAGCACGGCAGGAGCCGCAGCGACCAGCGCCGGTGTCGGAACGTAGGTCGTGGTCGCTTCCTGCGGAGATCGCAGGCGCAGGCCTTCATAGGAGTAGAAGAAGAACGTGCGGTCGCGGCGCGCTGTAATCCTGGGAAGAAGGACCGGACCACCGACGGTGCCCCCAAAGTCGTTCTGCCGCATCTTGGTGCGACCGAGGTTGGCGCGTTTGTTGAAGTAGCTGTTGGCATCCATCACGTCATTACGGAAGTAGTCATAGAGGGAGCCGCGAAGTTGGCTTGTTCCAGAGCGCGTACGAAATGAAAATTGTCCGCCAGGTACGCGGCCGTTTTCTGCCGAATAGGTCGATGTAGTGCCGCGGAACTCTTCAAGCGCATCGATCGAGATCAGGCTCTGCGTCGTGCCAAGGGCCGTGCTGGACGGCAGCGATCCCGAGTAACCCGCTCCCAGTCCAGGTCCGTAGGTGCTGTTCACACCGGTGTTGGCGCTTACACCGTCAATCAGGAAGTAGTTTGACTCCGTCCGCATGCCGTTCACCGCAAACTGTCCGCTGGTCCCCGAGCCCGACGACGGTACCGAGATCACGCCGGGAATCACTGTGAGCAACGATTGGAAGGATCGGCCGTTCAGCGGCAGGTTCTCGACAAACTTGCGGTCGATCACAGTGCTGACGGATGCGTCCACGGTATTCGTCTGGGCGCCAGATGCTTCCACCATCACTGCCTGTTTGTCGCTGCCTACCCTAAGCTCCACGTCGAGCGACGTCTTGCCAGCCACGGCAAAGCGCACATCCTGAATCACCTGCTGCTGAAAGCCCGATGCGTCAACCGTGACCTGGTAGGGACCCGGCCTGAGCGATGGCACGACATAGAGTCCCTCCCCATTGCTGCGAACCTCAGTCTTCTCCTGGGTATCCAGGTTTTCGAGCGTCACAGTGGCATGTTGCACGACGGCGTTCGCCTGGTCGCGCACCAGACCGGAAAGCTGCGCATTCTGCGCCGCCGCAACAGGAAAAATGCAAAAGGTGGAAGCCGCGAGCAGAGTGCGTCGGCGTAGATCGGCCATCAGGAAACCTCATCATTTCCGGACAGCAGCAAAAAACGGTCTACACTGTGGAGACGTTCGTTCGCCATCCGGCGTTCGGATTGAAAGGGTCCTCGCAGCACTTCGCCAAAAGTCTTCTGCGGGGACCTTCCTCATTTTTCCCAACTATATCAGACCGCCTCGGTCCTAGATACATCTTCCTCCTGCGCCGACGCCTCTCTCCTCACAGCGAAGACCTACTGGGAAGACCGCAGCCCCAAACCCCTGCGCCAGCACCTCCTCGCCGCCACGCCCGAGGAGCGCCGTGCCAAGCCTCTTCCCTGACCTTCACTCTCGTGACGGCCAACCTGTCCCGCTCACAGCAGAAGAGGAGACCCACCGGGTCTCCTCTTCTAACCAGCACGTCTCCATTGCCTTCTTATGAATGGAGCTTTACTTCGTTCACCGGAACCGTAAATGTTTTTAGCGCCACCAGCTCCGCTGTCGGTTCCCGAATCGTCGTCACGGCCTTGAACTCACAGACCAGCTGCTGTGGCGTCAGCGTCAAGACTCCATAGCCATGCGTCGATGAGTCAAAGAACTGAATCCAGGGGTTCGCCGTCCGAACGACCGGGCTTAGCAGATCCGGCGATACCTTCATCATCTTCGCCGGAGCCGGCGAGCTCGGCAGATGTACCGCCGACTCGATCTCCTCCCGGAAGTTTGCCGATGTCAGCGATCCCACCATGAGCTCGATTCCGACATGCGGCTCAAATGGATTATCAAAGTCAGTCTTCAGATATCCCGCCAGAAAGGTGTGCAGATCCCCTGTCAGCGCGACGAAGTTCTTGATGTTTCCGTGCTTCACCGCATTCAGGATCAGGTTTCGCTCCTGCTGGTACCCATCCCATTGATCCAGGTCCACATACACCGGACCCGCCTTCAGCTGCATCAGCATGACCTCGTTCGCCCACAGCTTCCATGTTGCCTGCGTTGTTTGAACCTGGTTCAGAAACCACGCCCTCTGGTCGAGCCCCAGCATTGTCCGGTTCTTGTCGCCCATCTCGCCGCATCCCAGCGAGAAGTACCGTCCGCCAAACTCGCTGCTCCCACATGGTGGTCCGTCCCGATAGAGCCGCTCATCCGTGACAATCAGCTCCGCCAGTGTGCCAAACGCGAACGTCCGGTACACCTGGATCGAGTGCTCCCAGTCCTGGCTCGGATCAAACGCCACATCCGCCAGGCCGTACTCACTCCAAGCCTGGTTCGCTGCCTGCCGCAGTGCCGGCTGCGGCGTCGTTGCGGTGCTGGGTGCCGTATCGTCATCCGGGTGAAAGTCCTGATGGCAATCGTTGGCAAACTCATGATCATCCCACAGCTGGATGTATGCGAAGCGCTCATGCACCGCCTGCTGGTTCACATCGCTCCGGTACACCTTGTACAGGTGTCGGTAGTCGTCCACGTTCTGCGGCACCGTCGTTGACCCGCTCGGAAACGGCGGCACCGGCCGTACCGGCCCACCCTGGAACGTCGCGCTTGAGATCGTCTCGTAGATGTAATCCCCCAGGTGCACCACATAGTCCACCTGCTCCTCTGCGAGATGCGCCAGCGCCGTATAGTATCCATTGCCGAAGTCCTGGCAGACTACATACCCCAGCCGGATCTGCGCCAGACTCGCACCCTTCTCCGGCAGCGTCTTGAACTGCCCGGTCCGGCTCGCCACGCCGTTATAGACGAAGCGATAGAAGTACCCCGTATAAGGCAGCAGCGCCCCATTTGAGACCGGCAGCTTCACCGTATTGTCCTTTGCCGGATCAAGTTGCGCGATCCCCTCCACCACCAGCGATGCTGCCGAGAAATCAGCCGCAGACGCAATCTGCCAGCCGACCTGTCCCGCTGTCACCCCGCCCTGCTGTGTCGGATCGATCCGCGTCCAAAGCACGATCCCATTCGTCTGCGGATCTCCCGATGCGACGCTCTGCGGATACACCACTGCCTGTAACTGCGCCGTCCTCGCCGCATCCACCACAAACACCTCCGCCATCTCTGTCGAGGTTAACCCCGTCACTGTGGGATCCACCACAAACGGTACGCCGTGCGCGTACCCGCCCGCGGCCGTCTGTCCCTTCAGTGCCCTTGAACCCGACACCCACGCCAGCGCCCCTGCCACGGCCGCACCCTTGACGAACCATCGCCGATTCACTCTACCCTCACGCACGCCCTGCTCCATACGTCCCGCCTCCGTCCTTCGCTCAGTCGGGTAACGGACTGCGCAGTCGATCCCTGATGGCAGTGAGTCCCCGTCGTGAGTTACCGGTCTCGAGTTACCGGTCTATGGAGCCACACCCAAATGAATAGCGCGTCAACACCTCTGTCCTAACCCGCTTTCCCGTCGACGCCACCCGCGAGATCCTCGTCGGCCGCGTCCCTCACGCCAGGTCGACCGACACCACAGATCGCCAGCCCGTCTAAACTATCGCTGTGGACTATTTGCAGCCACCCTATCAGCCAGCTGCCCCGGGAACACCTAAGGACCATTGATGCAGCCGCCCCTCCCCACCGCAGCTCCAATCTCCTTCACTCCGAGCTTCTATCTCACCAGCCATCAGCGGCTGCGCCCCGGAGCTCTCCTGCTCGCCACCGTGGCGCCTTTGCTGCGCTCTCCTCGGTCCTCTATGCTCTGGGGCAGAACCGGCAGACTCATCTCACCTCTGGCAACTCCGGCCCCGCCCGTTCCGCCGGCGCTACGCCCGGAGCCGCCCCAGCCCCCGATGAGAAGGACGATCCGGACCAGGTCGATACCATCGTCCTCGGTGACCCCGCCGACGCCCCCGCGCCTGCCCGCCGCGGAGACCACGTCAGCTCCGTCCATCCCACCCTCCTCGTTCGCCTGCCCCGCTTCGGCGATCAGGTGGGACTCATCCCCGACACCCCCGCCGGCCGCCTCCTCTACGCCTGGCTTGCTGCCTTCAATCAGGCAAGCTCTCCCGCGCTCGCCAACGCCCTGCCGACCTCTGCGCTCGCCTCATCTACCGCCGCACAGCTGCATCTCCGTCAGCAGACCGGCGGCTTTGCCCTGCTCTCTGCCAAAGAGGTCCAGCCCGGCATCCTCGTCTTCCGGCTCCGTGACCAGACCCCCTGGCAACCGAGGCCCTCGGCACTCTCCAGGTGCGTACGAACTCCAGCCCCGCCGCCATTGCCACCTTCAGCCTTCGCTCTGTTCCGCCGTCTCATCAGGACGCCGCCACACAGGCCCTCCCGCCGTCAGCCGCGTCATCGCGGTGATCGTTGCGTTGCTCTTAGCCCGACCATCGTCAGGAACGTTCAACGCAGAGCCTACAAACTCACATCTGCGACATGTCAGTGCATGCGTATGACGTACCTCCTCCCAACAAGCTCAGAAGCTCCCCAGGATGACGTACCCGTAGGGAAAGGCGTTACACTCGACGCGTGAAAAGCAAGAGTCTGTTTGGATTCACCCTGCTCTCCGCGGTCATCGCATCCGCGCTGGCCTCAACCGTTGCCGCGCAGGACGCCAAAGAGTTTCTCGGGCGTTGGGATATCACAGCTACCCCCGCTTCAGGCAAACCGTACCCGCAATGGATGGAGCTTACGGAGCACGATGGCAGACTTGACGGCCGCGTTCAGCCGAGGGGCGGTGCCTGGCGGCCGATTGCCGGAGCCAACATAGCAGCGGGCAAACTGATCATGGCTGTGGGGGAGGCGGGTCCCGGTTCAGCACTCACCTGGGAGCTCACCTCGCCCAGCTCAGGACGGTTGACTGGCGTAGAGAAGCGCGGCGACACACGGGGCCCGGGGCTCACAGGCGTCAAGGCGCCTCTGCTCGACCGGGTGGCGCCGAAGGAGTGGACCGATCCTCAGCCTCTCTTAAACGGCAAGGATCTCTCCGGCTGGCAACCCATCGGCAACGTCGAGAACAACAGATGGGTGGCGCGAGGCGGCGAGTTGGTGAACGATAACCCCGAAGTACCCGGTCAGGCCACACACGGGGCTGCCAACATCATGACCATCCCGAAGTTCCAGGACTTCAAGCTGCATATTGAAGTGAACTGCCCGGAAGGTGGAAACAGTGGCATCTACCTGCGCGGCCGCTACGAGCTGCAGGTAGGCACCGAGGGCGGCAAGATTCCGTCGCATGAGATGGGTGCGATCTACAGCTACTACCCGCCGCCGGAAGGCTCTGCACTCGGCCTTGGGCGATGGACGGCCTTTGACGTCACCCTCGTCGGCAGACACGTCACGGTCTTGCGCGACGGCAGGATGTATCACGACAACGTCGAGATCCCGGGCCCGACCGGAGGTGCTCTCGATAGCAAGGAGGCCGAGCCAGGCCCGTTCTACCTCCAGGGCGATCACCACGGCGTGATCGCATACCGCAACATCACCATCTCTGTTCCGAAGAGTTAGGTCCGTTGTGCATTACGATCTGCTGGCCGCCTGCTTTAACACCAGTGTCTGAGGCAGCCGTGCACAAGGAACTCAAATCAGCCGCTAAGCAGCTGATTGGCCGCTCGTTAAGGCCGTGCCGCGACCAGCTCTTCGACGGGTGCGACCGCCATGTTTCGAAGCGCCGCGGGGGTCAACCTTTCGAGCTCCTTGAGTTCGGCCTGCGTCTGTGCCGTCGTCCTGCTTCGCTCCTTCCCGCTTGCTTCAATGCGGTCAAGAGCTCCCAGGCCGATGACCGCCGTGCGTGAGAGATTGCGGGAGATCTCTGCCAGGTCCGTCGTCAGCGAGCTCTCTTGCAGCGCGGGGGCCAACTCTGCATCATTGCCTGCCCACAGCATCAACCAGGCCCGCAGCTCCGCGTGCTGCGCAGGCGTAGCCGTACCTTGCGCCACAGCATGCGCCAGCTCCGCACAGTGGCGTGCTGTGGTGCTCTCCGCAGGCACCGCGTCGACTAGATGGATCAACGGCCTGATCTCGTCATAGGCCTGCCCCGGCACAGACTCCCGCGTATAGTCCAGGGGCGGTTGAACCATCGCGGCCAGCACCATCAACCGGTCCGTCGCAGATGTGCCCGCGATGCGCTCCACCATGCCCGGCATCACAACGCCGTTGTTTACGCCCTGCATCTGCAGCTCGTGCGAGATCCAGCCAAGCCGCGTGTAGAGACTGGCCACGTCCCGGGTGGCCTGCGGTGACCAGAAGCGCTCCGCGATCGCAGCCGATCGGGGCCACACGCGATTGCTCAGGATCTCCGGCGTGATGTACTCCGTCCATTCCGTTGCTTCACCACCAAGAATGCGCGCCTCTTGCTCGGACGTTAGATGCTCCGGTACTGTCACGCCCTTTGCTGTTGGATCGTTCTTGTCCGGCGGCGGCAGCACAACGGGATCCACCAGATAGTGCTGTGACGCCGGCTGGTTCAAGTCGATATAAAAGCCAGCCGACAAAATGCCGCGGTAGCCCCGGGAGGCTGCCTGAAATAAACTCCGCTGACCGCGCCACGAGTGAATGACCACATCCTTCGGCGTATCCGGCTGCAGCACCTCGTCCCACCCAATCGGGATCTTGCCATGCTTCGTGACAAGCTTTTGAAGCCGTCCGGTGAAGTAGGCTTGGAGTGCAGGATCGTCCTTCATGCCGTGGGCCTTCATGAACTCCTGCACATGCGGCGTCGCGTCCCACTGCTTACCGTCGCACTCATCTCCTCCGATGTGGAAGTAGTGATCGGGAAAGAGCGCTGTCATCTCTGCAAGAAAGCCGTCAAGAAAGCGGTAGACCTCCTCCTTCGAGGGATCCATTGCGGCATCCTGCTTGGGGTCGGGATGCTGGAAGTCTTCAACCGTGTAGTGGTGCACAACCGTGTAGGGTCCGGGCAAAGCAGCCAGCTCCGGATAGCCCACAAACCACGATCGCGCATGACCCGGCATGTCGAACTCCGGCACCACGCGGATGCCGAGGTCTCGCGCATACTCCACAACTTCGCGCATCTCCGCCTGCGTGTAGAAGTTTCCGTCAGAGCCCATCGTCTGCAGCTTGGGGTAGCGGTGACTCTCCGCCCGAAACCCCTGGTCGTCACTCAGGTGCCAGTGGAAGACGTTCATCTTGACCATCTCCATCGCATCAAGCTCCTGCAGCACCTGCGGCATCGGCTGGAAGTGCCGGGACGAGTCAAGCATCAGACCGCGCCATGGAAACCGGGGCTTGTCGCGGATCGTAACGGCATCGAGCACGAAGCTGTCCTTGTCCTGGCTGTCCTTCTTCTGATGGATCAGCTGAAGAAATGTCTGCATGCCCCGCAGAACACCCAGGGGATTTGGAGCGGTCAGCGTCGCTCCGCCAGTCGCGACGTTCAGCGTGTACGATTCGTCTTCCCCAAGCTCCTGCACCGGTTTGCCTGCGCCCGCCGTGCGCACCGTAAGGAGGCTCCGCGCCTGCCCTTTGCTGGCCAGAAAGATGAGCCCTGTCTCACGCTCGATCCGTTGCTGAAGACGCCGTACCGCGCGATCCAGTCTCGGCTCGCGATAGCCTTCCAGCACGATCGCAAAATTCCCGTCTAGCCGCATCTCCCCGGCGCCTCGCTCCATGCTGGCGGGCAACGGCATCAAGGCAGGTGCGACGGATCCCGGAAGCGATGGTGGAGAGAGCGGCGCGGCCTTCGATGGAGCGCTCTGGGCCCCGGCCATACTCGGCACCAGAGCTACGGATACTGCGGCCGTACAAACAACGGTGGCGAAACGGCGCCGGACCCTCGATGCATACATATGTTCTCTCCGGCTGCTCTCGCGCGTGCAGCTGCGTTCCTCTGCTCGCCAGGCGGCTAATGATACTCGATGCTTATGCCGTACGCCTGCGACACGAACAGCTGCTCTCCGCAGCCGCAGGCGTACGGTACTGGTTTAGAAGTACAGCTTTGCTCCGAGTTGAACGTTGCGAGGCAGGTGCGCGCTGACAACTGTACCGAACGTCTTGGGGTTGCTTAGGTTCGTCGCAACCCCCGCGAAGTTCGTGTGGTTGAAGGCGTTGAAGAACTCTCCACGAAACTGGAAGCGGAAGCGTTCGCTGAACTGGATGTTCTTGATAGCTCCGAGATCCCAGTTCTGCAAACCAGGCCCGAGAAAGCTGCCGTTCCGTTCCGAGCCGAAATGCCCGACCGCTTGAGTAAAGGACGAGGTCGTGAACCACTGCCCGAGACTCTTGGTGAGCTGAACCGGAGTAATTTGATCCGGGCGCGGCGCAATAGCGCCATTCGGCGTTGCGATGCCAATACCTCCAGGATACGTTCCGTCCGCGCAGCCATTGACGGTGCCCACGGCAGCTACGCAGGCAAACGGATCGAGAGATTGTGTCACGGTAGCCGAGTGGCCGCTCTCAACAGAGGTGATGCCGGAGACCTCCCACCCGCCAAGCGTGTGGCCGACAAGACCATGCTGCTCTCGAAGGAAGGGCAGGCTATACACATAATTCGCGATGAAGAGGTGCGGCGTATTCAGAGTGGTTGGGCCGTAGTCCAGCTTCGGGTTATAGGTGTCGGTGCTGGCTACGTTTCGATCGGCAGACTGTGCGGAGAGATTCTTCGACCAGGTATATGCGATCCCGGCGGTCAGGCCCTTGGTAACGCGGTGGTTGAGAGAGACCTGCAGCGAGTTGTAGTTGCTGGTGAAGAGCGGAATGCGCGACTTCGTAAACGAGTAGCCGAGATAGGGTCGGACCAGGTTTACGTTCGCCACAGGGTCAGCCGCCCGCGCCTGGAGAGTGGGCTGATTCAGATCCTGCTCTCCCAGCAGATGACGTCCCTGCGAGCCGACGTAGGCGACTTCAACCACGGTGCTGGAGGTGAGGGCCTGCTGCAGAGACAGGTTATAAGTCGCGTACGACGGCACCTTGAACGCCGGGCTGCCCGTCGTGGTAATCCCATTCGGCCCGAGCGAGACGCTGCTGGTTCCGGCAAGCGGATGATCAAACTGCGTGTTGTTGACTGTGGACGTCTGGACCAGCGGCGGATCGGAAAAAGCGTTCTGCTCCCAGATTCCGTTGAGCGTGCGGTCGAAGAAGATGCCAAAGCCGCCGCGGAACGATGTTTTACCACCACCGTATGGATCAAAGGCAAAGCCGAAGCGTGGTCCGAAGTTAAGATTGGAGTTTGGATTGACGCGACCGCCGTACGGCGAACAGGTCACGCCGGGTGCAATTGCCTTGGCCGCCGTGCAGGCAGATCCCTGCGGAAAGATGAGTCCGTTCACGTAGGTGGACGGAGCCTGGCCCTGACCGGCAACGAAGTTTCCATCTGCGCCGAGCAACGGAATCTTGCTGCGATCGAACTGCGTGGAATCAAAGTTGTTCAGAGTGTCGTTCACATCAGTTGGCGAGGGGAAGTAGCTCCAGCGCAGACCGAGATTCAGCGTCAGCCGGGGGCTTACCTTCCAGTCGTCCTGAACGAAGGCTTCGACATTGTAGTAATGCAGATTCGGGATCGTATCGCGACTCGGCTGGGAATACACAAGCACATTGCCAAGCAGGAAATCCTGCCAGGTAGCGAACTGAAAGGATGGATTCCCGTTTGGACCATTCTCCGTCTTCAACATCTGCGAGAGAGTAAAGCCGGTCCGCAGCGAGTGCTTGCCGAGCGTGGCAGAGAGGTTGTCAAAGATGGTTCGATCGAGGTTGCGCTCCTTATAAGGAGCCGAACCCTGCGTAAACCCGGTGATGGTGCCGCCGGTAAACGAAATGCTTGGAATCCTTCCATACGGGTCGGCGTAGGCGTAGTTGTTGGTCAACGCGGAGAGCACCGTCGGAGAGTTGGCTACGGCGTTTGAAAGCGCCGTCTGGATCTCTCCCTGGGAGTACGCAACCTCAGCCTCATTCACAAGCTTCGGGCTGATGGTGTACGAAAGATTCGCAACCACGTTCTCGCCTGGAGCGTTCAGGGTTGTATTAAGCAGGCCGGGAAAGTTGTTGCCGGCGAAAAGGCCGGTCGGAAAACTCTCCGGTGTCTCATCCTGCATCGCACGCGCGAAGAGATGAAGCTTCTCAGTAAGGTTGTAGTCCAGCCGAACAATATCCTGCCGGCTGTTCTGCAGGGATGAGAAGGTAGCGAAATTGTTCCCGCTGCTGTCAGCCGGGAACTTGTCGTAGACATTCGCCAGATAAACCTTGGCATTCTGGCTGTAGCAGCTTGGGTTGATCGTGCTCTGGTTGCTCGTAGCGTCAAAGGTGACGCAGCCTGCGGGTGCGCCTGTCACCTGGCCGGCAACTATGCCATTCAACATGGCCGTCGAAGGCGCGGGAATGCCTTGCGTCGTCGGCTTTGTAACCTTTCTCCACTCCTCAGACCAGAAGAAGAACAGCTTGTCCTTGGAGGTGTTGAAGACCTTGGGAATCGTTACCGGCCCGCCAAGTGTAAAGCCGTAGTTGTTGTAGCGTTCAATGCCGCGAGCCTGAACAGCTGCCGGGTTGTGCTTGGCAAAAAAGGTGTTCGCGTTGAAGATATTGTTGCGATTGAACTCATAGACGTCCCCGTGATATTGACTTGTCCCCTGCTTGGTCGCGACGAGTATCTGCGCGCCGCCGCTCCGTCCATACCCCGCGTCATAGGAACCGCGAGCGAGAGTGAACTCCTGAATCGCATCCACACTCGGCACATTCAGGAGCGTTCCATTTGAGCCGCTATCGTTAATATCTGCGCCATCTACCGTCCAGTTGTTGGCTCCGGCGCGTGCTCCGTTGACTGAAAGGGTCGTTGTATTATTCAAGCCAAAACCCACTTCGTCGCCGAGCCCGCTGACGACGCCGGGCTGCAGCGTAACAAGCTGTTCGAAGTTACGATTGTTGAGCTCAAGCTCGCGCACCTGAGTGCCGCTTATCGTTCCTGTCTGCGCACTGCTTGTCGTCTCGACAGTAACGGCATCCTGCTGCACTGTGACGCTCTGATCGACGGAGCCCGCTTCAAGGTGAGCGTTCACACTTCGCTTTTCCGCGACGAAGAGCGTCACGCTCTCAGTCGTAAGAGTCCTGAATCCAGGAGAGGACACGATCACGGTATAGGTAGCTGGCGGTAGATTTGTAACCGTGTATGTTCCATCCTTGTCCGTTGTTGCCGACCGGCGGAATCCCAGAACGGCAGCATTGCGGATCTCTACCGATGCACCCACAATGGCAGCACCTGTCGTGTCACTCACCACGCCATTCAGGCTGGCAGCAATCTCCTGAGCCAGAGCAGGGGAAAGAAAAGCAAAGAATGCAACCAGGAAAAGAACGCGCTTCTGCAAAAGCTTCGTCATTAGGACGGCCTCGGTCAATACGGTTGAAAAACACGGTCGCGTGTGCGAAGGATGTCTCCGCCCGTGGGATGATACTTAAGACTCTTTATTGCTGGTGTAACCGCACTCTAACAGAGAGTTCCTTGAAATCAAGGGAATATTTCACTTATCTGACAAATGATTCGTTCTTTACTCGATTCAATTTGGGATAGAGCCTGGCCGGGAATGACAAAACTGCCGCGCACGCATACGAAGTTAGGTAAGAGTGTGCTGGCGCTGGCAGCTCTGCTCGCGGTGTCCAGTCAGAAGACTTTGGCGCAACCCGCACCGCCTCCGAACCCCACTCTGAGCGAGACAATCGCCGCAGCGTCCCTCGCCCTCAGCAGCGGTAACGATGCGCAGGCAGAGTCACTCTTCCGGAAAGCTCTTGGAGCTGAGCCCGGCTCGGTGCCTTTGCTTAACAACCTTGCGTTAAGCATCGGGCATCAGGGTCGCTACGACGAAGCGATCGCGACCTACCGTCAGGCACTTGCAGGCAAGCCGAACGATCCCATCACAACGCGAAATCTAGGTATAGCTCTCTTCCGAGCAAAGCACTTTGCTGATGCGGCTCCGTTGCTGGAGCAGGCGGCGACAGCGACACCAAGCTTTCAGCTTACCGAACTCGCAGGGCTCGACCTGTTCGCGTTGAACCGCTACGCGAAGGCAGTTAGCTACCTCGAGAAAGCAAGCGCTCTCCAGCCAGACAGCCTGGAAACTCTGGACATACTCGGCAAGGCTTACCTCCAGCTCGCAGACTATGCGGAAGTTCGGCGAGTGTTCACCCGCATCATGATGCTGAAGCCGGATTCGGCCGCAGCCCATGTTCTCCTTGCTCTCGCTCACGATAAGTTGTTCGAAGAAAAAGAGGCGATAAGCGAGTTCAACCTTGCAGCTCAAACTGACCCAAACTATCCCGGCCTTCATACCGGCCTGGGTGTGATCTACTGGCGCAACGCACGCCCCCTTGATGCGAAACGTGAATTTGGGTTGGAGCTGCAAAAATTCCCCAACGACGTGGTCGCCAACTGCACGATGGGCCGCATCCTTCGTCGCGAAGACAAGCCTGCTGAAGCCGTTCCTTACTTCCAGTCCGCTCTCGCCGCGAACCCTGACTATGGCGATGCTCTGAGAGAACTCGGCCAGAGTTGGCTCTCGATGCATCAACCAGAGAAAGCCATAGTTCCGCTGCGACAGCTTCTCACCCGGATGCCTGAGGAGTCTGAGGCGCACTACATTTATGGAACAGCACTTCTCGAACTGGGTCGCAGCGCCGAGGGAGCCTCCGAGCGTAAGAGGGCCGGAGAACTCATTGCCCGGCAGTATAAGAGTGCAGCCCCAAAACGTCCCTGAGTAGCGCGAGCGATCACGGAGCGGATTCTCCTCGCCTTGGCAGAAGCAGTAGCCTACCGCTCTGTTGCATCCGGCAGCAGCTTGTGTGCCGGCGTCCAGTTAATTTTACAAACTCGCGCGCGACCTCCCGTACACCGTCACATCGTGTCCAGGATCTCTCGGCTGCTACCTGCACGCATATCTGAGACCCCGAGAAGATTGAGCATCGGCGTCGTCATCGCAGTCGTTATGAGCGCCATCACGACCATCATGGTGAAAAGCGTTGGCGAAAAGACATGCGCGTTATAGGCGATGTTCAAGACCACCAACTCGACCAGACCCCGCGTATTCAGGAGCGCTCCCAGAGCAGCCGCGTGCCGCCACGTGTGGCCGGTCCATCGGGAGGCCAGCACCGCGCCGCCCATCTTGCCCACAACGGCAACTGCAAGTACCACCACCGTCCAGAACCACACGCGCGAACCGCTCAGCAGGTCCAGGCGCGTTCGCACACCTGTAAGAGCAAAGAAAAGCGGAAGCAGCAGAACGGAAACAATCGTGTCGAGCCTCGTTCGCACCGCCGTCTGCCACGAGCGGCGTCGCGGAAAACAGCAGCCAGCCAGAAACGCTCCAAACAGGGGATGTACGCCGATTGCATCTGTCGCTGCGGCGGACGCCAGCACTCCCGCAAGAACAACGCCGAACTGGCTGTAGGACAACACGCCGGTCTCCGACCTTTCTGCGAACCAGGCTCCAACCGGCCTCACCGCAAAGATCATCCCCGCCACATACACCATAAGCAGCAGCAGCCGGAGCGGCAGCGAGCGCGCGTCGCTCGCAGACGGTACGAGCGTAAGCGCCACAGCCAGCAGACACCACGCGCATACGTCATCAAGGGCCGCGCACAGCAGCGCCGTCGTTCCAAGCGGGGTGAACTGCAGCCCGCGTTCCTCCAAAATTCGCGCCAGCACAGGAAATGCCGTGATGCTCATCGAGATACCAAGAAACAGCATGAACTCCAGGCTGCGAACGCCTGCAGGCGCAAATCGCACCCGCAACGCCGGCGCAACGGCTGCGGCCAGTGCAAACGGCAGCAGAATACTCAGGCCGCTTCCCATCGCCGCCGCGGCTTTCTCCCGCCGCATGTGCGCGTACTCAAGTTCTGTGCCGATCAGGAACAAGAAAAGCACCAGACCGACCGTGCTCAGAGTTTCCAAAGACGCGAGCGAACTCTGCGGGAGCAAATGGCCAGAGACTCCCGGAGCCATGCGGCCAAGCACCGATGGCCCCAGCAGGATGCCGCCTGCGATCTCTCCAATAACCCGGGTCTGACCCACCCTCTCCGCGACCCAGCCACACGCGAGCGCAGTCAGCACAATCACTGTCATCTGCAGAAGGAGCAGAGTCATCGTGGCGCCACGAGTCTCAGCCCCGAACCTTGCGGCGCGCAACCAGAACGAGAACGAGCTCTGTCAGCAGCAGAAAAAGACCTGGCAGGACCAGCCGGAACCCGATCGTCGCTGGCCATGTCTTTGCGAAATCTGTGCTCCAGTCATAGAGCACCAGAGCAGCTCCGCCGAGAAAAAGTGCGCTACCCATCCATCGCCGGAATCGCGCAGAGATCTCGCTCTCCCCCCGGTGCTGTTCGCCGCGAACCTCAAGGACCGGCTTGCCTATAAAACCCTGGTGATCGTAGATGCGCAGTCGAAGTCTCGGCTGTGCCGCGGCGCGCTGGCGCGCGTAGGCCTCAGCCTCCTCGAGGGAGCCGAAGACCAGACAGGATGGCCCTTGCGCGGAGAGTCCCTCCGCCTCAGCCGACGCATGCACGGCGTACTCCCCGGCAAGCATCCGCTCGTTCCAGCTTGAAGGCTCCTCGTCTCTGTCAAAGAGCAGCAACGATCGTGGTGCACTCATAGTGGAAGTCTAGCAACGCCGTCTCCTAACCCCTCTGGTCCACGCCCGCGCACAAAAAACAGCTCCGACACGACGTACGCCAACAGCTGAACGCAATCTTTAAACAAGCCGCCCGCCGTTCTCATCGAGATCCGGCGGGCGGCTTGTTTTACTGCTCAGAAGTGCGAAGTTACGCGGTCGCTGCGGCAGCTACCGGCTGGTCGCCTGCCACCGTTACCTTCACATGCGCTGTGACATCCCGATGCAGCTTGACCGGAACGTGGTACTCGCCCAGGCTGCGCAGCGGCTCCTCAAGCGAGATCTTGCGACGATCAATCGTGTAGCCCTTTTGCTCCAGAGCTTGCGCGATGTCGGAGGAGGTTACTGACCCGAACAGCTGGTCGTTTTCGCCTACCTTGCGTTCAAACGAAAGCTCAACGGCCGAAAGCTCCGTCGCCTGCATCTCCGCCGCCACCTTCTCCTTGGCCGTCTTCCGTACAGCAGAGGCCTTCATCTGCTCGATCACGACCCGGTTCGCCGCCGTCGCTTCAATCGCCAGCTTGCCTGGCAGCAGGTAGTTGCGGCCATACCCGTCCGCAACCTTCACCACGTCGCCGCGGTGTCCCAGCTTGTTTACATCTTCCTTCAGAATGACTTCCATTGCAGATCTCCAAATCATCGTGCATGCCGGATAGATCCGGTGGGGAGGTTAGAAGCGAGCCGCAAACGCCAGCAGGGCGATGTTGCGCGACTGCTTGATCGCCAGGCTCAACTTGCGTTGGTGGCGCGTACAGACACCCGTCAGCCGGCGCGGAACAATCTTGCCCCGCTCCGCCACGAAGCCCTGCAGCAGCCGCACATCGCGATAGGAGATCGCGTCGATCTTCTCCGTGCAGAACTTGCAGACCTTCTTGCGCCGGAAGAACTTACGTCCCCCCGGACCGCCCGGTCCACCGGTGCGCGGCGGGCGAGCGCCGCCAGGACCGCCAGGCCCACCTGCGAGCCGTGGTGTGTAGGGTGCAGCCGCCTGCGCGGGTGCCTGTGTCGCTTCGCCCGCGGGCGCCGTGCTGTTTGTCTCGTCAGCCATCGTGAAATCCTCTCTCGTCGGTTCGGCCTCGGTCCGCTCCAGATACGCATTGGCATCTCTGAACAGCCATCCAGACTACAGATAGCCGGAAGCATCCTCGGCAGTTCAGTTCCTCGCAGCCGTGAGAGCAACCTCACGCCGCAACATCTCTAAGCCGCCTTAGGCCGTGACCGGTGAGATCTCCGCTGGCGCGCTCGCCTCGACGGGCGCCAGTTCCGCTGCGGCCGGGGCCGCCGTCTCAGGCGCTGCTGCCGTGCTCTCTGCCGCCGGTGCTGCTGCTGCTGCCGGCTGCTGCTGTGGCAGCGCGCTGCGCTTTACCTTGCTGTCCCGCAGAGCCTTCACCTTCGCCAGCCGCTTCTCTTCCTCGTCCATCCGAACCGTGATGAACTTGATGACCTGCTCGGAAACTCTCAGCCGGCGCTCAATCTCGCCGATCAGCGATCCAACCGCGCCGATCGTCATCAACACATACAGGCCATCATTGAACTTGCGGACCGTGTAGGCCAACCGCCGGCGGCCCATCTTCTCGACAGACTTTACCTCTCCGCCGCCGTTCGTTACGTTCCCGGAAAAGCCCTCGATCAGCTTGTCCAGATCGGCCTCTTCCATATCCGGCCGAACAATGAACATCACCTCGTAACTGCGCTTGATCTCATCCATGTCTATCTACTTCTTTCTGCGAAGTTCTGCTTCGCACCGTCCGGCTTACCACCGCCGAATCGGTTTGGAATAAAGCCTCAGGACCCGCACACCTCGCGAACCCACATCAACAGCAAACAACAGAGAACGAACATCTAGGCACTTCGATTGAACTCGTTCATCGCAGCCGCGGATCCCTTTCGGATCACCGCCTCCACGATCTCCCGGGCCCGGTCCAGCACCTCATCCATCACGGCCAGCTCCTGCCGCCGCATCGGGGCCAGCAGATACTCCTTGCCGCCCGATCTGATCTCTCGCCCATCCGGCAGTGGGGGCTTGCCCACACCAATCCGAACGCGCAGCCACTCTTCAGTTCCAAGCGCCCCGGAGATCGACTTCACTCCGTTGTGCCCGTTTGCCGAGCCACGCTCCTTCAGGCGAAGTTCGCCCAGTGGAAACGCCAACTCGTCATACAACACAATCAGGTCCTGACTTGGAACGCCGATCTCAAGCTCCCGAACCAGCGCGGCTACTGACAGCCCGCTCAGGTTCATAAACGTCTCCGGCTTTGCCAGCAGCACCTCTTCGCCCGCCAGCATCGCCTTTGCCGTAAGTGCTCGACCTCGCCGGTTCCCGAACACCGCACCGCAACCGTCTGCAATGCGATCAACCGCCAGAAAGCCGGCATTGTGCGGCGTGAACTGATACTCGAACCCAGGATTCCCGAGACCGACAATCAAGCGCACGCCGCCATTCCCTTCAGCACTCGCAAAGCTCTACTTCTTGGTGCTCTTGGCGTCTGCGGCAGGGGCAGCCGGTTCATCGCCCTTGCCCTTCTTGGCCACCTCGGGCTCGGCACCGGTTGGTGCTGCAACCGCAGCCTCCGCCTCAACCTCTTCCTTCATCATGGTCACATGCGCCACAAGCTCGTCATCAGCTCCAAGGAACTTCACCGAGCCCGAGTGCGGCAGATCCGCCACGTGGATGGCGCCATTCATCTCGAGGCCGCTCACGTCCACGTCCAGATGGCTCGGAATATCGCTCGGCAGGCACTCGACATCTACTTCGCGCAGAATCTGATCGAGCACGCCGCCCTGTGTCCGCACGCCGACAGGTACGCCGATTAACGTAATCGGCACAGACACTGTCATCGTCTTGTTCATGGCGATGCGCTTCATGTCGATATGCAGCAGCTTGCCCTTGATCGGCTCATTCTGCCAGTCGACGATCATCGCCTTTGTCGTCGCGCCGCCCGCAATCGTCAGATCGAAGATCGTATTGTGACCTGACTCCGAGTGCAGAATCTTGGTCACCGCCTTCGGGTCTACGGTGAGCGCGATCGGCTCGAGGCCCGCGCCATAGACTACTGCCGGGATCAAACCGGAGACGCGTACACGCCGCGCCGCATTCTTGTTGAACTTGCCCTCACGAACTGTTCCCTGGATCGCTTCTACCGGTGTCGCTGCCATCGTCTCTCTCTTTCGGGCACGGCTTTCGGCCGCTCCCTTTGTTTGCCGCGGACGATCAGAGATCGCCCTCCGGAAGCTTCTAATTGAACAGCGTACTCACGCTGGTCTCCATGTGAATACTCTCAATCGCCCGACCTAGCAGCCCCGCAATCGAAAGCACCCTGATCTTCGCCACCCGCCGCGCATCCTCACGCAGCGGAATCGTGTTCGACACCACCAGCTCCTCGAGCCGCGATGCCGCAATCCTTTCAACCGCCGGTCCGCTCAGCACCGCGTGCGAGGCACACGCATACACCTTCGTGGCGCCCTGTGCGAGCAATGCTTCAACCGTCTTCACCATCGTGCCCGCCGTATCGATGATGTCGTCGAGGATCAGGCAGGTTCGCCCCCTCACGTCGCCGATCACGTTCATCACCTCGGTCACGTTGATGTCCGTGCGCCGCTTATCAACAATTGCCAGAGGCGAATCCAGCTTTTTCGCAAAGAATCTCGCCCGCTCCACACCGCCCGCGTCTGGCGAAACCACGGTCAGGTTCGGCAGGTTCATGTCCCGGAAGTACGTCACCAGCACCGGGCTGGCGAACAGGTGATCCACCGGAATGTTGAAGAAACCCTGTATCTGTGCTGCGTGAAGATCGACCAGCAGTGCCCTGTTCGCACCGGCAGTCGTAAGCAGATCGGCCACCAGCTTGGAGGAGATCGCCACACGCGGCCGGTCTTTCCGATCCTGCCGCGCATAGCCGTAATACGGAATCACAACGGTGATGCGCGCAGCCGAGGCTCGCTTCAAGGCATCAATCATGATCAGCAACTCAACCAGGTGCTGGTCGACCGGAAAGCTCGTCGGCTGCACCACGAAGACATCCGCGCCACGCACATTCTCGAGCAGCTGAAAGTAAATCTCGCCGTCTGAGAATCGCTGCATCCGCGTCTCGCCCATCGGGACGCCGATAAACTTGCAGATCTCCTCGGCCAGCTCTCTATTCGCCGTGCCCGAAAAGATCTTGAAGCGCTTGTCGTCGCTCAGGCGGCCAGTGCGTTTCCTCTCCGGAGAGGGTTTCGCATCCTGGACCGTCTTTGCTCCGACTGTTGCATTTCCTCCAGGAGCCGGGTTCTGCCCCTGCACTATGCCCCCGGTCGTTGCCGGAGCGCCGTTCAGTCCGCCGTTCCTGGCCGCGGCCGCCACTTGGCTCTGCAAAGAGGTCGGTTCTCCATCTTCACCTTGCCCCGAACTCAGGGAGAGAACTGCAGTCGTGTTTCGTTCCATCACGTGAAACCCTCCAGGCTTGTTGTCCTTGGGACTTCTTCCTGCTGTCATACCGAGACCTTGTTGCGGCCCCGTCACCTCATCTGCACATCACTTCTTGTTGCGAAACTGCCATGCACTGCCGGTACTGACGTCGTTCTCTCTAACGCTCACTCATCCGCTCGTTGTTCTCGGCCGAAGCCTCTGCGGATCAATCAACCTCATCGCCGGCGGCACGTTGCTGCCTGTCCCGGACTCCCTCGTTCCTCGGCGCCTCCAGGCTCAAACCGCAGAGCCTTGCTGAAGCGCCTCCCTCGACAAACCTCGAGGTTCTTGGTTGGGCGACTAGGATTCGAACCTAGACAAAGTGCGTCAAAGGCACTTGACCTACCGTTAGTCGATCGCCCAAAACCTCTACCGCCAGCTAACCCAAACCGTCGGTTCGGGCCCCATCGCGGCTCGCCGCGGTGGGCTGAAAGGCACTTGACCTACCATTAGTCGATCGCCCAAAACTGCACTCTTGTGATCCTGAGCGGAGCGCAGCGCAGTCGAAGGACCTACTGTTCTACCACTAAGTCCTAACTTCTTTAGTCTAACCCGCGAAGTCCCATCCTTTTCCTCCGGCCACCTCGTCATCGGCACCGCATCAAGGAAAGTTCAGTCTGCCTCGTCAACCATCCGCGCCCAATACTTGTCTCGCGGCAGGGTCTCCGTCAGGAGAGCCTCCGTTCCTGAGACTTGGACGCGCTGTTGAGCCGCTCGCGCGTCCTCCGCGGACCGATATAGCCCAAAGAGCGCCGAACCCGACCCCGACAGCGCCGCATACATCGCAGGCTGCCCGGAATCTTCACCCATCAAAAGTCGCTTGGTTGAACGCAGGGAGGGATGAAACGAAAACACGACCTCTTCAAAGTCGTTTTCGATCCCGGTGCGGACAAGCGCGAGAAGGGTATTCTCCGCCAGATCAACCCCTCCCCTCTCTCGCCGCCTTCCAGAAGGCTCGGAAGGCCGCAGGCCTGAACGAGGAGAAGAAAGATTGATACCGGAAGTGTCTGGCTCAGCATCCTGGCTATCTGGATGCCCCTCCGCGTGGCCCGAAGAGCCGAAGACGGAGGTGTAAGCGAAACTCAACTCTTCTAGTCTAAGTTGTTCCGATGCCGCTGTCAATGCTGAATTGCCGCCCTCCCGCACCAGCCGATCCCACTCCCGAAAGGCCATCGGCGTCGAAACCCCGGCCCGCGGCACCGCGACCACACACGGAATCCCGCCGCCCTCGTCGGACCCCAGATCCGGCATCGCCCGCACACACTCCCCGCGACCCGTCCCCAGTACCGCCCCGCCTACCAGAAACAGCGGCACGTCCGACCCCACCGCTGCCGCCACCTGCAGCCGCTCCGCCTCCGGGAGCTTCGCCCCCAGCTCCCGCTCCAGCCCCAGCAGCGCCGCCGCAGCATTGGCGCTCCCCGCCCCCATACCGCCCTGCACCGGCAGCCGCTTCTCAATGCCGATCTCCACCTCGGCCGTCACACCCATCGCATGGAGCGCCCGCTCCACCATCTGCCACGCCGTATTCCGCCCATCCACCGGTACCCGCAGGTGCTCCGTCCGGATCGCAATCCGCGTCGTCTCCGCCCGCCGTGCCGACACTGTCACAAAGTCATGCAGAGCCAGAGTCTGGTAGAGCGTCACCAGTCCGTGAAAGCCATCCTCCCGCACCGGCCCGATCCGCAGGCCCAGGTTTATCTTCGCAAACGACCGCACGCGCGTAGCCATAGCCTTGATTTTATGGTCCCGCTGTCCGCCAACCCGCGGCACGGGGTAGCAAGTGACCTCCCTCCACCCTTGCATCCAATCCGCGCAGGAGCTCTCCATGGTCCAGACTGCAACCGACCCCTTCCATCTGCAGCGCTTCGTCGACGCCCAGACCCCCATCTATCCCCAGGTCCTCGCCGAGCTCACCGCCGGCAGCAAGCGCTCGCACTGGATGTGGTTCATCTTCCCGCAGATCGCCGGCCTCGGCTCCAGCCCCACCGCGCAGCACTTCGCCATCCGCAGTATGGACGAAGCCACCGCCTTTCTCGCCCACCCTACCCTCGGCGCCCGTCTCCGTGAGTGCACCAGCCTCGTCCTCACCCACCCCGACCGCCCCGTCGCGGACATCTTCCCCTTTCCCGACAATCTCAAGTTCCAGTCCTCGCTCACGCTCTTCGCTGTCGCCGACCCTGACACTCCGCTCTTCCGCACCGCACTTGCCGCCTTCTTCAACAGCCAGCGCGATGACTCCACTCTCTCGCTCCTGGGAACAGGATCCTGATTCGCCTGCGCGCACCCGCCATCGTTTAGCCCGGCTCCGCGTGCCGCGGCCATTGTTTACTTCCGTCCCGCACCGCTCATCTTGACCGCATCAACGTCCGCTGGCGGTTTCCCTGACCATCCCTCTCCCGGAAGGGCATCCCACCTCGCAGGAACGTCAACTACCTTCCTAGCCCTCCCCCCTTCCTCAACACGCGCGATCCAGCGCCTTCGCCCAGGAGATTGCCCCTCATGTTCATGCGTTCTGAAAAGCTCCTCATCCCGTTACAAAAGCCAGCCAACCCCGATCCCAATGGCGCCGCCGCCATCCAGGAGCTCCTCGGCGGCAAATTCGGCGAGATGTCCACCCTCAACAACTACCTCCATCAGTCCTTCGCCTTCAAAGAGAAGAAGAAGCTTAAGCCCTTCTACGACCTCATCGCCAGCATCACCGCTGAAGAGCTCGGCCACGTCGAGCTCGTCTCTACCGCCATCAACCTCATGCTCGAAGGCTCCGTGCCCGAAGCCGACCCGGTCTCCGGTCCCCTGCAGGAAGCGGCCAACCTCCGCAACACCCACCACACCATCGTCGGCGGCGGCGGCCACCAGGTCATGGACTCGATGGGCCACTTCTGGTCCGGCCAGCACGTCTTTGCCTCCGGTAATCTCGTCACTGATCTCCTGCACAACTTCTTCCTCGAGACCGGCGCCCGCATGCACAAACACCGCTGCTACCAGATGACCACCAACCAGGCCGCCCGCGATGTCATCGGCTACCTCATGGTTCGCGGCGGCGTTCACCAGGCCGCCTACGCGCTCGCCCTGCGCAAGATCACCGGCGTCGAAGTGACCAAGATGCTCCCCACCCCCAACATCGACGACGCCAAGATCCCCGAAGCCCGCAAGTGGCAGGAGATCGGCTCCCATCGCAAGCTCTACACCTGGAACATGGATGGCGAGTACGCCGACGTCAAGGGCGTCTGGTCCGGTCCCGCTGACTGGGCCGACGGCGAAGAGCTCGAAGTTCTCCCGGGCCTTCCCGACTACGCCGCCGAAGGTCCAGTCATGGAAGAAAGCCGCACCCTCTTCTCGCCCGACTACGCGCCCGAAGAGATCTATGAGATCGCCGCACAGCTCATGGCAAAAGGCGGCATCTCGCCCCTCCAGCCCGGCGATGGCCTCCACTCCCGCTTCCAGGGCAGCGTCCCGAACAGCCCCGGAGCCTCCGCTCAGGAAGGCGTAAAAACCGAACCCAACCCCACAAAACCAAAGAAGAAGAGCAAATAAGCTCACCCTTCTTTCAACAGCAGCACGCACCCGAACGAAGGCGGCCCACATGGGCCGCCTTCGTTCGTTACCTCCCTCCTGCAGTGGCGCCTTGTATGCTCTCCGTACTGCCTTAGGAGATTGCCTTGCGCGCACGCACCAGAGCCTCCCTTGCTCTTCTCGCCTCCACAAGCGCCTTTGCGCAGATTCCCGCCTACGACCTTCCCTCCGCCCAGCCCACCCGCACCCAACACGCCATGGTCGTCACTATCCACCATGACGCCACCGACGCCGGCGTCCAGATCCTCCAGGCTGGCGGCAACGCGATTGACGCTGCCGTCGCCGTCGCTTTCGCCCTCGCCGTCGTCTACCCGCAGGCCGGCAACCTCGGCGGCGGCGGCTTCATGCTCCTCCGCACCCACAAGGGCCATCACGGCTTCCAGACCCATTTCCTCGACTACCGCGAAAAAGCACCCGCCGCCGCCAGCCGTGACATGTACCTCGACGCCCAGGGCAACGTCGCCCCCGGCCGCTCGACCGAAGGCTACCTCGCCTCTGGCGTCCCCGGCACCGTCGCCGGCCTCGCCTACGCGCAGTCCCACTTCGGCAAGCTCTCGCTCGCCCAGGACATCGCCCCCGCCATCAAACTGGCCTCTGACGGATACACCCTGTCCGAGCCAGAAGCCGCCAACCTCCAGAACAAGACCCTCACCCAGTTTCCAGCGTCCGCCCACATCTTCCAGCGTGATGGCAACTTCTATAAAGCCGGAGACCGCTTCGCCCAGCCCGTCCTCGCCGAAACCCTCCGCCAGATCGCCGCCAACCCCGCCGACTTCTACAAGGGCGTACTCGCCAATACCATCGCCACCGAGATGCAGAAGAACGGCGGCCTCCTCACCACCGCCGATCTCGCCGCCTACCAGGTCAAAGATCGCGCCCCCGTCGTCGGCACCTATCACGGGTACAAAATCATCACCGCCCCACCTCCCTCGTCCGGCGGTATCGTCCTCGTCGAAATCCTCAACATCCTCTCCACCTACAAGCTTCCCTCCCTGGGTCCCGACCGCTCCGCCGCCCAGGTTCACCTCATCACCGAAGCCTTCCGCCGCGCCTACATGGATCGCGCCGACTACCTCGGCGACCCCGACTTTACCCCGCAGCCGCTCAAACAAATGGCCAGCCGCAGGTACGCCGCTGCCTGGCGCGCCTCGATCAATCCCACCCGGGCCACTCTGTCCGCCGATCTCAAGCGCCCCGCCGGCTTCCTCCCGCCGCCGCCCCAACTCCAGCCCGAGCACCACGAATCGCCGCAGACCACCCACTTCTCCATCGTCGACCGCTGGGGCAACGCCGTCGCCAACACCTATACCCTCAACAACACCTTCGGCTCGGGCGTCACCATCGGCCCGCTCGGTTTCCTCATGAACGATGAAATGGACGACTTCGCTTCGAAGCAAGGCGTGCCCAACATGTACGGCCTCATCCAGGGCCCGGCCAACGCCATCGCCCCCGGCAAACGCCCGCTCTCCGCCATGACCCCCACCCTCGTCCTCACCCGCCGCTCGCTGTTCCATGGCCGCCGCGTCCGCCTCGTCCTCGGCACACCCGGCGGCTCTACCATCATCACCACCGTCGCCAACGATCTCCTCAGCACCCTCTCGAACCGCCTCAACATCCAGCAAGCCGCCGACGCCCCGCGCTTTCACCACCAGTACCTCCCCGATCGCCTCGATCTCGAACGCACCTTCCCCAACGACATCGCCGACCAGCTCGCCAGCATGGGCTACCGAACCAACCGTCAGATGGCCGCCGACGAGCACTCCCCCGGCACCTGGGGCGACAACGAGCTCATCAGCATCGACCCCCACACCCACCAGCTCGAGGGCGGCCACGACACCCGCCGCCCCTACGGCAAAGCCGCCGGCTACTAAGCCTTCCACCAACCCCGGCGACCAGGATCCACATCACCCCAAGCGGCACCACCCGCCCGTTCCGCATCAGACAGGGTAGACACGCGGAATCCGCGCCCAACACACAAGTTCAGAAGGGAAACACCACATGCCAGCAGTTATGGAAAAAGCCGAGAAGAAGCAGAAGAAATCCTCCGTTGCCCCGGGAGCCACCACCCAGATCATCGATCGCATGTACCCCAATCGTGTCGCTCTGTCCGATGACATCAAGAAGCAGGTCTGCGCGGTGATGCAGCAGCCCCTCGCCGAAGGCCTCGATCTCTACTCGCAGGCCAAATTTGCCCACTGGAACGTTAAAGGCGATAACTTCTACCAGCTGCACCTCGTCTTCGATCACGTCGCCAAGGTCATCTTCAAGCAGGTCGACCCCATCGCCGAGCGCATCACCCAGCTTGGTGGCGTTGCGAACGGAACGGTTCGCCAGTCCGCCTGCAGCTCCACTATCAGTGAGTACCCGGTCGAGACCATCAACGGCATGGATCACGTCCGCGCCCTCGCCGACTCCCTCGCGCACTACTGCCAGAACCTGCGTGAGTCCTCTGACAAGGTGGACGACATCGGCGATAAGCCAACCTCCGACTTCTTCAACCAGCTCATCGTCGACGCCGAAGAGCAGCTCTACTTCCTCGAGTCGCACCTCGAAGCCGGAGATGTCCAGTAAGCTTCAGTACCTAGGCTTGCAGCGAAAGGGCAACGCAATCTGCGTTGCCCTTTTCACATCTTGAACCCGGCTCCGAGTTCAAACATCCTGCACTGGGTTTAGCCCATGTGTTTGCCCAGTAAGCTAATGCGCGTGAAAGTTCTGTGTATAGATGTCGTGCGGCAAACCGTCTGAACGCGCCTTGGACTTCAACGCGGAGGCCTCATCCACACTCATCCATCCACCCAACGCAACCAGGTAGGGTGGCCGTCCGGACGGTGTAAATACCTCGGGCTTTAGCTCCGGGTGCACCTGGGCGATCGCCTCCACCTTCCGCTGCGCCTGCTCTTCACGATTGAACGTATAGGCAACCAGCCGCCATTGCCCGGCCGCAGCATTGGTTCCGTGGTCCGCAGGCACATGAGTGCGAAACGACCCCGACCGTCCTCCCGCAGTGGCAGCAGAAGGTTTGGTCGGCGCCGTCGCTCGCACGGCCGGTGTAGCGGCCGCCTCCGGCTCCGCCACGCGGCTCGTACCTGCAACCGGAACGGCAGTCTTCGCGGCGGAATCGCTGATATGCGTAAAGTGCCAGATCAGACTGACCAGCAGGAGTGCGACCGCAGCCAGCGCAGTCCAGAACAGAACGCGAGACTTTGTGGTCTCCTCAGGCTCAAGAACGATGCGCCCCTCTCGTGTGGGCCGCCGTGTTGGTAGGTGCGGAGACGCCGCCAGCGACTCCGCCACGGCCTGCGCCGAGATCGGCGCAGGCGCTCCACTGGCCGGCTGTGACGCAGGCGACGCGGCCGCTGTCCGCGCGGGCACAGCCCTGGGTCCGGCTGCGACAGGGACCTGCTTCGCGGCCGCAGACTCCGTCGCTGCCGGCGTCGGGGCGAGTGTCACCTGCGGCGGTCTCGCACTTCCATTCACAGCAGACGCAGGTGCCGAACTCGCCGGGCCCTGAGAGACGGGTAGGATGGAGGAGACCACGACCGGACGCACCACACCGCCCATCTCCTTCAATCCCCATGTACCGGACATGCCGTTTCGGACAAAATCATCAAATGGACGTGCCAGCCTGGTCTGGCCCACATCGCGCCGCTGCGTAAGCGCATACCCCACCAGCATCGCCAGGTCGTGCGTGTCCCGGCGCTTCAGCGTCTCGCCCTCCACTCCTTCCGGCGCTTCACGTACACAATCGCCCCGCAGCTTGACCTCTTCACCCTTGGCCAGAACGCTGTCGGCGTCGATATGTTCATGGATCAGTCCCCTGGCATGCAGAGCTTCCAGCCCGCTTACAACACTCGATGCCATCTGACGCGTCTCGTCCGGCGTGAGCGCCCGCTCCCGCAAGAGATCAGAGAGCGTCGCGTCCGTCGCTTCAAGGACCGCGTACACCAGATGAACCCCATCAAGAACCGTCTTGTTGCAGGCCAGAATCGTCACCAGACTCGGCTCACCCATCGCCCGTACTGCATTCCAGCGGGTCAGAATCTGGTCTTCATCGTTGAGCGATTCGATCACCCGGATCATCGCCGGTCTGCCGTCTTTGTCACTGGTAGTAAAGAAAGCGCTGCGGCCCTTGGGGCCAATCAACCGATCCAGCCGGAATTGTCCGTCAAGCAGCTTGCCTTCGTAGTCGTTCCAAAGTTCCATGATTCATCCAGTCCTGGGTAGTTTGGCCAAGGGTGACAGAGTGCCAGTCGGGAGTGCCAGTAGGGAGTGCCAGTCCGGCGAGTGGAGCAGGAGGCGCCGCACACCCGCGCCATCATCGGGCGGGCACCTCGTAACAGGTTCATTATCCCCCATCGAACGCCTCACGTGTCGCACACAGAGGTAACACCGAAGCTGCTGCATCACTCCTGGCGCCCGCCCGCAGCAAGCGCCCGTTCGATAGCCGCCTCGGCCAGCGGAGACATTACGGCATAACCCGCAGCGTTCGGGTGCACGCCATCTTTTGCGGTCCCCTGGCGCATGCCGCCCCGCTCGTCGGTAAGCGCGCTGTAGTAATCCAGGTACACAGCGTGCTCCGTAGCGGCAAAGCTCTGCAGCCAGCTGTTCAAGCTGCGGATCGTCTCCGCCGGCTCCAGCCCCGGCCGCCAGGGGTAGGCAAACACCGGCAGAATGGACGCCAGAACCACCCGGATGCCGTTCGCCTTCGCAATCGCCGTCATGGCCCTGAAGTCGTCCTCAATCTGCTCCGGCGTCTCCGGGCCGGTGTTGCCGGCGACATCATTCGTTCCCGCCAGAATCACCACCACAGCCGGCCGCAGCCGCACCACATCCTGTTCAAAGCGCGCCAGCATCTGCGGCGTCGTCTGCCCGCCGATGCCACGATTCACATACGGCTTGCCCGGAAAGAAGGTTCCATTTTCAATGCCGCGACCCCAGGAATCGGTAATCGAGTCTCCAAAGAACACCACCCGTCTCTCACCTGCTGCCGGCGCCGGCAGTGACGCATTCTCAGCGGAGTAGCGGCTCAGCCCGGACCACTCATCCAGTCGTGAACGCGCCTTCATCACCTTTTGATCGGCCGTTGCTGCCGGAACAGCAGGCTTCATCACGCCCGGATCTGTCTGCCCGGCCGTCTGCGCCACACTGATCCCCACCCCGAAAAGAACGTATACGACACACCCTGCCAAACCGTGCAAGCGAGCCCCCAATCTACAACGTAGGCCATGCTACGCCACGGGCGATACCTTTGTTTCCGGTCTCACCCGTCCGCCGGTTCCGCGTCGATCGTCGCGTTGATGTACTTTGAGGAGGATGCGCTTCGGCTTCTCAACCTACGTCTTTCTCGAGCAGCGGCTGCATCCTGGTCTCCTGAACGCGATGCATCGTTCGGGCGCCACGGCGGTCGAGGTCTTTGCCGCGCGTCATCACTTCGACTACACCGACCGTGGCAGCATCCGCGAACTGGCGAACTGGTTCCGCGACACAGATGTTCGGCCTTCGCTGCATCAACCCCTTTACGCTGACGCGCAGTGGAGCCGCCACGTCGCGCCCTCGCTCGATCTGATCGACCCCGAAAAATCGCGCCGCATCGCCGCCATGGACGAGATCAAACGCGTTCTCGAATCGGCTGAGCAAATCCCCTTCCGCTCCATCACCCTGCACCTCGGCATGAAGGGAGATGCGTGGAGCCCGCGCGTCCTCGAGCACTCCCTCACCGCGATCGAGCACCTCAAGGCCTTCGCCGGCCCGCTCGGCGTGCAACTCCTGCTCGAAACTCTGCAGAACGAAGTCACCGCTCCCGAACGGCTGCTCGAGATCCTGCGCGTGGGTCACTTTGACACTGTGGGCGTCACACTGGACGTCGGCCATGCCCATCTCACCGACTACCTCAATCCAGGTGCCGGCATTGATGCCGCCTTCGAGCTCCTGCTTCCCCGCATTGCGGAGCTGCATCTGCACGACAACAGCGGCAGCCGCGACGAGCACCTCTGGCCCGGGACAGCAGACTCCGGTATCGATTGGCAGAACATCGGCCGGCACATCGCAAGTCTGCCGGTCGATGTCTCAGGCATCCTCGAGATCGCGCACGAACTCGGCGAGACAGCAGACACCGTCACAAGAAAAGGCGCAGACTTCTTCAATAGATTCCAGCGCGATGCCGAGCTGCGCGCGGAGCAGGATAGCAAGACGCAAATAAAGGAACGATAGCCCTCCACGGTGTCCACCTTGCTTTCCCGTCCTGTCCTTTTCGTTCTCCTGTCTTTCTCTGCTCTTCTGCCTTTTGTTGTCATCCCGCAGGGATCTACTTGTGCTTTCCATGACTGCTGTCGATCCAGGGACCGTGCGTGTACCCCGCCCATATAAACTGAAATGCGACCCATGGAAACTGCCGGCACCACCTCCGCCCCGCTTGCCACCATCGCCTCACTGGCCCAGCACGATGGCCAGACCGTAACCCTGCGCGGCTGGCTCTACAACCTCCGTTCCTCGGGCAAGCTGCTCTTTCCAACCTTCCGCGATGGCACCGGAACGATCCAGGGCATCGTTCCCAAAGCAGCCGTTCCTGAAGCGCTCTTCAATACCCTCAAGGAGCTGCAGCTCGAAAGCTCGCTCATGGTCACGGGCAAGGTACGCGCCGACGCACGCGCACCCTCCGGCTTTGAGCTCGACGTCGAGAGCCTTGAGGTAATCTCCGCTGTCAGCGCCGATCAGCCCTTTCCCATCACCCTCAAGGAACACGGCGTCGACTTCCTCATGGAGCATCGTCACCTCTGGGTGCGCACGCCGCGGCAGTCCGCCATTCTGCGCGTGCGCGCGACCATCATGCGCGCGGCAGCCGAGTACTTCGATACCAATGGCTTCATCCGCACCGATCCGCCTATTCTCACGCCCAACGCGTGCGAAGGCACCTCCGAGCTCTTCGAGATGGACTACTTCGACAACGACAAGGCCTACCTCACCCAGTCCGGCCAGCTCTACATCGAAGCCACCGCGCTGGCCTTGGGCAAAGTCTACTCCTTCGGCCCAACCTTCCGCGCGGAGAAGTCAAAGACGCGCCGCCACCTCACCGAGTTCTGGATGATCGAGCCTGAAATCGCCTTCGCCGGGCTTGATGATCTGCTCGAGCTCGCCGAGAACTTCCTCAGCCACATCGTCGCGCGCGTTCTGGAATCCCATCGCGGAGACCTCACCGTCATCGGCCGCGATGCGACGAAGCTCGAGGCCATCAAGGCACCCTTCCCGCGCATCTCCTACGACGAAGCCCACGCCATGCTCGAAGACGCCTTCAGCAAGGGTCTGATTGAAACGCAGCACAAAGCAGGCGACGACTTCGGCTCCCCCGACGAAACCTACATCTCGTCACAATTCGATCGCCCCGTCATGGTGCACCGCTATCCCGCGGCCATCAAGGCCTTCTATATGCAGCCCGACCCCGCCGACCCGACCAGGGCGCTCTGCGTTGACGTCCTCGCGCCCGAGGGCTACGGCGAGATCATCGGCGGCTCCCAGCGCGTGGACTCCTACGACCTCTTGAAGCGACGCATCGAGGAACACAATCTGCCGCTCGCAGCCTTCGAGTGGTACCTCGACCTCCGTCGTTACGGCTCCGTGCCGCACGCCGGCTTTGGCATGGGCATTGAACGCGTCGTCGCCTGGATCTGCGGCCTCGATCACGTACGCGAAACCATCCCCTTCGCGCGTACACTGAACCGGATCTATCCCTAGTAGGTATCCGATCCACACAGGACAAACGCGCTGTGTAACTAAAGGCTGCCATGCGAATCACCATCGAGATTGACGATGCCCTGCTCGGACAGGCAATGCGGCAGAGTGGAGCGCTCACAAAGAAGGCTCTTGTTGAAGCGGCGTTGCGCCTGCTTGTAAAAACGCATGCACAATGATCTATCCGCCAGCTTTGAGAAAAGATTGAATGGTGCGGCGATCTAAGTAAGTCCCGTACTAACCGCAGCTTTCTTTCTCGCGTGGACAGATAGACAACTACTTCGACCCCCTCTAATTCGCATCCAGCCCATGCAGCGCACCAATGTGCCGCTTCACGATCAGATCCGTCTCGTGCGCGAACTGCTTGAAGTCGTTAGATCCATCATTGGCCTCCTGCGCAAAGAGCTTCTCATCCTTGTCGTGGATCGACTGCATATCCGCGATGTAGGCAGCGTCAAAGTCTGCGCTCGGGACAGATTTCAGCTTCGCGAGACGCTCCTTGAACTCAGCATTCAGTGCCGGAGCTACAGGTAGTCCATTCGCCATCGCAATCCTCTTCAGAGTGCTGCCGACAAGCGCATGATCGTGCACCTCTGTCATCGCAAGATCTCGAACATCAGGCGCAACGGCTTTCGTCTCCGCATAGCGGCTCGCCTCCACCTCGTAGGCTCCACCTTGCGAGACCTTGCCGACGAAGATCTTGTCCGCATCAGACGCAGTCGCCACGGCCTGCAATGCTGAAGCTGAAAGTATCGCCACACTAACTGTCGAGCGAAGGACTGCGTTCTTGATGCGTAGCATGGTTGGCCTCCCAGGCCCTCCATGCGTGCAGAGACGACCTTGCTTTTAGGATGCAGGTTCAAACGCACTCAAGGAACTGTCGTCATCTCGCGCTCCGCCTCCACACGCGCACGCCGCAACGTCTCAACCGCGTCGCCGGTCGGGTAGAATTCCATCGCGACGACGCCCCTGTACTGCAGTCTCCCAAGCGCACGATAAAGATTGCCGAAGTTCATCTCGCCCGTGCCAGGCTGGTGCCGTCTAGGAACATCCGCCACATGAATCAACCCCACCTGATCGATATTCTGCTCAAGCTTCTCGATCAGATTCCCCTGGCTCCGCTGCTCATGGTAGAGATCGTAAAGCACCCGCATGTGAGAACTGGCGACAGCTCGTGTGAGCGCAAAGGCCTCCGTCACGCCGTCCAGATAAATGGCAGGGTTCTCCAGCCGATCAATCGGTTCGATCACGCCAGTAAGATCCTCTCGCCGCAGCAGATCGGCGGCACGGCGCAGCATCTCAAGCGACGCCTCGTGCTGTCGGCCGCTCGGCAGCTCGTCAATGCGATTGCCGGAAAGCAGGATGATCTGCGGACAGTGCAGCCGGTGTGCCACGGCCACCAGGCCCTGCAGCTCCGCGAGAAACGCGTCCCCTTGCGCCGGATCAGCGAAGCCGACCTTCATCCCGGCCATGGCGTCAACCGCGAGTCCAAGCGCCCGCATCTTCGCCAGAACGCGCGTAAACTCCGCATCGGACCAGTTCCGAAACTCGTCCACCAGTTCGACATGGCTGTATCCAGCCCTGGCGACGAGCTCCAGCCGCTCGTCAAAGCTTCGCCCCGTCTTCAGCGTCCACAGCATCACGGAGGTCTGCGGCGTTCCCCCACCCGATGTGCGCAGCATCGCTTGTCCCGGCACGCGCCGGCCGGCAAAGGCCAGGCCAGCCGCACCAAGCCCTGCGAGACGGCCGAAAGCTCTACGGCTCAGAGAAGGCCTGCGCGACGGGACGGAGCTCAGCATGCACGCCATGCTACAGCTGTCAGCCGCGAAGGGGAATGGCTTCCTCATGCCGGTGCAATCCTGCTTCCCGCCGAAGGTGCGGCACGCATCATGTTTCAATAGATCCATGCCTCTGAACTGCGGAATCGTCGGTCTTCCCAATGTCGGGAAGTCCACCATCTTCAACGCGCTCACCTCTGCCAAGGCACAGGCCGCCAACTACCCCTTCTGCACCATCGACCCGAACACCGGCGTAGTCACCGTGCCCGATGTGCGCCTGGATAGAATTGCCGCACTGATCAAGCCGAAGAGCCTCGTCCCCACCACGATGGAGTTCATCGACATCGCCGGCCTCGTCGAGGGCGCAAGCAAAGGCGAGGGCCTCGGCAATCAATTCCTCGGTCACATCCGCGCGACCGATGCCGTCTGCCACGTCGTGCGCTGCTTTGACGATCCCGAGGTCATCCACGTAGCCGGCGGCGTCAATCCACTGCATGACATCGACATCATCAACACCGAGCTTCTTCTCGCCGATCTCGACTCAGTCGAGAAACGGAACACCAGGGTAGAGCGCGCCGCCAAGGCCTCCAGCGATCAAAAGGTCAAGGCCGAACACGCCATGCTGGGCAAGCTGCTCACCGTTCTCAACGCCGGCAAACCTGCGCGTACCGCCGACCTTACGGACGACGAACGCATCCCCGCCCGCGAGCTCTTTCTGATCACCTCCAAACCGCAGCTGTATGTCGCCAACGTCGATGAATCCGCACTACTTAAGGGCAATGACTACACAGCCGCGGTCGAGAAGCGAGCCGCCGAGGAAGGCAGTCAGGTCGTTCGCATCTGCGGCTCACTCGAAAGCGAGATCGCCCAACTGGAGCCGTCCGAGCGTAATGAATTTTTGAAAGACATGGGTCTCGAAGAGCCCGGCCTCAACCGCCTCATTCACTCGGCCTACCGCCTGCTCGATCTCATCACCTACTTCACCGCCGGCGTGCAGGAAGTCCGTGCCTGGACGATCCGCCGCGGCACCAAAGCCCCGGGCGCTGCCGGCGTCATCCACTCGGACTTCGAGAAGGGATTCATCAAGGCAGACTGCTACGCGTCCGACGATCTCTTCGCGTTCGGCACCGAACAGGCCGTAAAGGAGAAGGGCCTGCTCCGCTCCGAAGGCAAGGAGTACGTCGTAAAAGACGGCGACATCCTCTTCTTCAAGTTCAACGTGTAGCACCGCACGCGGCGCGGTCCAGGCAACAATCCCGTCACGCATAATGACGTTGGTGGTTCCGTCCTGCGCAACCACTCCTTTCCGCCTCTCTCAACCGTGCGAATGCTCGACACTGAAGGCATGAAGAAGACCAGAAAACTTCGAGTGGGCGTCCTCTTCGGCGGCCGCTCCGGCGAGCACGAGGTCTCTCTTCTCTCTGCCGCGTCCATTCTGAGCGCCATCGATCCAAAGAAGTACGACGTCATCCCCATCGGCATCTCCCGGCAAGGTCGCTGGCTCACAGGAGGAGCTGCGCAGCAGCTTCTCCGTGGCAACCTCCTCCCGGACAGTCCACCTGAAATCATGCCGAAGCGTGTCAGCGGCGTCGGGCAAAGTGCTGCGCTGCCCACACCACAAGAGACGCTCAATCCCCTCGCACTCTCAGAGACCGGTCCTTTGTCTCTCGCGCTCGACGTCGTCTTCCCCGTCCTGCACGGCACCTTCGGCGAGGACGGCACCATCCAGGGCCTGTTTGAGCTCGCCGACATTGCCTACGTCGGCTCAGGCGTTCTCGGCTCCGCCACCGGCATGGATAAGGCCGCGATGAAGCGCCTCTTTGCCGCCACTGGTCTGCCGCAGACCCCGTACATCGCTCTCCTTCGCTCCGAATGGGCAGCCGATCCCAAACGCATCACGCGCCAGATCGAAAAGCAACTGGCCTACCCCGTCTTTGTGAAGCCCGCGAACCTTGGCTCCTCGGTCGGCATCAGCAAGGTTCACGACCGCAGCGAACTTGCCCCCGCGGTGGATCTCGCCGCGCGCTTTGACCGCAAACTCGTGGTCGAACAGGGCGTCGGAGGCCCAGGAGCAAAACCGCGCGAGCTTGAAGTTGCGGTCCTCGGCAACGACTCTCCTGAGGCCTCCGTCGTCGGCGAAATCGTACCCGGCGCGGAGTTCTACGACTACAACGCCAAGTACCACTCCGACGCGAGCGTCCCCATCATCCCAGCAAAACTCTCCAAAACTGAAGAGAAGCAGATCCGCACCATGGCTCTCGCTGCCTTCCGCGCGTGCGATTGCGCCGGCCTCGCGCGCGTGGACTTCCTCATGGAACCAGCACGATCAGGCAGCAAGGCGCGCACGTTCCTCAACGAGATCAACACCATGCCCGGCTTCACCTCGATCAGCATGTATCCCAAGCTCTGGCAGGCGAGCGGGCTCTCCTATAAAAAGCTGATCGATCGCCTGATCGCGCTGGCCCTCGAACGCCACAAAGAACGGCAGCAGACAGACTTCATCCACGACTAGCGCCTGACGTCGCGGCATCTCTCATCCATCCAATATGCTGCGATGGCCACAGGGACGCGAGCAGGTGTACCATCCGTTGCCATGAGCGAAACCTCCCGTCGTGCCCTCCTTCAGGCACTCCTCACATCTGGTCTGTTCGCGCTTCTGCCACGCGCTCTCGCGCAGGGGGCGAGCTCCGCGCCCTCAAAGAGTTCCGACCTCACGCAGTGCTTCGCCTTCACGTTTGACTCCCTCGCGGCGCATCCAGGCGCAAGCGGCACCATGCGACCGGTTCTGTCGGGCGCCGTGCCAACAGGCGAGCACATCGAACTGCACGAAACGACCTTGCTGCCGGGTGCCATGCCGCATCCGCCGCATCCGCATCGGCATGAGGAGCTCATGCTTATCCGCGAAGGCACACTTGACTTCCTGTACGCCGGCCAGAGTCACACGCTCACTCCCGGCGGCGTCGCCTATGTCGCGTCGAACGAGCTGCACGGCCTGAAAAACATCGGCGCGACACCCGCCCAATACTTTGTCATAGCTATCAGCCGCGAAGATGCCTGACATGCGCCGCTAGAGCACTCGGCTGTGTTTGTAACCTTCAGCGGTCAGTGCTGCGAGCAGCTCCGCCACCTGCTCCCTGCCACGCGTCTCCATCGTGATATCGATCACCGTGTCGCCCAGGTTCACCCCGTAGTATGCCCGGTTGTGCAGCGTATCCACGATATTGGCGCGATGCGCTGCGATCAGGCGTGTCAGCTCCGCCAGCGCTCCCGGCTTGTCCAGCAGATGAATGCGCAGCCGAATCAAACGGCCGTCCTGCACCAGGCCGCGTTCAATGATCCGGCTCAGCAGCGTCACATCAATGTTGCCGCCGCACACCAGCACAGCCGTCCGTGCGCCCTCCGGAATCAGCGTTGTCCGGCGCTGCAGCAGCGCCGCCAGGGCCGCTGCGCCAGCGCCTTCGGCCAGTGTCTTCTCACGTTCCAGCAGCACCAGAATCGCCGACGCAATCTCATCCTCATCCACCGTCACAATCTCATCGACATAGCGGTCGACAACAGGAAACGTGACATCACCGGCACGCCGAACCGCAATACCATCGGCAATCGTCGTCGCCGGATCGAGCGTCACCGGGCCATGCTCTTCAACTGCCATCGCCATGGAGGGCAGACGTGCTGTCTGTACACCGACGATCCTGATCTCAGGCCGCGAAGCCCGCGCACAAGCCTCCTTGATCGCGCACGCGATGCCGCCGATCAAACCACCCCCGCCGATCGGCACCACAACCGCTTGGAGATCCGGCACCTGCTCCATCAGCTCCAGGCCAATCGTTCCCTGGCCGGCCATCACCGCTGCATCGTCAAAGGCATGAATGAAGTTCATGCCGGTGCTCTTGCGCAGACGCATCGCCTCGGCAAAGGCCTCGTCATAGTTCGCGCCATACAGCACCACCTCCGCGCCGAAGTTGCGCGTCGCCGTCACCTTGACCAGAGGTGTCTGCTGCGGCATCACGATCAGGCTGCGGATGCCGCGTCGTGTCGCATGGTGTGCCACGCCCTGTGCATGATTCCCAGCACTGGCCGCGATTACGCCACGCGCAGCCTGCTCCGGCGTCAGCAGTGCTATGCGGTTCAGAGCGCCGCGCTCCTTGAACGAGCCTGTCATCTGCAGATTTTCGAGCTTCAGGAAGATCGCCCGCCCCGTCAGATCGGAAAGCATCTGCGAGTGCGGACACGGCGAGTAGTAGATGGAGCTTTGCAGCCGCTCCCGCGCGGCCTGGATATCGGTCAGCGAAATCGCCGGAGAGATGCTTTCTGTGAGCATGCTCCTAGACTACGCAAGCTATGCGCACGCGAGCGAACTGCATCGTCTGCATCTTTGCCGGCTACTCTTTCAAGTTATCCAGGCAGTGCCCCAGCACACCACGCAGCTCCCGTATGGACCGCATCGTAAGACCGTCCCAGAGCTGGTCCTGCAGCGCATCAAAGGCGATCTCCGCCTTTCGGAGCAGGCCATCGCCGGCCTTGGTCAGCGACCACAGAACCAGCCGCTCATTCGTCGCATCCTGGCCTCGCCGGATCCAGCCCTCCCGTTCCGCCCGCGCCAGCAGAGCCTGCATCGTCTGGGGCGTAACGCTCAGGGCGCGTGCGAGCTGAGCGCCGGTGCATGCCTTGACCAGGCGAATTTGAAAGAGCGCCTGCACCTGAGACGTAGTCACCCCGTCCGGGCGCAGCTGCTCATCCAGGTGGCCGCGAACCGCCGCCAGCAGATGTCGCATCTGCTTCAGCACCTGTCTGGCTTCTTGTCGCCGAGCCGTTGTTTTTAAACAGGTCGTCATATCAGCTTCCTGATACGATAGCAGGAAGCTGATACAGAACGTGGATGGACATGGAAGAAGAGTGGAGACCAAAACATAATCCCTGGGCGATTGCTCTGACCGTGACCCTGGCTACCTTCATGGAGGTGCTCGATACCTCCATTGCCAACGTCGCGTTGCCGCACATCGCCGGCTCTCTCGGCGCCAGTCAGGAAGAGGCCACCTGGGTTCTTACCAGCTATCTGGTCTCGAGCGCTGTCGTTCTGCCGATCTCCGGCTGGATCTCCGACCGCTTCGGCCGCAAACGCTTCTACATGACCTGTGTCGCCCTCTTCACCATCAGTTCCATCCTCTGCGGCTTTGCTCCAAGCCTGCCTCTGCTGATCCTCGCGCGCATCGTCCAGGGCGCGGGTGGCGGCGGCCTCGCGCCGAGCGAACAGGCCATCCTGGCAGACACCTTCCCCGTCGCCAAGCGTGGTCAGGCCTTCGCCGTCTACGGCATGGCCGTCGTTTGCGCACCCGCTATTGGGCCCACCCTCGGCGGCTGGATCACGGACAACTACAACTGGCACTGGATCTTCTTTATCAACGTTCCCATCGGCCTGCTCTCGCTCTGGCTCACCAATCGCATGGTCGAGGATCCGCCGCACGTCAGGCAGCGCTCCGCCACCGGCAAGCGCTCCGTCGACTTCGTCGGCCTCGCCCTCGTCGCCTCCGGCGTCGGCTGCCTTGAGTTCTTCCTTGACAAGGGTCAGGAGAAAGACTGGTTCGGCGATCCCATGATCCGCACCTTCGCCCTCCTCGCCTCCGTCCTGCTCCTCCTTTTCGTCTACTGGGAGTGGCATCATCCCGATCCCATTGTCGATCTCAAGCTGCTACGTAATCGCAACTTTGGCACCGCTGTCTTTCTCCAGCTCATCCTCGGCATGGTGCTCTTCGGCTCCACCGTACTCATCCCGCAGTACCTGCAGGTCCTCCTCGGCTACACAGCAGAGCGCGCCGGCTTCGTGCTCTCTCCCGGCGGTCTCATCCTGATCGTCATGATGATGGTCGCAGGCCGAACGCTCGGCAAAATGGATCCGCGCCTCATGGTCTCGATCGGCTACGTCGCCGTCGCCGCCGGCCTCTACAATCTCACCCGGCTCTCGCTCGACACCAGCTTCGGCACAGCAACGCTGTGGCGCATGCTGCAGGTCATCGGCCTCCCGTTTGTCTTCATCCCGATCAGCACGCTCAACTACGTCGGCGTTCCGCGGTCCAAATCCAATCAGATCTCCAGCCTCTCGAACTTCGCTCGCAACCTCGGCGGAAGCGCCGGCACCGCCCTGCTGACCACCTTCATCGCGCGTACCGCGCAGACACACCAGGTCCAGCTCGCCGCCAACATCGTCCCCGGCAGCGCACCCTATAGCCTCTACATGGATGCTGTCTCCGGCATGCTGCACACAGCGGGTATCTCCACCGTGCAAGCGACACAGATGGCCGTCGGCTACGCCTATCAGCAACTCATCCGGCAGGCCTCCATGCTCAGCTACCAGAACGCCTTCTTCGTGCTCGCGGTCTCGATCGTCTGCCTCGCGCCCCTGCCCTTCCTCATGCGCCTTCCTTCAAATGCTGGCAAGCCCGCCCCCGAAGAAATCGCCGCGCACTAACCGTCCCGTCTCTGCCGAAACGCGTTCGCCTGCGTGAACTCACGCCGCAGCTCCGGCGTCTTCAGGTTTTCGCGAAGATGCGCCAGCTCCTGTTCAAGCGCCTGCAGCGCCACCGCAATGGGTTCGACATTCGTATACGCGACGTCGCGCCACATGCTGAAAGGGCTCGCTCCCAGCCGTGTCATCTCGGCCAGAGCGCGGCCGCCCACAGCCACAACATCCGGGTCGTCTCCAAAGCGTTCCTCCAGTACCGCAGCCAGAGCAGTCGCCACAAACTGCGGCAGGTGACTAACCCACGCGCACATCGCATCGTGCCGCTCAGGCTCAAGATCCCGCGTGCGTGCCCCCATACGCTCTACCCAGCCGCGCCACTCCTCGGTCAACGCAGTCTCCTCTGTAACGGGAGTAAACAGCCAGCGTGCCTCGTCGAAGAGTGTCGCCTCTCCCAGCGCAGCCCCGCCCATCTCCTTGCCTGCCATAGGATGACCCGGCAGAAATGTGGCTCTTCCTGCTTGATTGAAGAGCGCCATAGCCTGTCGCGCAATCGCCAGCTTGGTGCTTCCAACATCCGTTACCAGCTGTTCCGGCGTAAGCAGAGGAGCCAGCCGCTCCATCCAGGCAAGAATAGCCAGCACCGGGACCGCAAGGACGATCACCTGCGACTCCCCAGCTGCAACCGGCTCCTCAAGGCGATCCGTCCGCACCTCGCTGAAGGGTCCCGCGGCCAGTGCTCGAGACAACTCCGCCTCATCCCGGTCGAGACCAATCAGCCGTCCCTCGAAACCTGCCTTGCGCAGACCGAGAGCGATCGATGTGCCGATCAAACCTGTGCCGATAATGGTTACAGTCTCGATCACGCCGGCATCATCCCAGTCTCTGTCACTCAGACGATGCTTCGTCCGACCACCGCGGCAATGCCGCGCAGCTTATTCACAAGCTCTGTAAGCTGGGCCGGGTAGAGGCTCTGCGCGCCATCGCTCATCGCCTTATCCGGATTCGGATGCATCTCCATCAGCAGCCCGTCCGCGCCCGCGGCCACACTCGCCATCGCCATCGCCGGCACAAACTCGCGAATACCCACACCATGCGAGGGATCACCAAACACCGGCAGATGCGTCAGCTTCTTCAGCACAGGAATCGCCGAGATATCCATCGTGTTGCGTGTGTACGTCTCAAACGTCCGCACCCCGCGCTCGCACAGCATCAGCTCATAGTTGCCGCCGGAGAGGATGTACTCGGCCGAGAGCAGAACCTCCTCAATCGTTGCTGCAATGCCGCGCTTCAGCAGCACCGGTTTGCGCACATGACCAAGCTCACGCAGCAGGTTGAAGTTCTGCATGTTGCGCGCGCCCACCTGGAAGCAGTCGATGTACGGCAGCATCAGCTCAATCTGCGAGATCTCCATCACCTCGGTGATCACCAGCAGACCCGTCTGTTGTCCAACCTCCTGCAGCAGCTTAAGACCGTCCAGTCCCATGCCTTGAAAGCTGTAGGGCGAACTGCGCGGTTTGAAGGCGCCTCCACGCAGGAACTGCGCGCCTGCGGCCTTAACTTGCTTCGCGCTGGTCAGAATCTGCTCGCGCGATTCAACCGAGCACGGCCCCGCCATCAAAATCACCTGCTCGCCGCCGATCACAACGCCATTCTGAAACCGTATGCGCGTTCCCTCTGGCCGAAAATTGCGGCCCGCCAGCTTGTACGGCGAAGAGATCCGGTATGCATCATGCACACCGGACAGCATCTTGAACTCCGCGATCTCAAAGTGGTCCGGCGAGCCAACCCCGGCAAGAATCGTCTGGGTCTCGCCCGTCGTTCGGTGCACGTTGAAGCCAAGCTCCACCATGCGTTCGATCACGTGCTGTATATGCTTTTCGCCTGCTGCGTCCTGCATCACTACGATCATGTCTCTCGTCGCTTTCCTCTGCTAAAAGTCTGGTAGGTGTGCCGCCGCTCTACTTCGCGTCGCGCCTCTGCAGCGTCCGCATCACGTCGATGATGCGCTCGTAAACATGCAGCAGTTCGGCATCGGCCAGGGGACCGGGGTTGAGCTTGCGCACGTTGTTGAAGACCTCTTCCTCGCGGCGCGGCTCGTACACAGGCAGCTCCGCACCCCGCTTCAGCTGGCCTATGGTGGTCGCAGCCTCCGCCCGCTGGCTGATCAGCCGAATGATCTGCTCATCCATCGCATCGATCTTCTCCCGAAGCGCGACTATCTGCATTTGCTCGTCCTGTGCCAAACCTTCCTCCATATATGCGAAGCGTTCGCGATGCACTCGTGTCCGCGCTCCATCATAACTTTCCCGCCGCCATGCGTTCCGGTTCGCCCTCAGCCACACGCAGCCCGGCGATAAAGCTGCCGATCGTCTTGGCTGCCTCCGATCGCTCGCTGCTCTCGATCAATGCCACCAGAGCACTGCCGATAATCGCGGCGTCCGCAAACCGGCCCACCGCCCGTACATGCTCCGCGTTCGAGATACCGAAGCCAACCGCGATCGGCGTCGTCGCATAGCGCCGCAGCCGCGTCACCAGGGTCTCCGCGTCATTCCCCACAGTCGTCTGTGCTCCTGTAACACCGACCCGCGAGACAGCGTACACGAAGCCTCGGCTCACCTCGCAGATCGCCTTCAATCGCGCATCCGGGCTCGTCGGCGCCGCCAGAAACACCGGCGCGAGCGCATGCTCTCGCATGGCCTCCAGATACTCGCCCGCCTCTTCAACGATCATGTCCGTCAGCAACACACCATCCGCGCCGGCCTCCGCCGCCCGCGCGCAAAACGTCCGCATCCCCAGCCGCACCACAGGATTCAGATAGCTGAAGATCACCAGCCCCGCGCTTGGCCGGGCCGCCCGAAGTTCCGCCGCCAGCGCCAGCACATCCAGCAGTCGCACACCACGCGCCACCGCCCGCCCGCTCGCCCGCTGAATCACCGGCCCATCCGCCAGCGGATCGCTGAACGGCACACCCAGTTCAATCACGTCCGCGCCATTGTCAATCGCCGCCAGCGCGATCTCCCGCGTGGTCTCGATGTCCGGATCACCCGCCGTCAGATACGCCACTAAACCCGGCCGCGTGTTGAACTGAATCGCCATCGTCCTCTTTCCCTACTTCCATCTCGTCATCATCAGCACAGACCCCGTAGTCCTCGTCATCGCAGGCCCTTAGTACTCGTCATCGCAGATCCATAGTCCTCGTCATCGCAGGCCTTGGTCCTCGTCATCGCAGCCCCGAATTGGTTGTCATCCCGTAGGGATCTGCTTCTGCTTCTTGCTTTTGGCCGCGCCGCTCGCGCTGCGTCATCCAGCTCTTAGCTCGACGTCCCCCGATTCTCCGCGGGCCCGGTCTCCGCTCCGCCCAGCTTCAGTTCCCGAGACAAAATCCCCATATCCTTATCGCCGCGTCCCGACAGGTTCACCATCAACACCTCGTCCTTCGCCATCGTCGGCGCCAGACGAATTGCCTCCGCAACCGCATGCGCCGTCTCGAGCGCCGGCACAATCCCCTCTACGCGACTCAGCGTCACCGTCGCCTTGAGCGCATCCTCATCCGAGCACGACGTATACGTCGCCCGCCCCGAGTCGTGCAGCATCGCGTGCTCCGGGCCGACACTCGCATAGTCCAGCCCCGCGCTCACACTATGCGTCAGGCTGATCTGCCCCGCGTCATCTTGTAACACATACGAGTACGTACCCTGCAGCACACCGGGAACACCGCCGCCCGCCTTCTGAAACCGCGCCGCATGCTCGCCCAGACCGCCGCCTCGCCCGCCAGCCTCCACGCCAATCAGCCGCACATTCGCATCGGGAAGAAACTCATAGAACGCACCAATCGCATTCGATCCGCCACCCACACAGGCCACAATCACCGTTGGCAGCCTGCCCTCCTGCTCCAGGATCTGCTGCCGCGCCTCCTGCCCAATCACGCGATGGAAGTCGCGTACCATCGTCGGATACGGATGCGCCCCAAGCGCGCTGCCAAGGATGTAAAACGTCGATCGCACGTTCGTGACCCAGTCGCGCATCGCCTCGTTAATCGCATCCTTCAGCGTCGCGGATCCCGACCCGACACCGCGCACCTCCGCGCCCAGCAGCCGCATGCGATACACGTTCAGCTCCTGCCGGCGCATGTCCTCTTCGCCCATGTAGATCACACACTCCAGCCCCAGCAGCGCACACACCGTCGCCGTCGCCACACCGTGCTGGCCCGCACCTGTCTCCGCGATGATCCGCTGCTTGCCCATCCTTCGCGCCAGCAGACCCTGCCCCAGCGCATTGTTGATCTTGTGCGCGCCGGTGTGCAGCAGGTCCTCCCGCTTCAGATAGATCTTCGCGCCGCCACACTGCTCCGTGAGCCGCTTGGCAAAGTAGAGCGGCGTCGGCCGGCCGCAGTAATGATGCAGCAGGTCGGCCAGCTCTGCCTGAAACGCCGCATCCTGCTTCGTCGCCTCATACGCCGCCTCCAGCTCTTCAAGCGCCGCCATCAGCGTCTCCGGCACATACCGCCCGCCGTACCTGCCGAAGCGCCCTGCGATCGCTGCACTCGGATTCGGAACCACTGCCTCTGTGCTCATAACCCTGCTCTCCCGATGCCCTCTCACTGCACAAAGCAAAGGCCGCGACTCAATCAGTCGCGGCCTTTGCAGAATCTTGGATCGTCTGATTTCCCGTTACACAACTGTCAGAGGAACCTGCTCCGCCGCGGCCGCCACTGTGCGCCAGTAGCGGAACGTAAACCAGAAGCGGCGGGTGCTGAAAGCAATCATCGTGACTCTCACGATACATGCGCGGGTCTCGCAACCGCAACCTTTAGATCTCGCGAGCCGCTTCAAATCTTCTGCACACGCTGCACATCCCGCACACCCGCTACGCGCCGCAAGCCCTGAATCAACTTGTTCAACTGCCGCAGATCCACAATCTCGATCACAAAGTCCACCACCGCGCTGCCGTCCGCCGCCACCTTCGAGTCCACACTGCGAATGTTCGTTCCTTCATCCGAGATGATCGCCGTAAACTCCTTCAACATGCCCGCACGGTCATCGCAGATCACCATCAACTTTACGGGATAGGTCTGCGTTTTGGTCACGCTCGTCTCGCCCGGCGCCTCAGCCCACTCCACCTGAATGCGCCGGTCGCTCTCGTACAGCAGGTTCTGCACGTTCGGGCAGCTCCTCGCATGCACCGCTACACCCTTGCCGCGCGTCACGTAGCCCACAATCTCCTCGCCACGGATGGGGTTACAACAGCGCGCGCGGTACACCAGCAGATCGTCCTGCCCCTCCACCTGCAGCGAGTCCGACCCGCGCCCGAAAAAGACGCGCTTGACCGCTTCGGACATCTGCCCGATCGCGTTCCCGACCACGTTCTCGCCGGCCGGCATCTCCCCCTGCGTCGTCGACCCCGGATCAAGCTTATTCAGCGCCTGCCGTGCCGAATACTTGCCAAACCCGATCGCCGCCAGCAGCTCCGGCTCGCCGCCCAGCCCGTACTCATTCGCCACGCGCTCATAGTCCGCCGTGGTGAACTTCGAGACCGATACCTTGAACTTGCGCGCCTCGCGTTCCAGCAGCTTTCTGCCGATCTCAATCGCCCGCTCGCGCTGATGCTCGTTCAACCAGTGCTTGATCTTGTTCCGTGCCCGCGAGCTCTTCGTGAAACTCAGCCAGTCGCGGCTCGGCGCGTGGCCCGTCTGCGTCATCACCTCGACGATGTCGCCATTCCGCAGCCGCGTCCGCAGCGGCACAATGCGCCCATTCACCTTCGCGCCGGTCGTCGTGTTGCCGACCTCCGTATGGATCGCATACGCAAAGTCGATCGGGCTCGCATCCTTCGGCAGCACAACGACCTTGCCCTTCGGCGTGAAGGTGTACACCTCCTCCGGATACAGATCGATCTTGAGCGTCGACATGAACTCATTCGGATCGCTCATCTCGCGCTGCCATTCCACCAGCTGCCGCACCCACGCCAGCCGCTGCTCGTCCTTGGCCGTCACATTGTCGCTGGCCTTGTACTTCCAATGCGCCGCAATGCCCTCCTCGGCCACACGATGCATGTCCTCCGTGCGGATCTGCACCTCGAACTGGTGCCCGCCGTCGGCAATGAGCGTCGTATGCAGCGATTGATACAGGTTCGGCCGCGGCATCGCGATGAAGTCCTTAATGCGGCCCGGCACCGGCCGCCAGATCGAGTGCAGCAGCCCCAGCACCGCGTAGCAGTCCTGCACGCTCTCGCAGATCACCCGCACCGCCAGCAGGTCGTACACCTGATCAACCGGAATCCCCTGGCTCTCGAGCTTCTGCTGAATCGAGTACAGCCGCTTGATCCGCGACTCCACCCGCCCCGAGATCGCATGCTCGCCGAGAGCTGCCTGCATCTGCGCAACCACCGTCTCCAGAAACGTCTCGTTCTCGCCGCGCAGCGCATCGACTTCATTCGACACACGCTCATACGCGTACGGATCGGTATAGCGGAAGGCAAGATCTTCGAGCTCACCGCGCAGCTTGCCCATGCCCAGCCTATGCGCCAGCGGCGCATAGATGTCCAGCGTCTCGCGCGCAATCTTCTGCTGCTTCTCCGGCTTCAGGTGCTCGAGCGTCCGCATGTTGTGCAGCCGGTCCGCCAGCTTGATGATCACCACGCGAATGTCCGTCACCATCGCCAGCAGCATCTTGCGGATGTTCTCCGCCTGGTGGTCTTCGCGGTTCGCAAACTTGATCTTGTCGAGCTTCGTCACGCCTTCAACAATGTGAGCCACCTGCTCGTTGAAGCGCTTCGCGATCTCCGCCGACGTCACGTCCGTGTCTTCGACCGCGTCATGCAGCAGACCGCCCGCAATCGCCGTCGAATCCATCTTCAGCTCCGCCAGCACATGCGCGACCTCGAGCGGATGAATGATGTACGGCTCACCACTCGCCCGCAGCTGTCCGTCATGCTGCTGCTTGCAAAACTCCCATGCGCGCCGGATCAGCTCAAGATCATCATTCGGCCGATTCTCATGAACAATGCGCAGCACCCGCTCGAAGTAGGCCTCGATCGACGCCGGCGCCGAGCCCGGTCCTGTCCCCTTCGTCTCAGCCGCGTCCGTCGACGGCTCAAGCAGGTCCTCCGCCGACGCGAACGTCCCCGCCAGCTCCGGCAGAGCTACCCCATGGACCCCTCCGCGCACACTCGAGAGTCCATGTCCGCGCGCGTCCTCCAGAGAGGAAACATCCTCCGGAAGTGCCGCCTCCATCTCCAGCCCGCCGTCGCTGATCTCCCCCGCATCCACACCGGTCTCCGTCCGCGGCAGCGGATCAGACTTCGGCAGAATGGGATCAATGCTTGGCATGGCTCATTATAAGTGGCTTTTTGATGGACCTTTCACATGCCGGTACCCTCGCGCTCACGATGCCATGAGGCCCAGCCATGCCTCCGCGCGTCCAATCCATGTGATCCACTCCGGTCGTTCTCGCTTCCACCCTGCCATGCGTCTGTCCCTGTTCCTCGCTGCCCTGCTCCTCACCGGCTCAGCCCTCGCCCACAGTGCGACTCCATCGCCCGTGAGGGCTCCGAAAGCATCCCCACGCCCCAGGGTCGTCGCCTACTTCGGCCAATGGGGCGTCTATGACCACTTCTTCGTCAAAAACCTCGTCAGCAGCGGCGCCATCCAGCAGCTTGATCAGATCAACTACGCGCAAGGCTTCGTCACGGGCGGCCACTGCTCCGTCGCCGATCCGAACGCCGACCTCAACATGACCTTCTCCGCCGCGGACAGCGTCACCGGCCTCGCCGACGCGCCCGCGCAGCCCTTCCGCGGCAACCTCCACCAGCTCGCCGAGCTCAAGCGCCGCTACCCCAAGCTCAAAGTCCTGCTCTCGCTCGAGGGCCAGGCCAAAGACTTCGCCGCCGACGCTCAGCCCGCCGCCCGCCCGGCCTTCGTTGCATCCTGCGTCGACATCTTCCTGCGCGGCCATCTCGCGCCGGGAGTTGAAGCGCCCCGCCTCTTCGACGGCATCGACGTCGATTGGGAGTACCCGCACGGCGATGACGCCGCCAACTTCGTCGCTCTCCTCTCCGACCTCCGCCAGGCCATGAACGCCGTCCGCCCCGGCCTCCTGCTCACCATCGCCGCCGGCCCCTCGCCGCGCATGAATGGCGGCGTCGACCTCGCCGCCGTCAACGGACTCGTCGATCAGGTCGGCCTCATGAACTACGACTACAACGGCCCATGGAACCCGCGCACCGGCTTCCTCGCGCCGCTCTACACCGAGGATGGCAAGGGCGGCAGCGTGGAACGCAGCGTCCATGAGTGGGAGGCCGCCGGCATCCCCGCCGCCAAACTCCTCATGGGCATCCCCTTCTACGGCTACGGCTGGCAACAGGTCGCGCGCGCCGACAACGGCTTCTGGCAGCCCGGCCACTCCATCCGCGGCGATCGCCCGTACCCCTTCTTCCGCGACCTCATGGCGTCGGAGCCCGCCCTCACACGAACTCCGCCGGCATCCGCACCCGCCACATCCGTGGCCGTATCGCAGACCGGCCCAGCTTCACCGGCAAGCTCCGCTCCAGCAACCACTCCACCCTTCATCCTCTATCGCGACCCGCACTCCAAAGCCCCATGGCTCTTTGACGGCAGCACCTTCTGGACCTACGAGGACCCCACCTCCGCCCGCACCAAGGCACGCTTCGCCCGCGACGAGCACCTCGGCGGCATCATGGCCTGGGAGCTCAGCGAGGACTCCGCCGACAGCGCTCTCCTCCGCGCCGCACACCTCGGCCTGCTCGGCCCAACCGCCAGGTAAAACAACAACACGCAAGAAGACGCCGGAAACAGTGAGGCAGCCCAGATACTAGTCCGGTCCCCAGTCTCTTTGGGTTGTCATCCCGCAGGGATCTGCTGTTGCCACGGAGCCACAGCAAGCCCAGGCAGCAGCAAGCACCACACCAGCAACGCAAAATGTAAGGAAAAGTAAATGGTCGGGACGACTAGATTCGAACTAGCGACCTCACCCACCCCAAGGGTGCGCTCTACCAGGCTGAGCCACGTCCCGACGCCGTACCCTCAATCCAGGCGGATCAAGGCGGGGTACCAACACTCCAAAGTCTACACGAGGATCGCTCTCTCGCCACCGCAGCACTACCGCCAGCAGCACAACCCTTGGTCCCCATCCCATAGGGACCTACCACTGAGTCTTGGCTGTCATCCCGTAGGGATCTGCTGTTGTCTTCCCTCAAAGACAGCCGTAAAGCAAGTGCACTCCCAACAACACTACGACGTCGGCGCCACAAACTCCTTCGGCAACTCGCCACCCTCGCCAAAGAAGAAGTCGTTCATCTGCTCCACCAGAAACTCCTGCGCCTCGCGCGTCCATGGCTGCAGCCGATACTCGTTCAGCAGCATCTTCTGCCGCTCCACCCACTCGCCCCACGCCTTCTTCGACACATTCTTATAGATCTTCTGCCCGAAATCAGAATCGAACGGCGGCTCATCGAGCCCTTCCATCTCCTGCTTGTACTTCGTGTCAAACACCATGTGTGCCATCGGCTCAAACTCCTCGTCACTTTGGATTGTACAAGCCGGCCGGTTCCACCTCCTTAGGAACACTCCCGGACTCGCTCTACCGTTGCAGCAGGTTCTGCATCTCCCTCCAGGTATAAATTGTTAGCGTCCCCGCCTGCTGCTTCGCCGCTTGGAGCATCGCTCGCGCAATCTCCTTGCCTGCCATGCCCTTATATCTCTCGCCTCGTCCCCTCAGGACAGGATTTAGAGCAGACCAGAGCTTCATCATCACCGCTTCGAGCAGCGATCGTCTCTCTTTTCTAGGCCCCAGGATCATGGAGGGCCGGAAGATATGCGTATGCTCGAAGCCGAGCGCGATCACATCCCGCTCCGTCTCACCCTTCGTCCGCGTGTAAAAAAACTTCGACTTCGGATCAGCGCCCACCGCCGTGACCAGAAACACCGCTTTCGCCCCTGCTTGCTTTGCCACCCGTGCCGCCAGCACCGGATACGCATGATCCACCTGGGAATACGCGGCCTCCGTAGGCGAGTTCTTCTTCGTAGTGCCAAGAGCGAGAAAGATCTCATCCGCCGCGATCTCCGTCGCCAGACCCGGCAGAGAGTCATAGTCGCCCGTCACTACCCTAAGTTTTGGGTGGGCAAGCCCCAGGTCCTTGCGCACCACTGCGGTTACAGATCCATACTCGGAACTCTCCATCAGCTCGCGCAAAAGATGCGACCCAACAAACCCACTCGCTCCAAAAACAACAGCGCTCTTCATCCGCTTACACGCTCCGGTCTTCAGATATCGCCAACGACATAGATTGAACACTCGCTTGATCAAGCGAGTGTTCTGCGGACTAAACTTCGGGGAGCCTGAAAGGATATGTCAGCGGCCGCAGTCAGGCCGGTTCTGCCAGGCCGCCGCTCACCCCTCGCTGTGCCGGTTCGTCCGGGTGCTCGTCACGCAGGAATCTTTACCCCGCTGTCGCGTACCTGCCCGCTAGGATAGATCTCTGCCATGTCTTTTCCCCTTGATCTTCTCGCCATCGCAGTCACCGGTCTCATGGTCGGCAATGAGGTCGCCGTCGCCGCCTTCATCCATCCCGCCATCAGCCGGCTGCCACCCACCGTACATCTCGGCGCGGCTGCCGCCATCGCCCGCACGCTGGGCCACGTCATGCCGTTCTGGTACGCAGGTGGTCTCGTCTTGTTGATCGCGGAGTTGTGGCTGCATCGCAGCCAGCACGACACCCTTCCGCTTCTGCTCGCCGCAGTCATACTCTGGGCGTTAACCATCGTTGCAACGATCGCCCTTCTCGTTCCCCGCAACAACCGCATCGCCGCGGCCCGGCCAGATCAGCCCTACCCCACATGGCAGGCTGACCGCGCTTCTTGGGACACACTCCACCGCATCCGCGTCGTCCTTCTGGCCCTTGCCTTCGTGCTCCTTCTGCTCGTTCGCCTGCCGCGGTCCTAGCCGCGCCGCTTACCCTTTGCCTTCGCGTTCCGCAGCCGCGCCTTCGCCTTGCCCTTCTTCGGCATGCCTGCCCGGTTCGGGCTCTTCCCCGCCTCATCTCCCGCAGCGCGCACCTTCCTCCGCCGCAGAGATCCCTCGCCCGGCGCAACCTCCCTCGCCTGCTCGCCCTTCACTTCCAGCAGCGCAAACTGCAGCCGTCGCTGCTGCCGGTCGATCCGGTCCAGCAGTACCCGCACCTTGATCCCCATGCGAAACACACGTCCGCTGCGCTGCCCCACAATCGCCCGGTCCGTATCCCGAAATACGTAACGGTCTTCGTCACGATACGATTTTGCGCCAAAGCCGCCCAGCGTCGTGATCGGCACCAGACCCTCAATAAACAGCTCTTCGAGCTCTACAAAGAAGCCATACTTCGTGCACGAGAGGACGACAGCGTCGAACTCCTCACCCACCCGGTCCTGCATGAACTTCAGCTTCTTCCACTCGATCAGCTCGCGTTCCGCATCGTCTGCCCGGCGCTCCGTCTGGCTCGTCTCCGTCGCAATCGCCTCCAGCTCCGCCCGCGTCATCGGTCCCGCATCGTCTGCGATCTTTTTGGCAACCGTGTCCGCCGCCGCGTGCCGCCGGCCTTCCTTCGCGTCCAGCTCGCGCTGCCACGGCTGCACATCGCTTGAAAGAATCGCGCCACCCACCGGGTCTGCCCCGCTCTCAAGCATCGCCCGCAGCAGCCGATGCACAATCAGGTCCGGATAGCGCCGGATCGGCGACGTAAAGTGCGTATAACTCGGACTCGCCAGCGCAAAATGCCCTTCATTTTTCTCCGCATACCGAGCCTGCTTCAAACTCCGCAGCATCAGGTACGCCAGGATCCGCTCCTCCGGCGTCCCCGCAATCTTCGCCGCCAGTCGCTGGTACATCTGCGGCGTAACAGGAATGCGATCGGCGACCTCATGCACCGCCGCCCCCTGCGCCCGCCCGCCGCCACTGAATCCCCGCTTCACATCCCGCCGGTCGCTCTTCATCGTCAGCTTCTTTACCGGCAGATTCCCAATCCCCAACGAGTAGCCGAACCCCGCCGCCGTCTCCTCAAAGTCCACAATGCGCTTCGGGTCCGGCATCTCGTGAATGCGATACATGCTCGCAATACCCTGGCTCTCAATCCATGTCGCCACACACTCGTTCGCCGACAGCATGAACTCCTCGATCAGTCTGTGAGCCCATCCTCTCTCCGATCGCACGATCGCCTTCATATCGCCCTGCGGATCAAACTGCACCACCGGCTCCGGCAGATCAAAGTCAATCGACCCCCGCCGCCTCCGCTTCGCATTCAGCCTGAGTGCGAGCGCATACATGCGTTCAAAGTCAGTTACAAATTCGCTGAACTCGAGCCGCGTCTCCCGCACCGCATCTCCCGCCGCGTCCGCGCTCGTCTCCGCCTTGCCGCCCTTCATCCCGTCCAGCACCGCCTGCACCTGCGTATACGTCATGCGCCGCGCACTGCGGATTACGCCCTCGCCTACCTCGTACCCCACAACCTCGCCGCGCGGATCAATCTCCATCACACAGCTCAGCACAAAGCGATCCTCATCCGGCCGCAGCGAACACATCCCGCTTGAGAGCGCCGGCGGCAGCATCGGCACCGCACGATCCGGGAAATACACGCTATTGCCGCGCAGGCGCGCCTCCAGATCAAGCGCCGTCTCCGGCCGCACATAGTAGCTCACGTCCGCGATGTGGACCTGCAGCTCCTGGTTGCCGTTCGGCAGATCGCGCACCAGCACAGCATCGTCAAAGTCCCGCGCCGTCTCGCCATCAATCGTCACAACTGGCAGCCCGCGAAAGTCCCTTCGTCGCGCAATCTCGTCAGCCGCTGCCGCCGCCACCGTATCCTCCGCGCTTGCCGCCGCCTCCGCCAGCACGTTGGTCGGAAACACGTGCGGCAGATGGTGCTTGCGAATCACAATCTCCACGTCCACGCCAAACGCATCCGGCGGCCCCAGCACCTCGATCACGCGTCCCTTCGCCGGCCGTCCCGGCTGCGGAAACTCCGTAATCTCGACATCCACCGCCATCCCCTCAAGCGGCTGCCGTTCATCGACCTCGAAACCCTCGTCATCCTGACGGTCAGGCAAAGGATCCGCTTCTCCAATCTCACTCCGCCGCCCCCGCCGTGCCGCCAGCGCCTCCTCGCCCAGCACCCGGTCCACTGTCTCCCGCGCCATCACCTCTTCGTCGCCCTCGGCAATCAGCACCGGCGCGCCCATCCGCTCATCAAGCGGCGTCACATAGTTGCCCTTGATCAGCGTCCCATCCACCCACTCACTCTCACGCTTGCGGAAGCTCTTGCGCGGCCGGGCGTAATGAAAGATCCCCACCACCGTCGGATTGCGCCGCGTCAGCACTCGCATCACACGGCCGGACTTCCGCCCATCCCGGCCCGGCGGCGCCTCGTCCACCAGAACCTCATCGCCCTGCATCGCGCCATTCAGCTCACTCGGCGGAATGAATAGATCATCCTCGCGGCCGGAGCTCCCATTCGGCCGCACAAATCCATAGCCATCCCGATGAAGATCCAGCCGCCCAGCCACCAGCGAATCTCGCGTAGCCCGCAAGCCAACAGCCCCTCGCAGCCCCGCCGCCTCACGAGCGCTATCCCGCTCTCCGGAGCTCTCTGCCCGCGATACCCTCGCCGTCCGCTCCGGCGTCGCCGCCGGCAGCGCCCACAGCTCGTCCTCAATCTTCACCAGCTCGCCCCGCGCCGTAATCCGCGCCAGCTGCTCCAGCAGCAGCCGGCGTTCGCGCCCACCGCCCAGTCCCAGCTCCCGCACCAGCTGCTTGTATCCAGCCCGCTGCCCCGCTGACCGTGTCACCCTGTTGATCAGCTCGCGATCCGTTCGCGCCGTCGGTATTTCACTCATATCGCCAGAATACGCGCCCGATTTTCCCACCCTTCGCGACACTCACACGATCCCCCGGCTCAGTCGTGTCGCCGCAACTCCCTCCCATTTGCCATCACCCTGTACCCCGTCGCCCTTGGCTGCCGCCGTTTTTGGTGGTCCTCCTTTCTAGGTTGCCCTCCTCTCCTCTTTCTAGGTTGCCCTCCTTCTAATTTCTTGATTGCCCTCCTTTAGAGAAGGTCCACTTTCAATGGTCACTTTTTGGTTGTCATCCCGTAGGGATCTGCTTCTACTCCTCGTCGCCCACCGACCGCCCTCGCCCTTCCGCCTTCGTCGTCCACCGACTGCTCTCGCCCTTCCGCCTCTTCGCCCACCGACACATCACCGCAGCATCTTTGACGCCGCCGCCGCCTGCTCCAGCGTCGCCCCACCCGGCACCTGCGTGAACTCACTCTGCAGTTCATCCTGCTGCTGCCCGATCTGCTTGAACATCAGCGCCTTTCCATCGATGTGCACATGCGTCTCCACAATCTGCCACAGCCCCGGCTTCACCTCGCGCCGCTCCACCCGGAAGGTTCCGCCCTCCTTCATGCGTCCCAGCAGCCCATAGCCGATCGTCACGTCATAGCTCAGCCGTCCACTCAGCGTCTTCATCCGGTGCTGCCGGCGATCCACCACCACCTCGCCCGCCATCGCACTCAGCACCCTTGCCTGCAGGTTCGCCGGTCGGAAGTCCGGTCTCGGCGCAAACGCCAGCGTATCCGCATCCTCCGTAGCCTTGACCACCTTCCACGTAAACGCCTCCGGCAGCATCTCCAGCAGCTGCCGCGCGCTCTCGCCATCAGATGCGCCGTCCTTGCGCTGCTTTGCAATCTTCGCCGGATCATGCACGAAGTCCTCGATCCGGCGGTCTTCGACCTGCGCATCCGCCGCCGAAAGCGCTCGCCCATCCCGCTCCACCAGCCGCTTCACCGACCCCCCATCTGTCTCCACCACAACCGAAACCGTCCGCTTCTCCTGCTCCTCATCCCGGTACCGCCATCGCGTCCGATCGCTCTTATCCGCCGCCAGCTCCGTCCGCACCGACTGCCGAAGGATCGCCTGCGCATCCTGTGCCTGCACTTTGGTTTCGAAAAGACAGAAAAATATTAGCGGGACAGACGGAGTCGCGAGGTACATCATCAGCCTTAAGGCCAACGCTGAAGTAGTAGACAACACTCGTTTAGTTATAGATCCCATTCGATTTCCAGAATTCTGCTCTTCTTTCCTAAACGAATTGGAATGACATCGATCGAGCCCCGCTTCTTCACTGAAAGTATGGGCGCAGGGACATGAATCAAATGGCCATCCTCTTCAATTTGACCAGCGCCGGCAAGTACATGTCGGTTAGCGTCGCTGTTTGAAGAAGCCAAACCACTTGCCCGTAGGAGTTTCTTAAGGTCAAGTACAACACGTGGTTGATGCTGATCGGGAAAGGGTTCAAGTTGGGACAGCTTGACTCTAAGGTCAGGCAACTTCATCTCGACATCAGACACCTTGATTCGAACCCGCTCAGCGTCGGAACGCACGCCGCCTTCCTGAAACTGCTTCGCCCACCCCTCCGCCGCATGCCCCGCCGCCTCCGCCCCATGGAAGTCCGCCGTAATCGCCCGCGCCAGATCCTTCTTCTGCTGCATCGGATGCAGCTGCCCTTGAGCAACTGACACCCACATCGCGTCAATCTCGGATTGCCGCCGATCCGTCAGCAGCGTCCAGTACCGCCACATCAGCTCGTCCGACACGCTCATCAGCTTGCCGTACATCTCCGCCGCCGGCTCCCGGATGCCGATCGCATTACCCAGCGACTTCGACATCTTCTGCACACCATCCAGCCCCTCCAGAATCGGCACCATCAGGATGCTCTGCGGCCGCTGCCCCGCGTCCCGCTGCAGATCGCGCCCCCGCATCAGGTTGAACTTCTGGTCCGTCCCGCCCAGCTCCACATCACACTGGAGCGCGACCGAGTCGTACCCCTGCGCCATCGGGTAAATCAACTCATGTACGCTGATCGGCTGCTCTTCCTTGAACCGTTTATGAAAGTCCTCCCGCTCGAGCATCTGCGAGACGGTAAACTTCGCCGCCAGCTTGATCATTCCCGCAAAACCCAGCCCGTTCAGCCACTCGGAGTTATACCGAACCTCCGTCCGCTGGGGGTCGAGAATCCGGAACACCTGCTCCTTGTACGTCGCCGCGTTCGCCTCAATCTGCTCAGGCGTCATCGCCGGCCGCGTCTGGCTCTTGCCCGTCGGGTCCCCGATCAGCGCCGTCGCGTCGCCAATCAGAAAGATCACCGTGTGCCCCAGGTCCTGGAAGTGCTTCAGCTTGCGAATCAGCACCGTGTGCCCCAGGTGCAAGTCCGGAGCCGTCGGGTCAAACCCCGCCTTAACCCGCAGCGGCACCCCCGTCCGCACACTCTCCCCTAACCGCTCGCGCAAAGCCTCGACCGGCAAAATCTCCGCCACACCCTTGCTGATCAAATCCCACTGCTCCTCGACCGGAGCGAACTGTTTCATCATCGTCATCGTCCCTGAGTATATGGAACAGGCCACTTCGCCGCGCGAGGAACCATCCTCTTCTCGAGTCCGAGTGTCACCCTATAACTCAGCACCTCCACCTGTGCCAACGCGACCCCGCTCCGCGATAACTTCCACAATGCGACATACGAGGATTAATCAAGTATCGGCATGGGGTATCGTGTTCAGGGCCTGGCCCTGCCAAGGAGATCGGCTCGTACACGGCAGCGTCAAAGCTGTTTCTTTCGGAGCCAGGTCCGCATCGCCTGAACGAGCTCGTCTTTGCACTCCAGCGGCAGCCAATGCGCACCGCGCAGATCCGTCACGGTTAGGTCTGGGCAGGCCGCACGCATCGGGTCGCCAGAGCGGTTTCCTTCGATGGTGTTTATGGCATCAAGTTCACCGTTGACGAACAGCACAGGCTCGGAAATTTGGCCTCCTTTCTGCGCCTTGTGCGCGTAGGCGATGTTGGCGGCGTCGTTCAGGTACCAGGAGCAAGGAGGGCGGAAGCCACGGGCCTGGAACGCCTGCACCAGCGCGTCGAAGTCTGCTGCCGGCCAAAGAGCCGGATCCGGCTGGGTTGGCGGGGCGTGATGCGCGGCGCCGAAACGGCCTCCCTTCCGGGTGACCACCGCATTCGGCGTCGGCTTGCCTACACTGGCCGGGTCGCCGCGTCGAAAGATGGATGCCAGCGATGACGCTTGATCTGCGTCCAGATCGGCCACCGCTGATTCAAAGTGCGTCGTGTAATAGCGGTAATAGTCCCATTGCCCATCCGGATACTCCGCAACAGGATAGATTGACCGATCGACCAACGGAACGAGCGTCGGCAAGGCATTCGCATTGGAGAAATACGGAACCGAAATCAGCACCACGCCGCGGCTGCGCTGGGGCTCATGCGCGACCAACGAACCGGCGATCACACTGCCCCAATCGTGGCCGACCCAGATTGCAGCTTTGCCGCCGAGGTGGTCATGAAGCTCCGCCATGTCCGTTACGACCTGCTCGTTGGTATACGCCTCGCTGGGTGCAGGGGCGGACGAGCCACCATAGCCGCGCATATCGGGAGCAACGCAATGCCACCCGTCCGCCGCGAATGCATCCATCTGCGCACGCCAGATCAAGCTGAACTCCGGCCAGCCGTGAAGAAGCATCATCAGCGGTCCGTTGGCCGGGCCGCATTCGAGGTAGTGCGTTGTGTGCCGAGGCGTACTGTACGTGCACGAAACCAGCGTGGTGGAAAGCATACCGAATGCTAAACGCGACAGGGCGAACGCGCCCATCCCGAGGAGCATGGAACGCCGATTGGGCGAATCCTGCCACCTCCGCCGGAAACCCTTACTCACCGAGCACCCGCCACGCCCGCATGACGAATGGGAACTATCTCGATCCGTCTGCGTACAGCACCTCATGATCGAGCAGGGTCACGTTCTCCGTCGCTTCGTCCTGATCGCGGCCATTCTGGCCGGCGCACGCGTGCTTGCGCAACCGCCCGCTCCGGCAAAGGCGTCCGTCGACACCGATCTGGCAAGCAGGCAGCAAGTCACGCTTCTTCCACAGACAGCGATCCCCGCCAACACGCGCATCGAGCTCAACCTGCGTGGCGGCGACTACGAGGTTCGTCCCTCACACTCGAGCCACCTCATCCTCATCGAGCTGCGGGATCCACACAACGCACAACGCCCCACCACTATCCACTTCGAGCAGCAGCACAACCGCGCTCTGTTGAAGGTCGACCCACCTACCGGCAACGGCAGCCCCCACGTCATCCTTGAGCTCCCGCACTGCGCGGATCTCAGCATCCACCTCTCCGCCGGTGAGCTCGTCTTTACCGCTCCACCCTGCACCCATACCGAGATCAACCTGCGTGCCGGAGAGCTCGTGGCACACCTCGGCTCCGCCTCTGACTACGCCACCGTTCACGCCTCAACCACCATCGGCGAGGCGAAAGCCGAACAGTTCGGCCAGTCCAAAGACGGCTTCTTCAACACGGTCAACGCAACCGGCGCGGGACAGAACACCTTTGCAGCCCACGTCTTTACAGGACAGATCACCCTCAAAGAATAAGATCGGCACGCCCCATCACAGACGCCACACTTACGCCGGCGCAGGCGTACAGAGCCTCCACGCCGTGCGCCCGCACCGTTGCAAAACCGTTAGTTCGGCACCGCCTCGAGGCTCTCCGGCACCTCAACCGACTTGCCGTTGTCCGCCAGCCGTCGCTTTGCCAGCATCGTGTACGCCAGCAGCCGCGCCCGGTTGATGCCGCCCAGCGGCCGGTGTGCCGCCAGAGCATGCGCCGGCGAAAACGACAGATCCTCGAAGTACCCGTCCTTCACCGGGTCCCACGCCGTCTGCACCGGAATCGTCATCCGCGCCACAGTCCGGTACTGCGAGTCCGTCTCCGGCCACTCCGCCTGCCCATCTTCGATCGGCATCTCATCGAGGCCGGTATTCAGCTGCACCCGCATCTCGTACTCCGCCGGATGCGCCCGGAAGTACGTATTCATCGCCTCGCGCAACGCGTCCGGGGTCTTCGGATCGAACGGCTGCTCCCGCAGCTCCGCGAGGCCGGGCGAGACCGGAAAGAACCCCAGCTTCGCCACGTAGTCGCCGTACCGGAAGGCCGTCTGCGAGAAGTACTCTTCGCCCGCCGGATGCACAATCGGATGCCCATAGAACGCCAGCTTCTCGGAGTTCGCTCCGACCGCGTTCAGCACCGTGTTCGTCGCCCGCGCGACCGATGAGACCGCACCCTTCACACTGTCCGAAAGCTTCGGCGCAATCTCCGCGTTCGGCTTGAATGCCTGCAGAAACTCCTTCATGCCGCCTGCCAGGAACTGCTTGCCCACATCAAACACCCAATCCTGCGCGTTGCCCGTGTAGCCATCAAGCTTCGGCCCGTCTACGCCCAGCACCTTCACGGACATTCCGCGGTCCGTCGAAAGCTTGGAGTCATCCAGCAGCTCGCCCGGCTGCTGCGCCATCCGCACCAGCACCGCATACCGCCCCGGCTTCGCGAACATGCCCTGCGCCAGCTCAGTCGGCAGGCCCTCCAGCACCGTCAGCTCGCCCTTCAGCAGCGCATGCGCCTTCGCGTGCGAGACGCGCACTGACCGGCCATACTTCGCCCGCGCCAGCTCCATTCCCTCGGTCATCACATCCACAATCTTCTGTTTGGTCTCGTTCTCGTCCGGCGCAACTGTCTCGAGATCGTCGCGGTACATCAAGTAAGTAGGCATAGCGGCAAGAATCCTTTCTCTTGTACAAGCAAAGCCTACTGTAGCTTTCGTTCCACAACGAACAGCCGTACCTCCCGGCGCTCGCGTCTCTGCCCAACCGCTGAAGACATTCAGCACGCCGCACAGGATTGCACAGGAGTCGAACTCACTTCACCCCCACCAAACTGCACTTGATCAGCGAAGAGGGCCGCGCCACCCCGCGCGTCTACACTCACCTCGTGCCCCTTCCCCCACTCGACGTCCGCCCCGGCCGTGATCCCCGCTACCCCGCTGGCCCGGCATTCCTGCCCCGCATCCTTTCAGGCGAAGCCTTCCGCTCCACCTCCGCCGATCTCATGCTCAGCTCCGCCCGGCAGCATGGCGATCTCGTCCACTATCGCGCCTTCGGCCGCCACATCTACCAGCTCAACCACCCTGATCTCATCCGCGATTTCATGACCACGGACAGCATCCACCACCATCGCAACGTCGTCATGCAGCGCGCCCGCACCGTCCTCGGCAACGGCCTCCTCACCAGCGAGGAGCCCCTCCACATGCGGCAGCGTCGCCTCGCCCAGCCCGCCTTTCATCGCGACCGCATCGCCGGCTACGGCATCGTCATCTCGGACGCCGCCGCCCGCATGACCTCCGCCTGGCAGCCCGGCACCACCCGCGACCTCCACGCCGACATGCTCGAGCTCGCCCTCCGCATCGTCGGCAAATGCCTCTTCGATCTCGACCACCTCGACAACATCGAGGCCGTCGCCTCCGCCGTCGACAGCTTCATGAGCTTCCTTCCGCTCGCCTTTCTCCCCTTCTCCCAGACCATTCAGCGCCTGCCGGTTCCGTCCATGCGCCGCCTCCAGCGCGGCAAACTCCACCTCGACACCCTCATCAACCGCATGATCGCCGAGCGCCGCGCCGAGCCGGCCGACGCCCCCGATCGCGGCGATCTGCTCTCCATGCTCCTCGCCGCCACCGACCCCGAAGACACCGCTGCGGCTTCCAACCAGATGTCCGACCGGCAAATCCACGACGAGTGCGTCACCATCCTGCTCGCCGGCCATGAGACCACCGCCAACGCCCTCTCCTTCGCCCTCTACCTCCTCGCCGTCCACCCCGAAGCCCAGCAGCAGCTCCACACGGAAGCCATCGCCGTCCTCGGCCCCACCCGCAACCCCTCTGCCGCCGACTACCCCAACCTCCCCTTTGCCACGCAGGTCTTCGCCGAAGCCATGCGCCTCTACCCGCCCGTCTGGGTCACCGCCCGCTCCTGCATCTCCAGCTACCAGATCGCCGGCTACACTATCCCCGTCGGCGCCGCCCTCCTCGCCCCACAGTTCGCCGTCCACCGCGACGAGCGATTCTTCCCCGACCCCGACCGCTTTGACCCCTCCCGCTTCACGCCGGAGCGCAAGGCCGCACTTCCCCGCTACGCCTACTTCCCCTTCGCCGGCGGCGGCCGCCAGTGCATCGCCGAAGGCCTCGCTTGGATGGAAGGCGCCCTCACCCTCGCCACAATCGCTCGCGTCTGGCGCCTGACCCTGCCGCCCAACGCCCCCGCCAAACTGGCTATCAACCCCGCCATCAGCCTCCGCCCACGCCACGGGCTCCCCCTTCATCTCGATCTCCGCGCCATTTAGCCCGTTTTCAGCAAAACTCCAAACGCTTCAAATTATTTTGAAGTACGACCCAATGGGTCGGCTATAATCCAGACACTTTCAGTCCTAGATGGTGCTCTGCATGTCCCGACCCGACCAGCCCTGCTCCGCATGGCTCCTAAAAAGTCTCTGTCTTCTCGTACTCTGCGGAGCGGCCCACGCGCAGGAACCACCCTACGTCGTCACCTACTCCGACGTCCTCGAAGAGCCCGGCAACCTCGAATTCGCCACCCAGAACATCTACAGCACGCCCAAAGACGCCAACCCCTTCTACGCCCAGACCTTTGAAGTCGAGTACGGCATCAGGGCGTGGTGGACTGCCGAAGCCTACTTTCAGGGGCAGACTACCGCGCACGACTCCACCGTCTTCACTGGCTTCCGCCTGGAAAATCGCTTCCGTCCACTCCGTCGCTCGCACTGGATCAACCCCGTCGTCTACGTCGAGTACGAGGACATCAGCCAGGCCGATAAGAGCTTTCTCGAGGTCACCGGCAACCACACAATCCAGGATCAGCAGGTCGCCAACGCCCCGCTCCGCAGTGACATCGAGCGATCCGTCGAAGGCAAGCTCATCGCCTCCAGCTACATAAAAGGCGTCAACGTCTCCGAAAACATCATTGCCGAGAAGAACATCTCGAATGAGCCCTGGGAGTTCGGCTACGCCCTTGCCGTCAGCCGCCCCCTCGCCAACGAGGCCAGCGCCCACCACTGCGTTGTCTGCCGCCAGTACTTTGCCGTCGGCGGAGAGCTCTTCGGCGGTCTCGGCACCCGCTACACCTTCGGCCTCTCCGGCACCTCGCAGTACGCCGGCCCCACGGTCTCCTACAGCGCCCCGCGCAACCTTACCATCCTCTTCGGCCCTGAGTTCGGCGTCAACGCCAACAGCGCCAGCGTGCTCTGGCGGCTCAAGGTCGCCTATGAAATCAACCAGTTCCGCGATCTTTTTCGGAGGTCCCGATGAGTCTGCGCCGTTCCCTCGGCCTCACGTGCACCATCCTCTCCGCTGCCTTCCTCATGGGCGCAGCCGATGGTTCCTGGCTGCACCGCGTCTCGACGGCTGACCACGCCCGTTCGAGCCCCCTGCTTGCCACATCGGAGTCCCGGGGGAAGGCCGCCGCCGGTGGCGCCCAGGTCTTCCATAACGAGTGCGCCAAATGCCATGGCGACGACGGCGGCGGCCTCCACAACCGCCCTTCCGTCATCAGCGACCGTGTCAACAACGCCTCCGACGGTGACCTGTTCTGGCTCATGAACAATGGCGTTCCCTGGCGCGGCATGCCCCCCTGGATCAGTCTGCCCCCGGGCGAGCGCTGGCAGCTTGTCGCCTATCTGCGCGCCCTCAATGCCGCCGATGCCGGCCCGTCTCCTCTCTCCGCAGCGGCCTCCGTCCCACGCTCCACCCCTTCATCGCAGGGAGTCTCTCGCTAATGCTTATCTCCGTCCCGCCACGATCGCGCTCCGTCGTCTCCACCCTCCTCCCGGCTCTGCTCGGCAGCGTCGCTCTTGCCGGTCTCGTGCTCGGCTGCGGATCCGGAACCGCCCCCGCCATCAGCACGGAAAATGAGGCCGCCACGCCCGCATCCGACCCCATCGGCGAGCGTCTCTTCCTCGATACCCGTTTCGCCAAGTTCTTCTTCGAGCACATGAAGGACTACAACACGCCGCTCTCGGCAGGCGATTCCATCGTTGCCAACGTGCCGAACGGCAGCGGCAGCCTTCCCGGTCCCTTCGCCGGCAACAGCATCAACTGTCGCTCCTGCCACTTCGTCACCGAGTTCCAGGGAGTCGCCGGCGCCGGCAACCGCACCTACGCTGACTTCACCACCCGCAGCCTCCTTCCCGAAACCCTCAACGGCTACATCACCACACCGCGCAATGCGCAGCAGATGGTTGGCACCTTCCGCACCGATGGCGGCCTGCAGTTCCTCCACTTCGACGGCGAGTTCAACTCCGGCGAAGACCTCGTGATCGGCACCATGGCCGGTCGCAACTTCGGCTGGGACGCCAGCGAGTACTACCTCGCCATCCATCACATTGCTCAGGTCATCCGCAACGACAACGGATCGGATCAGCTCGCCGCCGACCGGTCAAACGGCCTCTCCTACGGCGTCCTCTTCAAAGGCGCCGACACGCGCATCACCTCCGACATTCTCCTCCCCGCCTCGCAGCGCATCGACGTCGCGACCGCGACGGACATGCAGATCGTTCAGGAGGTCGCTCTCTGCATCGCACAGTACTTCAAGGACCTGCAATTCAAACAGGACAACTACAACCGCTACGTTGCCTCCCCCTTCGATCTCTGGCTCCAGCGCAATCAACTGCCGCGTCAACCGCTCACCGGCGAATCAAAAATCGCCTACGGCCAGCGCCTGTTGAAGGACATCGACGCCCTCTCAAACCCCGTCTGGGTCACCGCCTCCGATGGCACCTTCGCCTACCATGACCAGCCCTTCCAGTTCGGCGCCCTCGAGCTCGCCGGCCTCAAAATCTTCCTTCGCGCCTCCACCGGCTCCACCGCTCACGCCGGCAACTGCGCCGCCTGCCACACACCGCCCGACTTCACCGACTTCTCCTTCCACAACACGGGCGTCGCTCAGGATGAGTACGACACCATCCACGGCGCCGGCTCCTTCCTTGCCCTCCACATCCCCGGCCTCGGCGAGCGTTCCGCAGCCCCCGATGTCTGGATGCCCCGGACCCCGCAGCATCCCAACGCGGCCGAGCCGCTGCGTCGCCCCGCCAGCGCCGATCATCCCGAGTACGCCGATCTCGGCCTCTGGAACGTCTGGATGAATCCGGACTACCCCAACCCGCAGGACAAACTCCGGCAGTTCGTCTGCGCCGCAGGGTCTGCCGGAGCCCCGCGGACAGACTGCTCCGCCGACAGCGGCCTCGCCTCCACCATCAGCCAGTACAAAACCCCCATCCTCCGTGACCTCGTCGACTCCGCCCCGTACCTCCACAACGGCAGCCGCGCCGGGCTCAACGACGTCATCACCTTCTATATCCAGTCCTCCGCCCTCGCCCGCGCCGGCAAGCTCCGCAACGCACCTCCCGAGTTCAGCAACATGAACATCACACCCGACGACGTCAACGCCCTCACGGCCTTCCTGCTCTCCCTCACCGAGGACTACGACGACGCATAGCAAGCCTCACCGTCGCGCGTGGGTTCATCGGCCGCCAGGCCGACCACCCCCGCCCAACGGACACCACCGGAACACACCCCACCGTAGCCCAAACCGCTACCCCGAAGGGCGGGTGCCCCATGCATGACAGCCTTACCGTCATGCATGGGTTCGTCGGCCGCCAGGCCGACCGCCCTCGCCCACCCCACCGCTGCCTTCACGTCTCCGCACAAGCATCGAATCAGTCAGTGCCCGACCGCAGACCCAAACCGCAATCCGTCACCGCCGGGCATCCGGACAAGACCTGCGCCACCTGCGGCCGCACCATCACCTGGCGCAGGAAGTGGGAGCGCGATTGGGACAATATCCGTTTCTGCTCGGATGCCTGCCGCACCCACAAGCCCTCCCCGCAGGATCTCGAGCTCGAACAGACCATCCTCGCTCTCCTCGCCGGTCGCGGCCGCGACAAGACCATCTGTCCGTCTGAGGCCGCGCGCGCCGTCGCTCGTGCGCAAACGCCCTCCGCACCCGAAGCCCCCGAGACCTGGCAGCCGCTGATGGAACCCGCCCGCGCCGCCGCGCGCCGTCTGGTCGCCGCCGGTCGTATCGTGATCACGCAGGGCGGCCGTATCGTCGATCCCTCCACCGCAAAAGGACCAATTCGCCTGCGGCTTCGCTGAATCGAGAAAAAATGCACCATACCTGAGGCAGCGATCCTCGCGTCTTCTGCTTCCTAACACTCATGACGACAGCGAAGAAGGCCTCGGCAAAGAAGTCAGCAGCAAAGAAAGCTCCCGCCAAAAAGTCAGCAGCGAAAAAGGCTCCGGCAAAGAAGGCTCCCGCAAAGGGTGCCACCAAATCGGCAGGCACCAAAACCGCCGCCGCACGCAAACACATCACCGGCGCGGACACAAAAAAGACCCCCGCCAAAAAATCCGCAAAAAAAGACACCGGCGGCAAGAAGGACTCAAGCGCCAACGCCTGCTGGCCCGGCTTCGAGCCCACCCCTGGCAAAAAGCAGGGCGAAAAAGGCAGCTGCAAACCGAAGAAGAGCCAGAGCTCCGGCGAAAAGAAGGGCGACCAGAAAGCCGCAGCCGCCTCGAAACTCAGCGGCCAGAGAAAATAGAACAGAGCTTTTCTCGACAAGGAAGAAGCGCCAGGAAAGGCGGCTTTGCTTCTTCCTTTTGTTCTCATCCCGCAGAGATCAGCTCTCCTTTGTTTGTCATCCCGTAGGGATCCGCTTTCCCTTTTGTTTGTCATCCCGTAGGGATCCGCTTTCCCTTTTGTTTGTCATCCCGTAGGGATCTGCTTCTCCCTTTTGTTCTCATCCCGTAAGGATCTACTTTCTTTTTGTTTGTCATCCCGTAGGGATCTGCTTCTCCCTTTGTTTGTCATCCCGCAGGGCCCGCTTTCCCTTTTGTTGTCATCCCGTAGGGATCCGCTTCTTCTTTTTGCCCTCATCCCGCAGGGCCCTGCTTCTCCCTTTTGTTTGTCATCCCGTAGGGATCTACTTCTCCCTCTCCGTCCGTCCAGAAGCACCAGCGGCTACACTCTCGCCATGACCGTCGAGAGCACCCGCGCCTTCCTCCTGACGCTTCCGCACGTCGTCGAAATCATACAGTCCGGCGACAATCTCGTCTTCTGGGTAGGCGATAAGGCGATCGGCGGCAAGATGTTCGCGCTGATCGACCTCGACCCCGCCCGCTCCAACCACCCCGTCATCTCCTTCCCTGTCGGCCCTGAAGCCTATGGCGACCTGCTCGAGACCCGAGGCCTCCTCCCCGCCCCCTACCTCGCCCGCATCCACTGGATCGCGGCAAGCGAGTGGACCGTCTTTTCCACGCCGGAATGGCACGATCGTCTCCGTCGCGCCCATGCCCTCACGCTCGCGAAGCTCACCCCCCGAGCCCGCACTACCCTCGCCCTCCCACCCGCCGAGCAGCGACGCGCCATCACCGCCCGCCGCCATCGTCTGAGCGAGAGAGAACAGACACTGGCAAAACCCGTCAAATCGCGCAAGCGCTGAGCCCCTCGCCGCTTCGCGGAGGTCCAGCCAGCCGTCCTAGCCTCGGTCCCCGTCTGGCGTACTTGCCTCATCCCGGTCCGTAGACTGGAAAACAATGCATCGGAAACGGAGAGGGCTACAGCGCAGAGATCTCCAACGCTTCCCTACCTGAGTCCTCGGACGATTTCAGCCCACCGCGTCGCGCACGCTCCGCAGCTCTTCGCAACAGCACTCCTCCGCGAAGAACCCGGCCTAAGCCCTCGATCCTGAGGACTTTACCCGCAAAGTACCGGGGGGGGCGGATTTTAACTCACCTCGTGCGCCGATCCCAGCAGCGTCCGGAAGTACCCTCGATATGCCCAGATCAGAAACACCTCAAGTGCCGTGACCACCAGCGCCGGCACGGAGCCCGAACCGCTCAGCAGCAGAAAGTGAAACAGCAGAATATTCACGATCACCGGAGCCAGCAGCGCCAGCCCGAGCGGAACATAGCGCCCCACCAAGAGCAGGATCCCGCCCACCAGCTGCACCAGCCCGGTAAACGTCATCCACTTGCTGCGGTCCATAATCTCGCTCAACTGCCCCGCATCTCCCGTGGGCATCGGCATATGCAGAAAGTGCAGAATCAGGTTGGCGCCAAAGACCACAAACACCAGCCCCAGCAGAATGCGTGCCACCAGGATCACTCTCTTCATCCTCACACCTCACCCTTGAAGTGCCGGAGAAAGACGCCCCTTCGGCTCGCGTCCGCTCCGGCCATGTCTGACACGAGCGACAGTATCATGCCGCCGCGCTTGCATCACCCTTCCATCTCACCTAGCCTCAGGCCTATGCCGTCCTCGCCCCCAGCTCTGCCGCCCTCTCTGTCCCTCGCCGGCCGCACTGCCCTCATCACCGGCGGCTCGCGCGGCATCGGTGCCGCCACCGTCCGCCTGCTCCGCGAGGCCGGCGCCCGCGTCGCCTTCTCCTTCAACACCGCCACTGACCGCGCCGAGGCCCTGGCCGCAGAGCTTGGCGGCCCCGACCTCTGCCGTGCCCTCCAGCAAACCCTGGTCACCCCCGCAGACGGCCGCGCCCTCATCACCGCCACCCTCGCGGCGTTCGGCGCTCTGGATATTCTCATCGTCAACCACGGCGTCTGGCCGGCGCACGATCAGCCCATCGCCACCATGCCCGACGCGCAATGGTCCTCCACCCTCGCCATCAACCTCCAGAGCGTCTTCGGCCTTGTTCAGGCAGCCACCGCACATCTGCTCGCCCAGCCTCAGGCTGGTGATACACCGCGCGGCCACATCATCCTCGTCGCCTCCACCGCCGCCCAGCGTGGCGAGGCCTTCCACGCCGACTACGCTGCCTCGAAGGGCGCCCTCGTCTCGCTGACCAAGTCCCTCTCCTCCGAACTCGCGCCGCGAGGCATCCTGGTCAACTGCGTCGCCCCCGGCTGGGTCGCCACCGAGATGTCCGCCGCTGCCCTCGCAGATCCCGCCGCGTCCAAGAGAGCGATGTCCCTCATCCCCCTCGGCCGCCCCGCGCACGTTCTCGAAGTCGCAGGCCCTATCCTCTTTCTCTGCACACCCTTTGCCGGCTTCATGTCAGGCGAGATCGTCAACGTCAATGGCGGCGCGGTTCTCACCGGCTAGGCCTCCACTGGCCCGGTCTTGACTGTCACCCTTTGCGCAGCGAAGGAATCTGCTTCTCTCTGCCCTATCTCGCTCCCTGTGTGGAGCCACCGCCCTGAAGGTCTGCTATGCACCTGCGCTCCCTTGTTCTGCTCTCTCTCCTGGCCTGCCCCGCCGCTCTCCGGGCGCAGGCCAACGACATTCCCAGTGCTGCCCCTGCCTCCAACTCCGCAAATCCCGAAGAGCGCGGCCGTCAGCTTCTCAATCAGATGGTCGCTGCTCTCGGCGGTCCCCTATGGCTCAATCGCCAGACCCTTACTACCCAGGGCCATACTGCGGCCTTCTTTCGCGATCAGCCCACCGGCTCGAATGTGGAGTTCGCCGAATACTTCCAGTTCCCGCTCGCCGGGAAGCCGCAGGTCGAACGCATCGAGTTCATCAGCCCAAAGGGCATGATCCTGCCAGGGAAGACGCGCGACGTGGTCCAGGTCTGGGTACCGGACCAGGGATACGAGCTTACCTATAAAGGCAAAACTCCCCTGCCAAAGGAGCAGGTAGAAGACTATCTGCGCCGGCGCGCGCACTCGGTCGAAGCAGTGATCGCCGTCTGGCTCCAGGCTCCGGGCGTCGTCGTCGTCGCCGAAGGCACCAGCATGGTCCAGCGCCGCACCGCAGACAAGGTCACTGTGCTCTCCGCGACGAACGATGCAGTCACGCTCGAACTGGACGCCAACACGCACCTGCCCCTCGCGCGCACCTTCGAATGGCGGAATACACAGTTCAAGGACCACGATGAGGATCGCGAGGAGTACGACAACTACCAGACATATGGCGGCATCCCCACACCCCTGACGATCTCGCGCTATCGCAACGGCGATCTCGTCAACCAGCGTTTTCTGGGGAAAATCGACTACAACCAGCCGCTTCCAGCCAACCTGTTCAATCCGGATGCACCATTGCAGCAGAAGAAGAAATAAGTACCTAAGCTACAGCGAGATAGGCCGCTTCCAGAAGGAGACGGCCTATCGCCGGGCAGAGCTCATTCCCACCCTTTCAGCGTCGTTCGAAACGCCCACGCAGCAGGGCAAAGGCTCCCAGAGCGCCGGTTCCAAGCAGCGCCAGCGAGCCCGGCTCAGGCACAGCGGAAGGCGTAACCGGCACACTCGCACCTACGTTCGTGAAGATAAAACCATTGTCGTTATAGTCGAAGTCTGAACCCTGCGAGGCGAGCAAATCTTCAAAGCCGATGTAAATTCCTGCCGGAAACATGCTTCCGCTCAGCAGGCCGCCCGCATACGGGGTGGTATAGGCGTGCGCATCGCCATCGGCGTTCTGTCCATCTGAGTGCAATGTCGTGCCTGTCGTCGCGTTGAAGAGCAGAAAGACCAGTTGGTCGCCTGCCGCGACGTTGCCGAAGTCCGCGGTCGCTCCCGCAACGGTGGAGTGGTTTGGGAAGACGTACGGGCTGGTTACTCCCGTTGTGGCATCCAGAAGTGCGATCGAGTCGAGATCTCCCGCGCTTTGAAAGACAAAATAACCTCGAATCGGACCTGTCGCAGCAGCGGTAAGCGTCACAGCCGGAGCAGGCATCGTCGGCTGGGAGTACCAGATCGGATCGGCAAGCGCGCTCGCGGCGGATCCATAAAGAAGCATGAAGGACAAAGCAGATAACCGAAGGCCCATAGCATTCCTCAAAGAACATAAAGAAGGTGAGGTACTCAACTACCTCAACATAAGTTCAATCTAAAGTCATTAGAGTTCCGTAATCAGTAACTCAGAGGTAACTACACCTTTTGCGGAGTTGCGCTTCGCAGCCGCGAGAGCAACAGTCGTCCTTAACCACTTAATCTCGCGTAGCTGTCAGTCTTCGCTCAACCACGTACGCCCGCTAAGCCGGCCTTTATACTCATGCGTGCCATGTCTGACGATCTTCTTAAGCCACAAACCGCCAGCTCGCCCGCCAAACAGACTCTTGACGTGGTCGAGATCATGGCCATCCTGCCGCACCGCTACCCTTTCCTGCTGATCGATCGCGTGATCGAGATGGAGCGCAGGCAGCGCATTGTGGCGATTAAAAACGTCACAGCCAACGAGCCCCACTTCACCGGCCACTTTCCCCACTACCCCATCATGCCCGGCGTTCTGATGGTGGAGGCGATCGCGCAGGCCGGCGGCGCGCTTCTGCTGACGGAGATCCCTGATCGCGACTCGAAGCTCATGGTCTTCACCGGCATTGAGCAGGCTAAGTTCCGCCGGCCCGTTACGCCCGGAGATCAGCTTCGCATCGAGGTGACAGTCCTCAACTGGCGCACGTCTGCCGTCAAGATGCGCGGCGTCGCCACCGTCGAAGGCAGGATTGCCTGTGAGGCCACCGTTACCTGCGCGCTCGTCAACCGGGCTGCGGCAGCGATCGCCAGCATCGCTCCCTCGTCGACCGGCACAACCGATAGCCAGGCGGCGGAGTAGGCCGCCTTGCCCATCCATCCCACCTCCCTCATTGCCGCTGGTGTCCATGTTCCAGCCTCCTGCACGATCGGTCCCTTCTGCACCATCGGCCCGGACGTCGTTCTCGGGGAGGAGTGCGAACTGGTCTCACATGTTGTGATCGAGGGCCACACCCACCTCGGCACCGGCAACAAGATCTTCTCCTTCGCCTGCCTCGGTGTTGCGCCCCAGGATCTGAAATATGCCGGCGAGCCTACCCGCCTCACGATTGGTGACGATAACTCCATTCGTGAATCTGTCACCATCTCCCGTGGAACCGCGGGCGGCGGTGGCGAGACAACGGTCGGCAGGAACTGCCTCATCATGGCTTACACCCACATCGGCCACGACTCTCATATCGGAAATCACTGCATCCTTGCCAACGCCGCCACCCTCGCCGGCCATGTGATCGTAGAAGACTTCGCAGTCGTAGGCGCGCTCTGCCCGGTTCACCAGTTCTGCCGCATCGGCCGCTACAGCTACATCGGCGGCGGCACGACCATCACCCAGGATGTCCTTCCCTATTCTCTGACATCGATTGAGCGCAACAATCACGCCTACGGCCTGAACAAGGTCGGTCTCGAGCGCCGCGGCTTCACGCCGGTACAACTGAAGCAGCTCCGCCACGCTTACAGGCTGCTGCAGACCTCAAAGCTGAACACCACAGACGCACTCGCCGCAATGCGCGCCGCCCTCCCTCCCCAGGACGGATCGCGAGCGACCGAGGAAGACGAGCACGTCCGCTACTTGGCGGACTTCATCGCAGCCAGCACGCGAGGCATTATTAAGTAGTTCTCTCCCGCAGAGTGCCGAAACAGGTGGCGATAGTAATCGGTACCCAATACAGCCGTATTAAGCCTTGACATTCGCTAGGAGAATGGTGCTAATCCGTCTACCGTAAGTGAACAGCAGTACTCACTTAGGGAGATCCGCCATGCAGAAGTTCCTCCGCTCGTTCGTCCTCGCCTCCACGGTCGTCCTCGCCGCCGCCCCGGCCCACGCCGGTGTGATGGGTACAGATCCGCGTCCCGTTGGACACATCGCATCTCCCACAATCACGCAGACGATCCTGAGCTTCTTCGGCTTCTAGACGGCTGATCACGTTCGAACGACACACTCTGATCCGCGACAAGCCCCTTAGAACATCACCTTCACCCTTCATCCGGAGATCCCCCATGCAGAAATCCCTTCGCTCGATCGTTCTCGCCTCCCTCATTGCCCTCACCGCCGCCCCTGCTCACGCCGGTGTCATGGGAACAGATCCACGCCCCGTTGGACATATCGCAGCACCCACAATCACGCAAACAATTCTTGGCTTCTTGGGCTTTTAGATTGGCAGCACTCAACGATCAGTGCTTTCTTCAGTTAGGAAGCGCCTCATAGCAGTGTTCGGGAGTTTGCATGCGAAGAGATATCTTCCTTCGCAACCCGAACGGCCTTGCAGCCGCTCCAGATCATGCCGGCGTCATAGGTAGAGACCACGCTTGGACTCCACAACATATTGCTTATGATCTCGTAAGCGATTCCTGGCTTCTATGGCTTCTGGGTCCTATAAAATAGTCATCGCGAGATGACAAGCCCTTCCTTATCGAATGTGCTGTGGGCGGCAGGCTTTTTCGGCCACATCGCTCTTCTCACTGTGCTGACCTTTAGACAACGGACCCGGAAATTTCCAGTATTTACGGCGTTTATTGCTTTTCACGTCCTTATGACCTCGCTTCTTTTTCTGGTCTCAAGATCCGGAAGCCACCATGGCTATTTTTTGGCTTACTGGAGCACAGCATTTCTCGACTACCTGTTTCAGATCGCATTGATTTTCGAGATCGCGCGTATCGTTCTTCGTCCAACCGGCACCTGGGTCAGCGACGCTCGGCGCTCTTTCCTCTTAGCAGGTAGTCTCGGTTTGATGCTTGCCGCTGTAGTCGCCTTCGGCCTTGGCTCTCCGAATGCGAAGGGATTAGACCTTTTCGAGGAGCGGGTTACGCTATTCACATCTCTGCTGACTTGCGAGCTGTTTGCAGCAATGATTATGACTGCGAACCGTCTCGGCCTACAGTGGCGAAGCCACGTAATCGCCTTAGGCCAGGGGCTTACGCTCTGGGCACTTCTCAATCTCGGAAGCGACGTCCTCCACGTTCTCGCTGGTTGGCAGCGCGACTTCTCCCTCTATGACGGCATCCGTGAGTTCGCCTATTTGGGCGCTCTGCTCTTCTGGATCGTCTCTTTCTGGCTGCCGGAAGCCGAGCGAGCTCCACTTTCTCCAAATATGGAAGCATATTTACTTGCTCTCCATCGCAGAGTGCAATACGATCTTGACAACGTGCATCGTACGTGATCAGCCCATATGAGCCTTCTGATCCTAGTTATCGCCTCTCTCACCCTGGCCGGAATGCTGATTCACGCGCATGTGAAGCAGCGGCGTCTCGCCTCGCTTAGCTGGACCGACCTCCTCTCCCGTCTGAGGCCTGTCCCGACAGATGGCATCAGCACGGTTGCACTGGAGTATCTGCACCCCACCAAGGGTCAGCTCGGTCTCGAGACCGACGATCTATGGCACCTCGTCGGCGGTGTCGACGGCTTGGCACAGATGCGTGAGAACGCGACGACGCTGCTGGCCATTGCCGGCTACGCACAGCAGTGGAACTTCCAGGAAAGCGTTATCGTCGCGGAGCGCATGCGTCACGATGCGCTTACACTGCGAAAGGCTACGTTCAAGATCGCTCTCGGCATCTTCTTGAACTATGGTAGTGCGCGTGGTCCCTTCTATGTTCAAGAGGCAGCTAGTGCCTACTACCTGATGCGCGCCCGTCTGCTCGCACTCTACGAGACAAGCCACGCCGGCCGCTACCCAGCCCTGAGTGCGGCCCTCTAAAAGCTGCTAGGACCCAGCCACACCATCTCCGGCAAGACTGAACCTATACCCGGCATACTCCTGTATCATCCTCTCGTGGCAAAAACCCTCTAAAAGATGCTGCGAGCTCTGCCCACAAGCGTCTTTCGGCAACTAGGAGCGAGTTTTCCTTCGCGCGGACGGCATTACGTGAGTTGCACAACCACCATGCCGACCATCTCGCAGGATCTCCTCGGGACCTGACACTGCCGTTACACTGCAGGAGCGGCCTTCGAGGAGACCCTGGTTCCATGATGCGCGACTTAGAGCACGGCGCACCCGTTGATCAGCAGCACGCGGATGTCTGCATCGTAGGTGCCGGTGCCGCCGGCATCCTTCTTGCCTCCGAGCTCGCACGCCGGGGCAAATCTGTACTTCTGTTGGAGGGCGGCGGTCGCGACGTCGAAGAGGCTTCTCAGGAGCCCTACCAAGGCGAAGTCACCGGGGTCAAGCACACAGGTATTCATGTCGGCCGTTTCCGCGCCACCGGCGGCAGCACCAATCGTTGGGGCGGACAGATTCTGGAGTTGGACGATCTCGACTTTCAGAAGCGGGATGCTGTCCCCGGCAGCGGCTGGCCCATCGCAAAGTCCTCTCTCACCCCCCACTATGCCCGTGCCATCGAGCTCGAAGGCTTAGCCGACAGCACACTCGACGACGACGCGGTTTGGAAAGAGATCGGCCTTTCCACACCGGGCTTCAGTGATCTCCAGCCCTTCTTCTCCCGCTGGTGCCCCGAGCCCAACTTTGCGCGGCTGCACCGCGACACACTTGAGAGCAAACCCGCCGTCACTGTCTGGCTGCATGCGAACGCCGTCAATATTCTCTGGGACGATGCTCGCTTTCGTGGCGTCCTATGCCGCACCCTCTCCGGCATCAAAGCTACCTTCACCGCCGATGAGTTCGTCTTTTGTCTCGGTGGGATTGAGAGCTCCCGCTTCTTTCTACAACCTCGCGCGGCGGATGGCCCCTGGCTCCGCTCCGGTCTGCTTGGCCGTTACTTCCAGGATCACATTATCTGCGCCGGCGCCATTATTGAGCCCAACGATCAACCTGGCATTCACAACGCCTTTGACAATGTGTTCAGCCGTGGCTACAAATATCAGCCCAAGCTCCGTCTCACTCCCGCACAGCAGGCAGCCGCTGGCACCCTTAATGTCGCCGCGACCGTCTCGTTTTTGGGTGACTCCGACCAGATCCTGGCTCAACTCAAAGAGACCGCCAAGCGCCTCCTGCGTGGCCGCTGGCGCGAGAGCAAGCCGGCTGACATCCTGTATGCCCTGCGCCACTCGCCTCTGCTCGCTCGCCAGGTTTATCGGTACAGCGTCCAGCACCGGGCCTTTAATCCGCCGGGCGGCATCATCGAATTACTAGTCCACTGCGAGCAGGAACCGGAGTCCAGAAGCACCATCACCCTCGCCGAATCGCGTGACTCTCTCGGCCTGTTGCGCACGCGCCTCAACTGACAGGTCTCCGAGCACGAACTTCGCTCCATCCGCACCATTACCGAGATCGCCAGCAAGTCGCTCGCCCACCTGGGCCGCGTCATCCCCGATCCCGACCTTCTGGCGCTCGATCTTCGCTTCATCGAGCGCTGCGGCGACGGCTACCATCACATGGGCGGCATGCGCATGAGCACCTCTGCCGAGACCGGCCTGGTCAATACTGACCTCCGCCTGCATGGCACAGACAACGCGTACATCTGTTCGAGCGCGGTCTTCCCTACCTCCGGATTTTCCAATCCCACCCACACGCTGCTCGCGCTTGCTATCCGCCTCGCGCATCACCTGAGCTAAGCCACTCGCAGGAGTTCCCGCATGGACAGCATCGCCATCGCCAATACCGGCCGCCACACCACACGCCTCGGCTTCGGAGGATCCAGCATCATGGGCGCCCTCGGCCGGCGAGATTCGCTCGCCATGCTTGAAGCCGCCTTCGACGCCGGCATCCGTCACTTCGACACCGCACCCATGTACGGCTACGGTGAGGCCGAAGCCTGCCTCGGCGAGTTTCTTCGCCGGCATCCCGGTCAGTGCACTGTGACCACGAAGTATGGTCTGCCGCCTGCACCCAGCCGCCCGCATACACGCCTCGCCCGCGCGATAGCTCGACCGGTCCTCAAAGCCTTTCCGGGCCTTAAACAGCGGCTCGCCAGGACTGCCAGCAGCCCCGTGGCCGCCGCAGCGCCCGCGCCGAAAGAACACGCATGCACCTTCACCGCCGCTGAAGCCAAAGCCTCCCTCGACCGCTCACTCGCCGCTCTCAAAACGGATCACATCGACATCTGGCTGCTCCATGAGGTCACGGCCGACACGCTACGGGACGAGAAGCTGCTTCGGCTGCTTGAAGATTCAGTCAGGTCCGGTACCATCGGCACCTTCGGTGTCGGCAGCGGTGGTGACAAAATCCCGGACCTCCTCGCCCGTGCCCCACAGTATTGCCCCACGGCGCAGTTTGAGTGGTCCGTCCTTGACGCGGTGCCCTCTACCCCCGGCGTCTTCCGCATCCATCACCGTGCACTCACAGACAACTTTCGTTCCCTGCAGGCCGCCCTCGTCGCGGATCCCGCACGTGCGCAGCGCTGGTCCGAAACGACCGCTCAGGACGTCGCCAACTCCGAAGCTCTCGCAAACCTGATGCTCCGCGCAGCTCTCGATCAAAATCCCGGCAGCCTCATCCTGTTTTCCTCGAAGAATCCCTATCACATCCAGCGGAACGTCGCCGTCGCCTCTGATCCCTCACTGACCCATCCGGCCTCTCGGCTCTACCAGCTGGTTCAGAGGGAACGCAGCAGTCTCATGCCGGCTTAGGCACAGTGTCGTCATCAAACGTGACCAGGAATCTTCAGCCGCGAGGTGATCGCACCTGATCTCGTCCCATACACTTGTCTGCACCATGCGCCGTCTCCCTGTTCTCGCCACCGCCCTTCTCGCCTCCTCCCTCTCCGCCGCCGCACAGACGCCGGCGCGCGTCGCCATCGTCGGCCTCACGCACGGCCATGTGCAGGGCTTTCTGCACTCTCTTCCCGGCCAGCACGCGGTTCAACTCGTCGGCATCTCCGAGCCCGATCCCGCGCTGCGAGAGAAATACGAGAAGCTGTACCACTTTGATCACGCCATGCTCTTCGCAGACGAAAAGACCATGCTTGCCGCAACCCACCCGCAGGCCATCCTCGTCTACACCGCACCCGCGGGCCATCTCGCCGCCATCGCGACCGCCGCGCCTATGCACATCGCTGCGATGGTCGAAAAGCCGCTCGCCACGACGGTGCCCGACGCTCTCGCGATCCAGCATCTTGCGACGCAGTACAACGTCCCCGTCCTTACCAACTACGAGACCACCTGGTACGCGTCCAATGCCGAAGCTTCTAAGATTCTTGCCGACGGCAAGGTCGGCGAGCTTCGCCGCGTCGTCGTTCACGATGGTCATCGCGGACCCAAAGAGATCGGCGTCGATCCCGAGTTTCTCGGCTTTCTCACCGACGCGAAACAGAACGGCGGCGGCGCCCTCTTTGACTTCGGCTGCTACGGCGCCGATCTCGCCACCGTGCTCAACCATGGCGACCTGCCTCTCTCCGTCACCGCGATCACCCACACCGACAAGCCCGCCGTCTACCCGCACATCGACGACGACTCCACCATCCTGCTTCAATACTCGAAGGCCGTCGCCGATCTCGAGGGCTCCTGGAACTGGCCCTTCGACCGCAAGGACATGGAGATCTACGGCTCCGCCGGGTACGTCGACACAGTCTACGTTTCGAGCCGGGTCACCGACCATCTCCGCATGCGCCTCCCTGGCGAGAAGGAAGAACACGCCGAGACCGCTCCCGCCCTTGCCGCGCCCCAGAACGACTCGCTCAATTACCTCGTCGCCGTCCTCAATGGATCCCTGCATCCACAAGGCGACCTCACCGCGCTCGACACAAACGTGAAAGTCGTCCGCATTCTGGCCGCGGCGCGCGAGTCCGCCGCTTCCGGACGCACGGTGGTGCTCAGCAAAGAAAATTGATCCTTCGGGAACAGCAGGGATACTGTTTCAACCGATAACGGTGTGTTCCGTTGTCAGAAGGAACTCGCACCGATGCAGGTCGAGGAAGCTCTCCTCATCGGGCCGGATCGTCTCCATATAGCCCTCCGACTCAAAGACCCCGGCGAGTCCCGCTAGGTCGTCGAACCAGAGCTCCGTCACGCCATCAAACGTCAGCGGCGGCATGCCAGGCAGCTGATCACCCGTGCTATGCCCCTGCACATAGCGTCGCACATGCTGCTTCACCTCCGGCAAGGACGAGAACAGCGGTGCATGCACCTCACGATGGTGCCGGACAAACTCCTCCGGGCTGAGGCCCGGCTTACGGCGAAGCAGAATTGTGAACTTAACCATCAGGTACTCCTCGAGTGAGTAATACGACCGTAGCAGTACGATGCTGTCCGCTCGAGCAACGCACCTCGGCTGCTGCTCTCGGCATGAGGGAAGGCCGGCCGCAGCGCGCGCGTAGAGCTCGGTCTCGCTCTCACCGGTATGTTCAACCCACGGCAGCACCAACAGCCCGTGCCGAAGCCCTCGCGAGCGAAGTCCTGAAACTACCGCGCTCTCCCCTGTCTTCCACGCAGGGAGGTTTTCTCCCGTGCACTGCTCGATGAAACCCTCTACCCTGATCAGAGAAAGACTATGTCCGCAGATGGCCTTCTCCCCAGTTCGTCCAGCACCCTCGGCCTCATCGCCGGAAACGGCCGCTTCCCGTTTCTTCTGCTTGATGCCGCGCGCGCTCACCATCTAACCGTCATCGTGGCCGCTATCAAGGAAGAGACCGACCCCGAGATCGCGGCACGTGCCGCCGCTGACCCGCACATCCGGCTTCATTGGCTTTCGCTCGGTGAGCTCTCCCGCCTGATCGACATCTTCCATCGCGAAGGTGTTACCCGCGCCACCATGGCCGGGCAGGTTCGCCATAAACAGATCTTCTCCTCCATACGACCGGACTGGCGCCTGGCCAAACTGCTCTTCTCGCTCGGTTCGCGCAACACGGATAACCTGCTCGGGGCGATCGTCAAAGTCCTCGCCGAAGAAGGCATCACTCTCCTCTCGTCCACCGAGTACCTGGAGCCGCTGCTCGCCCGGCCGGGCGTCCTCACCACGCGCGAACCCGATGCCGGGGAACGCAAGGACATCCTCTACGGGCGCACCGTCGCCCGCGGCATCGCGGCCTTTGATCTCGGTCAGACTGTCGTCATCGCGGCGCAGGCCTGCATCGCTGTCGAGGCCATGGAAGGTACCGACGCGACAATCCTCCGAGCCGGAGATCTGTTGCGCGCATCCGACGATCCCTCCACACTGCGGCGCTCACTGACTGTCGTCAAAGTGGCCAAGCCAAACCAGGACATGCGCTTCGATGTGCCCGTGATCGGCCTGCAAACCATCGTCTCCATGCAGAGTGCGGGAGCCACCTGTCTAGCTCTTGAGGCCGGGCGAACTCTCCTCTTTGATCCCGCTGCCATCCGCGACGCCGCCAATGCTGCCAACATCGCCATCACCGCGGAGTAGAATCGACTTCGGCCTGCAGCAGCAATCGTCCCGGCAACTCCACCTTCACTGAAAGAGGTTCTCTATGCGCAACTCGCTCCTGACCGCAGCTCTGCTCGGCGTCGTCTCCCTTGCACCCGCCGCCTTCGCCGCCGACGCCCCCGCCATCGGCTCTGCCGCGCCCGGCTTCACGCTGCCCTCGCAGCTCGATAAACCTGTCAGTCTCTCAGACTTCAAAGGCAAGTTCGTCGTCCTGTACTTCTACCCGAAGGACCAGACGCAGGGATGCACCGTCGAAGCCCATAACTTTCAGCGTGACGAAGCGAAGTATACGGCCCTCAACGCTGCCGTAGTCGGCGTGTCGCTCGACACCGTGGACAGCCACAAGAAGTTCTGCACGAAAGAAACCCTGACCTTCAAGCTTCTCGCAGACCCCGACCACAAGGTCGTTGACGAGTATGGCGTTCCCGTCAGAGGCATGGGCCCGCTCAAGTTCGCCTCCCGTCAGACCTTCCTCATCTCGCCCGATGGAAAGATCGTCAAGTTCTGGCCGGACGTTAAGGTTGCCGACCACAGCGAGGAAGTTCTCGCTGCGATCAAAGAAGCCAGCAGCAAGTAAGCATTCAAAATCGCAACCCACCACCAGACGCAAAAAGGCCCGGAGTTCTCGAAAGAGAGTCCGGGCCTTTTTGCTTGCCTTGCGTACGGTTTACTTCTTGGCTGCCGTCTTTGTCGCGGTCTTTGCCGGTGTCTTCTTTGCTGCGGTCTTCTTTGCCGGCGCCTTCTTGGCCGCGGTCTTCTTTGCCGGTGCCTTTGTTGCCGTAGCCTTCTTTGCGGGTGCTTTCTTCGCTACGGCCTTCTTCGCCGGAGCAGCTTTCTTCGCAGGAGCTTTCTTTGCGGTTGCCAAGGTCTTACCTCTCACGTTTGATTTTTTACTGCTTGCGGTGCCCTTGTTGCCTGACGCTCCTTTCTTCGGAGCGCCCTTCACGCCGCGCGGTGCACTCGACTTCTTCGCGGCAGACCCTGTGATCTTTTTGGCGACACTCTTCTTCGCCGCAGGTGCGGACGTCCTGGCCGGCGCTGCCTTCTTGGCCGGCGTCTTCTTGGCCGGCGCGGCCGCCTTCGCCGGTGTCTTCTTGGCTGGTGCCGGCTTCTTCTCAGACACGCCAGTCGACCTCACCGGTGTCGACTTCTTCGACGCGACAGGTGCCTTCTTCGCTCCCGTGCCTGCCTTCTTTGCTGGCGAGCGCACAGCGGAAACAGCGGTGCTCGGCTGCTCCATCGCGTCAGGCTCGACCTCCGCATCGCTCTCCTCCGCGTGCGCCGTCGTCTCCGTCGTAGACTCCGCGGATGTCAGGACATCTGCAGTATCAACCTCGACCTCGTTGACCACCGGCTCCTTAGACATCGTGTAGGGCGGATCATACGGCTGCCCTGGAGCCGTCGGCATCGCAAACATCTGTGCCTCTTCGGCATGCGTGTCTTTGCGAAGCAGCTTGTCGGAGTCCGCTTCGTCAAGGTCTTCATCCGCTCCGCTTAGCTCGTCATCGTCGGAGCTTGTGACGGTCTCTTCCTCTTCGTCGTCGTCCTCATCGAAGCCTTCGTCGAGTGACTCGTCGTCCTCATCCAGGTCTTCCTCTTCGTCGTGCGCCGCCGCATACAGCTTGATCGTTTCGTCGAACATCATCGTCGTCTACCCTCGCTGATCCAAAGCAACTGCACTCCGTACGATGCAACGACTTCGTCACCGCAATGTGCGGATCGAATTCTAGCAACAGTCTGCATCGCTGGGCCGAGGAGCGCAAGAACTCTTTTCTGCGAGAACGGCAGAGGTACCGCATTGGGTTATCTCTTCTGAAGCCGAGGCGGGCTGCGCACAACATCTGCAAGCCATTGAGCAGTCGAATGAACCTCTGTTCTCGCGCACTGAAGAAGTCTGCGTCAGCGTCTCGACTTCTTCTTCGCAGCTGCTCTTGCCTTCTTCGTCCCACCGGCGAAGCTTGCACTCGATCCGCTCGTCTGCGCATTCCCCGCTCGTCGTGTACTCGCCACGCGCGCCGTCGACACGCGCCCACTCCGCGTGCCGTGTCTGCGCGAAGCCTTCGCCCGCGCTCGTCCTGTTGGCGCCAGATGCATCGGCTCCGCCACAGTCAAGGTTCGTCCCGGCACGATCGCGCTCGACCGGAGATGATTCCATTGCCGCAGGTCCTCCACCGAAACGTTGAACCGGTCCGAGACCGTGATCAGCGAGTCGCCGCGCAGCACGCGGAAGTGCGCAGGACGCGCCATCGCCGCGCTCACCACAGGTGTGATCGGAATCACCAGCTCGTCGCCCGCCGCAACGGCCTCCGTCTCTGTCAATCCGTTCGCCTGGATGATCTCCGCCACACGCGCGTGCATTGCCGTCGCAATCGACTCCGTCGTCTCACCGGGCCTCACCACATGGAAGCGCCAGCTCGCGCGATGCTCATCCGGTATCTCCTTAAGGCGCTCCTCGTAGATCGCCTTTGTCCCCACCGGAATATGCAGATCGAAGTGCATATCGCGCGGCGTCGTCGATCGCAGCAGACTCGGGTTCAGCGCCACAATCTCGCCCACCGGCACATCCGTCACGTCGGCTACCAGTCGCAGATCCATCGCGGTATCTGTCTGCACCGTGTCGTAAATCACCGCCGGCATCGGATGCAGCGTCGCCAACCCATACTGCTCGGGATTCTTCGCCATAATCGCAGCCGCGATAATGCCCGGCACATAGTTCTTCGTCTCTCCCGGCAGCACACCGCGCCGGTAGAGCTCCCAGTAGTCCGCGTAGCCGGTCTTCATCACCGCGCGCTGTACGTAGCCAGGACCCCAGTCATAGGCCGCCATCGCCAGGTACCAATCGCCGAACTGCGCGTAGAGCGACTTCATATAGCGTGCGTACGCCATGGAGCTCTTCTCCGGATCGAAGCGCTCATCCACGTAGCCGTTCCGCACCAGGCCGTACGCGCCCTGAAAGCCCATAAACTGCCACATGCCCGCTGCGCCACTCTTCGCATTCAGGGCCTGCGGCTGAAAGCCCGACTCCGCCACCGCCAGGTAGATCAGGTCCTGCGGCAGCCCCGCATCGCGCAGATTCTTCTGAATCATGTCCTTGTACTTGCCCGCCCGCTCGAGCGAGCGCAGCAGATGCGCGTGCCCCGCCTGTGTGTTCGAGTAAAAGTTGATGAAGCCGGTCACGTAATCGTTCACCACCAGCGGCAGATCCGATTGCGTCGTCTTCAGCTCCGTCTGCACCTTCGCCGTCAATGCAGCATTCGGCGCGAACGTCACCTCATCCGCGGCATCAAGCGGCGATGCCTCTACCGGCGCTGAGAACCCATTCCCCTGCTTGAGCGACGCCATCTCGAGCGAGTTCACCGCATTCAGCAGACGATCCATCTCCTCCGCCAGCTGCGCGTCCGCCTTCACATCCATACCGCTCATCAGCATCTGATCCACGGAAGAATCGAAGTCTGCCCGCGCCGCCTCCAGCCGCCCCGCGCGATAGTTCGTTACACCGCTCGCGTACGCCCGCTCTACGCTGTTGATCAGGGACTGTACCTTCGCCGCGTGCTCCGGCGTCTGCGGCACCTGCGGCTGCGTCTCCGCTGCGACCGTTGCAGCTGTCGCCGGATCAGGCGCCAGGTTTGGACTCAGCGCCTTTCCATCTCCCGGCTTCTTCTGTGCTCCCGCTGCGCCTGCTGCCTGCGCTCCGCTCTGCGCCGGCCCGGGAATCACCGGTGCCGTCGCCTGCATGGGCGGTGGTCCCAGCGGATCGCTCTGCGGACACCCCAGCAGAAACAACAGCGGGACGCAGAGTGCCAGTCCACCTAAACGCCGAGCCCTTCGCCATCGACCTGCCGTTTCCGTCATCCCTGCTCATTGTAAGTCTCCAGGAGCCGCCCTCCACGGCTCCTCACCGAAAGCTCGCCAGGTCCCCGCGTCTCTGCCGGTGTAACGGTGCCATCTCGCAGGAGTATCCCTCCCGATTGCAACCACAAGACACATAGCAATCTTCTGCAGAGTCTGAGGTCCAGGAAGAGAAGTAATCTTCCGTCTTGAAGGATGGAACTCTCAAATACCCAAACATTCCGGAGTGGCCGCTTTATTGCTACTGGATGAATTGCTGAAGACCGGAGGAACGAACTCCGCGCTCAGCTCATGTCTGAGGTCTGCTCTCAATGCTCTTCTCCCCGCTCTGCCGCGCATCTCGCCCTCAGGTTCTTCGCCTCGCTTCGTTGTCTGCCGCTTCTGCTGCGCTCTCTGCCGTCCTTGGCTGTGGTGGCAACGTCGCCGTTCCCGGTGGTGGCAGCCCCGTCGCGCCGCCTGATCCCAACTACGTTCTGCTCACCGGGAACTGGAAGTTTGAAGCCACACCCACAGCAGGTGCGTCCCCGTTTTCGTCTTTCTCCGGATTCATCTTTGAGGAAGCCGATGACCCCGGAACCAACGATGTGATCACCTCGGCCTTTCAGGCTGTGCCTACCTCCGGCTGTTACGTTGCCGCCATCAGCATCCCGCTGAAGGGCACAGCCCAGGGCCTCAAAGTTTCGGAGCGCTCGTTCTCGGTTAATGGCCAGTTCCTCTCACTCACCGCAACCCGCGCGGACAAAACCGCCAGCACTCTCAGCGGAACCTACAGCATCGCCGGCGGGTGTGCCGGTGGAGCCAGTGGCACCGTTACAGGTGTCAAATACAGCCCGCTTACCGGGACCTACGCCGGTCCCATAGAGAACACAAGCCCGGCGAAGACGGTCAGCCTCAAGCTCACTCAGTTCGTGCAGGGCACCGGCGACGGTATCTTCCTCATCTCCGGCTCCGCTACCCTCGGTGGCTTCGCCTGCTTCACGGCAGGCACCATGACCAGCTCTGACGGCTTTGTCACCGGCAGTACCGCCGTTCTCAACTTCACGGCGAACGACGGCCAGAACACGCCTATCCAGCTCACCGGAAGCTTTGATCCTGCAGCCAGCTCCCTTACGCTCTCCTCCATCAACGTCCCCAGCGGCAGCTGCTCCGGAAGCTACGGCACAGCTACCCTGACCAGGCAATAACAGAGCCTTGCTCAACGACAGCCGAAGGCAGGGGGGAGACGGCAACTATCTCGCAGTCGTGCGAGTAATAACTCCTTCGTGATCGCCCATCCGCCGCGTCTCTCCTGGCGTCACACGAACCTGCCGCAACTTTCTCCCGGGCTCGCTGTCTAAAGGAGCAGAGGCCCTTTCGCCATGCGTCTCCCCATCGCGGCCCTTGCAGTAGCCCTGGCAGCAGCCCTGCCCCTCATGGCCCAGCAGCCTCAAGGCGTCTCTGACGCTCTGGCCAACCTTGCGGACCAGCCGGCCTCACGCATCTCTTTCACCTTTGATCGCTCCATGCTGCAGTCTGCACAGGATCTCTTCGGCAACGGCTCCGCCTCCTCGCTCGCTGCTGTCACCATTGATACCTATCGCTACCCGCAGCCCGCCTTCTACACCCCGGAGGCCTTTGCGGCCCTCGTCGCCGACTACAACGCCGCTGGGTGGAAGCACCTTGTCAACACCAATGCCACTCCCGGCCAGAACGCGCAGCCCGACCGGCCACTTACCGATCTCTGGCTGCACTACGAGGGCACAGAGGTACGGGATCTCACCGTCATGCTCCGCGGTCCACGCACCATGAACATCATCCAGGTCTCCGGATCCATCCGGCCCCTCGACCTGCTCCACATCGCTGGCCACTTCGGCATCCCAAAGGTCGACCCCAACGCTGTCATGGTTCCCGCTCCTCCCGGCCACTAAACCTCGCCCGTCCTTGTGCTTTCCTTTCTCTTTGGCCTCTCTGCTTTGCTTTTCTGTCTCGCCTCTCTGCCTCCGTCTTCTGCAGCGTAAACTCCCCTCATGCCCGACCAAGCTCTCCCGGACTGCCTCTTCTGCAAGATCGCCCTGGGCGCTATCCCCGTCGAGCGCATCTATGAGGACGACCTCGTTCTCGCCTTTCCCGACATCAACCCGCAGGCTCCGCAGCATCTGCTTCTCATCCCAAAGCAGCACCTTGCCTCCACCAGGGAGGCCATCGCCGAACATACGCCTATGCTGGGACGCCTGGTCGCCGCGGCTGCCCAGGTCGCCCTTCAGAAACACCTGCAGAACGGCTATCGTCTTGTGATCAACACTGGACCCGACGGCGGCCAGACCGTTCACCACCTCCACCTGCATCTGCTGGGTGGTCGGCCCATGAACTGGCCGCCCGGGTAAAGCGTCTCCGGTCCACAGCAACTGGCATCTCGGTCCAAGGGCGGTCCGTACACCGCGGTATCGTCACATTTGCTGCGAAACAGCGACGGCCCGCAGCAAGAAGCTACGGGCCGCCCTTGTCCCTGTGCTCTAGACCTACTGATTGAAGTTAGCGTCGTCCGCTTCTTCCTCAAGCCCGTAGCGCCGGAGCAGGTTCGGAAGATTCTGCGAAAACGCGGCGCGCGGCATCACCGTGTCGCATCCCGCCTCAGTCGCTTTGGCCTTCAAATCTCCCTGAAGATGCGAGAGAAAGCCGACAATTGACGTGGACCGCTTGAGCTTCGCCTTCAACTTGGGAATGAGCGTCAGCGGCTTTGCATTGGCGTTGTTCAGGTCAAAGACAATCAGGCCCGGGCGATCCGCCTCTTCAAGCCCCAGCATCTCTGCAATGACCTCCTTCTCATTCTTGACAAAGGCGACCTTCACTCCCAGCTTTCGCGCGGTCTCATTGATCTTCGCCGTAATGAAGAGGTCATCGATAAAGAAGTAAATCCGTGTCGCAGCATTCTCCGCAATGGGAACCGTTCGGCCCTGCGAGTAATCAATTGGCTGGCTATCTCCGTTGCTGTGATAGCTCTTGGATCGTCCATGAAACGCACTTCCCTGGGTCTCAATCGTGGAGGGTGGCGTATCCATAAAGTTTCCATTCACCGCGCGATAGCTGTGATCCATCGGTCCGACAAAGCTTCGCGGGCCCCGGTCACGGCCCTGCTTGCCGCCGCTGTTGCTGCCGCCACTTCCCTTGCGTTTGAAGGAATCTGATCGGTTCCCGAACTGATGTGTGTTCGTATCCCGCGGGCCGGCGGGTGGTGCGGAAAAGCCGCCATTCGCCTGGCCGCTGCTACCGTCTGCATGCCGCGGCCGATCCCGGTCACGATCGCGAAACTTCTTCTTCCAGCGCTTTGCACCGCCTGGCTGGCCCTGCTGCTGTCCGTTTTGCATGAATCCTTGTTGAGCCGTCCCTTGCTGCGTCGTCCCTGGTTGTGAGGTCCCCTGCGAGGGTGCACCCTGCTGAGGTGGAGCAAAGGAGGCGCTTGCTTGCGGCTGTTGACTGGCCTGACCCTGAACGCTCTGGAGGACGGTCGCGCTTGGGGCACCACCACCGTCTGCGGCGAAGTCGCCTCCGCTTTTACGCTTACGTCGCCGGCGCCGACTGCTCTTCGACTGCCCCATCCCATGCTGGCTGCCGGACTCTGAAAGGGATTCACCCTGCTGGGGTGGTGGCGGACCCTGGTGCACTGGCACCTCAGGCAGATTCTGCTCTGAACTCATGCTTCCACTTCCTATTGCACGATCGTGCTCTAACTTGGCGCGCAGACCTCATGGCCGCGCTTGCCGGGACAACACACTATTCCGCACACACAGCATCTTGTGTTGCGCGAGGGACGAATCTGGAGCCGTGTTTTTGAAGGTTTTCTGGTAGACACGTCAGGGTCAAGCAGTCACTCGATCAGACATCTTGTCACGTCACCGTCGTTCAACTGCAAGGAAACGACTTCTCCGCAGATCGCGGTTCAGGCTGCCTCTGCTTGCTTGAACGCCGCTGCCAATATGGCTAAAACCACATTGGAGGCTCGCGCTCAACGTACGGCGGATGGATGCGCCCTGAAAGTATTCACCCTTCACGCTGCGCGGAGGGCACCCAACAGACTTTCTAAGGCAAACCTAGCGTACCGCGAATCGCTCATGCTGGCAAGCTCCATGAAGTCACAGCAATGACATCCTGCCCCAGGATCGGTCCGCGTTTTTGACAACGTACCGCCGTACATCGACTGGCCAGTCACTGGCCTCCTGAAATGCCCTTCGGAAAGGGCGGCCCTTTGCTCGGCGGCAACCCCCGTCCATGCAGGAGCAGCTTCACACCGAAGAGCACGCATGGCCGGAAAGACGGCGACGCGACATCCTCGTACATTGCACGTGGGAGACCACATGTCACCCCTTTATTCTCGAATGACTTACGGAAGCTACATCCTCCCTGAGCTCTGACAAAACGGAGACACTCCAACCATGAATCCAGAAATCAGAATCCAGACTGCCTCCCTCGCCATGTCTCGGTTGACCGCATCTTAGGCCCTACCTATAATTGTGGTGTTCCGCTGCACAGTGCGGTCTGGCCCCTGGTCAGGGCGCGATCTGGGCGAAGCTGAGCATAGCGACGCCTGAAGTGCAGCGTGAAACTTTCACGGGGGTCGCACCACCGCTGCCGTCAGTCGCATCCCCCGTCCCAAACGGATCCCGAAATCTATCTCGCGTAATCGACCTCGCAAGGAGCAACACACACGCATGAATCGTTCCGTAATAGTGACCCTGGCGCTCAGCGCCGGCCTGACCGTTGTTCCCTCCTTTGCCCAGACCGCCGGCGCGGCACCCGCACCCTCCGCCACCGCGACCTCCGCCGCTCCCCAGGCCCTCCCCGCAAAGGTGGCCCTCATCGCCTTTGAGCAGGCTGTCTTCTCTACCAATGAGGGTCAGGTCGCGGTCCAGACAGTCCAGAAAAAGTACGAGCCGAGAAAAGCTCAGATCGACTCGCTCTCGAATGAGGTCGATTCATTGAAGAAGCAGGCCCAGGCGGCTCCGGCTACCTCCTCCGATGAAGAGCGCCAGGCTCGTCTGCGTACGATCGACACCAAGGAAAAGCAGCTCAACCGTGACGCGGAAGATGCAACAAATGCCTACCAGGCCGATCTGCAGGAGGCCTACGGAAAAGTGGCGCAGAAGTTCTCCGGCGTCATGAAGAACTACTGCCAGACCGCCGGCTTTACCCTTCTGCTCGACGTCAGCAATCAGGCCAGCAATGTCATGTGGGCCTTGCAGACCACGGACATCACGCAGGCCGCGGTTGACGCCTACAACAAGAGCTCAGGTGTCGCTGCTCCGCCGCCATCCGCCCCGTCCGCCTCTGGCCCGGCAGGAAATCGACCCTCCTCTGGCGCCTCGCGCCCATCTGCAACAACGCCGCGACGTTAGCCGCATCGTGGCAGCGAAAAGGAGTGCCTCTCGAGGCACTCCTTTTCTTCGTAAACATTGAAATCGGTGGAAAAGATTGTGGATTGCGTCCGCTTCCTGCATTTGTTAAATGGTAGCTTGCTCCCGGAAGACACCCTAATTCCTCCCGTGAAGTATCTTGTATCCCTATCACAATGAATGGCTTACGCCAGCTGAAAAGCCCCGGCCCGAAGACATCCTTTCGCCTCGGCAGCTAAGTCAGTGACCCGAAGAGGTTTCCACAGATACGCATTACAGAGTCGTGACAAAATCTTCCGTCGGCCGCAGCAGCTTGCCTGCATCCCGCAACAGCGGGCAGCTCTGCATTCGTCTGCTACTCTTCGCCCACCTTAAGGACCGCCAGAAACGCCTCCTGCGGAATGTCCACCTTACCGATCCGCTTCATGCGCTTCTTTCCTTCCTTCTGCTTGTCCAGCAGCTTGCGTTTCCGGCTGATGTCCCCGCCATAACACTTCGCAATCACGTTCTTCCGGATCGCCGACACCGTCTCCCGCGCCACAATCTTCGACCCGATCGCCGCCTGAATCGCTACCTCGAACATCTGTCGCGGAATCAGTTCGCGCATCTTGTGCACCAGCGCCTTGCCGCGATCAAACGCCGCATCGCGATGCACAATGATCGAGAGCGCATCGACCGGATCGCCGCCGATCAAAATATCCATCTTCACCATCGGCGAAATCCACGTGCCCGCCACCACGTAGTCCAGCGATGCGTAACCGCGCGAGACACTCTTTAGCCGGTCATAAAAGTCCAGCACAATCTCGTTCAGCGGCAGTTCGTACGTGATCATCACGCGCGTCTCGGACACGTACTCGAAGTTCTTCTGCCGCCCCCGCTTGTCCTCGACCAGCTTCAATATGCCGCCAACATACTCCTCGTTGGTCAGAATCTTCGCGGTGATCGCCGGCTCTTCAATCTGCTCGATGTTTGAAGGGTCCGGCCACCGCGAAGGATTATCCACTTCAGTTACAGATCCGTCCGTCAGCGTTATTTTGTAACGAACTCCAGGCGCCGTCGTAATCAAATCCAGATCGTACTCGCGCTCCAGCCGCTCCTGAATGATCTCTAGATGTAACAAACCCAGGAATCCGCAGCGAAAGCCAAACCCCAGCGCGACCGACGACTCCGGCTCAAAGTTGAAGCTCGCATCATTCAGGCGCAGCTTTTCGAGCGCATCCCGCAAGAGCGCATGCTCATGCGAGTCGACGGTATACAGTCCCGCAAACACCATGCTCTTGATGTCTTCAAAGCCCGGCAGCGCCGTCGCGCACGGCCGCTCGACCTCCGTGATCGTGTCGCCCACCTTCGTGTCCGCCACGTTCTTGATCGTCGCAACAAAGAAGCCCACCTCACCCGCCGTCAGCTCCGTCAGTTCCACCGGCTTCGGCGTCATCACGCCCATACTCTCCACGTCGAACTGTTTCCCGTTCGACATCACCTTGATCTTCATGCCCTTGCGCAGCTTGCCGTTGATGACGCGCGCCAGCACAATCACCCCGCGATACGCGTCGAACCAGCTGTCGAAGATCAGCGCCTGCAGCGGCGCCTCCGGATCGCCCAGCGGCGGCGGCAGCAGCGTCACTACCGCCTCCAGAATCGCCTCCACATTCAGCCCCGTCTTCGCCGAAACCGCAATCGCATCATCCGCCGGCAGCCCTACCGACTTCTCGATCATCTCCTTCGTCCGCTCAATATCTGCCGACGGCAGATCGATCTTGTTGATCACCGGAATGATCTCAAGCCCGTTCGAGATCGCCAGATACGCATTCGCCAGCGTCTGCGCCTCCACACCCTGCGACGCGTCCACCACCAGCAGCGCCCCCTCGCACGACGCCAGCGACCGCGACACCTCGTACGAAAAGTCCACATGCCCCGGCGTATCGATCAGGTTCAGCTGGTACATCTCGCCATCCGCCGCCTTGTACGCCATGCGCACCGTATGCGCCTTGATCGTGATCCCGCGCTCCCGCTCGAGATCCATCGCGTCCAGCACCTGCGCCTGCATCTCGCGCGACGTCAGCGATCCCGTCATCTCAAGCAAACGGTCTGACAGTGTGGACTTCCCATGATCAATATGGGCAATAATCGCAAAATTACGTATGTGCTGAGGATCCATGAAGGTACTTCCATCTTACAGTCGCAGCGGGCTGGGCTCCCTCTCCTACACAGGGGCCGTCGCCGCGCGATTGACCAGTTGCTTCAGATCCCTCATCAGGAAATCGACCGCATCACTCAGGTTCTTATCGAGCGTCCGCTGCCGGGCAGCACGCTGCACGTGAATGGATCCGCCCCAGAGCACTGTACGCGTCGGTCCGTCCAGCAGCCGGTACTCAATGCGTCGCCCCTCAAACAGGGCCGACCCACGTCCCTCCTCCACCAGCCTCGATCTCACCTCAAGGACGAGGTCCGCCTTCGCCAGCGAGGTCACTACCGTGTACCTGCCCCATGCCGTCAGAGCTGCATACACACGGTCATACGTTCCCTGCGGAATACCAGTCGCTTCGCTCGGGTCGACAAACTCATCCTCGCCACCGTTCGCGAGAAACAGAGTCTTCGCCGAAAAGATCTCAGGTGGAACAGGGGCTCCGGGAGGCGTCTGCGACCACAGGAGAACAGGAGAAAACGCCACAGAAAGCAGCATCGCGAGGACGAGACGAAAGTGACGCCAATTTGGGGACACACGATTCTCCTCAGAACAGCAGCGCTGTATCAGAGCTCAACGGTGAACTCTCCACGAAGTCACCCTCTGCACAACACGGATCTGTGTCAAGGGGATTGCCGACGCAGCATACCTAAACTTGAAACGGACTAGCCCCCGTCGCCGCATCCACCCACTGATACTTCATCTCCGCCCCACCCGCACCCCGCCACACCCCCGGCGTCCGCGCCTCCACCCAGTCCTCCGGCTCAGCCGCCCGACCCGCCGCCGCACCCACCCGCACAAACGCCTCACGCAACGCCCGCTTCTGCTCCGCCCCCACCGCCCCCGGCTCCGGAGACACCAGCAGCACACTCCCCGTCGCCGCCACCACCCGCAGCCACTGGTCGGTAGATGACCAGGAGACCGCCGCCGTGATCGGCACACAGTCCGCATCGAGCGAAAAGAACCGCCCGTGCTGCGGCAGCCGAAACGCCAGCGTGTTCACGCCCATGCGCCGCGTCCGCTCCCAGTCCCTGCCGCTCACATCATCGCCCGTCCGCTGCGCGTCAAAGATCCCCGCCGCCAGATGCCCCACCGTGTTGCACCCGAGCACCAGCCGGTCGTCTCCCGCCGCAACACGGATATCGCGATACAACCCCGCAATAATCTCCGCATTCGTCTGCGACCGGTCCCGAAAGCTCCATCCATCCCGCGTCGGCGACGCTCCCATCTGGGATCCCCACTGCCCCAGCAGCTCCCACGTCGAAAAGTCATGCTTGATCAGCCGGTACCCCCACCCGCGCGCCTCTCGCACCACCGCCAGCGCCGCCTCCCGCCCCTCCGGCACCGTGGGGTCGTACGCCGCCCCTTCAGCTCCCTCATGCCGCGGCCCGAACCGGCTCATCGGCAGCATCTGCTCCGCCCGAGTCCCCTTAGCCGCCCGCAGCGGCCGGATCCATACTCCCGGCACCACGCCCTTCGCAGCGATCGCCTCCGCCAGCCGCGCCATATCCGGAAACACCTTCGGATCCTGGTACCCGTCGTCGATCACCGTAAACGGCCGCGGCCCCCGCGCCGGCGCCAGCTCCCGCATCAGCTCCGCATCCCGCAGAATGCCCGCCGGCGTGTTCTTTCCGTACGCGTAGTACCAGTCGTTCGAGCCGAAGATCGTCCCGACCGGCAGCCCGCCCCGCTCCGCCCGCAGTGGAGCCTCCGGCGCCATCAGCCCACACAGCGCCTCGGTCGCCCGAAACGCCGTCTCCCCCGCTGCACCCGCGCGCTCGACCACCCGCGCCAGCCGCAGCTCCCGCTCCCCCAGCCGCACCCCATTCCCGCCATTCCGCACATCCAGCCACAGCGAGATCCCCTCCGCATCCACCTGCCAGAAAGAGAACGCCCCCGCCCCCGTCTTTACGCCATACCCATGCGTCGCGCCGCTCGCCTCGACCACGCAGTACCACGGCAGCGCCCGCTCCGGCTCCACCGCCATCCACGCCAGATCGCCATAGCTCCGCTCCCACGCATCGCCCAGCACCCGCGTCGCTTCCGCCGTCTTCCCCAACCACCGCAGATGAACCCGCCGCACCGCCACGCCCGGCGCCTCGAGCGTCAGCCCCAACTCCCCCGCACCCACAACGCATCGCAGTTCCACCCCCGCAGCAGTCCAGCGCTCGCCCGACCGCAGCATCGCCCGTGGCGCCTCGTCCTCCGCATCGCCCAGTACCACCCGGACTTCATCCGGCTGCCGGAGCAACGAGAGAAAGCGTGCTCTCGCCGTGGGAGCAGCGTGCAGGGGAGCCGTCGCGGCAAGTGCCGCAGAAGCCCCAAACGACCGAAGCAGAGTACGACGATTCAAGGGCATAATCTCCTTTAGGCAATCCTGGCGGTCCCATGCTCCCGACCGCCCCGGCACCCTCGCTGGGTATACATCGGGTAGAAACACCGTCAGCCAACTATCACTCCATTGAACGCCTGCGGCAGAGCTTGGGAGCCCTCTACTGCGCCGGCCGAGGTGCAAAATACCCCTTGCTCGCCCGCACCTTGTACCGCGGATCGAGCGCCTGCAGATAGATCGTCCGGAACGCGCCATTATCAATCAGGTTCGCCGGCCGGTACTGCAGCGAGTACTGCGACCGCAGCTCCTGTTCGATGTTTCGAAAACCCGTCGCCACATCTTCGATCTTCGTCGGGTAGAACGCCTGCCCGCCCGTCGCCTCGGAGATCACGCGCAGCGTCTCGTCGCCCTTGTCCTTCGTCGGGCTCAGGTTGGTCGAGATCGTCTCCACAATCGTCTCCGATCGCTGACACATCTTGATCGCGTCCGACAGCTCCGCGCGCGAGTAGTTGTCATCCCCATCCGACAGCAGGATCAGCACCTTCCGCACCGCCAGATCATCCCGCAGTGTCAGCATCTGATCGCGGCACGTCTTGTAGAGCGAGTCGTACAGCGCCGTTCCGCCACCCGGCCGCAGCTTGCGAATCCCCTGGTTCAAGGCATCGACAGAGTTCGTAAAATCCTGCGCCAGGTTCGTCTGAATATCAAACCCCTCCACAAACGCGCGGTCACTCCGATGCATCGTCTGCAGAAAGAACTCCACCGCCGAGTCCTGTTCAAACTGAAACCGTGACCGGATCGACGACGACGTATCCACCATCACGCCCACCCGCAGCGGCAGATTCGTCTGCTGCCGAAATCCAACAACAGCAATCGGCGGCTTCTGATCATCAAGCAATCCGAAGTTCTCCTGCCGCAAGCCCGTCACGAAGCGCCCGTGCTTATCCGTGACCGAGAAGATCAGATTGACCTCATTCACCTGCACCTTAAAAGTCGTATTCGTCTCATCATCCCCCGCACCCTGCTGCCCTGGAGCCGGCACCGTCGGTGCAGGCGCTCCGGACGCCGGAGCCTGTGCCCCTGACTGCGCGGCCGGTTCGTGCACGGTGGGTGCTGCCGCCGACTGCGGAACCTGCGTCGCAGACCCAGCCGCTGCCGTCGTCGTTGAAGCCGGCGCATTCGCCGCTGAAGCGTTTGACGGCGTAGGCGATTGCGCGGCCGCGGGCCTGGACGGGGAGTACGGCGTCGTCGCAGGGTGCGACGCATCCGGAGCCTGCGCCGAGGCACCTGCCGCATAAACAGAAGAGCCCACCAGCAGCACGGCAGCGGACAAAGTACGGAGACAAACCAAGCGATCGATCACGGGCTTGATTCTACTGGGTTCCCCAGTCCCCTGCGTCAGCCACGCAGCTCCGCCAGAAACCGCACGAGCTCCGGCGAGAGCGGCGCCTCCGCCCGCAACGCCTTCCCCGTTCGCGGATGCAGGAGCTCGAGAGTCGCCGCATGGAGAAAGTTCCTCCCCAACTCGAGCGTCCGTCCCTCCGCCCCGCGCAGCACCGCCGCCGCCCCATACACCGTATCCCCCACCACCGGATGCCCCAAGGCCTGCAGATGCACCCGGATCTGGTGCGTCCGCCCCGTCTCGATCGTGACCTCCACCAGCGTGAACGCGCCAAACGCCGTCCCCAGCCGCTCGGTCACATGCACATGCGACACCGCGCTTCGCACCCCCACCGCCTCCAGCGGCCGCCGCGTCGTCATCCGCGTCCGCCGGATCAGGTCCCGCCCGATCGGCAGCGTCACCGTCGTGTCGTCTTTGCGCACGTGCCCCTGCACCAGCGCCAGGTACCGCTTGTGCACCGTCCGCTCCGCAAACGCCTCGCTCAGCTTGGTATGCGTCCGGTCATCCTTCGCCACCAGGATCAACCCGCTCGTCTGCTTATCCAGCCGATGCACGATCCCCGGCCGCAGTTCGCCCCCCACACTCGACAGCTTCCCCGCAAAGTGATGCATCAGCGCATTCACCAGCGTCCCCGTCGACCGCGGATCAATAGACCGCGGAGCAACAGACTGCGGATCAACAGACCGCGAGTCAAAGGCCCGCGGATCCCGCAGCTCAGCATCCTTCCTCGTCGATGCGTCGTCGCTCTCGTCCGAAGTCTCACTCTCCTCCGCAGCCCCCGCCACCGGAGCCGCATTGCCCGCATGCACGCTCATTCCCGCCGGCTTGTTCACGATCGCCAGAAACTCATCCTCGTACACCACGTCCAGCGGAATGTCCTCCGCCGTCGCCTTCAGCGGTGCCGGTCGCGGCGACCCCTGAATGACGATGACCTCGCCCGGCGCGACCTTGTGCTTCGCCTTCGGCGCCGCCCCATTGATCAGCACCTGCCCGCTCTCCACCAGCAGCTGCACCCGCGACCGCGAAATCTCCGGAATTGCCTGCGCCAGGTATTGGTCCAGCCGCAGCCCGCGCGCCTCCGCCGGCGCCACCACGCGATGCGTCGCCTCCTCTGCCCCCGGAGCATACGGGTCGAGCTCCAGCAGTGGAATCGCCGGCGCCGCCGCTTCCTCCACCCCGCGCGTCTTCACATACTCCGCCCGCACCGAGCGATGGCGCTGCCCCTTCGGCAACATGTTCTTCGACGGCATCGCTATCTCTCCCTCTCCAACGTCTTCCCGCGCATTGCATCGCGCCGTTCCTGCTGCTCCGACACTTGGTGCGCATGCATCGAGTGCTCCCGATGAACCGTGCCGCCGCTTCCTTGAGGTCCGTCATCGCGGCCGAGGACCTTTCCCCAACCGCCATCCTCTCGACCGGGCAACGCGAGCGGAAAGACTCCCGCAGTTCGCCCGCCGCGCCACAACACCAACACACACCCCGCCACCACCATCCCCGCCGCCGCCCACTGCACCGGATCCAGCCACGCCAGTGCGAACTCAGGCTCATACACGTACGGCATTCGCAAAAACGTCAATCCAAACTGCACCACCCCCACGCACACCAGCCCCGCACCCGCCACCCATCCCGCCGCTCGTCGCTCCTTCAGCAAGGTGTACAGCCACATTGTCACCAGCAAAGCCAGCACCGCCGCATACAGCGCCACGGGCTGTTCTCTGTACCCCGCCATCGACGTCCGCAGCCCGAACCGCGACGGCAGTCCCGGGTCTGACCCCTCCGCCAAATGCCCCATCGCCAGAAACGCCCACAGCAGCGACCCCGGAGCCGTCCACGCATCCATCACTCGCAGCACCGGCATCCCCTTCCGCCACAGATACACTCCCACCGCCACCACCGACAGCCCCAGTCCCATCGCCGTCAGCGACGGCACCATCAGCAGCAGGATTGGCGCCGACACAAAGCTCTTCAGGTGGAACATCACCAGCAGCAGCCGCGACGAAACAAACGCCGCCACCACGGCAAACACCCCCGCATCCCAAAGCCCGTCCGATGGCAAGCCGGCCAGCCGCGCCGTCCGCAGCGACAACCACAGCGCCGCTGCCAGCCCAAGCGCCGCCAGCAACCCAAACGTAGGCAGGTAAAGATGTCCGATGTGGAGGAGGGTCGGGTACACGACTCCCTATAGGCTACCGTGCCACATCATGCGTCGTGTCCGACAAGGCAAGACTTAGGTCAAACAGGAAGGAACAGCCGCTTGGCGTAGACGCTCACTCCGCCGTTCTACCCTCGTCCATGTGGGGCAGTCCACCATGCACGGGGGATCACGCTTCGCCGCGCTGCTGTCTTTCTGGTCTGCTCGAACAAAGGTTATCCGTAGCAGTCCAGGATGACCCGAGATCCAGACCTAACCCGCGCGTTTCAGAGATCTTAGATCAGAGTGTAAGGGGGGAAAGAAAACCGATCCGCTTGGCCGTGCGTCGAGTCGCTGGTGAACCCGTCTAAGACGGTGGGACCCCGCCGTGGCTCTTTAGGCATTCCGGACTGGCGGACACTGCACACCGAGCCATATCTACGAGCTGGATCCCTGTTCAATGAATATTGGTTCAACCAGCGTTGGTCGCGCACCTGCTTTGCAGACCGGTTTCTAAGGTTGGATGCTACCGGCAGTCGTTTCGATTAGCAAGCGAAGCTTCGCTACAACTTTCGTAAGCCTCTTGTACGGTTCAGCGAACATTGTCCGGCACAGCAATCTCATCGAACGCGTCCGCCAGCTCATACAGCCGGTTCGACACACCCTCTCCCGTCAACGGCTTCCCATGTCCCGGTGCCACCGTCAGTGGCTCAAGCCCGGCCAGCCTCTGCACCGACGCCTTCGCTGCCGCCCAGTCCGACGTAAAGTACGCCGGTGGTCCATGCAGCTCTGGCTGCTGCGCGATCGCCGCTTCAAAGAAGCTCTCCGGCTTCGTCGTGCAGAACGCATCCCCCACCAGCAGCGTCTTGTCCTGCTCGCGGAAGAACGACACATGCCCCGGCGTGTGACCCGGTGTGTGCAGGGGCGTCCACCCCGGCAGCGCCGCCAGCGCCGCGCCCTCCGTGGGCAGCGCCTTCAGCCGGCTGCCCAGGTTGATCGGATCCTTCGGGTAGGTCGGCGACAGCAGGCTCATCAGCCCACCGCCTGCCTGCCAGTTCGGCGCGTCATACGCCTTCTGCCCCGTCAGGTACGGAAACTCGAGCTCGTGCGCAAAGATCGGGCAATCCCATCCATCCGCCAACTCGGCCGCCTCACTCGCATGGTCAAAATGCCCATGCGTCAGCACGATCGCACGCGCCGGCCGTCCAAAGGTCTTCTCCGCCCAGCTCCGTATCCGCCCCGCCGACGCAGGTATCCCCGCATCCACCAGCGTCCAGCCTCCGTCCGGGTGTTCCACCCCGAACACATTCACAAACACAATCCGCAGCCCCTTCACCCCCGCCGCAATCGCATCGAGCGACGTCACCTGATCCTCTGGAATCTCAATCCTGTCCATGCTTCCCCCTCGACTTCTACCCTGTGTCTGCAAGTAGGATGCCGCCGCACTCAGCCTCAGGAAGAAGAGCGGGGCAGCCGGTCGCTCCCGCATGCGTCACACGATACCCCGGCATCTCTCGGAGCGGCCTTGCCCGATCAGGCGCAGCTCGGACGACCTCCCATCACTGCCCCTCGGTCTTCCCCACCGCCGGCGGGCGCGCCTCCTGCGCTCGCGCCACCAGCTTTCGAAGCTTGCCCTCGATATCGGATCCTGAACCGATCATCTCCGACTGCAACACGCCGTCCGAATCGATCGTGAAATAGTGTGGAATCGCATCCACGCCATACGCCTCCGAGAGCTGGTGATCGACATCGCGGTATTGGGCCCAACGCATGCCATGCTTGTCGAGAAACTCCTGCCACTTCGCCGCATCCTTATCCCACGACACGCTGATCAGCACGAATGGCTGCCCGGCAAACTCCTGCGCGATCTTCTGCATGTGCGGCAGCTCCACGTTGCACGGTCCACACCACGTCGCCCAGAAGTCCACCAGCACCACCCGGCCGCCCATGTCGTCGAGCGTAAACTGCTTCCCGTCTGCCGTCGTCACCGTAAAAGGCGGAGCCATCTTCGCCCGCGCCAGTGCCGGACTCTCGGCAAAGTGCTGCGCCCGCAGTCGGTAGCGATCGCCCGCCGGCGCCGCCTTCACATAGTCGGTAAAGATGGTGCGAGCGTCCTCGTCGCGATGCAGCAGCGCCAGCGTTCGTCCCTCCATGTACCTCGCAATCCGCGTCCCCGGGCTCAACGCCAGCGTCTCGCGGAACGCCGCCTCCGCCTGCTCCAGCTGCTCCGGCTTGGGTCTATCCCGGTTGGCATGAAACAGGGCGCTCCCTCGCATCATCGATCCAAAAGCCTTGTCGGCCGGGTTTGTCGCCACCCGCTGCAGATCCTCGCAGCTCGCCATCTCCGCCTTTGTGTCGCCGCTCCGGTACTCGAGCTCGATGATCTGCCGCAGGCAGTCGACGCACGTGCCGCCCGCGATCTTGTTCGCCTTCTTCCAGTGTCCCAGCCGCTCCGACGCAAACTGGCGCGGCTCCGCGGCGGCAGCCACCTCCTTCTGAAACTTGGGGTCAGAGAGGTAGGAGGCGCTCTGCGCGGTCAACAACGATGGACAGAGCGAAAGGATCAGGGCAGACAGAACAAGCAGGCGATGCATGAGAGCTCCAGTAGCCGCATCATCAAACGGCTCCGGCTCTTGCGCAAGCGAAAAGCGCTCTGCATTTACCCGGAGGTACGCGTCACCCGGCGCGTCAGTGCGTCTGCGCGGGAACCGTCGCCCCGCCTGCCTTCGGCAGCATCCGCCGCGGATGCGCCTCACGGTTCGCCTTCAGCAGCAGAGCCCGCACCCGCGCCTCGATGTCGTCCGACCCCATCCCCACAACTTCGCTCCGCAACGCCCCGTCCGCGTCGATCGTGAAGGTATGCGGCAGCCCGTCAACGCCATAGGTATTTGAGAGCTGATGCCCCGCATCCAGCACCTGCGGCCACGTCATGCCGTTCGCCGCCACATAGGTCTTCCATGCGTCCTCATCCTCATCCCACGAAACACTCAGCAGCGTAAACGGCTCATCCTTCAGATCCGCCGCCAGCTTCTTGAGCCGCGGTAGAAACTGCCTGCATGGCACACACCACGTCGCCCAGAAGTCCAGCAGCACCACCTGCCCATGCAGCCCGTCGAGCGACACCGTCCGCCCGTCCAGCGTCTTTGCAGAAAATGGAGGCGCCATCGTCGCGCGCGCCAGCGACAGATTCGCCAGGTAGTTCTGCGCCCGCCCCTTATACCGGTCGTCCGCCGGCGCCAGCTGGATGTACTTCGTGAAGGCTTCGCGCGCGTCCTCATCCTTGTGCAGCGCTGCCAGCGCCCGCCCGTCAAGATAGAGCGCCGTCCGCAGCTCCGGATCGTGCCCGATCGCCGCCTTCAGCACCGCATCTGCCTCCGCCAGCTCCTTCGGCGTCGGCTGGTCGTCATTCAGGTGAAAGATTGCCGACCCATGCAGCAGCTCCGCATAGGCCTGATCCTTCGCCCCCGGCGCACTCTGCGCAAACTGCGTCGCCGCCCGGATCGCCTCCTCCCACAGCCCCGCCCGAAAACTCAGTGTCGCCACCCGCTCGAAACACTCCGCACACTCCTCCCCGGCAACAGTGTTCGCCTGCCGCCAGTGCAGGATCTGCTCCGGAATTGCCTCGCCCTCAGCCCGCGCCGCCGCCACCTCACTCACAAACGCCGGATCGCTGCGAAATGCCGGTGCTGGCGCCTCCTTCTGCGCGCAGGCCGCCCCGGCCCAGCTCATCACCAAAGCGCCACACCACCTGAGAAGATTGCGCGGAAGAGTCATCGTCACGATCAGCACAACAGACCTGCCGCCGCGAAGCAAGTCCCCATTGCGGGGATGCTCCATCAGCCTTCACGCTCCTACTGAAGCAAAGACCGCAGTCCCGGCAACGAGCCGATGCACTCTCGCCGGGGTGGAGTGACGCAGAGTATCGCTTCCCGCTCTGCACTCCGGCAGAGACAAAGCGGTTCATCCCGCCTTGCGATCGTCCAGCACCTCATCGAGAGCATGCGATAAAGAGCCCGCGCGTGATCGCAGCGAACCCTGCGTCTGCGTCAGCGAGCCCTCGAGCGCCGCATACTGCTGTTTTACCTGCGCCAGCTCATCGGCTATGTTCAACGCTGCCAGCACCGCCACCCGCAGCGAATCCACCGTCCCGCCAGCCGCCGAGACCGCCCGCATCTTCGCATCCACCCCTGCGGCAAGCTGCTCGATATACACCGCATCCGTCCCGCGTAAATGGTAGATCTGGTCATAGATCTCCACCGCTACCGCTGCCGGCGCCTCTGCCATTACTTCGTTCTCGTCCATTCCCGTCCCCCGCAGCATGTTGCCCGCTTCTTGTTGTCGTCCCGCTTCTTGTTGTCATACCCGCTTTTTCGTTGTCATCCCGTAGGGATCTGCTTCTCCACCCAAAGCCTTCATCCCCCTCAACCCAGGGCAATCCTTGCCCCCTGCTGTCGCATCTTTTCCGCGATCCTCTCGGCCGCCCCTACAGCAACTCGTCCATCTGGTGCAGCATCTTCTCGACCCGCTGCCGAACCTGCTCGCGCTCGTGTCGCAGCGCATCAAGCTCGTTCGCGGCTGTCTCCGACGTCGCACTATGCTCCCGCCGCTCGCGCGTCAGCTCATCCTTCAGCCGTGCCACCTCGGCCTCCGCCATGGCTCGCGCCTCCCGCTCGCGCTTCACAATCTCCACCGCGCGATACACCTTCTGCTCTAGCGCCTGGAACTCGTCTACGCTGATCGGTGCCGATGTGCTCATGGATGCCCTCACGACCTGATACTCCATGAAAAGTATAGGAGAGCACCCATGGAAGACGTGTCCCAAATCGTAAAGGGGAACCATGCAAGATGCACCCGGCTCCACATCACTCCTGTTCCCTCAAGCTGGGGCTTGCGGCCATGTCCTGCCGCGCTTGCCTCATGACCCCGGCATCCGCTGCACACCACCCATGGCCGTCAATGCCTCTGTCACCCGCCGCGACGCCTCGACCAGGTCCGAGTCTGTGAGCGTTCGCGTCGCCGAGTGAAAGACCAGCCGGAACAGCAGCGAGTGCTGCCCCACCGCAATCGCCTTTCCTTTCGGATCCCGAAAGATCTCGAGCGGCAGCAGCCTCTCCAGCTCCGGCAACGCCAGTGCCTCGATCGTCGCCGCGATTGTGTGCCACTTGGTCGTGTCCGGAAAAAGAAACGACAGATCCCGCTCCACCGCCTGAAAACGTGAGATCTCCCGCGCCGTGTGTACCTGCAGGGGCAGCGTCAGCAGCTCGCTGATCGCAATGGTCGCCAGATACACCGGCTGCCGCAGCTTGCGGGCTGCCTGCTCCGTCCGCGAGAGCTCGCCAAAGACTGCCAGGGGCCGGTTGTGCAGCAGCGCTATCCCACCCCGCCCCGCCTCCATCCAGGCCGGTACCTTCTCGCTCGAGAAACGCAGCGACTCCGCTCCACCCGCCAGCGTAAACAGCGAAGCCAGCGACTCAATCACACCCTTCAGCTCAAAGATCGGCGCATCCTCCGCGCTGTAGAGCGACGTGCGCTCGGTGGTTTCGGAGGTAACGCCCAGCACCAGCGAAGCCGTCTCCATCACCTCGCCCACGCCCTCGTCGTCCGCCGTCCCCAGGAACACCTGCCCCTGCTCAAACAGCCGCGCCTCCCGCACATCGCGATTCAAATTGTTCGCTAGCATGGCAAGCATTCCCGGCAGCATCGTCGGCCGCAGCAGCGTAGCCTCTGCCGAAAGCGGATTCTCCATCGCCACATGCCGCAACGCCACGCCCTCGCCGGTCGAGCCGCTGGTCTCCTCCGGAGCAAACAGCGCCGCCTCCGCCGCCGACGCAAACGTAGAAGAGATCGCCTCCGTAAACCCAAGCGCAAGCAGCCGCGTCCGCACCGCACGCTCCTGCGCCTCAACTGGATGCCGCAGCACCGGCAGCGGCATGGGCAGCGTGTTTGCAAAGCGGTTGTATCCGAACACCCGCGCGACCTCTTCAATCAGGTCGATCTCACGCTCCAGATCCAGCCGCCAGCTCGGCAGAGCGACCGAGTAGCTGCCGTCGCCCTCGGCGGTCATCCGGCACCCCAGAGACGTCAGGTACTGCTCCACCACCGCACTCCTCAGCGCAGACTCCCCAGCCACATCTCTGTCTTCGCCTTGCCTGCTTTCGTTCTTCTTGTTCTCGCTCGTCCTGTCTTCGCCCCTCCTGCCTTCGCTCTTCCCATCCTCCACCGTCGTCCCCAGGTGCCGCTGCACCTCCCGCACCGAAAGCGAGATCGCCGCCCGCTTCGCCGTCCTCTGCTCGATCGCCGGCACCGCCAGATCCACCATCGTGCCGTCGATGGTTCCGCCATCGCGCAGGATCAGCTCCGCAACCAGATCGTTCGCCAGCGGCGCCGCGTTGAAGTCCGCCCCGCGCTCAAAGCGATGGCTCGCGTCCGTGTGCAGCCCATGCCGCCGCGACGATCGTCGCACCGCCGCCGGGTCAAACCACGCCGCCTCCACCAGCACGTTCTTCGTCCCGGGCGTAATCATCGACTCCCACCCGCCCATGACCCCCGCCAGCCCCAGCGCCTTCTGCTCATCCGCCACCACCAGGTCGTCGGCCTCAAGCGTCCGCGTGGTTCCATCCAGCAGCTTCAGCACTTCGCCCCGCCGCGCCAGCCGCACCACGATCCCGCCCTCGATCCTGTCCAGGTCAAACGCGTGCGTCGGATGTCCCATGCCCAGCAGCGTGAAGTTGCTCGCATCGACCGCATTCGATATCTGCTTCTGCCCCAGCAGCTCGAAAAAGGTCTTCACCTCCCCCGAACTCGGCCGGACCGTCACCCCGCGCAAGACCCGCGCCGTAAACCGCCCGCACAAGGCCTCCGCCTCCGGGTCGATTCGAACCGAAAAGGGCCGCGCCGCAGACGCCGCACCGGCTTCCCTCACCGCCGGCAACACCGGCTCGAGTGCCGGCAGCTCGAGCGCATACATCGTCGCAATCTCCCGCGCGATCCCGCGGTGGTTCATCGCATCCACTCGGTTGGTCGTGATGTCCATCTCGAACAGATGGCCGTTCATCTCACCACTCGGAGAGACGCCAAGATCATGGACACCCTCAACCGCAATCCCGCGCAGCGTCAGGTCGTCAGCCAGTTGTCGGTCAGACACAGAAATCGTGGGCAGGATGGCGCGCAGCCATGCAGTCAGAATCTTCATAGGAGGGCAAACCTAGTGTACTGACTCCCCTGCGGTCTCTCGCGCGCAACAGACCTCGGCAAAATGGGCCTTAAACGTGACCAAACCTACCCAAACTGCTCCAAAAAGCGCAGATCTCCGCTGTAAAACTGTCCAATATCGGCCACACCGTGCCGAATCATGGCAATCCGCTCCACACCCATGCCAAACGCAAACCCACTCACCCGCCGCGGGTCATACACCTCCGGATCCCGTCCCTGACGTCGCCGCTCGTCTGTAACTGCGGCAAATACAGCAGGATCCACCATCCCGCACCCCAGCAGCTCGATCCACCCCGAGTGCTTGCACTTCCGGCAGCCCGCCCCGCCGCAAAAAATGCATGAAATCTGCACATCCGCCGAGGGCTCCGTAAATGGAAAGAAGCTGGGAAAGAATCGCGTGCGCACATCCGCGCCAAACATCGCCTTCATCGCGTGATCAAGAGTCCCCTTAAGATCCGAAAAGGTGATCTCCGGCCCTACCGCGAGACCTTCTATCTGATGAAAGATCGGTGAGTGCGTCGCGTCCGCGGCATCGTTCCGATGGACTTTACCCGGGATCACGATGCGCAGCGGCGGATCGTTTGCCACCATCGTCCGAATCTGCACGGGCGATGTGTGCGTCCGCATCAGCAGCCGGTCGCGCGCGGCCTTTCCGCTCTGGTTCGCAAGCAACAACGTATCCTGCGTGTCCCGCGCCGGATGATTTGGCGGAAAGTTCAACGCCTCGAAGTTATAGAAGTCCGTCTCCACCTGCGGCCCAAGATTGACCGAGTAGCCCAGATCCCCAAAGACTTTCACCATCGCGTGCATGGTCTCAAGAAGAGGATGCGGCGTTCCAGGCCTTCGAACCAGCCCGGGAAGCGACAGATCGAGACTGGCTTTCGGTACAGCCGAAGCCACACTCCTGCTCGCCGATCCGTCCGGCACCTTCCTTTCAAGCGCCGCATCTACGGCCTGCTTAAGCTGATTGAAGCGAAGACCCAGAGCCCTTCGAGCCTCAGCCGGGGCCGCCTTCAACCAGGCATCTCCGATCAGCTTCAAACGTCCCTGCTTGCGTCCCAGCCAGTCAAGACGGAACGTCTCACGCTCCTCGAGGGTCGTTATCCTGGCGGATCTGGTCGCCACCTCACCATGCAGCGCTTCGAAGGCAGCATCAAGGGCAGGGTCCTCATAGCTCGGCAGGTGCGGGATCTCAGGAGTCATCGGCGTCCTTACGAGAGTAAACGAGTCGATCTAGAGCGCCGAGAGCACGATCAGCACAACAAGCGCCCCAAGCGCCAGCGACCGCTTGTCCGTAATCGCATACACAACCGGATCCTCGTCCAGCTGTCCGCGGCTCGCGAGCAGCCACAGCCGGCTGAGCCACAGCAGCAGCACCGGCACCAGCAGCCACAGCCGTGTGGAGTGCCGGTACAGCTCATGTGCGTTGGACAGGTTAGAGATGTACAGCGTGAAAACCACCACGGAGGCGTACGCGGAGGATGATCCAAAGCTGCGAAGCTGCTCGATATCCTCGACATGGTACCCGCGACCCATCGAGGTCTCACCGCCGCGCGCCTTCAGGCTCTCCAGCTCGGCGAACCGCTTTACAAACGCAAGCGAGAGAAAGAAAAAGATGCTGAAGCCGGCCAGCCACGTGGAGACAGTAACGCCCGTAGCCGCCGATCCCGCCAGAATACGGATCGTATACAGACCCGACAGCACAATGACATCAATCAGGAGGGCTCGCTTCAAGCGCAGCGAGTAGGCGAGCGTGGTCACGGTGTAAAACAGCAGCCAGCCCAGGAAGGAAAAGGGCCGCGGCAGTGCCGACCCCGGAGACAGAACGCTTACGACGCGCGGCACGGCCGCAGCCAGCAGAACGGCGCCCACAAAGAAGATACCGACCACAGCCACTCCCTGGAGCGCGGAAAGATCGCCCGCGGCAAACGGACGGCGTCGTTTCCGCGGATGAATGCGGTCGGCTTCGATATCCAGGAGATCGTTGATGATGTAGGTCGCCGAGGCGCAGAGCCCAAACGAGAAGAAGGCCACCAGCGCGCTGGCGATCAGTCCGACCGACCGCATGTGCGCCAGCAGCAGCGGAAGAAAGATGAGCACGTTCTTTGCCCACTGATGGAGACGAATCGCCTTGAGCCACGCCCGAAGGGGAGAAGACCGGTCGATAAAGCTCTGCGCGGGAACGATGTTTCGCGCACGCAGCCCGCGCAGAAGCCCGGGTGTCGGGTTCGCGACCAGAACCTCAACGCCCGCGCCCGCACAGGCATCGAGCAGCGGAAGATCCGCGCTCGCATTGCCGATGTAGCAGAAGCCCTGCGGGAACCTTTGCTGGAACGCCGCCAGCTTGTTCGCCCCGGCGAGGTTATGAGCTCCGTCAGAGGCCAGAACACCGGAGAAGAGACCGATGTGATTCGCCACCCGCTGCGCCAGGATGCTGTCAGCCGCTGTTGCCAGAAAAAGCGGCCGACCGCTGGCGTGCTGCTCCTCGAGGTACCGCAGCAGCTTCAGGTTGTAGGGCAGGTGCTCCACGTCCAGCGTCACGGCCTGCGTTATATGCCGCTTGAGCGCCGCTTTGCCGCCGCTCAACCAGCCGGGAAGCTTCAACAACGCGAGCGGGGCCTGACGCGCCAGCACAGCGGCTGAATCAATCAACGTGTCCGACCGCACCAGCGTTCCATCCAGATCCACGCACAAAGGCAACACCGGGCCCGGAGAAAAAGGCGCGCCGATGAGCTGGGTCTGCTCGTCCGTCTCGAACTGCATCTGATCGGAGATTGGCTCCTCCGGCATGACTCTGCTGCTCCTGACTTTCGGCGGCCGGAAAGTGCCACGGGCTCATAGTCTCACAACGACATTTATTCGTGAACGGGGCGCTGAAACCTCTAAACTCCGACGCACGTCATTAGTATTGATTGCGAAGGTCTTCCCGACAGGCAGCAGCTGCCAGACCCAGAGATCTACTCAAGTGAGCGTACATGGCGTCCGTCCCGACTGAACAGGAAAGCATTCAGCACCACGAACCCCAGCTGGCACCGCCGCCGCCTGAGCGGCGATCTCCGGCCGAGTCCTCGCCCACCCGCGGGAAAACCGGCTCCCTTCTGCGAAAGGTACTTCTCGTCGCCATCATCCTGCTGGCAATCGCTTTTGTCGTCTGGAAGGTGCGAGCCAACCAGGCTCAGCAGGAGGCCGAGACCCAGAAGCTGGCAGCCGCGGCAGATCGTCCGGTGCCGGTAGCGGTCGTCCCTGTCCAGCAGAAGAACATGCCCATCTATCTGACCGCCCTGGGCACCGTCACCGCCTACAACACCGTAACCATCCGGTCGCGTGTAGACGGGCAGCTGATGCGCGTTAACTTTCGCGAAGGCCAGTCGGTCCACAAGGGCCAGCTTCTGATCGAGATCGATCCCCGGCCGTATCAGGCGGTCCTCGATCAGGCAGAGGGCCAGCTTGCCCGTGACCAGGCCAACGGCAAGAATGCTGACGCCGAAGCCGCCCGCTACACGGCTCTCTACCAGGCCGGCGTCGTCAGCCGCGAGAGCCAGCAGGCCCAGGTATCGACAGCCGGCCAGGCAACCGGAACCATCACCTCCGACCAGGCCGCCATCAACGCGGCCCGCGTCAACGTCGCGTATACCAAGATCACCTCGCCGATCGACGGCGTTGTCGGGCTGCGCCAGGTCGATCCCGGCAACATCGTCCACGCAGCCGACACCACGGGCCTGGTCGTCGTCACCCAGCTGCAGCCGATCGCCGTCATCTTCACCCTGCCCGAGGATTACCTGCCGCAGGTTCTGCAGATGACCCGCGCCGGCAAGCGGCTCGCGGTCGAGGCCTATGACCGCTCTGAGGCAACACACCTGGCAAGCGGCAGCCTGCTCACGGTTGACAATCAGATCGACACCACGACCGGTACCGATAAGGTCAAGGCGATCTTCGAAAATCGCGAAAACACTCTCTTTCCCAACCAGTTCGTCAACGTCCGGCTGATCCTGCAGCAGCGTCCGGACGCTTTGGTCATTCCGGCAGCGGCGGTCCAGACTGGATCGCAGGGCAGCTTCGTCTATGTGCTGCGCGATGGCAACCCGCCCAAGGAACTTGAGGACGCCAATGCCGCGACCCGCAATGGCGGCAAGGGCCGCAAGAAAGCGGGGACATCAGCGGCCGGCGGCTCCGGAGCAGACGCGCCGGGCGGTGGCGGAGCGCAGGCGCAGAAGACTCCTCCGCACTACGTCGTCATGCAGCCCATCAAGATCGACCTGACCGAAGGCACACAGGTGATCCTGGCGGACGGTCTGAAGGCCGGTGACCAGGTCGTGATTGACGGGCAGGAGCGTCTGAAGAACGGCAGCCGCGTCGTCCCGCATGCCGCGCCGCAACGCACCTCTCCTGCCGCAGCAGCCAGCACCGGTTCGGACGCCGCGAACCCGGCCTCCGGCGATGATGCCGGCAAGCCGGTCGGCGGGCCGGTCGACAAGCTGGATACACGACGCAGACGCACAAACAGTCCATCACAGCAGCACGGTACAGCGGGGCAACAACCATGAGTCCGTCACGGCCATTTATCCTCCGGCCGGTGGCCACCTCGCTTCTGATGGTGGCCATTTTGCTTGCCGGATTCGTCGCCTACCAGCAGCTGCCGGTCTCCGCGCTGCCAGAGGTGGACTACCCCACCATCCAGGTGATGACCTTCTATCCCGGCGCCAGTCCGGATGTCATGGCGAGCTCGGTCACGGCGCCGCTTGAGCGTCAGTTCGGCCAGATTCCCGGTCTCGCCCAGATGACCTCCACCAGTTCGGGCGGCGGCAGCGTGATCACCCTGCAGTTCGAGCTGTCAGACTCGATCGACGTCGCGCAGCAGGATGTACAGGCCGCCATCAACGCCGCCACCAGCTATCTGCCAAAAGATCTTCCGAACCCACCGGTCTACAGCAAGGTCAACCCCGCAGATGCACCCATCCTCACCCTTGCCCTCTCGAGTGACTCGCTCGCGCTCTCAAAGGTCGAGGATCTTGCCGACACGCTGCTTGCGCAGAAGATCTCGCAGCTTTCGGGTGTCGGCCTGGTCTCGATCAACGGCGGCCAGAAGCCCGCGGTCCGCATCCAGGCCAACCCCACAGCGATGTCCAACTACGGCCTGAGCCTCGAAGACATGCGCACCGCGCTCGGGACCGCGAACGTCGATCAGGCCAAGGGAAACCTCAACGGCGCCCGTCAGTCCTACACCATCGGCGCAAACGATCAGCTGCTTTCGAGCGCCGATTACAGCAAGGTCATCATCGCCTACCGCAACGGCTCGCCCGTGCGGCTCAGTGATGTGGCCAACGCGTCAGACTCTGCCGAGAATCTCTACCTTGCCGCCTGGATGGGCTTCTCCGCCCAGCCCGCGACGAAGAACGCGCCGGCGCGCGATCTGCAGCTGAAGCCGGCAGTGATCATCAACATCCAGCGGCAGCCCGGCGCCAATATCATCGGCGTCGTGGATGAGGTGCAGAAGCTTCTGCCCCAGCTGCGCAGCTCGCTTCCGGCGAACGTTCTGCTGCAGGTCCTCACCGACCGTACCAACACCATTCGTGCCTCGGTCAAGGACGTGCAGTTTGAGCTCCTGCTGACCATCGCTCTCGTCGTGATGGTCATCTTTCTCTTCCTGCGTTCGGTCGCCGCAACTGTCATCCCCTCGATTGCCGTACCTCTCTCGATCGTCGGCACCTTCGGCGTCATGTACCTGCTCGGCTACAGCCTGAACAATCTCAGCCTGATGGCCCTGACCATCTCGACCGGCTTTGTCGTCGATGACGCGATCGTAATGATCGAGAACATCAGCCGCTACCTCGAAGAGGGAGACGATCCGCTTACAGCAGCGCTGAAGGGCTCGGAGCAGATCGGCTTCACGATCCTCTCGCTCACCGTCTCGCTCATCGCCGTGCTGATTCCCCTTCTCTTCATGGGCGATATCGTCGGCCGGCTCTTCCGCGAGTTTGCCGTCACCCTCTCGGTCACTATTCTGGTTTCGGCCTTCGTCTCCCTTACCCTCACGCCCATGATGGCCGCGAAGCTGCTGAAGCACACGCCTGATAGTCAACAGACGCGCTTCTACAAGAAGTCCGAGGAGTTCTTCGAGTACGTCATCGCCCGCTACGGCGCTGGCGTCCGCTTTGTGCTGCGGCACCAGACCATCACCCTGCTGGTCACGCTCGCCACCTTCCTGCTTACCATCTTCCTCTACATCATCGTGCCGAAAGGCTTCTTCCCGGTGCAGGATACCGGCGTGCTTCTCGGCATCACGGAGGCGCCCCAGACCATCAGCTTCTCTGCCATGGCGGCCGGACAGCAGGCCCTGGCGCGCAAGATCCTCGAGAACCCGGACGTCGACAGCGTCTCGTCTTTCATCGGCATCGACGGCACCAACACCACACTCAACAGCGGTCGCATTCAGATCAACCTGAAGGATCGTGAGACCCGGTCCCACTCCGCTACCGATGTCATCCGCGTCCTGCAGAACGACCTTGCGTCCATCACCGGCATTGAGTGCTTCCTGCAGCCGCTTCAGGATCTGACAGTCGACGATCGCATCAGCCGAACTCAATATCAATACGCCATTGAAGATGCAAACGCTGACGAGCTCGCCTTCTGGTCCAACCGGCTCGTTGATAAGTTCAAGACGATCCCGATCATGACCGACGTTGCGAGCGATCAGCAGCTTGAGGGTCTCGATGCTCATCTCGTCATCGATCGCGATACCGCCTCGCGGCTCGGCATTACGCCGCAGAACATCGACGACACGCTCGACGATGCCTTTGGCCAGCGGCAGGTCTCCACCATCTTCACGCAGCTAAACCAGTACCACGTGGTGCTTGAGGTCGCGCCCAAGTTCCAGCGCAACACTGACTCCCTCGATAACATCTACGTCAAGAGCTCGAACGGCACGCAGGTTCCGCTCTCCACCTTTACACGCCTCGAAGAGCGTCCGGCCAGTCTGGCCATCAACCACCAGGGGCAGTTTCCCGTTGTTACGATCTCCTTCAATCTGGCCCCCGGCAAGTCCATCGGCGACGCTGTGACCGCGGTCAACAAGGCACGCAGCGAACTGAACCTGCCGGCCAGCATCAACGCAGGTTTTGAAGGCACTGCAAAGAGCTTTGAAGCCTCGCTGCAGAACGAGCCGATCCTCATCCTGGCTGCGCTCATCGTCGTCTACATCGTCCTTGGCGTTCTGTACGAGAGCTACATCCACCCCATCACCATCCTCTCCACACTTCCCTCCGCCGGTGTCGGCGCCATCCTCGCTCTGCTCCTCTTCCACGTCGATCTCTCAGTCATCGCTCTTATCGGCATCATCCTGCTGATCGGCATCGTGAAGAAAAACGCGATCATGATGATCGACTTCGCTCTTGAAGCCGAGCGCGACCGCGGCATGGAGCCCGAGGAGGCCATCTACCAGGCCTGCCTGCTGCGCTTCCGGCCCATCATGATGACGACCATGGCCGCTCTGCTCGGCGGCGTACCGCTCGCGCTCGGCAGTGGTACCGGCTCAGAGCTGCGGCGGCCGCTCGGTATCGCGATCGTCGGCGGGCTGATCGTCTCGCAGGTCCTCACCCTCTTCACCACGCCGGTCGTCTACCTCTTCTTCGATCGCATTGGCCGCAGGTACCTTCACACGGCTGAGGCAGACGCCGAACTCTACGCCCACACCCACGAAGGCGAGCACGCCCCTGTTCACGCAGGGGGAGACTAAGTACCCGTATGTCGTTTACCTATCCAGAACCCGGCGACACAACCCCGCGCAATGGCGCGCGCCCCGGTGACGCCCAGAAAGCCTACGGCGGCTCCGAACACCGTGCCGGCGACACCACCCCCAGCGATCACGCACGCCCTGCAGACAGGCGCGACCCCGGAACACTCGATCGGGAGACCCGGCCGGACAAAAGCGAGCTGAACTCCGAGGGTGTGCACTTCTCCGCACCCTTTATCCGGCGGCCGGTCGCCACCTTCCTGCTCTCCGCCGCCATCCTGCTTGCGGGCGCCGTCGGCTACAAACTTCTTCCCGTCGCCAGTCTTCCACAGGTCGAGTTTCCCGTGATCTCGGTTGGCGCGGGCCTTCCCGGCGCGGATCCCGAAACCATGGCCTCTTCGGTCGCGACTCCGCTCGAACGCCAGTTCTCGAAGATCGCCGGCATCAACGAGATGACCTCGTCCTCGTCGACCGGCTCCGCCTCCATCACCATGCAGTTCGATCTCTCTCGCAACGTCGATGGAGCCGCCCGCGATGTGCAGGCCGCCATCAACGCAGCGCGCAGCCAGTTACCGGCAAATCTGCCCAACAATCCCACCTACCGCAAGATCAATCCGGCCGACGCACCCATCCTCATCCTTGCGCTCACCTCGGACACTCTCAAGGTGCCGCAGATTTACGACGCGTGCGACAGCATTCTCGCGCAGAAGATTGCTCAGGTCGAAGGTGTCGGCCAGACCTTTTGCGGCGGCAGCGCCAAGCCCGCCGTGCGCGTCGAAGCCAACCCCATGCAGCTCAGCCAGAACGGCATCGGACTCGAAGCTCTGCGCGCCGCCATTGGCACAGTCAACGTCAACCAGCCAAAAGGCTATCTGCAGAACGGCAATCAACGCCTGAGTGTCAGCGCCTCGGACCAGCTCTTCGGCGCTCGCTCGTATGCACCACTCATCATCGCCACGGATCGTGGTCCGGTCAGCTCCGCCCCGGCAAGCTCGGGTCTGCCCCAGTCGGTTGCAAGTGCCGTCTCGGCAGCGCCCTCAAGCACCGTCAGCACAACCTCCAGCTCAGGAACCAGCACTCCCTCTCCCCCATCGACTCCAGCCGTTGCCGCCAACCTGAACGCGAACTCCGCCGTTGTCACCAGCGGTGTTGCTGCTCCAGGCCACGGCCTCGTGCGCCTCCAGGATGTCGCGCAAGTCGTAGACTCGGTCGAAGACATCCACACCGGCGGCACCTTCAACGGCAAGCCCGCCATCCTCGTAGTGGTCTTCAAAACGCCGCAGGCGAACGTCATTGAGACCGTCGACAGCGTTCTCAAGCTCCTGCCGACTCTCGAAGCCTCGATCCCGCCGTCGATCAATCTGCAGGTGGCGCTCGATCGCACCGCGACCATCCGCGCCTCGGTCAAAGACGTCACCCGCACACTCGTCATCTCGATCCTGCTTGTGATCCTCGTTGTGTTCCTCTTCCTGCGCGAGGTCCGCTCCACACTCATTCCCAGCGTCTCCGTTCCACTCAGCCTGCTCGGCACCTTTGGCGTGATGTATCTGCTCGGCTACACGCTCGACAACCTGAGCCTGATGGCCCTGACCATCTCGACCGGCTTCGTCGTGGACGATGCGATCGTGGTCATTGAGAACATCAGCCGCCACCTTGAGGACGGTCTCTCGCCCTTCGACGCCGCGATGCTCGGCTCCAAGGAGATCGGCTTTACCGTTCTCTCCATGAGCGTCTCGCTGGTAGCCGTCTTCATTCCGATCCTGCTGATGGGCGGCATCGTCGGCCGGCTCTTCCGTGAGTTCGCCGTGACGCTTTCGGTCGCGATCGCCGTCTCGCTCGTGGTCTCGCTCACCACTACGCCGATGCTCAGCGCCAAGTTTCTCAAGTCGCATCGTGAAGGGGAGCAGGGCGCGCTCTACCGCTTTGGCGGCCGCGTGCTCGACTGGATGACGCGCGAGTATGAGCGAGGGCTGCGGTGGGTACTCCGCAGGCAGGGGCTCGTTCTGCTGATCACGGTCCTCACCTTCGTTCTCAACATCTATCTTTTCATCCTCGTTCCCAAAGGCTTCTTCCCGCAGCAGGACACGGGCCGCGTCGGTGGTCAGATCCGCGGACAGCAGGATGTCTCCTTCGATGAGCTCAAGAGAAAGGTCCTGCAGATCTCTTCCGTTGTCGAGAAGGACCCGGGCGTTGAAAACACCATGGCCTTTGTCGGTGGCGGCGGACCCGGCGGCGGTGGCGGCAACACCGGCTCGGTCTTCATCTTCCTGAAGGGAGACGCGCTGCGACAGAAGAGCGGTGACTCGGCTGAGGTCATCCTCAACCGCCTGCGTCCAAAGACGGGCAACATCCCCGGCGTCCAGCTCTTTCTCCAGTCGCAGCAGGAGCTGCGCATCGGCGGCCGGAACACCGCCACGCAGTACCAGTACTCCCTCATCGCCGATAGCCTCAGCGACCTCAATGAATGGTCGCCCAAGCTCCTCGACGCGATGAGCAAGCTCCCGCAGCTGAAGGATGTTGCCACCGACCAGCAGGAAGATGGCCTCCGCGCGCAGATTGTGATCGATCGCGATACCGCAAGCCGGCTTGGCGTCTCGCCCTTGACCATCGACAACACCCTGTCGGACGCCTTTGGTCAAAAGCAGGTCTCAACTACCTACATGCCGCTCAATCAATACCACGTTGTCATGGAGGTCGCGCAGGACTACCAGCGCAATCTCGATGCACTCAAGAATATCTACGTCAAAAGCTCGACGGGCGCCATGGTGCCGCTCAGCACCGTCACCAGAATTGAGCAGCAGCGCATTCCGCTCGCCGTCAACCACCAATCCCAGGCACCCGCGACCACACTCAGCTTCAATCTCACTACCGGCACCTCCCTCAGCGACGCGACCGCTGCCATCGAGCAGGTCCGCCTTCAGATCGGCATGCCTTCCTCTATTCACGGCGGCTTCCAGGGCACAGCGCAGGCCTTCCAGGCCTCCCTCTCGAGCGAACCCTATCTGATCGTGCTCGCCCTCGTCGCCGTCTATATCGTCCTTGGCATGCTCTACGAGAGCTTCATCCATCCGCTCACTATCCTGTCGACCCTTCCCTCGGCAGGCGTCGGCGCGCTCATTGCTTTGCTGATCACACAGACGGATCTCAGCGTCATCGCGATGATCGGCATCATCCTCCTCATCGGCATCGTCAAGAAGAATGCCATCATGATGATTGACTTCGCCCTTGTGGCCGAGCGCCAGGGCGGCAAATCGCCGGAGGAGGCGATCTACGAGGCCTGCCTGCTCCGTTTCCGCCCGATCATGATGACGACCATGGCAGCGCTGCTCGGTGGCTTGCCGCTCGCCCTGGGCACAGGAACCGGCAGTGAGCTGCGGCGGCCGCTCGGCATCACCATCGTCGGCGGCCTTATCGTCTCGCAGGCGCTCACCTTGTTCACCACGCCGGTCGTTTATCTCTTCTTTGATCGGCTGCGTGGCCGCTTCGCGCAGCGCCAGGCTCGCCCCGGTCTGCACAAGCCCGCTCTGCATCCACCAGAGGCGCAGCCCGTCGCCGGGGACTGAGCCGCGCCACCCCTCCGCGCTAGCGGGCGGTCGAGTCAGCTTGGGACTGCATCGCCAGTGTGATCGCCGTGCCGACAGCTCCGACGATGAGGAACGCCGGGATGATCGAGGCCGTTACACCACCGCTCTCAGGCTTTGCCGCGGTACGCCGGTTCGACTGGCGAATAATCCCGTCGGAAAGCTTGGTCAGCTGCTTGTTCACCGCACCTGTTTCGTCCAGCGTCTTCTGCAGCAGCGACACGACCTTGGTGCGGCCGAGCACCTCCGCGTAGTGTCGCAGCGCACCATAGGTCGCAAGGTAGAAGTGCGCGGCGTGCTGGCCGGCGGAGATATTAATCAGGTCCCGCTCGGTCGGGTTCGATGTCTGTGCGATCAGCGTGTTGTTTGTGTCGATAATCGCCTGCATCGTCTGATCCGGTGTGCCCGTGGGCATGAGACCAAGCGCCTTGAAGACCTTCTCAAGCCGAACAGCCTGTTCACGGTTCTTCTTCGCGCCGGCTTCAAGAAAACTCCTCAGCTCGGGTGCTGTCGAAGTGCTGTGATTCGCTTCAGCCTGTGCGGCACCCTGGTGATGCGCGGCATAGACCATCTGCAAACCATTGGAGAGTAGTTCATTCAACACATACTGCGACATAAGATCTCCTCGACTGACTCCGCTAAACAGCGGTCTGCCTGTCTGCATGTATCAGACGCCTGCCAGTCACCACGCGCCGCCTGAGAGGACGGAGTTGCCGCGCTTCGGCTTCACGGACTGCACTTCCAGGTCTGGAGTCTGCAAGGCCGCCGGGCCCGCGGTAAAGCATTCCGAATCGTCTCAATAACGCGCGTCCCACTTCCGCCCGCATCGCCCACGGGCTGCTGCAAGAGAGAAGAACTCGGAGCGGACAGGCCTCGCAGAGTAGACGGGCCATGCTGCTTCAGGGTGCGGCGGCTCCTGAGCACACAGGTTGCGTCCAGGCGAGCCGCCGCTCTGGATCAGAGAGCACGACGGCGAAGCATCTGCTCCGGCATACGCGAGCCCGTCAGCTTCAGGGCAGCGAGTGACAGCACCAGCCACAAGGCACCTCCGCCCAGCAACGTAAGCAGGGCCGACAGATGGGACGCGCCGCCTGTGACGGTGCGCGGCAGCGCATGCAGCAGCAGAGCAACACCTCCCCAGCTGACCAGCGCCGCAGCCAAGGCACGTGCAAGCTCGGCGGTATCCGGACCGCCGCCGGCTCCGAAAAGCGAAACAAGGCGGCGGCGGTGTGCCAGCACTGCAAGCGTCAAGGTCTGCGCGACAATAGCGAGGTCGGACGCCCAGGCAAGGCCGACGACGCCAAATTGGCGGTGCAGCAGCCAGTAGAGCGGAATGGAAAGCAGCATGACCGCGGTGCCGCCGAGCATGGGAGTGCGCGTGTCGCTCGCGGCAAAGAAGGCTCGGGCGTACAGGCTCTGCGCGGCCCAGAACGGGAGCGAGAGCGTAAAGACGGCAAAGAGGACGGCCGTGGCCCGGGCATCGGCGCGGGAGAAAGCTCCACCGCGCAGCAAGAGATCAATCAGCGGCTGCGCGAGTGCAAACAGGGCTGCCGCGGCAAGGAGCGAGACCGCCAGAATGCGGGTGATGGAGCGGTTGACCGCGGCGGCGAAGTCGCTGAAGCGGCCCTGCGAGAACAGCGACGCAAAGAAAGGCATGGACGCCGCACCCGCCGCCTGTCCAAGAATCGCAATCGGCGCGGAGAACAGACGCTTGGCATAGAGCACGCGGGAGATGTCGCCCGAGAAGTGCCGGGAGAAGAAGGTGAGGATGTACGTGTCCATAAAGACGACGGTAAAGCCGAACATCAGCGGCAGGCTCATCCGGACCCACTCGCGCAGGCCGGGGTTAGCGAGATCCCATGCCGGCCGCACCCGGGCTCCGGCACGCAGGGCGGCATACCCGTTCACACACACAGGGCCCAGCAGAGCACCGAAGAAGGCTCCCCACGCGAGGGACCGAATGCCGAGGCGATGCGCAAGAAACACACCGCCAAGGATGATGCCGCAGGTATACACCAGCGGTGCCAGGGCCTGGTACGTAAACTGCTTGCGCACCAAGGCCACCGAGGCAAGCACGCCCCCCGCAAAAAAGAACACCTGGCCCGGAAGCAGAATGCGCGTCATCGATGTGCAGAGCGCGATCACAGACGGATCGTCAGGGCAGAAGTGGCGCGAGTACCAGGGCACGAGAAACTCGGTAAGGCCAAGGCCCACCGAGAGTACGAGCGAGATCGTTGTGAGGATCACCGAGAGAGCGCGGTCGCCCTGCTCGATCTCGCCGGCTTCGCGATACCGCGTCAGGATGGTCACAAACGAGATGGAGGCAGCACCGCCGATCAGCAGGCTGGTGATCAGATCCGGTAACTGGAAGGCGACGTTGTACGCGTCCGTCGCCGGCCCTGCACCGAAGGTGTGGGCGATATATTTATCCCGAACGAGACCGATAACGCGGGAGAGCAGCGCAAACAGGCCGAGCAGAACCGTCGCCGATGTCGCCGTGTGCTGGTGCGACGGACGAAGAAAGCTGAAGCGGCCACGGGCCGCAAGCGAGTACGACGTGGACGCAGAAACAGGTGTGGAAGACACAAAGTTCCGATCGAGGAAGTCTGGTTACCGCACGGCGGTACCCTCACCATTATGCGGTTGACAAGCAAATCGAGTGGTTGTCAACTATCTCAAAGCCCGGTGCGGCGGACACCGCACCGGGGTTGTTGACGCGCTATAGCAAGATCTTCAGAAGAACTGCAACAAGAACAACAAGTGCCAGAACAAGCCAACCAGTGACTTGAACTGAACCCGTAGCCTTGAAGCTTCCGAGCTGCATAGAGCTACCTCCGTGGTAAATTCCGGCTCGAACCGCATCAGGAATCACGATGCGATTCGAGCCGGTTTTCCGCTTTTGGGCGGAAGGCTGAAGCTGCACGGATTCCAGGTTCGCCCGCCGGCGTGCCGCCCACGGAGATGACTCGAGTCTAGAAGCAGGCTCTACGGAGACACGTGCCACAAAGGGCGTAGAACCATCTACTGCCGTGATGGCTCGGAGCTGCCGGAGGGCTTGGCCGGCGGAAACGCCGGATCCGCACGCTGTGAGGTGCCCGAGCGATTGCGATGGCGAATGTAGGACGGAATAGAGACCGCAGCCACGGTGAAGCTGACCGTCTGCCGCTGGCTGCATCGCGCGCAACGAACGGGGTAGCGCATCAGCAACAGCTGCGGAATATCGGCAGCCCGCAGGCGGGAGCGGCGAAAGCTCTGGCCGACACAGAACTGGCACTGCAGAGGAACACCGCTGGACATCTTCTCGATCGCAGGCTCACGCACGGCGTCTGTGGCCCAGAGCGGTTCAGAGGTTGATCGGCCTTCTTTACTGTTCATCAAATATCGTCCTTTGGCTCGTGCACTCCGGACTGCGCGGAAACGCTGCCCGGAAAGTCAAACAGCTTCTCAGTGGCGGGAACGGAGTGCAGGAGAGATCGCCGTGTCGCCGGAGTGGATCTAGTCTGCAGCGTGCCGGTTGGCGGGGCATACGCGCCAGCACTGGAGGAGGGGGCAAGCGGCGGAGATTCGAGCAGTGTCAGCAAGCTCTGCAAGCCTTCTTGCAGCCGTCGCAGAGCAAGCTCCCTCTCCGTGGAGCGGTCGGCCACATCCTCAAGCAACGTCAGCTGCGGCTCTCTCTGCGTGACCTCGCTCTTCAGCAACTGCCGCGCGCCCGGAATCGTGTATCCCTCATCGTAGAGCAGGCGCTTGATCCGCATGGCCATCTCAACATCGCGGCGGCGGAACAGCCGCTGCCCGGTGCCGCCCTTATTCGGTTTCAGCTGCGGAAACTCGCCCTCCCAGAACCGCAGAACGTACGCAGGAACATCACACAGCCGGGCCACCTCTCCAATGCGGAAGTAGAGCTTGTCAGGAATCTCCGCGGGCACCGTGCCGGCCGCGTTCGTGCGTACAGCGGACAGTTGCTTCCGGATTGGCTGATGGTGGGCCATGCCACACTCCGCTCCACAGCGTGGATCTCCACGTACCGGCTCGAGCTGCGATTCGAGCCGCTCAGGAAAGCTCTCCCGCATAGTATAGAGCGGCTCTGCAGATTCAGCAGGTTTTCTGCGCGTCCGCACGCTGCGCCTGGAACAATCGCCTCCGGCACCGCGTATGCTCCCAATGACTTCCAAGGAGGCGTGATGCACCGGAATCTGGCAGGTCTGGCTTTGGTGACGATGGGTGTCGGACTCCTGGCCGGCTGCCGGGCGGAGAGCTCCAGGAACGCGAGCGGCGATCGGGTCCGTGTCGCCACCCCGTTCGGCGGCGTGCAACTCAGGACCAATCAGTCCGCAACCGAGAGCGGCATCGGGCTGCCCCTCTATCCGGGCGCAACGCTTGTCACTAAACAGGACGGCGGCAAGGACGGCAACAACGGAGCTGCGGATATCCATCTCAGCTTCGGGTCCATGAATCTGCGGGTCAAAGTGCTGAGTTATGAGTCGGCCGATGCTCCCGCCGATGTGCAGCGCTTCTATCGCAAGGAACTGGGACGCTTCGGCACAGTAATCGCCTGCATCCATGACCGTCCCTATGGCGAGCCAACGCGCACGCCGGAGGGTCTGACCTGCGACAACGACTCGAAAGGTTCAGAGACGTCTACCTCGGAGGGTGCGATCGAGTTGAAAGCCGGCTCCGAGCAGCATCAGCATACGGTTGCAATCGAGAAGCGCGGCAGCGGAACGAAGTTCGCATTGGTGCTGGTCGATCTGCCAAAGCGCTTTGTTCTCGGCGGCGAAAGTGACAGCCAGAAGGAGACCCAGTAAGGGCCGTGTGCATGTATACGGCGCGCCGCTGGCTTGCTGGCGTATGGGTGCTCCTGTAGCCTTAACGGTGTGACGAGTCTCGTATGCCATCGCTGCGGTGGAGATCTGCCGGGCAACGATCTGCGAGGCTTCTGCGCCTCCTGCGGGGCACCGCAACTGCGGTTCGGAGCGACACCCTCTGAAGCGTCCGATGCCGCCGAGAGCACAGGCGCCCAGCCTCCTCCACGCCCGGGAGAGATCCACTGGCCGCTCGCCATGCAATGCGCGGCTACCGTCGCAGGCGCGTCGGCCATCGTCTTTGCCGCCGCCTTCGCCCTTCCACTCCTTGGTCTTCCCAGTCTGCTGCTCCTCTCAGGGGGCTCGTTTCTTACGGTCGGCCTCTATCGCCGCAGATCTCCGGCAGCTCTCATGACGCCGGGTGTGGGTGCCAGGCTTGGGCTCTCCACCGGAGTCCTGCTGATAGCGGCGCTGGCCGTCGCGCTCTGCGCCATGCTTCTGCTGGCCCGCTTTCATGCGCACAGCATGGCCGCGTTTGACGCCCAGTGGAGTGCGCAGGTGCAGGAGCTGCTTGAGCGCACACAGCGAAGCTCCCCTGTGCCGCCAGACGCCGCGCGGCAGATGATGTCGCCGGAGTTTCGCGCGGGCAGCATGCTGGCAGGTCTGGCCATGCTGGCAGGCTTTCTCCTCGCCATCTCTGCGGGATCAGGAGCCTTTGCGGGGTCGATCGCCGTTCGCCGTCGATCCGAATCCTAGCCGGTTCGCCAGGTGGATCACGCAGGATTGTGGCTGGTATGATCGACGGCAACCCATGAGTGAGTCAGCAGTCATATCGCACGCAAAGCTGAAAGAGAAAGGCCGGCTCATGTCGGCCTCGGAGATAGAACGCACCCTTGTGCGGCTCGCACATGAGATCGTCGAGAAGAATGAGGGTGCTGCCAACATCGGTCTGGTCGGTATCAAACGGCGCGGCGTTCCGCTTGCGGAGCGCATCGGCGCGCTGATCGCCGGCATCGAGAAGCGGCCGATCGACACCGGCGTGCTCGACATCAGCTTCTATCGCGATGACCTCACAACTCAGGGACCGCGGCCTGTCGTCACGCCCGGCGCGATCGGCTTCGATGTCACCGGTCGCGACATCATCCTGATGGACGATGTCCTCTACACCGGCCGTACCATCCGTGCGGCTCTGGATGCGCTCTTCGATCATGGCCGTCCAAAGAGCGTGCAGCTGCTGGTGCTAATCGATCGAGGACATCGCGAGCTGCCGATCCAGGCGACCTACACAGGCCGGAACGTGCCGACCTCCAGCCGCGAGATCATCGAAGTCAAGCTGAACGAGATCGACGGCCAGGAGCAGGTGCTGCTCGTCGAAGTGACCGGATAGCAGCCATGGTGAGTGCCAAAGCGACCGGTCCACACTCGCCAGGATCTCTGCTCTCGGTCGAAGATCTCTCCATCGCCGACGTCTCGACCCTTCTCTCGCTGACCTCCCGGCTTGAGCGCATGCAGCATGCGGAACGATCGCAGCTGCTGAGCGGCCGCCGCGTGGCACTGCTCTTTTACGAGTCAAGCACACGCACACGGACCTCCTTTGAGCTGGCGGCCAAGAGCCTCGGCATCACCACGACGCTGGTCAGCGACAAGAGCTCGTCCATCGAGAAGGGCGAGAGCCTGAAGGACACCGGCCTGACCCTCCGGGCATTGGGCGCCGAATGCATCATCCTGCGGCATCAGCACTCCGGCGCGCCTGTGCTGCTGGAGCGCGTCACCGGCCTCCCGGTACTGAATGCGGGTGATGGAACGCATGAGCATCCGTCGCAGGCCCTGCTCGATCTGCGGACAATCCTTACCCGGCTGCCGGGCCTGGAGCGTGACGTTGTCGACGCGCGGTCCCTTGCGGGCATCACCATCGTGATCACCGGAGATATTCTGCACAGCCGTGTGGCACGTTCGAACGCGATGCTGCTGCCGCGGCTCGGTGCCAGGGTCATTCTTTGCGGGCCAAAGGAGCTTCTGCCGGAGGAAGCTTTCGGACTCGGTGCGAACGTCGAGATCGAGCGAAACTTCGATCGCGCGCTCGACGGGGCGAATGTCATCATGATGCTGCGCATTCAGCGCGAGCGGCTGGCCGGTCTGGAGTTGGATTTGACCGGGTACATGGCACACTTCCAGCTCAGTCAGGATCGTCTGCGGACGCACGCGCCTCACGCGCTGGTCATGCATCCCGGTCCCATGATCCGCGGTCTGGAGATCGCTGGCGAGATTGCGGACGGGCCGCAGTCTGCCATCGAGGACCAGGTGCGGCACGGGCTTGCCGTACGATCGGCGCTGCTGCTGCGTGCGCTCGCCAGTGCGGACGAGACGCGGCGGCTCGCGGGCGAGGTGAGACTTTGAAACAGCGTGATGTGGTCGTTCACAGCGGCCGGCTCGTGGATCCCGCGGCGGGCCTTGATGCCGAACGCGATCTGCTGCTGCGTGATGGCCGTGTCGCCGCGGTGGAGATGCCGGGTGGGTTGCGGGCTCTGCAGGAGACAGAACTGGTCGACGCCGGAGGGTGCATCGTTGCGCCGGGCCTGATTGACCTGCACGTCCATCTGCGGGAGCCGGGGCAGGCCTGGAAGGAGACCATCGCAACCGGAACGCGCGCCGCTGCAAAAGGCGGTGTGACAACCGTAGTCGCCATGCCGAACACCCTGCCCGTCAACGACTCGGTCGAAACGCTCGCCTGGATGCTTGCGCCCGAGCGAGACGCCGCCGTTCGCCTGCTGGCGATGCCCGCAGCCACGCGCGGAAGCCTGGGAGCCGAACTGACGGACTTCGCCGGTCTGGTGCGCGCCGGCGCGGTCGGCTTTACTGACGATGGCAAACCGATCCTCGAGGACGGCATCATGCGCGCCGCCTTGGTCAGCGCCGCACGGGAAGGTGTGCTGATCTCGCAGCATGCGGAGGACACACGCCTGACGGCGCTCACCGGTGGCTCCTCCGGCGTCAACGCAGGCGCTCTCGCCTTTCGTCTGGGGCTGCGCGGCATGACTATCGAAGCGGAAGCTCGCCTCGTGGAACGCGATATCGCGCTGCTGGCAGAGATCGAGCGCAACGAGGGCCTGCGGCCGCACCTCCATGTGCAGCACGTCTCGACAGCGCGGGCGCTTGCGGCGATCCGAGCCGCCAGGCAGGCAGGTGTGCACGTCACCTGCGAGGCAACGCCGCATCATTTCACCCTTACCGAAGATGCCGTGCGCGGCTACGACACCAACGCAAAGGTGAACCCGCCCCTCCGCGCGGCAGCCGACCGGGACGCTGTCATCGCGGGGCTGCTCGACGGCACCGTGGACTGTATCGCGACCGACCACGCGCCACATGCGCAGCATGAAAAGCAGGTCGAGTTCGACCGCGCGCCGAACGGACTCACAGGCCTCGAAACCAGCCTTGGACTCGCGCTGTGCGCGCTCTATCGGGAACACGGAGCATCAATCGCAGATATTGTAACCAGAATGAGCACGAATCCCGCGGCGCTGCTGAATCGTTCGGATCTCGGCACCCTCGCGGCTGGCAGCGCAGCAGATATCGTCATCTTCGACGCGGGTGCGGAGTGGACCTTCACCGCAGGCCGCAGCCTTTCGCGTTCGAAAAACACGCCTTTTGACCAAGCACTTATGTTGGGCCGGGTACGAACCACCCTGGTCGGTGGGCAGGTTGTCTACACCGACCCCGACTCCGCGCCATCGTAGCGGCTTGGCACCTCAGGCCTCGCTGGTGATGTTGACGCCGCCTGTGAACTCCCGGACCGTCCACAGCCTCAAACTCTTAATCTTTCGTGTGAAAAAGCTTGTTGTTGATGTCGGGCCAGAACTCCTTGAAGACGAAGGTGCCACCATCAATCAGGACGTTCGTATACCAGATCTGGGCGACCTTTGAGAATGTGCGATCCGAACTGGGGTAATACAAGGAAGAAATCCCAGCGGCAATGCCGGCTCCCAGAACCTCTGAACTGTTGAAAACCTCGTTCCCTTTATCATTTCGCGTGATCAGAGCCCGCGTCGCAGAGTATTCTGCACGCTTCAGCGACGAGCCATGACCGCGCGTATAGAAGCGATTGTCCTGGTGAAGCACCGAGGGAAGAATGCCCTCGACCCATATATTCTCGTCGGCCGTATCGGCAAAGGTGTGCCAGTAATACCGTGCATAGCCGGGCCACCCATCGTGAAACTCCGGTGTCTCATTGAAGCCGTAGTAGAGCGCCGCCTGTGCGGCGATAAAGATCGCCGAAGAGTAGTCGAAGCTGTCCTGAAAGGCAGTGGTGAACTTCTCACGCGCGCTCTGCGGCGGCAGATGAACATCCGCCGAGACGGAGCGAAAGTTTGGAACAATGCCGAGAATGCGCTTGGTTTGCTGCGTACCTGCCGCACTGGACCCATTACCGGCTGCAGTCTGCACCGCATCCGGAGAAACCGCCGGCGCATCCGGAAGATCGACGCTGTCAACCACACTGGAGGACACCGGCGAAAGCGCACCTGGCGTAAGAACCTGACCCGAAATCACGCACGCCGGGAAGCACAGCAGGAAAGCGAGAAGTCTGATCTTCATCTTCTTGTGATGCGTTCACCGGGAAAGTGACGCAGAAAGGAAACAAGCCGCCCAGGAGCGACTACAAAAGTCACACAGTCACATTCAACGCAGGCGAAAGATTTGTTTACTGGCCTACTCGCCAGAACCCTTAGCTTTGGGGTGATACACACGGCTTACATAGTGCTGATTGATGTCCGGCCAGAACTCCTTAAAGGTGAAGTTCGCCCCGTCGATGATCACGCTTGTGAGCCATTTCTGGCCGACCTTCGTCCAGGTACGATACCGCTCCGGATAATACGTAGAGGAGATACCGGACGCCGCACCGGCACCGATAATCTCGGAGAAGTTCGGCTGCGCGTTGCCGCTGTCACCGCGTGTAATCAAAACACGGGTGGACGCGTAGAGAACGCGATGCCCGATGCTGCCGTGGCCGAGCGTATAGAAGCGTGAGTCCTGGTGAAGCACAGCAGGAACGACGCCGCCAACCATAAAGTTCTCATCCGCGGTATCCAGCAAAGTCCGCCAATAATAGCGGCCGTAGCCCAGCACGCCCTTACCGAACTCCGGGTACGAGTTACCGCTGATTGAGACACCAGCCTGCACCGCTGCCAGAACAAACGAGCCGTAGTCAAACGAGTCGTGCGCCGCGGCAACAAACTTGTCCTTCACAGTCTGCGGAGGCAGATGTTGATCGGCCGAGACCGATCGATAGTTTGGAATAATCCCGAGAATGCGTTTGGTCTGTCCGCCGGGAACATCCTGCTCGCCTTGGGGCACCGTCTGCGGCGCGTGCGGCGCGGAGGTCGGAGTTGCGGGCGCCGTGGTCTCCTGCGGATCAGCAACGACGGAGGAGGAGAACCCCGGTGCATCCGGCAGACTTGCGTCCGCAAGTCGATACGACCCGAGGTCCAGGTGCGCCAGCGTGCTCACGTCCGAGGCCGCCTGACTCGACGGGTACCGCTCTTCGGGCGTCTGCGCCTGAACAAGACCGGGAATCGCAAGGCAGACAAAGGCGGAAAGCAGCACGACAGCACAGCATGCGTGAAGACAAGGAAAGAAAACGGGCACGGTGAAGAGACGCGGCGAACGGCCAGGAGTTGCAGGATTCACGTCGATCAAACGCACTGTCTCGCGGAACAGAGCCGAAATCTTCAAAGCACCCCAGTCTGTTTTGCGACCGAATGAATTGTTTCCAGCGCCTGGTCAAGCTGTGGGAGCGTGTGTTCGCTGGTCAGGATGCAGCGAATGCGTGCCTTGCCTTCAGGAACCGTCGGGAAAGCAATGCCCGTCGCCATCACCCCGGCTTCAAACAGCGCGCGCGAGAACGCCATGGTCTGTCGACCGTCGCCAAGGATGATCGGCGTGATCGGTGTCTCGCTCGCCGGTGTCGACACGCCACCGACGTCAAACCCGGCCTGCTTCAGTTGCTCCTGAAAGTAGCGCGTATTCGACCACAGCCGCTCAATGCGCTCAGGTTCACTCTCAAGAATGTCAAACGCAGCAATGCAGGTGGCAGCCACCGACGGCGGATGGGAGGTAGAAAACAGAAACGGCCGGGCACGGTGGTAAAGATAGTCAATCAAATCGCGCGATCCGCACACATACCCGCCCAGCGCGCCGATAGCCTTCGACAGCGTGCCGACCTGCACATCCACCTTGCCATGCACATCAAAGTGGTCGACAGACCCGCGGCCGTTGCGCCCAAGAACACCGGACGCATGCGCATCGTCCACCATCATGATGGCGCCGTACCGCTCCGCCAGCTCAGCCAACTTGTCCACCGGACCGATGTCGCCGTCCATGGAAAATACGCCGTCGGTGATGATGAGCTTCCGGCCTGGCTCGTTTTCGATCTCTCGCAGCAGCTCTTCGGCATGCGCAACATCCTTGTGCCGAAATACCTTGATCTTGGCTCCCGACAGCCGCGCGCCATCGATGATCGAGGCGTGATTGAGCTCGTCCGACAGGATAAAGTCGCCCTTACCTAGAATTGACGAAACGGTACCGGCGTTCGCGGTGAAGCCGGACTGAAAGACTACGCAGGCCTCGACATTCTTGAACGCCGCGATCTTCTCTTCAAGCTCCATGTGGATCCGCATCGTACCCGCGATCGTGCGCACAGCGCCGGAGCCGACCCCATACTGCCGCGTTGCAGCAATCGCCGCCTCGCGCAGCTTCGGATGATTGCAGAGGCCCAGGTAGTTGTTGCTGGCGAGATTGATGACCTGTCGGCCGTCATATGTGCAGACCGGCCCCTGCTCATCGTCCAGCACACGCAGACGGAAGTACGTTCCGCGCTCGCGCAGATCGTTCAGGGCGGCCGTAAGGTGGGCCATCTGTGGCCGCGTCTGATGGCTTGGAGGAGCGGGTTCAGCAGTGCGGGTACCGGCGTCGGCGACTTCAGTGCTCATAGACAAATGGTACGCCAGACCCCGGCGACCGGGCTACCGGCGAAACACAACCCGCCGTCGCAGCGGGCCGGCTTCACACACGACAGTCCATGCCGTCAGGCACCCACATGTTCAGCACTTGGCTGCAGCTTCCATCCGGGCCGGACCCAATGGCAGGTATAGCCATGCGGAATTCGCTGCAGGTAGTCCTGGTGCTCTGGCTCCGCCTCCCAGAACGGGCCAGCGGCAACAACTTCCGTTACAACCTTCCCGGGCCACAGGCCTGACGCATCCACATCAGCGATCGTCCGCTCTGCAACTCTCTTCTGCTCTTCGCTCGTGTAAAAAATCGCAGATCGGTAGCTCGCTCCCCGGTCATTGCCCTGCCGGTTCGGTGTGCTTGGATCATGAATCTGAAAGAAGAACTCCAGAATCGTGCGATAGCTGATCCTCTCCGGATCAAATACGACCTCTACAGCCTCAGCATGTGAACCATGGTTGCGGTACGTGGCATTTTGCACCTCGCCGCCCGTATAGCCGACTCGCGTCGACAGCACACCCGCGCGGTCACGCAGCAGCTCCTGCACACCCCAGAAACACCCACCCGCCAGAACCGCTGTCTCACTCTTTCCTGCCATGGCACCCTCCTGCTCTTCCTTCGATATTTGCTCGTATACTTCTCTGCCTTGCCCTTCCGCTTCTCTGCCTTGCCTTTTTGCTTCTCTGCCTCGCCCTTCTGCTCTTCTTTAGATGCACTCCGCCCCCTGCAGCTTCAGATCCGCAGACCAGCGTACGGTCTGTCAGGACACAAGATGAGCCTTCACGCGGCGCACAGCCTCTGCGAGCATCTCCGGTTCATCTCCAAAGCCCTGCATCCACACAATCGCTGGATCCTTGCGAAACCACGTGCCTTGCCGCTTCGCGTAGTTGCGATGCCCCTGCTGCGCACGTGCCACCGCCTCATCGCGCGTAAGCTCACCGCGCAGAACCCCCACCGCCTCCGCATACCCCAGAGACCCAAGAGGCCGGCACTCATAGCCGTACCTCTCCACCAGCAGCGCAGTCTCCTCCACCAGACCGCGATCAAACATCGCAGCCGCGCGTCGATTGATGCGATCGTAGAGCCGTTGCCGCGGCGACGCCAGCCCCAGCCGCAGCACGCGGTAGCCGGTCAGCGCATCGCGACCGGCGGCCCATTGCTCCGTCAAAGGCCGTCGTGCGGCCCATGAGACCTCAACCGCCCGCACGACCTTTGGCACATCGTTGGCATGGATCATTGCCGCCGCGCGCGGGTCCAGGGAGACCAGCAATCGGTAGAGCGCCGTGGCCCCTCGCCGTTCCGCCAGGCTACGTAGCCGCTCCCGCAGAGCAGGATCAACCGGCGGCGCAGGAAACAGGCCGTCCAGCAGCGCCCGCAGATACAGGCCCGTTCCCCCCGCGATGATCGGCACCCGACCGCGCGCCGTAACGCCTGCCAGCGCCTCGCGCGCCAGCCGGCTCCAGTCACCCGCGGTAAACCGCTCATCCGGGCTCACCAGGTCGAGCAGATGATGCGGCACCAAAGCACGCTCCTCCGCCGTCGGCTTCGCCGTGCCAATCTCCATCTCCCGGTACACCGCGACCGAATCGCAGCTAAGGATCTCGCCGGAGATCTGCTCCGCCAGCCGCACCGCCAGCGATGTCTTGCCGCTCCCCGTCGGCCCAACCAGCACGATCAGCGGCTGGTCCCCCGTCACCGGAGCGGCCGCGGGCTCATCGTGGTGCATGGCGGCCGCAAGCGCCTTCGCGTCTACCAGAGCCGCCACCATCCCGGCGTAAACACCCGGCTGAAGCCGAAGCGGAACAGAATAAAAACAATCGCCATGGCAGCCAGCAACAGCAATCCCCGCATCTGCCGGCGGCGCTCCTCTGCCTCCCGCAGCGCTCGGATGCGCCCACCTTCCTGCTTCGCGAGACTCACTGCGCCTGCGGGTCCTTATTCACAAGGTAGTGAATGCGCAGCTCCAAATTCGGTCCGTGGAACTCCTTCGGCAGCGGCGGAAACTGGCCGACGCCGGTAATCGATCCCCACGCCGCGCGGTTCAGCGCATCGTCATGCGACGAGCCATCCAGGCTCATCGCGCCGATATGTCCGTCCGGCAAAATCATAAAGCGGATCAGCGTCGTCCCCTGTTTGTTGAGCGGCGGTCGCGCCTCGACCGGGATCAACGGCAGCCAGGTGTTATAGATCTCGCGCAGAATGCGGCGCAGGTACGGATTGAAGTCGACGCCCATCGTATCCGAGAGCACGTCGACTCCGGTGTTCATGCCCTGATGCTCGACCGGCACACCGTTGCCGTAGTTGCCGCCCTGCCCCGGCTCGGCCGCCTGCCGCGCCGCCTGCCGGATCGCATCGCCCGCGCTCTGTGCCGGCTGCGAGAAGTTCGGCCTGGTGGGCGCCTCCGCCGCTGCCTGCTGCTGCGGGGGTGCCTGCGGCCGCGGCGCCTCCAGGAGCGACGCCTACTGCGGGGGGAGCGGTGTCGAATCCC